>NZ_JAJJWI010000099.1 GCF_020907275.1 Pontibacter silvestris | reverse complement strand
ATCTCTGCCTGAGAGAGCAGAAGAACCTTTCAGCATGGTTGGTTTCTTTCTTCATTTTAGAGGCTCTATGCTGCCGGGCTGGTATCACCTGCTTATAGGCATCCCAGTCATCAGTGAAGAAAGTTGCCTGCTGGCTGTAGTGCCCAGGAATATTCTCCCACAAACCCCTTGCACCCGCTGCGCCCCTCTCACCCACGTGCAGGGCCACAATCTGCCTACTTGCCCTGTCCTGTGCCACCCAAAGCCACTTCTTATTGTACAAAGCCCCACAGCTCATCGCTCTCGCACTCATAGTGGCACAGCTCCAACTCTGCCTGTGCCGAAACCTGCGCATTCAAATCGCCAGGAACTTCTCTGTAAAGCTCGTCCACGTAGCGGTAAAGGGGGTAGGGTGATATTTCCAGCACTCTACAAATCCCCTCCAGGGAGAGCCGTTCAAGCAAGAGAAGCTCAATGAGCCTCTTCTGATCCAGACTCAGACTACGGTTTTGCCGGTGAAAGACAAACTGCCTTCTGCAGTCCTTGCACTTGCCTCTGGCCTTACCATAGTAGCTTTTACCATTATTGACTATATTCACACTGCC
>NZ_JAJJWI010000098.1 GCF_020907275.1 Pontibacter silvestris | reverse complement strand
TTGACTCCCCTAGATGGAAGGTCGGTATCTACAAGTCTGACTGGAACTACAGCAAGACCACTGACACAAAGAAGAGAGTGCTTTACTACGACGAGATCAGGATGGGGAATGAGAACGCCACCCTGGCTGACATGATGCCTCAAACGGCGACTGTATCATTAACACCGCCAGCCGCCACCTCTTACCCGATGCTCATCAACGCCGGCGGCGGGCAGTACAAAGACAGCCGATCCCGCACCTGGTCTGCCGACACCAACTTCTCAGGCGGGAAAACGGCAAGTAAACAAATCAGCATCAGCGGCACCNCAACAACTACCGCTATGCCTCCAACGGCTCCCCGTTTGACTACAGCATTCCGGTGAAAGAGGCAGGGACTTACACCGTAAAGCTGCACTTCGTGGAGCCTTACTTCAAGTCCTCGAACTCCCGCGTCTTCAACATTGACGTGGAGGGCAAGCGACTGGCCACAAGCTACGACATCTACAAAGAGGCCGGATTCGGAAAAGCCGTGGTGAAAACCTACACCGCAACCATTTCTGACGGTAAACTTGGCATCAGACTATCCTCTGTGAAGAACAATGCCATTATCTCGG
>NZ_JAJJWI010000097.1 GCF_020907275.1 Pontibacter silvestris | reverse complement strand
CAATTTTAGCCGATGTTACGGCGTTATCAGCAAGGTCAACAGAAGCAACCGTTCCATCTAAAATTTTAGCTGACGTAACAGCACCCGTAGCAATAGCAGGAGAAGCAGCTGTTCCGGTTAAATCTCCTGCCAGGCGTACTTTACCATTTGTAGTTGTTGTAGCATCAGGTGTACCTGATGCCATAGCTGCTGCAACAAATGCTGTTGTAGCTATTTGTGTTGTATTTGTACCAGGTGCTGCTGTTGGAGCCAGCGGCACTCCTGTAAAGCTTGGCGAAGCCAAGTCTGCCTTTGCATTCAGGGCTGTTTGTGTAGCCGTACTTACAGGCTTGTTCAAATCACTTGTATTGTCTACGTTATTAAGGCCTAAATCATTTTTTGTTAATGAGACAGTGCCTGTTTGTCCGTTTACAGACTGTACAGCACCAGGTGTTGTAATTTCCACCCAGTTGTTGATATCAGAAGCCGGCGTAGCATAAAGTACGTAGGTTTTTCCTTTTACATTGTTGATAGCCATACGACCAACCTGGTCTCCTAACGCTGTCATCTCCGCATCACTGCTTACTACATCAACCGCATTGCTAGACAAGGCAGGAAGCTGGCTGCTCGGAACTTTTCCACTAGCATCCAGAGTAGCGACACCGTTAGCGGCTGCTTTTTCCACTAGATCGATTTTTGTATTAAGAGCTGTTTGAGTAGCAGTACTG
>NZ_JAJJWI010000096.1 GCF_020907275.1 Pontibacter silvestris | reverse complement strand
TTTTAATGCTTTTTATGTGTTGTTGGCTACCATTCTATTTCATTTCCTGTGGATTATAAATATGACCATTCTTTTTAGCATACTCCTCAATAGGTTCTAAACCTATTTCAGCCCTTCTCTTATTTACATTTTTATAATCCATTATTGGATAAATATGATTCTTTCCAGTCTGTTTGTTAAACTTTGATTGAGAGCCGTATTTTTGTTTTTCTCCATTTCGCATTAGAATTCTATCTTCCAGAAAAGCTAAATACCAACCTTCTGACTCTCCTTTTGCAACAGATTTCTTTAAGTATGGCAAATACTTTTCTTGAATTCCGAGTGGAGCATGCTGAATTACCATCCAAATTGACTGGTTAGCAAAATAACCAACTCTGTTTGTGCCTAACCAACCTTCCTTTTCAATTATCTCCTTTATAGCTAACACATTAATACTATCCTGGTAGTTTATTAAAGACCAGAGATATTTCCTTTCCTCAGAGTTTTTACCAAATTTTTCCTCAACCATTGGTAGAACTAATCGCAAAGTTTGGTCTTTCATTCGTATAGTTTCTAATTCTTTTTTTAATAATGTATCCTGAGGTATTTCTTCAGATTGCTTTGTCGCCTGCCCGAAAACATAAACACTTGCATAAACTAAAAAGAAGATAAGAAACAATATTTTTTTCATTATTAAAGCATTTTTAATTTTGGTGAATGGTAGCCAACG
>NZ_JAJJWI010000095.1 GCF_020907275.1 Pontibacter silvestris | reverse complement strand
AGCGCACCAAGGCGGGGCTGGAGGCCGCCAAGGCAAGAGGCAGAAAGGGAGGCAGGCCAGCAGGCCTTTCTGAGTCAGCCATGGAAAAGGCAAGGACAGCCAAAGTTCTCTTCGACTCCGGCACCAGGACAGTGGAGGAGATTGCCAAGATCCTAGGCATCGGCAGGGCCACCTGTTACCGTTACATTGACTATGCAGCTGGCAGGGAAGAACGGCAGGGAAAAAAGGGATAACCCTTCTTCCGCCCTGTTACTGGCAGCTGTCAGGCCGCCCCTGTGCCTTTGACAGATCAACAACGCGTGATGAGGCTTTGCTCTCCTTTTTCTGCTGGTCAGAATTGAGGCAGCTCTATCTGCTTCAGGTATGGCTCCAGCTGCGTTGCGCTTGTGAAGCCCTGTATCAAGGCAATCTCATCAGACAAGGAGTTGTACCACACCTCACAGAAGAAGTGGCCCATGTGATAGAGCGCCAGGGTGTACTCCCCCTCCAGGCGAACGCCGAGGAAAGTACCCTGTTCCCAGACAGCTGTGGCCCTGTCATCCAAGGAAAGGAAGAGAAACTCTTGCAGGTCTATCATAGGCGCGTGCATAAACAGCGCCCAAGCTCAACGGTGGGCGGGCCATCAAAAAGAGCGCATGAGTGCAGCATGCCCCCATGCGCTCTTCAATTAACCAAAACACAGTTATAAAGCAGGCACTGTTGGAGTTGCTACCTTTGACTGGAGA
>NZ_JAJJWI010000094.1 GCF_020907275.1 Pontibacter silvestris | reverse complement strand
GCTCTGCCTTCAGCTGAAAAGCCTGACGGATAAGCTTCCCTGTCTTGTTTGGCTTTATTACCTGCTCCCCGTTTACCTTGTACTGGTCGTAGCCCATGGGGGCCTTGCCCACTAAGTAGCCTTTGCGAACCCTGGCCTCCATGCCTGCGATGCACTTTTCTCTGCGCTGGTCGTTGTCGAACTGGGAGAAAAGAAACTGGATGCCCTGCTGCAGCTTTCCTGCAGAGGTCATGGTATCCACTGGCTGCGTGACGGCCACCACGGAGATGCCCATCTGGGAAAGCTGATCCGTAATGTAGATGGCATTGGAGCCCGAGCGGGAGAAGCGGTCATGGCTGTAGACGATGATGTAGCCCACCTGCTGGCGGCTCTTCTTCACAAAGTCAAGCATGAGCTGGAAATGCTTCCGCTCATCGTTCTTGGCGCTCTCATAAGTGCCGCCAAAGGTTTCCACTACCTCATAACCGTGACGCTCAGCATAAGCGCGGCAACGCTCCAACTGCGTTTCCAGGCTTTGGTTTGTCTCGGCCTGCTCTTTTGTGGAGACACGGGTGTAGATAACGGCTACTTTTCCCCTGGCAGCAGCTTTGCTCTTCCTGCCCACCTGCCCAGGCCTAGCAAAAATGCTCAGGGCATTGTTGAAACTAATTGCTGTAGCGTTGCCTTTTGTTGCTTTTGCGCTGTTGCTTTTTGTTGCTGCTTGTTTTTTCTGCCTCGTCCTGGAAAAAGTTGACA
>NZ_JAJJWI010000093.1 GCF_020907275.1 Pontibacter silvestris | reverse complement strand
TTGATCGTAGTAGAGATGTAGAAAGTAACAAGATCAGTAGGTGGAGTTATATTTAATATACCTGGGTTACGATTCACACCAATCCAGGAAGTAGTGTAAGTACCGTCTGCAGGATATGTGTATTCCCATGTATACAACCATCTTTCTGTTTGATTGCCAATATCAACAATAGAAGCAACAGGCACTTCAATCAGCGCCCCCCCCGTACCAGGGTCAATATTCACAACATCATCCCTCACATCAGAACTTGTATCCCTANTAGCCTGAGCTTCTGTAAGAGACCCCAGCAGCAGAATAATCACCCACAGTAAAAAGCCTTGTAACAGATACTTTTTATGTAAACTATTTGACATAGATGTAGCTTTTGACAGTAAATCAGCTAATGCTTATTGGATAAATGTAAAGCAAATAAAAATATATTTTGCACTAATAGGTAATTCTCCTGCAGATTACTCTTCATAAGAATTAATTCTTATGAAGAGTAATCTGCAGGAGAATCATCAAGAAAAAGGTCCTGTTTTCCACTAACGATAATAACTACGCTAGTGGATATATTAATATATAGAATTTAAGAAAAAAGATTCTCAAACATATTCCTACTTTATAGTATAAAGCAGCTAATATATAGAGCACAACGAAGAAGAGAAGTAACTTAGTCTGATTCATTCAGCTTTTTATGACTTCCTTCGATGATTAAAAGCTCTCTAGTACATAAGGCTCTTTTCATTCTTATGTTGGTTTA
>NZ_JAJJWI010000092.1 GCF_020907275.1 Pontibacter silvestris | reverse complement strand
CCACCGTCAGGTACAGCCAGCCTTCCCTGGTTTTGATGTAGGTCAGGTCCGAGACCCACTTCTCTGCCAGCCTGCCTGCATTGAAATCCCTGTCCAGCAGGTTCTCTGCCACAGTGAGGCTATGGTTCGAATCAGTGGTTCGTACCCGATACCTCTTTCTTACAATGCTCTTTATCTGGTATTGACGCATCAATCGGGCCACCCGAGGACGCGAGGCTCTGATGCCCCGATCGCGTAGCTCGAAACTGATGCGGGGGCTGCCGTAACGGCCCCCGCTCTGCTTATGAACCTGTTTGATCCGTCCTACCAGCTCCCGTTCCTTGAGCTCTCCTAGTCCGACAGGATGTTTGAGCCAGTAGTAGTAGCCACTGGTACTGACCTGCAATACATTGCACATCTTCTCAACGGGAAATCGGTACCGGTGCTCCTTTATGAATCCGTATACCGCCCGTCTCCCTTGGAGAAGATGCTGATGGCCTTTTTTAGAATATCGCGCTCTAGCTGCGCCTCCTTGAGCTCTTTCTGAAGCCGCTTGATCTCTTTTTGTTCCGCCGTCAGCTCGGCAGCTGGCTGCGCGGGTGCCTGCACCCTGTTGCGCCACTTGCTCAATCGAGCTGGATCAATGCCAAGCTCTTGGGCTACCTCCTTCACTGATCCTCTGGCGTAGCTTAGCTCCACAGCCATTTGCTTGAAGGATTCGTCAAATACCCGTTTGTTCATATGGTCAAAGTTAACAGTTTATACAAAACTGCCCTTCTTAATTCCTCCAGTCAAAGGTAGCAACTCCAG
>NZ_JAJJWI010000091.1 GCF_020907275.1 Pontibacter silvestris | reverse complement strand
GGCTTTCAAAGGTACCCTCAGTACGCTTGGTAACCGTACGCAGAGCGCAATAGCACAAGGGTGCTTGACTGTGAGGCCCACAAGCCGAGCAGGGCCGAAAGGCGGATATAGTGATCCGGTGGTTCCGCATGGAAGGGCCATCGCTCAAAGGATAAAAGGTACTCTGGGGATAACAGGCTGATCTCCCCCAAGAGCTCATATCGACGGGGAGGTTTGGCACCTCGATGTCGGCTCGTCACGTCCTGGGGCTGGAGAAGGTCCCAAGGGTTCGGCTGTTCGCCGATTAAAGTGGCACGCGAGCTGGGTTCAGAACGTCGTGAGACAGTTCGGTCCCTATCTGTTGTGGGCGTCGGAGATTTGAGGGGTGCTGACCTTAGTACGAGAGGACCGGGTTGGACGAGCCTCTGGTGGACCTGTTGTGGCGCCAGCCGCAGCGCAGGGTAGCTACGCTCGGACGGGATAAGCGCTGAAAGCATCTAAGTGCGAAACCCGCCCCAAGATGAGATCTCCCTTAAGGGCCGTCAGAGACGATGACGTTGATAGGTGGCAGGTGCAAAGGCAGAAATGTCAAAGCCGAGCCATACTAATTGCCCGAGCGCGTTCTAAAGGAGCCGAAGGCTCCACCGGCGATAGCCGGCCCGCCTCTTACCTGCTCTGCCTTCTCCCTTCCAAAAGTCAAGAAACTGAAAAAAGCACGTACCGCAACCAAGACTGCGGCAAAGATAATGGTGGCTATGGCGCCGGTGTTCACCTCTTCCCATCCCGAACAGAGAAGTTAAGCCCGGCTGCGCCGATGGTACTGCCGTCACAGGTGGGAGAG
>NZ_JAJJWI010000090.1 GCF_020907275.1 Pontibacter silvestris | reverse complement strand
GTCAACCTATTCTGTACAACTTGATTTTAAGTAGCTAAAAAAGAAGCTTTTGAGAAAAGCTTTTCAAGTTCGCTCTGATTTAGTTTAAGCGCCTGTATGCGTTTTTCCACCTGCCTCAACCCAATCCGTCTGCTTTTCTCATTGTTTTCCTTTATCTCGTTTTTCCTGTAGGGTTCTGCCTTGGTTACCATATTCCAGATAATGACGGCCAGCTTTCTTGCCGTTGCCGTGATGGCGGCTATTCTCCCTTTCTTAAAGGCTATCCTTTTGAAGAAGGGGGTGAGTTCATGGTCCTTCTGGTTGCCAATGGAATTGGCCGCCTGGCGAAGCGCCATTGCCAGATAGGATTTACCCGATGGCGTGCGGCTGCTTATAATACGGCCGCCGCTTACCTTGTTGTTTGGAACAAGGCGCAGCCAGCTGGCGAAGCTCTTGGCCGTTGGGAACCTGTGCAGATCTTTCCCCATCGTCGCCAGCAGACAGAGAACGGTGCCGTAGCTGATCCCAGAGATGGCCAGGAGGTCAGTTTTGAAGTACTGGTAGGCTATCCTGGAAACATTGAACCCGGGTGTATTCTTACTGCTCTTCTTCTTGCTTTGCTTCAAGGCCTTCTCTTCGAGTTCGGATACCGGAGTCTGCGGCGCATGCTTCACAAGGGAGCTCTCGATCACCTGGTCACACTCCTGGAGGGCTGCTTCATAGAGCCTGTAGAAGTGCAGGCAAGACTTCAGTTCAAACAGCAGCTCTTCCCGCCAGGAGCCGTGGAGCGCCTCGGCGATCTGCTGTTGGGTCTTTTTCATCCCCGTGCTTCAAGGAGCCTAAGTTGTCATGCTTATTCAACAGTGC
>NZ_JAJJWI010000009.1 GCF_020907275.1 Pontibacter silvestris | reverse complement strand
TTAGAGTGAGATGACATCTTAGCTAGCAATTCTGAATTTACTTTAGTGCAGCTATTTCTGTGCAAGAAAGAACAGGCACTTTTGATTAAGAATAAGCTTAGCAGCTAGTCTTAGTAAAATAAAGCTTGTTATAGCCATGATACAAGGCTAAAGGTTACTGCTGAGCCGTTTAGTTGTCACTGTTTTTTTTAACTTCAGGAGAAGGGAGATAAATATTTAGTTCTGCTGCTGTCTCTAAAATAATATCAGTTGCGTACTTCTTTGTACAGTTTAACTTGCCGGTTTGGCTATATTCACCAATAACACTTTGTGTTATTATAAGCCTGGATGCAAACTCACCGTACTTCTCCATAATACGTTTATGGACTTGTGTTATTTCTTCTTTACGTTGCTCTGTTTCAGGTGTGCGAATTGGGCGCTGATAATTCCTGTTAGGGTAATCATGGCTAATGTTCTCTGCTTTGGCGCCCTGCTTAGCGTTTTGAATGGCGATTTCTAAAAGCTTTTCATTAGCTATCTTTTTCATACCGCCATGAATCCCTTTCGTATGATTTAGCCATTCATGTACATCTGTATTAGGGATATTAGCTAGTTCAACTAAAGCATCATTCGGAATAATATAGGAAGAAGGTTTATTAAATTTCTTTGCCATTTCGTCCCGGAATGAGTAGAGCTTCTCTAAAATATATTGTTGGTAAAAATTTAACTTGAAAGCGTTGCGAAGCTTTAAGTGAGGGTTTTCTGGTTCAGTGTATTCTAAGTTCTCTAATAGCCGATTCTCTTCTTCTAACCAGTTCATGCGTCCTGTAGCGCTTATTTCCTGTACAAGCTTATCTTTTACCTTATGTAGATAAATCACATCTATTGCAGCATAATATAACTGGTCTTCCGTAAGAGGCCTTTTGTTCCAGTTACTTGATTGTTGAGATTTATCAATTTCTTTGTTAAACTCCTCTTTTAGTACTGTGGCAAGGGATGAACGCTCATAATTAAGAATTTTAGCTGCTACATCGGTGTCCATTACATTTCTAATGTTGCATCCTAATTTGTTTAGCAGCAAAATGTCATTGTTAGAATGGTGGATAATCTTAGTGATAGTTGAGTCTTCAAACAGATCAAAAACAGGAGCCAGGCTTTCAATTTTAAAGGGATCAATAATAAAGCAAATACCAGTACCAGCCGTTATTTGAATAAGACATAGGTTAAAGCCATAAGAAAAGCGGTTCTGATCAAATTCCAGATCTAAAGCCAGTTCCTTATTTTCACTAAGCTGGTTTACAGCCTCTTTAAGCTGCTTTTCTGTTTCAATCAGTTCAATAGTTATGCTATCGTATGTAAGAGAAGTCTTTTCCATTCCTAAAGATAAAATGTTTACTGCATAATCAGTATCACTTTTTTTCTTTATGAGAAGAACTATGGCAGAATAATGGTTTGAGGCCATACAATAAAAAAGAGTCTCTACCAAAATGATAGAGACTCAAACCTAATATAGCTTTATTTTAAATGTTTTTTCTATAGATACTGTTCTTATTGCATTTCATCTACTACACCATCGTTTACAGTTGTATCCTGAACGGTAGTGGTGTCTGTATCAGATTCTAAGTCAACTCCAACGTCATCTCCCATACTGGCATCTGTTGGCATAGTCTCTGTTTCTGCCTCTGTTGCTGTAGAGGCACCTTCTTGGTTACCACAAGCTGTGAATGCAACAAATGCAAACGCGGCGAAGGCTAATTTTATTGTCTTTTTCATAGCGTGTTCAGTTTATTCAATAGATTGTTTTTGTACTTATTTATACGAGTGGTGTAATAATATGGTCTAAATTAGGGCATAAAGTTGTCTGTTTTAAAGGTGAATGTAAAGGAATAAAGTGTAAGGAGCTTGTATTTATACATGAATAACCTTTGATCTTAAGTTGAAGCATTTCATCATAACAATGCAATTGTAAGTAAATGAATATTCTTGATTTACTACTGCTACCTGGGAATCAGATTAGGAAGATAAAGTAACTCTCAATAGTGCACTCAACTACCTGCTTAATAAGTGGCTTAACTTCTTGCCAAAGTAAACAGGGGTAATGAAAAATACCATATGTAAAGAGCTTCAGCTTCAAGAAATAAACTGTACCTAACTATTATTTCGCGTTGAGCATTGCTTCACGCCTAGCTCTAAACTCTGTACCTTCGTTCCATTCAGGATAAGTATCGGTGTTGGCTACTCTGTAACCAACGCGCAGGAACAACTGTAAGTCTTCCACAGCGCCATTAAGGTTCCAGTCATTATGTATTTCATCACTAAGTTTATGATAATCATTAGCTGTATAATTCTCCTGGAACTTTTGTACATAATCTGCAGGTTGGTTTCTGGCTATAACCCCTGACTCTGCATAAAGAGCCGGCACACCTTGCTTGGCAAATTCAAAGTGGTCGGAGCGATAGTAAGAACCATGTTCAGGAGTTGCTTCGGGTACAATATGACGGTTTTGTTTCGTTACCTCTTCTGCCAGTATATCTTCTAAGGTAGAATTACCAAAACCAACTACAATCACATCTTCTGTTGGTCCATAAGCATTTAGCGCATCCATATTTATGTTAGCCAGTGTTTTGTTTAGCGGGTAAAGAGGATTAGTTGCATAGTATTTTGAGCCTAATAAGCCTTTTTCTTCGGCTGTGACAGCCAGGAAAAGTATTGAGCGTTTTGGCCTTTGAGGTAGCATGGTATAAGCTTCAGCCAGTTCTAGCAAACCAGCAGTACCAGTTGCATTGTCAAGGGCTCCGTTATATATCTGGTCACCTTGTAGTGTTTCGTCTTTGCCTAAGTGGTCCCAATGTGCAGAGTAAACCACATACTCAGTTCTAAGCTCCGGGTCAGCACCTTCCAGTTTGGCAATTACATTTTTAGACTCTACTTCTCTTAGAGTATTCTTAATATTAAAAGTAGCCGTAGCATTCAAAGGAACAGGTTTGAAGTCTTTGCTAAGGGCTGCAGCTTTAAGTTGCTCAAGGCTCTTGCCCGAGGCAGATAACAACTGCTTTGCTTTTTCTGTCGTAATCCAGGCTTCTACAGCAGCTTTATCCATATTTTTATTAACGTTGCTAATGTCAAAGTTCTCGCGGCTCCAGCTACCTGAAACAACCTCGTAAGGATAACCAGTGGGCCCTGTCTCATGAATGATAACGGCAGCGGCAGCACCTTTTTCAGCTGCAATCTCATATTTGTAAGTCCAACGGCCATAGTAAGTCATAGCTTTGCCGCCGAACATACTACTGTCAAGTTCTGCTGCATTATCTGGGTCCGGTATAGGCGGATCGTTTACGAGCATCACAATAGTTTTGCCTTTCACGTCCAAACCTTTGTAATCATCCCAGCCATATTCTGGTGCCATGATGCCATAACCTACAAACACCATCTCAGAATTCCTGATGTTTATATTAGGTATAAACCGTCGGGATACGGCTACATAATCATCAGGAAAATTAAGGTTAATAGTTTTTCCTCCTACCGTAAAAGATGCTTTAGGTTGCGCAGTATATCCGAACATAGGTACATTCTGCACATAAGTGCCATCAGGGTTGCCTGGCTGCAGGCCTATTTTTTCAAACTGGCGTGTAAGATAATTAACGGTAGAGTCTTCTCCTACCGTACCAGGGGCACGTCCTTCAAACGCATCGGAGGCCAGTACAGTAGTGTAATTCAGAATATCTGTTGTTGTAATACTTTGCAGGGCAGGCTGAAGGTTTGTGCTATCGGTGGCAGCTGCGTTTTCATCAGAATCAGAAACCGTTCTGGAGCTTTCGTTACAACCAAAAGCCAGCATGGCTAACACAGCCAGCAGCGGTAAGTGGTTTTTCATAAAGAAAATTAGGTTAGTTTGCAGTGCTTAATTTAAGCAAATTTTCTACATATGCTGTTAATGGAGCGTGAGGACCATTTCCTAAGCGCCTTCTGAACAGCATTTATACTATGGATAATCAGGAAAGTGGAGCGAATCTGAAGAAAAATGCACTATGGCAAAAGCTCAGGCTGCCAGTTCCGAAGGGTCGGGCACTCCTTTATGTAGCTCTTTTATTAGAGTAAGGCATCCATCTAAGTTGTGTCGTAACTGGCACTCCCATATAACCACTTGCTGCCAACCAGCCTCCCGGTATAGGTGTTTGTAGCGAGCATCCCGGCTGGTGTTCTTCTGAAACTTGTTTTGCCAAAAGCTGAAATTTGTTTTAGGCATTGCAGGCTGGCAATAGGGGCATCGGTGCCAGAAGCAACCATGAACAAAGACAGCCAATCTCCTGGAAGGATAACAAATGTCAGGCTTACCCGGAGCTTTGGGCCAATGTACGCGATAGCCGCGCAAGCCTTTTTGCCATAACGCCTGTCTTAAGGCTAACTCAGGTTTGGTGTTTTTGGACTTATTACCGCGCATATAGCGACTAATCTTTTCCTGTGCCGTAAGAGGTGTTTGGGCTTTCTGTAATTTATACTTCGTGTATGGTTTCTTCTTTGCCAAGTTTGCCTTTAATACGCAAAGGAAGAACAGTCCTAAGCAGGAATTAGTGCCGGCTACAGTGTAGGGATTAAGATCAGGTTCTGTAATAAATGCGGGTCATAGAGTCGTCATACGGCTTGTACCCTGGGCGGGTGTGGCAAAAGCGCTGCTCCAGCGCACGAAGGTCCCTTATATCTTGCAGCAAGAAGCACCTCCATCCGTTCAGGTCAGTTTCTTTGCCACTGACATTGGTAAGCCAGGCACACAGACAGTCCTGATTGTTCATGTCACGGCCGAGGAGGTGGGGTTCCACTTCGTACGTTATGCCATTGTAGCTGAACTGGATGATTAGTCTGGCTCCAACAGCTCTTGATAGTTCCTCTAACAAAGTGCTGTACATGTCCTGTGCCGTTTTATTTGAATGATAAGGTAGCAGCAGCTTTACTTTTCCTGCCTTGCATGCCAGATGAAAATCCAATTTGATAGTATAAATCTAAAAAATATATGTCTGGAAGTATAGGAATACTTTTGCCATAAAGTAACATGCTGCTTAAGCAATACTAGTCTTTGTCTAAACCTATATCTAGTATTCTAAGGTATTAGACAGTATATTTTAGTTGTATAGAACCGGAATAAGTAACATGAGTTCTATTGGGGAGCAATCTAATTTCGTGTTGTTGATAAATCAGTGCTTTTGACTTATGGAAACCCTTTAGGTAAGTTTTCCTTATACCTTATGACAGTGTAAGGCCGGAACTAAGCTAATATATCATCAAAGAAAAACATATGTATGAGGAAGGTAAATGGCCATAAAAGAAACCGCGTTATATATACCTAAGGAAGATACAATAAACCATTAAAAAAAAATGGAAAATAATTTCAGGAGGGGAAGGATGTATTTTGTACCTTACAAGCGTTTAACAGGGGTTTTATTAGTTTGAAAATTAGGTGTATTTGTTTATGCGAATAAGCATAATTTGTTTTTTTAATAATACTTTTAAATTTGCCTTATACATACAGCAGTACCACAATTTATGGATAAATATTCTTATATCGCAAACGCGCACGGAGATTATATCGATGAGCTATATAAGTCCTATCAGCAGGACCCGGAGTCGGTAGAGTTTGGCTGGCGCAAATTTTTTGAAGGTTATGATTTTTCCACAGCTTATGGCAGTAATGGCCAGTCAGCTAAGGACGTAACCGCTACTCCAGCTACCTCCGGTGCCGTAGCGCAAGGAGAGTCAGAAAAAGAGGTTGCAGTGCGTAACTTTATTTACGCTTACCGCTCCCGTGGTCACTTACGCTCAAAAACAAACCCGGTTCGGGAGCGCAAAGACCGCAAAGCTTTACTCGATCTGAAAGATTTTGGCTTAACAGATGCTGATTTAGATACAGTTTTTCAGGTTGGGGAAATTATTGGTATTGGCCCGGCCAAACTAAGAGACATTATTGCGGCAGTACAAAAGATTTATGAAAGTAGCATTGGCTACGAGTATATGTACATCCGCGATCCTGAGGTGTTGCACTGGATTCAGGATAAAATTGAAAAAGAATACCTGAGCTTTAACCCAGGTATAGAATATAAGAAGCGCATTCTTTCTAAACTGAATGAGGCAGTAGTGTTTGAAAACTTCCTGCATACGAAGTTTCTAGGCCAGAAACGCTTTTCATTAGAAGGTGGCGAAACAACTATACCAGCCCTTGACGCCATTATTGATAAAGCTTCTGAGCTGGGAGCCAAAGAAGTTGTAATTGGTATGGCGCACCGTGGCCGCCTTAATGTGCTGGCTAACATCATGGGTAAAACCTATGAGCAAATCTTCTCTGAGTTTGAAGGTACAGCTGTACCTGACCTTACTTATGGAGATGGTGACGTAAAGTACCACATGGGCTTTTCTTCAGAGGTGGAGACACCTTCTGGTCATAAAGTGAACCTGAAACTGGCTCCTAACCCATCTCACCTGGAGGCGGTAAACCCAGTAGTGGAAGGTTTTGTGCGTGCTAAAATTGATTGCATGTACGATAAAGACCCTCGCCAGATCGTGCCAATCCTTATTCATGGGGATGCAGCTTTGGCTGGTCAGGGCATAGTGTACGAGGTAACACAAATGTCAAAGCTTAATGGCTATCAGACAGGTGGTACTATTCACTTTGTAATTAACAACCAGATCGGTTTTACAACTGATTTTGAAGATGCCAGATCTTCTATTTATTCTACAGACGTTGCTAAAATTGTAGATGCTCCGGTATTGCACGTAAACGGTGATGATGCTGAAGCAGTCGTCTTTGCTGTACGTCTGGCTACAGAATACCGTCAGAGGTTCCAGAACGATATCTTTATTGATATGGTATGCTACCGTCGTCACGGGCATAACGAGTCTGACGAGCCTAAGTTCACGCAGCCACAGCTTTACAACATTATCTCTAAGCATGCTAACCCGCGCGAGGTTTATAATAAGCAGTTAATTAGTAGTGGCGAAGTAAATGCAGAACTGGCAGACAACATGGATAAAGAGTTCCGCCAAATGCTGCAGGACCGCTTAGACATGGTAAAGCAAAAGCCTTTGCCTTACAACTACCAGGTGCTGGAAAAAGATTGGCAGGCATTGCGCCGCTCAAATCCGGAAGACTTCAATCAGTCGCCGGAAACAGCTATCTCTGCTGATGTAATTGAGCAGGTTGCTAAAGCACTGACTTCTGTACCACAAGGCTTTAAACCACTAAAACAGATAGAAAAGCTTCTGAAAGACCGTAAGGAGATGTTCTTTGACACGAAGGCTCTTAACTGGGCAGCAGGTGAGTTGCTGGCTTATGGCTCTATTCTGGCGGAAGGTAAAATTGTTCGTTTAAGTGGACAGGATGTGCAACGTGGTACTTTTTCTCATCGCCATGCAGTGCTACGCGATGCTACTACCAGTGCTCCTTACAACAACCTGAATCACATAAACGAAAATCAGGCAAGCCTCGAGATCTACAACTCATTGCTTTCTGAGTATGGTGTGCTGGGTTTTGAGTTTGGTTATGCTATGGCTAACCCTAATGCCCTGGTAATATGGGAAGCCCAGTTTGGAGACTTTGCCAACGGTGCCCAGGTAATGATTGACCAGTTTATTGTAGCCACAGAGTCTAAGTGGCAGCGTATGAACGGAGTTGTGATGTTATTGCCGCATGGCTATGAAGGCCAAGGACCTGAGCACTCTAACGCCCGTCCTGAGCGCTTCCTGCAACTTGCTTCTGAAAACAACATCTTTGTTACTTATATTACTACGCCAGCAAACTTCTTCCACATGCTGCGGCGTCAGTTGGCATTACCTTTCCGTAAGCCAGCTGTAAACATGTCGCCTAAATCGTTGCTGCGTCATCCATTGGTGAGCTCTCCAATAGAAGACTTTACCTCCGGAGGGTTTAAGGAAGTGATTGGCGACGATTATGCAGAGGCTGGTTCAGTGAAGAAAGTATTACTGTGCACAGGCAAAATATACTTTGACTTACTGGAAGAGCAACAGAATAACAAACGCAATGATGTGGCTATTATTCGTATGGAGCAGTTGGCGCCATTCCCTAAAGTGCAACTGGAGGCTGAACTGCAAAAGTATAATAACGCCAAAATTTACTGGGTACAGGAAGAACCAGAGAACATGGGAGCCTGGACCTACATTCTGCGCCTAATGCGACACCAGATAGAAGACGTGATTTCTCGTAAACCAAGTGCGTCTCCAGCTACTGGTTATATGAAGGTACACGTAAAAGAGCAGCAGGAAATAGTAGCACGTGCGTTTGCATAAAATAAGAAAGGGATGAAAATTGATGGGTATAAAAGGTAGTTTCTTTTATACCCATTATTCATGATTCATTCGTAATTCATAATTTGTAATTCATAATCAAAAGAATAATATGAGTTTAGAAGTTAAAGTGCCTGCCGTAGGCGAATCGATTACTGAGGTAACTATAGCCCAATGGCTGAAGAAAGACGGCGACCGTGTAGAAATGGATGAGGTGATTTGCGAGTTGGAATCTGATAAAGCCACTTTTGAATTGCCAGCCGAAGCTGCAGGCATTTTAAAAATTGTAGCACAGGAAGGAGATACTATTGAGGTAGGTGCCACTATCTGCCAGATTGATCAGGATGGAGCTGCTCCGGCAAGCCCTGCTGCTCCTGCTGCTGAGGCTGCACAGCCTGCTGCTACAGAACAACCAGCTGCTGCATCTGGCACTGGGGAGAGAGTAGAAATCAAAGTACCGGCTGTAGGTGAATCTATCACTGAGGTAACGGTAGCCAGTTGGGTAAAGCAAAATGGGGCTTATGTAGATATGGACGAAGTTCTATGTGAGCTTGAGTCTGATAAAGCTACATTTGAACTGCCAGCTGAGGCGGCTGGTACCTTAGAAATTGTAGCGCAGGAAGGCGATACACTTGAAATTGGTGCTACTATATGCTATATTACAACAGGAGCTTCAGCGGGTGCTGCTAAACCTGCTGCGCAGCCAGCTGCACAACCTGCCGCTGCTACAGGTTACGGAAATCAGACTTATGCTTCTGGTACGCCATCTCCTGCTGCAGGTAAGATTCTTTCTGAAAAAGGTGTTAACCCGGCTGATGTACAAGGTACTGGTCGTGATGGCCGCATCACGAAAGAAGATGCGCAAAATGCACAAAAGCCTGTCGCAAAACCAGCTGCTGCCCCTGCTCTTAAGCAAGAAGCTGCTGCCGATGCGTCAGCCGCAAGTGGTGACCGTAACCAGCGCCGTGAAAAAATGAGCTCACTGCGTAAAACAGTTGCCCGCCGTCTGGTACAGGTGAAAAATGAAACGGCAATGCTGACTACTTTCAATGAAGTAGACATGAAGCCGATCATGGACATCCGCTCAAAGTATAAAGAGAAATTTAAAGAGAAGCACGAGGTAGGCCTTGGCTTTATGTCTTTCTTTACAAAGGCTTGTACAGTTGCTTTGCAGGAGTGGCCGGCTGTTAATGCACAAATCGACGGAAATGAAATAGTGTTCAACGATTTCTGTGATGTTTCTATTGCGGTTTCTTCTCCGAAGGGGCTGGTTGTGCCTGTTATCCGTAATGCGGAGAGCCTGACACTAGATGGCATTGAGAAAGAGGTGATTCGCCTGGCAAAGAAAGCACGAGACGGTAAGTTGTCTATCGAAGAAATGACGGGTGGTACTTTTACCATTACCAACGGTGGTGTGTTCGGTTCCATGATGTCTACTCCGATCATCAATGCGCCGCAGTCAGCTATACTGGGAATGCACAACATTGTACAGCGTCCGGTGGCTATAAACGGCCAGGTGGAGATTCGCCCAATGATGTACTTAGCGCTCTCTTATGATCACCGTATCATCGATGGTCGTGAGTCAGTAAGCTTCCTGGTACGCGTAAAAGAGCTGCTGGAGGATCCAATGCGTTTGTTGCTGGGCGTCTAGTGCCGCTTGCGCACTAAGTAAGCGCAGTTAAGAGTTGAAAGTTATGAGTTAGGCCAGATGCTTTTGTAAATACTGCGTAGCAACTATAAACTTGTATCTCTCAGCTCTTAACTATAATGTAATGGTTGATAGTATTGTAGCGTAGAAGGCGTTTCAATTTTAATAAGGATTACAAAGCTTTACTTGTTCCTGAAAAGGAAAACAGGAATTTGTTTTGGCAAAGTAACTGGTAAGAAAGGTGCTACTATAGGTGCTAATACAGAAGCAGCAGTTGTGGCACAGTCTAAACCAGGTTTTTTCAAAGCTACATGTTGTTCTGGAGGAAGCTCACGCAACAAGTTATTGGCTACGATTGTTATATGCTGTTAATTTAATTGAAGATACAGCTTTCAAGAGTATACATAAAGCCTGTATAGAATTACAAAAGATGTTAAGCAGTATTAAATAACTCTTAACTCATACTTTTAACTCTTAACTATATAAAAGTGAAATACGATGTTGTAGTTATCGGTTCTGGTCCTGGCGGATATGTGGCAGCAGTACGTTGCGCACAGTTAGGCCTTAAAACCGCTATCGTTGAAAAATATAATGTATTAGGTGGTACCTGCCTGAATGTAGGGTGTATCCCGTCTAAAGCACTGCTCGATTCATCGGAGCACTTCCACAGTGCATCGCATACGTTCGAAACGCATGGCATTGAGCTGGAGAATCTGAAAGTAAACATGCAGCAGATGATCAAGCGTAAGGCGGAAGTAGTTAAGTCGAATAACGACGGTATTACTTACCTGATGAAAAAGAACAAGGTTGATACCTACTTTGGACGTGGCTCTTTTGTAACAAAGAACAAAATTAAAGTTACAGGTGTAGATGGTAATGAGCAGGAGATTGAAACTGACAAAACCATTATTGCCACTGGTTCTAAACCCACGTCATTGCCTTTCCTGCCAATAGACAAGAAGCGTATTATTACTTCTACAGAGGCTTTGTCTCTAACAGAAGTGCCAAAGAATCTTATCATCATAGGTGGTGGAGTAATCGGGCTTGAGCTTGGTTCAGTTTATGCACGTTTAGGTGCTAAAGTATCTGTAGTGGAGTATATGGATTCTATTATCCCTACTATGGATAAAGCATTAGGTAAAGAATTGCAGCGTGTACTAAAGAAAACCTTAGGTTTCCAGTTCTTCTTTAGCCACAAAGTAACAGGGGCAACTAACGAAGGCGAAGTAGTAAAAGTAACTGCTGAGAATCCTAAAGGAGAAACGGTTACGTTTGAAGGTGACTATGTACTTGTTTCTGTAGGTCGTAAACCATACACAGAAGGTTTAGGCTTGGAGAATGCAGGAGTGCAAATGGGCGAACGCGGTATGATTGCCGTAAACGATTATTTAGAAACCAGCGTATCAGGTATTTATGCAATTGGCGACGTGGTGCGTGGTGCTATGTTGGCACATAAAGCCGAGGAAGAAGGTGTGTTGGTAGTAGAGCAGATTGTTGGTCAGAAGCCGCACATTAACTATAACCTGATTCCGGGAGTGGTGTATACCTGGCCGGAAGTGGCTGGCGTTGGCTTTACGGAAGAGCAACTGAAAGAGCAGGGACGAGCCTATAAATCCGGTTCATTCCCTTTTAAAGCGTCAGGACGTGCGAAGGCCTCTATGGACACAGACGGTTTTGTAAAAGTGCTGGCAGACAAAGAAACAGATGAAATTCTGGGGGTACATATGATTGGCCCACGTGCTGCTGATATGATTGCCGAAGCGGTGGTAGCAATGGAATTCCGTGCATCAGCAGAAGATATTGCGCGTATGAGCCATGCACACCCAACTTACACAGAAGCAATGAAAGAAGCGTGTTTAGCCGCAACGGAAAATCGCGCTATACATATTTAATTTTTTTGATTAAGGGTTAGTAACAAAAGCGCCACCTTCTGGGTGGCGTTTTTGTTTTAGGCCAAACCTATGTTATACAACTTTCTCCAACTGGCGTAGGGTTCATGTGTTATATTCAAAGCAAAGAACTTTTATGTTAGCTAAGAGGCCATTCAGCCTGAAACAGAAGTAAAGCACGCCTGTCTGGAATATGCTGGCCCACACGAATTTTGCATGGCTTATTTCCGCCATAATGGGCAATGGTAGGAGGTGTCTGAGAAGCTAAGCTTAAAAGATAGTCTGGAACAGGTGGAGGAATGAGACATCGTGTCTTTAAGCAGAAAGATCGGTATTTAGAGCAGCCTTTATAAATGAAGCTTTGCATTCAATAGTCTGCAGCAGTTAATCCCTGCTACAAAAGTACATTCTTATGCATTTTAGATAGTTAACAGTGCCAACTTAGTTGCGGAACATTTTAACCATATTTAAACTGCTAGTACACCTAAAGTTGCCTTCCAAAACTCTTAATTCAACCATGCTTTATGTATAACTATACATAAAGTATTATAATCTGAATAGATTCCGCTAAACATCAGAGATATAAGGCATACTTTCTCTAAACTACCCTTTGAAAAATGTTTTCTTAAAAAAGCTTGACAATCACAAAACCTATTGTACATTTGTAGTGTACTAACTAACTAGTACACTAAAACAATAGCAAGAATGGTGGAGTTAAAGAATGTTCAATTCAGGTACAAAAAGAAAAGAGTTCTTTTCGATAACCTGACCCTGACCTTATATCCAGGCTTTATCTATGGCCTGTTAGGTAAAAATGGTGCAGGTAAATCTTCTCTTCTGAAGCACGTGGCCGGGCTGTTGTATCCTAATAGCGGAGAGTGCAACGTGTTCGGTTACAAAGCGCAGACGCGAAACCCGGAAATGTTGCAGGACATTTATGTGGTGCCAGAAGAGTTTGCCTTGCCTAATATGAGTCTTGCTGCTTATGTTAAAACAAATGCGGTTTTTTACTCCAGGTTCAACTATGAACAGCTTAACAGCTATCTGGTAGAGTTTGAACTGACCGACAGTGCTAACCTTTCTACTTTGTCTTACGGTCAGAAAAAGAAGTTTCTGATTGCTATTGCCCTTGCCACAAATGCCCGCCTGCTTATTTTAGATGAACCTACCAACGGACTGGACATTCCTTCTAAGAGCCAGTTCCGGAAAATTATGGCCTCAGCACTCAATGAGGAAAAGATCATTATCATATCCACTCACCAGGTGCGTGACCTGGAGAACCTGATTGATAATATCGTAGTGCTGGAGCATGGCCACATCATCTTTAACAGAAACATGGCAGAGATTTCAGAAAAGGTAGCTTTTGAATATAACTTGGCAGGAATTCCTGATGATGAGGTGCTGTATGCAGAAGAGCTTCATGGAAGAAAAGCAGGTATTGTGAAAAACTTGTCTGGGCACGATTCCCGTGTAGACCTTGAACTGCTATTTAACGGTATCATAAAAGATGCTGAAAATATTGACAAGCATTTTACCAACTACAGCTATGAATACTAAAATGAGTCTGAAGCACCTGAGCAATTTTGTGAAGAGGCACTTAAACTCTAATATGCACTCTATGTGGATTGCTATGGTAGCTGTTGCCTGTTCATTCCTGGTGCAGTCAGAGCAATTAGATTATGCTTACCCGTTAGAATTGCTATTAAAAGGCGTTGTAAACGATGCCACTGTTGTTTCTACTGACCATTAGTACAAAATAAAACTATGAATCCTGTATTAGACCTTAAAAGACTTGGTTACTTTATAAAGCGGCAACTGTTCTTAAACATTAATGCACTTTGGATTGCTATTGGTGCCGTAGGTGGTGCCTTATTGGTTATTTCAGCTCTGTTTGCATATTTTAATCCCGAAGTAGACACCTTGTTCGGTTTGCGTAACTTGTATCTGGTGGTGCTGTTCGGTGCTGGTTTTATCTTTACCAGCATGGTTTTTAATGAAATGAACACACCGCAAAAGAGCGTTACATTCCTGACACTACCTGTCTCTACTTTGGAGAGGCTACTGGGGGCATGGCTGGTATCATCGCCGGTATTTTTACTTCTGTTCGGAGCTTTTATGCTGTTGCTAACCTTAATAAGTACATTACTGGCCGGGCAGCCAGAAGCTTTATCTTATTTGTTTGATAGAGATGTATTGATTTGCGTAAAGGTTTACCTGGTAACGCAAACTATCTTTTTTGTGGGAGCTTGTGCCTTTAAGGGAAACAGCTTCCTGAAAACATTACTGGCACTATTTGTAGTAGCCATGATTATTACGGCATATAGCGGATCATTAGGCTTCTTGCTATTCGGCAAGGCAGGCGTTAAGGTTGGGCCAGACGGAGAGTTCAAGGATACAGTAGAATACATATTTACCAAAGTTATTCCGTTCCTGTTCTGGTATGTGTTGGCTCCATTTATGCTAGTAGTGTCTTATTATAAACTAAGAGAAAGGCAGGTGTAAGATGGAGTTTAAAGATAATCAAGCAATATATCTTCAGATCGCAAACCGTTTCTTTGAAAACATATTAAAAGGGAAATGGACAAGCGGCGACAAAATACCTTCTATAAGAGATATGGCAGTTGAGTTTGAGGTGAACCCCAATACAACGATGCGCACATTTAACTACTTGCAGGACAAAGGTATTATTTACAACAAGCGAGGCATCGGATATTTCTTAGCAGATGATGGTTTAGAGAAAACTATAGCCTTAAAGAAAGAGCAGTTTGTAGAGGAAGAGCTACCTGTGTTCTTTAAAACAATGAGCCTGCTGGGGCTTTCGTTGGATGACCTCAAAGCTTACTTCAGTAAGTATTCAAACAATTAAGCTTGATATTAAACTTAAAGAAAATGAATATGGCAACAAGTAATAAACTTCTGCTTGGCTTACTCATCGTAATATTGCTTTTTTTAACAGTAATAATGGGAGTAAGTAAGTATTATGCAGTAGAAGGTCCGGTAAGTTCTTTTGAGCAGCAGGAGGCCCCTATGGCTCCCGAGGCACCTCATGCGCCGGAAGCAGAATAAATAATTATCATTTGTAGCAGATGATGAAGTAGCCTGGAAGGTCCAAAAGAAGTATTCAAAAGCTTTATAAGCAGCTGTCTTAATAAAATTTTCGAAAAGCTTGCCAGTCAGGCAACTTCTGCCACATAAACTGCATCTGTTAATCAAGTACCTCAAAAAGAATTGTATAACCTTAACATAAACTATGATGAGAAAAGTACAGGTTTTATTCGTTTTGCTGCTGTTGCCGCTACTGTCTTGGGCGAAAACAAGTGTAAATGCTTCTGAAATTATCAATAAGATAAATCGTGGACAAGCTGTTTCTTATTCTAATGCAGAAATCGTTGGTGACTTGGATCTTACTAAGCTTAAGAACATGAAGCAAAAAAGCAGTAAAGGTTCTAAAGAGTACATTAGTACTGTTACCAGTATGGTAACATTTATGAATTGTACCTTTAAAGGTGATGTACTGGCTTATTATAATCCAGATAATGCCGGTAATGTTAGCAGCTGGTTCAGTTCTTCGAGTAACGAGACTTACAATACTAATTTTGAGGAAGATGTACGCTTCGAGAACTGCGTGTTTGAAAAGAAAAGTGCTTTTAAGTATTCAAAGTTTAATGGTAATGTGTCTTTTGCCGGCAGCCGTTTCTCAGAAGAAGCACTTTTTAAGTATAGCGATTTTTCTGAATCGGTAAACTTTAGCAATGTCATGTTTAGTGATGATGCTAATTTTAAATATGTGGATTTCCCGGTGATGGCCGACTTTGGCGGAGCTACTTTTGAGGACGAAGCTAATTTTAAATATGCTAAGTTTAAGGAGGGGGTTAGCTTTAGGAGAACGGCTTTTGAGGGTTTGGCTAATTTTAAGTATACCAAAATCTCCGATGCCTTCGAAATAAGAGGGGCATCCTTCAAAGGAGGTGACGATTTCAAATACACGCAGGTAAATAACAAGCATGTGTCTCTGACGACGCTACAAAGCATGGCAAAGTAACAATAATAAGAGTTCGGAGGGGTTAACACAAATAGCCTCCTATGCTCTTATTGCATCTTAAGTAGCTTTATCAGGTTAATTATTCCGGAATCTTCTGATAATGCTTTCACAGGAGGCAACTCCAGCCACTCCCGTCTTACCCTGTTTACCAGTTCTAAATTAACACCTACATTTGGCAGGCGTTTAGCTGCAACTACAGTTGCAACGGCTATTTTAAGAGAGTTTGCTTTTACTCTTATTGTGTTTGGTGTGTATCGTGCCGGATGTAAATGCACAAAACGCCCGGCTTCTAATCCCCAACGTAAGACCCAGGCTGTGGCATCAGATAGCGTAATAACAAAATATGCTTTTTCTTCATCAGTAAGATATTGCCGATACATTTCCGGCTGCAACAAACTATGTTGCTGGAGGTGTAGCATTACTTCCTGCGATATTTGCATAGGCATAAGCTGGCCCAGGTACATATCAAGCTGAGAACTGCCTATGGTTACAAGAGCATCTTTTATTTCAGGCTCTGTGATGGCAAGGCTGTACTCAATAAACTCTCTGATGTACTGCAGGTGGTGCTTCAGTGGGTGAAAAAGAACAGGCTTGGGAAGATCAGGAGAAAACATGCTTTTCAAAACGATTGCAATACTATAAAGTGGCTTTTGTATTGTTAAAAGAACATATAGCCCTTAAGAACTTAAGTTTAACAGTAGTTATTATTGCTATAAGTGCAGAGAATTTGTAGATAATAAAAGGCCGTAAGTCGATTTAATATAACTACACATATAATATTCTCAAGTATAACAAGAACAAGTTCTATCTTATGTTGCTATTGCTACATAGCTCTCCGGTAATGCATAACAACGTAAAACTATGATACAGCTTAACAATATTCAGAAATATTATGCAGTAGGGCATAACAAGCTGCATGTACTCAAAGGTATTAATATGCATGTGCGTGAAGGGGAGCTGGTATCAATTATGGGTTCATCTGGTTCTGGCAAATCTACCTTGCTGAATATTCTGGGAATTCTGGATGATTATGATATAGGGGAGTACACTTTAGCGGGCACTTCTATTAAAAATCTTTCAGCAGCAAAGGCTGCTTATTACCGGAACAAGTTTCTGGGTTTTGTGTTTCAGTCCTTCAACCTGCTTTCATTTAAAAATGCCATGGAAAACGTGGCTCTGCCACTTTACTACCAGAAAGTAGGCCGTAAGCAGCGTAATAAACTGGCACTGGAGTACCTGGATATGGTTGGACTGAAAGAGTGGGCAGAGCACTCGCCAAATGAAATGTCGGGTGGACAGCGGCAACGCGTGGCTATTGCCCGGGCACTTATCTCTCAACCAAAACTGATACTTGCCGATGAACCAACTGGTGCCTTGGATACAAAGACTTCTTATGAGGTGATGGACATTTTTAAAGAAGTGAACCGCAAAGGAATGACGGTAGTAATTGTAACGCACGAAAACGATATAGCGGAACAAACAGACCGACTCATCCGCCTTAAAGACGGACTTATTCTGGATGACGGCCTTAGTATACAAATGGGTGCTGATACCATCGCTTCTGAAATCAGAATCCAGTAAGCTAAGCACAACAGTAGGATTGTAAGCAACTTTTAGGTATCAACAACAAAGCTCATGTTTGATATTGATAAATGGCAGGAGATTCTGGGAACAATGCAGAAGAACAAACTGCGTACTTTCCTGACAGCCTTTGGGGTGTTTTGGGGCATCTTTATGCTAGTGCTGTTGCTTGGAGTGGGTAAGGGCCTGGAAAAAGGCATTATCAATCGTTTCGGAGACGGAGCCAAAAACAGTATCTATATTTTTGGTGGCAAAACAGCAGTGGCTTATAAAGGCATGGGGCCGGGCCGCCAGATTCAGTTTACGAATGAAGACCTCAAAGCCATCAGTCGTGAAGTAGCAAACCTGAATCTGCTAGCTCCTAGAAACAGGGTTTTTGGAGAGTTCACTATTAATTATGGTAAGCAAAATGGCTCTTATCTGGTATATGGAACCGGGTGTGATTATCTGGAGTTGAATGGGGAACGGGTTTACCGTGGCCGCCTTTTGAACAAGTTGGATGAAGAGGAAAAGCGCAAGGTGGTGGTACTTGGAGAGCAGGCAAGCAAAGTGCTTTTTCTGGAAGAGGATCCTGTTGGTAAATATGTAAATATCAGGGGTATCTACTTTAAAGTAGTGGGCACCTTTAAAGTAAAAGGTAACAACAACGGACGTCGTGAAGAACGTGCTTATATTCCTTTTTCTACCATACAAGCAGCTTTTAATCAGCCAAACCAGGTGCAGGTCATGGCGCTGACAGCGCAGGAAGGAGTTAGTGCCAAAGACATGGAAGATCGCATCAGAGCTCTGTTGGCGCAGCGGCATAAGTTTTCTACTGAAGATGTGATGGCGTTGGGCATTGATAATACCGAAACCGAATACCTGAAGGTAATGGGGCTGTTTAGCGGCATTAATGTTTTTGTGTGGTTGGTAGGCATTGGTACTTTAATAGCAGGCATAGTGGGAGTAAGTAACATTATGTTGATAATCGTGAAGGAGCGTACCCGTGAGATTGGTGTACGGAAAGCTTTGGGAGCCACGCCTGTATCAATTGTAAGCCTTATTCTGCAGGAGTCGGTGGTGATAACTGCTTTTTCCGGATATGTGGGCTTACTGCTGGGCGTGGGGCTGCTGGATATAATGCGATTTCTGATAGAGTCTTCCGGTGCTGAAATGCCCTTCTTTGCTGCCCCCGAAGTAGATTTGGAGGTAGTGTTAGCAGCTACTTTTATCCTGATGCTGTCTGGCGCACTCGCTGGTTTGGTGCCTGCCATGAAAGCTGCTAACATTAAGCCTATAGAAGCTTTAAGAGCGGATTGATGTTGGCAGGACAAAAGAGCAAAAGAATCATGAAAGAGTAATTAGTCGCTCATTCAAAACCTAATCAAGCTATGATTGATATTGATAAATGGACGGAGATTTACGGCACCATTAAGCGACATAAACTGCGTACAGGTCTTACTGCTTTTGGGGTGTTCTGGGGCATCTTTATGCTGGTGCTGTTGCTTGGAGCAGGTAAGGGCCTGGAGAATGGCGTTATGCGTGATTTTGATGTGGCTAAAAATGCTGTCTTCGTCTGGACGCAACGTACAAGCATACCTTATATGGGTTTAAAGGCAGGTCGCTTTGTACAGCTAACAAGCGATGATGTAGCAGCCATAAAAGCTAACGTTCCGGAAGTTGACATAGTAGCGCCCAGTAATCAGCTGAATGGTGACTTTACAGTGATAAGAGGTACAAAGAATTCTTCGTTTACAGTAAACGGAGAGGCACCTGAGGTGCTGCGAGTAGTTCCTATAAAAGTGCCTGAAGGTCGTTTTCTGAATGACAAAGATGTTAATGAGCGGCGTAAAGTAGCTGTTATAGGCCCACGTGTAGTAGAACTGCTTTTTGATAAAGATGAAGACCCTTTGGGGCAGTACATCAACATTAAAGGGAATTACTTTCTAGTGGTAGGCACTTTTAGCACCAGCAGCAGCGATGAGCAGGGGCAGCAGGATGCGCAGGTTATTTACATTCCGCACACCACCTTACAGCAAACCTTTAACCAGCCTAATAGAGTGGGCTCCTTGGGATTGATACCCAAACCAGGCGTACCAGCAAAAGTAGTGGAAGACAAAGTGAAAACATTGCTTATGAAGCGCCACCAAGTAGCCCCGGATGATGTGAAAGCCTTCGGATCGGCTAATGTGGAGGAAGAGTTTAAAGATGTGCAGGGCTTGTTTACAGGTATAGCAGGATTCAGCTGGCTGGTGAGCATCGGTACTATTTTCGCAGGCATTATAGGTGTGGGTAACATTATGCTGATTGTGGTAAAAGAGCGAACTAAAGAACTCGGAATACGGAAAGCCTTGGGCGCTACGCCTTGGTCTATTATTACTCTTATTATTCAGGAATCTATTGTTATTACAGGCTTTGCCGGCTATGTTGGGCTGTTGGCAGGTACGGGCATGATCGCTTTTATTGACTACATGATGACGAAGTTAAATGTACAGGCAGGCTTTTTTGGCAATCCCGAAATAAATGTGAGCATAGCCGTGACGGCAGTAGTGGTGCTAGTAGCAGCAGGCACCTTAGCAGGCTTAATACCTGCTACCAAAGCAGCCCGTGTAAACCCAGTGGTAGCGCTGAAAGATGAGTAACAAATAATGGCTAAAGAAAACTAAGGATTTATAAAATAACTTTACTATGAAAAAGATATTGCTTGGGCTTGTTGTACTGGTATTTTTAGGCTTATCAGTATGGCTGGGCTATTATTTCTATAAAAAGTCAAACACAGACCCGATCGTTTATAAAACAGAGGCTCCTGTAGAGACTGATATCATTAAAAAAACGGTAGCCACAGGTTCTATTGTACCGCGCAAAGAGGTGCAGGTAAAGTCACAGGTCTCAGGCATTGTGGAGGATTTATATGTAGAAGCAGGCGAAATTGTAAAACAGGGGCAGTTGCTGGCAAAAATCCGCATCGTGCCGAATATGGTAAGCGTGAATAATGCCGAAACAGAACTGCAAAGAGCAAAATTAAACTTTGATGAGTCGAAGCGTGAACTGGAGCGGTACGAAGAACTATACCGGCAAAAAGTTATTTCAGACCAGGAGTACCGGAGGTACAAGGCTGATTTTAACATAAGCCAGGAAACAATGATGGCAGCAGAAAATAATCTGCAACTTGTGCGTGAAGGCTCATCACGAAAAAAAGGGCAGTCTTCTAACCTGGTATATTCTACTATAGATGGCATGCTGCTGGACGTTCCGGTAAAAGTGGGTACATCTATTATAGAACGAAACAATTTTAATGAAGGTACTACCATCGCTACCGTTGCTGACATGCGCAGCCTGGTGTTTGAAGGCAAAATAGACGAATCTGAAGTAGGTAAGCTGGAAGAAAATATGGACCTCTTATTGACTATCGGAGCCATAGAGGGGCGTGTGTTCAGTGCTAAACTGGAGTACATTGCACCTAAAGGAGTGGACGAAGAGGGCTCTGTTAAGTTTCCGATACGGGCAAAAGTACTGCTTGATGAAAAAGACTTTATACGTGCCGGCTACAGCGCCAATGCTGACATTGTGTTAGATAAACGTGATAAAGTAATGGCCATAAAAGAGAGTATGCTGAAGTTTGAAAAAGAACAGCCTTATGTAGAGGTAGAGATAGCTCCGCAGGTGTTTGAAAAACGTATGATTAAAACAGGTTTGTCAGATGGTATAAACATAGAGGTGGTGTCAGGCCTGAAAAAGGCAGAGAAAGTTAAAATACCCGATGCGACTATTGCCCAGATATAAGGTTGTTTTTGTTTGTGATTAGTAGGAAGCGGGTGTAACAGCCCGCTTTTTTTGTATTAGCTGCTATAGTAAAAAGCTTTCACTTGTACTGCTTCTACTATCTTTAACACTAAAAAATACCATTACTTATTTTGTTCAGACATTAGTACTTAATAAAGCACAATGCTACATTTTTGATAAATTTGCAGGAACAACATTAACCAGAATGGCACAACATTATATTACTCCATCAGCAATTCAGATTGTAGATTATAATCTTTTTTACGCAAAGGCATTTTACGACCTGAACCACGAATGGATTACCACTTACTTTGTAATGGAAGAGGCTGATGAAAAATCACTTGGTGATCCTGAAAGCTATATCCTTAGTAAAGGAGGTTATATCCTGATCGCTTTGTTTAACGGAGAACCTGTAGGTACATGTGCCTTGATTAAAGAAGGAAACAACACATTTGAACTGGCAAAGATGGCCGTTGCTCCAAAAATGCAGGGCATGAAAATCGGCAAAATGCTGGGAGAAGCAGCGGTTGACAGAGCACGAAGAGTAGGGGCCAGTAAAGTTTATCTGCTATCGAACCGCCGGTTAGAAACAGCGCTGAACCTTTACCGCCGGCTGGGTTTTAAGGAAGTACCTGTAGGCCCCAGCAATTATCAGCGTGCCGATATAAAGATGGAGTTGCTACTGCAGTAGTAGCAACTCTTTTGCTATAGCTAAATTAACTTGCTTTCACGCTCAGGCTCCATTCTGGCGACACCCTCTGTCATCCAGCAACCTTTATGCGCTCCTCTTTTTTGCTTGGCTAGTATAAATAAGTACGCTGACTCCTGCCCATCACGGCCTTGTACAACCACTAGTTGATAAGCTGTGTCATCAACTACTACTAACTGCCCTGCTTTGTACGATTTAAAGTTAAGCATAGGCCGGTAAGGCGGTTCCCGCACCAGCAAACGGAAATGGTCTATCGGGCCGAGATACATTTTGTTTCTTGGAGATGAGAAGTTAAAAACGGTAATAATACCGCTATCGCTTCCATCATTCTGTTGCAGTGCCTGTAGTTGTATGCGCACTACCTCACGTGGAGTAAGTTGTTTGTCTGGCTTCAAATAAGTCCATTTAGAAGACGAGGTGGTTTCGGCTTCAGAAGTATAGTAGGTATAAAGTTGTTTATCTGAATCAGGTAGAGGTGGAAATTGCACCCAAAACATAATCAACAAAATAACCCCTATGACAAACATGAGTTTATCAAATATTTTATCGATCCTTTTCATATAATTTATGTACTTTATTTAGGCTGGGTTTGTTGCCGGGAGGTGAACTTTAAGAGTAAATGATGCCTTTGTGCATGTTAATGACTTTATGGGAAAAACAAACTGGCTCATAATCGTATATTGCAGCAGTACAATTTCTATGAAGAACATTCTTGCACATAAAGTACAGCGTGGGGTATCTTGGTTTTTACACCAGCCTGGCGTTGTTCGCTTTCGTAATCGTTATCCAAGGGCAGCTGATTCTGTTGCAAAACGGTTTGATGCAAAAGAGTTTTCAGGTTTGCCGCTTACATTGCTTGTACTGGTGTTCTTATTTAATTTGCTGTTATTGTCACAATTGGCAGATAGCGTAGTAGGGGCGGAGGGGATAGTAAAGCTGGACCAGAAGTTTACAGCTTTTCTGTATGAAGCAAGATTTGAGCAACTAAGCTGGCTACTCTATTATATTTCGTATCTGGGTTCAAGTGAAGCAGTATTTATGTTAGGTGCTGTTATAACTGTGCTTTTTGTGATAAAGCGAAGGTTTGTAGCCATACTGGCTTTCTGGCTGGTAATGGCAGGGATGGGACTATCAGTAAGGTACGGCAAAACCTACATTAGCCGCGACAGACCTGCAGATGTGGCGTACTACCCTGTTAAGAATTTCTCTTTTCCCAGTGGCCATGCTACTACGGCTATGGCTCTTTATGGTATGTGTGCCTATTTTCTTGTTCGCCATTTTAAAAAGAATAGCAGCAAACGTAAAGCCTCTTCCTGGGCTGGAGTTATACTCATCTTACTGGTAGGTTTTACCAGAATATACCTGGGTGTGCATTACCTGTCGGATGTGCTGGCTGGCTTCCTGTTAGGGATACTATGGGTGTTGCTGGGCATAAGCCTGATGGAAGTGCTGCAGCTAAGGCAAAGGTATAAAGCCCAAGGTTGATTTATGCGGGTATATGAGTGCATATTGCTTTTACAGGAGGCAAATAAGAAGACCTTAGAACAGGCCACTGCTATTATATACCAGACCAAATGCATCGGCAACCGATATATTAGTGCTGAAAAAGAAAGCCTCTAAAACAGTAGCTTTAGAGGCTTCAAGTTAAGAGTTATTTCCTCCTAAACCTGTGAGTTTATTCAGGACGAATAAGATTATAAATGTTATGGAATAAGATTTTCCTCTTGCATTCTGCTTACTGTTAACTCTGAAAACTTCTCAGAGAATTGGTCAATGCTGGAAGGGTTATAAGATCTGGACTGTGCAGACCATAGTAATTGTTCTGAATCAGCATCATAAAGGTTTGACTCAAGAAAGTACACTTTATCTTCAGTATAATAACCTGGATCATACAAAGTAGGATACCAGTGTGAATAGTAGCCTCTAAAGGATCCATACCAGCCAAAGCGTCCCATCGGAGCATAAGGGCCATAAACACCACCACTGCCTTGCACATATCGTGTCTCTGTTTCTTCGTCTACAACAGCTACTGTCAAAATTGCATCATGACCGTCTCCTTGAATTCTTTGTAACAGCATGTCTGCGTCTGAACCTCTTTCACGCATCATGGCCGGTGGAAACACGTCGATACTTTTTGTAACCTGAATGCCACGCTGCTGAAGCTGTGCCTGCAGGTCATTTTCGACGGTTTGTCTGGCCTGTGCATTATCTGTAAGTGCTGCTACTATAACTCTGTTGTAGTTTTGTGAGGTAGCTTCAGGGCTCTTCCAGGTTCCGGTTATTTCTGTAGAAGCAGCGCAGCCGAATAAGATAAGGGCAATTACTGCAAAGGAAAGTAACGGAATAAAATTTTTTCTTGAATATGCTTGTATTGTCTTCATAGGTAATGTCAAAATAGTTTGAGTTTGTATGAGGATTAACGAAGCAGAACAAAAATAGATACTTAAGAGCTGTGATGCATAACAACAAGGTTACCTCTGCAGTCGTAATCTTTATCTAAGATTGACGTAAAATCTTGTATCCATAATAGGCAACAGTTATATCGTTTCTCACTTTAAGGTAAGATCAATGGCATACGATAAAATTATTTCTTTACTGGGTTCTGATGCTGAGAGCCTGTTACAGTATGAAAGCAAAACCATATCAAAAGATATGCTGCATGTACCAGGGCCTGATTTTGTAGATAGGATTTTTATGCAGACGAACCGTAGTGCCCGCGTGCTACGGAACCTCCAGCAACTGTTTGATCATGGCCGTTTAGGGAGGACAGGCTATATCTCTATCTTACCGATAGACCAAGGCATTGAGCACACAGCCGGAGCGTCGTTTGCGCCTAACCCGATCTACTTTGACCCGGAGAACATTATGAAGCTAGCTATTGAGGGTGGTTGTAACGGCGTAGCTACTACGTTTGGTAACCTGGCCATGATGTCCAGAAAGTATGCCCACAAAATTCCTTTTATTGTTAAAATCAATCATAATGAACTGCTGACTTACCCAACCAAATATAACCAAATTATGTTTGGTTCTGTGGATGATGCCTGGAATCTGGGTGCTGTAGCCGTAGGTGCTACTATCTATTTTGGTTCAGAGGAGTCATCGCGCCAGATCATAGAAGTGGCAGAAGCTTTTGAAAGAGCGCATGAGTTAGGCATGGCTACTATTTTATGGTGCTACACACGCAACAGCGCCTTTGTCAAAGACGGAGTAGATTATCATACGGCCGCTGATATTACAGGGCAGGCGAATCATATTGGTGTAACTATTCAAGCAGATATCATCAAACAAAAGCTTCCAGAAAACAACGGCGGTTTTACTGCAGTCAACTTCTCTAAATCAGATAAAAGAATGTATACTGAATTAAGCAGCGATAACCCTATTGACCTGTGCCGTTATCAGGTGGCTAACTGTTATATGGGGCGTGCCGGTTTAATTAATTCCGGAGGAGCGTCGCAGGGAGAGTCTGATTTGCAGGAAGCCGTAAGGACAGCTGTTATAAACAAGCGTGCCGGTGGTACAGGGCTAATTTTAGGTCGACGGGCTTTCCAGAGAAGTTTTAAAGAAGGAGTAGAGCTGGTGAACATGGTACAGGACGTGTATCTTTCTAAAGAAATTACAATTGCCTAAGCTATAGCACAATTGGTTATTATTAAGTACTTTTGTAGCCTGCCTTGTCTGAAGCCACAGCTGTGAACAGAAAAGGCAGGCTATTTAGCATCTTTAAGTACAGCCATTAACCGAAAAGTGCGAAGAGCACATTTTAAGATATGATGCCTTGGTTTAAAAGAGTAGAGAAAGGAATTCACACTCCTACAGAAGAGAAAAAGGAGACGCCTGACGGACTGTGGTACAAATGCCCTGAATGTAAAACGGTTACCAGTATGGCCGAGCACCGTAAGCACCTGTATACTTGCGTGAAGTGCGATTATCATGCGCGTGTTGGTTCAAATGAATATTTTGCCATCTTGTTTGACGACAATGAGTTTACCGAGCTGGACGAGAACATGACCTCTGCTGACCCGCTGAACTTTACAGACTCTAAGCCTTACCCGCAGCGCGTTACCGCTACTCAGAAAAAAACAGGCCTGAAAGATGCCGTTCGCACTGCTTATGGTAAAATAAACGGTCAGGACTTAACAATAGCCTGTATGGACTTTGCTTATATAGGAGGTTCTATGGGCTCAGTGGTAGGAGAAAAAATAGCCCGTGCTATTGATCATGCCCGTAAAAACCGCACACCTTTCCTGATGATTTCAAAGTCAGGAGGTGCCCGTATGATGGAAGCAGGGTTCTCGCTAATGCAAATGGCAAAGACATCTGCCAAACTGGCCTTGCTGGCTGAGGAAAAACTGCCATACGTATCTTTGTTAACAGACCCGACTACTGGCGGTGTTACAGCCTCTTATGCCATGCTGGGCGACTTCAATATAGCAGAGCCTGGTGCGTTAATTGGTTTTGCCGGTCCGCGTGTTATCAAAGAAACAATAGGAAAAGACTTGCCAAAAGGCTTTCAGAGTGCAGAGTTTGTACTGGAGCATGGCTTTCTGGACTTTATAGTAGACCGTAAGCAACTGAAGCAGAGACTGAGTGACCTGTTCGGTATACTTCACGCTGAAGAGGAAACCGTAAGCGTTAAATCCAAAGAAAAGAAGGCTACTTCTAAAGCTTCTTGATAAAGAATATAATAAGCAAGAAAGCCTGCCGGATTACAAGCCGGCAGGCTTTCTTGCTTAAGTATAGCGTGGCCATATATTTTGAAAAATATATCCGCTGTAAAGATCAGAAAAACAGGTAGAAGCATTTTGAAGCTTTGCTTCAGAGAACTGACCAGGTAAAAACTGGCATTAGTATTGTATTATACTCTTTCAAAAATATATTACAGGACTAAAGTCTACAGAACACTTTTTAGATTAAGGAAAACATAACAAACAACTACTATCATGAAACTATTAAAATTGTCTTTTAGCTCTTTGCTGGCTGTTATCGTGCTCTTTACTTCTTGCCAGTCAATAAGGCAGGCATCCGGAGGTAGTGATGCTTCAGCTACAACAGGTACTACTTATGGCAGCGAAACAACTAACTCCGGCGAGAGTAAGCAAGGAATGAATAAGACCACAAAAGGTGGCCTTATTGGTGCCGGTGGTGGTGCCGTGCTAGGTGGCCTTATTGGTAACCGTTTAGGAAATACAGCTGCTGGTGCTATAGTAGGTGCTGCTGTGGGTGGTGCAACAGGTGCCGTAATTGGCCGACGCATGGATAAGCAGGCTGAAGAATTAGAGAGTAGCATGGAGAATGCGACAGTAGAGCGTGTAGGGGAAGCTATTCGTGTGAATTTTGATTCAGGAATTTTATTTGCCGTAAACTCCGCTGAACTAAGCGCATCAGCTAAAAAAGACATTGACAGGTTGACTGAAACATTGCTTAAGTACGATGGCACTAACGTAATTGTAGAAGGCCACACCGACAATACAGGTAGCCATGACTTAAACCAGCGTTTGTCTGAGCGCCGTGCCGAGGCTGTGGCAGCATATGCCCGTTCACGTGGTGTAGATGGTAGCCGCTTACAAGCTAAAGGATATAGCTATGACCAGCCTATTGCTGATAATACGACAGCAGAAGGTCGCCAGCAGAACCGTCGCGTAGAAATTATTATTGTTGCAAACGAAGATCTGAAGCAAGCTGCTGAAAGTGGTGCACTAAAATAATTGCATTAGTTTCTCTTGTTTAGAATAAGCTTGCAAGTGCAAAGAGGGCCTGTTTCTCGCTGAGGAACAGGCCCTCCTGTTTTATTTGGGTTTGGTTTGTTGTTGTACTCTTTCCGGGAAATATTGTAAGAAAAGTTGTGCTAAAAACCTGATGAATATAGTAGCCGTTTAAGTATATGAAATCAATAATATAAAAAGCTATCAGCCTATCTGAAGCTGCTGCTTTACATGATTTCATTAAGAGAAAAATGTATCAACTAACAAAAATCAACTAAAACATTTTAAGTTCTTAGCAGTATTATCCACAGAACTTATAAGTTCTAAAACACAACAACAAAGATGATAACTATGAAAAACATAAAAATTTATTTGTCAATTATCGCCGTAGTAGGCATACTTTTTACATCATGTAACGCTAGTCGCACTACGAAGGGTGGTGCCATTGGTGCTGGTGGTGGAGCAGTGCTTGGAGGGGTGGTAGGTAAGATTGCCGGTAACACAGCTGCAGGTGCTATTGTTGGTGCAGCCGTGGGTGGTACGGCTGGTGCTCTTATTGGCCGCCACATGGATAAGCAGGCAGAAGAACTGCAACGCGATTTGGAAAATGCTACTGTTGAGCGTGTAGGTGAAGGTATTCAGATCACGTTTGATTCAGGAATTTTGTTTAACACTAACTCTGCTGAACTACAGCCTGCTGCCAAAACAGAGATATCCCAACTAGCTGAGACGCTTCAAAAATATCCGGATACAAACATTCTTATAGAAGGGCATACCGACAATACTGGCTCCAGAGAAATAAACCAGCCACTTTCAGAAAGACGTGCGCAATCTGTTGCAACTTATGCTGCCTCTATGGGTGTAGATCGTAGCCGTATGACAACAAAAGGCTATGCTTTCGACCAGCCAGTTGCTGACAACAGTACTGCTGCTGGTCGCCAGCAAAACCGCCGTGTAGAGATTGCAATTTTTGCAAACGAAGAGATGAAGAAAGCTGCCGAGCGAGGTGACTTATAATAAAGAACTTTTTTAGTAGGTAGTTAATAATGGTGATTTTTACCCAGCCGTACATGTCGTGCGGCTGGGTTTTTTATGTTTAATTCTTTATCGGAGGTGCTAAATGCTCCAATAAAAAGTTAAGTGCTTAAGATTTATTTTTGCGAAACAGGAAAGCTGTTGTTAGAGTGAGCACGCTACCAGCAAGAGCCAGGGCAATATCTTTTTGCGAATCCCAAATATCGCCTTGCATACCTAGGAAGTCCATGCCCTGTTCTCCTCCGTTATAAACTATATCAGCCACCAACCACTCTACTACTTCGTACAAAGCACTAAGTGAAACTGTGAGCTCGACTGGCATAATGTAGCTTACAAGCCTAGGTGCCTTAAAGCCATAAGCCAGTACTTCATGCATAGGATAAGCCAGCAGTAAACCAAAACCAAAGTGTACCAGTCGGTCGTAGTGGTTACGCTGCAGGTTATATGTTTGCTTAAACCATTCTCCGAAAGGATTTTCAGCATACTGGTACTGGCTGCCGTACACATGCATTAACAGGAACAGGAAAATTAAAGTATAGGCAATATCAGAAAAACGGAAGATGTTATAAAATGCCACTATAAAGATAATTAGTGACAGCGTCAGCGTGTTCTCCGTTAGCCAGTTTACCAGGTCAGGAGTAGTGAAGCCTGAATATACCCAAAAAGCTATAAATAGGACGCTATATAAAATATGCAGTGGCTTTTGTTGGTAAGGTATTTTGACGTTTGGCTTAGATAACATAGCGACATTTATTACTGCAGACAGGCAGCTTTTGTTCTGTTATCTTAACCCAAAACTTGCGCTCTTGTTCTGGTATTTAGCTATAAACCTAAATGAAGTTTATGCCATTAAGTTCTGTTGAAAGAAGACGAGCCTTATTGGGTTGTCATCAGGGTTTTGGGTTGGGTCGCAGTGGTAACCGTACATCGTAATGCCATTTATATAGGGCAGCAGCTTCTTATAATAGGTGTGGCCTGTATTGTCCGGGCTAAAGGTGATGTCGTGGAATACACAGGTTTCTTTTTGTGGAAGCCGCTCCAGGCGGTTAAACAGCTCTTCTGGTTTACCTAAATCTCCGGAGTACACAATACGGTAATCATTATCAAAAATATAGGCATAAGACTGGTAGCCTTCAGAATGCAAACCAAAGGTATCAACAGCCATAATACCATCAAACTGGTCTAGCGGAACAAACTCTGCATACTTATCCGGGTACTTTAGCTGAATTGCCAGTAGATCATAGATCTGCTGCTTAAACTGTTCAGAAGTATACAGTATTTTTAGCCGGTCATTCTTTAGAATAATACTTTTGTAAAGCAAAAGGTTCGCAAGACTACCGCTGTGGTCGTTGTGCAGATGCGTGAGAATAACATGATCAATCTCATGAACCAGATTTTTCTCTATAAGCTTCGGGAAAACAGTAAAGCCACAGTCTATTAGGAGTTTAATATCTCTAAACTCAAGTATGGCTGCTGAGTTCAGGTATTCTGTATCGAAGGCACCGCCAGTTCCTAAAAATTTAATATTCATACACGTACTTCAACATAGGCTGTTAGTGAGTTCAATCATATAGCGTTAATAATTGCAAATAGTTTTGCTTAAAGTTATGTTTCTATTAATTTTTTGGACCAATATTTATTTAATTGATTTCTTTTATGCTGGTGTTATGAAGCGTATTGGCGAAGCTCTTTGGTAGAGGAACTAACAGATTGATTTGATGTGCCGTAAAAGCTATTTTGTCAATTATGTTGCCTATGAATGCGCACGAGCTGCCTGCGGAAGAAAAATCGCTACAGACACATGAGTTGCTCAATAAAGAGTACAAGCGGTTAAAGTTAGAGAGTCGCAGAGCTCCTATGCATGAGCTCATATCTACCATGCTCTCACACCGTACGAACCATGCTGACGAAGAAAAGGCTTATTATACTATGCTAGAGCACTTTGGTGATTGGGAGGGGGTAATGAACGCTGATGTAAATGAGTTAGCTGATACCATCCAAACAACACGCTATCCTGGACAGAAAGCACCACAGATACAACAGGTATTGCGTACAATAAAAGAAGAGCGAGGCGAAATAAGCATAGATTTTTTAGCTGATATGCCTGTGGAGGAGGCCATGGCATGGCTTACAGGGCTACCTGGTGTTGGTCTGAAAACAGCTACGTTGTTATTACTGTTTAACTTTAAGAAGCCTGTGTTGCCTGTCGATACGCATGTGTTTCGGGTGAGCCAGCGGGTGGGGTTAATCGGGGCAAGGGTTACGGCTAATAAAGCCCATGCTGTACTTTTAGATATGTTACCCAAAGATGCCGAGGAGTTATTTAACTTTCATAAACACCTGTTCTGGCACGGGCAGCGCATCTGTACTTTTTATAGCCCTACATGCGAGAAATGTGTGCTTAATAGGATCTGTAATTATTATCAGGATGTACGGGAGAAAGGAGTGGATTAGGAGGCTGCGTAGGAACTGTGAAACAGTAACAGTTTAACCGTTACAACTCTTTATCAGTTTTCGGACGTTACTCCTCAATATCTTTATAAACTGTTGAAATCTTAAATCAAGATCTTCAGAAATTATATCTGATTGAAAAAGCTACACATAGCCCAGTGTTACCCCCCGCTCACTTACCGTCAATCTGGCTTCCCTACCGCAGGCTATAGCTAAATTATCAGGCTCATGACCAACCGGAAAACCAAAGCACACAGGATAAGTGTACTTACCTGTATGTTCTGCAATAATCTCATAAGCATCTTTACCGAAAGGAAGCGTCGCATCGCGCATGTCGCTCATGTGGCCTACAATTAAACCAGCTAACCGGCCCAGCTTACCACTACGGTCTAGGTGCACCATCATACGGTCTATGTGGTAGAGGTACTCATCCAGATCTTCCAGAAATAATATTTTGCCTGCTGTGCTGATATCGGAGCGGGTGCCAGTAAGGGTGTGCAGCATAGATAGGTTACCACCTACTATTTGCCCTTGTGCAGTGCCTGTACGGTTAAAAACATGTGGTGCCGCTGTATAACTTACATCCTGCCCAAACAGCAAACAACGCAGCGTGTTTTTAGCTTCTTCGGAGCCCTCTTTTCCAAAAAGCAAAGGCATAGTAGCATGAACAGACTCTATACCAAAAGTATGTACATGGCTGTGAAGAGCAGTTACATCGCTGAAGCCAACTATCCATTTTGGGGCTATTCTAAAGTTGCTGAAATCGACTTGATCAATAATGCGCGTGGTACCATAGCCGCCACGAGCGCAAATAATAGCCTTTATTTCTGTATTGTCGAGCATTTGCTGAAGGTCCTGCAGGCGTAAGGCATCGTCGCCGGAAAAATAGTTATAGCTTGCTCCTATGGTTTGCCCTACTACTACTTCTAAGCCCCATGCTTTTAGTGTCTCAATGGCTAATGCTATTTCCGGTAAGCTTATTTTTCGGGCAGTGGCAACAATGCCAACTTTATCTCCTTGTTGTAATGGTGCAATCATTTGTTAAAGCAATTTGGCAACAAGCGAAGTTATAGTTTTTTATGTAAAGTTTTAGATACTACTTGTCCTGCTTAGGTTTTGTTAGTAGGTTAGCTTAAGTATAGTAAAAAAGAAAGAGCCTTTGCTACGCGTAGCAAAGGCTCTTTCTTTTTTACTATACTTAAGCTGGCGTTGTTTTAATTTTTACCGAAAAGCTTCAGACCGACGCTCAGAATTACCTGCTCATTGGTTATATCGTAGCCAGTGTCCACATTGTCTGTGTAATTTCTTTTGATGCGTTCGTAGCGTACATCAGCCGTAATGTTGCCTATATCAACCCCTAGGCCAGCCTGCCAGCCCCAGTCTGAATTATTAAGGTATTCATCAATTTTGTCATCATCCAGCTTACCTGATATCACCATAGAGGCTACAGGGCCTGCACTTACCCGTACTACTCTAAAAAGGCTGTAACCAAGCAGTATAGGTACATCTAAGCGATTAAACTTAAACTTCTGAACCTCTACGCTAGTTGTGTTCGGGTCATCGTTTACTTCTACCTTGCCACCTGTATAAGTAAAGGCAGCCTCCGGTTGTAATAAAAGGTTCCCAACCTTAAACCTTGTAAAGGCTCCAACTTGGTAGCCTGCTATGTTTTCAGATTCTTTAAACTGGGTTACGGTGCCAATTGGGTCTTTTATGTCTACGCTAGAGGAACTGACACCTGCCTTAACACCTGCAGTAAAAAATTGTGCGTTAGCCACTAGTCCAGTGGTCAGCATCATGGTAAGGATAAGCAATATTTTTTTCATAGTTTCTTTATTAACATTAGGTATTGAGTTATAGCTGGAACTTAGTATTAGTACGAAAATAGTAGATAAGGTAATCTTTTTCGTACACGTTATTACACTAACTGTATAATGGCTTCGTATGTTGTTTTATTGATGAAAACTATTTTCTAAGAGTAATAAAATGGAATGATAATGTCTTGTATGGTAGTAGCTTATTACGTTATAATGGCCGAAGCTTCTATCTCCACAAGCAGGTCCGGGTGAATCAGAGCTTTTATTTCTACCATAGTGGAGGCTGGCTTTATTGTTCTGAAAAACTCACCATGTGTACGGCCTACCTCTTGCCAGTGACTAATATCGGTGACAAAGATACGGGTGCGAACAACATCTTGTAAGGTGGCACCAGCTTGTTGCAGTGCTTTCTCAATTTTTAGTAATACATATCTGGTTTGCTTGTAGACGCAGCCTTTGCCCATAATTTCCTCCCCGTTGGTAGCAGTAGTGCCAGCTACTTCAACGGTGTTACCTACACGTACGGCACGGCTATAGCCGACTGTTTCTTCCCATACAGCACCGGAAGAAAAGTTTTGTCTTTTCATAGTTAGAAGTTATATAGGAACTCAAATATATGAACTATAGCAAAATAAGTTGTACAGGTAAAGCTCATTTGCCAGAAATTACTTTTACTTATGCATAATATTTAACTTTGGACTATAATATTCTGCCAAGCATGCGCCTTACTTCCAAACCGGTACTTTGCAACTATTACGTTACTTACCGCTGCAATGCGCGCTGCTCTTTCTGCGACATATGGGAAAAGCCGTCGCCTTATATTACTTTAAAAGATGTAAAACAGAACCTGCTGGACCTGAAACGGTTGGGGGTGAAAGTGATAGACTTTACAGGCGGGGAGCCACTCTTGCATCGCCAGATAGATGAGTTTCTGAAGCTGGCGCATAAAATGGGCTTCATCACCACGCTTACTACAAATGGCATGCTGTACCCCAAGCTGGCAAAGCGCCTGCAGGGGCATGTAGATATGCTTCATTTTTCTCTGGATTCAGCTCATAAAGAGGAGCACGACAATGGCAGAGGAGTCGCCTGCTACGATTTTGTAATGGAATCTATCAAGGTGGCCCGGCAGTTGGGGGAACGGCCAGATATCCTTTTTACTGTGTTCAAGCATAACCTTAAGCAACTGGAGGACGTGTATGAGCAGGTAATACTTCCGAATAACCTGATGCTGATTATTAACCCTGCCTTTGAATATAATGCTGTTGAAACAGGTGACAGGCTGACGGAGGAAGAGCTAAGCTATCTCTCTGCATTTGGGAAACGTAAGAGTGTGTATATGAATGAGGGGTTTATAGAGCTAAGGCGCGACGGAGGGAATCATATAAACGATCCTATTTGTAAGGCTGCCAGTACTACTTTGGCTATCTCCCCGCATAATGAGCTGGTTCTGCCGTGTTACCACTTAGGCACTAAAGCATTTCCTGTTAACGCTAATTTGTACAACTTATATTTAAGTGAGGAGGTAGAAGAGTGGAAGCAGCAGGAGGGGAAGCTTACTGCCTGTGAGGGATGTACTATAAATTGCTACATGCAGCCCAGTTTTGGAGTAGAAGTAAACAAATATTTCTGGAAAGCTCTGCCTAGTACATTAAAGTACAACCTATACAAAGGTACCTGGAAGAGACTATTGCCATTTTGATATATAAGTTTTACGTAGTTTATTCGTTAAAGCAGCAAATAAGTTAACAACTGTAGCTTACTGTAATATGCACCTTAAATAGTAAAAGGTTTATATTTGCACCTCAATTCAGGATTATAATTTAGATAAAAATGCCAGTTATTCTTTCGGTAAAAGGTATAAAGCCTCAGATGGGTGATGGTAGCTTTATTGCTGAAAATGCCACTATTGTGGGCAATGTAGTATTAGGTAATGATTGCTCTGTCTGGTTTAACGCAGTTATTCGGGGCGATGTAAACAGCATCCGCATTGGTGATAAAACCAATATTCAGGATGGTGTGGTTATTCACTGTACTTATGAGAAAGCAGCTACCACTATTGGGAACAATGTTTCTATCGGGCATAGAGCTATTATGCATGGCTGCACGATAGAAGATAATGTACTGATAGGTATGGGAGCTATTGTAATGGACCAGGCTGTAGTGCAGAAGAACTGTATCATAGCTGCAGGAGCCATTGTACTGGAGAACACTATATGCGAATCAGGATGGATTTATGCTGGTATTCCGGCCCGGAAAGTAAAGCAGCTAAACCCGGAACAGGTGGAGGGTCTGGATAAGCTTGCTCACAACTATGTTATGTACAGCGGTTGGTTCACAGGCAGAGACTAACATCACAATAAGCGATGCTGCTCTACCTGCTCTTTCAGAGAGGCCAATCTTTCTTCCGGAAGTTCCTGTTGCAGTTGTTCGAAAAACTGGCGCTCTTCCTGACGGATATGTTGCTCCAGAAGAACCCCCACTTCGTGTAGCTTATCCTGCAGTTCGTCTGCAGTAGTCTGGGGTAAGGCTGTAATGAGTTGTTCCAGTTGGCGGTGCTCCGCTTCTAGCTTTTTTGCCTGCTGCTGTAATTGTTCCGAAGCATCCTGGGCAAAAATAAACACCGTTTCTTCCTCCAATAAGAAATGTGGCTTTAACTGACGGGCCAGAAACATTTGCATATACTTACATTTTGCAGCAGGAGTAGTCGGCAGACCATGATAAGCCGGAGCTTCCCGCTGTAACAGTCGTGCTGCAAGCAACCCGTCATGGTGTTGCCTGGAAATAGGTATAAGACTTTCGTGTCGTTTCATAGTTAATCAAAGCAAGCTTTCACGTACTTCTTCGCGTATTCTCAGGTGTACCCATTCTACCCGCCTATCAGACTTTTCCAGCACCCTTACGTCATACTCGTTAAAGGTAGTTGTCTCATTCAGCGTTTCCGGTATCTGGCCATACAGCACATTAATCCATCCTCCTACTGTTTCATAGTCTTCACCTTCCGGAAGAGGGTAAGGAAGAAAATCGTTTGCGTCTGAAATGTTGGCAGAGCCATTTACTTTATACTCAAAGTCGGTGAGTTTCTCAACAATAGGTGCCTCCTCATCGTACTCATCCTGAATTTCTCCAACCAGTTCCTCTACAATATCCTCTATCGTAACAATGCCTGACACACCACCGAATTCATCTGTGGCAATAGCCATATGCGTGTGGCGGCGCTGGAATTGCTTTAACAATAGGTTTATTTTTTTTGTCTCCGGCACAAAGTAAGCTGGGCGCATCAGTTTTTCTACAATAATAGGCGCACCAAGGCGCATGTTACTCAAGATGTCTTTTACATTAAGTACGCCTACAATGTTGTCTATGGAGCCATTATATACTGGTAATCTGGAATATCCCTCGTTAAAAATAATCTCCATCAGGTCCGGTTCGGAAATACTTACGTCTACGGCTACCATTTTAGTACGGGGTACCAATATCTGCTTTACCATACGCTCATTAAACTGGAACACATTCTCTATCAGTTCATGCTGAGAGTCCAGTATGGCACCGCTTTCCACACTTTGCTCGAACAGAAGGCGCAGTTCTTCAGCTGTGTGTACTTCTGCGCCGTGTACAGGTTGTATACCCACAGCACGCAGCACCAGGTTAGCAAAGCCATTAAGGAACCAGATAAAGGGCCTGAACACAATGTAGAAGAAACGTAAAGGCAGTGTAACACCCAGTGTAATAGACTCTGTTCGCTGAATGGCCAGTGATTTAGGAGCCAGTTCACCAAAAACGATATGGAGTACGGTTATTATGGCGAATGAAATCGGGAGAGCAATGCTATGCGCCAGTGCCTCCCCTCCTTCAAAGCCAAAGGCCTGCATAACATCAATCACAATGCGGGCAACGACACTTTCGCCTATCCAGCCAAGTCCAAGTGAGGCCAGGGTGATGCCTAACTGCGTTGCTGACAGGTAAGCATCAAGGTGCTCGAGCATGTGCTGTGCCATTTGTGCCATAGAGTTACCCGCCTGCGCGCGTAGCTCTATCTGTGAGGATCTCACTTTAACAATGGCAAACTCAGCCGCAACAAAAAAGCCGTTGAGTAAAACAAGTAATATTGTGATTAAGACATCAAGAACCATAGAGTGTATAAGCTATGAAAAGCTACTAAGGCTGTAAAATTAAATAAAATACGTGCTTTTACTACATATGTATATTAAGCAAAGCCAGTTTAGCTTTAGATATGCCTTTATAAAGAGCTACAAGCCTTTTTTAGCAGGTATTTTTTTGAAGAGAAAACTTAAGGCAGACTTCCCAGGAAGCATTTTGGTAATTACAATTTTTCTGTTTACGGATCAGAGGTTTACAGCGATTTCTTTTTGCTCATATCGTTCAGCAATCTCATTGACATAAAAATTAAAGCTGAGGCTACTATTATAATGGCGATCCAAACATACAAGTTTGGAGTTTTTGTATCGGAGGCTGTTTGTGTCTGCACTTGCTCAATATGTTTTACCTGTAGTACAGGCAGGTGCTGAGGTATGCTATCCTGGAAATACTGCAGCTCATAGTTAGGCGACTTTGCTTTCTCATTACCGAAACGTAAGCTGTACTGCTGGGCAGGGTTTAGCTCAGCGGCCAGGTAATGGTTAAGCTGGAGTAATTTTATAGAATTGATTTGTAAGGGTGGGTTATCTTCATTCTCTATGATAAATGTTAGCTCCTGCACTTTTCTTCTGGGAAGATCTATAACGTCAGGAGCATTAGAACTAAGTACGAAAGGAATGGTGGCTGCTCTGAGTACTTTGTTTCTTTTACGCTTTCTTCTTCGCTCGATTACTTTTTCCTTGCCTAAAATAACTAGCCCTGTACGATAATATAATTGTGGCTCCAGTATTTGCAGCTCCAGCCGGTCAGGGTATACAGGTTGCTCGAAAAGTAGCCGGACGTACGTCTGCTTTAGAGAAGAGCTATCAGTGCGGATCACTTGCTGAACCGGTATCTGGGTATACTTGCCTGCTTCGGCTTGCGTGTCGTAAGAACCAACCTGCAAAATGTTAAGCGGGGCACAGCTAGAGTCGTTGAGCTGCAGGCGCAGGTATTTATAATTGCTCCAGGGGAAGTTCAGTAGCCGTACCTCTGATGTGCTTTGCGTACTGTTGATGGCAAAGAGAACCCCTTTTTCCTTAAGCACGTACCAGTCCTGCTGATTATTGCTGCCACTCAGGTTTACTTCTTTCTGTACCTCTGCATTACTAACTAACAGGCTCATGTTATTTATCTTACGCTTCTCAGGGTTAGCGATCAGCAACTCAGAGCAACAGCCTTCGCGGTGGGTGTAGCTGATAATTTGATGAGAAGTAAACAGCTTTTTGTACTGTAATGGTTCTTCAACGCGTAACAGGTACGGAACTTCTGTGCCCTTGCTGTTTTGCAGGCGCACATCTGCCTTGCCAGGCTGTAGCTGGCCAACAACCTGAGGTGGTAAAAGAATATTATAATAACCCGCCTGCTGAGGCTGTTCTATATTGGCCTGCCAACGGTAGTTTTGAGCTGTAATGCCGTGGCAAAGCAGCGTAAAAGCCAACAGAAGAAGATGTTTAATATAACCAGACAATTTTCTGTAACTTAAATAACAGGAAAGCAGACCAGGAAATAATCTGCTTCAACAGGTTACGTCAGTAAGCTATATAATTTATGGTGCATCTGACGTAGACCCTGGCGAAGCATTGGCTGCATCATCTTCCAGAATTAAGGCCTTAAGCTTCTGGTACATAAACGATACGACCAGCAGCAGAATACCTAAACTTATAAAAGCTGCAATCTTTCCTCCCTCTGATATTTCTCTTATATCAAACAGGAAGAGCTTTAGGAGAGTGAGAAAGAACAGCGACAATGATACGATACGTAATGTTTTTAGTTTATAGCGCATGCCAATCATCATCAAAATAAATGAACTGACACCCCAAAGGATGAGAAAGCCGATTTTGCGCACCTGCGTTAGCTGTATTTCCAAGCTTTCGGCAGGGTTGTAAGTAAGAAGTAGCTTCAGGTGCTCTAACTCTGCACTTGCTAAAAACACTGCTACAAAAGCTGCAAACCACAAAGCAGCTTTACCAGCTTTTGTTTTAAAACCATACTGCTGATATATTAAACGAAGCAATGCGCCCAAAATTATCATTGTGAGCAGGAGGGGTAGGTAATGCAGCAGGAAAGACGCTTTAGTGGCTCCGTTACCCTGCAGGTATAAATCGCGAGTGCTCATGGTAATAGGGTGCAGCACCAGTAAATAAAGAACAACACCACCCATTGCCAGCACAAGGGCACCAATTTTATATAGTTTACCCGCAAGATGAGGCACTAGCTGTAATAAGCCCAGCAGGAACAGGTAATTGTAAAAGCCGATGATAAAAGCATAGGAACCATAACTGACTGCGTGGCAGTCTAACTGATAACTTAGCTCTAGTTGCAGCACCAGGTACAGCGTTATAGCAAGTACAAATCCTACGGCAGCCCGGTAAGCTTTTGCTGTAAGCATAGAGCCGAAGACAGGTTCCTGTTCGCGCTGTAGTAGCCATAAGGTAATAGCAAGAGCTGTTACTGCTACGGCACCCGTTATAAATACTTTATTAAAGATAATGCGAAGCGGTTCCGTTAAAATGTCGTAATAGATGCTCCAGTCGATTGCCAGGCTAAAGAACATCAGCGTTAGCACAATTACCGATGCCGCCCGGATTAGTTTAATACCTGGTTTCTGTGAAAGCCATAGTAGCAGTACTCCTTCCAGTGCCCAGAAAAGCGTAATATAGTTCCCTTCCAGCTGTACAGGTGCTGCTAAGCTCAGGAAAGTAAGCACTAACCCGATAAGCAGGTACACGAGGTTTCTGTCTGTTTTATGGTTCTGGTAAAGCAGGTAAGCAAAAACGAAGTTGAACACAGCAATGGCTATGGTAAAAAGCCCTTGATAAGCACCAGCAGCTATATTGTACAGTACATACATTCCTGCTGAATAGTACAGAAAGGTATTGCTCAGTAATATCATGATTTCCGGAGCAACAAAGCGGTGCTGCTCTTTTATGTTATTGATGATGTTCATAAGGAAGAACACCAGGTAGAATAAAGTGGCAAAAACCAAGGCGCCTGTATAAGGTGGGTTTACTGTGCCAATGACACGGGTAGTAAGCCAGCCGCCATACAGTACAATGGTAAAGACATAGGCGATAATGTTGAGCAGGTTCCACTTTTTGAAGTAGGCCAACACCAGTATGCCCAGGTTCAGAATAAGCACAAACACAAAGAGCGCTATATAACTGCCTCCGCCAGTGCTCACCATAAAAGGGCTGGCAAAGCCGCCTACCAGCGCCAGCGCCGCCAACTCTACCCGGTTATAAGCAATAGCCAGGAAAATACTAAAGCCCGTAATCGCCACCATCAGCACAAAGGCCATTGCCTGGCTGAAGAGTGCATATTCATGAAAAGCAATGGCGATGGTAAAATACAGCACAGCCAAACCGCCTCCCACTAAAACAGAACTAAAGGCTTTGTAAGACTGCCGAAGCCAATGCGCTACACCCAATAGTACGCCACCTGCTAATATACCTATCGTCACACGGCCGGCTTCATTTATCCAGTCTTGGTCAATGGCATACTTTACAAAAAAGCCTATACCTATCACCAGAATGGCAATACCCAGTTTATTAATAAGATTCTCGCCAATAAACTTCTCCCAGTCCGGTATGCGGTCAAAAAACGAATATTTTGATGGAGGCGACGCAACAGGAGGAGGAGTTGCAGAAGGTGTCGCCTCAAAAGCCATTACAGTTTCAGGTTCTGCTACAGGTGCTGGCTTCTGTTGCTTCAGTGGTAAGTCAGGTGCTGCCGGCTTAGGCAGAGGAGGCGTAGTGGGAGGGACAAAGTCCGAGCTGAGCGTTCTTTTAACCTTATCTACGCTATGTTTAGTGACTGTTTCTGCTGAAGTGACCGTGCCTTGGGTCGCCTGCTTTCCCAGTTGTTCACGCAGGTGTTGTACCTCACTATTAAGCTGTCGTAACTCTTGTGTGTTCTGTGTCAGCTTACCTGATATTCTGCCTGCAAACCAGATCATCAGTATAATAAGCAACAAGAGTACTGTCAATTCCATAATGTTCGCCTGTAGTTTAGTTTTCTATATTACAGATTTTATCTTGGATAATAAAAATGAAACGATGTTTACACAGAGAAAGCAGCTGTAAGTTACAACAGGAGGAGAGATAAACTGAAGATTGGGTTTGGCTTTAGATACAGCTATTCCCGAAGTTTACTGTAAAGAAATGCTCTGAAGGCTGTAAGGCATCAAAACAAAAGCCCTGTCATTGCTGGCAGGGCTTTTGTTTTTCAGACATCAGTAAGTCTGATACCTGGTTTCTAATATCTAGCGTCTAAAAAGACTACTTGGCTGCACTGTAGCGCTTTGCTACTTCTTCCCAGTTTACTACATTCCAGAAAGCGCTGATGTAGTCTGGGCGACGGTTCTGGTAGTTCAGGTAGTAAGCGTGTTCCCACACATCCAGGCCTAAAATTGGCGTACCGCCACAACTTTCAGCAAAGGACATAATAGGAGTATCTTGGTTTTGAGTAGAGCATACTTCTAGTTTGCCGTCTTTTACGCAAAGCCAGGCCCAGCCAGAACCAAAACGAGTAGCCGCAGCAGCGTTAAATTTCTCTTTAAACTGATCGAAAGAGCCAAAAGCTTCTTTTATAGCGTCTGCTAGCTCACCTGTAGGCTCACCACCACCGTTTGGAGATAGAACTGTCCAGAACAGGTTGTGGTTGTAAAAGCCACCGCCGTTGTTACGCACAGCTTTGTTGTCTCCGCTGATGCTGGTTAAAATTTCTTCGATAGACTTACCCTCCAGTTCAGTGCCTTGGATAGCATTGTTGAGGTTAGTTGTGTAAGCCTGGTGATGTTTTGTATGGTGGATTTCCATGGTGCGCGCATCAATATGCGGCTCTAATGCGTCGTAAGCATAAGGTAGTTTCGGAAGTTCGAAAGCCATAGTTTTATATATGTTTATATGTTAAAAATTGCATACATTTTATCTTAACAGTTTACGTATGCGCTTCGACTGTTAGTTTCAAAGTTAGTTAATTTCTTTTATTCGCAAAGAACGAGGCCATCAGGTCTGCACACTCCTGCGCCATAATACCACTAACCATTTCAGTTTTAGGATGTAGCAGGTTTCCTACTCGCCTGTAGCCACGCTTAGGCTCTGGAGAGCCATAAACTATCCGCTTTAGCTGAGCCCAATAACTGGCTCCGGCACACATGACACAAGGCTCCACTGTTACGTACAGGGTACAGTCGTGGAGGTATTTATTACTCATATAATTAGATGCCGCTGTTAGCGCGAGCATTTCAGCGTGAGCCGTAACATCGTTAAGCTTTTCTGTCTGGTTATAGGCTTTGGCAATAATACGATTGTTACATACTACTACAGCTCCGATAGGTATTTCGTCTTCTTCCAGTGCATACTGTGCCTGACGGTATGCCTCCCGCATAAAGTGTTCGTCGCTGTGAACAGATAAGAATTCCATAGGTATAATAATACTGCTTTACCCGAAGGTATAAAAAAAGCCCCTCCTGCGAAAGGAGAGGCTTGTGAAATTATTGTTAAAACGTTAGTTATTTTATATTGATGGAATTCATTACCTCACGCACTGTCGGCTGCCATTCATTTTTCATAGTGAATGGTGTGTGCATTGTAAAGATCAGGAGTTGGTTACCTTGAATGGTATACTGTACCATGCTGTACTTCTGCACCGGCCCTAAGATACTGGCACCTCGCTCGTCAGCCAGATTAGACACAAATTCAAAAACTATAAAATCTTTGCCGTTAACCTGCGTTACTTCTTCCCTGATAAAATCAACTTTTGTGAAAGTCTCTACTAGGTTTGCTTTGTAGAACTCCTGTAGCATTTTCAAGTCCTGAGACTTGAACGGAGTAGACTTTTGGGTAACACTGAAGTCAATCTGGTCGTTTGGGCTGGAGTATACTGCCAGCGGTCTGGTTGTAGCAGGAAATTTGCGGGCAACATCATCGTCAGATTGTGGAGAGAAGTCCTGCGGTAGTTTTACGCTGATCTCTTTACTAATCTGTACTTTCTTAAGCTTAGGAGCGGCAAGAACTACACCTGCTACAAATATAATGGCTAAAAAAGCTAAATATCGAATGTTCATGTGTTTCTATCGGCGGAGCAATATAGTAGTAATTTAGGTTTCTGTCCTTGTTGCAGCAATTTCTTTGCCAAAGTTCAAACGTGGATAGCTAGTACTGTATTGTTTTCAAAACATCTTCTTTGGATAAATATCGTTATAAATAAAATCTGTTGTTGATGGTTTAGATGAGTTAGATAAAGAAGATATCAACAATAACTAGGAAGTTATTTATAACATAAAACAGAAAACGATGCTAGAGAATATCATAAACAACTTTAAAGGTCAGTTGACCGGAGAGTTACAGAATAAGTTTAATTTACAGCCAGACCAAGCAAATAAGTCTGTAGACCTTGCACAGCAAAACTTGTCGGGTGGAATGAAAAACCAAGCCAGTAGTGGTGACTTTGGTGGAATTATGAACGTGCTGAAAGGTAACCAGAGCGCTACCCAAAGCCCGGCTATGAATGGTATGATCGGGAACTATGTAAATGATCTTACCACTAAACTTGGCCTGCCACCACAGGTAGCCAGCCAAATAGGCCCTTTTGTGATGAACTTTATTATGGGCAAGCTCTCTTCTAAGGTTACTTCCGAAGGAATGGGGAATTCTGATATTATGGGCATGTTAGGGGGAGGTCTGGCTGACAAACTTCCGGGAGGGCTTGGCAGTAAGCTAGGTGGTTTATTTAAGTAAAAAGAAAGACGTTGCTATTAAAAGACAGAAGCCACACCGGGGAGGTGTGGCTTCACTTGTCTGCACATAAGATATGCGCAATAGGCTTTACTTAAATTTACATCTCACCTTAAATAAAAGTTGCCTAATTGCCGGGGCGCTAGCTTGCCGACAATGTCTTTGTATTATCGCTTGGGTTACGGTCTATTAGAATATTATAAGGATCTACTCCGGCTTTAGCTGGCTGCTCATCCACGACAAACTCAAACGTATTTTTACCTGTCTTTAGTATATGTTTCTTAATATATATAGGAGAGTCCTGCCAATGCCCATCTATTTTTTTACGGGCCATCACGCCAACGTCTATCCAATCATTCATAGTTGTTGCCAGAGATTCAGCGCCCAGGCTGTCAGCATAAAGCTTTTTGGCATCTACCGTAAGCGTAACTTTATACTTGCCGTCTGGTAGCTTGGTATAAGAAGCATCAGCTACTTTGTTTTCATAGAGGGTAATGTTCTCGAACATATCTGTTACGAGATACTGTAACGAGTCTGGAGTGGCGGCACGAATATACTGCATAAATTCAATTGAGTTTGTATACGGAGCCTCCTGAAACGAAACTTTTTTTATGTACTGCTGCAAAGCATCATTTAATCTGTCTTCGCCAATGTAATCAGCCAGCGCATACATTACTAAACTGCCTTTGCGGTAATGTATATAACCTTGATTTTCTACACGGTACAGCGGCATTTCCTTTTTGCGTTCGGTCGTGCGACCCAGTAGGTAAGAGTTAAGCTCATACTTCAGAAACTTGTTCATTTTGTCTGCGCCGTACTCATGCTTCATTACCATCAGGGCACTGTACTGGCTCATGGTTTCCGACATTAGCACTGCTCCCTGCACGTTGCCGCCTATTACCTGGTGTGCCCACCACTGGTGCGCTACCTCGTGTGCTGTTACATAGAACGGGTAATCCACATCCTCAGGGTTTTCATCGTCCACATCAGCTATAAAACCAATGGACTCAGAAAAAGGAATAGTATTTGGGAATGATTGTGCAAAGGAAGAATAACCGGGGAACTCCAAAATGCGCACCTGTTTGTGCTGATAGGGGCTAAAGTTGGCTGTGTAATAATCCAGCGATTTTTTCACGCCCTTAACCATCCGATCCAGATTGTAGTCATGGCCTTTATGGTAGTATATCTCTATGGCTACCTCTTTACCGTTTTTGTCTCTCCATTTATCTTTTTTTATTTGATAGTCAGCGGAAAGAAAAGAATAGAAATTCAGGATTGGTGCATCCATCTTATAATGGAAAAAGCGGCGGCCGCCCTCTGTCCATTCTTTTTGCAGGTAACCTGGTGCTATGGCTATCTGATCTTTACTGGTGCTAACAGTGGCATCAAAGTTAATCCAGTCGGCATCACTGCTGATATAGGTGTTCTGGCGCGAAGCAATATCATTCACATCGGCCATACGTTCTTTAGGGGCTAATCCATATTCTTTCCGGAGGTCATCATCGCTTAGCTCGATCCTGTCCTGATAGCCTATGCTCGGTAAATAATTACTGTCGATAAATGTTCCGTTGTACACTATGTTAGTGTTAGAGCCTTTATTTCGGAAGCCTTTCGTGGCATAAACCAGGTCGAGGTTTAGCTGCATAGAGTCTCCCGGCTGAAGGGGGTGCGCCATGCGGTAGATGTAGTAGCCATTGTCTTTATCCTGGTGCACCAGTTTTGCCGGTTTAGAGAAGTTCATTTCCCTAACGTCTGCCTCGTTTGAAAGCATCAGGTGAACAGAGTCTATAGAAGCATTGTGCTTGTTCTTTACCCAGAAGTAACCTTTAAAAGAAAAGTTACGCTCATCCGGGTAAATAGCCACGTCCAGCTTTACATCTGTTATGCGCGGTTGCGGTATGCCATCGTATTTCTTATACTTCTTCTCAAAGTCTGCCTGAAGTTCTTCCTGCTCATCAGATGTTCTGTAGGTGTTCAATACGTTAGTATTATAAAAGATAAAGCCACCTGTAACCAGGAAAACCACAAGGCCGGCAGCAGTTACAAACAAAGTAGACCTTGTAAGCTGAAGGCCTGCCAACTTAAAGCGCCACTTCAGCATAGTTTCAGAACCACGTACCCAAAGCATGTTGGCCATAGTAGCCAGCAGCAGAGCAAACGCTCCCCAGTAAATTTTGAAGATAGTGAAAGGCCACACAAAGTGCCCGTACCCGTTCATTGCTGAGTAAGTAATGCCCGGGTCAGAGTTGAAAGAGTAAAGATTATGCTCCCATCCCAGTTGTCCTTTAAATATGTTCAGCAGGTAGTAAACGACCATCACAAAATGACCCAGGTATTTGTTATTAACAATAACCTGCACCAGCATAGCCAGTACGCATAGCATCCAATAATCGACCAGGTTAATGCCGAACAAGCCTTTGAAGTACACGTCCAGTTCAAAATTAAAGTAGCCTTTAAAAGCCTGAATAATAATGCCGCAAAGCATAATAACAAACAGTAGTACCACCTGTACCAGCATCAGGGCAGACAGCTTAGAGGCAAAGGGTACCCAATTAGGTATGGGCAAAGCATCATAAATCTGGTTGAGGTGGTTATCCCGTTCCCTCCACACCAGTTCTCCTGCATAAAAAGTAATAATGATAAGAAAGAACAAGGCAAAGGTGCCATTTAGTACAGACACGACTTCAGAGGTTACAGGGTAGAAGTTGGTGTCGTACATTTTGCCGATTTGTGAGCCTGCCGTAAACAGGAAAATAACTCCGGCCAGTAGAATGGCAATAAAATATAAGCTCTTTACTACACCCTTAAACTCCTGCTTGGTAAGTCTGAAATATTGACTCAGGCTAAGGTTAAAGGAGAAGTGCTGGCTTACTTTGGGCAAAGCTAGGCGCTCTGTAGGCACAAAAGCCCCGGCAGCTTCGGTGCTGCTACGTTTGCGGAATAACCTGATACCTGCGTTGGCGAAGGAGAAACTGAACCTGAAGTAACAGAAGGCAATAAGGGCCAAACCTATTCCCATCCAGAGCACACGGTTCATAATAATGTACTCACTGAACGGAAGCATAAGCGTGTTTCGTTCTGCTGTAGTCCAGTAGCGTTGGGTAAAGTAAATAGCATTGGCTCCGAGAGGGTCTGCCAAGTTAGCTACAGTTTCATTGTCGAGGTCGCCTGTAAGGCTGCTGGCGATGCCATAAAGAACCAGGAAAACAACGCCCCCAACATAGATGGAAAGTGCACTGCGGGTAAGGGTGGCAAGTGTAAAAAAGATAGCACCTGTCAGTAACAGGTTAGGGATAATGATGGTCAGGTAAGGTTGTATGTACCACATCAGGTTAAACGGGCCTACCTTGTCAGCTTCCATCCAAGGCATAATGGTGGCAAACATAGCTCCGGCAGCCACACCTGCAAATACCAGCAATGTAATTAAGAAGGAACCTGCAAAGCGTCCGAATAAATATCCAGCTTTAGTAATAGGGGTTGTGTAGTATAAGGCATGTGACTTATGTTCGAAGTCGCGGTAAATAGGTGTACCCATCATGGAGCAGGTTATCAGTACACCAAACCAGCTTAACAGGGTAATGATCCAATTAATCTGGTAAGGTGAGTTAGCAAACACTTTTCCGCCACTGGCGTCACCAATTATTACACCGGCACCAAATGCACCTCCCAAAGCCAACATAGCCAGAAATGCCATAAGGAACAACAGCGTGAAGTATATATAAGTAGCCGGGCGTTTCATCCGGTACCTCAGCTCAAACAGGAATATCTCTTTAAACATCTGTTTTACAATTATGAATGATGAATCAAAAGTTAGAAATAGTGACTATCAATTTTTAATTCACAACCAGTTCTTTATGAGCTTCACTTTCCCGCTTCGCTGCTTCATAAATTTTGCTGAAGTACACGTCTTCCAGGTCTGGAGCAACCGCATCAAAATCAGGGCTTGGTTGCATATCGCTTAGCACATGAATAATTGTTTTACCTGCGTAGAGGCGGGAAGAGATAACCTCGTGCTTCAGCTGATGTTGTATCAGTTCGTCCTTATTGATAAACTTGCGCCAGATACGGCCTTTAATACTGTCGATTACCTGAAGCGGATCTCCCTCCAGCAGTACTTCTCCTTTGTTGATGATGGCAAAGTTGCGGCAAAGGTCAGTCACGTCTTCTACAATGTGAGTGGAAAGTATCACGATTATGTTCTCGCCAATCTCGCTAAGCAGGTTATGGAACCGGTTACGCTCTGCAGGGTCTAGACCTGCAGTGGGTTCATCCACGATAATGATTTTAGGATTACCTAACAGTGCCTGTGCAATGCCAAAACGCTGCTTCATACCACCGGAGTAACCGCCCAGATTCTTTTTGCGCACGTCGTACAGGTTTGTCTGTTGCAGTAAAGCCTTCACTACCTCTTTCCGCTCTCTGGAGTTACTGATACCTTTCAATACAGCAAAATGGTCCAGCATCTCTTCTGCCGATACTTTCGGATACACGCCAAATTCCTGCGGCAGATAACCAAGCACCTTGCGCATCTCTTCTTTTTGTCGCATCACATCCAGGTCTCCCAGCATTATAGTGCCGTTGTCAGCTTCCTGCAAGGTGGCAACGGTGCGCATAAGCGAAGATTTACCGGCTCCATTTGGCCCTAACAGTCCAAACATACCTTTAGGTATGGTCAGGTTAATGTTTTTGAGAGCTTTGGTACCATTTGTGTACGTTTTGGAGAGGTTCTGAATGACTAATTCCATTGTTGATAGATTAAGGCTTTAGGTGTTAACGTTTTTAAAATAAGCTGAATAAGTGCTTGCTCAAAATAAACTATACCAACCTGCTGCTTTTATCGACAAACAGAAAAGCAAGTGTTCGTAACTTATTTGCCAGAAGATATGCAGGAAATTTCTGTGTGTTTGGTCTCTCAGGAAGAAGTCTTTATTTTAGCAGTTTGTTTGAGAGGCTATTTTGCTTAAAAGAACTTCTTATAAAGTTTTGACACTATTACCTTAAATGGCTGAAAGTATAGAAGTGCTCATATTAAAGTTCCTGAAGTTTGGATTGGTAGGAGTAACCGGAACTGTTCTGGACTTTGGAATAACCTATCTTGCAAAAGAGAAGCTTAAATGGAATAAGTATCTTGCCAATAGCTGTGGTTTTATAATAGCTGTATCAAACAATTACTACCTGAACCGCATCTGGACATTTAATAACACTGATCCAAACATAGGGTGGCAGTTCAGCAAGTTTATGACAGTAGCATTGATCGGTTTACTGCTCAATAACCTGATTATATACCTTCTGACGGAGCGCATGAAGCTTAACTTTTACTTTGCTAAGCTTAGCGCAACCTTTATCGTGTTTATCTGGAATTTCTTTCTGAACTATCTTTTTACTTTTAGCAGGTAGGTTTGTCTCATAAAAACTCTGCCGGACTACTTTGTGGGCAGAATTTCATAAATACTCACCTGCTCATCTTTATGCACACGCGGGTTAAGGAAGTGCAGTAACTGGTCGTAGAGTGATGGCGTGATCGTATGGTCTAGCTTAAGCTTTGGGTAAACACTGTGGATGCGCTCCATCCTTTCTGCCATATCATCGGACCCTACCATAACCAAATAGTCTGGTTTGTACTTGGTGTCGTTTATCTCTCTGGCTAATTCTTGTACAGGCTTTTCCCCGTTAAGACTATAAACCATTATGAAATCTTCCGGTAAAGGAGTCCCGGCTCTGTACTTGTCCCAAACCCTTTTTTTGTCGGGATCATACTTGTAGTCTCTGTACTCTGCACTGGAACGGCCCAGGTAGAAAAGCGGGGGCTTTTTGGGGCTGTGGTTGCCGAATTCCAGTAGTAAAGCATCCATATTTGCTTTCTGCGATAAATACACTAATGGTGCCACACGGCTTTTCTTGGTATAGGTTAAAGCCATTCCTAAGGCAGCAATAATGTTAAGAGACCAGAAGAGTATCCAGCAGCCAGCCAAAAGCTTTTGTCTTTTTTGCCAGAAAGTAGATTGCTTCACAAAACTCTGCCAACCGATTACCCCTAAAATCATTATAAGCGGAAATAATGGCAGTATAAAGCGTTCCTGCTTGTTTGGGAAAAGAGAGTGTGCTATAAAAAAAACTAAGCCAGCCCAGAATAAAAGCGGAGACAGTTTACTGGTGCGTGCATAGCCGAATACAAGAAACAAGCTTACAGGTGGTACTAAAAAGCCTAGAATGGTTAAGGCAAATCGGTATATAGGACCTGTACTGTAGTTATAGGCATTCTCAGAATTATAGAGAAAATAGGTAATAACAGAGTGGAATGGATAATCAAAGAAGATAATATCAATTGTACCTTGTATAATGGTGGCAATAACTGCAAATCCAAGTCCGAACCATAATATTTCGCGCCATTGCTTCCTGTAAAGTAACACCAGGCCAGCTCCGCCTGCAAGCAATACAGTATGATACCTGAGCACAAAGGCTATGGCAAACAAGGCGCCTGCCCAAAAGAAACGCTTGGCTACCTTACTGTTCTCTTGCTTTATCATCAGGTAAAAGCCAGCCATGTAAGGAGGTATACAAACCATTTCTACCAGGTTGCGCACACTCATGAAGGGCATAAACCACAGCAGCGCCAGCATCATGCCCACCAGGCGGGCATTGGCCTTAGTAGAAAGCTTGTCTGTGATCTTGTACCCAAAGTAGACTATTAACAGCGAGTACAACCCATGTAGTAGCCGTGCCACTGTCATTTTAGTTTCGGGGCTTGGCAGGCCTATACTATTCATTATGTTGAATAGCACATAATGAATGCCCACATAAAACATGCTGTGGCGAGGCGGCATATCTTCATATAGCCAGAACGGAAAACCATCCAGCCAACCCTGGGCAATGGTTATGACATCAAAGTGATCATCATGAAAAGCGAATCCCTTGGAAAAGAAAGCTGCTAGAAGCCTTATAATAAGTGCAATAAATAAAATGACAGGTAATGAAATAAGGTAGCGCTCTTTTGTAGGAGTAGGTGTTGCAGCCTTTTCCGATGACAGATCAGAAGTAATTTGCATGAGTTGGTACTGTAAAAGTGTTTACTTAAAAACCAAAGGGAAAATTAACACAAAAATTAATGTGACTGTAGCCTTTATGCTTTTAAATTTGCCTATGGCTTCTTCTACAACAAAGCAGGACACTGCTTCAAAATCAAAAAAGAAATATTGGATAATAGGTGCAGTTATAATTGTAGCTGTTGTTTATTTCATCCTTAATAATCCTTTTTACTCCTATTCTGGTTCAAAAAAGATACTGGTGATAGGTCATGCCGGCTCTGGCTTCTTCTCCCCAATAAATCCTTTCAATCCATTGCCATCAAACAGCATGGCCTCTATTGTGCGTGCTTTAGAAGAGGACGGGGCTGATGGGATAGAGGTAGATGTGCAGCTTAGCCAGGATGGAGTGCCTGTTTTGTACCACGATGTAGACCTGGAATCTATGACCGACATTGTCGGAAAAATTGATCAGCTTCCGGCTGATCAGGTGATAGGGCTGGAGTATAGGGGAGGCTTCTTTTATGAGTTTTTTCATGATGAGCGGATTATCTCTTTAGAAACGCTGCTGCAAAAGCTTAAAACATACCCGGAGTTACCTTACCTGCACCTTGATTTGCGCAATACCAACCCTGATCGCCGCGACTACTATGCTCAAACCTTAATGGCCATGCTGCGCAAGTATAACTATCCGCTGGTGAAAATGATGTTTATTTCTCCGGATACAGAAATGCTGGAGGCATTCAAAAGAGTAGAGCCTGATGCCACGCTTTTAGTAGACATGGGCGAGAGCTTCAACGAAACTTTAGAAACAATACTGGCACATGAGCTTGATGGTATATGTGCCAATGGGAAGATTATTACAGAAGAGCAGGTAGCAAAGGCAAAGCAGCACGATTTGCTGGTTGTGTTGTTCGGAGGCAAGTCCCGTTCCCGCATATCTAAAATGCTGGCTACAGAACCGGAGGCTATTCAGGTAAACCATGTAGAGGCCATGCGGAATATGCTGGATTAGGAAAATATACCTGAAGGTGATTCTATTAAAAGCTTTGGCAATTTTACATTCTACAATATTTCAGCGGTCGAAATCATGTCGTCCGTTAATGGAGGATGATTTTACTACTTGTCATTCCAGAATCCATTTTGTCGATTGCCATCTTTTTTAATGTTGTTGGCTGTAGTTTATTATTTTTTATTGATTCTAAGAAGCCCAGTTCTTCTGGATATTTATCAAATTGACTACGAGAACCTAACGGCATGGCTACTAATATTTTATTTGGACCTTGTTCCTGCTTTTGTTTTATAAACTGATGTTGTTATGGTTAGTTAATTACAACGGTCCCGCGGTAAAAATCGTTGGGGAATTCGGAGCCACTTCATTATCAGGATAAAATAGACCTTGACGCGAGAACTGGCGATTGAATAACCACTACACCCCCAATGTTTTATGACCGCGTGTTGTAGCGCGTTTATATCTCACTTTCAGTTCGTTATATTCTTTCTCTTTGTCTGATAAATTACAAAAACAATCAGTCCAATTATCAAAACAATCGGCCCGGAAATTGTCCCTTTGAACATATCAGGCCAGTGCATAATTTTAAATTGTAATCCTACAATATATAAAAGTGTTCCAAACACAATTAGTACTATCGAAATCCTTTTTAATCCCTTCATATTATTTTACTCTTTTTTTAAATCAAGATGTTGTTCAAATTTGTTTCTCAGTCTATTCCTTAAAAATCTACCTAATGGGTAGAAAATTAGTCCAATTAAAACAAATGTCAATCCCGCGATTAATCCATCTTCAGTCGTACTGCCAAATCCAGTTGCAAACAATGCAAAAATCCCTGCAATTGGAAATAAGAATCCAAATATTGAGAAGATTGAATTTGGCCTAATAGTTACATTTAAAATTATACCGTTACTTGTCTCTTTGATTTTTCCTTTCAAATATGCAGGGTCATTCTCAAAACTCCTGATATATACTCCAATTGTCCATTTATCAGTTGCTTTAAACTCATAATCGTTAATAAATTTCCCAGATAAATTGTACTTAAATTTAAATGTCCCTTGATTGAAAATCGTGTCAAGTTTGTTTTTAAAATCCTGAGATGTCAGGTTTGATTTATACTCTAATCGCTCGATATTAAAAATCTTATCTATCATCTGTTTATATTCGTGCAGGGTCTTTCCTTAAATGCGCTACAACTATCGAATATACGTAAACATACGTTTATCTGCGCTATGTACATGAAAGGGGGCACTGCTTTCAAATGACTTATTTTAAATTCTCACGGCCTTAAAATAAGAGGAGTTTGCTAAAGGTCTTAATCAGGCTAGTCCCAAAAATATACTTTACTGTCTGCAAAGTTGATAGACATTTTTCTGGCGCTCAGAAAAGGATAGCCTAGTAAACCGTCGATGCTTAAGCCATAGCCCTGGTTGAGTGGCGATATGTCAGAAAACACGTACTGCATGTTAGAGTAAGTGTGGCCGTTAATCAGAGTTGCTTTTACATACGCTTCCTGTGCTGCTACAGCAGTAGCATTAGCCCCTGATATATTTCTGACATTACTCTTCTTGTAGTCATTGCTGTTAAGCTTCGAAATGCTGCCTATGTTTAATAAGTTAGCCTCTGCTCCGGTGTCCAAGCCAAAAAGCATTTTCTGATTTCCGATTGTTGCCTCTACTACCGGAATATGTGCCTGCAACTTAAACGGCATCTCTGAAGTCGGTTTTATATGGGTGTGGTAGTCTGTAGCATTCGCTCTGAATAAAGTGAGCGTTTTGCTGCCATAGTCTAGCAGTAACTCATAATCTTTCAGGGTGCTGTAACCAATCAGGCCATCAATCTGCTTTTTGGTTAGCTTCTCCAGGTGCGCCAGGTCCATGGCTATGGCAGGAGTCTCTGATAATTGCATGTCTCCTAAGACCAATTTCGGTACGACTACCTGTTGTACCTGTATATTGCCTGTTACTCCTTTTCCGTCTAAAGTATGCGTGGCATTAGTGGCTAGTCGTTTACTGATAACCAAGGTAGGAGCACCTGTATCCAGTATAAAGTTGGCAGGTTTGTTGTTTACCTGCACCTTAATAAATATCAGGCCCCCTTTTAGTTCAAAGGGCACTTTTATTTCTTCGGGGAGGCTGTTAACCGGTACAGCTATGGCTGTACGACTAAGTGCAAAGAGTATGGTTAAGCTCCAAAGTATAAGGGAGTAAGGAGTTCGATTTATCATTAGAATGAATTGTCAGTTGCATTTGAAAAAGGATAGAAAGAGTTATAATTCTGTTTTTATGATAATTATCACATTACTATCCGTTAATTTAACATTATTAATACTCTAACTCGTTCAGCAGGTTTGGCTTTTTAGCTGTATCCTTGAAAACAATTATTACTTTTGCACCATATAAAATATTAACAATATTATGCTCCGAACACATACTTGCGGCGATCTACGAATAGACAACGTAGGCGAAGAGGTTATTCTGACAGGTTGGGTACAGCGACTGCGCGATAAAGGTGGTATGCTGTGGATTGACCTGCGTGACCGCTATGGAATCACACAGTTAAATTTTGAAGAAGGCCACACTGATCAGACAGTGCTGGATGCAGCACGTAACCTGGGCCGTGAATATGTAATAAAAGCTACTGGTAAAGTAATTGAGCGTTTTTCCAAGAACGACAAAATACCTACCGGCGACATTGAGGTGAAAGTAACTGCACTGGAAGTCCTGAATCCAGCTAAACTACCTCCTTTCTTAATCGAGGATGAAACAGATGGCGGTGATGACCTGCGTATGAAGTACCGTTACCTGGACCTGCGCCGTACGCCAGTGCGTAAAAACTTAGAGCTTCGCCACCGTATGATGCGTGAGACACGCAATTACCTGGATGGCCTGAACTTCATAGAGGTGGAAACGCCTGTACTTATAAAGTCTACACCTGAAGGAGCTCGTGACTTTGTGGTACCCAGCCGCATGAACCCTGGTGAGTTTTATGCCCTGCCACAGTCACCACAGACATTTAAGCAGCTACTAATGGTGTCTGGCTTCGACAGGTATTTTCAGATTGTGAAATGTTTCCGCGACGAAGACCTTCGCGCTGACCGCCAGCCTGAATTTACGCAGATTGACTGCGAGATGGCTTTTATTACGCAGGAAGATATTCTGAATACCTTTGAAGGTTTTATCCGCCACCTGTTTAAGGAAGTTAAAGGTGTTACCATAGAGGAACTGCCACGCATGACTTATGCCGATGCTATGAAGCTTTATGGTTCTGATAAACCGGATACACGTTTCGGAATGCAGTTTGTGGAGCTGAACGACGTAGTAAAGAACAAAGGTTTTAAGGTGTTTGATGATGCTGAGCTAGTAGTAGGTATCAATGCAAAAGGAGCAGCAGGCTATACCCGTAAGCAAATCGACGAGTTGACTAACTTTGTAAAACGCCCACAAGTAGGTGCTACAGGTTTGGTTTATGCACGTGTGCAGGAAGATGGAAGTGTAAAATCATCAGTAGATAAGTTCTATTCTCCAGAAGACTTGCAGGCATGGGCAACAGCCCTTAACGCAGCGCCTGGAGACCTGATACTGGTATTAGCTGGTGCAGCGGATAAAACACGTAAGGCATTAAATGAACTGCGCCTGGAAATGGGTGAGCAATTAGGCCTGCGCGATAAGAATGTTTTCTCTCCGCTTTGGGTGGTAGACTTCCCGTTATTGGAATGGGACGAAGAAACAAACCGCTATCACGCAATGCACCACCCATTCACTTCGCCTAAGCCTGAAGATTTAGCTTTAATTAAGACAGACCCAGGAGCTATTCGTGCCAATGCCTACGATATGGTGATAAACGGTGTCGAAGTAGGTGGTGGTTCTATCCGTATCTACGACAGAGAATTGCAAGCGCAGATGTTTGGGTTACTAGGTTTCACGCCGGAAGAAGCACAAAATCAGTTCGGCTTCCTGATGAATGCCTTTGAATATGGAGCTCCTCCGCATGGTGGTATTGCTTTCGGGTTTGACAGGCTTTGCTCATTATTCGGTGGTGCCGATTCTATCCGTGACTTTATCGCATTCCCTAAAAACAACTCAGGGCGTGACGTGATGATAGACGCTCCTTCTCCGATAGCAAACGTGCAGTTGGAAGAACTCTCTATTGATGTAAAGAAGAAGGCATAATATTGATAGTGCTACAAAAAAAAAGCTCCTGTTACTAATGTAGCAGGAGCTTTTTTTATATATGGTGAGTAGGTACTAGATCAGGTCGCTTACCAGAGCAGGGGCTATGCCTAAGAGAATGGTCAGTGCCGAAATAAGCATCAGCATGAAAGTTGTAAAGCTGTTGACCTGTACTTTTTCATAGTTCCCTGCAGGATGCATGTACATGGCTACGACAACTTTAAAGTAATAGTAAATACCAACAGCAGCCATAAGAACGGCTACAACTACTAACCACATCAGGCCGGAAGCTTCTACCACAGCAGCGAAAACAAAGAACTTACCAAAGAAGCCAGCCGTGAGTGGTATGCCTGCCAGCGAACACATAGATACCGTCATGGCAAAGGCTAGCAAAGGGTTCGTTTTGCCCAGACCTGCAAAGCCTTCAAAGGTTTCGTCTCCACGTTGGTCAGATACTAACTTCATAACGCCGAAAGCGGCTACTGTTGCAATAGAATATGCAAAGGAGTAAAACAAGATAGATGAATCCGAACGCTCATTAAAAGCAATAAGCGACATAAGCAGATAACCGGCGTGCGAGATACTGGAATAAGCCAGCATACGCTTTGCACTCCTTTGCACTACGGCACCAATGTTTCCAACTACCAACGTGAGCACTGTAATTGCAATTAGTGTTGGAAACCAGGTAGCGTAAGAAGCTGCAAAAGCAGCCACCATTAATTTATAAAAGGCAGCTACACCAGCCGTTTTAACCACCGTTGACATAAAAGAGGTGAACAGGGTAGGTGTGCCTTCATACACATCAGGTGTCCAGAAGTGGAAAGGAGCAGCAGATATTTTAAAGGAGATACCAATTACCACCAGTAACAGGCCGAGCACGAACATGGTATTCATTACCCCATCGTTCATAGCTTGAGTAGTGCCAATCTCTGTAACGTTAAATGTGCCTGTAGCTCCATAAATCAGCACAATGCCAAACAGCAATATACCTGTAAAGAAAGCTCCCATCAGGAAGTATTTTAAGGCAGCTTCGTTAGACCGTAAACTTCTTTTATCGCTACCAGCCAGTATATACATGGCAATGGAAAGGATTTCAATCCCTACAAAGAGCATGAGCATGTTCTCATAACTTACCATCATAATGGCGCCAACCAAAGCAAAGAGCAACAGCGAGTAAAATTCTGCCAGGTTCTGGTCATCCTCCTGTAAGTAGTGTTGTGAAAAGGGCAGGATCAGGAGTGTAGAGAGCGTCATAATGCCTGTAAATGCCACCGCATAGTTGTCTATGGTGAGCATGTTGTTGAAATAAGTCTGGGTATTGTTCCAGCCAATAAGGTTTACGCCAAACACTACAACCAGAAACAGCAAAGCGAGCGGCAGTAATATTCGCTTTGACTTTAAAAAGCCGATAAAAAGATTAGCAATGCCAAAAACCGATAGAAGTATGATCGAAGTCATGTCGTCGTATTTCCTATAAAACTCTTATTATTATCTCTGACTTATCGATTAATGATGTTCAGCAGGTTACCTACAGCAGGTTCTGAAATACTAAGGAAGGTATTGGGGAACAAGCCAATCCAAAACACCATAATCACCAGCGGTATCAGCACTGCTTTTTCATTCAGTGTCAGGTCCGTAAAGTTATCGGTGTTTGCAGTTTTTGTTCCGAACATAACTCCCTGGAACATACGCAACATGTAAACAGCACCTAGTATGATGGTAAGACCAGCAATGCCTCCAAACCAGTTGTTATATTGGAACACCCCCGACAGCAAGAGGAATTCTCCTACAAAGCCGTTAGTAAGCGGTAAGGCAATGGACCCTAACATTAATATCATAAAGAAGATTGAAAGCGCCGGAGTGGTTTGCGTAATGCCACCCAGGTTGTTGATTTCTCTGGTCTGGGTTCGGCTGAAGATAATGTCAATAATAAAGAATAAACCAACTACATTAATACCATGGCTCAGCATCTGAATAACCCCTCCCTGTAAGCCTTGTTCATTTAAGGTAAATATGCCAGCGGCAATAAGGCCAACGTGTGCAAAAGATGAATAAGCAATCAGGCGCTTCAGGTCATGCTGGCGTATAGCAATAACGGAGCCGTAAACAATACCAATAATAGCCAGTATCAGCACTAGTTCATCCCACTGGCTTACACCTAGCGGCACGACAGGTAGTAACCAGCGAATGACACCGTAAATACCCATCTTTAGCATAATACCAGCTAGCAGCATACTTGCCTGGGGAGGTGATTCTGTATAAGTATCCGGTTGCCAGGTGTGAAACGGGAAAACAGGCATTTTAATAGCAAAGGCTACAAACAGAAACCAGAATATCCAACTTTGTGTAGCAGCATCTAAGGGCAACTGATAAAAAGTATTTACATCGGAGGAGTGGCTACCGGGTGTCTGGAAGTACAGGTATACAAAAGCAGCCAGCATAAACAGAGAGCCGAAGATGGTGTATACAAAGAACTTAAAGGTAACAGGCACACGGTTGGCACCTCCCCAGATAGCAGCGATAAAATATACCGGAATAAGCGCCACCTCCCAGAAAAAGTAAAACAAGAAAGCATCTAAAGCTACAAAAACCCCGATCAGGCCTGTTTGCATAAAAAGGATCAGCGCGTAAAAGACATTAGGGCTTCTGTATTCATGTTTAAAAGAGGAAAGGACGATTAGCGGTATCAGGAAAGTAGTTAGCAATACCATTAGTAGGCTGATGCCATCCATGCCGATACTAAAGCGTATGCCAGCGCTTTCTATCCAAGGTAAGTTTAGGGCAAACTGAGCATGAGCACTTAGGGTATCAAAACCTGAAACAGCAAACAGCGCAAAGGCAAACTCTACCAAGGCAGCTACAAATGCTACTGTTTTGGCTCCCTTTCCTTTTATAAGGAGAACCAGTATGCCAGCTAGGGCGGGCCAGAAAAGTAATAAAGCTGTCATCATTTTACCTTATCAGATAAAGAAGTTTAAAAACAGAATAAGCACAATACTGAACACCATCATCATGACATAAAAACCTATAGCACCACTTTGAGCATAGCGCATTGTGCGGCCACTAACCATCACAAACTTGCCGAGGCCATTCACAATGCCGTCTACCACTATGGTATCAAGTACTTTATAAAAGATAGAAGACAACCACATAAGGGGAAGCACAAACAGCGTGTTGTAAATTTCGTCGATATAGTATTTGTGGTAGATAAGATTGTGAACAGGAGACAGACGCTGGTCTTCTGATGCAGGTACTGTTCTTTTGCTAATATACATGACATAAGCTATAATAATAGCTATAACAGCCACACCTACCGAAACAGCCATTAGCAGGTATTCTGTGGCATGGTCTAGTTGTACAGGTTCTATGGCTGGTCCGTTAGCGCGGCGTGCAAAGTTGAAAATAGGGGAAAGGTAATTGCCTAATACATGTTCAGCACCAAATATTTCCGGCATCCCGATGAAACCTCCAACAGTAGAAAGTATGGCCAGTATAACTAATGGGGCTGTCATTGAAGCAGGTGATTCGTGGAGGTGAGAGCGCTGTGCATCTGTACCTCTAAACTCCCCAAAGAAAGTCAGGAATAACAGGCGGAACATATAAAAAGCTGTCATAAATGAGGTTATTACCCCTAGTGCCCACATTATTTTATTATGATGGTAGGTGTAAGCCAGTAGTTCGTCTTTAGAGAAAAAACCTGCAAAGGGCGGAATGCCAGAAATTGCCAGTGTACCGATCAGGAAGGTGATGAACGTAATGGGCAAAGCTTTGCGCAGGCCGCCCATGTAGCGGATGTCCTGCTCATTACTCATCGCATGAATCACGCTGCCTGCTCCTAAGAACAGAAGCGCCTTAAAGAAGGCATGTGTAAGTACGTGAAAAATAGAAGATGAGAAAGCCATTACCCCTAATGCCAGGAACATATAACCGAGTTGGCTAACGGTAGAGTAAGCCAACACTTTTTTAATATCGTTTTGTGCCAGGCCTATGGTAGCTGCCACTAAAGCAGTGGCTACGCCAATTATAGCTATTATTTCAAGCGTGGTAGGAGCTAGTACATACAGTACATTAGAGCGCAGTACCATGTAAATACCAGCTGTAACCATAGTTGCCGCATGAATAAGGGCAGAAACCGGAGTAGGACCGGCCATGGCATCGGGCAACCACGTAAACAGCGGAATTTGAGCGCTTTTACCCATGGCACCGACAAACAGCAGCAGCGTGATTGTAATCATTACAGGTGTATCAACGCCAGTATAGTTGCTGGCTTCCAGGAAAACCTGCTGATAGCTGACACTGCCAAAGGTGATAAAGATAAGGAAGATACCAAGTAAGAACCCCAGGTCGCCGATGCGGTTCATTATAAAGGCTTTCTTGGCGGCATTATTATAACTTGTATTTGTGTTCCAGAAACCAATTAGCAGGTAAGAGCAAAGGCCGACACCCTCCCAGCCGACAAACATCAGTACATAGTTAGAGCCCATTACGAGTAGCAGCATCGAGAACATGAACAAGTTCAGAAAGGCAAAGAACTTACCAAAGCCTTCGTCATGGTTCATGTAGCCTGCCGAGTACACATGAATCAGGAAACCGATGCCTGTTACCATTAGCAGCATCAGTAGCGTTAGCTGGTCTATCAGAAATGTGAATCCTATTTCCAGTGTGCCTACCGATATCCAGTTGTAAAAGTCGGCTATATACGGTTGGCTGCCATTGGCGGTAAAGTCGAAGAAAAGGTAAACTGCTATCAGAAAAGAGGCCAGTACTGTACTGCAGCCAACAATTCTGACTATTCCTTTGGAGAGCTTTCGGTTACCTAGTCCGTTTAGGATAAACCCAAGCAAAGGCAGGAGCGGAATTAACAAACACAGCAGTGCCATTTCTTGCTTGTTGATGGGCATTACTATTTCTTGCATTCTAAGTATAGTTAAATTTAAGCTTATTCTTAACGAAACTTATAGGCTACCACTTCAGGTAGTTTAGCAACTGCACATCTGTAGAGCGGATGTTGCGATAGGTCATAACAATAATGGCCAGCCCAACGCACACCTCTGCCGCTGCCACAGCCATAATAAAAAACACGAAAACCTGCCCATTAGCGTCTGCTCTATAAGAGGCAAACGCTGTTAAGAGCAAATTTACAGCGTTTAGCATCAGTTCCACGCACATAAAAACAACAATAGCATTACGCCTTGTAAGCACACCAATTACACCAATAGCAAAAAGAGCTGTGCTAAAAAATAAGTAATAATTAAGCGGAATTGTTCTGATGACTTCTGGTATCTGATTCATATAGGTGGACTTGGGAAATATATTCTGATATAAGGTTTCGCTAACACTTATTCGTAAAGTTATTCCAATTTTTGACAATACATAATATTTCTAATATAATTACCGCCTTTTATAGAAGAAACAGGCTGTTGCTGCAGTTATGGGTTTAACAGGAGCGTAAAGAACCAGTCCATATTTACATATAGCTTATACTTTACTGTCTGTACTTCGTAAGATTTCTGAACTCCTGTAGTTTATCTGAGAAAAGCCGTTTTTGAATGATGATCTCACGACAGGAGCTTACTGCCAAGCTACGCCTGATTATATGACACAATTAAAAACTACATTTTTACTTCTTTTTGTTGTTGCGCTGCTTGCTTTTTCTTGCCAGCAAGGTGAACATACTGCCAGTGGTGCAACTTCAGTACAAACTAAACCGGCTATGAGTAGAGGAAACGCTTTTATTGAAAAGAAAATATTCTTTGAGAACTTACCATCTGCTTCCGGCTTAGAGTCTACCTTTCCTGACAGCTATTATGTATTAGGAGACGATTCCCCCTTTCTGTACCGTTTAGATTCAAGCTACACACTTGCTGAACAGTATCCTTTATTTTCTACTGAAAACTTTACAGGCGGAAGAATACCTAAAGCTTTAAAGCCAGACCTGGAGTGCATGGCTCAGTTTAAGTACAGAGGAGAAAATTACTTGTTTATGCTTGGCTCTGGTTCAACTGAAGCTCGTTATAAGGGCTTTGCTGTGAACCTTGATCGCCAGTATGAAGTAACGGAGCTAGAGCTAAATACACTGTATGCTTTTCTGAAGCAGGTTACCAGTAGAAACAAAAATGAGCAGCTAAACCTGGAGGGGCTTGCCATGGATAACAAGCATGTTTATCTGCTCCAGAGGTCATTAAGCTCGGTTGGCAATGTGTTGTTTCGCTTCGAGACAGACAGCTTTATCTCTTACCTGATGGAATCACAGGCGTTGCCTGCCGCTTCAGTTTTTTATTTTAGCCTACCACAGTTAGACCAATATACTTCTGGCTTCTCCGGGGCTTATGTGTTCCATAACTACCTCTTCTTTACTGCCTCTGTAGAAGGCACTACAAACGTAGTAGACGACGGAGAAATGCTCGGTAGCTACCTCGGCTATATAGAACTGGAAGATTTTGATCTTGCCACCAGTCCTGATAAGCCTTTAAACGCAACTGCCTTTCCTCTGAAATATAAAGACGGTACTTCTTATAAAGGCAAAGCGGAGTCGCTGGTAATAGATTATGTAGACAAGCAGTGGAATTACAAAGCTGTGGTTGTGTCTGACGATGATTTAGGCCATTCAGAGTTGCTGGAGGTATTGGTAAAAGTAAAGTAGGCCCGGTGTATGGGCTACTTTATCTTTTAAAAATGCTGCTCTCCTGCTTCTTTCTTACCTAACATAACTGCACCCACCATCGCTACTAAAAATAGAATAGAGGCAAGCTCAAAAGGTAAGAGGTAGTCACGGAACAGTACAGATCCTAAACTCTCTACCATACCTGTCTGCGATGTATAGGTGTCAGGGTTGTAGCCCACTACATCAGCATCTTTCAGTGCTGCAATCATTACAACAAACAACAAACCTCCAGCTATAGTACCTGCTACTTTGCTCATGGTAGAGGTTTTGATGGTCTCTTTCTCTTTGCCCATGTTAAGGAACATGATCACGAAAAGGAATAAAACCATAATGGCTCCTGCATACACAATAATGTTAACTGCTGCCAAAAACTGCGCATTTAACAGAATGTAGTGACCTGATATAGTGAAGAACGTAATAATCAGGAATAAGACGCTATGTACCGGATTCTTTGAAATAACCACCATCAGGGCGCAAAGCAGTGTAAGCGAAGAAAGGAAATAAAACAGGTTCTCTGTCATCGGAGTTATTTTGTTTCAGTTGCCTTTAAAGGCTCTACCAAACGGTCTTTGCCATAAATAAACTCAGCACGTTCGTAACGGGCCGGTGCAATTTTATCGTCTTGTAAAAAAATAGCTGCTTTAGGGCATGCTTCCTCGCAAAGTCCGCAGAAAATACAGCGAAGCATGTTTACCTCGTAAGTAACGGCGTACTTCTCCTCCCGGTATAGATTCTCTTCGCCGCTTTTTCTTTCACCAGCTGTCATTGTAATAGCTTCAGCCGGGCAGGCAACTGCGCATAAGCCACAGGCCGTACAACGTTCACGCCCTTGCTCATCGCGTTTCAGTACATGCAAGCCTCGCCAGACATCACTGCGTGGGCGAATTTCTTCCGGATACTGTATCGTTGCTTTCTTCGTTTTGAAGAAGTGTTTTAACGTAATAGAAAGGCCTTGCGTAATAGCTGGAATGTACATCTTCTCTGACAATGTCATCTCCTGCTTTTCAATTTTCTTTCTTCTGTTGGTTAGTGGTTCCATTTCTTTCTTAATTTAAGTACTGCCTTTCAGTCTTCACTTTCTCAATACCTGGCAATACTGTTTAAAATAAGTTTTCTTTCAGCAGGATACCGCCGCCTGTCAGGATGATGTTCAGGATAGAAAGCGGAATCAAGATTTGCCAGCCTAACTTCATTAATTGGTCGTAACGGAAGCGTGGCAGCGTCCAGCGAACCCACATAAAGAAGAAGATAAAGAAGAAGATTTTGGCAAACATCACGACTAAGCCTACTATAGTAACCACATTGTTAGCTGTAACCGGATCATCGATGGCAGCACGTAGGTTTTCCATAAAGGGGAAGTTATAAGCGCCAAAGTACAGCGTGGCCATCACTGCTGAAGCTACAAATATGTTGATATATTCTGCAAACAGATATAACCCCAGTTTCATGGAACTGAATTCGGTGTGGTAGCCACCTATTAGTTCTGTCTCACACTCCGGCAAGTCAAAAGGTGCCCGGTTGGTTTCGGCAAAAGCGCATACTAAAAAGATAAGGAAGCCAAGTGGCTGATACCAAATATTCCAGTTAAACCCTACCTGTTGTGCCGCTATCTCTCTTAAAGACAAGGAACCTGAAATCATCAGAATAGCAATGATAGCAAGTCCCATAGCCAATTCATAGCTGATGTTTTGCGAAGCAGCACGAATAGCGCCTAGTAAAGAAAATTTATTGTTAGAGGCCCAACCTCCGATCATCAAACCATAAACACCCAAAGAAACTACGCCAAACACGTACAGCATCCCGATGTTTACTTCAATAGCCTGCAGGTATACTTCTCTGCCGCCGACTAACAACATATCACCAAAAGGAATGACAGCACTGGACATACAGGCAATAAGCATGGCGATGCCCGGACCTAATATGAACAAGGCTCTGTTTGAATTAGCAGGAATAAACTCTTCTTTAAAGAACATTTTGCCTGCATCGGCTAATGGTTGCAGCAAACCAAAAGGACCAGCTCTGTTCGGACCGATACGGTCTTGTATAAAAGCAGCTACTTTACGTTCTGCATAAGTAGAGTAAGTGGCAATCAAAAGCGTAACGCCGAAGATGGACAGGATGTATATCGCTTTATAAATTAGGTCTACAGGCTCCATAGCTTAGTTTTTTTGCAGGCTTGTTCTAATAGATTTAGGCAGGTTTGGTACTATCGGCACATTTACCACAGGTAACTCGTAATGGTTTGCAGAAATAACCGAACCTCTGTCTATGTGGCGAGGGCCTTCAATAGTCCAGTCGCTCATTTCTTTTTTGTCAAAGCGGCAGGTGTTGCATATAAATTCCTCTACCTCGTTATACTTGTCTTTGCGGGCAGTTACACGCAGTACCTGGTTGCCACGCGTCCAGAGTGACACTTTTCCGCTGCAGGTAGGGCAGTTGCGGTGCGCGTCTAATGGTTTGGTAAACCACACACGGTTTTTAAAGCGGAAGGTTTTATCTGTCAGGGCTCCTACCGGGCAAACATCAATCACATTGCCTGAGAAATCCTGATCGACTACGTTTTCAATGTAAGTGCCTATTTCAGCGGTATCACCACGACCTAATACACCATGCACGCGCTTACCGGCAATCTGATCAGCGGTATAAACACAGCGGTAGCAGAGAATGCATCGGGTCATGTGCAACTGTATATAAGGACCAAGGTCTACTTTATTGAACGTGCGTCTTTCTTCTTCATAGCGGGTGGCACTGACACCATGCTCAAAAGAAAGGTCCTGCAGGTTGCATTCGCCAGCCTGGTCGCATACAGGGCAATCCAGCGGGTGGTTGATCAGTAGCATTTCCACAATACCCTTGCGGGCGGTCAAAACATTTTCGTTTGTGGAGTTTTCTACCACCATACCATCCTGTACCTGTGTGATGCAGGAGGCCACGAGCTTAGGCATAGGGCGCGGATCTTTCGTAGAGCCTTGTGTTACCTTAACCAGGCACACACGGCACTTGCCACCACTGCCTTTCAACGGTCCGTAATAACACATGGCAGGTGGCACCACATGGCCTCCTATTTTTCGGGCAGCCTGTAAGATGGTGCTACCATCTTCTACCTCTATCTCAACGCCGTCTATTGTTACTTTAGCCATTATTCCGTTATTCGTTTGTTGTTGTTTGTTTCTTGCAAGATAGCAGGACCTCAAACCTTTACACTGTAAATTAGGAGCTTTCTCTATTCCTTGAGACGCTTTGGTTTAATCATTCTCTCCTTGTCAAGGCGGGGAATTTATTGCCTCTGCTTATATTTTAAATTCAGATAATCAAAAGCAAGGTCTAAGATCTAGCGTCAAATATTTTTAAACTTCTACTGTCGTAAGCTGGCCTCTATATACAGCACCCTGGGCTGTGGCTTCTTTCGGGTACCTGATATGCCACTCAAACTCATCGCGGAAATGACGGATAGCAGCGGCTACGGGCCAGGCTGCCGCGTCGCCTAATGGGCAGATCGTGTTGCCCTCTATCTGCTTGGCGACACTTACCAGCAAGTCAATGTCCTGCTGATGCCCATGGCCATGTTCGATGCGGTGCAGTACTTTTTCCATCCAGCCTGTTCCTTCGCGGCACGGGCTGCATTGGCCGCAGGATTCATGATGATAGAAGCGGGCATAGTTCCACGTATTACGCACTATGCACTGTTCTTCATCAAAGACAATAAAAGCACCCGAACCCATCATAGAGCCTGTCACAAAACCACCTTCTGAAAGAGACTCGTAAGACATCAGGCGATGCTCACCGGCAGCTGTTTTTAAGATAAGCTCCTTAGGCAAAATAGGAACAGAGCTACCACCCGGAACAACTGCTTTCAACTCCCTTCCTTTCCAGATGCCACCGCAGTATTCATCAGAATAAATAAACTCCTCTACCGGAACACCCAGCTCAATTTCGTAAACGCCAGGGTTATTAATGTTGCCACTGGCAGATATCATCTTAGTGCCTGTACTGCGGCCTACTCCTATTTTGGCGTATTCTGCCCCTGTGTTATTCACAATCCAGGGCACAGATGAGATAGTCTCGACATTGTTCACCACAGTAGGGCTGGCAAACAGACCTTTTACTGCCGGGAAAGGAGGCTTATTACGTGGGTTACCGCGTTTACCTTCTAAAGACTCCAGCAAAGCGGTTTCCTCACCACATATATAAGCGCCACCACCAGGGTGTACATGCAGGTCAAGGTCATAGCCTGAACCTAATATGTTTTTGCCCAGCAAACCCGCTGCATAGGCTTCTGCAATGGCTTTTTCCAAAATGCGCAGAATAAACATCAGTTCACCCCGTATGTAGATATAGGAAGTATTGGCGCCCAGAGCATAACTGGACGTGATCATCCCTTCTATTAACGAGTGTGGCGTACGCTCCATAAAGTAGCGATCCTTGAAAGTGCCTGGTTCTGACTCATCGGCATTACAAACCAAGTAGCGTGGCACACCTTCTGGTTTAGCCAAAAAGCTCCACTTCATACCGGCAGGAAAGCCTGCACCACCACGACCTCGCAAACCAGCTGTTTTTACTTCCTCCACAACTTCTTCTGGTGTCATTGTTTTAAGGGCTTTCTCTACAGAGCGATAACCGCCATGTTTTCGATAGACCTCCAGTTTCTCAATACCAAGTACGTTTATGTGTTCGGTCAATATTTTAATTCCCATAAAGCAGGATGTCTTTCTAGGTTAACAGTAGCTTTTGTTATAGCCCTTGGGCTTTATGCTGATAAATTGCCTTGTGAAATGGTGTTTCTACTTCCGATTGGCGCATCATTTCAAGAAAAGCATCTACACGTTCTTCACTATCCAAGTTCTCATAGTACTTCTCCCGCACCTGTAGCATCGGGCCTGTTCCACATGAAGCCAGGCATTCAACTGTTTTCAAAGTAAACATGCCATCTGCTGTGGTTTCGCCCTCTGTAATATTCAGCTTCTGCTTTAGCGTCTCAATCATCTGGTCGGCTCCGCGCAGACAACAAGGGCCTGTGCGGCAAACTTCCAGTACATGCCTGCCTACTGGTTTCAGGTTAAACATGGTATAAAAAGTGGCTACTTCATATACTTCAATGGGAGTAATGTTAAGCAGCTCGGCGACTTTGTCCATCACTTCCGGGCTTACCCAACCACCAAATTCTGCTTGTGCAATATGTAGTACAGGAAGAATAGCAGATTTCTGCCACCCCTCCGGATAATGACTGACATAACGCTGAATGTCGGCCATAGCCGCATCAGAAAACTTTACTTCGTTTGTAGTCTCTGCCATCTTGTGCGTTTATCCGTTAATAATAATCTATGACTGATAATGGTTGTTCTAATTAATGATATTAGGCGTCCAGTTCCCCAGCAATTACATTCAAACTACTTAAGGTCAGGATAGCATCAGAAAGGTTACTGCCCTTGATAAGCTCACCGTAAGCCTGATAATAAATGAAGCAAGGTCTGCGGAAGTGCAGCCTGTATGGAGAGCGGCCACCGTCGCTGATAAGGTAGAAGCCAAGCTCACCGTTACCACCTTCTACAGAATGGTACACCTCACCAGCAGGTGCATCTATTTCTCCCATTACAATTTTAAAGTGATAGATCAGCGCCTCCATATTGCGGTACACTTCCTGCTTAGGCGGAAGGTAGTAATGTGGCGCATCGGCGTGGTAAGACCCTTCCGGTAAGTTGTTGACAGCCTGCTCTACAATACGCACGCTCTGCCATACTTCTTCGTTCCGTACCCGAAAGCGATCATAAATATCTCCTTTCGTACCGACTGGTATATCAAACTCAAAGTCTTCGTAAGAAGAGTAGGGGTTCATGACTCGTGCATCGTAATCGACGCCGGCAGCACGCAGGTTAGGACCTGTAAAACCATAGTTAAGGGCACGCTCGGCAGAAATGCCTCCTACACCTTCTGTTCTGTCTATAAAAATGCGGTTACGGTTCAGCATCCTTTCAAACTCGGCAAATACTTTAGGGAAGTCTTTCAGAAACTCCTTTATCAAACTGATTGCCCTAGGTGAAAGGTCGCGTTCCATGCCCCCGATACGCCCCATGTTCGTAGTCAGGCGGGCTCCGCAAACTTCTTCGTAAATATCATATATCTTTTCGCGGTACTGCATCACGTACAGGAAACCAGTTAGGGCACCAGAGTCTACACCAATTACACCATTACAGATCAGGTGGTCGGCAATGCGGGCCAGTTCCATCATAATCACCCTAATATATTGTGCCCGCTTTGGTACCGTAATGCCTAACAGTTTTTCTACTGTCATATGATAGCCCATGTTATTGATGGGAGAAGAGCAGTAGTTCATGCGGTCGGTGAGCGGCGTGATCTGGTAAAACGGACGACGCTCAGCAATTTTTTCAAAAGCCCGGTGGATATATCCGATAGTGGCTTCAGAAGAAACAATCTTCTCACCATCCATCTGGAGTATGTTCTGGAAAATACCATGCGTTGCCGGGTGTGTTGGGCCTAGGTTTAGCGTGGTCAGCTGTTTTTCCTGCTCGTCTTGCCGTTTAAGCTCCTGAGCCCCGCGAACCTTTTGAGGTCTGTCCAGCTCAGCTTGTTTTGTTTCAGTCTCCATTGTAGTAGGGTTGCCGGGTGATTTCTATCTATTAGCAGGATGCTTAACGTCCGAAGTATGTGTCCACTTTATCTTCCCTTGTCTGGTCTTCCAGAGGGTACTGCTTCAGCATTGGGTGGTACTCCATATCCTCCACATTAAGAATACGGATAAGGTTAGGGTGCCCTGTAAACTGAATGCCGTAGAAGTCAAAAGCCTCCCGTTCCATCCAGTTAGCTGTAGCGTAAAGCTTAGTTAGGGTAGGCATTACAGGATCTGTTGCAGGAAGCGCAACCTTAATGCGGATGCGGTAGTTATGGCGTAGGCTGTGTAACTGGTACATCACACAAAGCTCCCTGTCTTTCTGTTCCGGATAATGAATGCCACATAAGGTAGTCAGAAAACGGATTTGCAGTTCCTCGTCGTTGTGTAGGTATTGTATTAGTTCCACAACCGACTCTCTGTTGGTAAAGATGGTCATAATGCCATCCGGGGTGTAAGCACCCCAGATGGCATCCTCGCCAAACTGTACAGTTATTTTGTCAAGCACGTAATCATTCGTGAGTGTCATGCTGCTTATTTTATGTTATAAGAGTCTAACAAAGCCTGGTATTCTGGTGTATTGCGGCGGCGTAATGATTCGTTCCTTGCTAAATCCTGCACACGCATGAGCCCTTCCAGTATCTGTTCTGGGCGCGGTGGGCAGCCTGGTACATAAACATCTACAGGCACTATACGGTCTATGCCCTGCAGCACAGAATAGGTATCGAATATTCCTCCAGAGGAGGCACAGGCGCCAACAGCTATTACCCACCTCGGCTCGGCCATTTGCTCGTATACCTGTTTTACTATAGGCCCCATTTTCTTGGCAATTGTTCCCATTACCATCAATACATCTGCCTGGCGGGGCGAAAAGCTCATCCGCTCCGAACCAAAACGGGAAATATCATAATTAGCTCCCATCGTAGCCATGTATTCGATACCACAGCAGGAAGTAGCAAAAGGCAGGGGCCAAAGTGAGTTGGCACGAGCCAGTCCAATTACTTTCTCTAAGGAAGTCGCAAAGAATCCTGCTCCTGAATAACCTTCAGGAGCATCCACCATTTTTATAGCCTTATTTGAATTACTCATACCAAAATCCTTTAACTGCTAAGATAGTAATTTTCTTGTTCTAACGAACAATCGCTAGCTATTAAAAGTTTAAAGTTTATTCCCACTTCAGAATTCCCTTCTTTAGTATATAGAAGAAACCTGCCAGTAATAAGCCCATAAAAACGAGCATTTGTAAAAATCCTTCTAAACCAAAGCTCCTGAAGTTTACAGCCCATGGGTAAAGGAAGATAATTTCCACATCAAATAGCACAAAGAGAATGGCTGTCATAAAGTACTTATATGAGATAGGAGTGCGTGCATCACCAACAGGTTCTACACCACATTCCCAAGCATGGTCTTTCACCTTGCTTCTGCGTTTTGGCCCAATCAGGTGCGTTACCAGTAGCGTTACCACTACAAACCCTAGGGCTGCTATAAACTGGATTAAAACGGGTAGGTAATCTGAGGGCACATACTGGTTAGCAGTTGGTTCCATAGGTTTGCTGAGTTTAAAATTTAATAGCTTAAATTAGCTGTAATTAATAATATTGAGAATAGGCAATGTATTTTGTATTTGATGTTTAGCCTTTGTTTTGCTAAAGAGCTACTGTGGTGTTGACTTTGTAAATAAAAATAAATAGATACAACAAAAACAAAAAAACCACACCTTATTTAGGTGTGGTTCAGTAATTTAGAATAAATCAAAACTGCATTCTTATTCTCCCATGAATGGGTAGCGGTAATCTACTGGTGGTACAAACGTTTCTTTAATAGAACGGGCTGATACCCAGCGGAGCAAGTTCAGCATAGAACCGGCTTTGTCGTTGGTACCTGAGGCACGGGAGCCTCCAAATGGCTGCTGTCCTACAACGGCGCCTGTCGGCTTATCGTTGATGTAGAAGTTACCGGCTGAGTCACTTAGCTTTTTTGTGGCTAGCTCTATGGCGTAACGGTCACGCCCGAAAATAGCACCTGTTAATCCATAAGGAGATGTAGAACTTACCAGCTCAAGCGTATCTTCAAAGTTGTCCTCGTTATAAACATATATCGTAATAACAGGCCCGAAAATTTCTTCACACATAGTTACATACTGTGGGTTGTGCGAAAGCAGCACTGTTGGCTCAATAAAATAGCCTTTTGACTTGTCGTAGTTACCTCCGGCAATCACCTCTACTTCGTTGCTGTTCTTGGCATTGTCAATGTAGCGGGTAATTTTATCAAAAGATTTTTCATCAATCACTGCGTTGATGAAGTTAGAGAAATCTTCCGGTGGTCCCATTTTAAAGGATTGCACATCTTCTATTACATACTGCTTCACTTCCTCCCAAAGGTTGTTCGGAATATAAGCACGGGAAGCAGCAGAGCATTTCTGGCCCTGATATTCAAAAGCGCCACGTGTAATAGCAGTTGCCAGTGGCTTGGCTTCAGCCGTTCTATGGGCTAATATAAAGTCTTTACCACCTGTTTCGCCTACAATGCGCGGGTAAGCTTTGTACTTCTGAATGTTATTACCGATGCTCTTCCATATACTCTGAAAAACACCCGTACTACCTGTAAAATGGATGCCGGCAAAGTCAGCATGATTAAAGATAACATCTCCTGCTACTGGGCCATCAACATAAATAAGATTGATGACACCGTCTGGCAGGCCAGCTTCTTTTAGCAGTTCCATAATCATATGAGCTGCATAAATTTGCGTATAAGCTGGTTTCCACACGACTACGTTGCCCATCATAGCGGCAGAAGTAGGCAGGTTTCCGGCAATAGCAGTAAAGTTGAATGGCGTCAAGGCAAACACAAAACCCTCCAGTGGGCGGTGTTCCATACGGTTCCACACACCTGGAGAAGATTCCGGCTGCATTCGGTAAATTTCTGTTGCATACTGCACATTAAAACGCAGGAAATCTACGAGCTCACAGGCAGAATCAATTTCAGCCTGGTATGCATTCTTAGACTGGCCTAACATGGTAGCCGCGTTTAACTTTGCTCTCCAGGGACCTGCTAATAAATCAGCCGCTTTCAGAAAAATGCTGGCACGGTGCTCCCATGCCATATTAGACCATTCTTCACGGGCGGCAAGGGCCGCGTTGATAGCTTGTTCCACATGTGACGCATCGCCTTCGTGAAATTGACCCAGAATGTGCTGGTGGTCATGAGGCTGTAGCATAGGGTGTGTGTTGCCTGTGCGAACTTCCTCGCCACCGATGTACATAGGTACATCCAGCTCTTTGGACTTTAACTCTTTATACACGCGTTGCAACTCAGCTCTTTCAGGAGAGCCAGGTGCATAAGATCGAACGGGTTCGTTAACGGGGGTAGGTACTCTAAAAAATCCGGTTGCCATGTGTTTTATAGTTACAGATCTGAATTTTAGATGATAAAAATTGTGTTTGCTGCCTCATAAACGGTAGCTGAACAAATGTACGGCCTTTTTTTTGAAACAGTGGTATTAGTGGGGAGACTGGTGGCTAAGGGCTACTGTATTGTTGCATAGTATAAATGTCGCGTTTCTGAAAATGGGGTGTTTGCATTTGTCTATTGCCTGTGTCATGTACTTCAGGTTATTTGATAGGTTCATTAAGAGGGGTAGTTATGTGTTAGGCCATAGCTCACCGAAGTTGTACTAAAGTAGTACCTTTCTTAATAGTATGGTAGCTGCATTACCTATATCAGGTAAGAAAACAGATATTAGGATATAACCTAAATTGTACTGTTTTCCGTAAAATGCTCTTGCTGCCTATAAAATGGCAGTTTTGTAAAATGATCTTAACTATGGAAAAATCAAATAAAACACACCTTAAAATAATGCTGGCGGTAGCCTTAGGCTTTTCTTTTGCCGCAGAAGCTACAAACTATACTTCTGATAAATCAAAGTCAATGGCAGAAGTTGTGCAGAATGAAGCACCATCAATGCAAAAAGAACTTTTAGGTTCTTACGCTAACATAGAGGCATTGACTGCAAGCAACATGCGGGAAGCTTACATAACCTTATTAGAGAGTGTTCGGGCAAAACATGGCAATTGGTCTGATGAGGATTGGGCAAATGCAGAAACAGTACGTAATAAACTTGACAGCAGGAAGAAAGCTCTTGAGGATAACCTGGGAGTAGACGACAAGGCTAAGATTAAAGTACTTCAAGGTGAGTTCAGAACACTGCAAACAGCTGACGATGTGAAAGACTAACTCTTTCGTAGCAGGAAAAACAAAGAGGGGCCAGCTTCGTGTTAGTCCCTCTTTATATTATATAATTGATGTCAAGGCTTACTTTGACTATTTGTCTAAAGTATAGCCTTCAGCTCGCTAAGGCAGTTAATCTCATGTGTTGGTTTGCGGTTGTGCTTTACTTTATTAGGGTTAAAGAAAACCTGATCTATTCCAGAAGCGCAGGCGCCATCTACGTCGCATTCCAGATTGTCACCTATCATGATACACTCCTTAGGAGAACCTTTTATTTTATCCAGAGCATAGTCAAAAATACCTTTCTCTGGCTTTTTGTAACTGCAGCACTCTGAGGTGACAATCTCTTTAAAATAGCTGGTCAGTTTAGATGAACTCATCTTTATTGCCTGCACATCTTTAAAGCCATTCGTAATAATGTGCAGGTCATATTTCCCCTGCAGATACTCCAGTACCTCATAGGTAAAAGGGAAAACCGCTGTTTTGGTTGGGCAAATGTCAAGATAAGCTTCTGCTATGCCTTTAGGAACCTGATGCGGATGCAGCCCCAGCCCTACAAGTGTTTTTACAAAGCGGCTTTCGCGTAACTCTTTTTGGCTGATTTTACCTTTGCGGTAGGAAATCCAAAGCCGCTCATTTACAAATTTGTACTTCTTGTAAAAAGAAACAGAATTAAACTTCCCAAACGCTGCAAGGTTAAACTGGTCATATAAAGTGTAAATTGTTTCTTCGGAGTTCTTCTCAAAGTCCCAAATGGTATGATCCAGATCGAAAAGTATGTGGGTATATGTCTTCATTAAAATAGTAATCAGGATATGATAGGCTTATCTGAAGCCAATGGTTAGGCTATTCGCTACCGTTTATGGAGGCGAGGTACTTTATGCGTACCACAATAAAAACCATGTTTTTATGTTTTAGTTTAGAAAAAGTAAATCATGATGCTGTCCAGCGGCGCATTTGTAATTTGTTAACGGCTAGTTCTCTGTTTGAAAACAATATCTGGTAAACTTCTTGGTCTTTCTGGAGCAGCGTGTCCCGCTCCATATAAGAGTAAATTTGTGTCACATAATCAATCGTTTCATCTTTGAGGGCATAAAATACCCATTGGTCAAGTTTACGGGAAATAACAAGGCCTGCATTGCGGAGGTAAGACAGATGGCGGGACGTTTTGGTTTGTGTGAAATCCAGGACCTGTTCCAAGTCCGATATACACATTTCCTGATTGCGCAATATCAGGTGTAAGATGCGCAAACGTGACTCATCGCCTAAAGCCTTTAAAATCTGTTCCCCATATGTTAAGCTAAAGTGTTTAAGCCTCATAGTAGCATTGTCAACCTAAACAAATTTAGACAAAAGCTGCTATAATAAAAGAAATTAAAGTATAATTGTATTTCATGAAAGCGCTTGTGCAGAATTATATTATAGATAAAATAAAAGGTAAGTGGCTACTATTGCCAGTGTTGGCTACACTGCTTTTACTTGTTGCTACACCACAGGAAGCGGCTGCTCAGGGGCAGAAACGTGTGGTACAGTTGTCAGGTTTTGTAACAGCTGGTGATAGTCTGTATGGTTTAGTAGGTGTTACGATTTACGTTCCTGGCTCTACCCGCGGCACGCAGTCCAATCAGTATGGCTTTTTCTCATTGCCTGTGGTAACAGGAGATAGTGTCTTGTTTGGGGCACTCGGTTACAGGCGGCAGTACCTTAAAATTCCAAATAACTACAGCAGTCAGAGTTATTCTATTATTATGCAGATGCAGCAGGACCCGAATGAGTTGCCAACAGTTGATGTATTCCCATGGCCTACGGAGAGGGACTTTAGAGAGGCAGTAGCTAACTTAAAACTGCCAGATGAAGGACGAGCCATTGCAACACGTAACCTAGACCCTGAGCGACTGGAGGAACTTTTCAAGACTACACCAATGAGTGAGTCGGGAAACTTTCGTTTTTGGCAGCAGCAGCAGCAGATACAAACGGAGCGGCGTTATATGTATCCCACCTTTAGCCCGTTTGCCATACCTACTCTAATTAACTCCATTTTCGGGGGCAATAAAGATAAGTGACATTACTAAGAAAGGTTGTTCAGGAGTAGCTTAAGCCCTCGTTTTGCTATCTTCTTTTTTAGAAGACTTAGAATACTGGTTAGGGTAAAGCGCTATTTTAAAAAATGAATGTTTGTATTTATCAAGTGAGTTGATGTTTACCAGAGCTTTGTGATGAGCTATACTAAAATATAAAGCCTATTCGCAACGATAGCCGCTTGTAGTGTATCTTTTGCTCTCTTCTGACGTCCCATGATACAGATTCAGTTGTAACACGCTGGCTTTTATAACCAACCTGGAAGGTAAAAGCAGAGCTATTTCCTGTGCTCGCCCTTAATCCGAGAGAGGGGTTAAACATCCAGCCACCTTTGGTCTCCAACAGGCTTTCTTCCTCAGAAATAAATGTAAAACCGTATCCAGTGTCTAAACTATAGGTAGGGCTTACTCTGGTTTTAAACATTTCTCCACGTATACCCAATGCCACAGGCGTAGCCAGTATATTGTCGTAAGAATCAAAGCCTAAGGTGCCACCTAAAGTAAAAAGCCTGTGAAAGCGGTATCCATTAAAAAACTGTACACTGGGAGAGGCAACAGAGGAGTTAGTGCTTACACCGTAGTCAGTTCTTTTTATTTTGCCGTAGAGGTAGCCTATTTCTACCATGCCAGCATAACCCTTCTTTGGTTCAGGTGTAGGCATATCCTGCGCCATGGTTGTGCCTACTAATAGTAAAGAGAAAAGGAGAAGTAGTGTTTTTCTCATTTATGGATGATAAACAGGTATTTTGCCAAGCAGTTTAATTTTGTCCAGGTTGCTGTAGTCGTATTGATATAAGCCGTCCTGGCCGATCAGCAAGAGGTATCTGCCATGCGGTATTACATCAAAAGCATCATGTTCGGCGTAGTGTGCCAACATGTTTTCATCTAGTTTCAGATGATCCTTAAGATCAAAAACTTTTAGCCCAAAGCTGCCTTCGCAGAGAAAGAGGGTTGACCTGTCTATACCCAGGCCGTGAGGGTTTTGCATCGGGTAAGACTTTACAAGAAGTGGATTTCGTGCATTGCTGATGTCTATTACATCCAGTTGATTCGTAAAACCTGCACAGGCATTCCCGGAGCGAAGTGTAACCCATGCTAAATCACCATCTACTACAACAGGGTCACAACTGTTTACATGTTCATAAGTAGACAAATGTACAGGGCTAGCCGGATTGGTATTGTCGTAAATATGCATACCATTGGTAGAGCCAATAAATAGTTTGTCGTTGTACGGGAATATGGTTTCGATGCCCCAGCCTAACGCAATCTTTTCCCCTTTTTGCGGATTAGCGGGGTTGCTTATGTCAAAAAGTTGCATATCTGTTAAGCTCACTGTATAAAGCTGATCTCCCGAAATAGTGAATCGGGCCATAGAACCACCTTTGCCTGGAGAACCTGCGTCGCCTCTGCCTCCTGGTGTTTCCGGACTACTATAGTTTCCTGCTGAATCGAAAAAAGGCATTGGAGAGGTAATGTTGCCGTCGCAGTCTGCCCCAATTGCTTCCGTAACTGTTCTTTCAGTATATTCTGAAACAAACACCTGAGCGGTATCATTTACGATCATGTTGTTTACCGGAAAGATGTTTTCTACTCGTTTCACCAGTTTTACATCCTGAGGGTTACTAATATCTAATGCTACCAGGTCTATATAGCTATCGGCGTAAAGAATATTGTCCTTTACTGCCATATCTATATTACCTGGTATATCAATAAAGTTTATGATATGTGGAGTTTCCGGTTTAGAATTATCAACAATATGGATGCCTTTATTTATTTCATTGATAAACAGATAGGTGTCTTTGACATAGATCTTGCCCGGCTCCTGGAGCACGCGTGCCGGAGAAACTTTTACAGCGTTACGCAGGTCTTCACGAAGCATATAAACAGGCTCCTGTACAGTATAGGTTACCGTTGTCTCACATTCATCAGCACAGGCACTAAGCAGCAACATGGGCGTTAGAAGCAGTAAAAACAGAGTGTGTTGTAAAATGAGTAGCCGTTGTTTTCTCATATCATTCTCTTATTTAACTAAGTAATACCTAATTTATGAGTGCAGGCTAAGTTGAGCCTTCGTAATCTTGTTTTGAATTCTGAGATCAGTTTAAGATCTGTAACGGTAAGCTTATTTTTTGCAGCTACTCAACGGCTTAAGGTCTTGTAAAGAGCTTAATAGCAGGTGGCTTTTACTGCTGTTACTCATATGACCCTAAGAAGTATGGAATGGTTGTAAGGGCAGACGAAAAAAAGCAAATAAAAAGCGCCTCCGGATATAACATCCGGAGGCGCTTTTTTCAAAGTAAGATTAGTTGGGTTGTTTACTTATTGCCCTGTATTGCTGCTACTGCTATTGCGGCTGGTAGCCCGCTGTTGCTGCATTGGGTTTGTCTGCTGCCTTTGCTGTTGCTTAAATATGTCGAAGCGAGACGGTGCCAAACGACGAGGGAAAGTGTTGTTCGACAGGTCTGTGTCTGCTGTTTGCAGGTAAGGGTCCAGTTCAAAGCTAACAACAGGTTTCTGTGTGATGAACACTTTTGTGATGTCGTTATTGTTATAGCGCCAGATTTCAGCAGGAATATTCGCTACTTCCTCTGTGCCGTCTTCAAACTCCATTCGTACGATCAGCGGCATTACCAGGCCTCCGTTATTCTTAAAGCTAACTTCGTAGAAGTTCAGGCCAGAATCAAGTGCTCTTTTCTGCTCTGCAGATAAGTCTTTAAGGAACGTCTGGTAGCGCTGTTGGTCAGTAGCTGTAGTAGCTAGAGGGTCATAGCTGTTATAGAAGTCTTTCAAAGCTGGCTTCTGGTCTACAAGCGTTCTCGGAATATCCTGCAGGTTGCGTTGCTGCGATAGTGTTTTAGGCTCCCTGTTCTGCTGCTCACGCTTCTGTGTGCTTACAAACTCCGGATCCTGGGAATCAATGGTGAACCATTTGACATCCTCTACAGAAATGTCGGTATGGTCGGTGGTATAGAACCAGCCTCTCCAGAACCAGTCCAGGTCAACACCAGAGGCATCCTCCATAGTACGGAAGAAGTCGGCAGGCATTGGATGTTTAAAGGCCCAACGGCGAGCGTATTCTTTAAAAGCATAATCAAAAAGCTCACGTCCCATAATTGTCTCACGTAGGATATTTAAGCCTGTGGCAGGTTTACCGTAAGCATTCGGGCCGAACTGAAGCACAGATTCAGAGTTCGTCATAATTGGAACCTGTGTGCTCTTGTCGCTCTTCATGTACTCTACAATATCCTTCGGCTCACCTCTTCTGGATGGGTAATCACGCTCCCATTCCTGCTCAGTCAGGTACTGTACAAAGGTGTTCAGGCCTTCGTCCATCCATGTCCACTGACGCTCATCAGAGTTGATGATCATTGGGAAGAAGTTATGACCAACCTCATGAATGATAACAGAGATCAAACCATACTTGGTACGATCAGAGTAAGTACCGTCTGCTTCCGGACGATAGCCATTGAAAGACACCATTGGGTATTCCATACCGCCTATTGGGCCGTGTACTGAAATAGCTACCGGGTAAGGGTAATCTATGGTGTATTTAGAGTATGTTCTTAAAGTATGCCCTACTGCTTCTGTAGAATACTGCCCCCAAAGTGGGTTTCCTTCTTTAGGGTAGTAAGACATAGCCAATATATTCTTACCGGCAACATTTACGTTCATGGCATCCCATATAAACTTACGGGAGCTGGCCCAGGCAAAGTCACGCACATTTTTGGCAGCGTAAACCCAGGTTTTTTTGCTTTTAGATTTGTCTTTTTCAGCCTTTGTCGCTTCGTCCTGAGTTACAATTACGATAGGAGAGTCGCTTTTAGATGCCTCTGCCAAACGTTTTTGTTGTGTAGAACTAAGAACCTGGTTGGCATTTTGTAATTCACCTGTACCTGCCACTACGTGGTCAGCTGGAACTGTAATGCTTACTTTATAATCTCCGAAAGGCAAGGCAAACTCGCCGCTTCCCAGGAACTGCTTGTGCTGCCATCCGTTTACATCGTCATAAACAGCCATGCGAGGGAACCACTGTGCCATTTCATACAGATAGTTGCCATCTCCCGGGAAGAACTCGTAACCTGAACGACCTCCTAATGTTAAAGCATTGTTAATGTTATGGTGCCAGTCTATGCTAAAGGTAACATTCTGCCCTGGCTTTAATGGCGATGGCAAATCTACACGCATCATGGTGTTATTGATGGTGTAGGGTAAAGCTTTGCCATTTCGGTCTTTAACCGTCTCAATTTTAAAGCCACCGTCAAACTCTTCACGGGTAAGGTGCTCCAGCGCCTGCGTAGACATACGCTCCTTCAGGTTAGCTGTGCGGGTCAGGTTGCTCATCGACTTAGGTTCGAAAAGGTTCTGATCCAGTTGCACCCACAGGTAAGAAAGCACATCAGGGGAGTTATTAGTGTACGTAATAGATTCAGAGCCCTTCACAGACTGGTTTTCGTCGTTTAGCTCTACCTTAATGTTATAATCGGCACGCTGCTGCCAGTATTGGTGGCCAGGTGCTCCGGAAGCGGTGCGGTAAGTGTTTGGTGTAGGAAGTTCCTGGCCCAGTTGACCAAATTTGGTATCTTGTGCCATAGCTGCTATAGGCCCTGCGACAAGTCCAAAAAGAGCTAAACCTCTTAGTAAATTTTTCATTGTAGTTTAGAGTGGTAGTAATATTAGATTAGTTTGTTCAGGTGATTTTGTTCAAGCCTAAAAGATACTAGTTTCCATCATCAAAATCAAGGCTATGCCTGCTGCGGCACTGGAAAGAACCATAATCCAGTCGCGCCGCTTAGCATTGAACAGGTTCATGATCAGGAAACCAGTTATCAGTATTATACTAACAATCAGCAGCTGTCCGAGTTCAATTCCAATGTTAAAAGCCAGCAGTTGTTGCCAGACCTGGCGGTTACGCCCAAGTATAGACTTTAGAAAGTTAGAAAAGCCCATGCCATGGATAAGGCCAAAGAAAATAGCCATCAGGTTGTGGAAAGACCATATTGGGTGTTGCTTTGTGGCTGCTCCTTTTAATTTGAAGAAGTTCGTAACACAGGTAAAAAATATCGTAACCGGAATCAGAAACTCAATAAGGCTAGTGTCGAACTTTATAATGTTAAAAGTAGAAAGTGCCAGCGTAACAGAATGCCCAATGGTGAAGCTTGTAACCAGAGCTATAACTTTTCGCCAGTCGCCTAAGGTGTAGATAGCGCTAAGCGCCAGCAAAAAAAGCATGTGGTCATAAGCCTGAAAGTCGAAAATGTGGTGGAACCCCAGCTTTATGTAAGTTTCAAATACAGAAGACACGTTTTATAAGTAAGCGTGATAAATTAACTAAGCTTGCAAATTAGCGCTTTATCTGATTGAATACAAAAGGCAATTGTAAGGCTATGAATGCTCGATAGTAGCTTTATATATTAGACTGCCTTGATATTTATTGAAAAAGTGAATGAATATGTAATCAATTAAAGATAGACTTAATGACAACTGAGTGCTTTGACTTAATAAAGTGTTTGAGGTTTGGCCAAGCATAGTTCGCAAATCAGTTTTATCTTTGATAGAATTATATAGCATTATTTGTTACCTTGAAACCTTGATTTCTTTAGCTGCCACTTATCATGTGAGCACATAAAGCCCGTACTAAAAATGATTTATATGAAAAGAACCCACAATCATGCACGCCGAAGCCTTATTAGATTAGCGGCACTCGGACTGGCTGGTTTGTCCCTATCACTCTCATCTTGTACTTCATCTGGCTCAGAGAATAATAATGCAGAAACTGCTGCATCAGATAATAAAACACCAAACACAGAAACAGCTATGGTGTATGTAGGCACTTATGCAGAACCCGACAGCGAAAGCATTTTCTTGTATAGCCTGAACCCCGAATCAGGAGAGTTAACGTGTGTAAGTGCGGCCAAAGGGGGAGAAAATCCTTCTTTTTTGGTGTTGGATGGGGAGCGGCAATATTTATATGCTGTAAATGAAACAATGGAGTATGAGGGGCAAAATAGCGGAGCCGTGAGCGCTTTTTCTGTAGATGAGAAAAGCGGTAACCTTACATTTTTAAACAAAGTGGCATCTAAGGGTGGAGCCCCCTGCCATATTTCTGTAGACGAAGCTAACAAAACAGTGTTAGTGGCTAACTACATGGGAGGGAATGTAGCTGCATTCCAGATACAGGAGAACGGGCAATTATCAGAAGCCTCTGATATAGAGCAGCACACAGGCACAGGGCCAAACCAGGAGCGGCAGGAGGCACCTCATGCACATTACATTGCACCTGATCCGCAAAACAAGTTTGTCATTTCAGTGGATTTAGGTGCAGACAAAGTGCTGGCCTATCGCCTCGATTCAAATAGTGGAGCGCTTACTCCTAATGAACCCGCCACCGCTTATACAAGCAAACCCGGAACCGGACCACGCCACCTGGCTTTTCACCCTAATGGCCGCTATGCCTATGTTATTAACGAGTTGAATTCTACTATGACGGCCTTAACGTATGATGCAAATAAAGGTACTTTCACAGAGACCGAAACAGTATCTACTATTCCTGCTGGTTTCAATGAAAACAACCAATGCGCTGAAGTTAAGGTGTCGCCAGATGGTAAGTTCCTGTACGGCTCTAACCGTGGGCACAACAGCATTGTAGTCTATGCCATCAATGAAAGCACTGGTAAGTTAAGCGTTGTGCAGCACGTTGGCACCAACGGCGACTGGCCCCGCGATTTTGCCATAGACCAAACTGGAAATGTGCTGCTAGTGGCTAATGAACGCTCGAATAATATTGTGTCCTTTAAGATAGATAAAGCAACAGGTAAACTTACGGCAACAGGATATGAGGTGGAGGTAAATAAGCCTGTTTGCCTGCAGGTAACTTCCGCTTTTTAAGTGGATAAATGACAACAAAAGAAGCCAGCCTCATTAGCTGGCTTCTTTTGTTGTGTCTCTTGAGTTAGTTATACGGCATCAACAAAAATAGGAGATTCTGTTACTTTTAGTTTCAACTTACCGTTTGCTGTCTTTACTTTTCTTTCCTTAAAATGCTCTGCGCCGTCAACAAACTCATAAATAGTAGCTGTTTTGGCTGTGCCTAAATCCAGTTCGTACTCTTCTGTTCTACCCTCCATGTCCGGCACAACTAAGGCGTACATCTTCTTTCCGCCGTGTTCATAAACATCAACAAAAGGAGTGGTGCTAATTGTTTTTCTGTAAGTATATTCGCCAAACTTGTTTCCAAGCTGAGCAATGTAGTCTGCTGCCGGCCGGCGGGTGTTGTCCATCTTTTCGAGCAAACCAAGGGCCGCATAAGTTCTGTTGTCTTTTTTGCCCTTCTGAATGTTTCTGGTGTAGCTGGTTTCGTCGTATAGTTGGTAGTGGTACAGCTTAGCCAGGCCCATGCGGGCATAGAAAAGGCAGTCGCGTATAATCCAGTCGCCTTGCGTTTGCAACCTAGTTCTGCTTGGCGTTTCTAAAGCCTGCTGCGAACCCTCGTTTACACCGTAGCCTACTTCTGTTAAGTACACAGGCACGTCGTTGCCTACTTCGCTCATAACCTGCAGAAATTTCTGAACCTGGTCTTTTGCGTCGGAGAGCTCCGGGGGAATACCGTTAGCCGCATCAGAATACTGGCCTCCCCCGTTGTTGGTATATCCATGGTAGTTGGCAATATCGAAGCACAGGTTTACTACTTTCTTGCCGTCTTTGTCTGTCTTGTAGCCTCTAAACTCTTTGCACCAGTCAATAATGCCTTGCACGTAGGCAGGAGAGTTATCGGCAATGCCTCCCATGGCTACCAATATAGCAGGATCTGCGTTTTTTACGCCTACTCCTTTGCCCAGTTTGCCCATGTGTCCATCGTAGAAAGCACTCAGGTTGGCGGCATATTCCCGGGCAGTCTGGTAGCGCATTCTGCCTTTCCACCAGGCGTTGGTTTCGTTGTTGCATTCTATCATCTTAACATAACCCAGTCCGATTTTCTTGTCCTGAATATTCCAGCTGAACTTAGAGTTGCCATTGCCAGAGAAGGGCTTTACCAGGTCAGGGTCCAGATTTTTGTTGGAGCCATACCTGGCCACAAACTGAAAGGCTGCTTTTGCGAACTCCGTGTAAGAGGCTGGGTCTAAGCGAATGGCAGCAAGGTCTGCATCGTAAGCGGCTTTCTTTTGTTCATATTTCGCCAGAGCAGCCTTATAGGCATCCTGATTTTTGTAGTCTTTCTTATCAGGTTTTTCTGGTGACGGAAGGTTGGTCCAGCGAGCGGGCGGGTTCTCCGGGTGCCGCAGTTTCTCGGGATAATTTGCTTGCAGGAACCAACCAGGCACTGTTTTAAAACAAACCAGTGGTTCGATGTTTCTTTTCTTAAGCTCAGCATAATATGCATCGTAGTGCCATAAGCCTTTAAACACAGGATTGAAGGTATAGATGCCTTGCTCATGTTCTATTTTCTCCCAGTCAACATAATCTCGTATGGTGGTGAACGGGGCGGCTACGTTAAACTTTTGCATGTCATTGCCTCTTCCGCTTGGCTTTTGGAAGTCCCACACATAAGTGTTTACTCCCAACATATCGTTAATGCTGACTTCTTTATGCGTGAATGGCTTCGGATTATAAGGCTTATAGCTGCCTATGAACCTGATCTCGGTAGGGAAAACTCTGCTTGTTACTTCTAGAACTACATAGGCGATGTCCAGTGGTTTTTTTAGCTGATGGGGTACCCACGTATCGTACTCATTGCCAGTAAAAGCTGGCCCTGGTATTCTCTTCCAGCTGTCCCGTTCTATAAAATATGTCTTTATGGGCACCTGGTTCTTGCCTTGCCAATCGTAAAACTGAATTTCCTTTAATGTGGCTTCCATTTCTTCCGGAAAAGGAAACCACATTTCGCTTGGCGTAACCTGTGAGTTTCCGTCAGGGCCAAAGTTTGGATTCTCATCTAGCTCACCATCAAAGAACGCATCAAGATCTTGCCTGGACTTGTCGTTATGGTAGGCCCAGTAAGGTCTGTATGGTATTTCGCCAGTTACCCTTCCGTTTGCGTCAGGAACAGGCGTGGGTTTTTCTGAGGCTTCTGTTGAAGAAAAAAGTCCTGCCAACTGCTGATCTGACTGTTCATGCTTGCTGCTATTGTTGCAGGAAAGAAGGCATAGCAGGAGAAGGGCAACTATATGTATTTTCATTTTCATCCAGGTTCAGGTATATGGGGTACTTGAGCTTTTAAGCTTCTATGAAAGAAAACTCAGAGAATAAACTTTGAGAGGCTACTATCAACATTACTACTAATGAGGATTAATTTGAATGATTTTGCTGCATACGTATATTTTTGAAAAGAGTAGTGTTATGCATGCTTGCAGCTGTTACGGAGAGGAATGCAGGAGGTGAAAGTGTAGCATTAATTTATGCTGCGTAAATGTTTCTCAAAAGGCCTTGTGGGTTTATTTATACCTATAAGAGTCTGTTTTATTCGTTGTTGCTACTTTGTTGTGACTTAGGCTCTAGCAGAATCTATGCAGGCTATAGAGCTTTTTCTCATAAATACACTTAGAGATTTAGTGTGATGAAGCTAATGATGAGCAGAAAAGAAGCAAGCAAACTACCTATAGTGTTGTAGAGAAGTAACTGAATGTTGCTACGCTTTCGAAGTAGATAAACAGCTGTGCCTATAGTTATACTAACAACTGCTATAATGATTCCACTGGTTTCATAAAAGAATGGAAGAAACATGCAGGGAAGAACCATAAAGACAACTCCTGGAATAAGCCAGGTTTTGGTCCTGTGCTCGTCTATTCTATAGATGATGCTCACCAATGCAATGATAATAAAGAGAAGAAGAAAAATAGCAGCTAGTAAAATTAGGATTACGCCCATTCCATCATTTGTACTTATAGTTTCATAGGCCAAAGAAGCAAAAAACAGAAAGTAGCCAATTAACTGATAAAGGCTTAACAGCTGATTGATTAAGTTGATCTTTTCTTTAAAATATTGTGGCATAACATTAACAGGAACATGCCTGCAGGTACTATTAATGTTTTATTTACTACTGGAGCGATAGAAGGTACATATTATATTTGAAAAATGTGTAAAAAACAAAAAGCCTCACCGTTTGGTGAGGCTTTTTCTCAGCTAAACTTTTAAACTCAATAAATTACTTTTCTGTTGGCAGCTCAATTTCCACATTTACAAATTGAATCTTGCCGTTTTCCAGCGTGGCCTCTACCACAGAATCTTTGCTGATTCTGTTGGCCAGTATGTCCTTCGAAAGCTCGTTCAGGATCTGGCGCTGCAGTACACGCTTCAGCGGGCGAGCACCGAACTGCGGGTCGTAGCCCTGCTCGCCCAGGTAATCCAGTACCTCGTCGGTAGCTACCAGTTGTATACCTGCTTCTTCCAGACGATCCTGGATGTGCTTGAACTGTATATCCACGATCTTGCGGATATCACCACGGCTCAGCGGACGGAACATTACCAGCTCATCGATACGGTTCAGAAACTCTGGTCTTACTGATTTCTTCAGCAGGTCGAAAACTTCGTCCTTCGTACGCTCAATCACCTCGTCTTTGTTGTAGTCTTCCATTTGCTCAAAATTGCTCTGGATGATGTGCGAACCAATGTTAGACGTCATGATGATGATGGTGTTCTTGAAGTTCACCACACGGCCTTTGCTATCAGTCAGGCGACCATCGTCGAGCACCTGCAGCAGGATGTTAAACACGTCCGGGTGCGCTTTCTCAATCTCGTCGAGCAGCACCACAGAGTACGGCTTACGGCGTATAGCCTCTGTTAACTGGCCTCCTTCATCGTAACCCACGTATCCCGGAGGCGCACCAATCAGGCGGCTCACAGCGTGGCGCTCCTGGTACTCACTCATATCGATACGTACCATCGCGTTGTCGTCGTTAAAGAGGTAATCGGCCAGCGCTTTGGCAAGTTCGGTTTTACCTACACCGGTTGTACCCAGGAAGATAAACGAACCAATCGGACGTCTTGGGTCCTGCATACCGGCACGGCTTCTTCGTACAGCATCAGAAATGGCTTCAATCGCTTCTTCCTGACCGGCTACGCGTTTGCTCAGTTCCTGCTCCAGGTGCAACAGTTTCTCGCGGTCGCTCTGCAGCATCTTGCTTACTGGGATGCCTGTCCACTTGGCTACTACATCGGCAATATCCTCAGCGTTCACTTCTTCCTTCAGCATGGGGTTCTCGCCCTGCATTTCGCGTACCTGCTCCTGCAGTTGCTTCACCTTCGCCTCGGCTTCCTGTATTTTACCATAACGCAGCTCTGCTACGCGGCCATAGTCGCCTGCACGTTCGGCCTGCTCGGCTTCCAGTTTATACTTCTCAATGTTCTCTTTCTCTTTCTGGAGGCCTTCTATGATCTGCTTTTCGTTCTGCCATTTGGCTTTCAGATCATCGCGCTTACCGCTCAGGTCCGCTATTTCTTTAGAAAGAGCGGACTCTTTATCCTTGTCGTTTTCACGACGGATGGCCTCGCGCTCAATTTCCAGCTGCATAATACGGCGCTGAATCTCATCCAGTTCCACTGGCAGCGAGTCGATCTCGATGCGCAGTTTTGCAGCCGCTTCGTCCATCAGGTCAATAGCCTTGTCTGGCAAAAAGCGGTCGGAAATGTAACGGTTAGACAACTCTACTGAGGCAATGATCGCATCGTCTTTGATGCGCACCCCGTGGTGCAGCTCATATTTATCTTTAATACCGCGCAGAATCGAAATAGCATCCGGCACGCTTGGTTCGTCTACCATCACCGCCTGGAAACGACGCTCCAGCGCTTTATCTTTCTCAATATACTTCTGGTACTCCTTCAGTGTCGTCGCACCGATAGCATGCAGTTCACCTCGCGCCAAGGCTGGTTTCAGCAAGTTTGCTGCGTCCATGGCACTTTCGCCTCCTGCACCTGCACCAATCAAAGTATGTATCTCGTCGATGAAGAGCACAATCTCACCCTCGGCATCGATTACTTCCTTGATCACCGCTTTCAGACGCTCCTCGAACTCACCTTTATACTTGGCACCTGCCACCAGCAGACCCATGTCCAGGCTCATCAGCGTCTTCGATTTCAGGTTCTCCGGCACGTCGCCCGCCACAATTCGCTGCGCCAGGCCTTCCACAATAGCGGTTTTACCCACACCAGGCTCACCCAGCAATACCGGGTTGTTCTTGGTGCGGCGGCTCAGGATCTGCAGCACACGGCGTATCTCTTCGTCGCGGCCAATCACCGGGTCAATCTTGCCAGCACGTGCCAATTCGTTTAAATCCTTCGCATAACGCTTCAGCGAGTTATATTTGGCCTCTGCGTTCTGGTCCGTAACCTTCGTGCCACCACGTAGTTCTTTGATGGCTTTTTTGAGGTCTTTCTCGTTAAAACCTACATCCTTCATCAAACCAGCCACTTTATCGCGACCAGCCAACAAGCCCAGCAGCATGTGCTCAATGGCTATATACTCATCGCCAAACTCTTTTAAGTAAGAAGTGGCTTTCTGCAAGGCAGTTGCTGTATCGTTAGCTAAGTACGGGCCGCCACCGCCAGTCACTTTAGGGTAACCAGCTACTGCTTCGTCTAACTTGCTATTTAGAATATTGACGTTGATGTTCAGCTTCTGCAACAGGAAGTTTGTCACGTTCTCGTCTGTGGCGAGAATCGCTTTTAAAATATGCCCAGTTTCAATAGCCTGCTGCTGGTTGCCGCCTGCTATCTCAGTGGCCTTCTGTATGGCCTCCTGCGCTTTGATTGTATAGTTATTAAAGTTCATGTCTTTGTCTGTTTCCTTAGTTTTACCTTCGACAAAATACTATCAACTTACGCACCAATGGTATTTTTTAGTGGTTTAGATGTAATTATGTCAGTTTTTTAAAATGCTATATTTATCGATTTAAGACATAATGGCAGAAGTGTTTGGCGTAGATGCTTATAGGTTTGAAAGACGCTGTGAAAGTTTAGTCGGTTACGCAGCAAAGGCTTTGGGCGCAGACACTCACAGGTCTAAAAACACATTGTGAGGTCATTCGGGCGAACGCTACAGTTTGTTTTCTTCTATTAATGTGACTATACTTGAGAAATCAGCAGCACTCGCTTTATGAAACGTCTTATACCAATCGCTATCTCCAAACCATTTCAGTACTTCGTCCCGCTCTAGTAGTATTTCGCTTTTTGACAAAAAGCTTTAATAAGAGGAAAGGCCAATCGTTAAAATCAGCTATCAAACCGTGGTGCTATGGGTTGAGGTTGATGTGAGGTATAAGTCTGGTAAAATTGTGTGCTTCTGAAGTGACTTCTTGTCTTCTGAAACGCTCCTGAAATAAGCTGCCTGTGCGACTGTATTTTTATTTACTGCTTTGGAGTAAACATTCAACAGGTGCGAAAATTGACGCTGGAGGTTAGTGCTGTACAATTCACCTGTTTCTGTGTTAGTAGCTTATAATTGATTTCCACTTTTTACTCTGATTAAGAAGTGGAAATGATTCGGCCGCAAACAGTAGACAAAAGTAGCTGCATAAGGAGCAATCTGTTTTCTATAAAGCCATAGAAAATTAAAGTAGTTCTCCTGCTCCCTATAAACAGTCTCTTTAGTTGTGGTAAAATTTTCCTGCCTCAAGTGCGGTGGTCTGCTGCATCTTTGCCTATGCGTAAACAGTAGCTCAAAAGACGCTCACAGCGTCTTTCATACCTGTGAGCGTCTACGCCGAAAGCGTCAGAATCTCTCTGGTCAAATACCGAAGCAAATGGTAAATTTCCCGCAGATCAGTTATCTCCACAATAGCTTCGTTTTTACTGAAACTTAGATAAACATCTGGTGCGTCAGGGTTGCTGGAGGTATCCAGTTTTAGCTTAGCGGTGGGGTGTTTCAATAAAATGCTGCGAATACTTTCTTCTGCAAACAAGCGCTTCAGGGCGTTCGGGTTGTTTGCCTGCACAATAAAAGCAGCATCGAACTCGGGGTAGCCTAGTTTGATGTCTTCCATACCCAACACTTTACCTATTTCGTTTAGCAGGTCCTGTTCATGAATGTTAAACCGCAGTGCTGTAGTAGCAGGCAGGGCCGTTCTGAAGCGTGTCGTGGAGATGCCGCTCTCGAAGCCTCCGCCTAAATCAATATCTATGTCGAAGAACGTTTCCTGCCCAGGCTGTAGGAGCAGCGCTGAGTACTTTAAGACATTATCTTTCGCTGACAAATCAGCAGCGAATTTCTGCCAGAGTTCTGCTTCGGTTTCACCTTTAATCTGCTTAATGCTTTCCATGAGGTTTATGGTTTATTGCGGCTATACTGCTGTTTAGGGCAAATGTTTTCTGATGCTATTTTACCTCTTGCTTAAAAACCGCTGCATAATGATCTGCTAAACGTGTGGGTTCAGGCAGTTTATACTTGGTGGCGCAAGCCATGGCTACTTCTGTCGCCGCTTCCAGGTCCATTAAATGCCCGGGCGAAACGAATACAGGCTTTACGTTATCTTTCGTCCGTAGCACATTCGCAATAACTTCGTCTTTATACACCAAGGGCGATAGGGAACCTTTGGTTGTGGCAGGCTCTGTATACTTGCCCACCAGCACTTTTTTGGCTACACCCATTGTCGGCTTGTTCAGGTGCAGGCCCAGGTGCGTAGCAATTCCCAGGCGGCGCGGGTGCGAAATGCCGTGCCCGTCAACCATAATCAGGTCTGGCTTCTGCTGTAGTTTTTCATAAGCCTTTAACAGGTTTGGGGCCTCTCGGAAAGCCAGGAAGCCAGGAATATAGGGAAGCTCCACAGAATCGTGATGCCACACTTTCTCCACTACCTCCAGTTCAGGGTAGGTCAGTAGCACAAATACCGACAGAATTGTATCCTCGCCTATAAAAGAAGAATCGCAACCTGCAATCAGCTTTAGCTCGAATTTGGGCTTTTGAATGATTATCCGTTGCTGCATCTCATGCTGTTGTGCCGTCAGTTGGCGCATAACGGCAGGGTCGGGTGGGGGAGAATTGTACGGTCGGTAGTAGGCCATCTTTTTAATTACGAAGTAAGAATTACTAATTACGAATGATGTGTGCGATAAGCTGCTCCAGCGGCAGACTTCTATTCAGTTATCAAAATTCAGTATTCAAAAACTAAACTCAAGCGCTGCAGGGGTAAATGAGTTTGGCAAAGAGCAATCGCCAGTGGCCGTCTACAACACCGAAGTGGAACTCAAAGGAGGTTCTAGTGTGCAGCACCGACTTCTGTAGAAGAGGCAATGTGCTCTTTACGCGCTGTACTTGTTTATCAGAAAGACCAGCGTAGTTCCAGTAGCCGCTTTGCTGGAACTTTGTCGGGTCGAAGATAAAGCAACCGTCTTTGCTATAGCCAGAGTTACACCCATCCATATCGGCGCAGTCAAACGTAGGCCAGTTTTCTTCCTGCAGGATACATTGCTGTATCTCGTCTGCCACCGTAAAAAAGGAGCGGCTTTTGAAGTGCCTTTTAAACTGTGTGATGTCTTGCAGGTGCGTCATCTGAGGAACAGCCCCAGGTTGTTCTATAACCCATACTCCTTCCCCCGGGTGAATAAGCTCATTTAAGCGGACAGTATCAGAAGCCTGTAACGTAGCAAAGAATTTCTTGAACGCAGCTTTAACGTCTGTTGTGTCTGTAGTCTGTCTGTTGCCTTTATGCTGAGGCTCCTCCTGAACAGCCTGCAAAGAATCTGTTCCTTCGGCCTCTAAAGGACTGTCTGTGCTTATGGTGTCAGAGCTGCAGGCTGAGAGAAGCAACAGCCCGAAGAGGCAGTATAGGTATTTCATGTTGTGGGAGTGTACGGTTATTTGCTGTACGCACAGCAGGTGGTTTATAGTTGAACAGGCTGAACCTTGGGCGTGGGAGGTCGTACTTAAAAAGGCTAAACTTGCTGCGGCTGACAGGCTTCGGCATAAAGAACGAATAAAACTATGGCAAGCGACATATTTAACGATAGCATACAAATTAATGTACACGATACGACATTGGTAGGGGATCTGATGATTCCTGAGAATGCAAAAGGTCTGGTGGTTTTTGCCCACGGTAGCGACAGCCGCAGACTGGGCAAGACAAACCGTTTTGTGGCAGAGCACCTGCATCGCTTTGGTTTCGCCACTTTGCTCTTCGATTTATTGACTGAAGAGGAAGAAGAGGAGTTTAAGAACACCCGCGATATTCCGAAGCTGGCACAGCGCCTGATTGATACCGTGTATTGGATTCAGAAAGATGATGCTACTAAAGACTATAACATCGGTTTCTTAGGGTTTGATACAGGAACTGCCGCCGCGTTAGGGGCGGCTGCAGCGCTTGGAGAAATTGCCGATGCCGTAGTAGGAGTTGGGGGCCGTCCTGACTTATCAGATACAGTGTTGGCCGATGTGCATTCGCCTGTGCTGTTTATAGTTGGCGGCAAAGATGAAAAAGTCCTGGAGATGAACATCCAGGCGCAGAACCAGCTGCTAGGTATAAAAGATGTTGAGATTGTGCCTGATGCCACACACCTTTTCGAAGAGCCAGGCGCTTTAGAAATGGCTGCTCAACTGGCTACGGATTGGTTCAGGAAATACCTTGGCCCTAATAAGCAGCAGCCGCTCAGCCAGGACAAGCCTTAAGTTCTTCTTAATAAAATGATTTCCTGTTAAGCGATTTGTCGGCTGATAGTTCAGTTAATAAATCGCTGTTTACTTCCCTGCGTGCTTATGATGTCATTCTTGGTGTTTATGCGTCAAGCTCCAGAAGAGTTTAACCGAATATATTTTGAGGAGATTATAGCTTCTATAGGAGAAATTGTATGCGGGTTGTTCTAAAATTTGTGTAAAGCTGGAACAGGGTAAATATCACATAAGAGGCTGCTTAACTTAATTGGGCAGCTTCTTCTTTGTGACCCAACTGAATTAATTCCTTTTGGTCTAGTTTCAAAAAGAGTAAGCGTGGCAGGACTGGCAGTTAAGCTAAATCCGATTACATAATTAAAACAAAGGTGCCCTTACGTGTGGTAGGAAAGTTAGACGCTTGATTAGCCTATATCAAAAAGACTCTTATATTTGTTATTTCAACAAGCTGAAATAAGCAATGGGATTTTTAACTTGCTCAACAGGAAGAAGAATATCTCTGTACATGATTAACGTTGAAGCTTGTTAGGGCTGAGTCTTTTGCAGGGTATTGTGTGTTGTTTTTAAGCATTTATTATCTTAAAGATTTACCTTGATCAAAATAAGGACCCTTAAGAACCGGATTATAAAACCACATTACTAAAACTTAAATTAGCAATTATAAATTGTGTTTACTACCTCCGTTGGTAGTGTATAACTCATAAAACTAAAAGAACAAATGGCGACAGAAGCATCAAAAATTGTTTACACCATAACCGATGAAGCCCCTGCGCTGGCAACGTATTCTTTTTTGCCAATCGTACAGACTTTCACGAAAGCAGCAGGTATTGCTGTTGAAACAAGAGATATTTCACTGGCAGGCAGAATTCTGGCAACTTTCCCGGAGAACCTGACAGAAGAGCAAAAGCAAAGCGATGACCTGGCTTACCTAGGAGATTTAGCAAAGACGCCAGAGGCAAACATCATCAAGCTACCTAATATCAGTGCCTCTATTCCGCAATTAACGGCGGCCATTAAAGAACTTAAATCTCAGGGATACAACATTCCCGATTATCCGTCAGAGCCTAAAAACGATGCGGAAAAAGAAACAAAAGCACGTTACGCAAAGGTGCTTGGTAGCGCCGTAAACCCGGTGCTAAGAGAAGGAAACTCTGATCGCCGTGTGGCAGAAGCTGTAAAGCAGTACGCTAAAAAGAACCCGCACTCCATGGGCGAGTGGAGTTCAGACTCTAAAACACACGTAGCGCACATGACGGAAGGCGATTTCTACGGCAGCGAGAAGTCTTTGGTGATGGAGCAGGCTGGCAGTGTGAAGATCGAGTTTGTAGGTGCTGACGGCTCAACAAAAACGCTAAAAGATAACCTGGCGCTGAAAGCAGGTGAAGTGATTGATGCTTCTGTGATGAGCAAAAAAGCCTTGCGCGCCTTCTTCGAGAAGGAAATTGCAGACGCGAAAGAGGAAGGCGTACTGCTGTCGCTGCACCTGAAAGCTACTATGATGAAGGTTTCTGACCCTATCATGTTCGGCCATGCCGTTACTGTTTTCTTCAAAGATGTGTTCGATAAGCACGCCGCTACGTTCAAGGAAATTGGCGTAGACCCTAACAACGGTTTGGGCGATGTTTACAACAAAATCCAAAGCTTACCGGAAGATAAGCGTGCCGAAATTGAAGCTGATATAAAAGCTGAATACGAGAAGCGCCCTGAGTTGGCGATGGTGAATTCTGACAAAGGCATCACCAACCTGCACGTGCCAAGTGATGTGATTATTGATGCCTCTATGCCTGCTGCTATCCGTTCTTCAGGCAAAATGTGGGGACCAGACGGCAAGCTTCACGATACGAAAGCCATTATTCCAGATCGATCTTATGCGGGTATTTATCAGGAAGTAATCAAATTTCACAAAGAGAACGGTGCTTTCGATGTAACGACAATGGGTACTGTACCGAACATCGGTTTGATGGCACAGAAAGCAGAAGAGTATGGCTCGCATGACAAAACTTTCCAGATTGCGGAAAGCGGAACAGTGCGAGTGGTAGATGCTGCTGGCAATGCCCTGATGGAGCATAAAGTAGAAGAAGGCGATATCTGGAGAATGTGCCAGACGAAAGACGTAGCTATTCAGGACTGGGTGAAGCTGGCGGTAACAAGAGCAAGAATCACAGACACGCCTGCTATCTTTTGGCTAGATCCGCAAAGAGCACACGACTCCAACCTGATTAAAAAGGTTGAACGTTACCTGCAGGACCACGATACCAACGGCCTTGAAATTAAAATCATGTCTCCGGTAGAGGCCATGCGCTATACCTGCGAGCGTGCGAAAGCGGGCAAAGACACTATCTCTGTAACTGGTAACGTACTTCGTGATTACCTGACGGACTTGTTCCCGATTATAGAGCTTGGTACTAGCGCCAAAATGCTTTCTATCGTTCCGCTTTTAGATGGTGGTGGCTTGTTTGAAACAGGTGCAGGTGGCTCGGCTCCTAAGCACGTGCAACAGCTGATGGAAGAGAACTACCTGCGTTGGGATTCCCTGGGTGAGTTCCTGGCATTGGCAGTTTCTCTGGAAGACCTGGCATTCAAGACCAACAACGAGAAAGCAAGAGTGCTGGCAGAAGCCTTGAACAAGGCAAACGCAGAGTTCCTGGAGAAAGATAAGTCACCTTCGCGTAAAGTAGGCGGCATCGACAACCGAGGCAGTCATTTCTATCTGGCGCTTTACTGGGCACAGGCGCTGGCTGAGCAAAACGAGGACCATGAGCTGAAAGATAAGTTCACCAAGTTTGCCAAAGAGCTGACTGATAATGAGCAGAAGATTGTAGAAGAGCAGATTGCAGCACAGGGCAAACCAGTTGATTTAGGTGGCTACTACCATCCGGATGCTGACAAAGCAAGCAAAGCTATGCGCCCGAGTGAGACGTTGAACAATGCTTTAGCTAGTTTCTAGCAAGAAGATAAACTGATAAAAGGCAAGGCTGCCCGAGAGATTGGGCAGCCTTTCCTTTTATCAGTTGTACAGGTATAGGCTGTTGCTAATACTAACATTCTTTTGTACTTGTTAGTTATCTAAGCTTGAAGAACATTGTTGCTCCATTTCAGCCTGAAAAGATGCTGTGTCTTATTTTCCTTTCACCATATCTAAGTAAACTGTCTTACTAAATCATGGACAGCAAAACACTAACAGTGGGAAAGGCTACGAGTAAGCTTTTAGATTCTTTTCCTGTAAATAATATCTTAATAAAAAAGGAGCAACTTAACAGCTGCTCCCTCTAAAAACCGGCTTCTGATATCTCTGACTCTTAATAGCCAAATATCTCATTGAGGCTTAATTGCTGCACTTTGCCATATCTTTCCAGTTCTTTAAAATTCAACTTGTTTTTAGAACCAATTACCAGAATGGCTTGTGGCTGGCTCTTTACAAACTTCTGCTGGAACTCGTGTAACTGCGGAAAAGTCATGTCGTTAGTAAGCTGGTAAACATCTTTACGGATATCGTAGTCAAGGCCTAAGCGTTTGGCTCGTTCATAATCGAAAAGAATACCAGCTTTAGTGATGCGTTCAGAAGAGATACTGTTACGAAGAGAGGCTTTTGCTATCTCAAAGTTTGCATCAGCTAAAGGCATATTGTTCAGTAACTCTTCCATGCCTACCATTGCTTCGGGTAACTTGTCTGCCTGTGTACCAATGTAGGAGATAATGTAGTTAGAGCGATCCTTTTTAGTGGCAGTGCTATAGAAAGAGTATGCTGAATAAGCCAAAGCTTTAGACTCGCGCAGTTCCTGAAACACGATGGAACTCATACCGGAGCCAAAGTACTGGTTGTAGAGCCTTACTACTGGTATCATTGTTTTATCGTAAGGCATCGATTTGGTAACAAAAAGTAGTTCTGCCTGCACCATGTCGTAATCTACCCAGTAAACCGAAGGCTGCTTTATATCTAGTTCTGCATAAACTTTCTCTGTAGGCACTGGTTGAAGAATCGCTGGTACATGGTGTCCGGTGTTAAGCGTTGCTACAAGGTTATCCGTTTCACGTGGGCCATAATACAGCACACGGTGCTCATAAGTAGGAATGCTCTTAATAATACTTACTAACTCCTGAGGCTTTACCACTTTCAGTTCTTTTTCAGACAAGTCTGAGGTGAATGGATTTTTAGGACCATACTTTACATAGTTTACCATGGCCTGCTGCAGGATAACGCTCTTGTTGAGCTTGGCATCATTACGGGCTTTCAGTAAGCGGGACACATAATCATTTAGGGCCTGCTGATCTGCTTTCGGGTTCTGAATGACGCTTTCGAATAATGCCAGCGCTGGCTCAAAATTTTCATCAAGGCCTGTCAGGCTTACATATACTTGGTCTCCTGATGAAGAAACACCAAACGAAGTGCCTAGCTTGTAGAATTCTTTTTTCAGTTCTTCAGCTGTATACTTGTCAGTTCCCAAATATTCCAGGTAGTCTACTGCTAACCCTAACTTAGGATTTGTGTCAGAACCTGTATCCAGTATATAGTATAGCTGAAACAAGCCATTGTCTTTGTTCTTCGTATACAGCAGCGGAACATCACTTTTCAGTTTAGCCTCTGTAATATCTTTCTTGTAGTCTATGAATACAGGCTCTAAGGCAGGAGCTTCCTTAGCCATAAAAGCTTTGTAGTATTCTGATTGCACTTCCCTGTTTACAGGAACCGGTGTAATGGCTGGCTTTTCTACTTTCTGTGCATTAGGGTCGGTGCCTGTTTTTTTATAAACAAGGGCATAATTGTTTTGCAGATACTTGTTTGCTATGTCCATTACCTCCTGCTTCGTAATGTTGGCAAACTCATCATCACGCTTCACATAATCTGCCCAGTCTGAACCATAGATAAAAGCACTTACAAAAGCATCGGCACGTCTGGAGTTGTTCTCATAAGCCTTCATTTTACTGATCTTGTAGTCATTAACTACTGCTGATAGCAACCAGTCGTCAAATTTGCCTTGCTTCACCAGTTCTATTTGCGCCAGCAGCATTTCCTTTGCCTGATCTAGTGTCTGACCCTGGCGAGGTGTAGCACTCAGTGTAAAGTCAGAATAGTCTTTCATCTGGTTGTCATAGGCATAAGCGCCTAACACCTTTTGCTGCTGATTCAGGTTCAGATCAATAAGCCCGGCTTGCCCATTGTACAGAATGCCGCTGATCATTTGCAGTACAAGTGCATCATGGTCATTAAAGCCCGGGAAACGATAAGCTACTGTTACGTTCTCTGCATCCGGCCCGATAACCTCTTTAACCACGGGCTTCTCAATAGGCTTTTCCTGTGCTACCTTAAACTCAGGCACTGGCTTACTTTGCAATTTCCCAAAATATTCATCTATCACACGGATTGCCTGGTCAAAATCTATATCACCACTAAGTGCAACGGCCATGTTATTAGGTACATAATAAGTATCAAAATATTTTTTGATCTCCGTGATGGAAGGGTTTTTAAGATGTTCTATGGTGCCGATAGTGGTTTGTGTACCGTACTGATGCGTTGGGTAAAGTGCTGCCCCAACAGCTTCAAAAACTTTCCAGCGGTCGTTGTCTAGCGAACGGTTTTTTTCTTCGTAAACTGCCTCCAGTTCTGTGTGGAATATACGCGGTACCATATCACTGAAACGATCAGCCTCTAAAGCTATCCAACGTTCCAGTTGGTTAGACGGAACGTCGTTAGTGTAAACCGTTTGCTCTACAGATGTGTAGGCATTAGTTCCTTTGGCACCAATAGCTCCTAAAATCTTATCGTATTCATTAGCAACGGCAAAAGTGGCTGCCACACCAGAAATGCTGTCTATCTGGTGATAGATTTTCTTACGTAAAGCTGGGTCAGTAGTGCTGCGGTGCTTTTCATAGAGAGCCTCTATCTTATCCAGTTCAGCCTTTTCTTTCTCCCAGTTCTGCGTACCTAACTTTGTGGTTCCTTTAAACACCATGTGTTCCAGGTAATGTGCAAGTCCGGTAGCATCAGCAGGGTCATTTTTGCTGCCTGCGCGCACAGCAATGTATGTTTGTATGCGTGGGGCGTCTTCGTAATCTGAAAGATAAACTTTCAGGCCATTGTCCAGCGTGTAAACACGTGCATTAAGAGGATCACCAGACACTGTCTCATACTTATATTCTTTTTGAGCAGGCGAGGCTGTAGACGCTGTCGTGTCGGGCACTGACTGCGTCTGATATGCTTCGTTTTTACATTGCGTAAACGTAAAAGCAAACGCAACAAAAAACAGGGACAGGCTCTTTTTCACAGGCATAGTTATGGTTGTTAGTTGATTATAACTATGCTAATATAAAATTTATTGTGGATTAAAAGTCAGTATCCAATCCCAGGCGTTGCTTTAAATCGACCAACAGCGGATATTTCTCTGCTAAATAGTTGAACTTGTCCTGCGAAGTATACAGCTTTTTCTCATCCTGCACTTCCATTACCTCTACTTTTAGCTTGATGTTGCGATTGTTTAGCTGTTGCTTCAGTTCAGCCAGTAGGGCAGGACGAACGCTTGTAAACTGATCTACCAGCACAGGATTTTCTACGTGCAGTGTTATTTCATTTTGCTCATTTATATGGTACTGGCGGTTTAGGAGCGTATACTCCATCATGTTCTCATCCTTTTTGCGTCGCAGAATGTTGTACCACACGGCCTTTAGCCTTGCCTGGTCAACAGGTAGTACAGTGCCGTAAGTAGCGTTTTCATCCTCTTCCTCTACGGTTTCCACAACTGGGGCCTGAGCTTGCTGCTGGAGGTCTTTCAGACTGGGCAGCTTGCTTAACTTCTTTTGAGGAGGTAGCTGCATGCTGGCCCTTGATTTTTCAGGGCTGCCGTCAGGACCAGAGCCGGGAGGAGTTTGAGGGTTGGCCGGCGCTATATGTGCATCTGGTGTTACCTGCTGCGGCATTGGCGGCTGTTGCAACCCCTCAGAAGACACCTGCGCAGATGCCTGTGGTTGCTGCAATCGCTCAGACGGCACCTGCCCTTGACTTTGCGATTGCTGCATGGCTGCTGCTGGTGTGGTAGTGGCACCTGTTGTACTGGTAGCGGCTGGTGCCGATGCTGCTACCTTAGCTTTTTTTGCTACTGCTCCATCCTGGGCAAAACTCAGTGCTGCATTCAGGTGCGCCATTTTCATCAGGCACAGTTCTACATGCAAACGCTGGTTTTTGCTGCTCTTGTAATGCATGTCGCAGGTGCTTACCAGGTTCAGTCCTGACAGCAGGAAAGAAACAGATGCCCTTACCGATTGTTCTGCATACTTCGCTTTTATGTTGTCTGATACCTCTAGCAACTGTACAGTAGCCTGGTCTTTACATACAAGCAGGCTACGGAAGTGCTCGCCAATACCCACTAAAAAGTTATGTGCGTCAAAGCCGTTTTTCAGAATTTCATCGAACAGCAACAGCGAACCAGACAGGTTCTGCTTTAACAGGTGGTCTGTCAGGCGGAAATAATAGTCATAGTCCAGAATGTGCAGGTTCTCGACTGTAGCTTTATAAGTTACATTGCTGCCGGAGAAGGTCACCATCTGGTCGAAGATAGACAAGGCATCACGTAAAGCACCGTCTGCTTTCTGTGAGATCAGATGCAGTGCATCCGGTTCTGCTTCTATACTCTCTTTCTGAGCGATTCCTCCTAGGTGCCGCACCATATCTTCTATTCTAATCCTGTTGAAATCAAAGATCTGGCAACGTGAAAGTATAGTCGGGATAATTTTGTGGCGTTCTGTAGTAGCCAGTATAAATATGGCATAAGAAGGTGGCTCCTCCAGCGTCTTCAGAAATGCATTGAAGGCCTGGTTTGAGAGCATGTGTACCTCATCTATGATATATATTTTATACTTTCCTGTTTGCGGCGCATAACGCACCTGCTCTACCAGGTTCCGGATGTCTTCTACGGAGTTGTTAGAGGCGGCATCGAGTTCATGTATGTTAAATGAACTGTTGCTGTTAAAGCTACGGCACGACTCACACTCGTTACAAGCCTCTATTTCTGGAGTGATGTTCTGGCAATTAATGGTTTTAGCCAGAATACGGGCACAGGTTGTCTTACCTACACCTCTTGGCCCACAGAAAAGAAAAGCCTGCGCCAGGTGTTTACTGCTAATGGCGTTTTTGAGGGTGTTGGTTATATGGTGTTGCCCTACCACGCTGTCGAACGTGGTCGGACGGTACTTACGCGCTGATACTACAAAGTTTTCCATTACTACAAAGATAATCAATCTGAAGCTGAGTTGGGAGTGGTTTTTATCCAGCAGTTATCCATAGAGTTATCCACGATCAAAGCTTCTTTTTAAGAAACAAAACTTATGGTAAAATGGTGGCAGATGAGTGTGTTTGTTAACAATGCGCTGCTTTTTATTAAAGCTGAAAGCTAACTAAAGCATTACTTTCCTCTTCATAGAACACTGGTTCAGGCACTAACTCAACGTTTTCCCATGAAAGCCCTCGTACAGCTCCCGCAGGTACTAATAGAGCCTGTGCTAAAACTACAGGGCTAAGAGACACTGCGCAACAAATCATCTTTAAAGCACCAGCCTGAACAATGTTCCTATACCTTCTTCACTTTCTACCTGTATGCTCCCCTTGTGCAGTAGCATAATGTGCTTAGCAAGGCTTAAACCTATACCAGAGCCATCTTTATGGGAGGTAAAGAAAGGAATAAATATGTTCTCCAGCAGCTCTTCCGGAATGCTGCTACCGTTGTACTGTACCTCAATGACTGTTTTGCCATTTTCTGCGTGGGCGAGAAGTACAATCTGAGGCTTGGGCCGATCTTGTACGGCACGTTTAGCATTTAAAATAAGGTTAATGAGTACCTGCTCCAACAGGTTAACATCGGCATGTAACTGCAGACCTTGTGGTAATACTTTACATATAAGTTCCACACCCTGTTCTTCCAGTTGAGGGCGCATAAGGCCATCGATGCTGTTTAACAGCTCCTGTACATATATTGTAGTTAATAGCAGGTGCTGCGGTTTATTCAGGTTGCGGTAGAAGTGCGCAAAGCGAAGTAAACCATCGCTTCGTTTTTTGATGATCGAAATGCCTTCTTCTATGTCTCGTAGCAACTCAGGGTCTGGTGCTGTTTCAGGCTCCTGTCGATACTTCTCCCGTTCCTGCTGCAGGTGCCTGCCCAATGAGTCGGCCAGCGAGGCAATGGGAGCTACAGAGTTCATGATCTCGTGTGTCATTACCCGGAGAAGTTTTTGCCAGGCCTCAGTTTCGGTTGCATCTACGGTGGCACTTACATTTTTTAAGGCGACTAAGAGCAGAAAGCGCTGCTGCACAGAGAAAGACGTAGCTGTAAGTAATAACTGCGATTGTCCTATAGGCAATTTTAATTTCAGAAGCTTGTTTTCGCCGGCTTTTATATTTTGCAGTGCCTCGTAGAGCAGAGGGTAACGTATTTGAAGACTTGCTATACGGCACGCCAAGTAATTTCTTAAAAGCATCATTCACCCATTCAACTTCTCCTGACTCTTCGTCCACAGCCACAATACCTGTGTCAATCAACTGGAGGATAGTTTGCATGTACAGGAACTGTGCCTCTTTCTCTGTATGTAGCTGTTTATAAGTATTGTTGATGAGGTTAAAAGCAATATGCAACTGCTTTAGCGAACTGTTGGTGGTGTGTTCGTTAAAGCGTTGTGAGAAGTCACGTTGTTTTACAGCCTGTAGAAATTTAGCCAGTTTGTTGTTACTGCGGGTGACGTACACTGCCAGTTCCCAAACCTGAGCCAGCATAACAAGAATGCCGGAGGTTATCTGCAGCCACGTATACTGTACCAGGTAACGCACCGTCAGGAACATCATCACCAGCAGGAGTATAAAACGGACGAGTAACCCGAACTCAAGGCGTTTAAATATCATGCTTATTCAGTCGGCGGTAAAAGGGCTGTGCGGGTTAGGCCAAGTTCTTTGGCTGTTCGGGATATGTTGCCTTTATTTTTCTCTAGAGCCCTGACAATGGTCTCCCGCTCTATTTCACTCAGCGGCATAGGCTTTTCTGTAGAGGTGTAGTGTGTTCCGACAGTGGCAGGTGGTGCTGTTTCCATGGCAGAAAAGCTAAAGTCCTGTGGATGTAGTATGTTGCCTTCGGCAAGTATCAGAGAAAGTAGTCAGACAGTTTTTCGACTCTCCTGAGGAGGCAATGGGCAAAATCTTCAGGATCGACAATAGCAAGAGCTATAAAGTGACTGGCGTGATGCAGGATGTGCCGAGAAATTCATCGATGCAGTTTGATTATGTAACGCCATTAGATGATTGGATTAACAGCCCCGGAGATGATTGGCTGGAGGACTGGGGAAGCAACGCACGAAGGACTTTTCTGCTATTGAAGCCAAATGCCGACATCGCTGCACTGAATCAGAAGATACGGCCAGTGGTTCAGGACCACCATGATGGTTATAAGAAAGAATTGTTTGTACAGCCGGTAGGGGATATGTACCTCTACGATGATTTTCGGGGCGGAGAAGTGGCAACTGGTAGGATCACAAATGTGCGGCTTTTCTCTGTTGTAGCTATTTTTATGTTAGTTATTGCCTGCATCAACTTCATGAACCTAACCACGGCGCGCTCTGCGAAGCGTGCGAAGGAAGTGGGCGTGCGCAAGTCCATAGGCGCCAGCAAACCCGAGTTGATCCGTCAGTTTCTGGTAGAGTCGATGCTGGTTTCTTTCCTAGCTCTGTTCCTGTCGCTGAATTTGGTGAGAATGCTGCTGCCGCAGTTCAACGACCTGACCGGGAAATCTATGCGAATGGACCTGACAGACCCTGTGATGGTGGCGTTAGTTTTGGGTGTAGCCGTGGTAGCTGGTTTTTTTTCTGTCGTCGTTTAGGCCAGCGGTGGTGCTGAAGAGTACCGTGCGGATGGGCACCAGAGGAATGTTGCTTCGGAAAGGCTTGGTGGTGTTTCAGTTCATCCTGTCAGCGCTGCTTATCATCAGCACTTTGGTGGTCTATATGCAGTTACACTATATCCGCACAAAAAACATCGGCATGAACCGGGAGAATCTAATTTATGTGCCGATGGAAGGAGAACTGCAAAACCGCTACGAGGTGGTGAAGCGGGAGCTAGAGAATGTGCCAGGTATCCAGGCTGTCACTTCGGCCAACCAGAACCCGCTGATGATAGGCAATGCGACTGGGGACGTGAACTGGCGGGGGAAAGACCCTGCAGCTGGTATACTGTTCAGTAAGATGACGGTTGGTTATGATTTCGAGAGACAATGGGCGTAACTTTGAAAGAAGGGCGCGACTTTTCTAAGGAATATGGAACTGACACGGAGCATTTTTAGTGAACGAGGAAGCGGTTCGCCGGATGCAGATGCAGGATACAGTAGGGGAGTAGCTGGAGTGGGATGGTGAAGGCCATATAATAGGAGTGATGTACGACTTCCATTCTACCTCCATGCACATCCCGACACCACCATTGGTGGTGCGCTTGATGCCCGATGCTGAAAACCTGATATTCGCACGTGTGGCTCCCGGCAAAACAACGGAGGTGCTCACAGCAATGGAGCAGATACTGAAGCGGCACAATCCGGCCTACCCGTTCGAATACCAATTTCTGGACAACGACTTTAATATAATGTACAAAACAGAGGCGATTATGGGGCAACTCACCAAGTACTTAGCCGGTATTGCCATCTTTATTTCCTGTTTGGGATTATTTGGTCTAGCTTTGTTCACAGCCGAGCAGCGCACTAAGGAGATTGGGGTGAGGAAGGTGCTGGGCGCGTCGGTGTCAAGCATCGTGTTTATGCTGAGCAAAGATTTCCTGAAATTGGTATTGATTGCCAACCTGGTTGCGTTGCCGCTAAGCTGGTACCTGATGAATAACTGGCTGAACGACTATGCCTACCGCACCGAATTCAGCTGGTGGATCTTCGCTTCAGCCTTTCTAGCGACAGTTACCATTGCCATGTTCACGCTGAGTTTCCATGCCGTTAGAACAGCTATTGCCAACCCGGTAACATCACTAAGGACGGAGTAAGTATTGTTGACTCGGTTTTTATGGTCAGTAGTGCGTGTCATGCCGAAAAACAGGCAGGTGGAAATGACAACCACTAGCGAAGACCACTTTTAACCCTTGTCTACTTTACCACAGACAACACTAAACAGAGCATCCAGATGAAGAACCTTTTAATGACTCTTTTTACCCTACTCATCGCGTTCTACTCTTTCGGGCAGCAAAAAGAAACGGAAATAACAGTTATTGGTACCATTCACCAAGCTGCGTCGAATTTCAACCCGGATACTTTATATGAAATTCTTGAGCGGATAAAGCCTGATATCATTTTAATTGAAATAGACTCTTCGTTCTTCACAGAAGACTTCAGGTTTAAAATCCTTCTAATGAGAATGAGCAAGTTACCTCTACTAGCTATGTACAAAGACACCCTGGTACTTTGATCCGGCCTTTTGAATTTGAAGGAAGAAACGAATACAGAAGAGAAAGGGGCATGGTGCCGGCTGATAACCTGACCACCCGGTTAATAGATAGCTTGTATAAAGCAAAAGCGCTTGCCCCAAAGCAGAACGAGATTGTGGCAACATATTATGGCCTTACCGACCAGTTAAAAGTAGTTGCCAGCAAGTCTCCTGAAAATTTCAATAACCCACAGACAGATAGTGTTGCTGAACTGCGTCAATATTTTCAGCATAAAGAGCTGACAAAAATTACGAATAAAAGGAAAGAGTTTGATGAAACGTACCTCACGAAGCCTGATGGGGAGAAGATAAGCTATAGGGAAGGCTATCGGCTTTGGGCAGATTTTTGGGACCTCAGAAATCAAATAATGGCAAAAAACATTATTAGAACTGCAGCACTTAACCCTGGAAAGCGGATCGTGGTGTTAACAGGTTTTTTGCATCGCTACTACATCCTAAGTGAACTCAGGAAGTTGAAAGAAGGAAAACCGATTCAAATCAGAGAGTTTTATGAATATTGAAAAGCAGTATTTGTAGAAACTCTTTTTATTAGTTGCGTCAGCGTTAATTGAATTTGTTGGTAGCAGCTAAACATAATGAGATGTGAAAAGCATTCGTGCTTAAACAAATTTTTACTCTATCAAAAAATGAAAAGCAACTTTATAAACGATACTAAGAATATGAAATTAAGAACAAGCTTACTTACTATATTACTCTTTTTAGCTTGTCTTGCAGTGCAGGCGCAGCAAACTATACCGTTTGAACTAGCACAAAGCGGGCATATAATGTTGAAAGCGCAGGTAAATGGAGTTGAGGGAAATTTTATATTGGACACAGGAGGCGGTTTGACTGTGATTACAGAGAGTTTCGCTTCAAAGCTGAACGGTTTAGTAAAACAGGATGGCGGCTATACCGGCTTTCGTGCCACCGGAGAAAGAATTGACGCCGATTTATATACTGCTCGGGAAGTAACCATTGGAGACCACCCTTCAAAAGAGACTTCTTTGGCTATTGTTGATGCTGATTTTGGACCGATAGACGGACTGATTTCTTTGATGAGTTTCAGAGACCAGCCTTTTACCATTGACTTTGCTGATAAGATTGTATACCTGGAGAACACGAGGAGCCTAGCAAAAAGAAAGAAAAACGGCCAGGTTGTTCCTTTGCAACTGGAAGCGTCCAGAGGTGTAGCTTTAGATATGTTTGCCTATTTTGTAGTAAACGATAAGCTAACACTGCAGTTCTTACTGGATAGCGGAGCCGGTGCAGGTGTCTTTCGCCTGAACTCCAGGTATGCAACAGCGCTTGGAGTAGATATAGCAGACACTACAAAAGTGGAAAAGACATATCGCCGCAGTGAGATTAACGCCGATGTACAGACTGTTATCTATAGAACTGCAATGGACAAATTGGCGGTGAAAGGCCAGCCAGCTATCAAAATCGAAAACTTTAAAGCGCAACTTGTAGAGGGGCTGATTTATGACGGCATTATGTCTGTCAATTGGCTTGGAAAGCAAATTACCATCAACCTTGCACAGCGCGAAATGATAGTAGGGAATAAACCTGCCAGAGGCTCAGGAACACAGACAGGACTGTAAACAGAAGTTGTTTTAGACAAATTGTGCTTTCAGCAACCATAAAGCGAGGGAGAGTTAGTAAGCTTTAGGCTTAGCTCAACTCATAAAGGTGTTTGGGAACTTAAACGGCTTACACAAGGTATAAGTATTATAACTGACTTCTTGCTATTGGTGTTATAAAATCGTAATTTTGTGGCACATTTCTTGATATATAAATAACAAGAATACGTTCTTTAACTTATGGGGATGACTGGAATCGACAGCTTGCGCAGATTGCGTGTAAGCATGCCAGGTGATGAGCGTACCACCTGTCAAAAATTCGTTCGAACAATAACTGGCGAATCTAATTACGCCATGGCTGCTTAATCTAGGTATTAAGTAATATGCCATAGTCTCGTGCAGGTTTCGTAAAACTGCTTGCACATCAGAGGCTTCGATCCGTTTTACTAGTCTGTGTAGAGGTGTGATGCACAGGCGAAACTTAAGCATCTAAGGAGTGCGCATAGGCTTGACCTAGGCCCGCAAGCTCCCGACAATTCAACTAGTGTCTAAGCATGTAGAAGGCACGACGATTTCCTTGTCTGGACCAGGGTTCGAATCCCTGCATCTCCACTTAGTATCAGTACTAAAACTTAATAAAAGCCTGTAAATAATTAATTTGCAGGCTTTTATTGTTTTTAGCCGGAGCTAAATTTTATCACTTTTTCGCACATTTTAGGTGAGCGATCTGCTGAGTAACTCAAGCGACGCAAATGACTCACCAGGATTGATGTAACTAATTGAAAATCAAGATGAATAATAAGTGTACATCTTGTGCTCAAGTGACTGTGAAGCTATATTTGTTTAACTTTTAAAGTCACTTTTTGCGCCTCTGGCCAGGCAGGCGTACCCGGAGGACCACAGTTAGAGATAGATGGCAAAGCCAACACCGGCTTCCTCGGTGACATGGTGGCTTGGTTTGCGCTTCCTTTTGCGGGAGCCGTCCTGTACCAGGCCCCCTGCTGCTAGGCGTGCTGTCCGGACGCAATGACATTCAGGTCGACCTGGAGGTCAACTCCACAGCCAACGGCGGCGGCAACAGAGTCTCCTATACCAAAAAGGTGCTGGGGTTGGTTTCTGTCACCGTGGACATCACCAACAAAAGCTATTCACCCAGCCTATGCCTTAGAAGTATGTCTGGACATAAAGAACTTCCTGCTTTAAGGGGTAAACTACCACTAAAACAGGAGGTCTTTCTTTCTTATTCTTCTAAAGTTCGGGGTGATTCATATTTAAGCTATAAAATGTCTTAGTTGAAAATATAGCGAACGCCAATTTGTGCTCGCCACACATCGTCTATCCCGGCTGAAGTATCAAACGTAGTGGTAATAAGCTGGCCGTTAAGAGTTTGTAACCTATACTGCGGAACACCATCTGCATTCACTCCGGCAGCTGTAAGTGGTGAGGTCTGTATTACTCTATTGTATACACCCCAGTCGCTGTTGATCATGTTACCAACATTAAAGATATCACATCTTAGTTGCAGCGTGTTGCGCTTACCGGCTACGTTAACAAAGAACTCCTGTACAAGGCTCAGGTCAGTCTGGTAAACCCAAGGCATTATCGCGCCGTTTCGTTCTGCATACTGGCCACGGCGGGAGCTTAGATACTCATCCTGCGCAATATAGGCATCGAAAGCGGCCTCTTGTTGGTCCGGTGTATAGATGGTGATAGTGTTGCCATCTGCATCTGTGCCTGTAATAGGCAGGAAGTTCAGGTCGCTACCACTAGTAGGCACATAGAGTAAGTCATTGCCAAAGATGCCGTCACCGTTCATATCGCCATTGTACGTGTAGCTGAAACGGTTTTGGGTGCGGGCTTCGCTGAATAACGAAATTTGAGTGGCACCAAAACCTGCATACTCCTTACGGTAAGAGACAGAGCCGATGACACGGTGGCGCTGATCATTGTCAGAGAAAGCCAATTCAGGATAGTTGTTGCCATTTACGCTTCGGATGCCGTTATAAGACCCCCCGGCTGTGCTGCCGGCTGATATTAAATCCTTAGCCTCGCCGAAGTTGTATGCTAGAAGCGCAAAGAATCCATTGCTGAAAGGCTTCTGCAATTGGGCGGTGAAAGAGTAAGAATACCCTTTGTCTGTATTAGTCAGGTAAGGAGCTGACGTAATAGAAGGGTTAATACGATCCGCTTCGTTGAAGTCATCACCTCCCAGGCCATATCCAGGGTACATCAGGCGGTTATCTGGGCCATTGAAAGTAGAAGTGGGAGCAGCTTGGTTAATGTTGATATAATTGGCACTGTTAATGTTTTTGCTGTAGATAAACTCTACTGTACCTACTATACCAGCGAAGAGAGACTTGTCAACGGCGAGGTTGCTTCTCCAAACCTGTGGGAACTTGAAGTTCCTGTCACTTATATTGATTTCGTATGAGCTTGGCAGCTCCGGGTTGTCAGGTATATAAGCCGTTGGGTCCGGGTTGAACGGATAATTAGTTGTTCTGTCATTCTGGGTAAATCCGGTCAGCACACCGTTGTTGCCAATCTGATTTGAGATCCATACGAAAGGAGGGCGCCCGGAGAAGATACCTGAGCCACCGCGAACCTGCAGCGTTTGGTCATCCAATACATCCCAATTGAAGCCTAAACGGGGAGACCAGAGAATATTCGTTCCCGGAAGCTCTGCGGTGTTTACCTGCAAAGGATTGCCATCAGCATCCCTAAAGGTCATTTCAGCTACGTCAGGGTTATAAAATCCCGTTTCATCAAACGCAGATACATCGGCACGGAGGCCTGCTGTTACTGTCAGGTTGCGCATGGCGGCCCATGAATCCTGAATGTACAGACCACTATAGGTTACCCTTGTTGGCTGTATAGGTTCTGCGCCTCCTGGCAACGCAGAGTAACGCAGCTGGAATCGTCTTAATTCAACAGGTGATGTTTCCAGGTTCGGATCTGCCAAGTATCCGTTTGCAGCAGTATAAAAGTCCTCCAGCGAGTTGTAAACATACACGCTCTGTGAGCCAGGGAAGAATACGTTTTCAAACGAAAGCCGCTCAACGTTAACACCGGCAGTTAGCGTGTGGGCCCCTGCGTAATAAGAGAAGTTGTTCTGAAACTGAAACGTGGAGTAACTGAGTCTGTTATTTGGGGTGAAAGGTTCAAAACCGGCTGTGATGTAGCTGCGACCTTCATTCTGGATCTCGATAAGCGGAAAGAAATCGCCACGAGAGCCTCTGTCTTCGTTTTGGTACGTGTAACCAACAATCAAATTGTTAGAGAACTTTGTGCCAAAGCTTGAGTTTAACTCGCCGATAACGGAGTGGATTTTTTCAAACTGAATATAATTGGAGTTCTGATAGTTAAGAGCATTCAGATTTGTTCTGCGGCTGCCAAAACCAAGAGAAGAGCTATTGCTTGTCAAGGCATCTCTTTCTGAGTCAAGCATGTTGTAACGGATACTGGCTCTGTGGTTGTTGCTAATGTTGTAATCGAGTTTCGCCAGAATCTTATTGCTTCTCGTCTGGTTGTCATAATCTTGGTAGGGACCAGTTTCATAGTCAAACCTGTCTCTCAAAAAGCTGCTCAGCTCATTTAAGTCCGACTCCAGTACGCGGGTAACGTTACCCTCTACTTCCTCATTCCCTCTGTTGGCTCTATAGGTAGTAGCTGGCTCGGTACGACGTTCAATTTCGCCATTTATGAAAAAAAACAGTTTATTCTTGAGAATAGGACCTCCCAAACGAAAGCCTGCCTGCGTGTTGTTGAAGTTTCCCGAAGCGACTTCTCTTCCTTTTGCTTCAGAACCCAAGAATTTCTCATTCTGGATATTATAGAAAACCGATCCGGAGAACTCGTTTGTACCTGAGCGGGTTACCGCATTGATGCCTGCACCGGTGAAGCCGCCTTGTCTAACGTCGTAGGGAGCCATGTTTACCTGCACCTGCTCAATAGCGTCGAGACTGATAGGGGCAGTACCTGTACGGCCTCCTGGCTGACCACTTAGGCCAAAACTGCTGTTCAGAATGGATCCGTCAATCGTTATGTTGTTCAGGCGGTTGTCCTGCCCCCCAAATGAGGTGCCGCTAGCCTGTGGGGTAAGACGGGTAAAGTCGTTGATGGAGCGGCTTATGGTTGGAAGGGATGCAATTGCCTCCCGTGAGATGTTTGTGGCAGTACCTGCACGCTCTGAACTTATAACAGCGTTACGGTCTGAGATAACCTGAACCTCGCTTAGCTCACTTGACTGCTGCACTAATCTTACATTTAGGCTATAGGCCGTACCGAGATTGAGGCTAATGTTGTTGTGTACCTTGTCCTGAAAGCCTATATATTTTATGGTCACCTGGTAAGGTCCGCCAACGCGCATGTTAGGAATTGTAAATCTTCCGTCTTCTAATGTAGCGGTACCATAAGTTGTTCCTGATGGAGTGTGTATAGCCTCGACAGTTGCTCCAGGAAGGCCTTCACCAGTTTGATCCGTCACGACACCTGTCATAGAAGATGTTGTGACCCCCTGTGCCCAAGAAAATTGTATCCAAAGTATCATCGCCAGCAGGAGACATAGTTTACGATAAAAGTTTTTCATAAGAATAAATGGAATTGTTTGGTTTTACTCCAAAGTTAAGTCAAACAGGAATGTTTGCTATGACACTGCCATTAACTCTATGTTAAGTTCTTCAACGCTTTGCTAGCATGACTCGTCCTGATCGTCGAGGTTGATGAAGAGTGAGCCGATGACGATGCGCGCATCCAGCAAAGGTGCTCCCTTGTTGGCGCTCATGCATACCGGCGAGCTTGTCCCAGGGAATGGCTGTCAAGATGCAGTTAGAAGGGAGTCTTGAATTCGGCTATACTTAACTGGTTGCTGGGAGTATAGCGGATCATCAGGTGCAAAGGTTATGACTGTAAGATGCTGAAAACCTTGCATTCAAAAAAACAATCAAGGATGTGACGTACTTAAGAATGAAATAATTAGCGCTTTTTCACCAGGCCCTAACTAAAACATAACATATAGGTAAAGTAGCTGTAATATTTGCGCCTTTACTTTGTTATTATATATGGGACCCACTTTAGGCATCCGGTATATCCTTAACTATTTACTACCTGAAATAATGAAACGTAGACATAACTATATCCTGTTGGCTCTGATAAGCCTGTTGCCTTTTAACACCTTTGCCTGGGGCGTAGACGGCCATCGGGCAATAGGCAGAATGGCCGAGCAGCACCTGAGCTGGAAAGCAAAAAAAGCAGTTAAAAAGTTACTCGGCAACGAATCGCTGGCGATGGTGAGCACCTGGGCCGATGAAATTCGCCCGGAAGCGCAATATCTCTATACTGCACCCTGGCATTATGTAAACGCGCCATCAGGGCTAACCTACGAGCAATTCTCTGCTTCTATTACCAGCGCTGAATCGGCGAATGCTTATACGGCACTGGTACAACTGATCGAGGATATGAAAAATCCTGCCAAGTCAAAAGAGGAGAAAGCTTTTGCACTTAAGTTTATCGTGCATATAATAGGTGACATCCACCAGCCGATGCATGCAGGACATTCAGAAGATCAGGGCGGAAACAAGACAAAAGTAACCTTGAGAGGCAAGGAAACCAATCTGCACAGTGTCTGGGATAGTGGCGTAATAGAGGCCACCCGAATGACTTATTCTGAAATGGCGGAGGAATACAATTATGCCTGCAAAAATCAGGTAAGAGTATGGCAGCGGGATGACATGATGTTATGGCTGTTTGAGTCTTACCAGATCAGCGATAAGCTCTACAAAGAAGTAGCGGAAAATCCTGAACTTGGCTATGCCTATACCCGTAGCCACCGCGATATAGTGAAAGAGCGCATGCAACTGGCCGGCATCAGGCTTGCAGGCATACTGAATGATGCTTTTTAAGAATCTTGTCTGGTGGTGAATTCGAGATGGTAGATCATTTCAGTTTTCAACGTCTTGAAAAAGCTTTCAGCTACCGCGTTATCGAGAGCAATTACCCTTGCGACTCATGCTCCGCAGCACCGGCATCTCCTCTAGCTGCTCTCGGAAGGCACTGCAGGCATACTGCACCCCTCTGTCAGAATGAAACAAAAGGGAATGGAACAGTGGCCTGTTTCTCTCCGCCATCTTAAAGGCCGCCACCGTGGTGGCTTCCGCCTCCAGGGTCTCGCTCAGCGCCCAGCCCACCACTTTCCGGTCAGCCAGGGCCAGCACCACCGTCAGGTACAACCAGCCTTCCCTGGTCCTGAGTTAAATCAGATACCCACTTCTCTGCCGGCCTTACCGCATGAAAATCTCTTGACAGATGGTTCTCCGCCACGGCATGGGTGTGGTTGGAGTCCGTGGTCTGTACCCTGTACTTCTTGCGCACAATGCTTTGTACCCGGTGCTTCTGCATTACTCTGGCTACGCGTGGACGGGACACGCAAATACCCTGCTGCTGCAGCTCCACGGCAATCCTGGGAGAACCATAGCGGCACTTTGCTTTGCTGGTATACCTATTTAATCTGCTCCACGAGCTCCTTCTCTTTTTGCTCCCGCAGGCTCACAGGATTCTTGAGCCAGTAATAGTAGCCACTGGCACTGGACTGGAGTACTTGACACATCCTCTCAACGGGAAACTGGTTGCGGTGCTCCTTTATGAATCCGTATAACGCCCGTCTCCCCTGGAGAAGATGCTCACCGCCTTTTTTAGGATATTANCTGGCACTGGACTGGAGTACTTGACACATCCTCTCAACGGGAAACTGGTTGCGGTGCTCCTTTATGAATCCGTATAACGCCCGTCTCCCCTGGAGAAGATGCTCACCGCCTTTTTTAGGATATTACGCTCCAACTGCGCCTCCTTCAGCTCCTTCTGTAGCCGCTTTATCTCTTTCTGCTCCTCACTCGGCCCTTCGGTGGACCGGACTGGTGAGCTATCCTGCTGCCGCCACTTGCTCAGACGACCGGGATCTATACCCAGCTCATCGGCTACCTCTTTTACTGATCCTCTCGCATAGGAGAGGTCAATAGCCATCCGTTTAAAGGAGGTGTCAAATACGCGTCTATCCATAATAGTCAAATGTAATACTTTACATAATTCTGCCTATCATAAAGCCTCCAGTCAAAGGTGGCAACTCCACTTTTACATTTTCCTGTGTAGCTGTAGGTGCTGATAATCTAGCCGATACTCGCAAAGGAACAATAGCCATTCTGAGTTCGCATAAGTTCACTCCACGCTTTATTTTTGATTATAATTGAGCTATCTATAAAATATCAGTTCATGTAATTTGTTGTTTTGAATTGTTAATGGTGTATCGTCTCTATTGCTGTTAAGCTTTTATGGAATCACCTCGGTTTCACCAAAGCAGGTACGCTTTTGATATAAGAAGTTTTGTTATATTTACAGTCTGTTGTTTGTGAAGTGATAAAACAGGAATATCATAAGTAGAATAGTATTAAAATGTCAATGGCTTGTTCCTCTAGTTCATAATTGACACACTCCTTTTTTCAATAGAACATGAAATACTTTAGAAAAAGCATTACGCTGTTACTCCTCTTTATCACTATTCTTTCCTCCTGCACAGTAGGAGGGCAAACAGCCTCCTCTCCAGAAGTGGTGAAATGGGAGGAGCAGGGTGGGCGTGTTACCATTATCCGGGATGATTTTGGCGTGCCGCACGTCTATGGGAAAACTGATGCAGATGCTGTATTCGGGCTTCTATATGCCCAGTGCGAAGATGATTTTAATCGGGTAGAGCGTAATTATATATGGGCTACAGGCCGACTGGCTGAAGTTGAAGGAGAAGAAATGCTGTATAGCGACCTTCGGGCAAAACTGTTTATGACAGAGGAGGAAGCAGTCGCAAACTATGAGAAAAGCCCGGAGTGGCTCAAGGTTCTATGTCAGGCTTTTGCCGACGGAGTAAACTACTACCTTTACACTCATCCAGAAGTAAAGCCAAAGCTCCTGACACACTTCGAACCATGGATGCCAATGTACTTCAGCGAAGGTTCTATTGGCGGTGATATTGAAAGAGTATCAACAAAAGGAGTAAAGGCTTTCTATGAAGATAACAAGTCGCTGGGGCTTAACAGCTTTGGTGGTGGATTGATGTACCCCGACATACTGGAGGAACCAAAAGGCTCTAATGGTTTTGCCATTTCCGGAGAACATACTGCATCCGGCAATGCCATGCTGCTGATTAATCCACACACCTCCTTCTTCTTTCGAGGAGAGGTGCATGCTGTGAGTGAGGAGGGGCTAAATGCTTATGGTGCCGTTACTTGGGGGCAGTTTTTTATCTACCAAGGCTTTAACGAAAGAAATGGATGGATGCATACCTCTACCTATACAGACGTTATAGATGAGTTTGAAGAAACTATTGTGGAGCAGGATGGTAAGTTGTTTTACCGGTATGGCGATGAGCTGCGACCTGTCACAATATCAAAAGTAACCTTGTCCTATAAAGAAGGTGAAGAAATAAAGCAAAAGACCTTTACAACCTACAGAACGCATCATGGGCCAATTACCCACAAGAATGGTAATAAATGGGTGGCTACTGCCATGATGTGGAAACCCGTTGATGCTTTAATTCAGTCCTATACTCGAACTAAAAAGAGCAATCTGAAGGAGTTCAATGAGATGATGCAAATGCGTACTAACTCTTCCAACAATACTGTTTATGCTGATGCGGATGGCAACATAGCCTACTATCATGGCAACTTTATACCAGTACGGGATACGACCTTTAACTATACAAAACCTGTTGACGGAAGCAATCCGCAAACAGACTGGCAGGGGCTGCACTCAGTTGAAGAGGCAATTAAGGTTATCAACCCCGCTAATGGATGGATTCAGAATTGTAACTCCACACCTTTTACCAGTGCCGGAGCTTATAGCCCGAGGCGGGAAAATTACCCGTCCTATATGTCGCGGGCACCGGAAAACTTCCGTGGGGTACATGCTACACGTCTTCTGAAAAGTGCTGATAATCTTACACTCGATAAACTGATAAATTTGGCTTACGACCCTTACCTGCCAGCGTTTGAAGTGTTGATTCCCGGGCTTATTTCCGCCTATGATAAGCTAAAGCCAAATGACCCGAAGCTACAGGAGGCTATGAAAGTAATGCGCAACTGGGATTTTGCTGTGTCTAAAGAATCAGTAGGCATGTCACTTGCTCATTTCTATGCTACTAACTCTTTGAGAAGCGGTAGTGCCCCGGAAGGTACAAACCTGATGGAACGTTTTGAGTACTATGCAAAGGCCTCGCCTGAAAAAGAGCGTCTGGAGCTGTTCCGCCAAACTATAGCCCAACTGGAAGAGGACTTCGGCCAGTGGAATACCCCGTGGGGTGATATTAACCGCTACCAGCGCATAAATGGTGATATAGAACAGGCTTTTAATGATTCAAAGCCTAGTATCCCGGTAGGGATGGCGTCCGGAAACTGGGGAGCGCTGGCTTCCTTCGGCGCACGATCTTATGATACAAAGCGCCTTTACGGTACATCCGGAAACAGCTTTGTAGCGGTAGTGGAGTTTGGTGATAAGGTTAAAGCAAAGGCCCTCCTTGCAGGCGGGCAAAGCGGTGATCCGAACTCACCTCATTTTGATGACCAGGCACAGCGTTATGCTGATGTAAAATTTAAAGATGTAGCTTATTATCGTGAGGATGTGGAGAAACGGGCTAAAGCAACCTACCATCCAGGTGCTGAGAAGAAGTAGTTGTTTCGGATAAAAAAGAGCGCCCTAGCTATGCATCAATAAGTGAGGGCTTTATAGGAGTAGGTAGAGCCGTTCTGAGGATAAATAAGAGTTATAGATGATTTTACAATGGCAGTTACAATTTCGGAAAGGCGAGATATTGAACCTGGCGATATTATAGCTTTATATGAAGCTAACAAATGGAGCGCTGCTAGTAAACCAACTGAGTTATACAATGCGCTTACGCATTCTCATACACTAATCACAGCCTGGGACAGAGATATATTGATAGGCCTTGGCAATGCTGTCTCCGATGGATACTTAGTTGTTTATTATCCACATTTACTTGTCCACCCAAACTATCAGGGGAAAGGCGTAGGACGATTAATTATTGAAAGAATGCAGGAAAAGTATGGCCACTTTCATATGCAAATGTTAACTGCAGACGGAGGTGCAACGATCTTTTATGAAAAGCTTGGGTTTGTACGGGCTGGACATACGGTGCCCATGTGGATTTATAAGGGAGATGAGCATTAGGATAGGAAAGTTTTGAGAAGGCTTATTAGGAGAGGTATGCGAAATGGCTGACCCAAAAATGAAAAAGTAAAATGCCTATTCATTATACTTTGCTACAGTTCAGATTTTATCAGCCCAGGGAAGCAGGATGAAGCTTTCGTCTTTAGGAAGCTCCAAACAAACAAGGTTATTACTCCTGATGTAATAAAAAGATACTAAATACATCCTACATTACAGCAGTTTCACCTCATCTCAAAGATAAACATGAAAGCAGGCTGTCACTATAAGGTTCGACATTTGCTGAGTGAAAGATTCTGAGTTATCTACGTATTTTGTGTATCAGCCTACTGCTAATGTTTTTGTAAAAGCGGCTGTTCTTATCTGCCCTCATTTTTAGTGATGCAGTCATATATGGAGAATAGAGCAAAATAATTGCATAATACATACAACTCCCAATCTTCTTTTCCATCTAAACCAAGCAGTTTAAGATTATACAGAGTGATTTTTATATTATTTTTATTAGATGTATACTATATATGAGTTATTATTTATTAATAATGTTATAACTTGCATTAATTTAAATAGATTAAATATATATCTACTTAAATAATAAGATTAAGCCTTGTAGTTGTCATTTTATAGCTTGTTTAAATTATAGGTTTAGCTGCTGTAGTTCTGATATATGCAGGCACAATGGGAAGGGATATCATAGCGTTGCTTCATCTGTGAGTATTGTAAAGGCTACTAAGTAATAAAGATATCTGAAGGCAATGTGCCGCACATAGGTAGTATGCAAAGAGACAATAAAATCAGGAAGTTCTGGTTTTATGTTTTGAGGGAGCTATTTGTGAAGCAGGAGCAGGTAAAGAGAGTACGTTTTGCAAAATAGAAATCATCAATAAAGCTTAGTAAGATATTAGTAAATGTTTATAATAATATGCTGAATGACTTTTTGTAGAACTGTATGGTTCATGAATGATGCTCCGGCATCTGGCTTTTTGACAAAGCAAAGCACCCTGCAACATAACCTTTTAAAGGAAGCTCTTTCTTTTATTGCTGTGGAAAATGTATTCTCTTTTTTTAACAAAGGTGAAAACCTGCAATGGGTTTTGCTGCCAGATACTAGTTTGCCGGACGTAAAGGTGCCTGGTCTGGACGGTTGGGGCTTTCTGGGGGCTTCTTGCCGTTTCACTAAAAGTGTAAGAGAAAGTTGTCCTTTATATCCACTTCCCTCCTCAGTAGACTATCACAACATCAACTTATACAAGCCTATTCTCAGGGGAGATATTGAAAGCATAAGTCTTGCTAAACCTAGGTCTCTGCAATTTTCAAGGCTAATCTGAAAGTGTGTGTTATTGAAAACATGATTATTCCCTATGAAGTCAACACCAAGCACTGCCTTTAAAACAAATACCCTGGACGATATCAACAGTTCAAATATCCGTTACTCCATCAGCCTTAGTTTTGAAGAAATCAGACTACCGCCATTCCAGGACATACTTATTCTGAGTAAAAACTGCGCGCAAGGCAGAATTGGTCTTAACAAGTCTTTTGAGTTAATGGCTCCAAATGGGTTTGCCTCGTTTGAAGTAGACGACGATAAAGTAGAGGCAGTGTTCATCAACAAAAAGATTCTGTCTAAAATATCTGCCGAAAAGCTGCTGCGCATCTTAAAGTCCAAAGTGTTTGACTACGTATCGGAAGGAGAGTTGCTGAAAGTAGATCTTAAGGTATCCATGTCATACACCAATATTGAATATGAAATATAATGGCACCAATTTCTAAGTTCATTAGGCACAGTTACCTTACCACCAGCCAGTATGTTGGTATTAATGCAATAAAAGCTGAGTTAGCTCATTCCAATGCTATTGTTGTACTGGATGAGGATACTCAAGCCTTCTTAGGAGTTCTAACGCCGTTTGACCTTATCCAAAAGCCTCATAACCTTGTTGTGGACTGTCTTTCTGATAAGCCTGTACTTGCACCCGATTGTAAAATTGAAGAAGCATTAGAGGTAATGGAGAACGTGCATGCAGAGGTTCTGCCTGTAATCAACAATATGGAATTAGAAGGGCTTATTTATAAAGACGATCTTATCCGGTTCCTTTCCTCTCAAAAGACCATCTTGGAAAAAAGGGCCAACAATAAAAGAATTACCATACAGCGGCAAAATGAAGTAATAGAGAAGGCGTATAGAATTGAGAAGGCACTATATTACAGTACTAAATCTGCCAGGCTCTTGCTTGCTCCTGATGGTACTGTTCTTTTTTTCAATCAAACAGCTTATGAAAGCTCCGGGGCTCCTCCTATAAGTTTACTGCACGTTGGTAGCAACCTGAGGCAGTATGCCAATGATATCCCTCACTTGGTTGGCAGCAACTTTGATCGCGACTTTGAAAAAGCATTACATGGAGAAAGTGTAGTTGTAGAGAGTGAACTTCTCTATAAGGAGGCAGGAGTTTGGCTTAGAACAGAATATAATCCTGTTACTGTAGAGAATCAGATGGTAGGTGTCTCGGTGGTAACTACGGATATTAGTGAAAGGAAACACAATGAGCTTTTTATTAACAGGCAAAATGAAGTGCTACGGGAAATTATACATACGCAGTCGCATGTATTGAGGCGTCCTGTCGCTAACATATTGGGCTTGGTAAACTTGCTGAACAGGAAAGCTCAAATGGAAGGAGAGGATAAAATGGTGTTAAGTATGCTGGAAGTATCCACAAAGGAACTTGACGATATTATTAGGGATATTGTGGAGAAGGCTTCTTTCGTGGAATAATTTACAAGAATCCGAAGACCTGGATTAAAGAACCTTCTTAAGCTTATACATCTACCTGTTTGAGTTAAACAAGAATTTTTGCTATTTGTATTATTACAATCTATCCTTCCAACGCAGGGAAAGCGAGAGAATAGAATATACATTTCCAGCATGTCTGCTTGTGTTGAGCCTGTTCCCTCTCAAGAACAATTATAACTTTTACTAATTGGAGCCTACAAGTTGAAAATTCGAGTTGGCTCAAAAGCAGGTGGTGCATAAAAACATAACTACTCTACTCCTTAAGAGCTTATATACAACCTGCTTTTGAGCCAAAAGAGAACAGATAATGCGCTGTGGTTACTCTGCGTTGGCTCTGCAAAGCATAGAAAATTACTTACATCCCCTTTGCTTGGTTCATGTTCGCCGGCAAAAGTAAAACCTAAGTAAGCTCTATGCAGGTTCTTCCAGAAAATCCACTTGTCCTGTATCCATATCATATAGCCCGCCGATAATCCTGATCCTGCCTTCCTCTTCCATAGTCTTTAATATCGGGCTTTCTTTTCTGATCTGTCGAATTGTCAGCCGTACATTATTCTCAGTTACCTTATGTACAAACGTTTCATTTGTACTTGTTTTTTCTCCCTCAAAGTCAGCAGATAAATCCAGGGCAGGCTTTATCTTAGCTAACATACGGGTAATGTTTCCTATCTCTACCTGGTCAATGGCGCTTTTTATGGCCCCACAATGCTCATGCCCTAACACTACTACCAACTTTGAGCCAGCTACATGGCAGGCGAACTCCATACTTCCCAATATATCTTCATTTACAAAATTTCCTGCAACACGCGCTACAAACATATCTCCGATGCCCCGGTCGAACACGTCTTCCACTGGTACACGGGAGTCAATGCAAGACAGGATAATTGCCTTCGGGTATTGCCCCTGTACAGCCTTGCGCACCTGTTCTTTATGGTTTCTTAAGGTGATGGCGCCTCGTACGAAACGTTGGTTGCCCTCCCTTAATAACTGAATGACGGCATCAGGTGTTAAGCTATCCTGCTCCTCTTTAGTAAGTACATCTTCTACTAAACCTTCTCCTTCTATGTTGATTATAATGTTTTTTTTCTCTGCCATATGTTATTTTTATTTGTGACTCCTACCATAGACAACGCTTGGGCAGGATAGGGTTTGTCCTTCTACTTTCAAGAGCATTAAAAGGATGTTTTGATAACAGTTCAGCTTTAGAGCATGTTTAAATTTTGTTCTTGCAAGCGAAAATGAATCAGGATGAGTTTAGCGAAAAAAGCACAGCCTGATTCCTTTAGTACCATTTGCGGCACAAAGGGTGAAATTAAGCAGCTTTTAACTAAAAAAGCAAGCTAGTCCTGTCACTTACTATGCATTTCCTAAAAAAACGCTTCAGGAAAGGAGCCGTTTTGCTCTCCCGGCTCTCTGATACTCTGGCAGGTGTTCCGGCTGCGATAATCTTGCCGCCTTCCTCACCTGCACCAGGGCCAATATCAATAACCCAATCGCTGCCAGCTACAACGCGCATAGTATGTTCTACTACTATTACTGTGTTTCCAGCTTCTACGAGGTTATCCAATTGCACCATCAGCTTTTCTACGTCAGCAGGGTGGAGGCCGGTAGTGGGTTCATCCAAGATGTAAAGCGTGTTGCCGCGCTGTGCCCGCTGTAGTTCGGTTGCCAGTTTAATTCGCTGCGCCTCTCCACCGGAAAGCTCTGTAGCAGGCTGCCCAAGGCGCAAATAACCCAACCCGACTTCCCGCAAAACCGTAAGCGCCCGGTGCACCAGCGGCTCCTCTTCGAAAAACTCCCAGGCAGTATCTACCGTCATGCCAAGTACATCAGCAATGTTTTTGTCGCGATAGGTAACTTCTAAGGTCTTAGCATTATAGCGGGCGCCGTGGCAAACAGGGCAGGGGGCATATACACTTGGCAGAAAGAGAAGCTCCACCATTACGGAACCTTCTCCGTGGCAGTTTTCGCAACGCCCTTTGGCAACATTAAACGAGAAACGGCCAGCATCATACTTGCGTGCCTTCGCCATTTTTGTGTTGGCGAAAAGCTTACGCACGTGGTCAAACAGCCCGGTATAGGTAGCCATATTAGAGCGCGGCGTACGCCCAATGGCTTTTTGGTCTACCCGCACCAGTCGCTTTATACTTTCCATACCTGCTGTAATGTGCCCACCCGATGGAACAGGTGCTGCACGCTCAAGGGCCTCGCCTTCTTCTTCCTCGGTTGGCAAAGCCTGCCCTAGCTGCTCAGCTACCAACTCTACCAGCACCTGGCTTACCAGACTGGACTTGCCGGAGCCCGATACCCCGGTAACGGTAGTAAAAGCACCCAATGGGAATTCAGTATCCAGGTTCTTTAGGTTATGGCGTGTTATACCGCTTAAACGAAGCCAACCAGCAGGAGTACGTGGCGTATGGGGATGTACTTTTGAATTATTGAAAAGATAGCTTGCTGTTTGGGAGGTCGTAACCTGTTGCAGCCCTTCAGGCGGACCACTGTATAATATTTCGCCTCCTTTTTCTCCTGCCTCCGGACCTACATCTACTAGCCAGTCGGCATGACGGACTACATCCAGATTATGCTCCACCACAAACAGCGAATTGCCTGCTTTTTTTAGTCCTTCCAGAGCAGTTAGCAGTGCTAAAGTATCAGAAGGATGTAGCCCGGCAGAAGGTTCATCGAGTACATACACCACGCCAAACAGGTGGGAGTACAGCTGTGTGGCAAGCCGTAAACGCTGGAGTTCGCCCGGCGATAAGGTCGGTGTGCTACGTTCCGGCGACAGATAACCTAACCCTAGGTCTAACAACACCTTAATGCGTGCTATCAGGTCTTCGGCGATGCGCTGTGCCACAATGGCCTGTTCGGGGTGTGCTACATTTCGCTGTGCTCGGTCTAAAGCTGTTCCTTCGGCATAAGGCTGAAGAGTGTTGGCTATTTGTTTCAGAGGTAGCCGCGAAAGTTCGGTTATATCGTAGCCCGCAAATTTTACAGCGAGCGACTCCGGACGCAGGCGTTTGCCCTGGCAGTTCGGGCAGTCGGTGCTCAACATGTACTGCATCACCCGCTTTTTCATCTGCTGACTGTTGGTGTTGGCAAAAGTATGGAATACATACCGCCTGGCGCTGCTGAAAGTGCCCATATAGCTTGGCTCTTCTTTTCGTTTAAGGGCAAGTTGCGTTTGTTCGGGCGTGTAGCCTGGGTAGACGGGCACCACAGGCTGCTCATCGGTGAACAGAATCCAGTCACGGTCTTTCTGGGGCAATTCCCTCCAGGGGCGGTCTACATCGTAGCCAAGGGTTACCAATATGTCGCGTTGGTTTTGCCCACCCCAGGCAGTAGGCCAGGCGGCAATAGCGCGTTCCCGAATCGTAAGCGAGTCATCGGGCACCATTGATTGCTCTGTTACCTCATAAGTTCGGCCCAGTCCGTGGCAGGTAGGACAGGCACCTTCGGGTGTGTTCGGCGAAAACGCTTCAGCATAGATGATGGACTGCCCCGGCGGGTAGTCTCCTGCACGAGAATACATCATGCGCACCAGGTTCGAAAGCGTGGTTACGCTCCCAACTGAAGAGCGTGTGGTAGGTGTACCTCGCTGCTGTTGTAGTGCCACAGCCGGAGGCAAGCCTTCAATAGAGCCTACCTCCGGCACCGCCATCTGGTGAAACAGCCGTCTGACATAGGGCGAAACAGACTCCAGGTAGCGCCGCTGTGCCTCGGCATAAAGCGTTCCAAAAGCCAGAGACGACTTGCCGGAACCCGACACACCCGTAAACACCACCAGGGCATCGCGAGGTATGGTAAGGTCTATGTTTTTAAGGTTATGCTCCCGTGCACCGCGCACGTTTACGAAGCCTGAGAATTCTTTTTTAATAGTGTTGTGAGAATCTTTTGCCATGTGGCAAGATACGTAGATTTATACTATTGGCTGGGGGAACATCCATGTGTATAGAGCAGAAGCAAGTGTACCTTGAAAGTATGGGAGCCTCTTAATTCATTTAAATGTATCTCAACTATCCTATCCATTAATTAAAATTTAACGCTATAGCTCATAAGAACCAAAACGAAGTTGCAGTCACCAACTGAATATTTCACTTTTTAAAAATTCCAGTGATGCTTCGTGCGATCAGTAGTGTTGTTAGGCCACCAATAGCTACTATTTTTATTATTGTCTGCGGATCGCGTATGGTGCGAAACCGAGTGTTCCCTTCTTTCATCTCGATGTAGCCTACGGGTATAATGGCAATTCCTCCGCCAGCCCCTGAGCCCTCACCATCTGGTTTCGCGCCTGTTCCGCCACCGAAACCATACATAGCTTTGGAGACAGGAATTACCGTAACACCATTCCGCTCTACCGCCTCACCATAGATGGTTGAACTGTTAGCAGCCATACCCAGCTTTTCAGCCAGCCGTTCCACAAACGTAGGCTGCGTAGCACTGCCAGAACTGTTTTCTTTTTCCATCTGCATGCGATAAAATTATGTAAGTATAAATGAATCTGATGTACGGTTGCCACGCATTGAAGTTCAATGCAGTGACAGCAACATTGTTATCTGAGGGACAGTTTTCGGCCTGAATCGATAAAGTATAAAAGTGCAGCAGCGGCACAGACTTTATTCATCCACTTCATGAAAACAAAAAAAGTATAGGTACGCTAATTTTTCGTAAATTTCATGCTTCAGGAAGCATAGGCACCTGCACACGTCTCTGAACCGAGGGGCTACCCTTATGCCTGCCATCAAAAGGCCTTTAGCTTTATAAGGAAATATAAAGGAACAAAAAATCAGCCAAAGCCTCTGCATAGCAAGCACCACCCTATGCATTCTTCAAAGGGGACAAAAAACTTTAACTTCACATAACTACTCTTAAATCCTATAGATGTCGAAATCAAAAAAACTAAATAACGTAACACTGGGGCATGTTTTCAAAACCATTATCTGGCCCAGAAAGAAGTACCTTTCCATCGGGCTTGTCCTGATCGTCATCAGCCGTTTGGCTGGCCTGATATTGCCTGGTGCAAGCAAGTATCTCATTGATGATGTTATTCCGAATGGCGATCTGAGCATGCTGAAATGGCTGATATTAGCTGTAGCCGTCGCCATTGTGATACAGGCCGTCACTTCCTTTGCCTTAACGCAAATACTGAGCGTTGAGGCGCAGTACCTTATTTCCCAGCTACGGGCGAAGGTACAGCGGCATATTATCCAGCTGCCCATCCGCTTCTTCGACAATACTAAAACTGGTGAATTGGTGTCCAGGATTATGACCGATGTGGAGGGTGTGCGGAACCTGGTGGGCACTGGCTTTGCCCAAATGGTGGGAGGGGTGCTGACTTCCCTGATCTGCCTGGTCCTGCTCATCATTATCAGTCCGCTAATGACCTTGTATGTGCTGGTGCCCGTCGCTATTTTCGGTGTGATTTCGCTGAAGGCTTTCGGGAAGATACGGCCTATTTTCAGGGAGCGAGGCGTCATAAATGCAGAGGTAACGGGCAGATTAACGGAAACGTTGGGAGGTGTGCGGGTGATTAAGGGATTTAATGCGGAGGAGCAGGAGATCAAAACCTTTGAAGACGGTGTGAATCGGCTGTTCCTGAATGTGAAACGCAGCCTGATTACCACCAGCCTGGTAACCTCTTCGGCTACGTTGCTTTTGGGCTTTGCTTCGGCAGGGATTATGGGCATAGGCGGTTACCTGATTATGAACGGGGAGCTTACCTTCGGGGATTTTCTGGCTTTCACGCTGTACCTGGGTTTCATGATTGCGCCGATACTGCAGATGAGCAACATCGGGAGCCAGTTTACAGAGGCTTTTGCCGGGCTTGACCGTACGGAAGAAATTCTGAATTCACCTTTGGAAGATGCTGGCGGACTCAGAACCCAGCGACTGGATCATATAAAAGGCGATATCGCTTTCGATAAGGTTTCCTTTGCCTACGAACCGGGAAAAGATGTGGTGAAAGGCATCAGCTTTAAAGCACCTGCAGGTTCCGTGACGGCTTTGGTGGGTACATCGGGCTCTGGTAAAACAACTATAGCGGGGCTGGTGGCTTCCTTCTTAAACCCTGAAAGCGGCACTATAACTGTAGACGGGCACGATCTGCAAACAATCAGCCTGCAGAGCTATAGAAGCCAGTTGGGCGTGGTGCTGCAGGACGACTTTCTGTTTGAGGGCACTATAAGTGAAAACATCCTGTTCCCGCGACCAGGTGCTACAGAAGAACAGGTGCAGCAGGCGGTTAAAGCAGCCCATGTGCAGGAGTTTACCGATCGATTCCCCGATGGTTTAGATACACTGATAGGGGAGCGGGGCGTAAAGCTTTCGGGCGGACAACGGCAGCGCATTGCCATAGCCAGAGCCGTACTGGCCGATCCGCGCATACTGATTCTGGATGAGGCGACCTCAAACCTGGATACGGAGAGCGAGAGTCTGATACAGGCCAGCCTGAAAACGCTGATGCAGGGCCGCACCACATTCGTGATCGCCCACCGCCTAAGCACCATCCGCCAGGCCGATCAGATACTGGTGATAGAGCAAGGCAACATAGCGGAACAAGGCAAACACGAAGAATTGCTGGAGAAGCAGGGGAGATATTACCAGCTGTATACTTACCAGGCAAGGATATAGGGGGGAGATTTTGTTCTGGTGCTAGTGCGGGTGCGAACAACCCATCATGTCCCATAAGCTTTATGAGAAAGGTTTCTTTATGTGTTGAGGCACGCTGGCGAGGGAAGCAAAGAGCTTCTTGAAAACAAGTTTATAATTTGCGAACACAGGTCATCAAAAGTATTTATAGAAGCGGATATGCTGCTCAAGACTTAATGTTGAAGTCCATTTATCAGAGATGAAAGCTTGTAACGTCTTCTCAAGAGGATAATTTTTATTAAGTTGATCTGTTATTTTGCAGGCCATCAGAAACCGTAACTACTATAGGTGAAAGCTTAGAATGGCGATATGTTTTTTTAATTTGTTCATGTAAATAAGTCACAACAAGAGCCGTTGTGAAAATAAAAAGGAACCTGCCTACTAGGTTCCCGGAAACAATAGGAAATGAGGGTCCATAGATTTTAACGACATAAAAGGAGATGATGTGCCAGAAGTACAACCATGCAGATGTTTTGGAAACGAACATCACAAAGCTGTTATCAAATAAATATCTTAGTCTTTTAAGCTCTAGAAAACTATAAAGTAAAAGACTAACAAAAACTCCATAAGATATATAATATAAGCGAGGAGGATATTTGAACTGCTGTGTTGGGGTAAAATTATACTTAAATGCCAGGAACAACAGAACTATCAAAGAAGCCAGGCAATATAGAATTATTTCCTTCCGCCTTAGTTTTACCAGCCTGACTCCTAAAGCTGCAATTAAGATATATGCAAAACTATTGATAATAACAGATGAATAAATTAAACCTGCTTTTGTCGCTTTAGAATACCTGAACACACTATGCACATACTCTTCTGTCAGTAATAGCACTTCATAAAACAAATAGGCAATAGTTATTAAAAAGATATAAATCATGTTATCCTTAATTTGTCTGCTTAGCCTTAATAGAAAAGGGCAAACCAGTGCTATTATGAAAAAGATTCTCATAATCCAAACAAAGCCTATTCCCTCACCGATTGTTGCTAAAGTGTATGATTCAACAACTTCATTGTAGCTGAAATAAAATGGCTCATGGTTTATAAGTGAGAGCAGGTAAAAGATACCAAAGAATATTGTAAGGAAAGTCCAGGTTGGAATTACCAACCGGTTGAAACGTTTTTTAACATAATCAAAATAATTTAGTTTTTTGTTTAAACTACTTATGTAAAAAGAGGCTCCTAACAGGAGCACCATAAGGACAACATCGAAATTTCGGATTTGAAATAGCAGGTCCCCCGGCCCGCTATGTACAAATATGATAGAAATAATGGCTATGAACCTTAAAATATCTATTCTAATATCTCGGTTAAATCTGTTAGAGTTCACTCCTCTATGGTTTTGTATGGAATATTTTGAAAGAACAGTTTTTTTACTTAAGATAACTAAACGCTTAGTTTTGCCGCCTGAATCCAATTTGTTTTACCGATTTTTGAGAGAAAATTGTGTAAGAACAGGTTGATGAAAAACAGCAAAAGTGTGTTATGAAATTTCTAGGCTCAAAGGTATTGGGTGCGGGTTTGTAGCTTGTACTGTTTATGCTAATTTCCCTATTCTATTATTAAACTATGGCTTAGACACTCTTTTCATGCAGATTGCTTCTCATTTATTTTATCTAATTTTAGTAAATTATCAATCAAGATGTTTAGTGAGATCATATATGTTGTTACCTGTTGTTTCAATTTCTATCCGTGTTTCTTGATTCCCTTCCTCCATTAAACCTAAGTATTTCTTAAGCCATTCAGGTGCAGCTGGCTTTAACCTTGCTTACCTTATCTTTGATTACATCGATAAAATCCATATGAATGATTTGGTTTTATAGCTAGTATAAATTTAAATAACAATATATAAAACATAATTAATATAGTTGCTGTGATTATGTCTGTTTTACTAGGATTAATCTGGTAAAATTTTTTGAAGTACCAATGGAAAGAGAAATACTAACAGGAGACATGCTGCAGGAACACATCTTGGTGCGATTTCCCTTTTTTTAAACATTATTCTTAAAACCTTGTTCTCATAACATAGGTTAAAGTATTACAGCGTACTTCAAGATGCTGAAGCGCATAAATGCTCACCTGACTTTTGTGGCGCCATGCTGCCTTTTTTGTTAACCCAAATAACCAAACCAACCTGATGAAAAACATCTACATATTATTTATTACTTTGTTGTTCAGTTATCCTTTGTTTGCTCAATACGAGACAGTCGTTTTTGACTATGACAGAGCCTACTTCAACGAAGGGAAAGCCTTACCTGCCGAAAGCAATTTTCTGCTTACTGGTGAGGCGGGGCAAAGAGTAGGGCTGGTAGAGGTCGTTGTTTATGGCTCTTCTGATACCAATAAAGAACCTCTTTACAAGAATGTCTGGAAAAAACGTGCCACAGGTACTGATAGCAGGTTTACACTTCCTGTAAATTTCCCCCTGCGCGGAAACGAGAAATATACTTTCGTTCTTAACTATTACGAGCCCGCCTCGACACAGCAGCAAGAGCAACTCCTAAACCAACTCAGTTCGGCTTTAGATTCTTATATAGACCAATCGTTTGTGGTAAGCAGAAGCAGCGTGGAGTTGCGGAAGCATCCAAAAAACATGCGCAGCGACATGAATACCATCGTAAACCAAGGGTTAGGGCTTTATAAGAATCAGATTAACTATCAGTTCAGGGGCTTTTCTGATATCGTGCTCGATAAACTGGAACAAATTAATGACCTGAGGTTAAAAAAAGCCAAAAGAAATATTCTGGCAACAGAAGGGGACGATAGCCGGACACTCCGCCTGAAATATGCGCAGGAGCAGATAGCTGCCCTAAAAATGATGGTAAACCGGGAAGTGGCGCAATACGCTAACACACAGTTACTCGTTTTAACAGACAGTAAAAGGATAACCGATTATGCGACTGAGAAAACCAGGAACATAATTGCAATTAACGTTGGCTATGGCGGTGTGTATTACTCTGGTGATTTTGATAATTTTACTTCGGCTACCGCTCCTTATGCCGGTATCTCTATTCCGTTGGGAAGGGAGCCATTCTCTTCTGCCTTCTGGGCCAGGTCCAGCATCTCGGCAGGCGTGTTTTTTAAGAATCTGGAGTTCAATGAAGACAATGTAGCCACGGGGCCTATAGTGAAGCGGCCTGTTTACGTGGCACTGGGGTACAGAGTCCTCCCTTTTGTCCGCATTAATGCGGGAGCCACTGTGCTGCAAAGCGACCAGGAGTCCAATACTATCTCTGATTTTAATGTGGACCGGGTGTTTGTGAGGCCATTTATAGGCTTAAGCCTGGAACTTAATTTTTGGGCCGACTTAAACCGATAGTCATGAGAAGTTTTATAATTATATGTGTGCTCCTGTTTAGTAGCAAGGTGGCATCTGCCCAGCATGACCTGTACAAATGGCAGCTAAGCGGTTATACAGGTATCGCCAACTATATTAACGAAAATAACAGTACATCTGACTATTTCAATGTAAATGACAACTTGGTTTACCGGGTAGAGCTAAGCCGCAACATTGGGCATAGTATCGGGTTATCGCTAGGCTACTCCTTTGGCAATGTAAGAGGACACGATCAGCTACATAATTCCTTTACGACAGGCGTGCGCATGTCGGCACTGCGTGCTTATTTTTATACTGATAATGGTTGGCTGCTGAACACCTCTGCCTGGGTTGCTCCTTATTTTTTCGGTGGATATGGCCTTAGCACGTTTGAAACTTCTAGTGGCGTCATAAAGGAAGAATCGACAAATGTACCCGCTATACCCTTTGGCTTAGGCTTGAAGTTCAGAATAGCAGAAAGATGGCAACTGGCGGTGCAAGCAGAAGCCGTTTACCTGACGAAGTCGCATCTGCAGGTGCCTGCACTTGAGCAGAACGATCATAATAACACGTACCTGCATACGGGTATAAGGCTTGGCTACAGCTTCGGCTTTAAGGAATCGACATTTAAAGCACCGCGTTTCTATGCTGGAAACTTACCTGTGCTCCAGTCGGTGGAAGGGCTAAACCAGCCGAGGCAGAATGTACTGGAAATGATGCTGAAACTAGAGCCTAAAGAGGTGCAGATAAACAACATACCAGATTCAGCGAATCTGGTGCAGCCGGTAAGCCCTAAAAGAGTAGTTATTCTGCCTGCTGACACACTTACAGCTTCAAACAGAATAGATGTGGATAGCAGCAGTTCAGAAGGGGAGATCAGCGAGGCTAATGTAGTGTCTTCTGAGCCAGTGCAAATACAAGGTAGCACTACAAGGCCTATCAGAACGATATCTTCTGCCGGAACCATGATTCGTTTAGATTCAGTTGTAGTTAAAAGTAATATACCGCCTGCCCCTACTGTGCAAAGAAGAATAGTGGTTGCTGAAGAACCCGTTTCCCAAAGGCAAGGCGAGGTGGTAACATCTGAACAAGTAGAGGTGCAGGAAGCTACGGCAGTTCGGGAAAATAAACCTGTAAGAGTTCAGGAAACCTACTCGCTCAGAACTGAGGAGGCAGTGCCTGCCAGAGCTTCAGAAACGGAGCGTGTAGTAGAGCGGGTTGTTTACGTACCGGCAGAAAGCAGCACTGAACGTGTCAGGAGCGTAGACGCAGACATAACGCAGCTCCGTGAGGAGCGGCTTCGCCTGGCTGCCCTAAATGCGGAAGTAAGCAGGAGTCAGGCCAGGATTAATGCACTGCAGGCAGAGCGGCAGACAGATACTGTCATGCTGATAAAGGAGGCTGCCGCAGATACCAGTATGGTGCAGTACCTTCAGCAGCAAGCTGCTCTTAATGATAGCATGTTGCAGCGTCTGAATCAATACGAACAGGAACTGGCCTTGCTAAGAAACAAAACTGCGGCCCCGGTTAGCGAACCAACTGCAGTTACGCCTAAGGAAAATGTCACCACAGTCTTTTATCCCATCAACTCATACCGCGTTCCTTCTGAAAGCCTTCGGGATTTAAACCAGGTATTACAAGTACTGCAACAGAACTCTGATCTGAACGTGAAGCTCACCGGCTATACCTCTCAGTCTGGGAACGCTGCTTATAATATGGCACTTAGCCGCAAGCGGGTAGAGGCACTGGATAGTTTTCTGACTGATCAGGGAATAGCGAAGAAACGCATCCGGACAGAATACCTGGGCGATGAAAAATCTTCTCAAAAAGAAAATCCGTTAGACCGAAAAGTAGAGATCGAAATTATAGAATAGAAGGCGTAGAAAGAGAAGTGTTATTAGTAAGTACATAAGGAACCTGTAAGCAGGTGGGCGTTACAAAGAACTCATAAACGGACATCCGTCAATAACAGGTATCTCTTGAAATAATTCCCGGTCAGAAACTCCCCAGGCAGGTACACTATAAGTAGTGTGCCTGCCTGGGGAGTTTCTATAACGCTAAAGCTTGAAGAAGAGTAGCAAACCAATAAACTTAATGGCACATAAACCTACTAAAGAAGAGTTAATCGCTGCCGTGGGGCAAACAGTACCCGATGTAATTGCCCCTCATCTGAAAGTTTTGTTCTGTGGCATTAACCCGAGTGTGTACACAGCTGTAGTGGGGCATAACTTTGCGCGACCAGGTAACAGGTTCTGGCCTGCGCTTTTTGCTGCTGGTTTTACACCAAAGCTATTCCTGCCAGAAGAGCAGCAGGAGTTATTGCCTTTAGGCTTCGGCATTACGAATGTGGTAGATCGCGCCACGGTAGCCGCCGCCGATTTGAGCAAAGAGGAACTGAGGCTGGGAGGAGAGCAACTGGTGCAGAAAGTGCTTATGTATAAACCGCAAGTGTTGGCCCTGTTGGGAATTTCAGTTTACCAGGCTGCTTTCGGCCAGAAAGGCAGTGGTGTGGGGTTACAAGGCCTAATGATTGGCCCGACACAAGTATGGGTATTACCTAACCCAAGTGGCCTCAACGCACATTTCCCTCCCAAGCGTTTGGCCGAAGTATACCGTGAGTTGCGGGCGTATGTGGGGTGACTGCTGGTTCCGGTCACTAACTTAATTTTCTTGCTCAAACGGCTCTATTTTTTTCTGTAAACAAAACAAACTCCTTGTAATAATTCAGAAGAAATAAACCTGCTTTTAATATATCTACCACTTGTTGAATGCAGTATTTTACAGGTTTTTTAAAAAAGTTGCATATATTGGTATTTATTTGCTTGGTTTTTATTAGATTTAGTCTGAGTTCTATAACATGCTGATAAAGTATAGTTATCAATGTTGTGCCATTCTTTGTTGAATAGAAAGTTAAGGTACAGTTAGCCTCTTTATTTACTGAGTAATAGTTAACAACCTCTTACTTAAGAACAGAGATGTTCTGTATGAGAGACATCAGCTATAAAGCACTTGTGAAATGCCTGAGGAACATATGGGACTCTTTGCTTTTTCAGAAAAGTGATAGGTGCAGGGTTTGTGGTAATGCGGGTTTATGCGTATATTGAATATTCTGGTTAGTGCTTCTGCTGCTAAGATTTGTCTATTTAAGATAGTTGATTACCCGGTTGTACTGCTTTACAAATAAAAAGACTTATGTTATTATTACTAAACACTGCTCTGAATAGTTATATAAAGTCTGCTCATAGTAAGCAAAGCTTGCCAAACTTAATTCAAACAGAATGGAGATAGTTACCGAGAAAGATTCAAACTATAATAATCTTGAGAAGATGTCTGTCAGGGAAATACTGGAAAACATCAACAAGGAAGATAAAACTGTACCTAATGCTGTGGAGAAAGCACTTCCACAGCTAGAAAAGCTGGCCACTGTAGCATCTGAAAGAATGAAAGAAGGAGGCAGATTATTTTACATTGGGGCAGGTACCAGTGGCAGGCTTGGTGTGCTGGACGCTTCGGAATGCTCTCCTACGTTTGGAGTGCCTTTTGATTGGGTGGTGGGGCTGATAGCAGGAGGAGATGGAGCTATACGAAAAGCTGTAGAGTTTGCCGAAGATGACTTGGAGCAGGCGTGGAAAGATCTGCAGGAATATAATGTAGGTGCGCTTGACATAGTGGTAGGTATTGCTGCCTCCGGCACTACACCTTATGTGATCGGAGGACTCAGGAAGGCTAATGAAGAGGGTATTGCAACAGGCTGTATAGTGTGTAACTCAGGAAGCCCTGTGGCTGCAGAGGCACAATACCCGGTAGAGGTGGTGGTAGGGCCTGAGTTTATTTCAGGGTCAACACGAATGAAATCGGGAACAGCTCAGAAGTTAGTGCTGAACATGCTTAGTACAACCGTTATGATTCAGCTTGGCAGAGTAAAGGGAAACAAGATGGTTGATATGCAACTGACGAACCATAAGCTATACAACCGTGGAGTCCGGATGATTATGGATGAAACCGGTAAGGATGAAAAGGCAGCAGCTGAACTTCTGGAGAAACATGGCAGTGTCCGGCAAGCGATCAACAGTGTTTTAATTTCTTCTTAGGGAGTTATGGCTTCCTTAAGTAAGGCGAAAGGAAGCTCAGTATTTGAATAAGTATACAGGAATGAGATAAGCCACACCTGTTACTTTTATAAACTATTTTTAATCATCAAGCCATGCCTCCAATAGTACTTCTGTCCTTCTTGATAGGTTATTTCGCCGTACTGATAGGCATTTCTTATTTAACTTCGAAAGGCTCCTCAGATAATTCCAGTTTCTTTATTGCAAACCGGAACTCGAAGTGGTACTTCGTTGCTTTCGGCATGATCGGTACCGCTTTATCAGGTGTTACCTTTATATCGGTGCCCGGAGCAGTCAGCAACAATAGCTTTGGATACTTTCAGTTTGTGTTGGGCAATGCGGTAGGCTTTGTGCTTATAGCCACTGTTTTACTGCCTCTGTACTACCGCATGAACCTGATCTCTATCTATACTTACCTGGAGAAACGGATGGGGTTCTGGAGTTACAAGTCGGGGGCAATGATCTTTTTGGTTTCCCGCATTATAGGCTCTGCTTTTAGGCTGTACCTGGTGGCTATTGTGTTGCAGAAGTTTATTTTTGATGCCTGGCATGTGCCGTTTGGAGTAACCGTTACTATCTGCCTTGTCTTAATCTGGGCTTACACATTTAAAGGTGGTTTAAAGACTATTGTTATTACCGATACGCTTCAAACCGTTTTTCTGCTATCGTCTGTTCTGCTGTCTATCTGGTTTATATCCAGAAGCCTGAATTTGGACCTGGGACAAACTTTTGAAGCAGTAAAGAGCAGCTCCTATTCCAAAATATTCTTTTGGGAGGATTTTATGGGTAGCAAGAGCCACTTTTTGAAGCAGTTCTTAGGAGGTATTTTCGTTACTGTGGCCATGACAGGGCTTGACCAGGACCTGATGCAGAAGAACCTGAGCTGTAAAAACATTAAAGAGGCCCAAACTAACATGTTATCTTTTACGGTCGTGTTTGTGGGTATCAATATCTTCTTTCTGAGTGTCGGAGCTTTACTTTACCAGTATGCTGATGCAAACCAGATAAATGTTGCCGCCCTGCGAACGCCAGACCACCTTTTCCCTGAAATTGCCTTGAATCATTTAAATGTGATTCCGGCTGTCGTTTTTATGCTGGGTTTAACTGCCGCCACCTTTGCTACCACAGACTCAGCACTCACGGCGCTTACGACTTCTTTTTGTGTAGACTTTTTAGGGTTTGATAAGAAGCCGGATCAGGATAGTAAGCGCCTTGTGCGCACACGACATATAGTGCATGTGGTTTTCTCTTTAATTATGCTCCTGGTTATACTTGTTTTCAGGGTTATTAATGATGATTCTGTAGTAAATGCCATTTTTAAAGCAGCAGGTTATACCTATGGCCCCTTGCTTGGCTTATTTGCTTTCGGTATGATAAGTAAACGTTTGGTTGCAGACAGGCTGGTACCGTTTATCTGCCTTATTTCTCCGATTATCACTTATTTGATAGAGACTAGTTCGCTTAAGTGGTTGGGTTACTCTATGGGGTTTGAACTGATAGTGGTAAATGGGCTGATTACCTATTTGCTTTTGCTTCTTACAAGTAAACCTGACAGAGGCAAAACTCCTAGCATGATGGCGGCTTCAGGTATTCTAAAGTCAAAACAGCCAACATACTAAGCAGGAACTTATTCTAATACATACATAAAGATGGCAATGAGTGAAAAATAACTATAAATACTTTTTGTACAGGTTGTAAAGCACTCGTTTGTCTTCTTCTGTTAAAGTGGCGCTTAGGTCGCTCTGAATGAAGTGAAGTTTAAAAGCTTTAATAGCAGCTTCTAAATCTTGTGTGTCATAACCGATAATGCGCAAAGCCTCCTGAGGGTTGAATGAAGCCGGAATACTGTCGTTTAAAATAGATTTATTAACTACTATAGTTCTTTTAAAAATGATGACACTATCAAGAGAAACAGTACTATCAAGAACAGCGGCACTGTCCAGTATAATGTCTCTGTCAAGAATGGCTGTTCTGTTAAGAACATCTTCGTCATACCATAATCCAAAGCCATTTTCTGCGAGCTTTTTCCAGGGAAAAGTAGGGTTAGGATCTACTTTACGGGTAGGGGCAATGTCTGAGTGCCCTATAAAATTGGCGGTAGGTATTCCATAGGTCTTTTTCAGTACAGCTAATACCTGCAGTAAACTGTTAATCTGAGCATCAGAAAAAGGTTCGGAACCATTATTATCCAGTTCAATACCAATAGAAGATGAATTTAAGTCCGTGTTACTTCCCCACTTGCCAATGCCGCCATGCCAGGCACGCAGATAGTCATTCAGCATGTGGTAAACTTTGCCATCGCTCCCAATTACATAATGGGCACTTACTACAGTGGATGGTGTGGTAAAGGTCTGTAATGTTTTCTCTGTTGAGTTTTGAGCTGTATGATGAATAACTACATAGTTGGCTTTACGCATGTTAAAGTTTGTAGTGCCGACCCAGTAGTCGCCCATTTGCAGAAGCTCCTCATCGGGCGCTGCCGACGGAACAGCTTTTAATGACTTAGTATAAGCTTTTATTTTTTTCTTATGAGCTCTGTTAGTGGATGCATACGGGTTAGAAGAGCAAGAATAAAGGAAAGTAATTGCTACAAAAGCTAGAAGAGTTAAACTGTATCTCATAGGGAAGGTGAATTGGGTGTAGGTGTCAGAATAAATAAAGTTAAAGGAAATAGAATTTAATACGCTGATGATTATGATGTTTTTGAAACTACTTGTTTATGATACTGCTCCTGTTTTATACAGCCTCTAAAGTTGGTCTCCTTTTTTGTAATAAAGAAAATTAAAGATGTTCTATTTTTCTAATTCTTGATTGAAGTGTGGGTAAAGTGGTATTGTCTTAAATAAATATATAACAGTTCTTAATCTTTCTAATCTAAATTAAACCACCTTATTATGAAAAAAGTCTTGTTACTGCTACTCCTTGTAGGCTTTAGTTTAACTACCTGGCAAGGATGGGCACAAACTGTTACTGTTACCGGGCAGGTAACATCGGCTGCTGATAATACTCCACTGCCTGGTGTGGGTGTGGTTGTTAAAGGCACAACAAGAGGTACATTTACAGATGTATCTGGGCAATACACCATTCAGGCATCAGAAGGAAGTACTTTAGTGTTCAGGTTTATTGGATACACTACAAAAGAAATGCCTGTAGGATCTTCCTCCACTATTAATGTGGCGCTGCAGGAAGATGCCAGAAGTTTAGAAGAGGTTGTTGTTACAGCTTTTGGTATTGAGCAGGAGAAAAGAGCCTTAGGTTACTCTGTGCAGGAGTTGCAGTCAAGAGACATAACCGAAACACAACAGCCTAACATTGTAAATACCATGCAGGGTAAAGTGGCCGGGGTGCAGATTACAAATTCAGGTGGTGCGCCAGGGGCTTCGGCTATTATGCTAATACGGGGCGGTACGTCGTTGAGCGGAAATAACCAGCCATTGTATGTAGTAGATGGTATTCCTGTAGATAATACAACTGCTGTAGGCCAAGGTGGTCTGGACGCTGGAACAGCTCCTGCATCGAACAGAGCAATAGACATAAACCCGGAAGATATTGAGAGTATTTCGGTGTTGAAAGGGCCATCAGCAGCGGCGTTGTATGGTTTAAGGGCTGCAGAAGGTGTAGTAGTTATCACAACAAAGAGAGGGACAGGTGGAAGAGCAAGGATTAACTACTCTAATAGCTTTTCTTTTGATGTAGTGAACAAGCTGCCCGAGCTTCAGTCTGTGTATAAACAAGGTGAACAAGGTGATTTCGATCCTTCGGCTATGGGCTCCTGGGGACCGCAGTTTGAAGCAGGAGAAACGATTTATGATAACCTGGAAAGCATTTTTCAAACAGCTTTTACACAAAAGCACGACCTGTCGGTTAGCGGGGGAAACGACCGCTCTACTTTCTACGGTTCTGCGTCACATTACGACCAAGGTGGTATTGTAGATAACACTAGTTTAGAGCGTAATTCTTTCCGTGTATCAGCTGATACAAAGGTGGGTGAAAAACTAAAAGTTGGCGGAAGTGCCAACTATATTAAAACAGGCAGAACATATGTTTCACAGGGTAGTGCCAATGGCGTAATGGGTGCTGTGTATTGGCCCCGAAACGATGATATGAATAACTATCTTAATCCGGATGGCACTCAGCGGACTATTGCCACCAATGATAACCCTGTTTGGGGTATTTATAATAAGCCTATCTCCAGTGATGTAGATCGTTTGATAGCCATTGGAAATGTTGTTTACGATCCGTTTGAGTTTCTGAACATTACTTATCGCTTAGGTACTGACTACTATACTGATAACTTTAAGAGTGTAAGAATGCCTGGAACTACTATAACAGGCGAAGAAAAAGGAGCTCTTTCACAATCTACTACTAACAACCAGATTACTACTTCTACTTTGTTGGTTACAGCCAAAAAAACGTTCGGGGAGACAATCAACACAAGCTTAACCTTAGGGCACAACGTTGAAAGTCGCCATAGGCAAGCAGCAACATGGTATGGGCGCAATTTTATTGCTCCGGATTTTGTTGGTATTAACAATGTTGTCGAATCAGATCGTACAGTTTCGCAAGCTACAGAACGGCAGAGAATAGTAGGTGTATTTGCTGACTTAAATCTAGACTGGAAAGGCATTGCTTTTCTTAACTTCCGTGGGCGAAATGACTGGTCCTCAACTTTGCCAGTAAAAGACCAGTCATTCTTTTATCCGGCAGTTAGTACCTCCATCATTGTAACTGATTTACTGGAGGATATCGGTGCTACTTCAGGAGATAATTTCTTATCGTTTGCAAAAGTACGTGCGTCCTGGGCCAGAGTGGGTAAAGATGCACTTCCTCATGTATTGGAAACTACTCTTGCTACTTCTACCAACTCGTTTACAATTGCTCCACGTGGTTTTATTTCCAACGCTAATGATTACTATGGTAATCCAGAATTAAAGCCAGAATTTACTAACTCTTTTGAGGTTGGTGCTGATCTTCGCTTTTTACGAAACAGACTTGGGCTGGATGTTACCTATTACAAAACAAGCACCGACGAGCAAATATTAGGTACACGTTTGCCTCCTTCTTCCGGAGGGTTTCTGGCATATCTGAATGGTGGCCAGATTGATAATGAAGGAGTAGAGATTATGGTGAATACCCAGCTGGTAACGAGCGAAAACTTTACATGGGCATTAGACTTAAACTTTGCAAAGAATAAATCTACAGTAACAAGCTTGCCTGGTACATTAGATCGCGTTGAACTGTCTGATGCATGGGCTGCTGGTCAGGTGGCACAGGGGGCGGCCTTCCTGGGAGGGACCTTGTTTGGTATTAATGGTAATGTCTGGAAACGTAATGAAGAAGGACAACTGTTGTTAAACAACGAAGGATACCCACAGGTGCAGTCTACCCTGCAATACATCGGTGACCGTAACCCAGACTGGACAGGAGGTATTACGAACACCTTTACTTATAAGAATGCTTTGTCTCTTTCCTTTTTATGGGATGTGCGCATAGGTGGTGATATTTATAATGCCACTGAAAATGTGCTGGTTCGCTCCGGCTTAAGCACAAAGACACTTAACAGAGGAGAGACAAAAGTGTTTGAAGGTATTATTGAATCTACAGGAGAGCCTAACACGCAAAGTGTAGTATTGGACCAGGATTATTACCAGACAATTTATCCATTCCAGGGTTATGATTTTGTGGAAGACGGAAGCTGGTGGAGATTACGCTATGTAACGCTAACTTACACGTTACCAAAAAGACTGCTAGAGAAAACACCAATTAACAGCCTGCAGTTTTTTGGTACGGCACGCAACCTTATTTTGATTACTGACTACTCCGGCGTGGATCCTGAAGTTTCCGGAAGCGGTGCGGGTGTAGGAGGTTCCGGATCGTTCGGCTTTGATAACCTTGGTGTTCCTGCCACCCGTGGCTTTGACCTCGGATTAAGATTAACCCTATAAACTGTGTACAGATCATGAAAAAAAGATATTTTAAGATAAAGCTTCTCTTTATTGCTTCCCTACTGTTTAACACTTCCTGCGAAAGCTACCTGGACATTAATGATGATCCTAATCTGCCAACGTCAGTACCGGCACATAGCAGGTTAGTAGGTGCTATTACTACCTCAAATGGTGCTTCTATGTGGCGTGGCTCACGTGAAGTTGCTGGTGTAACACAATATGTAGCCACTGCTCTAACAACAGGAACCAACAGAAATGCAGAAACCTGGCGGTTTACGGCTAGCTATTTCTTCTGGCAAAACGCCTATGTTTTTACCATGCCTAACTGTGTAGATTTGATCGTGCTGGGTGAGGAAGAAGGAAATCCACATTTTGTAGGAGCTGGGAAAACCCTGCTAGCTCTGAACTATGGCATGCTGACTGATCAGTATGGAGCTATAGTAGTAGATGATTATTACAGTGGAACATCTCAGCTGAACCTTACACCTACCTTCAACACTCAAGAGGAAGTTTACCAGAGAATTAATCAATTGTTAGATGAGGCAATTGTTGCCTTTGATGACCCGAATAATGTTACGCCGCTGAACTTTAGTGGAGGCGACATTATGTATCAGGGGGATGTAGATAAGTGGCGACGTTTTGCATGGTCACTGAAAGCCCGATACTTGAACCATCTTTCTAAGAAGAGTGACTTATATGACCCTCAGGCAATTATTGAAGCCTGCCAGAATGGGTTTAATGCTGATGGTATGGATGCTGAATTTGCTTACATGGAGGGTGGGCAGCAAACAGACGAAAATCCATGGTATAGCTGGGGTGGATTCACAAATGAAGATCCGCTTCAGCACCGTTACTTCACCTGGAACCAGTTTTTTGTAAACCTGCTGCAGAACATACCAGTCACTGAAACAGACTATCAGGACCCACGCATCAGTCACATTATGAATCCCGCACCATCTGATGGAGTTTACCGCGGTCTTAAATCTGGCTTAGGGCTGGCAGGCGGCCAGAATGGTTCCGGGGAGTTTACTTCTGTTGAAGACTATGGATTGTTTAAGAATAGCGGCTTTTATACTAGGCCAACTTCACCTTTCCCATTTATTACTTACTCGGAAGTTAAATTGATTGAGGCAGAGGCACGCCTGCGTTCTAATGATGCAGCCGGAGCTTTAGTGGCCTATGAAGAAGGCGTGAGAGCTAATATGCGCAAGCTAGGTGTTCCTTCTGATGAGATAAATGCTTACTGGAATGCACTGGTTGAAGATGGCGTGACGGACCATTTCAATAACCTGACACAAGGCCTGAGCCACATTATGAGACAGAAGTATATTACGCAGTGCCTAAACCCGGAAACCTGGGTAGATATGCGCCGCATGGACTACAGCCAGGAAATATATGGCCCTTACCTGGAAAGACCTGCTAACATTAATACAGTAGTATTCGATGTAAATGACCCTAACCAGTGGATACAGGCAATGGTTTATGAGACAAATGAGCAGAACCGTAATGGTGAGCAAATTGGCGACAACTCTGAGCAATACCGTTTATTAACGCCATTGTGGTGGAACCGCCCTTAAACCTATTTTGGAAACTGGAAACAAAGAATCCTCCGGCAAGGAGGATTCTTTGTTTTATTAAGCCTTATTCATGAAAAAGCTTGTTTTGGTATTCATACTCTTGCCCTTGTACCTGATAACCTTATGCACATTGGCTCAAACTTCCCCTAAAGAAATTCTTCGGCAGAAAGTCGAAAAGCAACTAAGTAGCATTGTAGAAGCTTCACCGGCCGTTACCGGGCTTGTGACTATTGACCTTATAAGCGGTGAAAGATTTGCTTTTAACGCCGATGTGGTTTTCCCTCAGGCTAGTGCCATCAAAATTCCTATTCTGATGGAAGTTTACAAGCAGGCGCATCAGGGCAAGTTTAAGCTATCTGATGTTAGGGGCATTAAGCAGGAGAATATAGTTGGAGGTACAGGCATCATAAAAGATTTGGCGGACCCGGCACCTTTCAGCATAAGGAATTTAAGTATATTGATGATCGCCTTAAGCGACAACACTGCGACAAATTCATTGCTTGACCTTGTTGGGCTATCTAATGTTAATGCCTCTTTACAGTTACTGGGGCTGGAGCAAACTCGTGTACAGCGAAAGATGATTAATGCAGCGGCTTCAGGTAGAGGTGATGAGAATATCTCAACTCCTGCTGAGGCTGCCCGAATTCTACAGATGCTGTACAAAGGAGAATTTGTAGACAAAACTATATCAGACGAAATTTTAAGAATACTACAAAAGACGAACCGCAACGATAGTCGTTTGGCGGCAGGCATTCCAGAGCATGTTCCGATTGCCTTTAAGCCTGGTGTACTGAACGGTGTTTCAACAGAGTGGGCTGTTGTTCTACTGCCGGAGCGCCCCTATGCTGTAGCCATCATGGAGAATTATAAAGTAAGAGGTAAAGCAGAAGGTGTAATGGAAGAGGCATCAGCAGTATTGTACCAGTATTTTTGGCGGTTAGGTAATGCTACCCGCTATGGCACCTATATAGATCCTGCCTTGATAAGATAGCATTTAAAGTTACTGTTGGAGGCTCTGGTAAAGTTTTATCAGTAATCAAAAGTAAAATGTGTATTGCTCACTCAAATAAAAAGTGCTGATTATGAGAAACTACCTATTAGTTTTAATCTTGATTTTTCCTGCCTTTTTTTGTTCTGCTGTAGGTGTTAGCAAGCAAGGCAGCCCATTAACCGGAAAAACAATTTGTGTAGATGCAGGACATGGCGGCACTGCTCAGACAGATAGCTATCGCGTAGGACCTGCTGGAGAAAGAGAAGAATGGATAAACCTGCGGGTAGCTCTCTTGTTACAGAAAATGCTGGAGAAGAAAGGCGCAAAGGTTTTAATGACCCGCGTGGCAGATGATAATGTTCCGTTCGATGAGCGGGTTGCCTTAGCTACTGACAATAGAGCAGATGTGTTTGTGTCTATTCATCATAATGCTACAGCTGACCCTACGGTAAATTTTCCTATTATCTACCTTCATGGCAGCGCTACAGAGAATGCAGCCAGTGTAGCTTTGGGTAAACAATTGGCTAAGTCTCTCACAAAACATTTATATCAAAATAAAACACCTGTAAGCCTGGTTTCAGATCATACTATTTTCCCAACAGCGGGAGCCAAAGTGCTGCGCGATACCTATGGCATTCCGGGAGTAATTGCAGAAGCCTCTTTCTTTACAAACCCAGCAGAGGAGACACGGTTGCAGCAAAACAAACATAACAGGCAGGAAGCGTTGGCCTATGCTACAGCGTTGGAGGCCTTTTTCAGAAAGCCTCATGCTCCCGTTGTAGTCAAAGGTTCAAAGATAAATATTCCACCTTTCAAAGCCTTTCAGGAAGCTGAACGCATGAATGAAACAGCACTTCGCTGGCATCAGGATTTTATGGAAGCAAAGGCGCTTATGGAGCATAAGGATACTGCTTCAATGCATAAAGCCTATGAATTATTTACACAGTCTGCCTGCTCTTTCCCCGACTCATATGTAGCTGCACAATGCCACCAGAACAGGGCTGCATTGCTGGTAAGCTTAGGTAAAGCAAACGAGGCAAAGCAAGAGAAACTGCGGGCGGAAGAATATTATGTAGAACTCTCACATTAATATAAAGCTGCCCTCCTGTGAAACAACCAACTGAACAGAAGAAAAACATGAACCTTAACTCCAGACTCTCAAAGAATATACTTTTTGTAGCTCATTTCTTAGGACTTTTACTTCTTGGAGCCTGTGCTTCTCCAACTTTCCGGACTTTCCATAAACCAATTGTTTTTGACGCAGAAAGGAAAAAGCTTTCGCTGGAATATATGGAGAACAGGCACAATATACAGCAGGACTCTCCTTATATAAAACCTAAAATGATTGTGCTGCACTGGACAGCAATACCGACTTTTGAGCAAACATTCGATGCTTTCAATTCTCCTGTTCTACCTGGAGCGCGTAGCGGAATTGCCTCAGCAAGTAATTTAAATGTTTCTTCTCAGTATTTAATTGATCGCGATGGTGCTATTTTTCAGCTACTTCCTGATACAGCGTTTGCCCGCCATGTAATTGGTCTGAACTATTGTGCTATTGGAGTTGAAAATGTCGGAAGTGAAAAAGAGCCCCTTACAAAAGCACAGCTAAAAGCCAATGAAGCCTTGGTGAGGTACCTTGCCCATCGGTACGATATTGAGTACCTGATTGGGCACTATGAGTACAAAAACTTTAGAAACCATGCCCTGTGGCGCGAAACGAACCCAGATTACCTGACAGAAAAAATTGACCCTGGCGTGTCTTTTATGAGAAAAATAAGGAGCAGAGTGAAAGACTTGAATTTAAAAGGTGCGCCACAAAGTTAATTTTATTTAAGCTAATGGATCCATAAGAATAGCAATATCAGCTTGTGCTAGTACTGTTTCCAATATTCAAATTATGCCTGCAAACACAAGTATTCCTAAGCTAAAATCTTTTAAATTGCAATCTATCTACTTCATATATAACTCCTTAATTGCCTTGAAAAAACAAGTTTTTGTACCTTTCGTCTTACTGCTGCTGTTCGTGCTTGGAGCAAGCGAGCTGCTTGCTCAGAATAGTCGTGCTAAATTCCGAAAGCCAGCCACCTCAGCATTTAATCCAGAAAAAGATCCTCCCTTTCTGAATGCAAAGCAGCAGTGGGTAGACTCGGTGTTCAACACTCTAACACCAGAAGAAAGAATAGCCCAACTAATTATGATACCAGTGTACTCGAACAGAGATCAGGCACATATTGATTCTATTAGTAACCTGATAAAGACTTACAAGGTTGGTGGCGTAATCTTTTTTCAGGGAGGGCCGGTAAGGCAGGCGAAAATGACCAACCGCTACCAGCGCGAAAGCAGAGTGCCGTTGATGGTGTCTATTGATGGAGAATGGGGTTTGTCTATGCGATTGGACAGCACCACTCGCTTCCCTTATCAGATGTCGATGGGAGGTGTAGAAGATGAGAAGCTTATTTATGATATGGGAGCCGAGATAGCCCGCCAGTGCCGCCGTATGGGCATCAATATAAATTTTGCACCTACCGTAGATATCAACAACAATGCTAATAATCCTGTTATTGGTTTTCGCTCTTTCGGGGAAGACAAGTATAATGTAGCACGTAAGTCCATTGCTTATATGAAGGGGATGCAGGACCAGCATGTGTTGGCAAGCGCAAAACACTTTCCTGGCCACGGCGATACCAACGTAGACTCCCATGTGGGGCTGCCGGTAATTAATTTTTCCCGCATCCGTTTAGACTCCACTGAGCTATACCCTTTCCGCCAGCTGATGGCCAATGGCCTCGGTAGTGTAATGGTTGCTCACATGAATATTCCGGTGCTGGATAATACGCCGAATCTTGCTTCTACACTTTCCAAATCTATTGTAAGCGATTTGCTAAAGGAGGAGTTAGGCTTTAAAGGCTTGGTGTTTACAGATGCGCTGAACATGCAGGGAGTGGCTAAGTTTTATGCACCAGGCATTGTGGATGTAAAAGCTTTGCTGGCAGGCAATGATGTGCTCCTGAATACGATGGATGTGAAAACGACTATAGAAGAAGTAAAGAAAGCCATCAAAAGTAAAGAAATTACGCAGGACGAAGTAGATGCCCGTTGCCGTAAGGTACTGGCGGCTAAACAGTGGATGGGGCTTGATGAATGGAAGCCAATCGAAACGGCTCACCTTATAGAAGATTTAAACAATCCGCATGCAGTATACTTGAACCGCCAGTTAACAGAGTCGTCTCTTACGCTGTTGCGCAACAAGCAGAACATTTTACCCATCCGGACGCTGGATACGCTAAAAGTTGCCGCCTTAGCCATTGGTACTACAAAAGAGACTGATTTCCAGCGTAGCTTAGCAAAGTACATTAAAGTTGATACTTTTTTTCTTTCTCCTAATAGCTCTATTGCAGAATTGCAGCAGATGAAAGAGCAACTACAAAGTTATAATTTGGTTATTGCCGGGGTGCATAAACTACAACTTAAGGCCGGAGCCAGCAACTTTGGGGTTACAGCAGAAATGAACCTGTTTCTGAAAGACCTGATCCGCTCTAAGCCTACCATTGTAAGCGTATTTGGGAATGTGTACAGCTTAGCAAAGTTCGAAGGTATTGATAAAGCGAATGCTGTGCTGGCTGCTTACCAGGAAAATGAGACAGCACAGGACATAGCTGCTCAGATTATATTCGGTGGTTTAGGAGCCAAGGGCAAGCTTCCTGTCACTGTTTCAAACGCTTTTCGAATTGGTGATGGCCTGGTAACACAAGGTGACTTACGACTTGCGTACTCAGCTCCGGAAGCTGTTGGTTTGAATACAAAAGACTTAGCCGGTATAGATTCGCTTGTAGCACAAGCCATAAAAGAGAAGGCTACGCCAGGCGCACAGGTGTTGGTAGCTAAAAATGGAAAAGTTATTTACTACAAATCATTTGGCTATCATACCTACGATAATCAGCGGCCTGTGCAGAATACAGACCTTTACGATTTGGCTTCTGTAACCAAAGTTAGTACTTCCTTAGCTGCCTTTATGAAACTGAAAGGAGAAGGCCGCTTTGATGTAGACAAAACCTTAGGTGATTATCTGCCTATGATGCAGGGAACAAACAAAGAAAGCCTGCGTTACCGCGACATTCTAACACACCAGGCCCGCCTGCAGGCATGGATTCCTTTTTGGAAAGAGACAGTGAAGAAGAATGGTAAATTCAAATGGTTTACGTTTAAGGCTGATTCTTCCAGGCGCTTCCCTATCAAGGTGGCTGATAACTTGTATATCCATCGGAAATATGCTAAGAAAATATATAAGGAGATAGCAGCGTCTCCGCTAAACGAAAAAGGTGGCTACGTATACAGTGATCTTTCTTTTATTCTGGCCCCTCTTGTAGTCAAGAATATCACTGGGCAGGATTTTGAGTCTTATCTGAAGGAAAATATTTATAAACCTATAGGGGCTACTACCTTAACGTTTAACCCTTACAAGTACTACCCGGCCTCCCAAATTGTGCCTACGGAGTATGATCAGGAGTTTCGGAAGCAGTTGCTGCATGGCACTGTTCACGATGAGGGAGCAGCCATGTTGGGTGGTATAAGTGGCCATGCCGGCCTGTTCGGCAATGCGAATGACCTGGCTAAGCTAATGCAACTATACCTTAACGATGGCACCTACGCCCAGCAAACATATATTGGAGGTAACACTGTAAGCGAGTTTAGTAAGTGCCAGTTTTGTGAGCAGGGCAACTACAGAGCCCTTGGCTTTGACCGGTCTTCCAGGCCAGGTGCAGAGAACAGTAATGCGGCAAAAAGCGCTCCGGTAGAAAGTTTTGGACATTCAGGCTTTACAGGCACTTACACCTGGATAGATCCTGTAAACGATATTGTATATGTGTTTCTTTCTAACCGTGTAAATCCAACCCGCGAAAACAACAAGCTCAGTAAACTTAACATCCGTACAAAAGCGCTGCAGGTGGTATATGATGCTATGGAAAAAGCGAAGAAGTCAGATACAGTTTCAGTAAAACAGTAATATTGAAAGTCCGTCCCAAGTAACCGGGACGGACTTCTTTTTTAGAAGGTCATTCAGAAGTAAAAGCTTAATTAACAGAAGAACTGACGGTAGTTGTATTAGTCTTTTCAGGTTTAATGGATTATTCTCTATGAACAAGCTCATTACAGTACAGGGAACTGCAGTTACTGGGCTGCTAAAAGCGAAAACGTCAGAAAGATATCAGGCACTAGATGTGCTCAGAGGACTGACAATTGCTTTGATGGTTGTGGTGAACACCCCTGGCAGTTGGGATAATATCTATGCTCCCTTCCGGCATGCGGCCTGGCATGGCTTTACCCTTACAGATCTGGTATTCCCGTCTTTTCTTTTTGTAGTTGGCAATGCCATGAGCTTTAGCATGCGAAAATTTAATGCACAGCCGGATAGCCTGTTCCTGAAAAAAGTTTTTAAAAGAACGGCTCTTATATTCCTGATAGGTTTGTTCCTTAACTTGTTTCCCTTCGTTATCCGCACAGATGAAGGCCAGGTTATACTGAAAGACTTTACTGCTGTGCGTGTAATGGGAGTGCTGCAGCGGATTGCACTTTGCTATTTTATTGCCTCTTTGGCTGTTCGCTACTTAAAGTCTGCAGGCGCACTTATTTTTAGTTTTGTTACTTTGCTTGCTTACTGGGCAATTCTGTACTTCTTTGGAGACTCTCAGGCGCCTTACAGCCTGACAGGTAATGCAGCTCTTAAGTTTGATCGTTGGCTATTACCGGAACAAAATTTATACAAAGGCTTTGGAATACCCTTTGACCCGGAAGGACTGTTGAGTACTTTACCTGCTGTTGTAAACGTGATAGCCGGTTACTTTGCCGGGATGTTCATCCAGAAAAACGGAAGTGGGCTAGGTACATTCTCAAAGCTTAATGCAATAGGTGCTGTTTTAATTGTCGCTGCTTTTGTGTGGGACCTATACTTTCCAATCAATAAACCGCTCTGGACAAGCTCCTATGTTTTGCATGCTGTGGGACTGAGCCTGATAATATTAGGCACTTTACTGTTCATTATAAAAGTGGCAGGCTTTGTTAGGTGGGCGTACTTTTTTGAAGTGTTTGGGAAAAACCCGCTGTTCATTTTTGCATTGGCTACGCTGCTAATCAAAATACTGGGCTTTGTGCAGATGAATGGCGTCAGTTTGCAAGGGTGGATATATGAGAACCTGTTCCTAAGCTGGTCAGAAGGTAAAATAGCTTCACTGCTGTTTGCGTTAAGCTATATGCTCGTTATGTGGCTGGTAAGCTTCTGGATGGATAAGAGAAAGATATACATTAAAGTGTAAACTTAGAGTTAGAAAATGTTCTGCCGCTCTTGTTCAAATATTACTACCTCTTATTATTGTGGCCAATATAGTTTTACAGCTTTTATAGTAACAGGAGTAAAGCTAATATAGCTGTCATCACTTCATATAAACCATAATAAACATAAAGGAGTTATGCTAAAACGTGGTTCAGGGGCTGTTGTGTTTATATAAATTAAACTATATTTGGAAAGATTACAACTATCAATATAATGCTAAAGGAAGAACGGCAGGCTTTTATTATTAAGCAGATTAATTTGCATAACAAGGTGCTTTCATCAGATCTAAGTACGCAACTTAATGTTTCTGAAGACACAATCAGAAGAGATTTACATGAGTTGGCTGAAGGCGGAAAAATCTTAAAAGTACATGGGGGAGCGTTGTCAAAGTCCTTTCATTATCCTTTCCAGCAAAGTGAGGTATACGCCAAGGAGTCTAAAAAAGAAATTGCGAAGAAAGCCTTACAACTTATCCAGGAAGAGATGGTGCTGTTGGTAGGGGGAGGAACCACTATGATCGAGGTGGCTCGCATGATACCTGAAAGCTTGAAGTGTACCTTTTTTACAGTAAGCCCCTTAGTGGCGCTGGAATTGGCAGAACGTTCTAATATTAACGTAATACTTATTGGAGGACAACTATCTAAGAACTCTCACATAAATATAGGAGCGCAGGTAATTAACCAGCTTTCTGAGATAAGAGTAGATTTGTGCTTTTTAGGTACTAACGGGCTTTCTCTGGCTGATGGGGTAACAGATTCTGACTGGGAGGTTGTGCAGGTGAAGAAAGCAATGATAAAATCTGCCAAAAGAACAGCCATTATGAGTATTGCTGAAAAGCTTAATTCTATTCAGAATATGAGAGTATGCAACCTAAATGCTATTCATTATTTAATCACTGATCTTAAGCCATCTGATCCTGCATTAGCAGAGTATGCAGCATCTGTAACAGTGCTCTAACAAAACGGATCTTTACATCTATCTATACAGGTGTTTGCTTCTTTAGTTAAAGTTCCTTTGGCGCTTAAACAGTCTCCTGAGGCTAACTCATGAAGCTCTATCGCTCATCTTAGTATCTGTAAACTCTATTATGAGGCTAAAGATGTAGAGAAATAAAAATAATCATATCAGATTCCTTAGGTGATAAATTTTAATAAAAGCTTTTAAATCACAATTTAAACTGTTATAATTATATATTGTTAAGCTATCATTTCTATGTTAGAATTGATAAGCTATGGCTCTCTGTTATTTTATTTTTTTGTGATGATTAATTCTAAGAGAAAGCTTCTGGTTCTGACTTTGGTGACAATAATGCTGATACCATACTCTTATGAAAGCAGTGCTAAAGGCTTGTTAGTTAGCGCCCAAACCAAGAGCTCTAATGGCTTCCTGAGTGGCATCTTTAGGAATAAGAACAAAATAGCCAAAAAGAAAAAGAAGAAGAAACCTTATTATAAAACCGCTGCTATGAAGCGTAGAAAGAGCCAATGGAAAAAATATTCTATGGTTCCACGGTAGGGAAACTTTAGCACTTTTGGTTACTGATGTGCGTATAAGCGCATATGACACAGCAAAACACACGCTATACGCGGACTCCTCGCTCAGAAAAGCTTAAATGGGTAGATTATGTGGTGAACCTCATGGATAATCAGTTTAGCTTTCCGGGTACAAAATGGCGTTTTGGTTTAGACCCTATATTGGGGTTATTCCCTGTAGTGGGAGATTTGGCTTCGTTTTCTGTGTCAGCTATGCTTGTTCTGACTATGGCACGACATGGAGCCAGTGGTAAGCTGGTGGCGCTCATGCTGCTCAATATTGCCTTGGACTTTACTATTGGCAGCATTCCTGTTCTTGGGAATATTTTCGACTTTGCCTTCAAAGCAAATGAGCGAAATGTACGTATGCTGCGCCGGCACTACGAGGAAGGTAAATACCAAGGCAGTGGTAAAGGTATTATATTAGGGGCATTAATAGGTATTGCAGTCTTGCTCGTGCTTGTTGTCTGGGCCCTATGGGAGTTGGCAGAATGGGTCTACTATCTCATTGTTAGCTAATAACCTTCCAGCTTGATTTCTTAAAGCCGGCCTAACGAGCTGGCTATCTCCACAGCTTTCAAAGCACTTTCTTCTTTGTCTTTAATCTCAAGCATCATATCCATGTCCAGTCCTTCGGTTTCCGCCAGGAAGTAATGGAACAGATGTTCCTGTATACTCTGCACATGTTTGCCTTTGCGTTCTCCGGGAGCCTGTGAGCTATAGTCCATCATCAGGATTCCATCACGTTCGGCCTTCCAGGTAGAGGCTGCCATTTCTACTGCTTCACGCATCGGCTCTCCGTTGTTAACACACTCATGGTGGAAGTTGTCGAAGATAACAGGCATACCAGTAAGTTCGTTTAAGCGCAGGCAGTCTGACAAAGTATAAGTACGATCGTCATTCTCCACACAGAGGCGGGCCTTTACAGCATCAGGAAGCATGGTGTGATACACTTCGGCAAAGCGATCTATGGCCGAAGCCTTGTCTCCGTATGCGCCTCCCCCGTGTATCTGGAGTTTAGCTGAAGTGTCCAGCCCCATTAAGTCCATCACACTTCCCTGATAGACTAACTCAGCAATGCTGTTTTTTACTGTTTGTTCATTAGGTGAGTTAAGTACCACAAACTGGTCGGGGTGCATGGATATGCGCATGTTATTGCTTTTAATATAATCTCCCAACCGCCTGAAGGTCATCTTAAAATGTTCCTGCCAATTATAAGTATTAACAGGGTGAGAGGCAAAAGGTACCAGATCAGATGTTATCCGAAAAAAGAACATGCCGTTTTTAACATTGTACTCCAGAATACGGCGCAGGCAGGCCAGGTTTTGTTCTACAGTCTGAATCAGGCGCTCCTCATTATAAGAAGCCAGGCGAAAAGTGCGTGATGAACTACAGTCTAAAGCTACATTTATACAGGGGTATCCTATTTTCATGTAAGGTTATGGTTTTGATATATGTCATAACCTACGTAAAAGCAAAATGTTTAGCCGTTGAATGATTCTTTATTGATAGCCCGTGTTATCCTTAAAGAACCGGTTATAATCTTTTTTCTCTTGCTGCTTACGCTTAAGCTCTTCCTCAGCCTTCAGTTCCTGCAGTTTCTTTAGTTCTTTCCCCTCTCTGGAAAGCATATTATAAAGCAAACCGACAGGGCTTGCAATGGTTGGAGCAGGTTCCTCAGGAGGGGGAGGAGGCTCTAAACCCGGAATATAGCCTGGTCTTTTTACCTGGCTTACTTGTTCCCGTTTCATGTTACGGAGGGCACGGTCAATCATTTCCTTAGATGGCCGGCTGGTAACTTCTACTTCACCCAGCATCACGCTATCTTCCTGTAACACAATATTTACACGCACTTCAGATACAGGTAACTGCTTTGGTAGGTACATCAGGGGCTTAAACCCTACGGCACGTACCATTAATGTATCTTGCTGGGAAACATCGATCAGAAATGCCCCATTTTCATCTGTTAAAACTCCAAGGTGGCTGTTAACCCTGGTAATGGTAGCCCCAGGTATAGGTGTTTTTTTATCAGACTGAAACACGGTGCCGCTTATCCTGATATTTTGTTGGGCAAGCACAGGTAGGCCACTCAAAAGCAGCAAAAGTAATGTAAAGTATAAGAGAGGGTGTTTCAGCATGTAAAAATTCAGATGCCGTTATAAAAACAGCGTTTTCCTGGTCCTAATACGCTACCAATAGCCAAAAAGTATGCCAGTGTCAAAATTAATAGTGCTGCTAAAGTACTAAAGTTCTATCAATTATAATACAGAAAAGGCAAAAGCCTACAGATAAGGACTATAGGCTTTTGCTTAACTACTGTTTTTGATAAGAATGGTTGCTGCTTTTACTCAACTGGGGAAACTTCTGAAACATTACTATTCCTTTCTTCAGTATTGGTGGAGTCAGTGTTACTGATACCGCTGCCCATATCATTCTGTGTTGGCTCAGCTGATTGTGCAGATGAAGCAGAATGGTAGGTTTTTAAAAGATCAGCCATCTCTCTGCTAGGGTCATAGTACACATACACCATTCTTGTTGCTACTGCTGCATCAGAACCAAGATTGTCTCTCATGTTGTTGATAACAGTAGGCGTAAAACCGTACATAGTACCTGCATTGGTTTTAAAACCTTTTATTTCTCCTGGTCTGATATCGGCATAAGTCCTGATATGGTTGGGGTTTACATTCTCATCATCGTTAGAGTGTTCTGTTTCATAGCTGTAGCCTTTTGTATCAGTTGAACAAGAGGCAAAAGTAAAAGCGCTTGTAAAGCACAACAAATAAAGTATCTTTTTCATGATCTGGTATATCTAATTACATTATAGTCTGCACATGGTTCAGAGTGTATTACCCCTTACAGTACTGTTGTTTTTACGCGCAGCTATTGCATTAAGTTCGTATAAGCCTTTACAGCTTTGTGCCAGCTAGTGGTATGGCTGGCACAAAGCTGTAAGTTGCCTGCCCTAAGGGAATGTGACAAAAAGAAGCAGTTGCCCTTAGCACATATCCTAAACAACAAGAGCCGGATTTTAAACCGGCTCTTGTTGTTTAGGATGAACTGTTATGCTCTTTTAAGCTCGAAAACAGTAATTTCGGGTAAGAAACCGACCCGGCCCGGATAGCCCAGGAAACCAAGGCCAGTATTAACATACAAGTACTGTTTACCTTTCTGATACAAGCCCGCCCACTGTTTGTACACATACTGCACAGGGCTCCACTTCCAACCAGGAATGTTTACGCCAAATTGCATCCCATGCGTGTGGCCGGAAAGTGTCAGGTCTATGTCCTGAAAGCTTTTGTTTATCTCACCATCCCAATGCGATGGGTCGTGAGACAGTAACGCCTTGAACGGGCTGTTTTCTGTTCCGGCGTAAGCTCTGTTTAAATTGCCATACTTCGGAAAGCCTGCCCGGTTGCCCCAGTTCTCCACTCCCAGTACGGCAATATGCTCTCCGTCTTTTTCTATTAGCCGGTTCTCGTTCATTAATATTTGCCAGCCCATTCTGCTATGCGACTCAATCAGCGTTTTAAGGTTCTGGCGCTTCACCTCAGGGCTTTCCCAACTTACATAATCGCCATAGTCGTGGTTGCCGAGTACAGAAAACACCGCCGTTTTAGCTTTTATTTCCTTTAGTGTATCAATATGCTCTTGCACTTCCACAGCCATGTTATTCACCAGGTCTCCGGTAAAAAACACAAGGTCAGCTTCCTGCTTGTTTATCAGGCTTACTGCCTCTTTTAAGGGGCTGGTAGAGTTAAAGCTACCTGTGTGCAGGTCAGATATCTGCAGCATCTTATAGCCGTCAAAAGCTTTAGGCAGGTTCGGGAAGCGCAATGTAACGCGTTTTACCTGATAGTTATAAGCTCCTCTCACCATACCGTAGATAAAAGCTGAGAAAGGCACTGCGGCCACAAGCAGGCCAAGTTGGCTCAGAAATTTGTTTCTGGATGGATCAAAGGAAGGCTCTTTGCTGGTATTGTTCAGCACTATTTTACCTAACCGGATCGCATCATCTAAAAGTAAGAAAACTGTTACCACTAACTTACAGGCAAAGATGATGAATAAAATACTTGCCAGATAGTTTTTAAGGTTATTAGGTGGCGTGCCGCGCGTTAAAGTAAAAAGTACAATAGTGGCAGCCGTAATAGCAAAAATGGCCCAATACACAATGTATATGCTTCTTTGGGCAGTAGTAGATAAGCTCTGAGTAACGGCCTTCACTGCCTGAAAAACATACATGTCGATCAGGAACAGAAGCAGGATAATTACTCCGTTTGAAATAAATCGTCCCATAATATTATAAGCCTTGCCTCTTGTGTGGCTTTGGCCAGATTAGTTCTAAAAGTTAAAGTAAAACAAAGTAGGATATAAATTATGCTGGTGCTGAACTAATTCAAGGGAAAAAGAATTGCACTAGCATCTATTACTTATCAAATTCTATACCGTTGTGAAAGAGTCTGCCATAGAAGAAGCTATACTGTACCAACCGTCGCTGAACATTAAAACCTGGGCTGAGGAAGATCGCCCTAGGGAGAAGCTTTTATTAAAAGGAAAGGCAGCCCTGAGCGATGCAGAACTAATTGCCATCCTTATTGGGTCTGGCACACCAAAACTGACAGCGGTAGATGTAGCTAAATTAATTTTATCGGCTATTGGCAATGATTTGAATGAACTTGCCAAACTGACAGTAAATGACCTGAAGAGGCACAAGGGTATAGGTGAGGCTAAAGCCATTGCCATAGTAAGTGCCTTGGAATTGGGCCGGCGACGTAAAGAAACAGCTGCCGTAGCCAAAACCCGTATTACATGCTCCACAGATATTTACAATTATATAAAACCTCAATTGCTGGATCTGCCACATGAGGAGTTCTGGATTATATTGTTGAACCGGGCCAATGTGGTAATGAAGAAAGAAAGCATTAGCACAGGTGGTGTGGCAGGCACGGTGGCAGATCCTAAAATCATATTTAAAAAGGCGCTGGAGCAGTTAGCAAGTTCTATTATATTAGTGCACAACCACCCAAGCGGTAACATTAAACCTAGCTCTGCAGACATTGCGCTGACAAAGAAGATGAAAGAGGCTGGTCAGTTTCTGGACCTGCCAGTGCTCGACCATATCATTTTTACCGACAATGATTATTATAGCTTCGCTGATGAGGGCATTCTGTAACCGAAACTACTAACATCAGAAGTTAAAGAATAAGTGCACGTGCCTGTAGGGTAACAGGCACGTGCACCAAAGTAGAAATTTATTCGTTAGAATATACTTAAAGCTTTCGAACTAATTCTCTTTTAGTCTTCTTCCAGTATCTCCTTTACCCGACCTACTTCGCCTGTTTCTAAGCGTACCTTTATGCCATGCGGATGCGTGGAAGAGTTGGTAAGAATATCCTGCACATAGCCTTCTGTCAGGTCGCCTGTGCGTTGGTCTTCTTTCATGACGATATTTACATGCAGGCCTGGTTTTATGTTTGATCGTTTTTTTCCGTCCATTTCTTGTTCTGGTTTTACCTTAGAATTGCTTTATTGATTTAACGTATGAGCAAAGCTGTAAAGGTAAAATTAAAATAAAAGTTGTCTGGCTTTATGGCTGGCATATCATTTATAGCATATTTACTGCGTATTTCGTGCCAGGCAACGCTGCCAAAGCCATAGTTGTAGCCTATGTCAATACCCAGGCTGTATTCCCTTGGCTTAAGATTTTCTTTCTTCCCTAACCGGTACTGAAACCTCGCTCCTAAAGTTACTGCATCAGTAGATGTGCTTTCTAAAATTACTGTATTACTATTTGCAGCAGGATTAGTTAAAAGGTTATTTAGGTCAGGAATTGCATTGGCGTTAGCGTTATACTCAAATTTCATGTCGTAGGTGCGTAATTCGCCTAAGACCGATAAACGGATACGGTTAGTCTTGACGAAGGGATAATATAGTGTGGGGCCAAAGGAAAGTGCTTTGAGTGTAATCCAGGTATCTGGGTTATATAGCTCGCTCTCAAGAGATATGCCTCCGCTTATATCCATCGATATACCAAAACCACTGTTAAATTCTATGTATATACTAAAGTTGTACCAGTTTTGGTCTTCTTCTAAGCTGCCAATTCCCAATTCCTGCAGGCGGTTGTTCATCTCGTTCAGGTTCATAGTGGCAACTCCAAGACCTAACGTAGCACCTAGCTTATTTAAGCGCATCTTATCAGGCTTCTCAATGGAATATTCCTTTGTCTGTGCTTGTAAGGGTATGTAACTCAAACAAAGCAGAGAGCATAGAACCCCAATCGTACATGTCTTCTTCAAAAGGTTATATATTAGTTTAAAATGTAGCTGATGCTTTAACAGACAAGCCTTATATGTCTCTTCTAGCAGGAATGATTGTGTAGTAGAGGTGGTAGGTAACTTGTCTATGTTTTTAAAAGAATTACTTTTTAGTGATAATGTTCAGGTACTTTTCGTTTTCGTTCCAGCTATATCGAGTAAGGGGAGGTTACTTCTACTTTTCTATGTTGCTGATATCAGCTAAAACAAGCTCATGGCTAACCAGTCTGCCGTTAATAAGAACTTTTTTGTCGTGCTGAAAAGAAGGCACCTGAAAATGATTGAAAATCTGATCAATCCTGACTAGCTTAACATTATCTTTTGTTTTGGCCAGTACAGCTCCGCCTCTGGCACTGCCGCCGTACTTGTTAATGGCTGTAATACTCTCCAGAATAGCGTCAACTTCTAACTTTGCAGTATCCAGAATTAATGCACCGTAGCTTGTTTGCTGTTCGTTTACTAATAGCAGTGGCTACACTTGCCTTAAGAACGACCGTAGCTGGAAAGAAGCCTGAAGAAGGAGTTACCTGCTGGGCATAAGATGAAAAGCAGGCAATGCAGTTAAGGAAGAATACAGATAAAGCGACAGTTGTTTTCTAGCAGTAGGTTTATCATACCGATTAAATATTAATCAATTCAAGTCGCGATTTATTTGTGGTGCTGAAACTGAACCTTTACTCACTCCTAGCCTCTCAGAGGAGGGGCATATTCTAATCGTTTGCAAAATTCCTTTATTGGGAGGGGTTAGGAGTGGGTAAACGACATGGAGCACTTATACCTGCTTTTGTAAATGGCAATTTAAGTTATTGATTAAGTATTGTATGCTATATTAAGCTGTACTAACAACACTAAAGGATACTAAGCTTTAGAAGTAAAAAGGTGCAGTGGTTATACCGTAGCCTCTGCCGAAACAAGTTCTCCTAAATCAATCTTAACACCCATCACATCTAGAAATGCTCTGATAAATTTAGGATGAGCAGGCCAGGCCGGAGAAGTTACTAAGTTTCTGTCTACTACAACATCATCCACAGGTACATTTACATAAGTGCCTCCAGCCAATTCTACTTCAGGGCCAACGGCAGGATAAGCAGTCAGTTTTCTTCCGTTAACTACTCTGGCTGCTGTCAGTATCTGGATGCCGTGGCAAATGGCGGCAAGGGGCTTGTTGTTTTCTGCAAAATATTTCGTGATATCCAGCACGCCCTGGTTTAGTCGGAGATATTCTGGCGCTCTGCCCCCTGCAATTACCAATCCCTCGTAATCGCCTGGGTTAACCTCTGAGAAGGTATAGTTCAGCACAAAGTTATGTCCTGGTTTTTCGGAGTAAGTCTGATCTCCCTCAAAGTCATGAATCGCTGTTTTAACCGTGTCACCTTTCTTTTTATCCGGGCATACAGCGTGTACCTCATAACCCACCATCTGCAACATCTGGAAAGGTACCATTGTTTCATAATCTTCTGTGAAGTCTCCTGTCAGGAAAAGGATTTTTTTTGATTTTTCCATAGTGGTAAGTGTATAGGTATTAACAGAACTTAATAAAGCCATTAAGCAGCTGCGGGTGCTTTAACAGGCAAGTTAACAGGGTATTAAACTTGTTGGGTCATTAGCCAATGTCATGTGATGTCGTAAAATGGAATAGTGATAAGGTATGAAAATCAATAGTAAAAAGCAACGCTGTATACCTTATCTTTCTGTTAGTCTTCTGGAGGAGTGATTGTGTAAAGGCAGCATAGCTTATTTAAATCCAAAGAAAGAAGTGGTTTCTCGGAAACCAAATCTTTTGTAAATGTTAATACCGTCTTTTGAAGCTAGGAGTACTGCTGTTTCATAGCCTTTGTCTTTGGCCATGTTCAAGGCGAAAGACATTAATGCGGTGCCTATACCTTTGCCTCGATGATCTTCGCGTGTTGATAAGTTATAGATCCCTATTGTTTTGTTATCTGTGGGAAATAACTCTATGGTGGCAACAGGCTCTTCATCCAAAAAATAGCAAGCGAATAAGATGCCTCTATCTTGTTGGAGTATAGCCTGAGAAGCTTTGCCGTAGTAGGATACTAAGTTCTGGTCCGGTGGGCTCCAGTTTAAAGATAACACAAACGCAAAAGTATTTATTTGTTCTTTGCTTGTTATTACTCTGATGCTGCCCAGCCCATTGGTGGGTGTGGCTTTGTATTGTGGCAGGTCAAGTTCCATGCCTGCCTCGCTGGCAACCTGTTTTAGCTTTAAGCTCCTTAAAAAAGCTCTGAGTTTTTCTGTTAAATTCTTTTTGCAAACCCAAAGGCAGAAGGCAAAGTCTTGTTTCAGGTAATGCTCAAGGGCGGTTTCAAGTTCACTTATGGTAACATGCTGCCCATCGGTTATATGGATAATGTTAAATGTATCGCAGGAGATGCCGCAATCTGTGTAAGTAAGATTCTTGGTTCTTTCTACACTCATGCCTGCTGTTTTTGCTGGAAGCAGGCATGAGTGCAGGTTGAAGTTTTTGTCTACGACATTCAAGTGCTTTGCTTTCATGGAGTGCATTCAGTAAGAAGGCAGAATGAGTTACTTCTAAAGAAAACTGATAAAGACCAGGATAGTGTGCTGCAGATTAATCTCAACCAGTACTTTAGCTTACTATAAAATGACTGTTCTCTATAGCAGCCTTATCTGGTTTAAAATGCTCGCTCTTTATGGTGTTCAGAATGTTGGTGAAAACAATGTTGGCTTCCAGGTTGTTGAAAACAAAATCTCTGCCTTGAATGCCCTCCTGTATTAAACGAGATTTTGGCTGGCTTAACAGGAACTGAGCAGTCTCTACTGCTTCGTCTACTGTTTTAACAGCATAAAGTCCTTTGCAGCTATCAAACATATGTTCATATCCAGCGTGATAGGAGGTTATATGAGGTACGCCCGCTGCCAGCGAAATAGGAAGCCTATTAGAAAAGTAATAAGGAACTTTGTCAAAGTGGTCCCAGTTTATAGTTAGCCAGGCAGATTGTATTGTTTCTTCCTGTTTATCAAAAGGAAGTAGTCCTCTGGATGATTCCAGCTTGTCCCAGCCTTTGCCATAAAGGGCGAAGCGCCTGCCAAACCGTTGGGTTAGTTTTTTAGCAAGCTTCATACGGTTTCTCCCCCCCGGAAAGTATCGCCCGGGAATACGCGTTTTACCCGCATTGGCAATCATCACAATGTCATGTTCTCTTTCAGTGGTCGGAGTCCAGGGCTTTCCGGAGCGCACCGAGTCAAACATATGAGGAGCATAAAATACTTTTTTTGCTCCGGCCTCTCTGGCTAATTCTGCAAAAGTTCCAAGACCTATCATAAACACGATGTCAGCTTCTCTTAGGATAACTTTAAGCTGAGGTGACATGCGCTTAAAGTAACGGCCATAAGGGTCGCCTTCATGGTAGGCCAGAACGGGCTTGGATTCTATATTTTTTAACTCACGCAGAAATTCAGCAGGGGCATCAAAACTGGTTATATGCTGCCATAAAATAACGTTAGGCTTAAACTTCTTAGCCTCTTGCAGCAGTTTGTTCCGGACTGTCTCGTAGCTGCCGGTTGTATTGTATTCGTGTAGGAAAGAAAAAGCGCTGTATGCTTCTATCTGATTAGTCTCAAGTAAATGCTCAAAAGCTTTTCTTGGTCCAATCTGCATACACCTGTTGTCCAGCATTGCTTCGTTTGGGAGGTACAGTAAGCGTACTTTAGAATCACCTGTATTCATGATTGTTGTATAGTTTTCCAGTCCCCGTTACTCTGAAGACATACAATTACATGGGCTTAAAATAAGAATGTAGCCAGCCGGGGAGTAGTTATACAATAAAGATATCTACGTTAACTACTAGTATTAAGCTGAACTTAGCTCCTATGTCTCCAAAATTTTCGAACTTTGGAAAAACTAAGTTGCAGTCATGCAAAGACCATTAAAATATATCATTATAGCGGGCATTGCACTAGTGCTTTTTTATGTTGTGTCCGAATCATTTTTCAACGACGACAACTACACAAAGCCACTGTTGCAGGAGCGGAAAGATAAAGACTTGTCTTTCAGGAGCCGTGCCAGCACACCCTTTACGGATGAGAATCGCAGAAGTTTTACGAACCTGGTGTACTACGAGCCTGATGTGAATTACCGTGTAAAAGCAGAAGTAAAAGAGGTGCCTGAGCAGGATACATTGTATATGCCTATGACCAATGGCACGACAGAACCCTACCTGCAATATGCTGTCGCTAATTTCGAGCTGGAAGGGCAGCCCCAGCGCCTTACATTGTACAAAAGAATAAATGAGGAGAAGGCAGAACTTTTTGTGCCTTTTACCGATAAGACCAACGGTTTTGAAACGTATGGTGGTGGCCGGTACATAGATGTACCGTTTGAAGAGGGTGCTGAAACAGTAGTGCTGGACTTTAACCGCGCTTACAGCCCTTACTGTGCCTATAACTCAGAGTACGTCTGCCCTGTGCCGCCAAAAGAGAATCGCCTTAGTGTAGCTATATCAGCCGGGGAAAAGACGTACAATGGCGCGCATTAGGTACAGGTGCAAGACCTTAGATACAAGAAGCATGGTAAAAGTAAACCAACGTCTGGGCCTTTGCCCAACGGAGGTTATCTTGTTTACCCGTAATGTAAAGTTCGTAATTTGTAATTAAACAAAGCCTTGCGCCTTATACTTGTGTCTGCTATAAATTTAATTCTTAATTTTGGAGAATAATGGTGCCTGAAATAGGTGCTGTACTTTAAAATCAACAAAAATAAACATGCTGATTTCATTCGACTGGCTGAAACAACTGATAGATATAAACAAACCGACTGAGGAAGTAGGAGCTTTGCTGACAGGCGCAGGCCTGGAGGTAGAGGGCATTCATACTTTTGATGTAGTTCAAGGTGGCTTAGAAGGCATTGTGATAGGGGAAGTACTTACGTGTGAGCGCCACCCGGATGCTGACCGCCTGAACATTACAACTGTGGACATCGGTAACGGTACACCAAGCCAGATTGTGTGTGGTGCGCCAAACGTAGCTGCCGGGCAAAAAGTAGTGGTAGCTACGGTAAACAGTACATTATATCCAACAGGTGGAGAGGCTTTTAAAATCAAAAAGTCGAAAATAAGAGGAGCCGTATCGGAAGGTATGATCTGTGCCGAAGATGAAATTGGTATCGGTATCTCTCATGCAGGTATTATGGTGCTGGATACAGATCTAGCAAACGGTACACCCGCTGCTGAATTCTTTGGCATGAGCTCAGATAAAGTATTTGAAATAGGCCTGACCCCAAACCGTGCCGATGCTGCCTCACATTATGGTGTAGCCCGCGACCTGCAGGCATTGCTGAATGCTAAAGTTGTGCTGCCATCGGTAGAGACTTTCAAAATTGAGAATACATCAAAGCCTGTTTCAGTAGAAGTAGAGAACACAGAAGCTTGCCCACGTTATGCCGGTATAACTGTTTCAGGTGTTAAAGTGGGGCCATCGCCGGAGTGGATGCAGAAGCGTTTACGTGCTATTGGCCTTTCGCCTATCAATAACATTGTGGACGTTACCAACTTTGTACTGCACGAGTTAGGGCAGCCATTACATGCTTTTGATGCAGATAAAATAACAGGTGGAAAGATTGTAGTTAAAACTGCTGCCGAGGGTACTACTTTTGTTACTTTAGATGGCGTGGAGCGTAAGCTGAAAGCCACAGACCTGGTTATTTGTAATGCAGAAGAGCCAATGGCGCTGGCGGGTGTGTTTGGTGGAAAAACATCTGGTGTAACAGACGAAACAACTACTGTTTTTATTGAAAGTGCTTACTTCTCGCCAGACTATGTACGCCGAACCGGCATGGTGCATGGCCTTAAAACAGATGCATCTTTCCGTTTTGAGCGTGGCACAGATCCTAACATTGTGATCTATGCATTGAAGCGTGCGGCACTTCTGATGCAGGAAGTAGCCGGAGGAGAAATAGCATCCGAAATAGTAGATGCATACCCTGAGCCAATTCAGAACTTTGAGTTAGAGCTAAGCATAGACCGTGCACAACGCCTGATAGGGAAAGAAATTGGTGCTGAGCGTATAAAAAACATTCTTACAGATCTAGGCATTGAGATTACAGCAGTAACAGATATAAGTTTGTCGCTGTCGGTGCCGCCGTTCAAAGTAGATGTAAAGCGTGAAGCCGATGTGGTGGAAGAGATTCTCCGTATTTATGGTTTCAATAACATTGAAATGAATGAGAATTTGGCTACTACTTACCTGGCCAAATTTCCGAAACCAGATCCGGAGCACATCACACAAACATTACTGGATTACGTTTCAGCCAATGGTTTCCATGAGATTATCACTAACTCTATAACCAACTCAAAATATTATGAGCAGGCAGGTGAGGCTGAAACAGCTGGGTTAGTGCATATCGTAAACTATAACTCCGAAGACCTTAATGTGCTGCGTAAGTCTATGGTATTTTCTGGGCTGGAAGTATTACGCCGCAACATTAACCGCCGTCAGAAAGACCTGAAGCTATTTGAATTGGGCAAAGTATATGAGCTGGTAGAGGATAAGTATAAGGAAAGTACGAAGCTGTCGTTGTTTATGGTAGGAAATGTAACAGCCGAAAGCTGGAAGCAGCCAAGCAACAAAGTAGCTTTCCATGATCTCGCTGGTACAGTGCAGAACGTGCTGCGTAAGTTAGGCGCAGACTTTGAGGTGCAGGCACTGGAGCAGAACAACTTTATGGGCCAGGGGGTCGCCTACATAAAAAATGGTACTGTTATAGCACAGGTAGGTGTCTTAAATACAGCTGTTACCCGTTTCATGGAAATCAAAGAGCAGGTATGGTATGCTGAGCTGAACTGGGACTATCTGCTGAAGAAGTATAAAATCAATTTAGTAGCTGAAGAGTTACCTAAGTTCCCGGAAGTGCGCCGTGACCTGTCACTGGTACTGGACAAAAATGTTACATTTGACCAGGTAAGGCAAGTTGCTCTCCGTACAGAGCGTAAACTGCTGCAAGACGTAAATGTGTTTGACGTGTACGAAGGGGACAAGATAGAAGCAGGCAAAAAAGCCTATGCTCTAAGCTTTACGTTGCTGGATAAGCAGCAAACCCTGACTGATAAGGTGATAGACAATACCATGAATCGCCTGATGCAACAATTCGAGAAACAATTGGGAGCTTTTATCCGCAAATAGTGTTATGCCAAAAGACAAGCAATTAAAACAACTCCAGCAAATTGAAGACAAGCTGAGAAAGCTCGTAAGCCGCTATGCTGATGTGCAGCAGCAGCTATCGCAGGCGCAGGAAGAGGTGAAATTTCTGGAATCCCTGGTAGAAGAGAAAGATCAGCAAATAAAAAATTTTCAAAATCAGGAGAATATTGTTAAAATTGTAGACACGATAGCAGGAAACACTGCAAATTCGACAGAGTTAAAGCTTAAGTTAAACGAATATATCCGAGAAATCGAAAAGTGTATTGCTTACTTACAGGATTAAGCTAAAGTTTATGAAAACAAACTTGTAGTTACCCGCAAGGTAGCTAAAGCATGACCTGAACCAGGAAACAGACACTAGAACCTATAAACTACGCAACGGATGGGTGAATTATCTATAAAAATTCGCATCGCGGAACGCGAGTATCCGATGCGGGTAAAGGAAGAGGAGGAAGAAAGACTTAGAGCTGTTGGCAAGATACTGAACGAGCGCTTGCGCTTTTATAAAGATCAGTTTGGCTTACAAGACAAGCAAGATTTACTAGCCCTGGTTGCTTTTGAAACCATGGTTGAGAAACTTAAGCTGGAGGAGGAGAAATCATCTCATCTTTCTGATGTAGGCGAACAGCTTAATGTACTAGATGAACTCTTATCGTCGGTTAAGTAGAAATCTGGCACAGCGACAGCGTTGTAAACCTTTCTATACTTTCGTTGGGCTATAAGCAAGATTCCTGTCTGATGCAGGTGCTGCTATACGTTTTATAAACCATATAAAAGCTGTATAGTTATGCCCGATATTCTTTACATTTTATTAACGGCCATTGTGGCGCTCGGAGTGGGCGTATACATAGGGCGTGTCCTGCTGCAGAAAGTGTATAAGCAGCAGGAAGAGGCCGCCCAGCAGAAGGCGCAGGCCATTATACGGGAAGCCGAGCTTAATGCCGAGAGCATTAAGAAAGACCGTATCCTGGAAGCAAAGGAGAAATACCTGAGGCTGAAGTCGGAGTTTGAAGAAGATGTGAATAAGAAAAAGAACATCATTATTCAGAACGAGAACAAGGTAAAGCAGCGTGAGCAGAATGTCGCCAAGCAAATGGAGCAGACAAAGCGACGCGAAGCTGAACTGGACAAAGAGAAGGAGCAACTGACAGCACAACTGGATAAGGAAAAGGAGCACCTGAATATCCAGCTGGAGCATTTAAAGAAGCGCAAAGAAGAAGTAGAGCAACAGCATAAAGAAGTAGTAACCCAGCTAGAAAAAATTGCTGGTTTAACTGCCGCAGAGGCCCGCGAACAAATGGTAGAAGCCCTTAAAAATGAGGCCCAAACCAGAGCATCTTCTCACATTAAAGACATTGTAGCACAAGCTAAACTTACGGCTACAAAAGAAGCGAAGAAAATTGTTATTGAGACCATACAGCGTACGGCTGCGGAACATGCTATTGAAAACTGCGTGTCTGTCTTTAACATTGAAAGTGACGACATTAAAGGTAAAATTATTGGGCGTGAAGGCCGTAATATTCGTGCTTTAGAAGCTGCTACTGGTGTAGAAATTATTGTGGATGATACGCCTGAGGCTATTATTATCTCTGGTTTTGACCCTGTACGCCGTGAAATTGCCCGTCTGTCGCTGCACCGCCTGGTTGCTGACGGTCGTATTCACCCTGCCCGTATTGAGGAGGTGGTAACCAAAACCCGCAAGAACATTGAAGAAGAGATTATTGAAATTGGAGAGCGTACTGCGATAGACCTTGGTGTGCATGGTCTGCACCCGGAACTCATTAAAATGGTGGGGCGTATGCGTTTCCGTTCTTCTTATGGACAGAATCTTTTGCAGCACTCCCGTGAGGTAGCTAACCTTTGTGCGACTATGGCTGCCGAACTAGGCCTGAACGTAAAACACGCTAAACGTGCTGGTCTGCTACACGATATTGGTAAAGTAACGCCGGATGAGCCGGAGCTGCCACACGCCATTATTGGTATGGAGCTGGCCAAGAAGTATAAAGAGCATCCGGATGTGTGCAATGCCATAGGTGCCCACCACGATGAAGTTGAAATGACTGCCATGGTGTCTCCTCTGGTACAGGCCTGTGACGCTATTTCCGGTTCCCGACCAGGTGCCCGTCGTGAGATAATGGAATCGTACATTAAGCGTTTGAAAGAACTGGAAGAGGCAGCTGTTTCTTTTGATGGTGTGAACCACTGCTATGCCATACAGGCCGGACGTGAACTGCGTGTAATGGTTGATGCTGACAATGTAACTGATGAGAAAGCCGCACAGCTTTCATTTGATATCTCTCAGAAAATAGAGAAAGAGATGCAGTACCCTGGACAGATTAAGATTACGGTTATCCGGGAGATGCGCGCTATTAGCTACGCTAAGTAAGTACTGATAATTAATTAAGGTTAAGTCGTCTGCTGCATTTTGTGGCAGGCGACTTTGTTTTTATAGCCTTGCATAATTAGCATATCCAACATTATCTTTTTAAAACTTTTACGCTAAATTGGGCTTGTACTATATAAACAGTAATGGCGCTATCCTATCAAAGAATTGTAATCAAAATTGGTTCTAACGTTTTGACGCAAGATAATGGCATGCCTGATAAGGCCAGAATGCAGCACCTGGTTGAGCAGATTGCTGAAATAAAAAAGCAAGGGAAAGAAGTTATTCTGGTGTCTTCAGGTGCTGTAGCCTCTGGAAGAAGTTTAATTACGGTCTCTGACAAGTTTGATGCGGTGGCTACCAGACAACTATTGGCTTCTGTAGGGCAGGTAAAGCTGATTAATACTTATGCAGAGCTTTTTAATGAGCATGAGCTAACATGTGCACAGGTACTGGTCACAAAAGAAGACTTCCGTGACAGGCTGCATTACCTGAACATGAAAAACTGCTTCCAGATTCTGCTACAGAACAATGTAGTACCTGTTGTAAATGAAAACGATGTTATTTCGGTCACTGAGCTTATGTTCACCGATAACGATGAATTGGCAGGTTTGGTCGCGTCTATGCTTAATGCCGATGCTTTGATTATTCTCTCTAATGTGGATGGTATTTATGATGGTAACCCTAAAGACGAGGCCTCAAAAGTTATAGAGGAGATTGACTATGTGGTAACAGGTTTGTCGGCTTTTATAAGTACGCAGCGCTCGCAGTTTGGCCGGGGCGGTATGCTTACCAAAAGCCATATGGCCCGGAAAGTTGCACAATTGGGGATAGCCGTTCATATTGCGAATGGCAAGACAGAAAATGTTCTTACCAGATTGTTAAGTGAAGAAGTTATTAATACAAAGTTTATTCCTCATAAAGCAGTATCCGGTAAAATAAAATGGATTGCCCACTCCGGGAATTATGCAAAAGGAAAGGTACAGATTAATGAAGGTGCACAAGCCGCGCTTTGTTCAACAAAAGCTACAAGCCTGCTTCCTATTGGGGTTGTAAGGGTATTAGGGCAATTTCAGAAGGGTGATATTATTAAACTGTTGGATCAAAATGAGAAGCTGGTAGGCTTAGGCATAGCGGAATACAGTTCAGAAAAAGCACAGGAGCGTATCGGGCAGAAGAACCAGAAGCCCTTAGTACATTACGATTACTTGTTTCTAAGCCCGGAGATTTCCTGAGTTTATCGTCTCTCGGGTTAATAGAGTTTGCAAAGAGTGCACCTATAAATTAAAAAAGCGCCTGCAACAACTGCAGACGCTTTAGTTATATATAATTAAGCTGTATTATTTTAAAATATGATGCTATCACCATATTCAATAGCATTTCAGGGGAAAGTTGTAACAATTTAGGTAAGGTAAAAGCGGCGGAGCATTATGCTTAAACTTCCGCCGCTATGCCTTTTTCACTCACAACTAAACCACAATAATCTTATCTATATTTCAGGAATTAGCTCAGGAAAGCTTTTAGCATCCAGAGTGTCTTCTCGTTTTCGTTAATGTCATCGCTGATAAGTGTTACAGTACCTTCGTCGCCTGTTTCAGCAGCTAACGAAAGTATATCGCGTTCAAAGTTCAGCAGTACGGTCAGGCTATCGTAAGTAGCTTTAACCATTTCCAGGCCATCATTCAACTTACCTGCTTCTTTAATGGTAGAATTCACAATGTAGTCAGAGAAAGTGTGTAATGGTTGCTGGCCAATAGTTAGAATTCGCTCTGCAATTGCGTCAATTTTACTTAAAGCATTATTGTAAAGCTCTTCGAACTTGTCGTGTAGCTGGAAGAAGTAAACACCTTTAACATTCCAGTGGAAGCCTCTCAGGTTCTGATAGTATAAATGGTAGTTAGCCAATAGTTCATTAAGCTGCTCTGCAATTTGCTGGCTGTCTTGTTTCTGCAGTCCTATATTATTTAGTTTGTTCATTTCGCGTTTTATTTTGTTTTTGTTCATAAGCTTCGTTACAAAGGTCGTTGTATAAGTTGTATATATCAAATTGATTATGTTTATGAATATATAGATTAAAACTATAACTTGCAGTGTTGAAATAGAGGTTGTTTATTCTATTAGGGAGATAAGATACGTCTGCTTAAGTTTTGTTAAAGTATAATTTATTTAGCTTATGACACTTGTACAACTGGAGTATTTAGTTGCAGTAGACACTCACAGGCATTTTGCCACAGCTGCAGAACATTGCTTTGTAACACAGCCTACCCTCAGCATGCAGTTACAGAAGCTGGAGGAGGAGTTAGGAGTGCAACTGTTCGACAGAAGCCGTGTGCCTGTGCGACCAACAGAAATAGGGAAAGAGATTATCACGCAGGCACGCATTGTGCTGGCAGAATCAAAAAAGTTACAGGAGATTGTGCACAACCAGAAGCAGGAGCTTTCGGGTGAGCTTCGCATTGGAGTTATTCCTACGCTTGCCCCTTACCTGATTCCGCTTTTTATCACAGGGTTTATGCAGAAGTATCCGTTGGTGCGGGTGGTGGTGCAGGAGTTGCTTACAGAGCAGATTGTAGAGAAGCTAAACCACGAACTGATTGATGTAGGCTTACTGGTAACACCATTAGAAGATAAAAGCATAAGAGAACTGCCTTTGTTTTATGAGTCTTTTGTTGCTTATATCAACCCTAATCACCCATTAGCGAAAAATGAAACCATCAGTGCAAGCGAGCTGGATGTAGAAGATATGTGGGTGCTAAATGAAGGGCATTGCTTCCGGAGCCAAGTGCTGAATATATGTAACAGGGGAGGTGTAGCCCGGAGTGAAGAAGGTGGCTACTTCGACTACAAGAGCGGTTCTTTGGAAACACTAAAGCGTATTGTGGAAACACAACACGGCCTGACGCTTTTACCAGAGTTGTCTGTAATGGAGATAGCTGACGAAAAGCTGAAACTGGTGCACCCGTTTCAGCATCCACAGCCACAACGCGAAGTTAGTTTAGCAGTACACCGCAGCTTTCTAAAGAAAAAGCTGGTAGAGGCATTAAAAGAAGAAATTATCGCTTCTGTGCCGGCCGCTATTCGTGAAAGAAAGAAAGAACAGGTGATTACCATTAAGAGCTAAAGCGATTTTTGCAGCTATAGGAATTTTTAGCTATATATTGTTGATTTTGATGTTATTCCTGCTAACTTCATACCTGTGCTTTAACAGGAGAATATGCAAACAGTACGTTGGGGAATAATCGGCTGCGGCGATGTAACGGAAGTTAAAAGTGGCCCGGCTTTTCAGAAAGTTGCAAACTCACAACTGGTAGCGGTTATGCGTCGTGATGCTGAAAAGGCTAGGGACTACGCTCAGCGGCACCGGGTATCCAAGTGGTACAATAACGCACAAGAACTGATTCAGGACCCTAATGTAGATGCTGTGTATGTTGCGACTCCTCCCAACTCACACGCAGACTATGTGCTACAAGTAGCAGCGGCAGGTAAGCCAGTGTATGTTGAAAAACCTATGGCACTAACGCATGCCCAGTGCCAGAAAATGATAGCAGCCTGCCAGCAGGCACAGGTACCTCTTTTTGTAGCCTATTACCGCAGATGCCTCCCCGCGTTTCTGAAAGTAAAGGAGCTAATAGCTAGCGGAACTGTTGGTGAAGTCCGCTTTGTGAATATCCGGTTGTACCAGCCTTCTAAACAAGGTCTGGACAAGGAAAATCTACCCTGGCGTGTAAGACCAGAGGTTTCAGGAGGAGGCTTATTTTTTGACTTAGCATCGCACCAGCTAGATTTTCTGGATTATATTTTATGCCCAATTGTCTCTGCGTCTGGCCAGGTAGCAAACCAAATGGGCTTATATACTGCCGAAGACATTGTGACAGGGCAGTTTAGATTCCAGACCGGGGCCTTGGGCAGTGGTGTTTGGTGCTTTAATGTTGCCAAGGCACAACAAACTGATTGCATTGAAATAGTTGGTAGCTTAGGTAAGATAACTTTTCCTTCCTTCTCTAATGCCCCCGTGGTGCTGGAGACAGCGAAGGGCCTAAAGAAATTCACACTGCCACCTCCTGCCCATGTGCAACAGCCGCTCATACAAACTATAGTAAATGAACTGACTGGCCAAGGTAAAAGCCCTAGTACAGGCATATCAGCGGCACGTACAGCTTGGGTGATGGACCAGATAGCAGGGCGTAAGCAGAAGAGTGAGGAATAGATAGGTTCAACTGTGCTGTAGTATAAAACAAGAAAGGCAGCCTTAAAGGCTGCCTTTCTTGTTTTATAGCTTTTATTAAGCTTAAGCGTTGATGCCAGCTTCTTGCAGTGCTTTTACCATAGCCTCACCTATTGTTGCCGGAGACTCTACTACATGAATACCAGACTCACGCATAATTTTCATTTTAGCAGCAGCAGTATCGTCAGCACCGCCAATAATAGCACCAGCGTGACCCATACGGCGTCCTGGAGGTGCTGTCTGGCCTGCGATAAAGCCTACAACAGGTTTCTTGTTACCAGTTGATTTGATATATTCAGAAGCAACAGCCTCATAGTTACCACCAATCTCACCTATCATTACAATAGCATCAGTCTCAGGGTCGTGCATCAGTAACTCAACCGCATCTTTAGTTGGCGTGCCAATAATAGGGTCACCACCGATACCAATAGCTGTAGAGATACCTAAGCCAGCTTTCACAATCTGGTCGGCTGCCTCATAAGTAAGCGTTCCAGACTTAGAAACGATACCGATTCTGCCTGATTTGAACACGAAACCCGGCATAATACCTACTTTCGCCTCACCTGGCGTAATTACACCTGGGCAGTTCGGTCCGATGAGTGTAACATCTTTATCTTTCAGGAAGTTTTTCGCTGTAATCATGTCTTTTACAGGAATACCCTCTGTAATAGCAATAATTACTTTAATACCTGATCCGGCAGCTTCCATAATAGAATCGGCAGCGAAGGCAGGTGGCACAAAAATGATGGATACATCGGCACCAGTTTCTTTTACAGCATCTGCTACAGTATTAAATACCGGGCGGTCGAGGTGAGTTTGTCCACCTTTGCCTGGAGTTACGCCACCAACAACGTTTGTGCCGTACTCAATCATCTGCTGTGCGTGGAAAGTACCTTCCGAGCCGGTAAAGCCCTGCACGATCACTTTCGAATCTTTATTTACTAAAACACTCATGTGTATGTTATTTAGTTGATGTATAGACACTCTAACTTAAGGTTAGTGCAAAAATAGGCTTTTTTGTGGGCCATGCAAAAAATAGTTATCCCTAATATAGTTACCTTACAAATGCAGGCAGAATCTTGTTGTGTCTATTTTTACTGTTGATTAAGGATTACAATTGCCTTAGGAACGTTATTGTACGTAAGCTTAAGAGAGTGATTTAATATATGTACCTTTACATTAAAACCTTTAGATAATAAAAATGAAGTACCTGAACCATATTACCGAGGCTATCGGAAACACTCCTTTGGTGAAACTGAACAGTGTAACGAAAGGCTTAGAAGCTACCGTGCTTGCCAAAGTGGAATATATGAATCCTGGTAATTCAGTAAAAGACCGGATGGCTCTCAGAATGATTGAAGATGCTGAAAAAGCAGGTATTCTGAAGCCCGGCGGAACAATTATAGAAGGAACATCCGGCAACACGGGCATGGGCTTAGCGCTGGCAGCCATTGCTAAAGGGTACAGGTGTATTTTTACCCTAACAGATAAGCAAGGGCAGGAGAAAATAAATATTCTAAAAGCGGTAGGGGCTGAAGTTATTGTTTGTCCTACGGATGTGGAGTCTGACGACCCTGAGTCTTATTATTCTGTCGCCAGGAAACTGAACCAGGAAATTCCGAACTCGTTCTACCCTAATCAGTACGATAATATGTCTAATACGGCAGCGCACTACGAATCTACAGGGCCGGAAATATGGGACCAGACCAATGGCGAGATAACTTATTTTGCAACAGGTGTGGGTACTGGCGGTACTGTGTCCGGTATCTCAGGCTTTCTGAAAGAGCAAAACCCCAATATCAAAACAGTTGGAATCGATACCTATGGCTCTGTGTTTAAAAAGTACAAGGAGACAGGTGTTTTTGATAAGAATGAGATTTACCCTTATGCCACAGAAGGTATAGGGGAAGATATTTTACCGAAGAACGTAAACTTCGACCTCATTGATACTTTTATCAAAGTCTCTGATAAAGATGGCGCTCTTATGACCCGAAGGCTAGCCCGGGAAGAAGGCCTCTTTGTTGGCTGGTCGAGCGGCTCTGCTGTGCATGGAGCTTTAGAATACGCCAAAGAGCACCTGACAAAAGATGATATGATGGTGGTGCTGTTGGCTGACCACGGTACCCGTTATCTTAATAAGATATACAATGATGACTGGATGCGATCTAAAGGATACATTGATTAATTAAGGATGGTAGCAAACTTTTTCAAAGAAAGCTGTTTCAGAAAATGAGGCAGCTTTCTTTGGTTTATGAATTTTATGATGTTAAGGCTGAGCATCATCTGCAAGGCTAAACAAGAAAGAGAAGATCTTATAGTTTTAGAATTTAATTATTATGTAGTGTCTTTTGTGTGATTTTTGTTGTAACACGCTGATTAATAATGGTGTTGAGGTTGCATAATATATTAGATTTTCCTATATAATAAATAAAAATTATATATAGCTTTGTGTGCAAATTTATACAGTTAAATAGAGGTGCTGCTTCCTTTAATGTAGCTTGTAAAGGGTTACTAAATAAGTAATTATATTAAGAGAATGCTTATAGGGTAAAATCCGTAGAGGAAATATTTATAAATTTTATGCAAAGTTGTGTTCTTTGCAATATAACTTATGAGGCTGCTTCCTCCGTATATGTTTAGAGTTTGAGATAGGAGTACAGAATGAGAAAATTAAAAGGTGTCTTGCTTATAGATGACGATGACACTACAAACTTTTTAAACCAGAGACTGCTTGACAGGATGGACGTGACTGAAAACATCCGCACGTTTGTGAATGGCAAGCAGGCGTTTGATTATTTGTATAACGTAAGTAACGATAATTATGAAGAATCAAACAAAAACTACTTTCACCCGGAGTTAATCTTTTTAGATATTAACATGCCAGTGATGGACGGTTTCGAGATGCTTGATTTATATGAACGTCTTAATAATGATTTCAGGAAGGGAATCGTGATGGCTGTGTTGACTACCTCTACACACCCTCAGGATACAGCCAATTCCAAAAAATATGCTGCTGAGTATTTAACAAAACCTCTTACATCAGAGAAAGTAAGTGCCTTGCTGGAAAAATATTTTCCTGAAGGCAAAGCTGATCAGGAATAGAGTACACAACTATAAACACAAAAGCGGATGCCAAATAACAGCATCCGCTTTTGTGTTTATAGTTGTAAGGCAAAAGGCTTATGTCTTATCTAGCCTCTGCTACAGATACAAATTGAAAAACATCTCCGTTAAACAATCCTTTATCACTTAACTTAAGTGACGGAATTACCAGCAAAGCCATAAAAGAAAGCGTCATGAACGGGGATGCCAAGGTGCTGCCCATATCTTTGCTCATTTTGTCAATTGCTGAATAGGCGTTGGCCACTTTATAACCGTCCTCAGCCGACATAATGCCTGCTACTGGTAAAGGCAACAGCTGCTCAACGGTTCCATCAACGGCTGCTACGCCTCCTTTAGCACCAATAATCAGGTTAACAGCTTTGGCAATGCTTTCATCATCTGCTCCTACGGCAATAATATTATGCGAATCATGCCCTACTGAAGAAGCAATGGCACCACGTTTTAAGCCGACATTCTTGATAAAAGCTACGGCAGGTTCTGCATTTTCATACCGGTTCACCACAGTTAGCTTCAGCACGTCTTGTGCTGTGTCAGAAACTATAAACCCATTCTCAATTTTAGGTGTGGCCCATTGTTCTTTGGTGATCAGTTGCCCGTCGAAGGTTTCTATGACTCTTATCTGAGTTGCCTTGTCTGCTGCAATGGCAAATTGTTCAGGAGCTTTAGGTGCTGTGTTAAAGTTGTTTATTTTTTCGCTTGGCGTAAAAGGAATGTTAGTTCTGCCTTGCGCTGCTACTAGTTCTCCGTTAATGTAAGTCTTCAGTATGTTAAAGTCATCAAGATTGTCCACTACTATAAAGTCGGCAGGATCATTTTGCTGCAACAGGCCTACATCCAGTTTAAAATGATCTATCGGGTTTTTACAGGCTGCTTTCAACACATGAAACAGGCCGTGTCCTTTGGCTAAGGCTCGTTTTACCAGCAGGTTTATGTGCCCTTCTACCAAGTTGTCAGGGTGTTTGTCATCAGAGCAGAACATAATATCGTCCGGGTAATCAGCTAGCAGAGGAATTAGCGCCTCAAAGTTTTTAGCTGCACTGCCTTCACGTATCAATATTTTCATTCCTGCAGCCAATTTATCCAGGGCCTCTTCAGCAGTAAAACATTCGTGGTCTGTGGAAATGCCCGCAGAGGCATATAACAGCGCTTGCTCTCCTCTTAAACCAGGTGCATGCCCATCTACTGTCTTGCCGTATTTTTTCGCCAGTTCAATTTTCTCCATTACACTAGCATCACGGTTTAGTACGCCTGGCCAGTTCATCATTTCAGCGAGGTACTTTATTTCTTTCCGCTGGAAAAGCTTTTCAATATCGGCAGCTGTTATTTCGGCTCCGGCAGTTTCAAAAGGAGTGGCAGGTACACAAGAGGGGGCACCAAAGTAAAACTTAAATGGTACTTTATTTCCGTTCTCTATCATGTACTCTACACCTTTTATGCCTAACACATTTCCTATTTCGTGTGGGTCCGAAACAGTGGTTACAGTACCATGCACAACAGCCAGCCGGGCAAACTCACAAGGCACAAGCATAGAGCTCTCTACATGCACATGAGCATCTATAAAACCCGGTAGAATATACTTTTGGCTTTCAGTTACCTCACGAACTATTTTAGAAATCTGTCCGTTGGTGACATGAACAGTACCTTCATAAATTTCTTGCTGGTGTAGGTCTATAATACGGCCGCTAACGGTAAAGTCTGTGTGCATGTTCGTATGTTTTGTTCAGATAAATTGTATTGGTTTGGGCTTGAACCCGTAAATTACTTTATATTTGCATTAAATACAGTCATTTTGAGAAAGATAGTTTCATACCTTGTTTTAGCGTGCTTTTTGGTTACAGGTTCTGCCCTGGAGGGGTGTACTGCTAAAACACCACAGCAAAAAAAGACTGCTTCACTTAAGAGAAAGGCTAAGCGCGGTAAACTGCCTTGCCCTTGCGATTCAAATTAATTCCTATTCTGCTTGTTATGAAGAAAATCGTGATTGCTATCGACGGCTACTCCTCGTGCGGTAAAAGTACGACTGCAAAACTGGTGGCTGCTGAACTTGGGTACGCCTACATTGATACTGGTGCCATGTATAGAGCGGTTACGTTGTATTTTCTTCAGAACCATATTTCGCTAACCAACCCAAAAGAGATTCAAAAAGCACTCGATAATATCGAGATATCTTTCCACTATAATCCTAAGGCTAAGAGAAACGAAGTTTTTCTAAATGGTCTTAATGTGGAAGATGAGATCAGGAAGATGTATATCTCTAATAATGTGAGCGAGGTAAGTGTAATACCAGAGGTGCGAAAAGCAATGGTGGCACAACAACAGAACATGGGCAAGAAGCGCGGCGTAGTAATGGATGGCCGTGACATAGGCACAGCTGTATTCCCGGATGCGGAGGTGAAAATTTTTATGACAGCCGATGTAAACACCCGTGCCAAAAGGCGGCAGCAGGAGCTACTCGAAAAGAAGCAATTAGTAAACCTGGACGAGATTAGAGAAAACCTGGAAAAGCGGGATAAAATAGATTCAACCAGAACAGAAAGCCCGCTGCGACAGGCAGAGGATGCTCATTTACTGGATACCTCACACATGGTAATAGAAGAACAGGTAGAGTTTGTATTAAATAAAACTGCCTCAGCTATGTTTGAGAAAGAAAATATTGAAGCAAAGTGATGAACGTAACCATAGATAAAAACTCTGGCTATTGTTTTGGCGTGGAATTCGCCATACAAATGGCTGAGGATGAAATGGAGAATTGCAAGGAACTCTACTGCCTTGGCGATATTGTGCATAATGGTATGGAAGTGAAGCGCCTTTATGAAAAAGGGCTTCGAATTATAGACCGCGATCAGCTGCAGGAACTGCGCGACTGTAAAGTCCTGATCAGAGCACACGGTGAGCCCCCAGAAACGTATAAGCTTGCTTTGGAAAATAACATTGAACTGATAGATGCTTCCTGTCCGGTTGTGCTGAAGCTGCAAAACCGGGTGAAACATGCTTTTGATTCTACCAAGAATGAAGACGGCCAGATTGTTATTTACGGGCAGCAGGGGCATGCGGAAGTAATTGGTTTGGCTGGGCAGACGCGTGGCGAAGCAATTATTGTAACTACGGAAGAAGATCTGGCAAAGATAGACTTCAGGAAACCCGTCACACTTTTCAGCCAGACAACTAAGAGCACCAAAGGCTTCTATCATATTAAAGCATTGATAGAAGAGCGTATGCAGCAGGCAAACCAGGATAGCACGCTTCCGGCTTTTGATGCAAACGACAGCATTTGCCGGCAGGTGTCGAATCGGGAGCCGCAGCTAACAAAGTTTTCAGCAGAGCACGATGTAATTGTGTTTGTAAGCGGGAAAAAAAGCTCGAACGGAAAAGCTTTGTACAGCGTATGCAAGCAGCACAATCCGAACAGCTACTTTATAGAAAGCGAAGAGGAGCTGGAGAAAGCATGGTTTACCAATGCTACCAGTGTAGGTATTTGCGGTGCTACTTCTACGCCTATGTGGCTGATGCAGCAGGTTGCTGACAGTATAAAAAAGTTGAATACAGAGGTTGCCTAGCGTAAATAGCTTATGGTTAAATATAAAGCATAATTACTATATTTAGGCTTTGCTTAGGCAAAGCCTTTTTTGTGAACATACCATATGAACCGATTTATCCGCTATTTCCTTAACGGGCTTTTGATTATAGCCCCCTTTACTCTTACCGTCTGGATTGTGGTAGCTGTGATTGATTGGCTAGATAGCCTGTTCGATCTGGGTATCCCGGGGTTGGGTATCCTGCTGATGGTGCTTTTACTGACGGTGGTAGGCTGGATCGGTTCCTCTTTCTTTGTGCGTCCGTTTATTACTATCGCAGAACGTGTTTTGCATAAAGTACCACTTGTCAGTATTATCTATTCCAGTATTAAAGATCTGTTTGATGCCTTTATGGGAGATAATCAGAAGTTTAATAAGCCTGTGATGGTAAAAATGGGAGAAGATTCTGAAAACCATAAGCTGGGCTTTGTAACGCAGGATGTACTGCTAAGCATAAATCTGGAAGATAAAGTAGCCGTTTATTTTCCGCACTCTTATAACTTTTCCGGTGAGCTTTTCCTGGTGCCTAAGAAAAACGTAACTTACCTGGACCTTCCAAGCAGTGAAGTAATGAAGTTTATTGTTTCAGGAGGCGTGTCTCGATTGTAGGTATCACTAATTAACATACTTGCCACAAATTACGCACCATAAATCTCGTTTGCACTACCGAGTAATCGGGAATGGGAGCCGTGTGATGTTGGCTTTTCATGGCTATGGGCAAAGCAGCGCCTATTACCAGTCTATGGTAAAGGCACTTGGCAGCGACTACACCATGTATGCCTTCGACTTGTTCTTTCATGGGGGCAGCCAATTGCATAAGAACCAATCGCCACTTTCTAAAAAGCATCTTGCCGAAATTGTTGCTCACTTTCTGGAAGAACATAAGGTAAAGCGCTTTTCACTGATGGGCTTTAGCATGGGTGGCAAGTTTGCGCTAACCTTAGTAGAGAAGGTGCCGGATCGGATAGAGGAGCTCTTTTTAATTGCCCCGGATGGTATCAGCACAAGCTTCTGGTATAATATTGCCACTTACCCAGGTTGGTTGCAGCAGCTATTTAAGCGAACAGTACTAAAGCCCGCACCGCTTTTTAAACTGCTTAATACATTGAATAAGTACAAGATGGTACATAAAAGCCTGTTCCGTTTTGTTCACAATCAAATGGACAGCACTTCCAAACGGCTGCGGGTATACCGAAGTTGGATAGGCTTTCGGGAGTTAAGCTTTGATATCAGGTATATAGTACAGTTGCTCAACAAGCACCAGGTGCCAGTTACTATGTTTCTTGGTGAGTTTGATAGGGTTATCTCTCCAAAGCAGGTAAGCGCTTTTGTAAAGTCACTGGACAAGGGGGAACTGATTATGTTAAAAACGGGCCATACTCATTTGCTGCAGCGCGTGGCAGACCTGTTACAACAGAAGAAAAGGCTTAGTAACTGAAAAATACTTTACAAGCTAGTCCTGGTCAAAACTGAAAACATTGTGCTTCAGTAACAGTATATCTACTCTTAAATTTAATGTTAATACAGCAGTACCTGTTGTTACTTACCATAAGTATGCGCAACTTCGAACCCCGTAATCTTATAAAGCCTTTAAATATGAAAAAGCCATTAAACGTTGTTCTTTCGTTCTTTACTTTAGTTGCCGTTAGCGTTGGCTGCTCTTCAGAAAGCAGCAATAACAATAATGAAGATGTTACCAAAACAGGGCCAACTGAAACAGAACAAGCTACTGATGATACGGCCATAAGCCTGCCTACCGGCCCAATAGATAAGGACTTGGAAAGAATTAAAATGCCCGAAGGGTTCCGGATAGACTATTATGCCAAAGATGTGGAGAATGCCCGTTCTATGGCTCTTAGTCCTTCAGGAATACTTTTTGTAGGCACCCGCAGCAACGATAAGGTGTTTGCCGTTGTAGATAAGAACAGAGATGGCAAAGCAGATGAAGTAGTAGAGGTAGCTTCTGGTCTTACTTCACCAAATGGTGTCGCTATAAAAGACGGAGACTTGTATGTAGCTGAAATCAGCCGTGTTATTAAATTTGCTAACATAGAGCAGACCTTCCGGAATAAGCCACAGCCTGAAGTGGTAAACGATAAGTTTCCAACTGATGCTCACCATGGCTGGAAATATATTGCCTTTGGCCCGGATGGTAAACTTTATGTACCAGTAGGAGCTCCTTGTAATATCTGTAAGCCTGAGAAGCCAATCTATGCCGCTATCACGCGTATGAACGCCGATGGTTCTGGTTTGGAGGTATATGCAGAGGGTGTACGTAACTCTGTAGGGTTAACCTGGCATCCCGAAACTAAAGAACTTTACTTTACCGATAATGGCCGCGATATGCTGGGCGACAACCAGCCGGCAGATGAGCTTAACCGTGCAACACAGAAAGGCCAGCATTTTGGTTATCCTTACTGCCATGCAGGTACAATCTCAGACCCGGAGTTTGGTAATGAGCGTAACTGCAACGAATTTGTAAAGCCAGTTACGACACTAAGCCCGCATGGTGCATCGTTAGGCCTTAAGTTCTACACAGGCAATATGTTTCCGCAAGAGTACAAAAACAAAATATTTATTGCGGAACATGGCTCCTGGAACCGTTCTGAAAAGATTGGCTACCGGATAGCTTTGGTTACGCTTGATGGTAATGGTGGTGCTACTTATGAAGGTTTTGCCGAAGGATGGCTACAAGGGCAGGAGGATTGGGGTCGCCCGGCAGATGTACTTGTTATGCCTGATGGCTCTATGTTGGTGTCGGATGACAAAAACAACGCTATCTACCGTATTACTTATAGTAAATAACTAATGAGTTAGAAACTATAGGTACTGGTCTAATGCGCTTAAGGGGTTTTAAAGTTCAGTAGCTGTAGTTTCTGGTTTCTTCACTAGCCTTAACTGCTGATGAGAGAGGAAAATCAAAATAAAGTAAAGTCAGAAAAAATGCTTATCGGGAGGCGTGAACTTGTCTCTTTTCCAGAACTCGATATAGAGGAGATTGAAGCCAAAATAGATACTGGTGCCTATACCTCTGCTATTCATTGTTCCGATATACATGAGGAAACTATGCCTGATGGAACGGTGGTAATTCAACTGGATTTGCTGGATCCCTCTCACCCACAGTACAACCACAAGAAGCTTCAGTTTTCGGAGTACGACCTGCGGGAAATTAAGAATTCCTTCGGCGATGTGCAGGAACGCTACGTAATTAAAACCAGGATCAAACTCTTTGAAGAGGAGATAGAGACAGAGTTCTCTTTATCTGACCGTAGCGATATGAAGTACCCGGTACTGATCGGGCGCAAGCTTCTAAAGGGTAGGTTTATAGTCGATGTTTGCCGTAAAAACATCGCACAGAAATCAAAATCAAAACAAAAGAAGAAATAGGATTTTTATGAAAATAGCCATTCTCTCGCGCAATCCAAAGTTATACTCTACCCGCCGGCTGGTGGAGGCAGCTGAGCAGCGGGGGCACGAGGCCGTAGTGCTGGACCATTTAAGTTGCGACCTGGTGATGGAGCAGGGCGACCCACATATTCTTTACAAAGGGAAGCGCTTAAGTGATATTGATGTGGTAATTCCGCGCATAGGTGCTTCTGTTACTTTTTACGGTGCTGCTGTCGTGCGTCAGTTTCAGATGGCTAAATCAAAAAGTGCTGTCAGTTCACAAGCTATATTACGCTCCCGCGATAAGCTGCGCAGCCTTCAGATTCTTTCCCGAGCCGGATTGGGTATGCCTAAAACAGCCTTTACGAACTATTCTAAAAACACATCACAGCTGGTAAACGAAGTTGGAGGTGCTCCATTGGTAATAAAGTTACTGGAAGGAACACAAGGCTTAGGTGTGGTATTGGCAGAAACAAAAAAAGCTGCTGAGTCGGTAATTGAGGCTTTTCATAATTTAAAAGCGCGGATTATAGTGCAGGAGTTTATTTCGGAGGCTGGAGGCGCCGACATACGTGCCTTTGTTGTAAACGGCGAGGTAGTAGGAGCCATGAAGCGTCAGGGAAAAGAGGGGGAGTTCCGTTCTAACCTGCACCGAGGAGGTAATGCATCGCTTATTAAACTTACACGAAAAGAAAAAGCCGCGGCTTTGTTAGCTGCCAAATCATTAGGGTTGGGAATAGCAGGTGTTGATATGTTGCAGTCTAAGCGCGGCCCTTTGATTCTGGAGGTGAACTCTTCACCAGGTTTGGAGGGTATTGAACGTGCTACACAAAAAGACATTGCTTCTAAAATCATAGAATATACAGAGCAGTTGGCACAGAAAAGGCCTAAAAAAGGAGTAGAGGAGTAATAATAGCATGCCCGAAACAATAGTTATCAACGGTAAAAGTATAGACCGGGGAGAGAAAGTATTAACTAAGCTAGTAATTAGTAAGCTGCCGAGCGGTACTGTAATCGAAATTCCGGTTTATGTTTTTCGCTCGGTACATGATGGGCCAGTGGTGCTGCTGATGGCAGGCATGCATGGCGATGAGGTGAACGGAACTGAGATTATCCGCCGTATGCTGAGCAAAAAAATGCTCTATCCGCTAAAAGGCACTATCATTGCTGTACCCGTGCTCAATATTTACGGCTTCCTTAACTTTTCCAGGGAAATGCCGGATGGTAAGGACGTAAATCGCAGTTTTCCGGGTAATCGAGAAGGTTCCCTCGCCAGCCGTATGGCATATCGTTTCATGAAAGAGGTAGTGCCATATGTAGATTTTGGCATTGATTTTCATACAGGCGGAGCCAGCCGTGCTAACTATCCACAGATACGCTGTTTAACAGACAGCATGCGTAACGAAGAGCTGGCAAGGGCTTTTGCGGCACCTTTTATCATGAACTCACCGTACAGGCAAGGCTCTCTCCGGAAAGAAGCTTCTAAGCTAGGCAAAGCTATATTGGTTTATGAAACAGGAGAAAGCCTGCGTTTTGATGAGAAGGGCATAAATATTGGTATTGAAGGAACCTGTCGTTTATTGCACCACCTGGGCATGATGGCTAATTATACCCCTGCTGCCGAAGAAACGGTACTATGTCTGAAAGATGTTTGGGTACGTGCTAAAAATGCAGGCTTATGGCGTACGTTTGTTAAGATAGGAGAGCTTGTGAAGAAGAACCAGCATATTGGCAGCATTACAGACCCTTATGGAGAAATGGAAGTACGTCTGACTGCTCCTGCCACTGGTTATGTAGTTGGGATTAATAACATGCCTGTAGTAAACCAAGGCGATGCCTTGCTGCATATTGCTTATTGAAGTTGGAGGTTATATTCTTTAAGTTAAGTATAGAAATAAACTAGCCACTGCAGTTACCAACAGTGGTTAGTTTGGTTTTGATCAGAAAAGCTACCTGAGAAACAAAAACTGACAATATGTAATCATTGAAGTTAGAATACACAAACGCTTAGGAATTTCCAGTAGTGATTTAAAAGAAACTGAAGCTGCCCTTCAGACAGGCTAATAGTTGCTGTAGAGATAGGAGGAGCAATAGTAGGACGTTGTTATTTGGCTGGTAGAGCAGTTGGGGAATTTATTTATAATGTTACTCATCAAATATGAAATTTATCGAGTATGGATTGTAAGGAAAAAGAGATACGATAACACATTACTCTGTTGTAGTTTCTATTGCATTATATTTATGTATTATGCTAGTAAAGCAGTTGCTATGCAATTTAATCCGTTAGATGCTTCATGTCCAAAAAGTAAGTGCTTGCTTTAGCTACACAGTTGTTCCTTCCTGAAAGAAAGCTTAATAAATCATGAAAAATATGCTACCACTGTATTAAGCAACTTCTTAGGAGAACTTAAAACAGTAAGCGCCTGCTAAAGTACAGCAGGCGCTTACTGTTTTAAAAGCTTTATATCGTAACAATTAAAACACATATCTTACGTGCAGGGCTGAATTCCAGAAACCGCCGCCTGCGGGCAGGTTTAGTTGTGGTTTAATGTCTGCGCCAATAGTAAAAGGGATCTCGCGAATGTAGTATTCCAAACCAACTATACCGTCTATACCAAGACCAAAAATATTATCGTCTCTGTGCTCATAGCGCTTGTTGCCACGGTTACGGTAATAGTAATAGCCATCATAAAAGCCAATGTGCCCGCCCAGGCCGTAGTACCATTGCAGTCCTTCAACATTAAAAGCAGGAGCATGTAGTTCGTACAAGGCAGTCAGAACAGTACCTCTGTAGCGGAAACTAGAGCTGATGATGCCTTCAATGGCAGCTTCGTTATCAATAAAATGTTTGATGGTAAGGCCAGATGCATCGCCACCTCTAAGGCCGATTCCGGTTGTATAGCCGCTGCTCTGGGCCTGGGCGGTAGGGTTTAATAGTAGCACAAGTGCCATGAAGGCGGAAATCCGTAGAATAGTTTTCATTAGTGTTTTAACATTGTTAGGTAATTTGATGCAGCTGAGAAAAATTTCCCCGCCCTTCGCGGCTGCAAAAGTAAAACTTCTAACGTAGTAAAACCCTAATTCTGTATAAGAAATACTATTTTCCCTGATTAGATTTATAAGTCTGGAGGTAAGCTGTTTTTTTAGTGCGGCGACCAATAAGTTTGAAGAAAGAGATAAAATGCTCTTGGTCAAGCTGTATGGCTTTGGCAAAAGGATCTTGTTTGTCCTCGTTTTCAAAGTAGCGGATGTACTCCTGGCGAACTAAAGCTGCTTCTGCTATTTCCTCAGCCGCTTCTATATGTACCAGGCCTGTTTTCTCCCAGAGTTTACGCCACCAGTCTATGCTGTGTATAAAGTACCAGTAATTTTGATAGTCCTTCTTAAGAAACTCAGGGACTTGTTTCAGTGTTTTAATCTCCTGGGTAAAGCATACATCTATAATGGCTATGTATCCTTCAGGCTTGATAAAGCGGCATATATAAGGGAGATACTTTTCGTCGGTGCCAAAGTAGGTGTAGGAGTCTATGACAATGACTGCATCGAAATACTCTTCGGCAAAAGGTAAGGCGCGGGCATCGGCCTGTACAGGTATTACCTTATGAGCGCAATCTTCTTTCATAATGCGTTCATAGTTGGCGCTGGCTGAAATGGCATCATCCACAGCAAAAACAGTTACCCCGAATTCTTTGGCCAGAAATATAGAGCTAATGCCTTTGCCGCAGCCAAGGTCGAGCACGCGCATGCCCGGCTTCAGGTTTAAGGACTTGGTAAGGCTCTCGAGATTAAAGAGTACGTTTTCTCCCATGGAATGCCTGCGCACCCACTCCGGGTCGTAGTGAGATGCTTTTGGGAAAACATGTTGTATGTGGTGTGGCTGCATATTGTAAACTAAATCTTGCGTAGCCTGTACGGTAGCGCATGAGCTATAGTTTTACACCCATGGCGGCTATTTCGTCTGATGGGTGAACGTGCACACCTGAAAGATTTTGGGAAGCTGCGTATAACATGGCTTTGGCAACAGCTTCGGCCTCTATAGGCTTGTACTTCTGTAAAGGGCCAACCATAAATTTACTTAATGGTTGCATCACCTTGGATGCGAAGTCTTCCCCAGTGCGTTGCTCGTCCCGCTCGCCCAGCAGTAGTGATGGGCGAAAAATGTGTATGGTATTAAATTCCATCTGCTGTAAGTCGTCTTCCATTTCGCCTTTTACTCGGTTATAGAAAATAAGGGAGCTTTTGTCAGCACCCATAGCCGACACAACCAGAAACTGTGAGGTGATTCTGCTTCTGCTCACTTCAGCTAATTGCGTTACATAGGTGTGATCAACTTTATAAAAGGCTTCTTTTGAACCTGCTTTCTTTATAGTTGTGCCGAGGCAGCAGAATACATCGTCAGCAGCCAGGTCGTGCGCATAGCTTTTCAGGTCGTCAAAGTCAATTACTTTCTGGTCCAGTTTAGGGTGAATTATGGGCAAGTCTCGTCTGCCTATAGAAATAACCTCGCTGTACCTGTTGCTTTTTAACAGCAGGTTCAGACAATGGCTACCTACCAAGCCACTGGCTCCGGCTATCAGGGCGGTTCTTACTTTTTCCATAACTAGCATTAAGCTTACGCAGACAGTACGTTTCTTCAGAAATAATGTCTATTAAATATAATAAATAAGCTTAGGAATATATTATTCCATTATACTTAAATGGAAGAATTCAGCATCTTTAACGTGACGCGAGGCGAATATGGTCCTCAGCCAACTGTATCTGACCATTTTTGTAAAGAGTGCCTATCGCTTTCTTAAATGTTTTCTTACTCATGCCAAACGCCAGATAAATTTCTTCGGGGCTGCTGTTGTCCGAGAGAGGCAGGCGCCCACTTGGTTGATTCTGAAGTTTGTCCAGAATCTTCTGAGACGCATCAGTTACTTCAGTTTTAGCAGTTGTGTCTGGTTTACGCAGGCTTACGTCTACTTTATTATCTTCCCTGATGTTTTTGATGTACCCGGTTAGTCTATCACCTAAGCGCACATCCTGAAACACCTCATTTTTAAACAACATACCCATGTATTTGCCATCTATGATGACTTTGATACCAATGTCTGTAAAGCCGGCTACCATTAAAGCTGCTTCCTGCCCCACTGTAAGCTGAATATTCTCATTCTGAAGATACTTACCCAGTTTTGAGGTAGCTACTACACGGTCAGAAGTTTCATCCAGGTACAGGTACACACAGTACTTGCGCCCGACATTCATTTTGTCTTTTTGGTTATGGAGTGGCACCAGCAAGTCTTTCTCCAGTCCCCATTCCAAAAAGGCTCCAAACGGAGTAACGTCTTTGCAGGTAAGGCAGGCAAACTCACCAACGGTGGCATAAGGTTCCAGGGTAGTGGCAATCATACGGTCTTCGGAGTCACGGTAGATAAACACGCGTAGTTTGTCTCCAATTTTGGCATCTTCAGGTATGTATTTGTTAGGCAGCAGAATGTCGCCATCCTCTGATGCTAAATACACGCCGAAATCTACCTCACGGGCTATCTCCAGTTCGTTATAATTACCAAGTTCTACCATCGTATTGTTCCTTTGATTAAGTATGTTCTGCAAAGCTAAGAAAAACGGCATCCGTGGGAAAGAAGATACGCCATTGCTCCTAATTAAATTAAAAGTAGCTGGCTGTGATGGGTTATTTCCTATATAGAATGTAATTTAATATAAGTTGATAGTTGTTAATAGACTAACGGAATTCAACCACACCAGGGGTGGTAAAGCGGAAGTCAGTAAAGTCATAATAAGGACGGCTGGAGCCAAAGATTCTAAAACTATCCATGTTGCCGTTTTGAGGTAGCTTGGGATAATAGCCAATCAGGATCTGAATGGTACTAAAGGAAAGGTACTCATTTCGGAAACGCAAACCAACCCCAAAACCTCGGTAAGGAGATTCATTGAAAGGAGAGCTTTTATTGCCTGTTGAAAGCCAGGCAACATCGGCGAACGCAAGAGCAGCTAACCTAAAGCCGAACAATGTGAAAGGAGTGTAAAGGTTTGCTTCATAATTCAGCACGGCACGCCTGCTCCCACGCACAAACTCAGAGCGGAAGCCCCGCAAGCCAAGCTCTTTGTCAATAGAAAGTAACTCCTCCGGGTTCCGGTTAATGCCAATGGTGGCGCGGCCAATTACATAGTGGCGCAGCTTCCAGTTGCCCCATTCCAACAATCTTGTAAAGTACATCGACTGAACATCCAGCATACCCTGCTCCCATTTATTGTCCCGGATATAAGAGCCGTAGGTAGCACTGCCATATAAGTAGCCGAAATTAGCGCTGTACTTAGCGAGCGAAGTGGTAGCTCCAAAGTAGCGCCTGTCTTTTATAGCTCCTTTCTCATAACCATAAGTAAGAGAGGCAAACGTACCTGCCGGAATGTCTTCTGTACGGCCAAATCCGAATAAAAAGCGATCTTTATAGTACTTCCGAACGCTGTAACCAATACTGCCAAGCATTAGTGTATTGTCCTGAAAGTTTTCGGTAGGAGTAGTTTTATAATCTGTATTGATAACTCTTAAGCCAACTATTAGCCGACCTTTTGCTTCATACCCGAGGTTGTAGTTTTTAAGCTTTATTGCGCGCCCCAGCCAGGCCTCCTGCCTGTTGTAGGTAAGTTTGCCAAAGACAACAGCTGTGTCTGTAGGTGAAGAAGGCATTTGTAGGCGCTCCTCCACTAAACTTAGGCCAACGGCACCGGCATATTTAGTATTTGTAGAGAAGAAGTCTCTGCTTAAATAGGCGCTCTTCTCTTTATAGTAGTTTTGATTTGAATATATAACATCAGCAGAGATATATGACCTGCCAATGTTTTCTACGCTATAGGAAGCGTCAAACTCCCAGGGGCGGGGGCGGTTCATTCCGAAGCGGTAGGAGGTGCGTAGCTGATGCCCTTGGCCAAGGAAGTTAAGTTCGCGCGGAGCTATACGCCCGGATCCGGAAGAAGGAGAGTACGAGCCTGAGCCCCCAAGGCTAAAAATATCCTTTGCTAAAACATATACATCAACGCTGTCATCTGTTGTAGTCTGCTCATTTACAATAATGCGGGCATCAAGTAAATATTCCGTCTGGCGAAGTAAACGTTCTGATTCTACCAGAGCTAATGGCTCCAGGGGCTCATTCTTCCGGAAAAGCAGTTTATTGCGGATAAGGCTGCGCCCGGTTTTTACATGAAGTGAATTGCCTGCTTTTTCCAGAAAGTTTCGAGGCACACGTGCCGTGTCGTTAATAGAGTAGCCCAGCGGGTCTAGGGTTCTGATCTCAATATGGCGTACAATCTTGTAATTATGCTTTTCATATTCCCGCTTTATCAGTTCTGCGTCTAGCCCTGCTACTTCTTCGTTGTGCCGGTCAAAATCCAGAACGGCCTTTAGGAACTTACCCATTATTGTTTTCCGCTCCGATATCTGACGAAGGTTCTCCATTACACGCTCATCAAACTTCATTCTGGTCGAATCTGCTTGCGTACTGTCGTTATTTATCTGAGACGCCTCCTGGGCACAACATACATGCGCAGACAGAAGCAATATGCCTAACAGGCACACCAGTTGTGAGCGAATAAATGTAAGGTGCAGAAGAAACATGTATAAATAAATAGCCGCTATATGCGGCCAAAGCCTACTAATATAACGCTTTAATTTAGGTATTGCTGATAATATTCTGCCACAAAAATTGTACAACTTTTGCTAAGCTATTATTTGTCGGTAAAAATAATACAATATGCTAATATTATTAGTCATTAACGTTTGTTGATAAACATGTTAATAACTTTTGCTAATAATATTGGTTTTTAAAAGAAGCGTCTCTTATCTTTATCTCGTTGAAATTAGATATAAGTATAATATGGACAGCAGGATAAGTGATAAGCTAAAGATATTAGCAGATGCTGCTAAATATGATGTTTCCTGCTCATCCAGTGGCGGAAAGCGTAAGAATGACAATAAAGGCCTGGGGAACTCTGAGGGTATGGGTATTTGCCATAGCTATACCGAAGATGGCCGTTGTGTTTCGCTGCTCAAAATTCTGCTTACTAATTACTGCATTTATGATTGTGCTTACTGTGTTACCCGCAAAAGTAACGATGTGCAAAGAGCGGCTTTTACTGTACAGGAGGTAGTAGACCTGACAATAAATTTCTATCGTCGCAATTATATAGAAGGACTGTTTCTTAGCTCAGGTATATTTAAAAATGCTGATTATACAATGGAGCGCCTAGTGCGGATAGCCAAAAAGCTACGGCAGGAACAGAAGTTTAATGGCTATATCCATTTAAAAACCATACCAGGTGCAAGCGAAGAACTGATAAAAGAGGCAGGGCTGTATGCTGACAGGTTAAGTGTGAATATTGAACTGCCATCGGAGCAAAGTCTAAAGCAACTGGCACCGGAGAAGAACTATACAGAAATTCTGCTGCCGATGGATAATATAAAACAGCAACTGGTACAGGCAAAAGAAGAAAGCAAGTTGTTTAAATCTGCGCCTGTGTTTGCTCCGGCAGGCCAAAGTACGCAGCTTATTGTAGGAGCCTCTGCAGAAAACGACCACCAAATACTTCAACTCTCCAGTGGCTTGTACAAAGACTACAATCTTAAGCGGGTTTATTACTCTGGTTATGTGCCGATAAGCAGCGATAGCCGGTTGCCTATTATAACAGGGCCTCCCATTATTAGGGAAAACCGCATTTACCAGGCAGACTGGCTCATGCGATTCTATGGATTTTCGGCAAGTGAAATAGTAGATGAAAAGCAACCGAACCTGGATCTGGAAATAGACCCGAAATTGGCGTGGGCACTCCGTAACCGCTATATGTTCCCGGTAGAGATAAACACTGCTGATTATGAGCTGATATTGCGTGTGCCTGGCATCGGTGTAAAATCAGCAAAAAAAATAGTGTCAGCACGTCGGTTTGCGCAGTTAAGCTTTGAGCATTTGCGCCAGATGGGAGTGGTATTAAAACGAGCCAAGTATTTTATTACCTGCCAGGCAAAAAGCTTACACCGGCACGATTTTGATTCGCAGGTAATCCGCAGAAAAATATTATTCGGTGATGGGGCAGTACGCAGTTCTCTGCTAACACAGCAGTTAGACCTGTTTCGGCAGGTAGGTTAATTTTTAGAATAATGAAGAATGGCCGCAAGTAAAAAGAAAACAGTCACATCAATCCATACTCCTACATCAATCCAACCTAAAAAAATAATTGTCATGAGAAATAATCAGAAAGTTGCCCGTGTGTCGCTTTACTGTAAATTAAACATGCTGGTGCCACAGCTACAAAGCCTTGCCAGCAGAGCTCAGGCTCATAACAATGATAAAACACGTAGTAATACCTCTAAGCAATAGCGCTATAACAATAGCTAAACATGTACTTGTACACGTACGATGGCACTTTTGAAGGGCTGCTGACAGTAGTGTTTGAAGCTTATGAGCGTAAAGCCTGGCCAGTAAGTATAGCGCGCGCTTACTTGGTGCAGCCTGATATGTTTGGTGAGAGCATAACTGTCGTAACCGATGATCAGAAAGCCAGTCGGGTATGGTCGGGGTTGCAAAAAAAGCTATCAGTGGAGGCGCAGCAGGCTTTATATTATGCTTTTCTGTGGGAGCAAAAAGGCTATGAAATGCTTGTCTTTGATTATATTAAGTTAGTGTTTGATAGTCCTGTAAGTATAGAGGGAAATTATGCTGCTCCCTGTGTACTGCAGTTGCAGCAGGTACATAAGCAGGTGCATCGTGAGAAGCACAGGATGGAGGCTTTTGTTCGTTTTCAGAAAACAAGTGATGGCTTATATTTTGCTACTATTGCTCCGGATTTTAATGTTTTACCAATTGTTATAAACCATTTTGAAAAACGGTATGCAGATCAGCGCTGGGTAATCTACGACCTCCACCGTAAATACGGAGCATATTATGATCTGGCTTCTACTTTATTGATCGATTTGGAGGAAACAGGCAGTAAAGCTTTGCAAGCTGTTTTGCTAGGTAATGTACTTGATGAGGAAGAGGATAAATATAAACAACTCTGGCAGGTATATTTTGATCACGTGAATATTCCTGAGCGGAAGAACCCAAAGCTACACCAGCGCCACATGCCAAAACGCTACTGGAAATACCTTAGCGAAAAACAACCTAAAATCGATTTAAAATCTGAGCGGCTAATGTAACGGACATAGGTTTAGTTTGTTGCAAAAAAAAGCGCTTAATCTGCAACAAAAGCTAATATATATACGTAAAATGGAATATATATTGTTTTAATGATAAAAAGTGTAGTAAGCTTTTTAAGGTAATCTGAATAGATATAAAGCTACTGTTGCTGCACATAAAAAACACTTTGCTCCATGAACACACGCGTAAGAAAGAAACTCATTCAAGTGGCTCGTGGTAGAGCACATCTGATGTCTTTTCAGAACCTGATTCTTGAAGCTGAGCTTGGGCTCAACTTAGAAAATTCTCATGAGCGCTACCTGTTAAACGATGTAATTGACGAAATATCTGAACTGGAACACTCAGCAGGTCGACCTCTTCTTAGTAGTCTTGTCCGTGTTAAAGGCCAGAAGAATCAAGGAGATAGTTTTTTCCGGCTGTGCGAACGCCTTGGTTATGGTAATTGGAAAGACTTAAAGAAAGATAAGGACTTTATTGAATCACAACGCGAAGCCTGTCGCGAGTTTTGGCAAGATGGGAAAAACTTCTCTACATATCTATAACATAAGGTAAAGGCAATGAATAGCTCTTGCCTCTCTTGTCATTAGCTTGTTTTAAAAGCTGTCAGATTCTTTTATGAGCTTAAAGTTAAAAAGCGCATTCACTTTTCGATTGAGAAAGGTAAATGCGCTTTTTAGCTATAAGCTTAGTTTAAGTCGTAAAGCTTGATAATAAAGCTAAAAATAATTAGTGGATTAGGTTACTACTCTCTTTTGAGAGAATTTTAAATAGATTGTTCTAAAGCAAGTATTCTTTTATAGAAGGTTTTCCCTAGGCTTTATAAGCAAGCTATCTGCTGTCGGTAAAGTTATTGCTGTCTTGTTTGCTAATGCCATCAATAATAAACCAATATTATTATATCCCCAAAGAACAATTCTAAAATCTTCTGCTAGATTGATGGTTTAAGTAAAGTGCCAGTTAGTAACATCTTAGTTGCTTTTGCCTGTCTTATTTTAATTCTGAAAAAGCTAAGTCAACACTATATTTAGTATTCTGCTGTTAAAATTTAATAAATAATTTATTTTGTTTTGGGATAATATATTAAAATATATGTATTTTTATACGTAATAAATATAAGCCCTGCAGGATGCTTTTGTTTTATACTCAGACGAAGAATTGTGTACTAAAAAAACTTTATACAAATAAACATTGCTTATGAAAACAATAACCTCTACGCTTTTTACTTTAGCACTTCTTTTTGGCTTTCTGGAGGTAACACATGTCAGGGCGCAGTCGGCTAAGTTTGGTAAAGTAAGCGAAGCCGAGCTAACTATGAAGTCTTATGAAAAAGACACAAGTGCTACGGCTGTTATATTATCAGACTATGGAAGTTCTTATTTTACCTATTCCAGTGGATTTCAAATAGTGTTTGAACGGCATACGCGCATCAAAATCCTGAAAAAGTCAGGGTACGATTGGGCAAACGTATCAATCCCATACTTTCAGAGGGGGACTGATAGAGAGAAGGTTAACTCTATAAAAGGCTTTACCTATAATATTGAAGACGGGAAAATAATAAAAGACAAACTGGAATCTAAGGTGACTTTTGATGAGCAGATGAACGAGAACTGGTCTGCTAAAAAGTTTACGATGCCTAACGTGAAAGAAGGTTCTGTTATTGAGTTCTCTTATACAATATTGTCTGATTTCGTTTATAACCTGCGGGATTGGGAGTTTCAGCATACAATACCTGTTGCCTGGAGTGAGTACCGTGTAAAAATTCCTGAATATTTTGACTATAAGTTCTTGCAAAAAGGTTATGTGCCTTTTTACGACTCAAAGCAGGAAAAGACAGTTGGTGCGCCAGGGAGTAGTACAGGAGCCAAGTTAGACAATAATGCCTATGTATGGATGATGAAAGATGTGCCGGCACTGCGGGAGGAAAAGTATATCACAACTCTAAGTGATTATCAGGCTAAGATTGAGTTTGAACTACAATCCGTAAAGTTTCCGGGTGAGTTGCAGAAGACCATGACAGGTAACTGGGAGGACGTTACAAATGATTTGCTTAAAAGTGACCGGTTTGGAACACAACTGAACCGTAACGGATTTTTTAAAGATGAAATTGCAGCTGTTGTGGCCAAGCATACAGGTGCAGAAGAGCAAATGCAGGCCATTTATGACCTGGTGAAAAGTAACATGAAATGGAACGGTAAGAATAGGGTATATACAGAAGCCCCAATCCGCAAAGCCTACGACAACCGTACGGGCAGTTCTGCCGAAATAAACCTGTTGCTGACAGCTATGTTACTGGAGGCTGGCTTAGATGCTGCTCCTGTTTTAGTTAGTACACGAGACCATGGGCGTGTTTTTGAAGGATACTCGCCTATGCTAAACAAGTTTAACTATGTGGTTTCGCAGGTAAAGGTAGCAGATAAGGAATACCTGTTAGATGCTACTGAGCCACTTCTTCCTGCTGGTATGCTGCCAGTGCGCTGTCTTAATGGAGTAGGACGTTTGATCAAAAAAGAGGACCAGCGATGGGTTGAACTGAAGCCTGTGTTACCTTATGTAAAACTTTTTAGTGCAGAACTTTCTATTGACGGCAACGGGGAAATCAAAGGGAAAGCTACGGAATCTATAGGAGGTTATGAAGCTCTTTACATGCGAAAGAACATATTGGAAGAAGGCGAAAATAAATATGCGGAACGTATTGCAAAAGATTTTGGAGATTATAAAATAAGCAAACCTGAAATCAAGAACCTCGACATGATTACCCAGGCGCTTGCCATTAATTATGATATAACAGCAAACGAAAACGGTAAGGCAAACAGCGTTATCTACCTGAACCCGATGGTAGGCCACGGTGAAAAAGAAAACCCTTTTAAGCTTAATGAACGCACGTACCCTGTTGACTTTGCTGCTCCAATAGATGAAACATTCATCTGTAAGTTTGTTATACCTGAGGGATATGAGCTAGATGAAGTGCCGAAAGGTCTTTCAGTGGCGTTGCCGGAGAGTGGCGGCAAATTTATCTACATTGTTCAACAGAAAGGGAACATCTTAGAGGTAATGAGTAAAATAAGTATTAGCAAACCTATGTTTTATGCACAGGAATACCCGTATCTAAAAGAATTTTATAATCAGATAATAGCAAAACATGCAGAGAATATAGTATTGAAGAAGAGTTTGGCTGTTGAATAACGAGTTTCCCTGTTTTCTCGCCCGTCACTCTATTGCAGAACTTGAGTGGCGGGCATATTACAAGAGGGTATGTATGGCGGCAGTATGTTACTTCTATGAGATAAACAGTAGAAAATATTGATCTTTTTTGATACATTTATGCCCTCATTAGCAGCAGAATTTCCACAAAAGAGTATGAAAATAGTTTTTTATAATGCTTGTTTAGTAAATCGCTTTACCATATTAATCAAACAAGTTGAATTGTGCAGGAGGAGTACACCAGATATAAGTATGGGGCTAAATTTAAATGCTACTACTTTGGTCTCTTCTGTAGTAAATTGTCTTCCCTCAAAAGTATCAGATTACCTATAATATTTGATAGTTTCAAACTAGACTACTAATCGGTGTTCCTGTGCCTAACTGGAAAGCTTGTTCCTGTTCCGTGACACTCTATCTTAACTAAGCCAAAATATCTATTTTAAAACAAACAGAATAATGATTAAATCATACCTTATTAAAAGGCTTCTTTTTATAATTCCTTTAATAGCTTTTACTATAGAAGGTTTTGCTCAGGATACTTATACTATAAACGTAGATGCAAATAAACTAACAAAGGTATTATCAGACAATCCAATAGGTATCAATATGGATTATTTGGTGGACGATGATAGCTATGATCCTGAAGGGCGTACTATCTCTACTAAAGATGCTTTAAAGAATTTGAATGTTAGCATGTTAAGGTTTCCGGGAGGTGAAAAAGCTGATAATTATTTATGGTCACAATCTCCTTTTACATCCATAAATCCTTCTTTGTCTTCAAAGGGAAAATGTTATTTCCCTAACTCAGAGTTTCAGTTTACCAAAGATGATACTGCAACACTAGAGGAAACTACCCTTGATTTTGAAGAATTCATGAAATTAGTAGACTACACAGGCGCTGAACCATTTATTGTAGTTAATGGAGACGGGCAGTACGAAGCCAGGGATAGTAATTGTAAAGGGGACTCTCTAGCTTCAAGAAGCTACTTAATTAAAGTAGCAAAGGCGTGGGTAAAATATGCGAAAGATCACAAGTATAATATTAAATACTGGATGATTGGGAATGAATCGTGGAATAAAACTATTACGGCTGCTCAGTACAGAGATGATGTAATCGATTTTGCCACTGCCATGAAAGAAGCAGATCCTGATATTAAAATAGTTGTAAATGGTAAGGATTTGAACAGGGACAACATGAACTGGTGGGCAACTTTGCTTAATAACGAAAAAGCTGCTTCTTTGATTGATTACTTAGGTATAAGTGCTTTTCCTGTATATGTGTGGGACGGTTACAACGATTATAAAGATGGTGTCCCTGATTTAACCAAAGAAATAAGAAAGGCTAAGGAAGCTATCAATAATAGTGCATATGCACGAGATAGAGTCAGGTTATTAATTTCAGAGACTAACTCAATGGACTGGGGGCCTTTTTTTGAGAAAGGGCAAGGCTGGACTAGTTGGGCCAACGATGTGGGTCATGCCTTAATTGCTTTTGATATTATTGGGAAACAAATAGTTGATGATAAAGTTGACTTTACATTGTTCTGGACTACAAGGTATTTTAATTATAACTATGAGTTTAACTTACCTATTTATAACGCCCTTAGCAGCGATGGCAGTTTACAGGCCAATGGAAAAGCGATATCACTATGGGGTAAGTACTTATTAGATAAAGTTGGATCTATTACAAATGCTACTGATGGTTCTTATATTGTTTCTTATGCCACTAAAGACGAGAATTACTTAAATGTGTTCTTAATTAATAAGGACGATCAGAATTCTAAGAAAGTAGCCCTTAACCTGAATAATTTTAGTAATAGTGGTTCAGCAAGTGTGTCTGTCTTTAAAGGAAGCTCTATTGTAGATATTGAACCTGACATTATTGAGTCAATTGGATCAATAAAGGCAGATGAAGGTAGTAATAAGACAGGTTTCTCTATTACAGTTGATCCTGCGTCTATTACGGTACTGCAATTTTCAAGCGATTCACTCCCGGTAGAGCTCGTTTACTTCAAAGCACAGCGAAAAAACAATGACGTTGAGCTAACCTGGCAAACTGCTTCGGAAAGAGACAATGCTGGTTTTGAAGTGCAGGTGTCAGATAATGAGGCAAAATCTTTTAGGACTTTAGCTTTCATCAAGTCTTCTTCCGGAGGGAATTCAATGGTGCCTATTTCATATTCTTTCCTGGACCAGGAAGCAGGAAAAAGTGGCTCACGTTATTACCGCCTAAAGCAAACAGACTTTGATGGAAAAGTAACCTATTCCGCAATAAAATCAGTTGAGTTTGAGGTTCAGGATCAAAAGGCACTTGTTTATCCAAACCCGTTCGGGAGTTCCTTCAATTTCAGCATCACATCTAAGTCTGAAGAAGAAGTAAACATAAGTGTTGTGAACACTCTTGGAAAGGTTGTTTTAGAAGATAAGGTTAAAGCGCATGCAGGTGAGAATAAGATTCCGGTAGAACTTGGGAATAGGTATGCAGCAGGAGTATATTTTTTGAGGGTGTCATCAGAAAGCTGCAAACAAACTTTTAAAATCCTGAAAAGGTAGTTCTAAACTTAAATAACAATAGCCATATATCGTATAAACAAACATAATGAAGCTCCTTTACTCTTTTATATGGCTTTTGCTAGGGCTGTCAAGCATAATGCAGCAAGCATTGGCCAGCATTCCCGCAAAAGCAGTTACCCTTGTTGACCTTACTAAAGATGCCAACGCTATTATACGCTCAGAGGAAACAGTATTTACTGTAAACTCCATTGGCAGTGGTGTTACTAAGTACAAAGCTACCATTACCATACTTAACGAAAACGGAAAGCATCATGCAAAGCTCTATGTGCCTTACGATAAATTAAGTAAGGTTGATAATATTACAGGCACCTCTTATGACAAGTCAGGTAAGAAAATAAAAACACTGAAGAATAAAGATATTATAGATATCAGCTCAGTGTCCGACTTTTCGCTGTTTGAAGATAATCGTGTAAAGATTGCTAACCTGACTTATACGATCTACCCTTATACAGTAGAGTTCGAATACCAGGTAACAACTAAGAATATGCTGTTTTATCCGCTGTGGCGCCCGCAAAGTGAGGAAGACCTATCAGTAGAGAAGGCATTGCTACGGGTAGAGGTGCCAAAAGGAATGAAACTGCGCTATCGCGAGAATAATCTGCAGGAAAAAGTAACGCAGGAAAGCACCCCTACATATGATGTGTACCTGTGGCAGGTAAAGGATCTGGCGCCGGTGGTGGAAGAACCTTATGGCCCGTCTCTGGCGGAACTGGTACCCGAAGTACGCACAGCACCCACATATTTTGAGGTGGAGGGCTATCAGGGGAATATGGAAACCTGGCAAAGTTACGGGCAGTGGGTAAATAAGCTTAACACAGGGCGTGATGTACTGCCGGAAGCTACTAGGCAAAAGTTGCAGGAAATGGTAGTCGGGGCAACATCACCGGAAGAAAAGGCTAAGAAACTATATGATTACCTGCAGGGTAAAACCCGATATGTTTCTATACAACTAGGTATTGGAGGATGGCAGCCTTTTGAGGCTTCTTTTGTAGATAGCAAAGGCTACGGCGACTGCAAAGCCCTTACTAATTATACGCAATCTATGCTGAAAGCTGTTGGTGTGGACTCTTACCAGGCATTGATTCGAGCCGGAGATGGTGCTACGGACGTTATTACAGATTTCCCGAGTAGCCAGTTTAACCATGTTATATTGTGTGTGCCTTTGCCGAAAGATACGCTGTGGCTGGAGTGTACGAGCCAGACAACTGCTGCTGGTTATTCCGGTAGCTTTACAGGTGGCCGCCACGCGCTTCTAATTACGCCTGATGGCGGAAAGCTTGTAAAAACGCAGTTCTACAAGGCTGAAGACAATGCGCAGAAGAGAAATATTAAGGTGCAGTTGGATGAGGCAGGTAATGGTACGGCAACAGTAACTACAGTTTATACAGGGGAGCAGCAGGAGTCTCGTAGCCAGGCAATTCATAGCTTAAAGCCCGATGACCAGAAGAAATGGCTGTATCAGCAGATAAAAGTTCCTTCCTATGAAATTCTGAGTTATGGGTTTGAAGAACAGAAAATGCGCCTGCCAGTTGTAACAGAAAAGCTGGAGTTGAGTTTGCGCCAATGTGCTACCATAAGTGGTAAGCGTATGTTTCTGAGTCCAAACCTAATGAGTAAATGGACTTACATTCCTCCGCAACCTGAGAAGAGAAAAACCGATGTAGTACGCAATATGGCCTTCTTCGATTCAGACTCTGTTGTTTTCGAATTACCTGTAGGCTATACATTAGAGTATCAGCCGCAGGATGTCGTGCATAAGTCAGAGTTCGGAGAGTATAAGGCTACTATAAAAGTTAACGGCCCGGAGGTAACCTACATCCGCACTATGCAGATGTACGACGGACGTTTTAGCTCCGAGTCTTATGCAAGGCTGGTAGAGTTTCTGAACAATGTTGTAAAAGCTGATGGGGATAAGGTAGTTTTTGTGAAGAATATAAATTAAAGTTATTGAGTACAAAATATTAGAGCCAATAAGTCTGAGCACTTATTGGCTCTAATATTTTATAAAGTAGCTGTTATAGTTACCTGGGCAATGTCCGCTGGTGCCATTGAAGTGATTCAGGAAAATAGTGGCACATATGAATGCAAGTAAGAAAATATTTAAATATTTCTTCTGAAAGCTGCGTCTTTTCGGGAATGGCTCCGTCATCAGGGTGTAAAATAAATTATAACACCTTCAAGACGAACAAAACAGCCATGAAAAGATTTCACGTAAATGTTCGGGTAAATAACCTGCAGGAGTCAGTTGATTTTTATTCGGCTTTATTTGCAGTTGAGCCAACTGTACAAAAAAATGACTATGCAAAGTGGATGCTGGAAGACCCCAGGATTAATTTTGCTATATCACTTCATCCTGAACATGCTGGCATTGAGCATTTAGGTATACAGGTAGAGAATGAGCATGAACTGGCCCAAGTATATATCAACATGAAGAAGGCAAAAGGAGTAATTCGGGAAGAGGGAAAATGCACCTGCTGCTATGCCAAATCAGAGAAGTCGTGGATAACAGACCCACAGGGAGTAGACTGGGAAACATTTTATACTTTTGGAGAAGTGACAGTGTATGGCGAGGGAAGAAATGCTCATCCAGGAAAGGAAACTTTGGAGCCTGGTAAATATTCAATAAATTCATTTGGGCATGTGTTAGTAAAATAACAAAGTAGTAGAGCGGGCAGATCAGTAATAGTAATAAAGCATTACTTTTACTGATCTTGCGTCCTTAACGTCTTTCAATTATGGAATCTACAGCAGTAAGTGCAGCAATTGTGGCAATGTTACCTGAGCATTATAAAGAGGTAGCGGAAATATACAGGTCAGGTATAGCTATGGGTAATGCCACGCTTGACACAAGAGTTCCGGATTGGGAAGAGTGGGATAAAGAGCATCTGAAACATAGCCGCTTAATAGCCATGGTAGGCAGAAAGATAGCCGGGTGGGCTGCTCTTACACCTGTTTCAGGCAGATGTATCTTTAGTGGAGTGGCCGAAGTAAGTGTTTATATTCATCCGGCCTATCAGGGAAAAGGTTTAGGGAAACAACTATTGTATAAACTGATTGATGTATCCGAAGCAGAAGGCATCTGGACGCTTCAGGCTGGAATTCTAAAAGAAAATGTAGCCAGCTTAAAATTGCATGAAAGTTGTGGCTTTAAGCTACTGGGAGTACGGGAGCGTTTGGGTAAACTTAATGGTCATTGGCGCGATATATGTTTGTTAGAGAAGCGAAGCAATAAAGTAGGTTTATAAATGGAAAACTGCTGTAATACTCCCAGGCGAACCCGCTGTGAGCCACAGAACTTATGCACTATAGTAGCTCCTGTTTTTATGGAGTATGAGGCCCAACTGAAAGCATTTGTACTGAAACGGGTACAAGACAAAGACGAGGCAAATGAAGTACTGCAGCAGCTTTACCTGAAGCTTTACAAAAATTGTGAGCAATTGCAGGAAGTGCATCACATAAAAGCTTGGCTCTATCAGATTACGCGAAATGCCGTATATGATTTCTTTCGGGAGCACAGCCGTTATGAAAGTATAGATGAAAACTATCTGGAGAAAGCGGACTTGCCGGAGCAGCCCAGGCGGGATCTGGAAGAACTGGTACTACCGTTGATAAACCTGTTACCTGCTGAATATGCTGAGCCGCTCCGGTTAAGTGACTTGGAGGGAGTTAGCCAGAAAGAGATTGCTGAACGGTTAGGCATGTCTTATTCTGGTGCTAAGTCAAGGGTGCAACGAGGCCGTGAAAAGTTAAAGCAATTATTTATGGAATGCTGTCACTTGGAGTTCAGCCACAACGGCCAGATAGTAGGCGCACAGGTCAAAGCTGGCTGTAAACCATTAGGGGAATTGAGGGAAAGCTCTTTCAACTTCTGACTTAACAGTCCTATATCAGAACTTGTATCTCACCTGCACTTTTACATCTGATCTTCTTGCTCCTTCTATCGTTTCCAGACCAGAACCTATGCTACTTTGATTACGGTAATGTGTAAGGCCATATTTAATCCAGATATCCAAATCAGGGAGTGGGCGGAACTGAAGCAGCGTGTATAACCTGGTGCCTCTTCCACTGAAGGCTGGAATAGAGAAAGCATAAAGTACATCACGCTCATACACATATTGGCGGGTGTCATAGCTGTCTGTATCGAAAATAGCATAACGGGTGCTAAGGCGTATCTTGCTGAAGTTAAGGTTAATGTCCTGCGCAATCAGGTAGCCAGTAGATTTGGGCGATTCCTGCTCAAAGCTGCTGAACTGTACCCGCGATTTCAGGTTTATAACCCTTGTAGGTGAAAATTCATAGTAAAGAAGGTAGTTCACTTTTACTGCCTGTGCTACATAGTCAATGTTAGTAGTGTTATTAGCAAAATTTCGGCCTTTACTTTCGGTGCGGAATTGTGCGTAGAGCGATGTTAGCTTAGATGGACGAAAATAAAGCCGAATTAAATACTCGATTCCATAAGAGGGAGCATCCACCAGGTAGCGCAACCACGGAAAACGGAAGCGGTCATAGTAAGCAGTTAACTCCCACTTAGAAAAAGGTTTTAGTTTGATGCCTGTATAAAAGCCTGTTTCGTTGATATTGCGGGTGCCTTCCCCAAAAGCATTACCGTAAGACGAATGAAAGTTGCGGGCGTAATGGCGGTAGAGCAGAGCGAGTTCAGCTTTATTGGAAAGATTTGCTACTAAGCCATTAACTGTTCCGAGGCCACCGCTTTTACTTATGGCTGTCTCTCCAAATAAGTATATATTTTGCCAGGTATAGCTGTAATTGGTGCCAATATTATAATTGTCTGTACCATTAAACTCAAAGCGCTGGTAAGGGGCTCCTGCTTTTTGTATGGGCGAACTATAATGAGTACCCATAGCAGTTAGCCCAATGTTCAATGTTCTGTCGCGGGACTGATAACTGGCATTAGCGCCATAAGTCTGCTCCCGTACACTTCTTTTGTTAGCCAGTTCCGTTGGTGTGCGATGAAAGCCTGTAGTCTGTATACCTGTAAAGAAGTCACCAACACTTTCCAGCGTATCCAATTGAGCCTGCAAATTGGCATCTACACGCTTAATAGAGTAAAAGCTGGTAACATTTATTGCTCCTAAATTATAGGTAGCGGCTGCGCCACGGAAATAGGCGTACTCCAGCACCGAACTGTAGGGCCTGATACCAAGGTTAGCTCTGCTAACAGTGTTGATGGTTTCGCTGCCCTTGCCCACGCTATACCCCGATGATAGTAACAGCCCCTGCCCGATTTGTAGCTGATAGTCTCCAAGGGCTATGGCTTTAAACTTGCCCTTATTGTAAAGCTGCAAATGAGCTGAGTAAAAGTCGAATCCATAGCGTCGGGTTTCAGGGCTCCAGGTAAATTGTTCGCCAGCGTCCTTCTCGGCTGTAATGCCAAAGCTGTAGTCGCGGGCATGGCTAACGCGGTAGCGAAGGTACAGTTTTTCAGGAGAGCCTAAATAACGACTCCTGGACCGGCCGCCTGAGTCAACAGGCATATAGCCGCGGCGCTGTTGTAGTGTGCGCTCATACCGCATTATCAAGGCATTGTTGTCTTCACCTATTACACGCTGCCACAGTGGCCGTTGGTCGGCCTGAAGCCCTGCATCCTGTACCCTTACAAATGGCACCAGTTGATAAATAGTAACCAAATCAAAGTCTGGTACAGCTTGTAATTCATAAATACTTAGGAGCCTGCCGTTTTCCTCTATATACTTGAAAAGCGAGGCAATTTGCGGGCGTGACAAAATGAACAGGGAAGCCAGTTCTTCAGGCGTAGCATTGTTCAGGTTTAATGGGCGCTGGTAGTAGAGAAACAGTGTTTCGTAAAAGTCTTCGTAGGGGATGTCCTCATCTTCCTGTTGTGCAAAAAGCTCCTGTACGAGCAAATCAAAATCAACACTCTGGCGCGGGTAATCCTGTGCTTGTAACGGGCATATCAAATAAAAAGTAAACCAGCAGAGTGGTAAATATCGTACCATAGGCAACAGCACCTAGTTTCTTAAGTCTTATCAGGCATTAATGATTATAATGCACATCAACTAAAATAGTTACATGGAACTTTATCATATCTTTTCTGCTATACTTGTTGTTTCAGCTTTCTTTGCCTATATCAATCAAAAGTACATAAAGCTTCCTGGTGCGATTGGTTTACTGTTGGCGGGCCTCTTTGTGTCATTGGTTGTGCAGGGTATAGGAGCTCTGTCGCCAAACTTTATAGAGGTAGTGCGAGACAGGCTGAACGACATTGACTTTTCCGAAATTCTGATGGATTTTATGTTGAGCTTCCTTTTATTTGCCGGAGCGCTGCATACCGATATGAAAAAACTGGCGGCGTCTAAGTGGCCGATTCTGGCTTTTGCCACAATTGGTGTGCTGATATCTACTTTTGTGACAGGCTCTCTGTTCTACTACCTGCTGCAGTTTATGAACATGCCAATAGATTATATCTATTGCCTGCTTTTTGGGGCACTTATCTCGCCTACAGACCCTATTGCTGTACTTGGTATTCTTAAGAAAGCTGACATTCCAGAGTCTTTAGAAACAAGTATAACAGGAGAGTCTCTTTTTAACGACGGTGTGGGCGTAGTGGTGTTTACTTCTCTTTTTCAGATAGCGCAACAAGGTGCCGGAGATGTAGAGTTAAGCTTTATAGGGAAGCTTTTTCTGGAAGAGGTAGGAGGTGGTATCGCATTAGGTTTAGCAGTAGGGTACATGGCCTACCATCTTATGCGACGAATTGACCACTACCAGACTGAAGTGCTTATTTCACTGGCTGTGGTAACAGGTGGATACAGTATTGCGCAGTATCTGCATTTTTCCGGACCATTGGCAATGGTAGTGGCAGGTCTTTTTATTGGTAACCAAGGCACACAGCATGCCATGAGCGAGATAACTGCCGATTATTTGGGTAAGTTTTGGGAGATGGTAGACGAAATTTTCAATGCTGTGCTTTTTGTATTAATAGGTCTTGAATTGTTGTTAATTGAGTTCCACACTAATTATGTGGTAGTCGGGCTTATTTCAACTGCTATTGTAATGTTGGTGCGTTACATAGCCTTGGCTATTCCATCGTTTGCTTTAAGGTTAAATAAAACTTTTGCCCCAAACACTTTATCTATCATGACCTGGGGTGGCTTACGGGGTGGTATTTCTATAGCCCTGGCACTTTCGCTGACACAGGGGATGCAGCGGGAAATAATAACAGCAGTTACTTATACTGTAGTGCTCCTGTCGCTGACCTTACAAGGGCTGACTATAGACCCATTTATAAGAAGAGTATCCGGGAAAATAAAGGCGTAAAATATTCTTGTGCCGTTGCTTCTTTTAAGTAATTGTAAGCCACCTGAAAGGTTATAAGATTTATTTAACCGGGTCGGTTTTAAAAAAACATAATGATCTTAAATCTGGTTGTATTGTAGAACAACAAACTTAAAGCAAAGAACTTGTAGCGTATATAGCTCCTGCGAATGTTTGTACCCCAAGGTATTACTTTACAAAGCTATAAATGACAGAGAGATGATGGCTGGCTCCAAGTAAGGTAGTAGAGCCGAAGGCATAAGCTACCTGTAGTTGCCTGGCAAGAAAACCAATACCAAAAGTTGCTCTTTGTGTTTGGGTAGTGAAGCCAGTACGGAGACAGAACTTGTCCTGTAATAACTGGTACTCAATTCCTGTTTTAAAATCTGCAGGATAATCAATATGCTTTTCTGTTTCTACAGCTAATAATAGTTTTGCGTATGGTCGGTAAGAGAGACCTGCTTTCATGATGGTCGGTAAGCGTTCATCTTCAAAAGATGCTAGTTTCGCCTGGTTTATGTTCTGAGCATAAGCTCCAAAATACAGCCCGGGCACCACTTCTGCCTGTCCGCCTATCGACAGCGTAAATGCTTTTCTGCTGCCATAGTTTTCTATAGATACCTGCCATACATCTGCTTTTACGCCTAAGCTAAACTGCCCCAGCTTATGCCCAAAGCCTAAGCCAATGTGCTGCTGACTATAAAGGTGGTCTCCGAACCTACTTAAGCTTACACCATAGTTACCGTATTTAGCAGTAGGAAGAACTACCTGTAGTGCTGTAGTGGTAAATGCCTGTATACCAAAACGATTTTCTACAGAGACTCCGGCTTGCAACTGCTCCAGGCTGGCTATGCCTGCTACATTATTGTTCAATGCCCATAGGTCTGGCAGTGTTACTGATGCGTTGCCTAACGCTGCTGCCCGGGCACCAAAGGGTACATCAGCCTGAGCCTGTGCTAAACAGGGAAGCAAGATGAGCGAGAAGTACACATTAACTTGTAAAAGTTTATTTATCCCATGTGGTTGGCTTTTAACTTTGTCTTGTTGTATAGGTGTACGGGCTGAGTAACATTTCTTTACATCTTGTTAAGGATTTAATAATAAACAGATTGTCGGAGCTTACATATTCCCAAAACCTTTTGCCTTTATTCTCTTTTAAGAAGAGAAAGATGTTTTATCCTACTTAAGTTTCTCGTTATGAAAATTGATTTGAAGAATAAAGTTGCCTTGGTAACAGGAGGTAGTAAAGGAATTGGTAGAGGTGCTGCATTGGCACTTTCTGGGGCCGGAGCAACAGTCGTAATATGTGCCCGAAACCAAGAAGAACTGGAAGCGGCCGCTCAGCAAATTTCAGAAAGAACCGGAAATAAGGTGTTACCTGTTCCTGCCAACGTAATGGATGAAGGATGTGGATCATTTGATAAGGAAAATTAAAGACGAGGTAGGAGATGTAGATATACTGGTAAATAATGTAGGGGGAATAGGAGAAACAGGTGACTTTGAGGATATTTCAGAAGACATTTATTTGAAACTGTACGACTTGAACGTGGTGTCGATGGTGCGGGTAACAAAAGCTGTTTTACCCGGCATGAAAGCCAAAGGCTGGGGGCGCATCATTAATATGTCATCTGAAAATGGGCTGCAGCCATACCCTGATATGGTTCCTTACAACCTGACTAAAGCTGCCGTCATCAACCTTAGTAAAGCTTTATCAAAATCGCTAGGTAAGTGCAATATTTTAGTAAACACTGTTTCACCTGCTTTTATTTACACGCCGCTGGTGGATAGCATGATGCAGAAACAGGCGGAAAGCAAAGGTATCTCTAAAGAAGATGCAGAACAGAAGTTCCTTGAAAAGAACCGCCCTGATATTGTACTTGGCCGGTCAGGAAAAACAGATGAAGTGGGGGCAGCTGTTGTCTTTTTAGCATCAGAGCAAGCGTCTTTTATTACTGGTACTAATCTACGTGTAGATGGTGGTTCTGTGGCTTCTGTTTAGATGGCTTTGGTGAAAATCCAGCATTTGGGATTGTAATAAATATGTCAGTCAAAGATGTTAAGCTATAGTAAAGGATTCTTTTACCTCTGTAAAATTGTTAACTTATTCTAACAGAAATAATGTTATAGTTAAACTGTTGAAATAGAGTTTAATTGCAGAACAAAATCATGAACTGGATTCTTAAGAAAATAATGCTGGGGTTAATCTGGGTGTACCGCAATATGATATCGCCGCTGACGCCAGCCAGCTGCCGCTACACGCCTACTTGTTCCCAATATGCTGTAGATGCTGTAAATAAATATGGCCCTTTTAAGGGAGGATGGATGGCGCTAAAACGCATTGGCAGGTGTAACCCCTGGGGTGGAAATGGTTATGATCCGGTGCCTTAGCTAAAAATTGAAGGTTACATTACTTAGCCTTCACTACCTCTTTCATCCATTCCCTGATTGTCTCTAATGCTACCGGAGCAATTGTCTCCTCTATTTGAGCATATTCTGTATGAAGTCCTGTGTTGGCTGTTTGGAGCAGGTGGTTAAGGTTAGGTAGTTCTTTTATGGCTTACTTCTTATTTCCCCCGTTTGTAAGGCCTTTTCTATGGCTGGTAAGTTCTGCTGAGCAGGTACCTGCAGATCTTTAGAACCTGCGATGGCAAGCACAGGCATTTTAAGTTTTCGGATATCCGCAACAGGATTATAGTTTAGGAAGTAGCGCATCCAAGGGGTGGTAAGTTGTGCTGCAATAGCAGTTGTGTTCTCATCGGAGAGGCCAAGACCTTTCTGTTCTGCTGGCGTAAAATTAGAGAGTAACTTTTCTTCTAGGTTCTTTATTGTTTCTGCTGCAACGGCATTTTCTGAAGTAGATGCAGCCGCTTCAAATTGTGCTCTCCGTACATGGAGCAGTTTCTGCAACGTTTCCTGAGGCACTCCAGCGGCTTTATATAATACTTCGTTTTGAGCAACCAGTAACTCTGTGCCAGGTACGCCGCTGCCGCCCATAAATACTACAAAGGCAATATCTTTATTTAAGGCGGCAATTTTAGTGGCTATCAAAGCCCCTTCGCTGTGGCCCAGCAGGCCAACTTTGTTTCTGTTTACGTTACTATGGTTTTTCAGGTAATTAAAGGCTGCCTGTGCATCTGAAGCAAAGTCTTCTGTGGTTGCTGTAGCATAATTGTCTCCTGATTTACCTATGCCACGGTCATCGAGACGAAGCACAGCAAAGCCCTGTTTTGTTAGGTAGTCAGTCAGCACGAGGAATGGCTTATGCCCCAGTGTGGTCTCGTCGCGGTCTTGTGGTCCGGAGCCAGTAAGCAATAGTACTGCAGGATACAGACTTTTATCTTGTGGTAAAGTTAGTGTGCCAACTAGTCTTATGCCAGCTCCTTTATTATCTACAGTAACTTCTGTTTCCTGATATGAATATGGCTTTCCCGGCTCCTGCAGACGTTTTAGAGGCGTAGTAGCTCCCTTTCTCAGTTGTAGTGGGAAGGTTTGGCCGCCTTGTTTCCAAAGGCCATTAATGGTTTCTGCTCCTGTAAGTTTGCCTTCATAAGCACCGCTTATGGCTTTTATGTCCAAATAAAGACTGCTTTACAGATTGTACAGGAATAATGCCCTTAGCTCCTTGTATGGGGCTATCTATTGTTGCTGTAAGCGTGCCACCGAGAGCAGCACTGATGTGGAAAACCAGTGGTGTTTGCGTTCCGGCTACACTTAGTGAACCGTTCCAGTCACCAACTACACGCTCTGATCTGGTTGTGGTGCCTGTTGTGCAAATGCTGTTATGACAGAAACTGTCAGCTCCCCTGTAAATAGAA
>NZ_JAJJWI010000089.1 GCF_020907275.1 Pontibacter silvestris | reverse complement strand
CTTCTGCTGACTTTTTTCTTTCCATGAAAGAATGCTTTTGATAAAGTTTGTTTTAGATTAAGTAAAAGGTCGCATCTGTAAACCTTTAGCTGCAGAGATGTGAAGCTTTTTTGCAGCTCACTAATACTACATACTAAACCTTGCAGAACGTGGAGGTTCTTAAAGAAGAATGAAGAAAGCTTTCTGATCAATTACTGACATTCTCAGGTTACTTCTCAACTACTACAAGATTCTCTCCTACTTTAAAAGAGATATTATGCTTGAATACTTCTGGCGCAGCAAGTACTTCAGGAAGTACTTCTGGTTGAATCTGAATAAGCTACTGTAAAGGTCTTGGGAGGGGTTTATTTTTCCTTCAGCCAACCTTTTATACATTTCTTTACAGTAATATTCTTTCCAGATGGCTTCACCTCGCTTCAAGGCACGCTTTTCTGCGGATGTCTTCACATGCTTCCGCTGTTGCCGCAACACCTTCAGTACTGTCTCTAACATACCGGGTATGTTAGCAGACATACTGGCGGAGTGAATGCGATAAGCTGCCGTAATTTCTGTATGATGGCAAACCGGGTGTGTTCGGGCAACTCTAAGGTATAAGTCATAGTCTGAGCAACTGTTTGGTGGTGTAACATCATATTGAAACTCATCAAATACCCACCGCCTGAACATTACGCAGGCAGGCACTCCTATGTAATTACCCTGCAACAAATGCCAATAGTGGTTCCGTGTTACTTCCCGCTTTTCAACTCTTTCATGGTTCTCATCGACGTACACTTTCTTGTGAGCACCAGAGGCATAGGCAAGTTTCTTATCACGCAGCATGTGTGACAGATTATATTCTATTGCCCCCGGCGTAAGCCAGTCGTCAGCAT
>NZ_JAJJWI010000088.1 GCF_020907275.1 Pontibacter silvestris | reverse complement strand
ACTTCAAAACAGTTCTATTTACAGGAGAGCTGACAGGGGAAGGAAAGAGCAAGATGAGCGTCATCAATGCCGTCAGAAATAAGCTTCTGCACCAGATTGTGGCCGTCATAAAGAGAGGAACTCCTTATGAGATAAGATTGAACAAAATCTAGAGCAAAATACTAGTTTTACTCATAGATTTCGGTCTGGTATAAACAACGTGCTAGGCCGTCGGCCGAAGCATGATGTTTATACAATGTTAGCAAAAGTTTTATTTTTTATCTTCTGGAAAGAGCTCATAGTAGTGCTCAAGAAGAGTTTCACCTAAGCCAGATAGTCTGTAATTGAATTCAATTTCTCCACCTGTAATCTCTGGCTCATATTCATTGTGCCTATGGTGCCTTTCAATTGGTTTCTGCTCGGAAGGCTCTTGATATATAAGTCCTAAAATTAAAATAGGGTAATAATCCCCTTCATGAATCTCTTTTTTTTCTCCTTTTTTAAAATCAGTTACTAAAATCAAATCATCTAGATACGAATCTTGAATAAGTTTACTGAGTCTAAGAAAGTCATCTGTATATTTTAATTTTCCAAGTGCCTTTAACCTACATAAACGTCCATAAACTTTGCATTTATAAGTTGTCTCCAGCCGGTCAATTGCCATTAATATCTTTTCGGCACCACTTTCATCTTCATCATCCAATTCCTTAGTTAATTCTATCCGCTCTTCCCAGCTAATTTCGGTTAACTCTAGTAGGACTTTCATTGCTTTTTTAATGAAAATTCTGTCTGTGTATGAATTGTATATATTTCTTGCAGCAACTAATGATTTTAAGATTGGTACTTCTTTCAATATTTCATTTGTGACTTCATTGTCGAGAACTTTTTCAACTAGGTCAACTGAAATGTCCTTTAAATCTTTCGATTTTATAATTTCATTAAACTGTTCTCTCATCAATTTTCTAAATTTTTGCTAACGAAATGGTCTAGCAGACGCTTT
>NZ_JAJJWI010000087.1 GCF_020907275.1 Pontibacter silvestris | reverse complement strand
TGTCGGCAGACCAGGTGCGGGATCGGCTGTCTTTGTACTGCCCGCCGCCGGCGTTGATGAGCATCGGGTAAGAGGTGGCGGCTGGCGGTGTTAATGATACAGTCGCCGTTTGAGGCATCATGTCAGCCAGGGTGGCGTTCTCATTCCCCATCCTGATCTCGTCGTAGTAAAGCACTCTCTTCTTTGTGTCAGTGGTCTTGCTGTAGTTCCAGTCAGACTTGTAGATACCGACCTTCCATCTAGGGGAGTCAAAGCTGGAGTCGTAGCTGTTTGCTCCTGCGTAGCTGACCACCTTTACCCCGTTCTGCCAGATCTCCAGCAGCCCGTCTGACCCGTGCGAGTGCTTGATGTGCACCACGAATGTCTGCCACTTGTCTTTAACCAAGGGGCCCAGTTCAAAGGTTTTTGTGTTGTCGGGGTCTTTCCTGTTGTCAAACAGCAACCTGTCCTTTATGACTCTAAAAGAAGAGGAAGGATTTTTGCCGCCGCCTTGGTGCCACTGTGTGATCACGTCCTGCTTGGTGTCATATTGCCAGTCGGAAGAAGGGAAGTAGACGGAAAACGCATACCATCTGTTCAGGTTGTCCTGAACCGGGAAGAGCACCTCTGTTCTGGTGCCGCTGCTGACCATGGGGTCTGTGTCGCGTAGTTCGAAACGGCCTGATTTGCTGCCGGTGTAGGTTATGCTGGAGACCTGCTTGAAGGCATGGTCCGGGCCGAATTGCTGCCTAAGGCCGGAGAATATGGTGCTGTTCTCAAAGGTTTCTTCAAAGAGTATTCTGGAAGAAACTGCAAGGCTTGTGTTCTCAGAGGCTAATGCTTGGCTGGGGGTGATTTCCTCCAGTTCTGTTTTGTCGCACGCAAATGTGACTGCCCCAATTAATAGGGACATTAGTAGGTTACTAAATCTTGATTTCATTATGGCTTGGCTAAAAGTTGAAATATTTAAATTGGTCTATGGGTTTTACTTAATGAAATTATTAGGATTATTTAA
>NZ_JAJJWI010000086.1 GCF_020907275.1 Pontibacter silvestris | reverse complement strand
TGCCATTATCTCGGCTATTGAAATTATTAAACAATAAGAATATTATATTTTAAAGTACAAGTCATTATAGAAGCAACCCATTAACATTTTTTGTAGCAGAGAAAAATATCTTTCAGCCGCTACTAATGTTATTTGAGTGTTTATTATGGGTAGCCCTGGCAGGTTACTCATAATAAACACTCAAACCTATACTTTAGCCTTACATTACATAGTTCAAGCTTTACCAAGCTACCATCTTTCAGCTAAACTTGAACTACTTCACTACTAGCAAGCAACTCTAACTGATGCAACTCCAACACATTTCAAATAAAAACACCGCAACAGGTATAAACTTGAATACCAAGCCCAACCTTGCCTGTCTTCAAAATCTTATTAATCCTGCATTTGTTATTGACACAATCAAAAACAGGAAAATGGATTACGTCAAAGCTACAGAAAGCTCCATGCATTTTGCAAGCAAGTGCGACAACAATGACTGAGTAGGGCCAAAGAGAATTTAGGCAGAATTGGTTGAAGCTTTACAGGCCACAGCAAGATATTTCCCTAATTTTAAAGAGCCTGCAAACAGACAATAACTACTACCTGACGAGACAAACTACAGTTCTTAAAGAAAAGAGCGTCTCCAGTTTTTATTTCAGCGACTCTTTTACACCTTCAGACAGAGTAGCATTTACCTAGAAATAAATCAAATTTCCTCCTTTGATTAAAAAAACAGGTAATAGCTCCCCTTTTCCTAATCCCTCACCACGTTCGATCCACTTCCTTTGTACTTCTCTTACGCAAGCCACACAAAGAACAACTTAAACTATAACTACAACAAAAAATATTTTACTTAATTAAAAATATAAATAAAATATAAAAACACTATAATTTTAAATAGAACTTAAAAAATAAATTAAATACATTTTTGCAATTTAAATACCTGCTATATATTTGCGCATAATTAGAAACAAACAAACCAAAATACCTCTTATAAAGCAATAATACAGATATAAAATTAAATTTATTACACCTAAACAATAAACACTTTTACAAGCAATTGAAGACTACACTTTAAATAATCCTAATAATTTCATTA
>NZ_JAJJWI010000085.1 GCF_020907275.1 Pontibacter silvestris | reverse complement strand
GTTGTACTAAATAAAACAAACTTAATAGATGATGAAAAAATCTTTACTACTGCTTATCACCCTTCTTTCCACAGTCTTTTATCAAAGCTACGCCCAAACTGACTCTTTAAGGATTTATGTTACCGAAGCGCTGGACATCATGAGAGCACGTTCTGTCAACAAAAATAAAGTTGATTGGGAAAGACTGTATGCTGGAGCTTTGTTAAAAGCAGACAGCGCTCACAACATCAGGGAAATATACCCTATCATCGCAGATGCCTTGGACCAGCTGAAAGACCACCACTCTGGCTTTTACCCACCAGAAGAGATAGAAGCCATGAAACGAGGCTACAGAGCTTTTGGCATGGAGCTTCCAACCCCTAAGTTCAAGATGATTGACAATAAGTACGCCTATATTCAAATTCCGGCTTTTGGCGTCATCAACATCGAAGAGCAAAGGGAATACGCAGCCTCTATTCAGGAAGCCATAAAGCAACTGGATGAGCACAAGCCAAAAGGCTGGATAATTGACCTACGGGCAAATGATGGAGGCATGTCTGCACCTATGTCGGCAGGAGTCGGTCCTTTTGTTGAGAAGGATAAGTGTGCAGGGTGGAAAGACGCGGACGGTAAAAACAGCTACTGGATTTACAAGAAAGGGCAATTGTATGAAAATGACAAACTTGTTTTCGATTTAAAAACAAAGCCATACAAACTTAAAAGTAGCAGAAAACCGGTAGCAGTTCTCATTAGCAAAAAGACCGCCAGTTCCGGGGAGATTATAGCCACAACCTTTGTTGGCAGACGCAACACCATGTTGATTGGCACAAACACAAATGGCCTAACGTCCTCGAATAATGAGCATGAATTAGCTGACGGAGCATACCTTGTTTTGACAGAGGGCAATTACATAGACAGGAACAACAAGGAATATGCTAAGCCAGGAGAAGGTATAGCTCCAAACATCAGGTTGGAAAACCTAACCAAGGACAAGTCTGAAAATGATAAGCTTTACATAGAAAAGGCAATAGAATTCATCGATAAAGGCAAAAAGTAAATATTACTTAGTACAACCAAGTATAGCAGTCATGCTTCGGCTGACGCCTTGCAATCTGCTATACCAGCACGTTG
>NZ_JAJJWI010000084.1 GCF_020907275.1 Pontibacter silvestris | reverse complement strand
CTTCTAAAGAGATCCTAATAGTCGTGAATCCTGTACCAGGTATTCCTTCTGTTACAGGTGTACAAACTATTTGCTATAACACTACTACTACACTCACAGCAACGTCAACAGATAATACAGTAAACTTTAACTGGTATAATGAAGCAGGCGAAGCTGTCTCTACTGAAAACCCATTTCAAACGCCTGCACTTACTTCTAACATTACTTATACAGTTAAAGCAGTAAACGCAGCAGGTTGCGAAGGACCTGGGCAGGAAGTCACTGTAACGGTCATACCTGCTCTTGACAATAACAGCATTAGTACAGACCAAATAATCTGTAGTGGGAGCACTGCTGCTGTGCTAACAGGCACAAAACCAACAAGCACCGGAGGCGAAGTTGCTTACCGTTACCTCTGGCAGATAAGCCAGGATGGAAATATATTTACGGATGCTCCAGGAGTTAACAATAACCAAGACTACACCCCCCTTGGCAGCTTTTCTGATAATACATGGTTCAGACGAATGATATATGCTGATCCCTGTCAGGAATTAGTCAGCAATACAATTAAAATAGAAGTTTCCCCCTTGCCAGAGGCTCCTTCTGTTTCCGATGCTTCCGTTTGCTATGGTTCTGATGTTACTTTACAAGTCTCAAGTCCTGATAATAACCTTAAATACCAATGGTACGATGCGCCATCAGGAGGCAACTTGCTGGCAAACTCAGACCCAACAGGTGTTTCATTTGCAACCACAGCTTTTACTTCTTCCACGTTTTATGTAGAAAGTGTTAATGCACACGGATGCTCCAGCTCAGCCCGAACTCCTGTTTCTATTACAGTAACACCAGCATTGATAGGAGGAGACATAATTAGTTCTCTTGTAGCTGAAGTTTGTTCAGGCTCATCACCAGGCGAGTTAAGCGGCGCAGCACCAACAGGAGGAGATGGTACTTACACCTATGTTTGGTTTGGCAGTATCGTTAATGCTTCCGAAGGCTTTAATGAGCTACAACGTTCTACTGATCCTAACTATAACCCTGGTAATTTAACGCAACGATCATGGTTCAAGCGTGTTGTCATATCTGGAGAATGTACAGTCGAGTCGAATATAATTGAAATAGGAGCCAACCCTATACCGGTTGCCCCAGTT
>NZ_JAJJWI010000083.1 GCF_020907275.1 Pontibacter silvestris | reverse complement strand
ATAACTGCTTTTATGTTCAACAGACAGCCGTTCAGGACACAGTACAAGCCGTAATTGCTTTACGATTTCATCAGTGGTTGATATGCTTGCCAAATCTTTTAAAAACTCACTTAACGGCCTGCTTATAAAGTTTGATTGATTCAATGGGCACCTTAAAACTGAGAACAGTGGTTGGGAGAGGTTTTCTAAAGAGAGGTGCTTTTCATTTATAAAATCGGTTAAATGGACTCAGTGAATACATAATCACCAACAAAAGGAAAGAACTAAGGTTGTATACCAGGAAAAACAGATCCTGCACATAAAATAAAATTGAGACGTACCTTAACAGCTAACCACTGCCACTTCTGTACCAGCGAAATCAGACTTACTCGTTTCAGTTACTAAAAACCTCATTTCTGTTATCTCTGCCTCTGCGTTGTGATGCAATTTTGCATAAACAAAAACCAGCAAAATGAACATCGTATTAACAGGTTCTCTAGGGAACATAGGAAAACCGCTCACCCAGTCATTGGTAGCAAAAGGACACCAGGTAACTGTGATCAGTAGTAAAGCCGAAAGGAAGGCAGCCATAAAGGACATCGGAGCCATTCCGGCAATCGGAAGCGTTCAGGATGCCGATTTTCTGGCACAGACATTCAGCGGAGCAGATGCCGTTTATTTGATGGAAGCCTGGGAGGGAATAGGGAGCATCTTCGACAAAACAATCGACTTCTTAGCGGAATTCAAAAAGATAGCCGCCAATTACGTGCAAGCGGTGCAAAAGTCGGGGGTTACCCGTATTGTGCACCTGAGCAGTGTTGGGGCACATTCGGAGAAAGGCACGGGTAGTCTGTTGGTGCACCATACCGTGGAGAACATACTGAAAACGCTACCGGAAAACGTATCCATCAAGTTCATGCGTCCTGTGGGCTTTTTCAGTAACATTTACCGTTGGCTACCCATGATCCAGTCGCAGGGCGCTATAATCCAAAGCTATGGCGGCGACCGAAAGGAACCCTGGGTATCGCCTTATGACATTGCCGCCACCATCGCCGACGAAATGGAGAAACCGTTCACCGGAAGAACGATACATTACCTGGCCAGTGATGAGGTATCACCCAACGAGATCGCGCTGGCCTTGGGAAAATCCATCGGTCAT
>NZ_JAJJWI010000082.1 GCF_020907275.1 Pontibacter silvestris | reverse complement strand
GACTGCTTTATCTCTTCTTCTATTCCCATAACAAATCCTAATATGCCTTACACGACACAAATATATGTATATACATTTAATGTACAAACATAATGGAGATTTTTTTAGTTCTTCCTGGCAGAAAAGACGCTAATAACACAAAAGCGCAATGCTAGGCGGGAAAGCAAAGGTAAAAACAAACACTGTGTAAAGCTCTCCTACATTACAAAAATATAGCTCCAACAAACAGAAACCGCTCCGTATCTGAGGTTTCAGATACGGAGCGGCTCCTAAACATAAACCAATTTTACTATATAGATGCCTGCTGTGCAGTAATATTTAGAGACACGGTAAAATCATCATAAATGGCTTTGTCACCCAGGTCGCTGAAAAAGCTGCTGGAACGGTATCGGATATCATATTTTGTACGATCTACCGTTACGTCGCCAGTGGCCGTAGCTACTCCGCTTTTTACGTTTATAATAGCCGGGAAAGAGACAGGATTAGTAATATTCTTAATGGTAAGATCACCTGTTACTGTAAAGTTGGGTTCTCCGGCAACGGCATTTTCTATAGGCTTAACACTGGAGACTTTAAAAGTAGCAGTAGGAAACTTCTCTACTCCAAAAAAGTCATCATTCTTGAGATGGGCACCTACTTTAGCATTATCGCTGCAAACCAATGAGCCCATGTCAATCACAAACTCACCGCCAGTAACTCTATTTTTGTTTACCTCCAGCTGGCCACTTTTCAGGTTAATTGTTCCATTATGTGCCCCGGTGATCTTTTTAGCATTCCACTTTAGCTCGCTTTTATCAAGTACTACATTATATGCTTTCCCTTTTGCTGGAACAGCAACGCCTGCAGCAACGGTAGTCTCCCTATGCTCTGTATTTCCTTTAGAGGTGCCAGTATACGCTGAGAATAGCAGCGCTGCGGCAAGTGAAGCAAGAATAGCAGTTCTTCTCATGATTGTTACATGGTTAATAGTTTATTTGCTACAGTTATTTATTAAGTTAATCTCTTATTTTATCTAACAGGCGGTTTAAAACTTTTGCTTCTTCTTCTGTAAGATTACTGATTCCTCCTGTCTGCACAATTTCCTGCTTCTCCATCTCCTGTAGCAGACTCAGGCCCTTGTCCGTTATCAGCACATCTACTG
>NZ_JAJJWI010000081.1 GCF_020907275.1 Pontibacter silvestris | reverse complement strand
CCGTACTATAGTTACCAAGCCCTACCAGAGCAATACCCATTTTATTGCTGTTTCCTTTATTCTGTTTCTCCTGAGAGACCTGCTCTTCGTTACCAGCGCCAGAACTGCCTCCTGCCTGGCATGAATTTAAGGAAAGCAAAGGTAAACCTAAGGCTGTAGAGCCTAGCGCAAAAGAGAAGCCTTTTAGAAATTTTCGCCGGTTTGGGATCGGGTTTGGGTTGTTTGTTTTCATGAGGAATTAGTTCTGAGAATGCTACAACTTATTTTTGTTGCACTATTATGTTACAGATTAATCTAAGGTTGTTTTTTATTCAAGTCTTTTAAGCTAAGTTCCAGAACTCACGGCCTAACTGACTTTACTAACAACATGTTACTTAATAAGATATTTCAACTCTTTTACCTGTTTGGGCGGCTTCATAAATAGCCATTAGGATTTTAACATCTCGCAGGCCCATTTCACCGGGTACTCTGGATGCTTTACCATCCATGATACTTTGCGCAATGCCGTCCATTTGGCGAGCCTGCTGGTTTACCTGCGGGAAATCCATTTCTCCTTCACTTGTTTCTCCTTTTATACCAGAGTAACTATAGGCGGGGTCTAGTTCCCACCAGCCATTTTCAGCTTCTCCACGTAATTTCCCTGCACTTTCATTGTAACTACTTGTGCAATCAGCTACAACACCGTCAGAAAACTCTAACTGCCAGCTTATAGACTGCTCTACCTCGTCAAAGTATTCTGGGCGGGTTACTTCACCAAACTTTGCAGTTACGGCAACAGGTTTCTGGCCTGTTGTGTAACATGCTCCCTGTACACAATAAACCCCTAAATCCATAAGAGGACCGCCTCCGGCAAGCTGCTTGTCCAGGCGCCATTTGTCCGGGCTGCCTCCAAATACGAAGCTGTCTGCTGCTTCTATCTTATTTATTTTTCCGTAAACCTGCTGTTGCCCCAGCTCCATTACCCGCTGGTTGTGTGGCTCAAAGTGGAGCCTGTAACCAATAGAGAGGGAAACGTTATTTTGCTTACAGGCCTCAATCATACGCTGCGCATCCTCAACAGAGGTGGCCATAGGCTTTTCACTGATGACATGCTTACCAGCCTGTGCAGCCCTGATAGTATACTCAGCATGCATGCCGTTAGGCAGTACAATATAAATGATGTCTATGTCAGGATTATCTTTAATCTGGTCAAACGTCTCATAGCTGTAGATGTTCTTTTCAGGAATATTATATTTAT
>NZ_JAJJWI010000080.1 GCF_020907275.1 Pontibacter silvestris | reverse complement strand
TTGCCCTTGCGGCTCATATCTTTGAATCCAACAGAAAGAATACAAGTAGGAACAGGTAAGCAACCACAGGCAGGATGGCAAAAATCCCTTTCGGCAAATACACCTGGTGATATTGGGCATGAGGAAATTCCACCTGCCTGCTTCTTCCTTCAGACTGGACAGTACTTAAAGGTATTCCAACGCTTGGGGTAACCTTGTATAAAACCATGAGAGAAGTATTGGGAAGAGCATCGGTTTCGCATCTTTGTTTACATCTCTAAATTCTAAGGCCATGAAGATCATCAAGCAATCCGTGGGCACTGACATCGCCAAAGACACATTTGACGCCTGCTTCTCTGTGCTTACCACTGAGCAGCGCGTAGTGGTGAAAGCCTCCCGCAAATTCTCAAACTCTCCCAAAGGCTTTGCCGATTTCAGCAAGTGGGTTAGCAAGTGGGCAGATCCATCCATGGAGCTACTCTTCATCATGGAGGCCACCGGGGTATACCATGAAAACTTGGCCTGGCAGCTGCATCAGGCGGAACAGAAGGTAATCATCGTGCTTCCTAACAGGGTCAAGCAGTATACCAGGAGCCTGGGCCATAAGATAAGGTTGACGCCAAAGCCCTGGCCCACATGGGAGCGGAAAGAAACCTGGTTCCTTGGCAGCCCATGAGCCGCCAGCTCTACCTGCCGCGCAAACTCACCCGTGAGCATGAGCAGATTCATCAGATGCGCACCGAGGTCAGTAACCGCCTCCACGCTGAGACCCACTCCATGCTGGCCAGTAAGACCACGCAGCGAAGGCTGCAGAAAACCCTAAAGCTCTACGACACGCAGCTGCAGGCCATTGAGGAGGAAATAAAGGCTACCGTCGAAGAGGACCCTTTGCTCAGTGACAAGGTAGCGAAGGTGACCTCCATCAAAGGGGTGGGCTTGCTTACGGCGGCCACTGTTATTGCCGAAACTAACGGCTTTGCCCTCTTTACCAGCCAAAAGCAGCTTACCAGCTACGCTGGCTATGACGTAGTGGAGAACCAGTCCGGGAAGAGGAATGGCAGGACCAAGATATCCAAGCAAGGCAACAGCCATATTAGACGCATTCTCTATATGCCGGCCTTGCATGCGGTGAGACGAAACGTGCCGGTTTTTCGAGCGCTATATGATCGCCTGACGGGGAAGGGAAAAAAGAAGATGGTGGCCTACGTGGCGGTGCAGAAGAAATTGCTGGTTCTCATCTATACTTTATGGAAGAGAAATGAGGTTTGGCAGGAGGATAGATGCCAGCAGCAAGCAGAAGAGTGCATCCAAAGTCTGGAGGCCGGAGCCTCTCTTTCAGGTA
>NZ_JAJJWI010000008.1 GCF_020907275.1 Pontibacter silvestris | reverse complement strand
AGAAACGCAGTTTTGGTGGCGATAGAAAGCCTTTTAACTCTAACCGTAGCGATAAATTTAGCAAAGGTTCAGATAATAGTAGCTCTGGAATTGATCCCAAAACGCCAGATTATAACTTGAGCCGCTATAAGGATAACCCACGCATCAAGAAAACCAACCGTAAAGACGACGAAGACGATGGTACTATCCGTTTGAACCGTTTTATTGCCAATGCCGGAGTTTGCTCCCGCCGCGAAGCCGACAGCCTTATCGAAGCTGGCGAAATCAGGGTCAATGGTGATGTGGTAACGGAGATGGGCTTTAAGGTGAAACCAGAGGATACGATACAGTATGGCAAAAAAGTACTAAACCGTGAGAAGCTGGTGTATGTGCTGCTGAACAAACCAAAAGACTTCATCACAACTACAGACGATCCGGAAGGAAGAAAAACAGTTATGAGCCTGGTGGAAAAAGCTTCAACAGAGCGCATCTTCCCGGTAGGCCGCCTGGACCGTAACACGACTGGTTTACTTCTTTTTACAAACGATGGCGAACTGGCCCAAAAGCTAACTCACCCATCTAACAATGTGAAAAAAATTTATCAGGTAGAATTAGATAAACCTATCACAAAAGAAGACTTTAAAAAAGTTGCAGAAGGCGTAGAACTGGAAGACGGTAAAGCGGAAGTAGATGATGTCGCCTTGATCGGTGAATCTAACAAGTTCCTGGGGTTAGAGATACATATTGGGCGTAACCGCATTGTGCGCCGTATTTTTGAACACTTAGGCTACGAGGTAGTAACGCTGGACAGAGTACAGTACGCTGGTTTAACCAAAAAAGACATTCCACGTAGCGACTGGCGTTACTTGTCAGAAAAAGAAGTTATCAGACTGAAGTTCTTTATGTAATTGCACATGCGGAGCGTCGCCATTGATATAGGTAACACAAGCATAAAGTATGGCATCTTTGAAGATGATGCTTTAGTAAAACAAGGCTTTTTTGCTTCGACGGAGCAATTGCCATCTATTTTGCTACAGCAGTTCGATCATGCTATTGTTGCCTCAGTGGCTGAAAGTTCTCTGAATATAAAGTCAAGGCTGGATGTAGCTGGAAGCATTTTAGAGCTTTCGGCACAGACAGCCTTGCCTGTTTCTAACTTATATAAAACACCGCAAACGCTGGGTGCTGACAGAATTGCCGGTGCTGTAGGTGCTAATTATCTTCATCCCAGGCACAACTGCCTTATATTTGATGTAGGAACCTGTATTACACACGACTTTATAGATAGCCTTGGCAATTATCATGGCGGCGGTATCTCACCAGGGCTGAATATGAAATTCAGGGCGCTGCATACTTTTACAGAACGTCTGCCGTTAGTACAGCAAATTACCCATGATTTTCCGCTTACAGGACAAACCACACTAGAGTCAATTCAGAGTGGCGTACTGGCTGGTACAGTTGCTGAGTTAAATGGATTTATTCAAGCTTATGCCGAAAAAGCAGCTGATCTGGTGGTTATACTTTGCGGAGGCGACGCAGGATTTTTTGAAAGTAAATTAAAAGGACGCATCTTTGTAATTCCTGAATTGGTCTTGATCGGACTTCACAGAATATTAGCACATAATGTATAAAATACTAAAAGTACTGATGGGCTTTGCCGTACTATGCCTGCTGGTACAAAATGCACAGGCACAAGGTATGGGTAATACTCCATACTCCCGATATGGTTTGGGGGAAATGAACTATAATTTGGGCGGCATTAGGAATGCAGGTATGGGCGGTACAGGCGTGAGCGCTGGTAATAGCTTCCAGATTAACACTGCTAACCCGGCTTTACTGTACTACAATAACATTACTATTTTTGATATGGGCATTGCCGGGCAGGTTAAAACCTTGAACAACGGCAGTAATACACAAACTGACGGAGATGCTAACCTGGCTAATGTAACGTTGGGAGTACCTCTTTCTAAACGTTGGACCTCAGCTATCAGCCTTAGGCCATACAGCGCTATGGACTATGAAATTACAGGTGCTGCTGAATCTCTTCCGGGATCACCAGCGGTCGTGCAAAGGCTTTACTCAGGTGAAGGCGGCTTGTCTGAAATTTACTTTGGACATGGTTTCAGAGTGGCAGGAGGACTTACCATAGGTGCCAGTGCTTCTTATATATTTGGTAATCTAACACAAGAGTCTTCTTCTTATGTGCAGGATACGACATTATCTGGCCTTAGTACAGAGATGCTTGTGTATAGTGAGCGGACGCATTATAGCGATTTCCTGTTCAGGGCCGGAGCGAACTATAGAAAAAAAATAACTGACAAGTTAAACTTAAGTGCAGGCGCAGTTTATAGCTTTCAGAGAGACTGGAGTGCAGAGCATACAAGTTCTTACCAACGCAGATCAATTTATGATGAACCTGTAGGTGATGAAGTGCTGTCAGATAGCACCAGTGGCAGTGTAAATGTGCCGCCGAGCTTACGAGTTGGGGTAAGCATTGACAATGGCTCAAATTTTACTGTTGCTGCAGATTATTATACGCAGAAATGGTCTGAGTTCAGAACCGTTGATGGAAGACAGGACCTTGCTGACAGCCATCGTGCTGCGGTGGGTGCTGAGTTTACACCCAATGCCAATGCCATTGATAGTTACTTTAAGCGCATTACGTACAGAGGCGGCTTATATTATGAGAACACTCCATATCAGATTAATGGAGAACAGGTTAAAGACAAGGGTATAACTGCAGGTTTTACCTTACCTATAGGTATGTCAACTATTTACGACATGTATCAGTTGAACCTTGCTTTTGCTTATGGGCAGCGTGGTAATACTAGTAATGACCTTATCAAAGAAAATTACCTGAAGTTTAATATAGGTGTAACCATAAACAGCAGATGGTTTATTAAACGAAGGTTAGAATAAACTTTTGCATGTTAAAAAGCATTAAATAATAAAAGAAGCCGTTCTTGGAGCGGCTTTTTTTATGGCAGGAATATTGCTTTAAAAATGCTTAGTTTAAAGTGTAAAGTCTTTAAGGTTAGGCTTTTAAATTATATTGTTATCTTCAACAACTGAAAACAAAAATTGTTCTATGCGCAAAGCGTGGATAGTAGGAATAATAACAATACTTGCCTTTACTGGTTTTGGGTGCGAGAAAGAGTTAAAGGATCCTGATAAAGAGATCAAGTATTCAGGGCCGCTGATGGAGAATAAAGATGTTGTTACGCTGTATAGCGATTCAGCTAAGCTGCTCATGAAATTACAGGCACCTGTACAGCAACAGTTTGAAAATGGGAATATCATATTTCCGGATGGCTTGTATATAGAGTTCTATGATAAACCAGGCCAGCTTACTTCAACCTTGCGTGCAAACTATGGAGAACAGCAGCAGAACAAGAACTTTTATATTGTTCGGGGCAACGTGATAATGGATAATCTGGAAAGAAAACAAAAGCTCGAAACAGAGGAACTGTTTTGGGACAGAAATAAAGATAGGCTTTATACAGAAAAGTTTGTGACAGTTACCACGCCTGAAAAGGTAGTGATGGGACATGGCTTAGAGACTAACCAGCAGTTCTTCCCTTATACCTTCCATAAGGTTACAGGTTCCTTTTATCTTGACGAAGAATAATGAATCAAAAATTACTTAACACAGTTTTATTATCGTTGGCGTTTGTTGCCATGGTTATTGGTATCCACAGAAGCATTGAAGAACAGGATGTGGCCGGTAACTACTGGATCTTTATGATTATGCTTATACTGTGTATTATCTACTGGTATCGCAAAAAGAGGAGCGCCTAAACTTATAGTATCAATCAATACATGATAGACCCCAGTCAAATACTGTTGTTATTGGTAGCTTTGCTGTTTTCAGCTTTTTTTTCTGGCATAGAGATGGCTTTTCTAGCGGCCAACAAATTACAAATTGAGCTGAGTGAGAAGAACGGAGAATTGTCGGGGAGAATCTTAATGCACCTACTGCAACGGCCTTCCCGCCTGATGGGTACCGCGTTAATAGGAAATATTCTGGCGCTGGTGCTGTATGGTTTCGCCATAGCCAGCGTGTTACATGCTTTGCTGACACATAACCTACCACCTACATTGCAGTTTAGCCCTGGTATATTGGCAATTCAGGTTGTTATTGCCTCCGTAGTAGTTTTGTTCACTGCCGAATTCCTTCCACGTAGTCTCTTTACCATTAATCCCAACCGCATGCTGCAGGTATTGGCAGTGCCCATTCTGCTGATTTATTACCTGCTGTACCCTGTGGTGTACATGATGGTACAACTCAGCAAATGGATGGCAGAGAAAGTATTTAAAATTGAGTTTTCGGAGCAAAAGCCTGTATTTGGCTTTACAGATCTTAATGCCTTTCTGAAAAACCGTCTGTATCATCCGGAGCGGGAAGATGTGCCGGAGGTAGATCCTGAGATTTTTCATAATGTGCTGGAGTTTAAAAACGTGAAAGTACGGGAATGTATGGTGCCGCGAACAGAAATTGAGGCTGTAGAGGTAGAGGAATCGGTAGAAACACTCAGAAAAGCATTTGTAGAAACAGGGCACTCAAAAATATTAGTTTACAGAGAATCAATTGATAACATAATTGGTTATTGTCATCAGTTAGCTATGTTTAAGCAGCCCAAGGCTATAGAAGATATCCTGGCACCTGTTAGTCTGGTGCCAGAAAGTATGTTGGCTAGTGAACTGTTTGTTAAATTTGTTTCGGAACACCGGAGCGTAGCCGTGGTGATAGACGAGTTCGGAGGTACATCAGGTATTGTTACAGTGGAGGACGTTATTGAGGAAATATTTGGTGAAATTGAAGATGAGTATGATGTTAATGATACATTGCTAGAGCAGGTAATACCTGATAAAGGTATCTACTATCTGAGCGGTCGCCATGAGATTGATTACTTAAACGAAAAATATGAACTAAATCTTCCGGAAGGAGATTATGAAACTTTGGGAGGTTTGGTACTATCAGTTTTTGGGGAAATTCCTCTGCCTGGTGATGAGGTAGAAGTGTCTCCTTATAACATAACAGTACTCACCATGGATGAGAATAGAATTAATGCGGTGAAGCTTGTTAAAATCCCAGATTTTCAGGCAGATGCTGATTAATAAACTCAATCACACAAAATTTTGAATTTTAGCACGATTAACCTTATTTTGCACAATCCTTTTATAAGTTAAAATAGATAATGGCATTAATTAACAAGATTAGAGAGAAGTCTGGTTGGGCAGTAGGCGCCATTGCCATTGGGCTTGGTATATTTGTAGTGGGTGGAGACCTGCTTGGGCCAAACTCAAGGCTTTTAGGCAACGACGCAAACACAATAGGCGAGATTGCCGGTGAAGAGATAGATTATCAGGAGTTTGATCAGGTATTCCAGCAAATAAGAGCTAATTACGAAGGACAAACTGGCCGTTCCGCTACTGAAAACGAACTGGCTATGCTTCGGGAGCAGGCCTGGAACCAGCTAATCTTTAAAATTGCCTTACAAAAGGAGTATGATCGCCTTGGCATTAAAGTAACCGAAGAAGAGCTGGTTGATATGGTGCAGGGCAATAATATTCACCCGGCGGTAAAACAAGCGTTCACCAACCCGGAAACAGGGGAGTTCGATCGTAACCAAGTGGTGCAGTACCTGCAGAACATGGACCAGATGGGACCAAATGCGCGTCCGATGTGGGCAAACTTTCAGGCAGGTATTCTGTCAGACAGGCTTCAGACAAAATATGCAAACCTGCTTAGTAAGTCTGTTTATGTAACTGACGCAGAGGCTAAAAGTTACTACAATGCTCAGAATGCCACAGCTTCTGTAAACCTGTTGTACGTTCCATATTACGCCATACCTGATTCTTCTGTACAGGTCACCGATGCTCAGTTAAAAGATTATTATCAGCGTAATAAAGAACTTTATAAAGTAGAAGAAGGTCGTTCTATTGAGTTTGTAACCATCCCGGTTGCTGCTTCAAAAGAAGACAGCACTTTCTATCAGCAGGAAGTAGCTACTGTTGCACAACAGTTTGCTAATGCAACCAACGACTCTGCTTTCGTAAATATTAACTCTGACGAGCCTTTCGATGGTTCTTACCGTACTCCGGGCGAGTTGCCAGAGCAACTGCGTTCACAACTTCCATTGGAGGAAGGTAAAGTATACGGGCCTTATACAAATAACGGCACTTTTGCGGTTTATAAAGTAATGGATGCTAAAGAAGGTGATGCAAGCGTAAGAGCAAGCCATATTCTGATCAGACCTGAAAATGATACACCGGAGGCAAAAACCGCTGCAAGGGAAAAAGCACAGGATGTATTATCACAAATTAAAAGTGGTGCTGATTTTGCTCAAATGGCAGCTCAATATGGTTCTGACGGTACTGCATCCAACGGTGGTGACCTTGGGTGGTTCTCAAAAGGCCGTATGGTTCCAGCGTTTGAAAATGCCATTTTTGGAGCATCCACTGTTGGTTTGTTACCAAACCTGGTAGAGACAGAATATGGTTTCCATATTGTAAAAATAACGGCTCCTAAAACAAACCAGTCTTATAAAGTTGCTGCTGTGCAACGTGCCATCGAGCCAAGCGAGACTACTCGTGATGTTGCTTATGGAACTGCCGATGAGTTGTCTGGTACAAGTGATGATTTGGAAGGATTCAGAGCAAATGTAGAGCAGAATAAAGCATTAGCAAGACAGGAAGCTGCTAACATTGGTAAAAATAACATCTTAGTAAATAACCTGAATAATGCCCGTGAACTTGTGCGTTGGGCTTATGCTAAAGATACTGATGTTGGTGATGTTTCTCCTGTATTCGAAATAGAAGATCAGTTTGTTGTAGCAGCTCTTACTGGTAAACGTGAGAAAGGGTATGCAGCTATCGAAGATATCAAAGAAGAACTGACTGCTGCTGTTCGTAACGAAGTAAAAGCTCAGCAGATCATTGAAAAACTTAAAGGCACTAAAGGTACTACCTTAGATCAGATTGCATCAAGCTACGGTCCGGAAGCGATGGTAAAAACTGCTGACGATGTAACATTTGCTTCTGCTACAATACCAGGTGTAGGGGTGGAGCCTGTTGCAGTTGGTAAAGCTTTCGGCTTAAAGCAAGGTGGCAGAACTGCTCCATTCGAAGGACAGAGCGGCGTAATGATTGTAGAACTGGCTCAACTGAACCAACCTGTAGAAGCAGCAGACTTAGCGCCTGTGAAGCAACAGTTAGTTAATGCTCGTTCTGGCCGTACTGAGAATAATGCTTTTGAGGCCATCAAAGAGAAAGCTGATATTAAAGATAACCGTGTAAGATTTTTCTAAATCTCCGGAAGAGAAGAGATTTCATAAAAAGGAAGAGCCACTCTGAATTAAGGGTGGCTCTTTTGTTGTTTATAAGTATATTAATCTCCGTTATAAATTCTAAAACGTAATTAAATATCAACTTTGGTGCTGCTTACGTTCTAATCAATACCTATGGCTGTTAAACTACATTATACCTTACTACTCTCTTTTCTGCTATTGTTTGTGGCACCTGCTGTTGCTACTGCACAGGCACAGGACCTGGAACTAGCCCGGGAGTATTTCCGCAAAGGAGACTATACTAAAGCTGAAGACATCTATAGCAAAATTATAGAACGAGAGCGGCTGTTTAATGTCGTATACCCCGATTACCTGAAAACTTTGCTTGCTCAGCGAAATTATAAGGAAGCGGAAAAGCTGGTGAAGAATACTATGAAACGTAACCCTGGTGCAGTTAATTATGCTGTCGACCTGGGGCTGGTGTACCAGGCGGCAGGAGATAAATCTGCTGCAGAAAAACACTTTGATAAGTTACTAAGTCAGATGAAGCCAGAGGAAACGATAATGGTAGCTAGTGCCTTCATACAAAATGAATTATATGACTATGCTGAAAAAGCTTATTTGCGGGGACGGGAGCTTAGTGGAAACCCTTTAGAGTACAACAGGGCACTTATAGCCCTCTATACTTACACACGCAAAAGTAACTGCTTAATTCCTGAGGCCCTGAATATGTTGCAGGAGCGGGAAGAAGAATTGGGTTATGTACGGAACATGTTGCAGAACACGCTACGCGATGAAGATGGATATGATGCTTTAGAAAAAGAGCTTATTCTGAGAGTGCAGGAGCAGCCGGATAAAGTTGCTTTTAATGAGTTGCTGATTTGGCTCTATATACAGCGCAAAGATTTTTACGGAGCCTTAATGCAGGCGCGTGCCGTGGATAAGCGAACGCATAGCGGCGGAGCGCGTGTAATGGAGCTAGGAGCAATAAGTGCTAAGAATAAAGACTATCAGGGAGCTGTTGAGGCTTACGAATATATTGTGAATGAATATCCGGAGGGGCCATATTACCTGGTAGCAAGGCATCGCCTGATAAATGCCCGAGAGGAACAGGTGGAAAATACGTTCCCTGTTGATATGGATAAAATACGTGCTCTGATTGCAGATTACGAGGCCCTGTTGTCAGAAGTAGGCAAGAATGATCAGACAGTGGAAGCTCTGCAGCACATGGCAGATCTTTATGCTTTTCATCTGGATGAAAAAGACAAAGCCATTGAACTACTACAGGAGGCTATTAGTATGCCCCGGGCAAAACCTGATTTGGTGGCGGATGCTAAACTTACGCTTGGTGATATTTACTTGTTGAAAGGCGAACCCTGGGAGAGTACACTGTTATATTCGCAGGTAGAGAAATCTCATAAAGAAACAACTATAGGGCATGAGGCTAAGCTGCGTAATGCGCGGCTAAATTATTACAAAGGAGACTTTGAACTTGCACAGGCATATCTGGATATCCTGAAACTTGCCACCAGCCGCGAAATAGCAAATGATGCTATGGACCTGAGCCTGCTTATTACCGATAATACCGGTTTAGATACTTCAACGGTGGCAATGCAGGAATACGCAGCTATCGATTTACTGGTGTTTCAGAACAAATTAGACGAAGCGTTGACAAAGCTGGATGAAATGCTGCAGAAATTTCCGGGCCATAGCCTGACAGATGAAATTTATTTACAGAAAGCAAGTATTTACGAACGTGTTGGTGATTTTAATCAGTCGGTGGCAAATCTGGAGAAGATCGTAAGCAATCCGCAATATGATATTTTAAGCGATGACGCTTTATATAAAATGGCTTTTATTTACGAGGAAAACCTACAGGATAAGGAGAAAGCACAGCAACTGTATAACGATCTGTTAGTGAAGCACCAGGGAAGTATTTATGTAGCGGAAGCACGCAAACGCTTCAGGAAACTACGTGGAGACGCTGTTGTAAATTAGTTAGTTAACAACAGATAAAGGATTGATAGACTGTTTAAAAGAGTGTTTCTGAAAGCGGAAATATTTAAGGTATTCTTAGGTCTAGGTTCTTCTATGCCTTAAAAAATATCAGCCAAAGAAGACAAACAGCAAAAGAAGAAAAAAGAAAAAGAAGCCGTACATGATTAAGTCCAGCGAATAGTTTCCGTACTTTTCTAGAAGGTCCTTAAGTTTTTTCACGTTCTGGTTTAATTAAGCATTACAAAAATATAAATTTTAAACGAATGGTTGGCTAGGCTTTGTTCCCGTGCCCCAAAATCATCTTAAATTAGCTACCTTTGCAGGAACAAGTAAGATTAGCTTAGTGTAGCAGAAATATATGGAGAAAAGGTGGGTATATAATGAGGAGGCTCCGGCAGAGGTAGTTGAACAACTGGCTCAAAACCTTAAAATTAGTCCAACCCTTGCCGGTATTCTGTGCCAACGTAAGATATGTACTTTTGAAGAAGCAAAAGCTTTTTTTCGTCCTAAGCTAGAAGACCTCCATGATCCTTTCCTGATGAAAGACATGGACCTAGCTGTAAATCGCCTGAATGAAGCGCTGCACAACTCTGAGAAGATACTTGTGTATGGAGATTATGATGTAGATGGCACTACCTCTGTAGCGCTTATGTACAGTTTTCTGCGCAAGTACACCCATCAGGTTGATTTCTATATTCCAGATAGATATAAAGAAGGCTATGGCGTATCACAGCAGGGTATAGACTGGGCTGCCGAACAAGGCTTTTCTCTTATTGTAAGCCTCGACTGTGGTATTAAGTCTGCTGATAAGGTAGCTTACGCATCCAGCCTGGGCATCGACTTTATCATCTGCGACCACCACTTACCGGACGAGGATATCCCTAAGGCAGTGGCTGTGCTTGACCCAAAGCGTCCGGATTGTCTTTATCCATTTAAAGAACTGTCAGGCTGTGGAGTGGGTTTTAAACTGATACAAGCTTTCTGCTTTCAGAATGATATAGATCAGGAAGAAGTGGACCAGCTACTGGATTTATCAGTGGTAAGCATAGCCGCCGACATTGTACCTATTACGAGTGAAAACCGGATTCTGGCCTACTATGGCCTGTGCCAGTTAAACGGCCCACAACCTATGCGCCCTGGTTTAGCAGCGTTAAAAGAACTGGCAGGGTTAAACAGTGAGATGGATATTTCCTGCATTGTGTTTGGCTTCGCACCGCGTATAAATGCGGCGGGCAGAATGGGAGATGCCAAGAACTCTGTGCGCATGCTACTGGCACAGACAAAGGAGCAGGCTTTCCAAATGGCAGACATCATTAATGAGTCTAACAAGGAGCGTCGCACGAAAGACAGCAATATTACTAAAGAGGCACTGCAGATGATAGAGGAAGATGATTTTCTGCGCAGTTCTACTTCTACAGTACTTTATAAAGATACTTGGCATAAGGGTGTAATTGGTATTGTAGCCTCACGCTGCATAGAGAAATACTACAGACCAACTATCATATTAACAGAATCGAACGGGAAAGCTTCTGGTTCCGCACGTTCTGTGCATGGCTTTAATGTGCATAGTGCCATTGAGAGTTGTGCCGATCTGCTCGATCAGTTTGGAGGGCATATGTATGCAGCAGGTCTTACCTTGCCAGTAGAGAATATTCCGGCCTTTCGGGAGCGCTTTGAGAAGGTGGTGGCCAGCACCATTACCGAGGAGCAGAAGATACCTCAGATAGAGATAGATTCTAAAATTAAACTAAGCCAGATTACCCGAAATTTCTATAACATCATTCGGCAGATGGAGCCTTTTGGCCCGGGTAATATGCGCCCTGTATTTGTGTCAGAATGTGTTTATGATACGGGCAGTGTGCGTGTGGTGGGGGATTCGCACCTGAAGCTTCGCCTGACACAAGACGGTTTCTCATCCATAGATGCCATTGGCTTTGGCCTCAGTGATTTCTATAAGCCTATTTCCAAGGGTATTCCTTTTGATGTTTGCTACACAGTAGAAGAAAACGTCTACAGAGGCGTTATTACACTGCAGTTACGGATAAAAGATATCAGGATAAATTAAAGAGTACTTACCTGTAGGCTTTGAGCCTGCGAAGTAGTATTTCTCTTCTTGTAGTTGTTGGTGTGTTATTCTTTTCAGAATAATTAGTAGCGCAGATATCAATACTAATAAGGTAAAGGCTGCATATGCTTAAGCTGCTTAAGCGGGCTTACTTCCTCTGAAGAAAAAACCATTTCAGGCATACAAAGCTGGCTTAAAGAGTCCCAGTCACCGACAAAGAAATTCATATCTACAGCCGTGTTAATGCCTGGTATAGTGCCTCTGTCGGAGTACTGCCAAAACATCCACTTTTCATTATGGTGTACCTCCGGAGCTACATCGCTGTAGCGGGCAATCCAGAAGTGGAAGTCCTGAAAGTGGCCCTGAAGCCAGCGCCGGTAAAAATTCTGATTGGTGTAAATAATTGGCTTTACGCCATAATGCTGCTGTATCGTCTCCAGCCAAAGGCGCATGTTCTGGCGCAGCTGCTCGCCTGTCATCAAAGGGTCAGCTGTTTCTACATCAAGCACAGGAGGTAAATCGCCAGCCTCCAGTGTAACAGTGCTTTTAAAAATCTCTATCTGCCCTTGTATGGGAGCGCTTGGAATAAAGAAATGATAAGCGCCGCGTTTTATGCCGACACGCTTGGTGGCTTCCCAGTTAGCAGGAAAATAAGGATCTAACCTAAAATCAGCCTGGGTGGCTTTTACAAAAGCAAAAGTTATGTCTGCTTCCTTAACACGGTGCCAGTCTACCTCTTTCTGCCACCGCGATACGTCTACACCTTTTAGCACAGAAGATGCAACTGCCGTGTTACCGCCGTTGTTGTTTGTACTACTACCTCCTTCAGGCTGACTAATAAAAGAACTTGCCACACTCATATAGAGTAGCAGGCTTAGTTTGGCAAGATGTTGGTAAGAAGATATAAGTAAATGAAACGCCATAAAATTGTGTGCTCGGAAACTCTTACAAACTATGCATAGAATCGTTTAAAAACAAGAGCCTGTAGTAACATTTATATATTTTGTTTCTCAAATTAAATTACAAATTGCAGGCAACAGCCTGGCAATATTTTATATAAAAATGAGGCTGTGTTGTTAATTGTAGCACGTACCTTTAATGCGTAAATTAGCCCCGATGATACTGCGAGCAGAACACTTATTTAAAAAGTATAAATCGCGCACTGTTGTAAATGACGTGAGCGTGGAAGTGAACCAGGGAGAGATAGTAGGTTTGTTAGGCCCAAACGGTGCCGGTAAAACTACGTCTTTTTATATGATAGTAGGCTTGGTTAAGCCCAATAGCGGCAAAATATTTCTTGATAAAGAAAATATTACAGACCTGCCTATGTACAGACGCGCCAAGCGGGGAGTAGGTTATCTGGCACAGGAGGCATCTGTATTCCGGCAGTTAACTGTAGAAGAGAACATATTAGCCGTGCTGGAGATGACAAATCTGCCTAAAAAAGCACAGATAGAAAAAGTAGAAGAGTTGCTGGAAGAGTTTTCGCTCACGCATGTGCGTAAAAATAAAGGTATAGTACTCTCTGGTGGTGAGCGCCGCCGTACCGAAATAGCCCGTGCACTTGCTGTAGATCCGAAGTTTGTGCTGTTAGATGAGCCTTTTGCCGGCGTAGACCCTATTGCTGTAGAGGAAATTCAGGGTATAGTTGCGCAGCTTAAAAATAAGAACATCGGAATTCTAATTACCGACCATAACGTAAATGAAACACTTTCCATTACCGATCGGGCTTATCTTTTGTTTGAGGGAAAAATTCTGAAAGCAGGTACTGCCGAAGAACTGGCTGCCGACGAACAAGTGCGACGTGTGTACCTTGGTAAGCATTTTGAGTTGAAACGGAAGATTTAAGTGTTTTGCCTGCCAACTTAATCCTCACTTGTTAAACGTGTAAAGGGTAGTTGTAGTATAAATGTTTTCTAAGAACCTGCCTGAAAATAATGGCTAGTTTATGTAGATAAAAGACAACCAAATTTTACCTAAAATAAGCTGCATCACGTATTTAGGGAGCTGAAAAGTTTACGAAGGTAAAATTAGCTTCATTCAATTCACAAACATTAGTTTAACAGTTTAGCTACCAAGCTTTGGAGATAATAAATTCAATAGTAACGTGGGTAATGAAGAAGCGGATCCACCAGATTGATCTGTTTAAAAAGTACCCGCACGAGGTGCAGGAGGAGTTGTTTCATAACCTGATCGAAACAGCGAAAAATACAGAATGGGGTAAAGCTTATGGTTATAAAGACATAAGCTCTGTTAAAAATTTTCAGGAGCGTGTGCCTGTCAGCACTTACGAAGACCTGTTTCCCTACATAGAGAGGGTGCTGAAAGGGGAGCAAAATATACTGTGGCCAAGTAAGGTAGAGTGGTTTGCGAAATCATCAGGTACAACTAATGCACGAAGCAAATTCATTCCTGTAACACCTGAATCGCTGGAGGACTGCCATTACAAAGGAGGCAAGGATATGCTCTCTATCTATGTAAATAACTACCCAGATACGAAGCTCTTTTCAGGCAAGGGCCTTTCTATAGGCGGTAGTCACCGGCCCAGTGAATATAACTCCAAGATATCCTGTGGTGATGTGTCGGCAGTGATTATGCAGAACCTGCCTATTTGGGCAGAAGCTATGCGTACTCCTCCCTTAAAAATTGCCTTAATGGATAAATGGGAGGAGAAGATTGAGAAGATGGTAGAGGTAACAGTGTCTGAGAATGTTACCAGCTTTAGTGGCGTGCCAACATGGACGTATGTTCTGCTTAAGCGCATACTGGAGGTTACAGGTAAAAGCAACGTGTTGGAAGTGTGGCCAAATCTGGAGCTGTTTACGCATGGCGCAGTGGCTTTTGGGCCTTACCGGCAGTTGTTCAGGGAGATCATTCCATCAGACAGGATGAATTACCTGGAGGTATATAATGCATCGGAAGGCTTCTTTGGCATACAAGACCAACGTGACACAGAAGATGAAATGCTCCTGATGCTGGATTACGGTATTTACTATGAGTTTATTCCTGTAGATCAGTTTGAGGTGGAGTATCCAAAAACGCTGACACTGGATCAGGTGGAGCTGGGAAAAAATTATGCGCTCCTTATTTCTACTAACGCAGGCTTATGGCGCTATAAAATTGGTGATACCATCCGGTTTACCAGCCTGAGTCCTTTCCGTATCAAGATATCCGGACGTACTAAGCATTTTATTAATGCTTTCGGAGAGGAAGTGATTGTAGAGAACGCGGAAGTAGCCATCACGAAAGCTTGTAATGCAACAGGGGCTATAATCTCTAACTTTACAGCGGCGCCTATATATATAGAGAGTGGAAAGCGTGGGGGGCATGAATGGCTGATAGAGTTTGAGAAAGAGCCGGATAGCCTACAGCGTTTTACTCATGTGCTTGATGATACACTTCGGGAGATTAACTCTGACTATGATGCCAAGCGACAGAACGATATAGCTTTACAGGAACCAGTTGTGCATGCTGTTCCACAAGGAACCTTTATGAAGTGGCTTAAGCAGAAGGGTAAATTGGGCGGTCAGAATAAAATTCCTCGTCTTTCTAATACACGGGAGTATCTGGAGGAAATAAAGAAAGTGAGCTGTATTAAATAGTTTTTATACTGGAGTAGAGGAAACTACGTGTGCATGCATAAACTTATTTTATGATGTACATAACAAAACAGGCGAGCATAAAATGCCGCCTGTTTTGTTAGAGGATAATTTGCTTCAGGAGTTTATTGCTGCTTTTTAGCAGCAGTGTTTATAACCGCATTAAAAGCAGGCTTAGGCTGGTAATTCCGGTCAAACAGCATCGGATAGCTTGTACGACCCTTAATAGGCCAGTCGTTCAGCCAGGAATCATTGTCTGTTACACCCCAGAAAGTTATTCTGCTTATTTTATCGCTGTGCTTGCGGAACAAATCAAATATATCGGTATAGCGCTGCGTCAGTTTTTGCTGTACAGAGTCAGGTAAACCAGTGGTGTAAAGGTTATACCTTTCATCAAATTCAAAAGTAGCATCAATGTCAGCGCCTTGGCGGTTGCTTGGGTTTGGCAGTACATCTATATCCAGCTCTGTAATCATTACTTTAACGCCTGCTTGGGCTATTGCCTCAATGCTTGCCTCAATCTGCTCAATAGAAGGGTTCTCAAGCCCCCAGTGGCCCTGCATACCAATGCCGTCTACTTTTATGCCTTTATTCTGAAGGTTGCGCACGATGCGGATAGCGCCATCTCTTTTTTCAGGCTTCCACATGTTGTAGTCGTTGTAGTACAGTTCTGCATCCGGAGCAGCCTCGTGTGCAAACTGGAACGCCTTTTCCAGAAACTCCTCACCAATAATGTTAAGCCACTTGCTCTGGCGTAGTGTACCATCATCGTTAAGGGCTTCATTTACCACATCCCAACCGTTTATTTTTCCTCTGTAGCGTCCGGCTACTGTGTCAATGTGTTCTTGCATGCGTTGCAGCAAAACCTCTTTACTTACAGCGTTTCCCTGTTCATCTTCAAACACCCACGTAGGCGTTTGGTTATGCCACACCAGTGTGTGCCCCACTACAAACATATTGTTTTGCTGCCCTAGAGCTACGTATTTATCAGCGGGCTCGAAATTAAAGATTCCTGGCTTTGGGTGTACCGACTCCCACTTAAGCAGATTCTCAGGGCTAACAGTATTAAACTGCTCTTTTATGATTTCAGTAGCCTGAGGGGCATTCCCATTCGCTTGCCTGTAGTTTAAAGCTGCTCCAACATAAAAGTCATCCTCAAATGCTTCTTTTAAAGTTTGAGGAGATGTTTCTGCTGCCTGATTTGTAGCACTCTGGTTTGTGGAATCAGAGTCTGTGCAGGAGACGGTTAAACACGCCACTGCCAGAAAAGAAGCAATAAATGCCTTATGTATTTTCATCCTTAGAGTTTAGTTCTGATTTATTATTAAAAGCCTATAGAATTACCGCCATCCACAGGAAGCACGGTGCCTGTTACATATTTGGCTGCATCGGTGGCGTAGAAATAAACAGCTTCAGCAACATCGGCAGGTACACCTAACTTGCCCATTGGCGTTCTGGAGAGCACTTTGTTTTTTCGCTCTGGGTCGTTATTTAAAGCTTTGGCCGACATATCAGTGGCAATAAACCCAGGAGCAACGCAGTTTACCCGAATTCCTTCTGGAGACAAATCTACGGCCATAGCTCTAGTCATACCCTCAATAGCAGACTTAGAGGCCGTATAAGCTATAACTTTCGGGAGACCATATTGTGATGCCATAGAACTGATATTGATGATGGAGCCTTGTTGCTGTGGTAGCATCACGTTTACCACTTCTCTGCTTAAAGAAAACACAGCGTTTACGTTGGTAAGAATGATCCGTTGGAATTCATCGTCAGTAACCTCAGTAAAAGGCTTCTTCATGTTAATTCCAGCATTGTTTACCAAAATGTCTATTTTGCCATACTCCTTTACAATATCATTTACCAAGTTAGGTATTTGTTCCAGTTTATTAAGGTCGAAAGAGATGCAGGAGCAAAGCTCTCCGAAAGCGTTCTTGGCTTTCTTTAGTTTTTCTTCATCTCTGCCAATAATAATGGTACGGATGTTATTCTGCACAAACTTCTCAACAATGGCATAACCTAATCCTGATGCTCCTCCTGTTACAATAGCTATCTTAGATTCTGAGGTAAGGTATTCGTTCATATATAAATTTGTTTAGTTTTGATTAAATGCCTGGCACAAACTGAGGGTCTAACTGCATGTAGTAGTCTAACGATTCGGCTGGCTTTTCTAAATCTTGTGGTATTGGTCGTTTAGAGAATGTCTGGAAGTAAAGCAGACAGGCATCGCGCCACCACTTTGCTTCTTTCTCCTGAATTTTGAGAAAAGATTGTACCTGATCAAATCTTTCCTGGTCAATAAGTCCTTGTACAGTGTTCCATGTTTGCTGCATCTGTCGCACAGAGTCTACACCACCACTGTACCTATGGCATAGCTCATCCCATAGTATTCTGCCTGAGTCCATCTTACGGTTCCACTTTACATGATGAAACCACAGCAAGTATTTTTCAGGACATTTCTTAATGACCCTGAATTGCTTTTGCACTGGCGGAAAGTACTGCGCTATGGCGTTGCTACCTGTAGCGGTGCGGTCAAAGCCTATACCTTCTTCATCTGCACGATGATAGTAAACGGATGTCCAGTCAGCGCGGTGCTTATCTTTAATCCAGGGGCCGGGGCCGTAGTGGTGGCTCCATCCCATAATGTGGTGCAGGCCAAGTGGAGTCATATAGTTAACAAGTGCCTCATGTGAGCCTAACATCATATTTTTGACAGGAGCTACAAACTGGTTGTTATTCGTGAAAGTCATTTTAAGCCACTCGTCTGCTATAGCTTCAGAAGAAAGGGTGTGGTCCCATGCCAGGCGGCCAAAGGAGTACCAGTTAGCTTGCCCGAATTGGTGGCCTGTCCAGTTTCGGTCGTTGCCAATGTTGCTTACACCGGCAATACCCGTTAAGGTATGATTATCTAAAGTACCGTCTATTACTTTGGCTACTGTAGAGCCTTTGCCTTTGGCGTAAGTATCTGAAGTTAAAACCTCCTTAAACAAAGGGGAAAGATAAGCCAGGTGAGTACCCTGCCCCAGATACTCCTGCGTTATCTGGAACTCCATCATAATCGGAGTCTGTGGCATAGCCCCAAACAGTGGGTGAAACGGTTCTCTAGGCTGAAAATCAATCGCACCGTTTTTAACTTGTACCAGCACGTTTTTCCTGAACGTGCCATCCAGAGGCTTAAACTCATTGTAGGCTTGCTTGGCCCGGTCGTCTGGCTCTTTGTCATCATACACGAAGGCGCGCCACATGACAATACCACCTCTTGGGGCGACAGCGTCTGCCAGCATGTTTGCTCCGTCGGCATGGTTTCTGCCGTAGTTTTGCGGACCGGGCTGTCCTTCAGAATTGGCTTTCACTAAAAAGCCTCCAAAATCAGGTACATAGCTATAGATTTCTTCTGTTTTATCTTTCCACCAGGCCTGTACCTGCGGGTCCAGTGGGTCTGCCGTTTTCAGACCGCCTAGCTCTATCGGAGCGCTAAACCGGGCTGTAAGGTATACTCTTAATCCATAAGGGCGGAAAGCATCTGCCAGGGCTGCTACTTTCACAAGATATTCTTTTGTCAGAACCAAAGCATTGGCATTTACATTTGTAAGTACGGTACCATTGATGCCTATGGAGGCGTTTGCTCTTGCATAATCAATATAGCGCTGGTCTATGTAATCCGGGAGCTTGTGCCAGTCCCAAAGCGAAAAGCCTGCATAGCCACGTTCTACTGTTCTGTCGAGGTTATCCCAATGGTTCAGCACCCGATGCTTAATTTTAGGAGCACTGGCTATAGAGAGATTGCTTATGCTTTGTTGTGTCTGAAGAAGCCTTAAAAAGTGAAATGAACCATATAGCACACCAATGTCGGTATTGGCGGCAATTACAGTACTCTTTTTACCGTTAGTGTTTGCTGTAAGAATCAGGTAACCTTCATCTCCCAGGCTATTTAACCTTTCAGCCAGATTGAGAGAGGCAATAAGTGCAGAGTTAGCTGGCGTTCCTGCCACTACTGCACTTTGCTGCGTTAACCGTTGAGAAACAGGTACAGCTTTACCGAGTAAACCAGTAAGGCCAACGGTCAGTTCTTTTTGAGCTACAGAAAGAGTAGGAGAGTTACCTTCGATGACAAGCTCAGAGACAGATTGCTGGTAATTCTTTAGCTTTTCTGCATCCTGGACTTTATCGTACCGTTGCCACAGCCTATAACCATCATCTCCATACGAATAGTTGTTTGTTAAAATAAGCAAAAGTAGGATCAGCAAAAGATTAAGACTCTTTCTTTCCATAGTTTATAATATTACCTAATAATTTTTTTAAGCTTCTCAGGTGAGCAGATAAGCTATACTGTGGCTAAAAACTTGGTTACTTTGTTTCTGGTAGCAGGGCTAAAGCTTTGCCTTTGTTGTTCTCTTTTCCTTTCCTTAAAGATGAACTTCTTATAATTAACTCTGATCTTAAAGTAATACGGGTAACACTGGTATCAGCTAACCCACTTAAATAGTGTATGAGGCTCCTTACAGCAACCTCACCCATCTCATAGCCAGGATAATCTATTGAGCTCAGGCTTGGCTCAACAACTCTGCAAATAGGGTCATTATTAAAGCCAACTACGGCAATCTCATCCGGAATGGAGATACCTGCATGAGTTAGTGTTTTCATACAATGTACAGCACACGTGTCATTAGACACAAATAAGCCATCCGGTCTGGAGTCCATCTGCAAAATTTGTTGGGCAGCTTCTACTCCTGCGTCTTCACTAAGGTTATTGATGATGACAGAAGCATCTGAAAAAGGCAAATCGTTGTCTAAAAGAGCATACTTGAAACCTTTTAGCCTGTCGGCGTACACATTTCGGCGGAGGTTACCCGTAATATGGATTATATTCTGACAGCCTTGCTCTATCAGGTGAGTCGTAGCTTCGTAGGAAGCTTGTACGTTATCAATTACAACACCAGCAAACTGTTTATGGTCTGACACTCGATCATAAAAAATAACAGGGATATCTTTGCTAATGAAAGGTTCAAAGTGATCCATGTTCTCTGTGTCGAAAGCCAAAGAAACCAACAAACCATCTACCCGGCTGTTAAACATGGTTTTTGCATTAGCAATTTCTTTCTCAACAGTTTCAAGAGACTGGCTTATAATCAGGTTGTAGTCAGCCTCATTGGCAACTTTCTCCATGCCAGCAATTACAGAAGACATAAAATTACTGTTCAGCTTAGGCACAATCACGCCAATAGTATTCGTGCGTTGCCTTCGAAGGTTACTTGCGAACATGTTAGACCGATAGCCAAGCTGGCTTGCCATACTGTAAATCTTCTGCTTGGTGTTTTTGTTTACGGCAGGATGATCGTTTAAGGCCCTGCTAACCGTAGTAGGGGACAGATCTAACTCCTTAGCTATGTCATAAATAGTTATGTCCTTGTCCATGTTGATTGTATGATGTATGAAACAAATTAATGAAATCGGTTTCAATTTTGAAAGCCTTTTTAACATTATAATATAAGATAGGGATAAATATTAAAAATATCTCTTTGATCGCTTATAATGCATTGTATCCAGTTATATTATTGTATTATTTAGTATAGAGTGTATATAAGGGCTCTCTGTTTACCTAACTGCTATTTTTTACAGGGCTAACTAATATAATAATAGCAAGTCTATATTTTGTTTTATCAAAGAACTTTTGAAAAAAATATGCAATCGGTTGTAATTGTCAAAATATCTTCTCATGTTTATGCTTGCAAACAGTTGTTAGTGTCTGGTTGCTGTTTGTGACTGCGTCAAGTTGGTCATATTTAGTACTATAAAACCCACAGAGGAAATGCATTTAATATAGTCTTGGCTTCATAATAGCAGTTGTAAAAGGCTAATACTGAATCTTTTATATCTAAATAAAGCAATACATAAATCCAAACATTCGCTCTTATGAAATGTGATTTTACGCAAAGTCCAAAACCGACGAAGACAGCCGTACGCGTGCCCGATGTCTTCAAACTGGCTGTGCTTTTTGCTTATCTCCTGATAAGTATACAAGCAGTAGCCCAAACCGGAGCAACTACAGTGACTGGTCGTGTTACAGACGCAGAAACAGGAACAGGCTTGCCTGGGGTAACGGTGGTTCTGAAAGGTACTACAACGGCAGCCCCAACAGGTGCAGATGGTAACTATACGATTAATGTGTCGGATGGCACTGGCACGCTAGTGTTCTCTTACATTGGCTACGAAAGTCAGGAAGTGCCTATAAACAACCGCTCTACTATTGATGTGCAGTTAGGCACAGATGCTAAAGCCCTAGAAGAGGTAGTAGTAATAGGTTACGGTGCCCAGCGGGCTGAAGCTGTAACAGGCTCAGTTGCTTCAATAGGTGCAGAAGAGATTGCCGAAGTGCCGACAGGTAATATCACGCAGGCTCTGCAAGGGCGTTTGCCAGGAGTAGAATTTACGCAGTCATCCTCTCAACCAGGAGCCTCCATGCAAATCAGGATTCGTGGTACGCGCTCTATCAGTGGTAGCAATGATCCACTGGTGGTGCTGGACGGTATTCCCTTTCCCGGGGCTATCTCCGATATTAACCCGAATGATATTAAGAGCATTGATATTTTAAAGGATGCCTCAGCAACTGCCATTTATGGTTCACGTGGCGCCAACGGTGTTATATTGGTTACTACCAAAACAGGAAAAGCGGGGCAAAAGCCACAAATAAGCTACAATGGCTTTCATGGTATAAAAAATGTATTTGCCAGGTATAACATGATGAGCGGGCCAGAACTTTATGCGCTGCGTCAGGCAGCTGGCCCCGGACAGTTTGCAGGCCAGATGGGACCAGATGAAGCTGAGGGTGTAGACACAGATTGGCAGGACCTGTTATACAAAACCGGTATCACAACAAACCATAATGTAGGTGTTTCTGGAGGTGCCGAAAAGGGTAGCTACAACTTTAGTGCAGGCTACTACAAGGATGAAGGTGTCATTCCTACGCAGCAATACACCCGTTACTCCCTGCGTGGTAGTCTTGACCAGGGAATAGGTGAGCACATTCGTGTCGGCTTCTCTACATACAACAACTACAGCCTTACGGAAGGCTCCAACGTAGGCTTGTACAACATTCTAAGTTTGTCACCTCTTGCCAGTCCCTATAATGCAGATGGCACTTTAAAGAGAACCATCCGGATGCCGTTGGATGAAACGTGGTTATATACAAGAGACATGTTAGAAGATGGTGGTTTAGATGATCAATGGCTGAACCAAAACAGAGCGTTTGCCACCTACAACACCCTCTACGGCGAAGTAAAGATTCCTGGAGTGGAGGGCTTGAAGTACCGTGCCAACCTTGGCTTAAACTACCGCCAGAGTCAGGAAGGTGCCTACACGGCAGCAGGTATAAACGCTGTTGAACCAACCACTTTTTCTAATGCTTCTGTAGATAACAGGATTACTACTAACTGGACCATTGAAAACCTGCTGACTTACGACCGCACCTTTGCAGGAAAACATAATGTGAATATAGTAGGCTTGTATTCTGCCTCGCAAGAGCAATATAACAGATCTTTCATTGAGGGAAGAGATATTCCTTCTGACGCCTTTCAATTTTACAACATAGGACGAGCTGCCGAAGAAATCATAGTTAACCCTAACAACCAGGACTATAGACAGTGGGGCTTGTTGTCGTGGATGGGACGCGCCATGTACTCCTACGACGACCGCTATATGCTGAGCGTTACCCTGCGCTCCGATGGCTCCTCAAGGCTGGCACCGGGGCATAAATGGCATACTTATCCTGCCGTGTCTGCTGGTTGGAACATCGCCAGAGAGTCGTTTATGGAAAATATTGACCTTATAAACATGATGAAACTGCGTGTAGGCTATGGACAAACCTCTAACCAGGGTATCCCTCCCTATTCTACACTTGGGCTTTTACAAACCAGGCCTTACAACTTTGGCCCTGATAACTATGCAACCGCATATTATGTACAGGAACTGCCTAACCAAGATCTGGGATGGGAGTATTCGAAGACATGGAATTATGGATTGGATTTTTCTATCCTGAACGATCGCTTATCAGGTACAGTAGAGTACTATGTAACAAATACAGAAGATGTTCTGCTGAATCTTGATCTGCCTCAGACATCAGGTGCGGACAGCTACACAGCGAATATAGGATCCATACAAAATAAAGGTCTTGAATTCTCTCTCAACGGGTTAATCCTGGACGACGTGAATGGCTGGACATGGGAAGCTGGTGTTAACATATATGGTAACCGCAATAAAATTACATCGCTTGCTTCTGGACAACCGGACGATGAAATCAACTGGTTGTTTATGGGCCATCCTGTTAATGTCATCTACGATTATGAGAGATTAGGCCTTTGGCAAGAGGGAGATCCATACCTAAGCATTCTGGAGCCAGGCGGCAACGTAGGTATGATTAAAGTGAGATACACCGGAGATTATAATGACGATGGCACACCTGTAAGACAAATTGGACCTGAGGATAGACAAGTTCTGAATGCGAATCCTGATTTTCAGGGAGGCTTCAACACTCGTGTAGGGTATAAAGGTTTTGACCTGACCGCTGTGGCAGCCTTTCAGCACGGCGGAATTCTTAACAGCACGCTTTACGGGGCGCAAGGCTACCTTAATATGTTAAGCGGACGCAGGGGGAACGTTGATGTGGACTATTGGACACCAGAGAACACCGACGCCAGGTATCCAGACCCGGCAGGCTTAAGAAGTGGCGACAACCCTAAATATGCCAGCACCCTAGGTTATTTTGATGCCTCGTACCTGAAGATACGCACCATTACACTTGGTTATAACTTCAACAACAGCAACTGGCTAGAAAAAGCTGGCATCAGCAATCTGCGGCTTTATGCTACCGCGCAGAATCCATTTGTGCTGTTTTCGCCTTACCACCGGGAATCAGGTATGGACCCTGAAACTAACTCATATGCCGACCAAAATGTGGCGGTAGCTGGTGAAACTCCGACCCGTCTGCTGACGATTGGCACTAACGCACCCTCCACGAGAAACTACCTGGTTGGTCTTAATGTCACATTCTAAAAAAGAGAAAGATGAAATTTATAAAAAATAAAGCTTTTATAGGAACAGCCTTAATGATGGCGCTTTCCCTATCGTCTTGTGAGGATATCCTGGAAGAGCAGCCGCGTGCTACTTATACACCCGAATTTTTTCAAACTGAGCGAGGTGTTCAGGGTGGAATAACGTCGATGTACGCCCACCTGCGCTACATATACGGGCAGGCCTATTACTATAATACCACCGAAACCGGTACAGATGAAGTAACCTATGCGCAGAGTGCAGACCAAAACTTTCTGGTTATGGATATTTCAGGCCGAGGTGAAATTACTCCCCAGGACAGTCGTGCCGATGTGTTGTGGGGAGCTGCATTCTCTAATATTAACACCGCCAGTGGTGTTATTGAAAATGCTGCCGCTGTAGGAACTATTTCAGATGCGTTAATTGCTGAAGCAAGGTTCTTCCGTGCGTTCGACTACTTTCAATTAGTCCAAACGTTTGGCGGCGTACCTTTAGATCTAGGCGCAGGAGAGCTGAAATTTAATATAACTCCTTCAAGAACTTCTGTGCGCAACACAGTACCGGAAGTTTATACCAGAGCCATATTTCCGGATCTGCTCAGAGCGGTAGAAGATTTGCCGGCAATGCCCCGTGTAACCGGAGGCGCAACTAAAACACTAGCACGTTTGTACTTGGCAAAAGCTTACCTGACCTACGGGTGGTGGCTGGAGAACCCTAATAATATTCCTACATATCCGGAGACTACGCGAACCAATCCTGACGGACATGATGCGCAGTGGTATTTCCAGCAGGCATACGATGTGGCATTAGCTGGCATAGACAATCCAGGTCCCTTCCGTTTACAGGAGACATATTATGATGTTAACCTAGGATCCAACGACCGCAATAATGAAATTATGCTGTACGCTGACCACACCGAAACAAGTGAGTTTTATAATGCATCCAGCCTTACCTATAGCAACGGTGCCGCCCCTGAAAACTTTGCCGGTTGGATGATGACGTGGAATTATACCAATATCAGAAGCGCCTTAGATCCGAACTGGGAAGAAAATGTTAGCTCTGTTCAGCGTGAAGCATCACAAGACCTGGGCCGCCCTTGGACACGTATGGCTCCTACGATCGGTGCGATAACAAATACCTTTGCTGATAAAACGAACGACTCCCGCTACGATGGCACCTTTACAACTGTTTACCGTGGTAACTGGCCTAAAGGAGGTGTAAGTGCAGATGTGTTGTATAATGCAAATAGCCTACCAGTTACTCCAGGCGATGCCATTCTAACTTTCCTGAACGAAGAACCAGCTACGCCTATCACTTATCCTAATGGGGCAGGTAAAAGTAATATAGGTGCAGGAGAACTGCCTGAAAGATCAGATTTTGTAATATCACCGCGTGGAATAAGCAGAATAGTATATCCGGGGCTTTGGAAGCTTGGTCCTTACCGTACTGACAATGGCGATGGATTGGGACAACCGAATGCTGCCAGTACCCGTCCTTTCAATATTGCCAAATTCTCGGAGTTGTACTTTGTAGCCGCCGAAGCAGCTGTCAAGGGAGCAACAGGAGGTAGAAGCGCCAGAGAGTTGATCAATGTTATTCGTGCACGGGCCGGCGTATGGCGTTGGGACAATAATGGCAACACCTCCAAAGTAGAAGACCATAGCGCAGAGATGATCGCAGCTACACCAGCTACAATCGATATCAACTATATTCTGGCAGAGCGTTCACGTGAATATTATGGCGAAGGTTACCGTTGGTTCGATTTAACACGTACTCAAAAATGGGAAGAACTTGCTGGCACGTATGAAATAGCTGGGAATGAGTTCGGACAACATACACCTCAAACAGTAACACGTAACATTCAGCCATATCACTATCTGCGTCCTATTCCACAAAGACAGCTTGATGCTATGGAAATGACCGCAGCAGAGAAAGCTGAATATCAAAACCCAGGCTATTAATTTATTCTAAGCATCATGATTAGAAGATTGGCTGCTCATTAGGGGCAGCCAATCTATCTTTTTTATGTGCAGTGGGATTTTATAACTCGCCACTTAATACATTAAATTTTTTAAACATACATAACAAACACATCTTTTAAGAAGCACTATATATGTCACTATTGCAAAGTTGGAGATGGTACGGCCCTAATGACCCTGTTACGTTACAGGATGTAAAACAGGCTGGTGCTACCGGTATTGTAAGTGCATTACACCATATTCCTCACGGAGCCGTTTGGCCTTTGGAAGAAATTCAGGAACGTAAACGCATTATTGAAGAAGCTGGATTAAAGTGGGCTGTAGTAGAGAGTGTACCTGTTCACGAAGCCATCAAAACCAGAAGTGCCGAATGCGAGAAATACCTTGAAAATTATCGTCAGTCGTTGCGTAACCTGGCAGCTTGTGGCTTAACTACCGTATGCTACAACTTTATGCCCGTGCTGGACTGGACCAGAACAAACCTGGCATTGGAGATGTGGAATGGTGCCAAAGCTTTATATTTTGACTGGGCTGACCTGGCTGTGTTTGACATCTTCATCCTTAAAAGAAAAGGAGCTGAGCAAGACTATACTGATGAGGTGGTGCAACAGGCAAAGGAAAGGCACTCTTCTTTCTCACAGCAGCAGTTAGACGAACTAAGCGAAATTATTCGAATGGGCGTTCCGATGGAAGGCTTTATCACCTTAGAGCACCTGACTGCAAGCATTGAAATCTATAAAAGCATTGGGCATGAAGGCTTACGTGATAATCTGGCGTACTTCCTGGGGTCTATTATGGATGTTTGTGAGGAGACCGGTATTAAAATGACAATCCACCCGGATGATCCGCCTTACCCAATTTTGGGGTTGCCCCGCATTGCCTCCAATAAAGAAGATCTGTTATACATAATTGAAAGGGTAGATCGTGCTCCTAATGGTATTTGTTTCTGCACTGGTTCTTTGGGTGCCGGTCCACATAACAATCCAGTGGAAATTTTGAAGGCAGTAGGGCACCGTGTATATTTTGCCCACCTACGAAATGTGAAAAAAGACCAATCAGGGAACTTTTATGAGTCTGATCACCTGGCTGGAGACGTAGATATGTATGGTGTAATGAGAGAGTTAGTGGCTATTAACCGTGAAAGAAAAGAACCAATCCCTTTCCGGCCAGACCACGGCCATCAGATGCTGGACGACCTAAATAAAGTTACCAATCCTGGCTATTCTGCTATAGGCAGGCTGCGTGGCCTGGCAGAGCTAAGAGGCCTGGAAATGGGTATCGAAAAGTCTGTTTACAGCAGCTAGAATAGTTTATAATAATTAAGAAATAATCATCTGCCATGATGAAACCTACCATGACTGAACCTGAAAGCACCTCCAAGGTTAAAATCGGGACATACCGCTGGACAGTTTGCGCACTACTTTTTGCTGCCACCACCATTAATTACCTGGACAGGCAGATAATAGGTCTGTTAAAGCCAGTGCTGGAACAGCAGTTTAACTGGTCAGAATCAGATTATGGTAACATTGTAATGGCCTTTACCGCTTCTTATGCCATTGGCCTGCTCTTCTTTGGGCGGTTTATTGATAAGATCGGGACAAAAGTAGGCTATTCTCTTTCCATCATTATCTGGAGTGTGGCGGCAATGGCACATGCTGTTGCCAAAAGCACATTAGGCTTTGGTGTAGCCAGAGCGGCCTTAGGTTTAGGTGAAGCAGGTAACTTCCCGGCTGCTATTAAAACTGTTGCCGAATGGTTTCCTAAAAAGGAAAGAGCACTGGCAACAGGCGTTTTCAACTCTGGGGCAAACATTGGGGCTGTTGTTGCTCCTATTGCTGTGCCTTGGATTTTAGGCGTGTACGGTTGGCAAGAAGCTTTCATTATAACAGGAGCCGTAGGTTTTATATGGCTCGTGTTCTGGTGGATCTTTTATGAGATTCCTTCAAAGCAAAAGCGCCTTAAACAGCCAGAATATGAATATATCCATAGTGATAATGTAGCTTCTGACGGAGAGGAAAACGTTAAGGCGGTTAAATGGTCGAAACTACTGTCAGTTCGCCAGACCTGGGCATTTATGTTAGGTAAATTTCTGACAGACCCAATCTGGTGGTTCTTCCTGTTCTGGCTACCGTCTTACTTTAGCAGCGTGTTTAGCCTTGATTTATCTAAGCCTAGCCTGCCATTAGCAGTTGTTTATACTGCTACTACCATTGGCAGCGTTGGCGGGGGCTTTTTGTCATCTTACTTTATACGCAGAGGCTGGCCAGTGTTCAAAGCACGTAAAACAGCTATGTTTATTATTGCTTTATGTGTGGTGCCTATTATGGCAGCCCGTTACACAACGGATATTTGGGTTGCAGTTGGCTTAATTAGTCTTGCAGCGGCGGCCCACCAAGCCTGGAGCGCCAACATTTTCACAACAGCCTCTGACATGTTTCCAAAGCGGGCTGTTAGCTCAGTAGTGGGTATAGGCAGTATGGCTGGTTCTTTGGGAGGTACACTTTTCCCACTGCTGATTGGGTTCCTGCTGGATTATTATAAAAGCATCGGCAACCTTACAGGTGGCTATAATGTCATCTTTACTATTTGTGGTTGTGCTTATCTGCTGGCATGGGTGGTGATGCACTTCCTTACTCCACACATGGAAGAAGTGGAACTATAGTTGCTTAAATAAAATGTACAGGGGCATGTCCTGATAAATAACAGTATAATGAAACAAATTACTACTAACCCTGCCTTTTTTAAGGTTAATCAATTGCTTTGTCTTTCATCGTTAAATCGGTGGGCAAAGCTTTTTTGCTTATTAGTACTCTTGGCTATGGCTGGCGTACAACCTGCCTTAGCAATAGACAGTACGTCCTATATCACCTCCACTAAAGGGAAAGATTACTTTGCACTGTCTGCAGCTGGCAAGTCTGCTCATATGTTTATCAGTTCAGATGACTATCCGGGTGTAATTCGAGCCCTTAAAGATTTAAAGGCAGATGTAAACCGGGTAACAAAGGCCGAGCCAAAGCTATATATAGATAAGAAAGCTCCTAAGCTAAAGGAGATGGTGCTGGTGGGAACATTGGGCAAAAGCCCGGTTATTGATAAACTGGTAAAAAGTAAAAAGCTGGATGTATCTGGGGTGGCAGGTAAATGGGAAACATACCTGGTGCAGGTGGTGAAAAAGCCAATGCCTGGTGTAGACCAGGCGCTTGTAATAGTAGGTAGTGATAAACGCGGTACTATTTTCGGTATTTATGATGTATCGGCACAAATAGGGGTTTCTCCGTGGTACTATTGGGCCGATGTGCCAGTAAGGCAGCAGCAGAACCTTTACGTAATGCCAGGTCGCCATACACAGGGTGAGCCAGCCATAAAGTACAGAGGCATATTTATCAATGATGAAGCTCCTGCACTGGCAGGCTGGGCTGAAGAAAAGTTCGGCGGGTTTAACCATAAGTTTTATGCAAATGTATTCGAGCTGATTCTGCGCATGAAAGGCAACTACTTATGGCCAGCTATGTGGGGCAGAGCTTTTTATGTGGATGATCCTGTAAACCCGAAGCTGGCAGATGAATATGGAGTGGTGATCGGTACCTCTCACCATGAGCCACTGATGCGTGCCCACGCCGAGTGGAGCAAGTTTGGAGAAGGTGCCTGGAACTATGATACCAACAAAGATAACTTGCAGGAGTTTTGGAAAGAAGGCATTAAGCGAATGGGCTCTAATGAAAGCATCGTAACCATAGGCATGCGCGGCGACGGCGATGAGCCCATGAGTGAGGAAAGTAACATAGCCTTACTTGAAAGAATCGTAGAAGATCAACGGAAAATTATAGCCGATGTAACAGGTAAGGCTCCTGCTGAAACACCACAAATGTGGGCGCTTTACAAAGAAGTGCAGGAGTATTATGACAAAGGTATGCGAGTGCCCGACGATGTTACGCTGCTTCTTTGCGATGATAACTGGGGAAATATCAGAAAGCTGCCTAAAGCAGGAGAGAAGCAGCATGCTGGCGGTTACGGCATTTACTATCACTACGACTATGTAGGCGGACCAAGAAACTATAAATGGCTCAATACAAACCCAATTCCAAGAATATGGGAGCAGATGCACTTGGCTTATGAGTATGGTGCAGATCGTGTCTGGATAGTGAATGTAGGCGACATCAAGCCAATGGAGTTCCCGACAGAGTTCTTCCTAGATTATGCCTGGAACCCGGAAAAATGGCCGGCAGAGCGTCTGGACGAGTATACCGAGCTATGGGCTGCCCACCAGTTTGGTGAAGAACATGCTTCAGCCGTTGCAGATATGCTTGCTAAGTATGCTAAGTATAACTCACGTCGTAAGCCAGAGCTGCTATCGCCGGAAACATATAGCCTTACAAATTACAGGGAGGCTGAAAGGATAGTTACGGCTTATAACGAATTGGCCAAGCAGGCAGAGCAGCTTTACAAAGATATTCCTGCTGAAGCCAAAGATGCTTATTACCAACTGGTACTTTATCCTATATTGGCTTGTGCTAACCTAAACGAGCTGCACGTAACCGTAGCTAAGAATCACCTATATGCTAAACAAGGTCGTGCAGCCACCAACGACATGGCTGAAAAAGTACAACTGCTGTTTAATAGGGATAAAGAGCTTTCTGGCTACTATAACGATACAATGGCAGGTGGCAAGTGGAGCCACATGATGGACCAGACGCACATTAGTTACACTTATTGGCAGCAACCAGAGAAAGATGTAATGCCAGAAGTAGAGAAAATTAATATAAAATCTACTTCAGATATGGGAGTGGCAGTAGAGGGTTCTGCAAATTGGTGGCCTGAAGCAAAAGTTGAGGCAGTTTTGCCTGAACTTACTCCGTACGGGCAACAGGCTTATTACATAGAACTGTTTAACCGTGGTCAGGCTCCTTTTGAGTATACCGTGCAATCTGGGGCGCCTTGGCTGAAAATTGATCAGAAGCAGGGCCGTGTAGATAAAGAGCAGCGCTTGTTTGTAAGTGCAGACTGGCAGCAGATACCTAAAGGTACTCAGCGCGTTCCGGTAACTATAACTGGGCCTAAAGGCAAGAAGGTAGTAGTGCAGGCTGTAGTAAATAATCCTGTTAATTTCAAGCCCGACCAATTAACGGGTTTTGTAGAGAGTAATGGCTATATAGCAATCGAAGCGGAGCATTATACACGTGCAGTTGACGGAGGAGGAGCTACCTGGAAGCTTATTCCTGATTTAGGCCGTACGGCGTCTGCCATGACTCCTTTTCCGGTTACGGCTCCGAGCCAGACACCGGGTGGCGATAGTCCGCACCTGGAGTACCGTATTAACCTGTTAAATGGCGGCGACATAAATGTAAGCGCATTCCTGTCGCCTACTCTTAACTTCCACGACACACAAGGCTTACGCTATGCTGTTTCTATTGATGATGAGGAGCCTCAAGTCATTAACATGCATGAAAATAACTCACAAAAAGCGTGGGAGGAATGGGTTGCAAACAACATCAATATAAAAGAATCGAAGCATAGTGTTAAACAGCCGGGGGAGCATGTACTAAAATTCTGGATGATTGACCCGGGAGTGGTGTTGCAGAAAATAGTGGTAGACACCGGCAATCTTAAGCCGAGTTATTTAGGCCCACCAGAAAGCTATTATCAGCCTGAAAAAAAAGAGGCGCAGGTACGTTAACAGAAATAAATATAAGTTGTTTTAAAGGGTTTACGATACATGCATATAAAGTCTAAGTTAATCAATCTGACCTTCATACTATCTCTGCTTATTCCTGCTACAGTTGTGGGGCAGGTAAGGCTGCCTAAGCTTGTCTCGGATGGCATGGTACTACAAAGAGAGGCAGATGTTAAAATATGGAGCTGGGCTGCTGTTGGTGAAAAAGTGACAGTTAATTTTCTAAACAAGAATTACAAATCCGTTGCAGATAGTGCAGGTGTTTGGGCTATCCGCCTAAAAGGCATGAAAGCTGGCGGCCCTTATACCATGACTATGAAGGCCAGTAATACCGTAACGCTTCAGGATATTCTGATTGGGGATGTGTGGCTTTGTTCGGGTCAGTCTAACATGGAACTGCCTATGCGCCGTGTTAAACCTTTGTATGAGCAGGAAATTGCCAACTCTGAAAATGACTTGATCCGTTATTTTGATGTTCCTCAGGAGTACGATTTTAATAAGCAGCGGGAGGATGTTAGTAATGGGCAATGGCAAAAGACAAATCCAGACAACGTGCTTAACTTTTCGGCAGTAGCTTATTTTTTTGGCAATGAGTTGTACAATAAATACCAGGTTCCGATAGGGTTGATTGATACTAGCCTTGGTGGATCTCCTGCCGAAGCATGGATGAGTGAAGATGCTCTTAAAGCGTTTCCTGAGCATTATCAGGAGGCACAAAAATTTAAAGACGCTAACCTGCCTGATCAGGCAAATAGAGCAGCAGGATAACGGACGTATAAGGGCCTGGTATAAAGAACTGAATCAAAAAGATAAAGGCTACGCGGCCTCTCAAGCTAAGTGGTACGACCCGGCTTTGAATACATCAGACTGGGCAAAAATGGAAATACCCGGATATTGGGCTGACACAGAATTAGGTGCTGTAAATGGGGTAGTGTGGTTTAGGAAGAAAGTAGAGGTCCCGACAAGTATGGCTGGGCAGCCTGCAAAGCTTAATATGGGTAGAATTGTAGATGCTGATTCTGTTTTTGTGAATGGGCAGTTTATTGGTTCTACCGGTTATCAATACCCGCCACGCTGGTACAACATTCCTGAAGGTGTGTTACGGGCAGGAGACAACACAATAGCCATCAGAGTTATTAACGAAAGAGGCAGAGGCGGCTTTATACTGGATAAGCCTTACAAGCTGGAGATAGGCAACTTGGTTATTGATTTAAAAGGTCAGTGGCAGTATCGGTTAGGAGCAAGTATGGAACCATTGGGAGGGCAGACTTTTGTCAGATGGAAACCTGAAGGTCTGTACAATGCCATGATTGCTCCGCTTACCAACTACAGGATCAAAGGAGTGATATGGTACCAGGGAGAGTCTAACACTGACAGAGCATCAGAGTACCAGAAGCTGTTCCCGGCCTTGATACAAAACTGGCGAAACAAATGGGAACAGGGAAGCTTCCCGTTCTTATTTGTGCAACTGGCAAACTTTATGGAACCGAATGAGCAGCCATCGGAAAGTAATTGGGCTCAGCTAAGGGAAGCGCAACAAAAAGCCCTAGCCTTACCTAATACGGGTATGGCTGTGGCTATTGACCTGGGTGAGTGGAATGATATCCATCCGCTTAATAAAAAAGAAGTAGGCAAAAGATTGGCACTAGCAGCTCAAAAAGTAGCTTATGGCGAATCGATTGTTTATGCAGGTCCGCAGTACCAGTCTATGAAAAGGAATGGGAACAAGATCATTTTGTCTTTTAGAAACACAGGTAGCGGCCTTGAAGCTAAAGGAGGGGATATCTTGAAGCACTTTGCCATTGCGGGACCTGACAAAAAATTTGTATGGGCCAATGCCAGAATTGAGAATAATAAGGTAATAGTATGGAGCGATAAAGTTCCTAATCCTGTTGCGGTAAGATATGCTTGGGCCGATAATCCAGAAGGGGCTAACCTTTACAATAAAGAAGGGTTACCAGCAGCGCCTTTCAAAACAGACTGGTTTTTGCATACAAGCCTAGAGAATAATAAAGAACCGGGGCCGCCAACTTAAGATTGGCGGCCCCGGTTCTTTATTTAAGGCTAACGGAGTTATTCCATAAAGCTACTGAAGAAGCCCCCTTCTTTGTTCGCGTTTTCGCCGCGAGGCATAAGGGCTTCAATAAGTTTCTTCACAGGCATAGACTGTAGCCATACACGTCCTGTGCCGCGCAAAGTTGCTAAGAAAATGCCCTCACCTCCGAATATCATAGACTTTAGCCCGCCGGCCCGCTGAATACTGAAATCAATTCCTTCTTCAAAGGCTACCACACAACCTGTGTCAACGCGTAGTGTTTCGTTGTTTAGCTGCTTTTCAACTATAGTACCGCCCGCATGTACAAAAGCCATTCCGTCGCCTTGCATACGCTGCAGAATAAAACCCTCGCCACCAAAAATGCCACTGCCTAAGCGTTGGTTAAAATGAATGCTGAGCTTTGTACCCAAGGCAGCAGCCAGGAAAGCGTCTTTTTGAGTAATCAGGCTGTGGTTACGCATCTGGCTTAAGTCAATTGGTAGAATAGTGCCAGGATAAGGAGCTGAAAAAGCAACGCGGCTTTTGCCATGCCCACGGTGTGTGAAGTGCGTCATAAACAGCGATTCACCAGTAATCATGCGGGAACCTGCCGATACTAACTTGCCCAAAAAGCCCTGGCTAGGGTTAGAACCGTCTCCCATTTTTGTCTGAAAGTCGATGCCCTCTTCCATGTACACCATGGCACCAGCTTCGGCTATTACTGTTTCGTTAGGGTCAAGCTCAATTTCAAGTACCTGAATGTCATTTCCAAAAATCTTGTAATCGACTTCGTGTGAGTTCCTCATAGTTTTGGTTAGTGATTATAGATGCAATATAAAATTTTATCATCTGATAATCTATAGTGCAAAACTCAATGGTAAAGAACTTTAAACACTGGGTTTATATTACTTTATAATGCAGGCTAACCTCATGTTAATCTGCATTATCTTCCTCGTCATCATCAATATCGTCTTTCCGGCGGCGGGTGGGTAATTCATCTTCTGTGTCACTTTGTAGGTTGGTGTTGCGCACAAAGTCTTCGTCTGTCTCTTCCACTTCTTCTCCTTCTTCTATGTGATACTGCTCTTCTTCTTCACGCTTTGCACGTTCAGCAGCATCTCGTTTCAGTAGTTTCTTGTCGTCAACGTTCTGGTTAAGAAACTCATTAATTTTGTCGATGCTGTAGTTGGAGATGATTTCTCCATGTTCGTTTACTTTTATTTCGAAACCTTCCAGGTCTTTATGCACCTTAGACTTTTTCTTGCTCTTATTTTCTTTCTTATTTCTGGCCATGATATTTCTCTAGTTAGTACTTTGTTGTATAAGCATAGAAGAGATAATTTGTTGCAAAGCATGAGAAAGTAAAAGAATCAAATCCTCTTGCCTAAGCTAAGAGAGGAGAAATGCCTTCTTTAGCCTCTGCTTAAAGCCTTTCTTATGCAGCTGCCCTTATAAACAGAAAAAGCGAACCCTTAGGGTTCGCTTTTTCTGTTTATAAAAGTTATCGTGTGTTTATGCAGCAGCGTATTGGCTAAGTTTAGATATAGCCGTTTCAATACGTGTGATGGTTTCTTCGCGGCCAATTACTTCTATTATCTGCATCAGGTCAGGGCCAGCTTCTGCGCCTGTTACAGCTAAACGCAAGGCCTGCATCACCTGACCGATCTTCATGCCGTAGCGTTCCAGAATACTTATCAATAGCTCTTTTACAGTATCAGCATTGAAGTTCTCCAGCGATGACAGCTCATTTTTAAAATCTTCGAAAACGGCTACAGATTGGCTGTTCCACTTTTTAGAAGCTACTTTTTCGTTGTATGTTGTAGGAGCTACAAAAAAGTAAGACGCCTCGCGCCAGAAATCCTGTGGGAAACTAACGCGTTCTTTCATTAGCCCTGCAATTTGTTCTGCTTTTTCATGAGAACAGGAAATGTTATGTTCTTTCAGCGCCTCCAGCAGATAATAGGCAAGTTCGGCATCTGGTTTAGCTCTTAAATATTGCTCGTTAAACCAGCGAGCTTTCTGAATATCGAAGCGAGTACCTGACTTACCGATACGCTCAATAGAAAACTCATTAGCCAATTCTTCCATAGAGAAAATTTCCTGCTGTGTACCAGGGTTCCAGCCCAGAAAAGCCAGGAAGTTTACAAAAGCCTCCGGAATGTAGCCACTCTCACGGTAGCCGCTGGATATTTCTCCAGAAACAGGATCAGTCCAGCGTAACGGGAACACAGGGAAGCCCAGCTTATCGCCATCGCGCTTGCTTAACTTACCGTTTCCATCAGGCTTCAGTAGTAATGGCAGGTGCGCAAATTCAGGCATTGTGTCTTCCCATCCTAAATAACGGTACAGCAACACGTGCAGCGGAGCAGAAGGCAACCATTCCTCCCCACGTATTACGTGCGTAATATTCATCAGGTGGTCATCTACTATGTTTGCCAAGTGGTATGTTGGCATACCGTCAGACTTCATCAGTACTTTATCATCAATGGCAGAAGAGTGTACCATTACCCAACCGCGGATAAGGTCTTTAAGGCGAACTTCCTCTTTGCGTGGCACTTTCAGGCGTATTACATATTGCTCTCCAGATTCCAGACGACGCTTTACTTCGTCTTCTGGCAGTGTAAGAGAGTTCTTCATCGTCATACGTGTGATGGCATTATACTGAGGTGTTGCCACTTTTGCGGCTTTCAGTCGCTCACGCATGGCATCCAGCTCTTCTGCTGTATCGAAAGCATAGTATGCATGGCCGGCCTCTACCAGTTGCAGCGCATATTGCATGTACATTGGTTTGCGTTCCGACTGGCGATATGGAGCAAAGTCTCCACCAGCCCATGGGCTCTCATCCAGCTTAATACCGCACCACTCCAAAGACTCATTAATATAGTCTTCAGCACCAGGCACAAAGCGTGTCTGGTCTGTATCCTCTATGCGCAGAATCATTTTTCCGCCCATCTTTTTGGCAAATAGATAATTATATAAGGCCGTGCGAACACCACCTATATGGAGAGGCCCTGTCGGGCTTGGGGCAAAGCGTACTCTAACTTCTCTTTCCATTTATGGTTATATCAATACAAGTCTTGTCTAAAACTGCTGCAAAGGTACAAAATAATGTTTCGTTTCGTAACGCTTGTTTTAGGTATTGCCGGTAAGGTATAATTGTTATGCTGTACGTATTTAAAACAGAGGGAGCACAAACATAATCAGGTATTTGCGTATTTGCTTATTAAACAGTAAAGCTATATAACAATGTTGCTGAAGCGGCTAAAGAGAGTATGGTGTCTTTTAAAAGAAACCTGGCTGGAGTTTATAGATAATAATTCTTTTCAGAAGGGAGCTGCGCTGGCTTATTACACCATCTTTGCACTGCCCCCAATGCTAATTATTATTATTAGTGCTGTCGGTTATTTCTTTGGGGAGCAGGCTGTGTCAGGAGAGATTTACTATCGTATTAAAGAACTGGTAGGCTCAGAGGGAGCTTACTCGGTACAAAAAATGGTAGAAAACATCAATGCTTTCTCTGACCTTAACCTGGCTGCTTTGCTTGGCACTATCACTCTGTTTGCTGCTGCAACAGGTGTTTTCATCTCGCTACAAAACTCGCTGAACGACATCTGGTTTGTGAAGCCTGTGCCTAAGAACGAGTTCCTGAAGCTGTTACTGGACCGTGTGCTTTCTTTCGGAATGATTCTGGCGGTAGCTATTGTGCTGCTGGTTTCTCTTCTGGCAAATACAGTTTTAGTAGCCGTTGGTAATTTTCTTACAACTCGCTTTTCTGGCTGGACGATTTATATACTGCATGTTGTCAACTTTATATCAAGCTTGGCACTTATGTCGTTCCTCTTCGCATGCATCTATAAGTTTTTGCCGGATGCTAAAATCAGGTGGCGCGATGTGTGGGTTGGAGCAGTGGTAACGGCCTTAGTGTTTTCTATCAGCCGTGGCCTTATTGGGCTGTACTTAGGTACCAGCGATGTCGGCTCTATTTATGGGGCAGCAGGCTCTATTATTGTTATACTTACCTGGGTCTTTATTACCTCACAAATTATTTTCTTTGGAGCCGTCTTTACCTTCGTTTATTCGCGAAAGTATGGTTTTAATATTTATCCATCAAACTATGCTGTGCGTGTAGTACGGCAGGAGATAGAAGTTGGGAATTCGGCGGTAAACGCTGAGCCAGGAAAATTTGTAAGCGAGGTATATAATGAAAGTGGAGAGAAAATAAAGCCGGATGAGAATGCTTGGTTTGGTGAGAATATTTAGCGGCTCCTGATAGGGAAATAAGGGAGAAAAGCCTATGAGAGATAAAGCCCTTTCTCCTTTATCTGGAATGTTGTTCACTATTTAGTTGCAATGCAGGAAATTTCCACGTTTACATCTTTAGGCAGGCGGCTTACTTCTACTGTCTCACGGGCAGGAGGGTTGCTGGTAAAATAGCTTCCGTACGTGTCGTTAATGCGGCCAAAGTTGTTAAGGTCTTTTACAAAGATGGTACACTTAAGCACGTTACTGAAATTCATGCCTGCTTCCTCTAAAATGGCGCCCAGGTTTTTCATTACCTGGTGTGTTTCACTCTCTATGTTTTCGTTTACGAGGTTTCCTGTTTGCTGGTCCAGTGCAATCTGGCCGGAAACATAAAGTATCCCGTTTGCCATAGTAGCCTGGCTATAAGGGCCTATAGGAGCTGGAGCCTTAGAAGAGTTGATGATAGTATGTGCCATAGTATTATGCTTGATGTTTTATGTTATTTCTCAAAAGTACATAATTCTGCCTTTTGTTGTTTTGCCTGAATATATAACTGTTGTAGTACATAAAAAAGAAAGAGGAAGGCAGTTCAGCCTCCCTCTTTCTTTTTTATGAAGTGATTTTATTCTACTGTAACTGATTTTGCCAGGTTACGAGGTTGGTCTACGTTACAACCGCGCATAACAGCAATGTGGTAAGACAATAGCTGTAGCGGAATAACTGAAAGCAGTGGCATCAGGTGCTCATTTGTTTCCGGAACTTCCACAACATAATCTGCCATAGACGGAATAACGTTATCACCTTCTGTTACAACAGCAATAACCTTTCCTTTACGGGCTCTTACCTCCTGCACATTTGAAACAATCTTCTCATAAGAGCTGTCTTTTGTAGCAATCACCACAACTGGCATGTGCTCATCAATAAGAGCGATAGGGCCATGTTTCATTTCCGCAGCCGGGTAACCCTCTGCATGGATGTAAGAAATTTCCTTCAGCTTGAGAGCTCCTTCTAAGGCTACCGGAAAGTTATAGCCACGGCCTAAGTAAAGGAAGCTGGAGGCATCTTTGAACACAGCAGAAATCTTCTGGATTTGCTCGTCTAACTGCAGTGCCTGTTCTACTTTGCCAGGTATGCTTTCTAACTCTACCATTAGCTGGTTTAGCTTAGTGGTTTCTATAGTGCCACGTCTTCTACCCATAATCATGGCAATCAGTGTTAGTACAGTAACCTGAGCAGTAAATGCTTTTGTGCTGGCAACGCCAATTTCAGGACCGGCATGTGTATAAGCGCCTGCATCTGTAGCACGTGCAATAGATGAACCAACCACATTGCAGATACCAAAGATAGTAGCCCCTTTAGACTTTGCTAACTCTATGGCTGCTAAAGTGTCTGCTGTTTCACCAGACTGTGATATAGCAATTACAATGTCATTCTCGTTTATGATAGGGTTGCGATAGCGGAATTCAGAAGCATATTCTACCTCTACCGGAACTCTGGCTAAATCTTCGATCAAGTATTCTGCAACCAGGCCAGCATGATAAGAAGTCCCACAGGCAACGATAAGGATTCGATTAGCCTTTGCAAACTTATTCTCATACTCAAAGAAGCCGCTCATCATTAGGTGGCCTTTTTCCGGAATCATGCGCCCACGCAGGCAGTCTAAGATAGAACGGGGCTGCTCAAATATCTCTTTCAGCATGAAGTGCTCATAACCGCCTTTTTCAATAGATTCCAATGCCAGCTCAAGGCGCTGTATATAAGGCGTTTGTTTTACATCTTCTTTTGAACGAATATCTAGCTCACCATCTTTAATTACGACAATTTCCTGATCATTTATATATACTACATCGCTTGTATATTCAATAATAGGAGTAGCATCGGAAGCCAGGAAGTGTTCACCTTCTCCTATGCCAACTACAAGCGGGCTACCTTTTCTGGCTGCCACTAACTGATTTGGGTCATCTTTAGAAAGCACAACAATGGCATAGGCTCCTACTACTTCATGAAGTGCCAGGCGCACAGCTTCAACAAGTGTACACTTGCTGTTTATTTTGATGTCTTCAATCAAGTTAATAAACACTTCTGAGTCTGTGTCTGACTGAAAGGTATGGCCTTTTTCTATCAGAAGCGTCTTAAGAGTAGCGTAGTTTTCAATAATACCATTGTGAATAATGGCTAGCTTACCAGAGCTTGAGTAATGTGGGTGTGCATTTCTGTCGTTTGGTTCTCCGTGGGTAGCCCAACGTGTATGCCCCATTCCAATGTTGCCATGTGTATCTTTGTCAGTAAGGTAATTTTCCAATTTACTTACCTTGCCTTTTTTCTTGTACACATTAAGATCGCCATTCATCAGTGCAACTCCGGCACTGTCATAGCCTCTGTACTCCAGTCGTTTAAGCCCTTTTATAATGATAGAGCAGGCTTCTCTATGCCCTACGTATGCGACAATTCCACACATAATCTAACTTGAAATAAATAGGTACCCGCAAAGGTACCTATTTATGATTGTGATAAACAAAAATTAACTAGTTGAGTTTTGAGTAGTAAATTAACAGTTTAACTTTATCTGAATCTGTATTGTTAATAACAGCTCTGTAAGGAGACGTGTCATCCTGAATGGCTGTTGCCCCTGTTTGCTGACTTGTAATAACAACTTTGGCCGGTGCTAACAATAAACCGTTATTAGGGCGGTTACCTAACAGCATAGCCTGAAAATAAGAAGTTATGTTGATAGAATACTGTTCTTTTTCGGCGTTATAGCTTACTGCTGCCGGAAAAGAAGTAGTGTTAAGTGCAAAGGCTCTGTCTTGCTGTAGAGGTGTTAAAGCTCTGTTAGAACTGTTGGTTTGATAAGCTGCTAATTGCGGTGGCGGGGCAAGAGAACTTGTGGAAGAGCTTTTAACTGGTATAATTACCTCCGCTCTGTTTATAATGATGTTATCGGTTGCCTGCTTAAACTGATCCAGGTAAGGGAATGTGAGCTTTGTCAGGAGTTGCGTATTAGCCTGTATATAACTTTCGCCACCCGTTTGCGCAGCTGGCAGGTATTCCCCTTTTTCAGTTAATTCAGCTACTGCTGTACCGCTACGATCTCCGGTTACACCTGTAAAATAGTTCTCAGCAGATGTTATGATGAATGATTGAGTCTTCTGCGTTTCACCGTTTTTATAGTACAAGGTCATTTTGGTTCTGGAAGAAAGCAGGTTTAACCCGACAATGTTACTTCCCTCTGGCGAAACTAAAGCTAATCCTTTAAAGAACTCATTAAAGTTACTCTGCGTTTGTAGCGGCCCCTGGCCAGACTGCGCAACCAAGGCTTCAGCAAGCTGTTGGTCCAGCCTGATGTTTACGGCTACCGCTGAGTCAACAGGGGCTGTTTCTGTTCCAGAGTTAAGAATTTGTGGTGTGAAAGTTTTACTGCCTAAAGGAGTCTCCTCGTAGGCCAGTTGAGAATTTGTAAAGTACGATGCTCTCTCTTGGAACCTCTCCGTTAACTGATGCACATTAACAGTGAGTTCACTGCTCTTGTCTCCATATATCATCGTATAATCCAGTGCAAGCACTAGAGAGTCTGCTACCGGGTTGTCACCAAGTGATACATTAGTCGAAGAAAGGCCCATTTCGGTAAAAGTTGTTGCTTTTACAGTGCCCAATACCGGATCCGCATACTGCCCCACAAGCGCAGGCGAGACTTTAAATGACCTGATAGAGTCATTTAAAAGAACAGTGCCTGTGTTTATTGTAAGTGTATCTGTATAGTCAGTGCCTATCTGGTTCTCGTCTTGTAGTTCGAGCCCCACTTCATTAGGGTCGTCGCAGGCTGTAAGGACAGCAACAGAAAAGAAGAAAAGAAGAAATCTTCTAACGGCTAAGTTCATTATATAGATTGTAGTATGAGTCTAAAAGGGTATCGTCAGGACTTACAGTACTAATGTTCTTCGTTACAAATTCGCTGAACAGCGCATTTATATTATCACTGAAGTTTTCATTTGTTTTAATGACTGAGTCAGCATACTCCATGCCTATTTTTATAAAGGCGTCTATATCAGCAGATTGTAGGTTGGCTAACATGCTGTCTTCAATATCTAACATTTTTACTTTTTCAAGTAAATCATCGCTAAATTTATGCGTATAGTTATGGTTATAAACTGTAAACATAGATTTTGCATCCTTAAAGATCGGATCCTTTTTATAGGTCGTCTTTAAGTACATAGGTATCAGGCCTGTCATCCAATCGTTGCAATGTACAATATCAGGAGACCATCCTAGCTTTTTCACTGTTTCCAGTACACCTTTGCAGAAGAAAATAGCACGTTCGTCATTGTCCTGATGAAATTTATTGTTTTTATCTACGAAAACAGACTTTCTGTGAAAATAGTCTTCGTTGTCAATAAAATAAACCTGTAATTTGGCATTCGGAATAGAGGCTACCTTAATTACAAGTGGTTTTTCATCATCACCAATGGCGATATTGATGCCTGAAAGGCGTACTACCTCATGTAAACGATTTTTACGCTCGTTAATAAGGCCGAACCTTGGTACAAATATACGGATCTCCATGCCTCGCTCTTGCATCCCTTGTGGCAGCGTTTGAAGAAATTCTGCTACTTTAGTGGTTTGTAAGAAAGGATTGATCTCGGTGGCGGCGTATAAGATTCGCAATTTTGACATGATATGATATTAAAAATTAAAGGGCAACAGTAATGGGACGTGCAAAATTAGTATTTTTTATTCTAATTTTCAATTTTATAAGCTATAACTTACTTTTACCGGCTTTTAGTATCCGCTAAATTGTAATAATAACATGCAAATTATAGAGCAGGTAAGCACCATCCGGCAAACGGTGCAGGAGCTTCGCTGCAAAGGCAAGCGTATTGGTCTGGTGCCAACCATGGGAGCCCTGCACGAGGGGCACTTACAGTTGCTGCGTACTTCTGTACAAGAGAACGATATTACGATCTGTAGCATCTTTGTAAATCCCACTCAATTTAACAACCCAGACGATTACAAGCTTTACCCCCGTATGCTGGAGCAAGATATTGCGCTGCTTAAGACTGTCGGCTGTGACTATCTTTTTGCTCCCACTGCACAAGAGGTATACCCACAACAGCAATATCTTCAGTTTAGTTTCGGAAAATTAGAGGCTGTTATGGAAGGAGAGCACCGGCCAGGGCATTTCAATGGTGTTGCCACTATCGTTGGTAAGCTTTTTAACTTTGTACAGCCACATAAGGCTTATTTCGGGCAAAAGGATTTGCAGCAGGTAGCTATTGTACGGCAGCTGGTGCATGGGTTGAGTTTTGATCTGGAACTTGTGTGCTACCCGATTATAAGAGAGGAAGACGGACTGGCTATGTCTTCCAGAAACAAGCGGCTAAATGAAAAGCAGCGTATGTTAGCCCCTAATCTATATAAAGCACTCCAATTAGCGCAGAGTCAGCTACAGGCAAAGCCATTGCAACAGATAAAGGAAGAGGTGGCAGCATTTCTAGAGCCATTGGAAGAAGTGGAGCTGGAGTATTTTGAGTTTGCTGACTCATACACTATGCAGCCGGTGCAAAGCCTGCAGGAGGGACAGGAGCTGGCCCTGTGTATTGCAGCCTATGTAGGCCCTGTTCGCTTAATTGATAACCTTATAGTGAATTTAAACGAAAGCTAGAATGTTTGGCTTTTATACAGCAAAGTAGAAGTCAGGCCCTGGTAGTTAATCTCCTGCCAATTATCTAACTTTGCGCTTTATTTCAACTATAAACCATGTATATCGAGGTTTTAAAATCAAAAATCCACCGCTGTAAGGTAACTCAGGCAGAACTGCACTATGTAGGTAGCATCACCATAGATGAAGACCTGATGGATGCCGCTAATATTGTGGAAAACGAGAAAGTGCAAATCGTTAATGTTAATAACGGAGAGCGATTTGAGACTTATGTTATAAAAGGCGAGCGCAGAACTGGTACTGTGTGTTTAAATGGCCCTGCGGCACGTAAAGTGCAGGTGGGCGATGTTGTAATTATAATTTCTTACTGCAGCATCAAATTTGAAGATGCTAAAAGCCATACCCCCACACTTGTATTCCCTGATCAGCACAACCGCCTGGTGTAGCCCCTCTGAATGAAGAAACTGCTCTCGTTTTTAAAGTACGCTCTGTTATTAGCTGTGTCGGCTTTGCTGATGTGGTACGCACTAAAGGAGCTGGACTTTAAAAAAGTGTGGGAGGAACTTCATAATGCAGATTATGTGTGGGTAGGTGTCTCTCTCGTGATGGGCGCGGCTGCTTACTTTAGCCGCGCCCATCGTTGGAAGATGCAGATTGACCCGACAGGTTATCATCCGTCTTTTGCCAATACATATAATGCGATGATGGTTTGCTACCTGGCAAACCTGGTGCTACCCCGGGCAGGAGAGGTAATACGTTGCAGTATGCTAAAGCGTACAGATGATGTGCCTGTTAATACCGCTTTAGGTACTGTTATAGCAGAACGTTTTATAGATATGATTATGCTGGCGGTGGCAGTAGGCCTCGCTTTTTTGTTTGAGTTCTACAGAATCAGGGACTTCTTTTTAGATCTGCTGACAGATAAGTACAATAGCTTGGAACAAGCAGGGGCCTCTTTATATTGGCTAGGTGTTTTGCTAATTGTATTAATGGTGGTGCTTCTGATATCCGGTGCTATTTTTCTGAAGCGACTACGCCGTAACACGTACTTCTTAAAGATTGTCTCTTTTATGAAGGGAATCTTGCAGGGAGTGTTTAGTGTAGCGAAAGTAAAGAACCAGGGGCTGTTCTGGGGCCATACCGTGTTTGTATGGTTCATGTACTACACTTCCAGCTTAGTGGTGTTTTATGCATTGCCAGGTACAAGTGATTTGTCCTGGAGTGCAGGACTTTCTGTGTTGGTGGTAGGCAGTTTAGGAATGGCGGCACCTGTGCAGGGTGGAGTGGGCGTGTACCATCTGCTGGTGCAGTCTACATTGTTGCTTTACGGAGTCCCTAAGGAAGCTGGTATGGCTTTCGCCTTGTTAGCCCATACTTCACAAACGCTTTTGGTTGTTGTAATGGGAGTGCTTAGTTTTATAGCGAGTATGCTGCAACGCAATAAAGTTGCTGTTCAGCCTGCCGAAGTAGAACAAACAGCACATTACCATGAACTCGACCGATAAAATTTTTACTGTCTCACAACTGCAGAACCGCCTGCAAATCTGGCATAACCAGAACCAGACAATTGTCTTCACCAACGGCTGCTTCGATCTGCTACACCTCGGCCATGTCGATTACCTGGAGAAAGCCCGTAGCCTGGGCGATAAACTAGTGCTTGGTCTTAACACTGATGCCTCCATTAGTCGTATCAAAGGTCCGAGCCGTCCGCTCCAGGACGAAACGTCCCGGGCCAGAATTATGGCATCTTTATTGTTTATAGATGCAGTAGTGCTTTTTAACGAAGATACCCCCCTTGAGCTTATAAAGATCGTACAACCAGATATACTGGTAAAAGGTGATGATTACACCGTAGAAAGTATAGTAGGGCACGAGGTCGTATTGGCCAGGGGGGGAGAAGTAAAAACTGTTCCGCTCGTTAAAGGGTACTCTACAACAAATATTGTAAAGAAAATAGAGCAACAACTTAAACTAAAGTAAAATAGCTATGCTAGGTATATATTTCATAGGTATTATTTTTATGCTGGTAAGCATGGCCGTTAGTGCCCGCTTAAAAAGCAAATTTCAAAAGTACTCCCAGACACCGCTTAGTTCGGGCCTTAGTGGCCGTGAAATAGCCGAGATGATGCTGGCGGACAATGGCATAACAGATGTTCGTGTAATTTCGGTAGCGGGTAAGTTAACAGACCACTACAACCCTGCAGACAAAACCGTGAACCTCAGCGAATATGTGTATGAAGCACGTAGTGCAGCTGCTGCTGCCGTAGCTGCGCACGAATGTGGCCACGCTGTGCAGCATGCAAAGGCTTATAGCTTCTTGAAGTTCCGTTCTGCCATGGTGCCAGCGTTAAGCATTGCCTCACGTTACATGCAGTGGATTATACTGATTGGTATCTTTATGCTGCAGACAACTCCAATTCCATTGGCGATAGGGGTAGCTTTGTTTGGTCTTACTACTATCTTTAGTTTTATAACACTGCCGGTGGAGTTTGACGCAAGTAAACGTGCCCTGGCCTGGATAGACCAACGTGGTGTGGTAACAACGCAAGAGCATGGCATGGCTAAAGATGCGCTTAAGTGGGCTGCGCTTACTTACGTAGTGGCTGCTTTAGGTTCTTTGGCAACCTTGCTGTACTACGTATCCCTGTTACTTGGCCGTCGCGATTAATACTGCTTTAAATCTGCCTAATATATTTAGCGCCACCTGTTCTTAGAGCAGGTGGCGCTTCTTTTACTGTCCGGTTGTTACTCTTTCAGGTTCGTTGCTGTTATGCTGTATTGGAGAAATCTGTTAACAGGTTATACTTTTAAACTGCGTAGCGTAAACTATTAGTATGCTATAGTTGCTAAACTTTGCAGAGTGTATATTTGTTATGCATGCATACAATATAGCAGTAAATTTATAGTTTTGTATAAGAGTGACCAGTGTTTAACCATATTTTTCATCCTACTTTAGATATGAACTTTCAATTAACAGAAGAGCAATTGGCAGTACAGGCTGCCGCACGTGAATTTGCACAAAATGAACTATTGCCTGGCGTTATTGAGCGCGATGAACACCAGAAGTTCCCAGCGGAACAAATCAGGAAAATGGGAGAGTTAGGTTTTATGGGTATGATGGTTGACCCAAAATACAATGGTGGTGGAATGGATACTATATCCTATGTGCTGGCAATGGAGGAAATTTCTAAAATAGACGCCTCTGCTTCTGTTGCTATGTCTGTTAATAATTCGCTGGTATGCTGGGGGCTTGAAAAGTATGGTTCAGAAGAGCAGAAACAAAAATACCTGACACGTTTAGCAACCGGCGAGATCATAGGTGCTTTCTGTTTGTCAGAGCCTGAAGCAGGCTCTGATGCTACTTCTCAACAGACCACTGCTGAAGATATGGGAGACTATTACCTGTTGAATGGAACAAAGAACTGGATTACCAATGGCAGTACAGCATCAGTGTATTTGGTTATTGCACAGACACACCCTGAAAAGGGCCACCGTGGTATAAATGCTTTAATTGTAGAGAGAGGTGCAGAAGGGTTTGTGGTTGGCGCTAAAGAAAACAAATTAGGAATTCGTGGGTCTGACACACATTCGCTGATGTTTACAGACGTGAAAGTGCCAAAGGAGAACCGAATAGGAGAAGACGGCTTTGGGTTTAAGTTTGCTATGTCCACATTGGCCGGAGGTCGCATAGGTATTGCTGCTCAGGCTTTAGGCATTGCTTCTGGTGCCTTTGAACTGGCGCTTAAATACTCTAAAGAACGTAAAGCATTTGGGGTGGAAATAGCGAAACACCAGGCTATACAATTTAAGCTTGCTGAAATGGCTACAAACATTGAGGCTGCCCGTCTGTTGTGCCAGCAAGCTGCCTATGATAAGGATGTACATCAGGATTATGGTAAATCTGGTGCTATGGCAAAGCTTTTTGCATCAAAAGTAGCTATGGATACAACTATAGAAGCGGTACAAGTGCATGGTGGCTATGGTTTCGTAAAAGAGTACCATGTAGAGCGTTTAATGCGTGATGCTAAGATTACCCAGATATATGAAGGCACTTCTGAGATACAGAAAATAGTAATTTCAAGAGAGTTACTTAAGTAAAAAAGAGCTTAAGTAGTTGCTAGATAGCTATTTAATTGTATTTTAAGAATTGGCAAAATAAAATATATTATTTAAGTTTTTTGAATTTTATAAAGATTAATCTTAGATTTAGGCCAAATTTAAAGAATTTATAGTAATAAAGTTAGTGGGTAACACACATGGAAGATTACAATAAAATTATTGAATCGCTTGGGGTGCGCTTCATTAAGGCTAAGAACCTGGTGTTGCAACAGCCTTTCACGGTTCGCAACTTCTACGATGTAGGCAATAACCTGATCCTGCTTCATAAAGGTAGCATCTTCTTTGGGGGAGAAGAGCAAATGGTTGAAGAGGGAGAGTTGTTGTTTATACCTGGTGGTCGAAGCACACAAGTAACGTATGGTCCTGTTGGCGAAGGAAGAACTATCTCAAATGATGATTTGATCACTAACAGAGAGAAATTCTACAGAAGCAACAACGATCTGGACCTGATTGGTGACGCAGAAGAGAGCCACAGTTATGTAAGTTTTGAGGCAAAAGTATTTGACTCAGTTAATTTCTTTGCATCGCTGGATGTGCCGGCTTTCCTGATTTCTAATAACAATAAACTGGCCAATCTGGTTATTAAAGTTGTAGAGGAGAGCATGCAGGAGTTGCCTGGCAAAGAGCGTCTGATCAGCCTGTATACAGAGCAAATTGTGGTAGAGATTGTGCGCCATATTCTGCGTAACAGAATGTTCGTTGAGCAGCTGGCGACAAACAGTACTTATTTCAAAGACCCTCGTCTTATTGACCTGTTCAACTATATTAAAGAGAACATTGGCGGCGACCTTTCTAATAAAGTGCTTTCAAATGTAGCAAACGTGTCTGAGGATTATGTTGGACAGTATTTTAAAATGCTGACAGGCATCAACCCACAAGACTATATTGAATATCAGCGTATGGAGCGTGCAGTATTCTTACTGCGCACGACTAAGAAGAGTATTCGCGAAATTGGTAAAGATGTAGGTTACAAAGATACTGCTTACTTCTGCCGTCGCTTTAAAATGATGTTTGGTATACCTGCCGGTAAAATGCGTCGTCGTGAATCAGCGACAAACATCTAAGGTAATATTGTACGAAGCTATAATACCAGAAACCTCGGCCAAAAAGCCGGGGTTTTTTTCTATGTGGTTACCAACAACTAGTACGTCTGCGCCAGCTTCTAAAGCTGCCCTGGCCTTATCTGGTGTATTTATGCCTCCTCCAACTATAAGAGGAATTTCTACTGCCTGTCGTACAGCAGCAATCATTTCTGTTGAAACAGGATATTGGGCCCCGCTTCCACCATCTAAATAGATGTAGTTAAGGCCTAATAGTTCTCCAGCCATGGCTGTACAAGCTGCAATAGCAGGCTTGTCGTAAGGAATAGGGGTGGTACCACTCATGTAAGAGGCGGTAGTTTGTCGGCCAGAGTCTATTAGCATATAACCTGTCGGATAAACTTGGAGCTGGCTTGCCTTAAGCATGGGAGCTGAAACTACATGCTGCCCAATCAGAAACTCTGGGTTGCGGCCCGAAATAAGCGAAAGCAGCAGAATGCCGTCTGCCTGGTTATTTATGTGCTGGCTGTTGCTTGGGAAAAGAATAACAGGCGTAGTGCTGTTGTCTTTTATCAGGCCAATAATTGCTGCCTGGTTATTAGTAGTGATAAGGCTGCCACCTACAAAAAAGAAATCAACAGGGTTAGCTTTGCTCAGCGAGAGCAGCTGCAGGCAGCTAGCCTTATTTAGGTTGTCTGGGTCTAACAGTACCGCTAAGTGCTTTCTGCCTGATAATTGCTGTTTTTGTCTCTGGTGAAGGTTATCAAAGGGCATCCTTTTCCGGATAAATATATTCTGTGCTGTCTACTTCTATTACCTTGATAGGCGCAGGTTCAGGTGCAATATCGGTATTTTCAGGAACTCTGTTTAAATATTCTTCTATCTTTTTAGTAGCGTAGACCATCGCCAGTGCTGCCAGCTGATTAGTTACCAACTGAGCCAGCTCAGATTTTATAAAGCTTTTACCACCTTCAGTTTTTTTTTTATCTGAGTCCTGAGGATGGTTTGCCGTTTCAGAAGAGAGAATATGGTAGTTGCTCTCTGTAGAATAACCTCCGTCTATTCTGTAGCCCATTTCATCATAAGTAGCATTAGGGTCACGCTTAGGTAAAGTTTCTTTGCTTTTCTTCCCTTTCTTTAGCTTTGGAGACTTTACTTTAGGTGGTTTTACTTTGTTTTTTTTCTTTCCCCCGCTAAACAAACGCCGAACAAGGAAACCAGCTAGCAAAACGCCACCTGCCACGGCTGCTTTTTTGCCTATTTCCTGTCCTTGGCTCTTAATCTGTTCTACATCACCCATCAGGGCATTTTTATATTCTTCTTTCTGGCGCTCTAATAAATCTCGCTCGTTGTTAAATAGGGGGTTGTTTAGCTCACTCATATTGATTCTTCTCTTTTGTCTGATTTGTAAATAGTATTATCAAAAGTTTTGTCGGCTATGCCCTGGAACACCTTCTTATCGAGCCCAATTACCAGCACCACTGTTAGAATTATGTAGATAAGTGCTATAATTCCAAAACCCCAAAACGAGCTGCCAAGTAGGTGGTTAAGCAGTAAACCTAAGAAAATGTTTAAGAATATAAAACTCATAAAAGCGGCAAAACCTAACAAAATCACGTGAAGAAGACCAACAAAAGAAGCTTTTAGCTTTTCCTGTATCTCCAGCCGTATAATGTCAATGCGGGTATCGATGTACCCCATCAAGTGCTCTATAAGATTGTTGTTTTTCTCGCGTGTGCCGTTGTCTTGTGTAGCCATAATATTTTTTAGCTTTTTTATACTTTCTCTGTATACGAGGGTATACTTAAAAATTTACAGAAAGTATGAACTGTTAAAAAGTTAGTACGAATTTTGATGTATATTGCTCATTAATAGTTATTTTTAAGACTAATCTTTTTATAGATTTGCCTGCTTGGATTTGAATTACTATAGTATTCTGGGTATAAGCCAAACTGCCACCTCTAAGGAGGTTAAACTAGCTTATAAACAGCTAGCGATAAAATATCACCCTGATAAGAACCCTGGTAATGCGCGTGCCGAAGAACTGTTTAAGTTAATAAATGCAGCGTACCAGGTACTATCCAATCCCAATAAACGAGCACAATACGACTTTAAGTTACATTATCAGCAGCAACAGCGGCAAATTGTAAGGCAACAACAGCCATATTATGACACACGCTACCGCCAAACAAGGCCACCTGCTTCTGTGTCGGAGCGGCATTACCACAAGCGTCGGGCCAATAAGCGCTTCTCTAAAAAAGACCTGTACATTACCTTGATTTTTATAGCCGGCATCCTGCTTTTTAGCTTTTTGCTTAAAGGCATTATGGATTACGTTACTGGCGAAGATAAGTATGAAACTGCTGTTGCTTATATGGAGGATGGCAAATATAGCAGTGCTCATAGCTTGTTGTCAGATGCTATACGTTTTATGCCTAACAATGCTGAACCCTATGAGGCCAGGGCCAGTCTTGAACTAAACGTGTACGAAAACTATAAGGCAGCTCTACACGACCTTAATAAAGCCATTGCCCTGGAGGAGGAGCCATCGGCACAGGCTTATTATATGAGAGGGCAGAGCTTGTTACAGCTAACAGAGTATGAAAAAGCGGAAGCTGATTTAACTTATGCGCTGGAATTAGATAAAGAACTGTGGGAAGCATACCTGGCGCGGGGAGAGGTAAGGTTGTTTTACCTGAATAACTACGAGGATGCTATTGCAGACTTATCTGCTTATCTGGATCATGGAAGTAGTAGCGGAAAGAAATTGGTAGATGCCCTGACATATCGTGGATTCGCTTACTATAAAACAGCAGCTTTTTCTGCTGCAGAGAGAGACTACACCAGAGGGCTGGCTGAAGACAAAGAAAATGGCAGGCTACATTATTTACTTGGCAGGAACCAACTAAGGCAGCAGCAGCAGGATTCTGCCTGTGTACATTTCAACAAAGCTTATAACTTGGGTTATTCAGCAGCGTTGCTGGAGTTAAGGGCAAACTGCCACAGATTATAACCCCTTTCTTGAGCTACTGTGCTTTTCGAGAAATTAAAAATGTTGTACAGGGGAGCGCAACACACGATAAGCGAAAATAGATGCTGATAAAGAAGAAGTATGAAGAGGATATAAAACAAGGAAGCCCCACCGGTTAAGGCGAGGCTTTTTGTGGTGATGATTGGAATCGAACCAACGACACAAGGATTTTCAGTCCTTTGCTCTACCAACTGAGCTACATCACCAGCTCTGTTGTTTGCCCTTGTTCCGAAAGGGTATGCAAAAGTAGTAAGGAACTTTTAAGATGCAAACATTGCAGCAGAATTTTTTTTAAAAAATCTTTAGGCAGCTTTATTCTGTATATATCTGTATATTTTGTCGTAAATTAGTATGCATAACGAATAATTTACCGTGATAAAACTTGAGAACATAATCTTTCTGATTGTAGCGGCTGCAGGCATTGGCCTTTTTATATGGCAGATCCGCAAGATTCGTAAAAACGTACTGATGGGCCGCGACCTGGATATCACAGATAATCCGTCAGAGCGTGTTAAAAAGACGTTATTGGTGGCCTTTGGTCAGCAGAAAATGTTTAAGCGCATGCTGCCCGCAGTGCTGCACTTATTTGTATATGTAGGTTTCCTGGTTATCAATGTAGAGGTAATTGAAATACTGATTGATGGCATATCCGGCTCTCATAGGGTATTAGGTTTTCTGGGGCCGGTGTACAATGCCTTAATGTTTATCAACGAAATATTGGCGGCTCTTGTCATTGTGGCTTGTGCCATTTTTCTGTGGCGACGTAATATAATAAAGGTGCCGCGGCTTTCACGAGGCGTTGAAATGCGTGCCTGGCCAAAAGTAGATGCCAATACTATTCTCATTATTGAGATTGTGTTGATGTTCGCGCTGTTTGCCTTCAACATAGCCGGGCTAAAACTAGCCGAACTAGAAGGCGTTGCAGCAGTTGGCCGCTACCCTGTCAGTTCATTGTTTGTAAACCTGTTTGGAAATAACCCTGAAACACTGCATACAATTGAGCGTGCAGGCTGGTGGTTTCATATTATAGGTATTCTCGCCTTTATGAATTATCTGCCAAGCTCCAAGCACTTTCATATTATTATGGCTTTCCCCAACGTGTATTATTCTAAGCTGTTGCCGAAAGGTAAATTTACCACTAACCCAGCCATCACACATGAGATTAAAGCAATGCTGGACCCAAGCTATCAGCCGCCAACTCCTAAAACAGATGCAGAAGGCAATCCTGTTATAGAGCGTTTTGGTGCCAAAGATGTGGAAGACTTGACCTGGAAACAATTAATGGACTCCTATACCTGTACAGAATGTGGTCGCTGCACTGCTGTTTGCCCGGCCAACGTAACAGGTAAGCTGCTTTCGCCACGCAAGATTGTAATGGACACTCGTGACAGACTAGAGGAAAAGGGAGAGAGGCCAGCTATTTTTGCGCCAAACCACTACAAAGAGCTGGGAGTAGAGCGTGTGCATGTAACGGAAGAGAACACATTGCTGCGCGGCTATATAACGCCAGAAGAACTATGGGCCTGTACCACTTGTAATGCGTGTGTCGAAGCATGCCCGGTAGGTATAGATCAGTTGTCTACCATTATGGACCTGCGCCGCTTCCTAGTGCTGGAAGAGTCCGCTGCGCCAGCTTCGCTTAATACCATGTTCACCAACATAGAAAATAATGGAGCTCCCTGGGCTTTCTCGCCTGCAGATCGCTTTAACTGGTCAGAGGAACTCTATGTACCAAACAAAAATTAGGTTTAAGAAATTAGAAGTTAGATATTAGACTGTAGATTAACCTCCTTACGTTGGAGAATGATGAACAGTATCAATAGCTCTGGATCAGGAACATTAAATGATAATGTTTTCCAGATCTAACATCTAGCGTTTAAAGTCTAACATCTCAATATAAATCAGATGGAAGAAAATAAAAGATTAGTGAAAGTGCCTACAATGGCTGAGATGGCTGCCAATGGCGAAGAACCTGAGATTCTTTTCTGGGTAGGTTGTGCGGGCTCTTTCGATGACCGTTATAAAAGAGTAACACGTGCCTTTGTACAGATACTGGAGCACATAGGTATAAAGTATGCTGTGTTGGGTACAGAAGAAAGCTGTACAGGGGAGCCTGCCAAGCGTGCCGGTAATGAGTTCCTGTTCCAGATGCAGGCTATTACCAATATAGAGGTAATGAATGCTTATAATGTAAAAAAGATTGTAACAGCTTGCCCGCACTGCTTTAATACCATCAAAAATGAATATCCTGACCTTGGCGGGAACTACGAAGTAATTCACCATTCCACTTACCTGCAGCAGCTAATAAACGAAGGCAAAGTGCGTTTACAAGGAGGAGGAGACTTTAAAGGTCGCCGTATTACATATCATGATTCCTGCTATCTTGGCAGGGCCAACGATATTTATGAAGCTCCGCGTGATGTGTTAGCAGCCTTGGATGCTGACCTGGTAGAGATGAAGCGCATCAGGGCAAACGGCCTTTGCTGTGGAGCAGGAGGGGCGCAAATGTTCAAAGAGCCGGAGCCTGGCAGAAAAGACATAAATGTAGAAAGAACAGAAGAGGCCTTGGCAACTTTAGGGCAACAAGGAGACAGTGTTATAGCCACGGCATGTCCTTTCTGTATGGTAATGATGACGGACGGAGTGAAGAACAAGGAACAGGAAGAAAACGTAAAGGTTTTTGATATAGCCGAACTGATTGCTCAGGCCGAAGGCCTTAGTCGTTAGTGCTGCTGTTCCTCTCCAGTTTTTTGTGAATTTCTGTACGGAATATTGTCTTAGAGCAATAAATAATTTATTTAGGAGTAACCCAGAACTATGTATATACCGTTTGACCAATTGCCGCCGCAAGCGCGCCTTTGGATATATCAGGCAAACAGACCTTTAACAGAGGCTGAGCAAACCGAAATAAAACCATTGTTAGAGCGTTTTGCTACCGACTGGAGTAGCCACGGGAGAGGCTTGCAAGCTTCGGCACAATTACTACATAAACAGTTTCTGGTGCTGGCCAATAACGAAAGTGCAACTGCTGCCAGTGGATGTTCTATAGATAAGTCCGTTAATTTTGTACGGGAGCTGGAACAGCACTTTAATGTCGCTTTCTTTGATCGTACACAACTGGCCTTTCTGAAAGATGGAAATGTAGAAATGGTTGGCATGCAGGAGCTGAAAGCGAAAGTTGCGGCTGGCGAAATAGATGAAAATACCTTATACTTTGATACCTTAGTGAATAATTACGGAGACCTGCAAGCAGAATGGCCAAAGCCTGCCCGCCAAAGCTGGCTCTCCAGATACTTCTGATCCGGCTAATTCAAAAATACGTGTTCATGCATCAAACGCTAAAACTAAAACCTAAAGCCTGTCAACTAAAGCTTATTGGTATTTACTTATTTCTTTTACTGATGGTTGGTGCCTGTGGTGCAGGCAGGTATATCAGTAAAGGAGATAAACGCTTTGAGCAGGAGCAGTATCAGAGCGCAATAGAATATTACCAGCGTGCTTTAGGAAAGGCTGATAACTCAGGAGAGTTAAACTATAAAGTAGCAGAAGCTTACCGTTTGTCGAACAGGTTATCGCAGGCGGAAGAGTATTATAACGCTGCTCTGGACGCAAACTACCGCAAAGAAGATATATATTACTACTATGGCATGGCCCTTAAGGCTAATGGGAAGTATGAGCAGGCACAGGGGCAGCTACGCGATTATGTTAGGGTAGGTACTAATTCTAGGTTAAAAGCGCTTGCACAACGTGAACTTGAAAACTACAATGCCTTAAACAGTATCCTTCGTAAAGCTCCTGCTTTTGAAGTCAGGAACCTGGATACCTTAAACACCGATGCCTCTGAGTTCGCTCCTGCTGTAGCAGATAATGAACTGTATTTTTCTTCTACCCGGGGCGGACAAGAATATAGCGGCAATGGAGAAGGGTTTCTGGATATTTATGTCACTTCAATGGGTGACAGTGCCATAGGAGGGAATGTCCGGAAAGTGGAGGGGATAAATTCAGATGATCTGCATGAGGCTTATCCTACTTTTACTAACGAGGGCCGCACGATGGTGTTTGCCCGTGGTAACGAAGGAACAAAGAAAGGCCGGCAGAATGTGGACCTGTTTGTTTCCTACTTCCGCTCTAATGCCTGGACTGAACCTAAAATTTTAGGTATCAGTGATCCGCAAGCGTGGGACTCTTCCCCGGCTTTCTCTCCGGATGGAAAAACGTTGTACTTCTCGTCTAACCGTAGAGGGACGCTTGGCGGTAATGATATTTACAGGACTACAATAGATGGGAACGGCCGTTTTTCAACACCTGAAAACCTGGGGCCGGAAATAAACACACAAGGTAACGAAAGCTTTGTTTATGTAGCACCGGATGGCACGCTGTATATTGCCTCTGACGGCTTGCCAGGTTTAGGTAACCTTGATTTATTCAGGATAGAGGACGGAAAGCCTGTAAACTTAGGTGCTCCCCTTAATTCCCCCGGCGATGATTTTGGTATCTTCTATAAAGATGAAGCTACAGGTTATTTCTCTTCTAACAGAGATGGAGGAAGTGGTGGAGATGATATTTACAGTTTCACAGAGTCAGTACCAAAGCAGGTAAACTTTGTTGTTGATGGTACTTTGCTGCAACTGCGCGACGGAGCTCGACAGCAAACGGTGGTGCCAAACCATACAGTAGTGCTGCAAAATGAGGCAGGAGAGAGGCTTCAGGAAACGCAGACAGATACCAAAGGTAAGTTTACCTTTGAGCTTGAGCCGGAATCTACTTACTCTTTGATATCTCAAAAGCCAAATTTCTTTACAGCCCGGCAACAAATTACTACAGCGGGAAAAACACCTCCAGAAGATCAGTTGCAGGAGGGCGAAAACGAAGTGCGCCTGACAGCTACACTGGTGCTCAACGAAATTGTAAGAGATAAGCCAATTGTGCTGGAAAACATCTATTATGACTTGGATAAAGCTAATATCCGTCCGGATGCCGCAGCAGAGCTGGATAAGCTGGTACAGATACTAAAAGATAACCCGGGCATTTCTATTGAACTTAGCTCACATACCGACGTTCGTGGCAGTGATGAATACAACCAGGACCTGTCGCAGCGTCGTGCTGAGGCTGCCGTAGAATACATTATCTCACAAGGTATAGACAGAGACCGCATTACAGCCAGAGGTTATGGCGAGAGCCAGCTTATTGTAAAAAATGCACAGACAGAGGAAGAGCATCAGCGCAACCGCCGCACCGAGTTTAGAGTAATACGTGTGCAGGAGTAGTAGCTTAAAACCTAAACAATAAGCAGAAAGGCTGCCGGAATTTACTCCGGCAGCCTTTCTGCTTATTGTTTAAAAAGCTGAGACTGCACCTGCAAAGTGCAGGAACGAAAAGGCTGAGTTACTACTGCAAGAGGCTAAAGTCTTAAGCTTTTGTCATTAACATAGCTGGGTTCCTGACTTTTATAACCAAAGCCTGTCCGGCTTACAGGTTCTTTTACAGAGAGCGCACCGATACTTGTGGTCAAAACAGAGTTGGCGATGGGCTATCAGGGCATATAGGGTGCAACTGCTTTTATTTAACTTTAGGAACCTCAATATAGGATGTAGTACCTTTGTCTTCCTGGCTTTCAAACCAGATCTGGCCCTGATGCCACTCCACAATAGTTTTGATAATGGACATGCCCAATCCCACGGAGGGTTCATCTTTGATGCCAAGGCGTCGGGCACGGGTGAATTTATCAAACAAAGTAGCATGATACTTTTCTGGAATACCGATGCCTGTGTCAGATATTTTAAATAACACCGTTTCCTCCTTTTCTTCCAACGCCAGGGTAATTTCACCGCCATCCGGAGTAAACTTTATTGCGTTCGACAGCAGGTTATTGATCGCCTGCATGAATTTGTTGTCATCCAGATACAAGAAAAGGGTATCAATCGGAGTAACAAAATGGAAAGTTTATTAATGGGCTTGCCCGGTACTCCTGCATCATTTCTTTTAGCTTAATGACCAGGTCCACTCTTCTTTTAATTAACTCCACATTAGCGGACTCCAGAAACTCCTGCTTCACAAAATCCTGAATGAGCTGTATACCTTGCTTGCTGCTCCTTTCAATGATACTGATGACCTGCTGCATTTGCTTGAGTTCGGCATCATCTTTTATATTATCACCCAGCATGGCAGACAGGGCTTGGATATTGGCCAGTGGCCCAGCCAGATCATGGGAGAGGATGTTGAGAATAGCGTTCTTCTTGTTGGAGTACTTTTTCAGAACATCATTGTACTCCTTCTGAGCAGTGATATCCTGGGCATAGCCGATAATAAGCCCCTCTTCTGTCATCCGGGGCCTCAGGCAAACCCACCGCTGGCTTTTGTTGCGGAGTATAATCCGGAACTCTATATCATTGATAAGAACCCCTTCCTGCAGCTCGTGGTAAACTTGCTGTACATGTAGTCTATCTTCCTGGTGAATACTCTTCCATAAAGAAGTCGGATCATTCATCACTGTTCTGTGACTCCTGTTCCAAAGTTTTTCAAAGGCAGGGTTTAGAAAAGTGAACTGGGTAGACGCGATGTCGAAAGCAAAAGCTATCAGATCGGTCCCTTTGGTGAAAGTCAGTAAAACATCAAGCGCAGATTTTTCAGATGCCATATAACAGCATAACGCTGTTATCCCTTAGGCCGCTCCGTATCTTTCTGTAACTGCTTTAACCCTGAATTGATTCAGTAATTATTTTATTTTGAGTCAATCCTACACCCTTGTTTAAATTTGTGAGGCTTATCCTGATTCGTGGAAGATAGGTACTTACGACGAGATAAGTTATTTCTTCATGCAGCTGCCCTTGACTACTATATTGGACGGTTATACTCAAAGAAGTACTATCTTTCAGCGAGAGTATTTGTTTCTTAGTACTAGTTTGAGATAAGTTTACTATTGACCATATTATAAAAGTACAAGTTATTCAAGAAGCTGGTTTTAACTTTTATTTACTGTTCAAAAAGGAACAATCCTAGTTTCTGTTAGTTTGGGTACAAATATTTAATGATTAACTACTTGCCTGTATTAACAACTTTATGTAAGTTTGAGGCCAAATGAAGAAGTTGTTAATTAGATTTTTTCTATTACTGTGTATCTTCCTGTTAAGCGGGTATGGGCAACTGCATGCCCGTACATTTCAGGATGTTATACACGATTCTTCAATAAAAATCCTTAAAAAGTCTGGACATGCCAGCTTTGGCATAATGCAAAATAGCCAGAGCTTGGCTCTCAAGTCCGCTGTATTTGCTACAGAAAAAAAGAGCCACAGAACAGATGTTGCGGAGATTGAGGAGAAAGATTATGAATCTATTTCTTTCAAAAAGCTTTTAGAGGGCAGTAATTACTTTACTACACTCTTTTACGCCCTTGCTCTCGTATATTTCTTCCGATATATTAAAACAAGCTTACTTTTCTGTAAGCACTTTTCTTACACCTCATCAAAAAGAAGGTATCTCATATTCCATGTCTTCAGGATATGATTTAAAACCTCAGTAGGTATAACAATTCAATAGTCATCATGTAATTGTGCAGTCGGGTGTTGGCAGACAACATAGAACCTGACGGTATAAGCGCTAATTTTTTCTTTCGTAGTTTCTTTACACCCTGATAAAGTGGCACTACGGAGGTAGAATTCACCTATGCGCTTACATGGTGTTGTAGTTCAGCCCACTCACTCATTGTATGTGATTATATAGTGGTAACTACACAACATTGAAATTGCCTACCCATCCTCTCAATTATTTTTTAGTATCCAGTATCCAATAGCATTGTGCTAGCTGGATGCACTAATCTATCGTGTAACATACATTTTAAAGAAGTTCTCAATAAACCCTTATCGTTTAAAAAATCAAAATTATCATGAAGAGAATCCTCATGCTCATGGGCTTGTGCGCCTTGTTGTGCCATACAGGCTGTGAATCCAAGAAAGAAGAAAAGGAAACAGAAACCGAGTTCTTAGTCACCAGTCCAGTAAGAAAGGACACTACCATCACGGAAGATTATGTGAGCCAGGTGAGATCAATAAGTCATATTGAACTAAGAGCCCAGGAAAGAGGCTATCTGCAGAAGATTTTTGTAGACGAAGGCCAGTTTGTAAAAAAAGGGCAGCTGTTGTTCCAGATTATGCCTACGCTTTACGAAGCTGAACTACAAAGAGCACAAGCTGAAGCTAATTTCGCCCAGATAGAATACCAAAACACCAAGAGGCTTGCAGATAGCAGTATAGTTGCGCCAAATGAACTGGCTATGGACAAAGCCAAACTTGATAAGGCAAAAGCTGAGTTAGCCTTAGCGCGGGTTCACCTGCAATTTACCGAAATCAGAGCTCCTTTTGATGGCATCATCGACCGCTTTCATGTAAGGCTGGGAAGCCTTGTAGATGAGGGAGAACTGCTTACAGAGCTTTCGGATAACAGTAAAATGTGGGTTTATTATAACGTTCCGGAAGCTGAATACCTGGAATACCAATCAAAGGCACATACAGACAGCAAAATGAATGTAAACCTTTTAATGGCTAACAATAAACAGTTTGAGTATCCGGGTGTGGTAGAAACCATTGAAGCTGATTTCGACAACGAAACAGGAAATATCGCGTTCAGGGCCACATTTCCTAATCCAAAAGGATTACTAAGGCATGGCGAAACAGGTAACATACTCATGAGCGTGCCTATGAAAGATGTGCTGCTTATCCCGCAGAAGGCCACCTTTGAAGTACTGGACAAGAAGTATGTTTATGTGGTGGATAAAGACGATGTGCTGAGGTCAAGGGAAATTACCATAGCAGCTGAAATGCCGCACATTTATGTAGTACAGGATGGCCTGTCTGAAAATGACAAGTTCCTGTTGGAAGGCCTGCGCCTGGTACGTGAAAACGAAAAAATACACTACAAGTTCGTGAAGCCTGATTCTGTCATGTCGCAGTTAGACTTGTATGCAGAATAATCAGGTATCCTAAAAAACAGAAGAAATGTTTAGTAAGTTTATAAAAAGGCCCGTATTTGCGATTGTAATATCGGTCATGATTGTTTTTGTTGGGACATTGGCTATTAAAAAGTTGCCAATCTCTCAATTCCCCGAAATTGCCCCCACCACAGTAAACATTTTTATTGCTTATCCCGGAGCCAGTGCCGATGTGTTGGTTAAGTCCACGCTGATTACACTAGAACAGGCTATCAATGGTGTCCAGGATATGCGATATATAGCAACTGATGCAACCAGTGCCGGTGAGGCTACACTTCGGGTGATCTTCGAACCAGGTACAGACCCCAATGATGCGGTTATTAGGGTGAAAACGAGAGTGGACCAGGTAATGCCACTCTTGCCTGAACTGGTGCAGCGTGAAGGTGTTGTGATTACCCCTATTCAGCCGAGTATGTTGATGTACGTCAACCTCTACTCCAAGAATGAAAGTATGGATGAGAAGTTCTTGTTCAACTACGCTACCGTTAAGATGATCCCTGAAATACAGCGGACCAAAGGGGTAGCCAGAGCACAGATACTCGGTAGTCGCAGATATGCGATGCGCATTTGGCTAAACCCTGACCGCATGCGAGCCTACAATATCTCGGTAGATGAAGTGATGAAGGCTTTAGGGGAGCAGAGTATAATAGGCCGGCCGGGTAGGTTAGGGCAAAGCTCTGGTATAGCAGCTCAGTCACTGGAATATGTACTCACCTATAAGGGGAGGTACAGTGAACCGGAAGAGTACGAAAATATAATTGTCCGGGCCAATGCCGAAGGTGAAAGCATACACTTGAAAGACATAGCCACCGTTGAGTTAGGCAGCGAATTCTTTGATATTTATTCTAACCTGGATGGTCATCCTTCAGCGGCTATCGTGTTAAAGCAGAACTATGGTAGTAACGCCAGCGATGTAATTGAGGAGGTAAAAGCCAAGCTAGAGGAAATGAGACCATATTTTCCTCCGGGAATGGACTATAAAATCAGCTATGACGTTTCTCAGTTCCTGGATGCTTCCATAGAGCAGGTGATTCATACCCTTAGAGATGCCTTTATACTTGTTGCCATCGTTGTTTTTATTTTCCTGGGTGATTGGCGTTCTACTCTCATACCGATTCTGGCTGTGCCGGTGTCGTTGGTGGGGGCATTTTTTGTCATTCAGTTCTTTGGGCTTTCCATTAACCTGGTTACGCTGTTTGCACTTGTGCTGGCCATTGGTATTGTGGTGGATGATGCGATTGTGGTGGTGGAGGCCGTCCATGCCAAAATGGAGGAAAAGCCGCGTTTGTCGCCCTATAAAGCTGTTCAGGAAGTGCTTGGAGAAATCAGTGGTGCCATCATCGCCATAACGGCTGTCATGGTATCAGTATTCCTGCCTATCTCGTTTATGTCGGGTCCCGTAGGTACTTTTTACCGACAGTTCTCCATTACTATGGCCAGCTCCATCGTAATTTCGGCCCTGATTGCCCTTACACTTACCCCGGTACTTTGCGCCATGTTGTTAAAGAACCATCATGGAAAACCAAAGAAGAAAAACCTGCTGACAAAATCGCTTGATAGCTTTAACCGTGGGTTTGATAAACTTACCGGAAGATATGTAGGCTTGCTAAGGTCAATTGTGAGCAGAAGATGGCTTACTTTCGGAATATTATTAGCGTTTGGTGCCGGTATATTCTACGAAAATCAGGTGCTGCCAGCCGGCTTTATACCTAACGAAGACCAGGGTACTATATATGCCATTATCCAGACACCTCCGGGTTCTACCCTCGAGAAAACCAACCAGGTATCCCAGAAGCTTCAGAAGATATGTGAGGAGATTGAAGGTGTAGAATCAGTATCTTCTCTGGCAGGCTACGAGATTATGACTGAAGGACGTGGCTCCAATGCCGGTACTTGTCTTATCAACTTGAAAGCTTGGTCTGAGCGCGAGCATACCGTGAAAGAAATCATGGAAGAGTTAGAGGAGGAATCGAAAGGCCTTGGCGCTGTTGTCGAGTTCTTTGAACCGCCGGCAATCCCGGGCTTTGGTTCTTCAGGAGGTTTTTCGATGCGTTTGCTGGATAAAAATACAGATACCGACTACCATGAGTTTGATAAAGTAAATCAGGAGTTCTTGGATAATTTGCGCAAACGTAAAGAGCTTACGGGTCTGTTTACCTTTTTCGCGGCCAATTATCCGCAATACGAATTAGAGATTGACAACAGCCTGGCTATGCAAAAAGGAGTTTCTATCGATAATGCGATGGAAAACCTCAATATCTTGATTGGTAGTACCTATGAACAAGGCTTTATCAAGTTTGGCCAGTTTTTCAAGGTTTACGTGCAATCTGACCCCAAATTCAGAAGGCTTCCATCCGATCTTCTAAAGCTTTTTGTTAAAAACGATCAGGGTGAGATGGTGCCTTACTCATCGTTTATGAAGCTTAAAAAAGGTCAGGGCCCTAACGAAATCACCCGTTTCAATATGTATAATTCGGCAGCTATCCAGGGGCTTCCGGCTAAGGGATATACCACTGCAGATGCCATTCAGGCCGTACGGGAAGTAGCCAGTCAGACATTGCCACAAGGCTACGACATTGCCTGGGAAGGCCTTTCATATGACGAAGCGAGTAGGGGGAACGAGGCGCTTTATGTGTTTCTTATTGTGTTGATGTTCGTGTACTTTGTATTGGCAGCCCAGTACGAGAGCTTTATTATCCCGTTGGCGGTAGTGTTCTCTCTGCCAGTTGGTGTATTCGGTTCGTTTATGTTGCTGAAACTGATGGGGCTGGAGAATAACATCTATGCTCAGATAGGACTGATCATGCTGATCGGTCTGTTAGGTAAAAATGCCGTGTTGATCGTAGAGTTTGCCGTTCAGAAGCGCCAGGAAGGAGCTTCTATATTTGATGCCGCTATTGAAGGTGCGAAGGTGCGTTTCCGTCCCATCCTGATGACCTCGTTCGCCTTTATAGCCGGTTTGATACCATTGATTATTGCAACTGGTGCAGGAGCCATTGGTAATCAGACGATTGGTGCGTCTGCTCTTGGTGGTATGTTATTTGGAACGATCTTCGGTGTCGTTATCGTCCCTGGATTGTATTATATATTCGCCCACTTGGCAGATGGCCGTCACATGATTAAAGATGAAGATGAAACTCCTTTAACCGAAGATTATGTCCACCATGCTTAAAAAAATAATATATAGATGCTTAGGAGTAGCCTGCCTGTCGTTGACCTTTACGGCTTGTATAACTCCATCTGTAGTAGAAAGAACAGCAAACACGGCAGTACCTGCGAGTTATAATAACTCGCAAGATACTACCAACACAGCAACCCTGAAGTGGAAGGAATATTTTACCGACCCGTACTTGACTGCTCTGATTGATACGGCACTGCAGAACAACCAGGAGCTGAACATTACATTGCAGGAAATTGCGATTTCAAGTAACGAGGTAAGGATTAGAAAAGGGGAATACCTGCCGTTTGTCGGACTACAAGGTGCTACTGGCCTTGACAAGGTGCCGCGATACACCAACATAGGAGCTATGGAGGCTACCACCGACATTAAACCGGAAAAAGAAATGCCTGATCCGCTACCAGATTTTTTGGTAGGGGCCTATGCTACCTGGGAGGTCGATATTTGGAATAAGCTGCACAATGCCAAAAAAGCGGCCGTAAGCAGGTACCTTTCTAGCGTTGAAGGGAGAAACTTTATGGTTACAAACCTGATTGCCGAAATTGCTAACTCTTACTTTGAATTGCTGGCACTCGATAATCAACTGGCTATTGTAAATCAGAACATCGAGATACAAAGCAATGCCCTGCGAATTGTAAAACTGCAGAAAGAGGCTACGAGAGTTACCGAACTCGCAGTCCGCAGGTTCGAGGCACAGGTATTTAGCACGAAAAGCCTTCAATACGACATTCAGCAGCGGATTACAGAAACTGAGAACAGGATTAACTTCCTGCTGGGGCGATACCCACAGCCGATTCCAAGGAACGATGAGTCTTTTGGCACTTTAGTACCTGCTGCCATCCATGCCGGGTTGCCGTCGCAGTTGTTAGCCAACCGGCCTGATATCAAGCAGGCAGAACTGGAATTGGCAGCATCAAAGCTGGATGTAAAGGTGGCAAAAGCACAGTTTTATCCCTCTGTAGGCATTTCCGCAGCTATTGGATACCAGGCGTTCAATCCATCCTACCTGCTAAAGTCCCCTGAGTCGATGTTGTTTTCATTGGCTGGAGATCTAGTGGCTCCGCTGGTTAACAGAAACGCGATAAAGGCGACCTATAGTAGTGCTAACGCCAAGCAACTACAGGCTGTTTACAATTACGAACGTACCATCTTAAATGCTTATTTTGAGGTGGCTAATCAGTTAGCCAAAATCAATAACCTGGAAAAAAGCTACGATTTAAAATCAAAGCAGGTGCAGGCGCTGACCCAGTCGATTGATATTTCAAACGACCTTTTCACATCAGCCAGGGCAGATTACATGGAAGTACTGATGACCCAACGAGATGCGCTGGAATCGAGGTTTGAACTGATTGAAACCAAAATGCAGCAGATGAATGCCATGGTTAATATTTACCGGGCATTGGGCGGCGGATGGAATTAAGCATGAAGCTAATAAAAAATAATTAGCTGTCCGTAAAAGAATATTAGAACACAAGAAAAGCCATTTTACAGCATTGTAAAATGGCTTTTCTATGTTTATAAATAATTGGCCGGCAAACGGTAGGTGAATAACAAAACTCCCTTTAGATACCAAACTATACAGAAGCTTTTGCCAAAAGTAATATTTACATGGTTAAAGTTATTTTCTATGATGAATCCAATCCGAAGCTAATGCGCTAAGTAATATAAGAGTCTCCGACTTACTTCTATACTGTTAAAAAAGCTGAGAGCAAAAAAGCTTCACAGCTGATTTTATACTTTTCTCTGCTGATTATACCGTGCCCTTTCTTAAATTTGTGAGGAAACCATCCTGATTTATGGAAGACAGATACTTACGCCGAGGTGTGTCGGCTTCGAAAGAAGACGTCCACAATGCCATCAAAAACATAGATAAAGGCCTTTTCCCAAAAGCTTTCTGCAAAATTATCCCTGATATTCTGACAGGTGACTCAGAGTACTGTGCCATTATGCATGCCGACGGAGCTGGTACAAAATCATCACTGGCTTATATGTACTGGAAGGAAACCGGCGACCTGAACATCTGGAAAGGTATAGCGCAGGACGCTGTTGTAATGAACACCGACGACTTGCTTTGTGTGGGTGCCACAGACAATATACTGCTATCTTCTACCATAGGCAGAAATAAAAATCTTATACCAGGTGAGGTTATTGCAGCTATAATTAATGGTACTGAAGAAGTACTGCAGATGCTTCGCGATAATGGAATTGGCATTTACAGCACAGGGGGCGAAACAGCTGATGTTGGCGACCTGGTGCGTACTATCATTGTAGATAGTACCGTAACGGCCCGTATGCGCCGCGATGAGGTAATCTCGAACCATAATATACAGCCCGGCGATGTAATTGTAGGCTTTTCTTCTTACGGCCAGGCAAAGTATGAAACTGAGTATAACGGCGGCATGGGCAGTAATGGCCTTACCTCTGCCCGGCACGACGTTTTCCACAAATATCTTTCTGCATCTTACCCGGAAAGTTATAATCCGGAACTGCCTGCCGATTTGGTGTACGCTGGCAACTACAAACTGACAGATGTGAATGAGGAGACAGGGCTGGAAGTAGGAAAACTGGTGTTATCTCCAACACGAACATATGCTCCCATTGTAAAGGAAATTTTGAAAGCGCATCAGCAGCACATACACGGCATGGTACATTGCAGTGGAGGTGCTCAAACAAAAGTGCTTCACTTTACAGATAAGGTGCACATTGTTAAGGATAACCTGTTCCCGGTACCACCGCTGTTCCGTATTATCCAGGAGCAGAGCCACACCGATTGGAAAGAGATGTATAAAGTGTTTAACATGGGCCACCGCTTGGAGATTTACCTGCCGGAGCAGTATGCCGATGATCTGATTGCTATTTCCCAAGCCTTTGGTGTAGAAGCGCAGGTTATTGGCCGCGTAAAAGACAGTAAAGCAAACGAGCTGACGTTGAAGAGCCCTCACGGGGAGTTTTATTACAAAGGCTAGTTGGGGAGTTCTGGGTTAAAAATATCTGGTTTTGAGAATTAGCCATGGGCATGTTACCCATGGCTAATTTATTTTACAACCTATGTTACAAAACGTAGTTGTTTAAACATTAAAAAGTGCTTCAGGACCTGCTGAAGGTGCTTTTAGGTCAGTAAGTATAGTGTATGCCATGTTACCTAAGCCCATAAAGTTCCCTTTTTTATAGATTTAAAGCTGTCTATATTGCTATACATTTAAACATTTAAATTTTAAGCAGTATGAAAAACAAACTTTTACCCCCCCCCACATTTTAGAGCAACATGGCTAAGGCTTTTCCTGCTCCTCTTCCTCTCCACAAACCTGCTGTTCTTTGGCTGCGATAAAGCTAAGGATGCCGTGGCTCCCGAAACAGAAACACTGACTGCTGAACAGACACAAGCTGTAAAAGATGCAAAGGACAAGGAAGACAAAGACGAGAAGTATAAAACTGACAAAACAGGCCAGTATGTAAGCAAGGAAGTGCAGGTAACAGGCTACGAAGGAGCCGAAAGACCTACACGCCCAAAGTATGATGCGACCAACAGTGAAGATGTGACCGCAATGGTGATTGCTCCAATTGATCCAGGCACGGGAGGCGGAGGCGGCACTCCACCAGCTCCAACTTCTAAATTTGTTAGTTCGGTAGGGATAGGATGTGTTAGTCATCCAGCTGGCTTCTATACTAACATTGACAATGTTAGTATGGATTTAAAGATCAGAAAAGGCAGCTCTTCTACTATAAACACTAGTGATTTACCTGGATACTATAAGATACCTGTAGACCTTAATAAAGGTGCAGGGGGGCAATATATTTACTTATGCTTTACACGTGATCCAAATAAAGTGCAAGGTTCAGATTCAGGTCAAAGTGCATGGGTGAACAGTTCAATGATGGGTAGAAGTGTTTCTGTAAAAAACATAGTTGTAAAAAGTTATTCAGTTGGTGGGTTTAATAGTTGGCCAACTAACTGTTCGCCTCCTATCGAAGCAAAAGATGATTTGGGTTTTCATACTCCTGATCTTAATGATGGGTCAGGTGGAAAATACATTTATGCATATCAGGAAAAATGTACTATTTATAGTCCAAATACAGTCATGGAAGTAGGAGTAATTTATGGAAACAGCAGTTCCTTTCAGCCTCCTAATGGTTGGATAAAAATACCTGGAGATTTAAATGAAGGAGCAGAGAGAGTTGAAAACAGGGGCACCGTACAAGTTAGCAGTAGGAGGTAGAGGATTTAACCCTGTAGGAGAGTTTGACCTTGGGCTCGCTGCAAAGTACTTCATAAGCGGCAGCAGTGCTTTGGAATTGGGGCTCTCCAAGGTTATACTCGATAAGCAAGCTTATCAGCTTTCCTTAATGTATGAACGGCACAGCAGTGTATTCAAATCAAGAAATCTTTTGTTATACTATGGGGTTGGAGGTGGTATGCTGATATTGAATCAATATTCCAGCACCTTGATAGGAAAGATGCAAGAGGACGGAGATATAAATTTACGAGGCGGCATTGGTTATATAGCAGGCGTGGAGTTAGGCATAGGTAAAATTCCTTTAGCCCTTTCTTTTGATTTCAGAGGGATATACTACATTGGAGTCAACAGCTACAGAGATGATGGCAGCGTATTAAATGTTGCAAGTCCTGCTTTAGGTTTAAAGTACAGGTTCGGGATGAGGAATTAAGAACTACCTAATTGAAGGAGCAGGAGGAGATTATATCTACTTCTATTATAGAAGATAACTTACAACCACTACCATAAGAGAAACTAGCGGTGCTTTTCTTTGGGGTAATCAGTCAGGCTGTGGCGCAAGCCCAGTTTGACTCCCTTAGAATACAAAAACAAGTGGATGCCGCGACTTCTCCAGCATATAAGTTTGCTTTAGGAGTACGAAGAGCGGTAATAGTCGGTGAATATGATTTTGGTATAACCGGGAAATATTTTCTTAGTGGAACAAGCGCTTTAGAAGTCGGAATGTCAAAAGCTTTATTAAAAAGCCATGCCTATCAACTATCTGGGATGTATGAACGACATAACAGGCTGTTCAGGTCAAAGAATTTCTTCCTATACTACGGGGCAGGAGGAGGAATACTTGTTTTTGATAAACAGGCAGATGGATTATTAGATGAGAATGATAAAGTTACAGCGAAAGGGGCAATAGGTTACATAGCTGGTATAGAAGCCGGTTTAGGTAAAATACCGTTAGCTGTTTCATTTGATTTTAAAAGCTTATATTATATCAAGGGAAATACGCCAGTATACAGAGTTCTTAATGTGGTTGGCCCTGGTATAAGCTTAAAGTATAGGTTTGGGATGAACAGGTAAGAGCTACCTAAATGAAGGAGCAGGAGGTGATTATACATACTTCTGCTATAAGAGATAGTTAATACTTGATTTACACATTGTACCATGTTTGTGAAAAGCAGATTCATGCGTTTCACAAACATGGTATTTTATAGAATACATTATATGTACAAATATGTCTTTATTTTAATTGCTGCTTTAGTGGCTCCTCTATTTGCTACAGCGCAGCAATTACTTCTTGATAACCTGCTGGAAAGCTTTACATAGGCGTTACTGCAACAGCTATTGGCTACAACTTAGAATATAAGAATGCACCAAATGGAGGCAACATTAATCCTTACGGTTCAATCAATATTGGCTATAAATTATCTGAGAGGGCAAGGCTGCAAGTTGGCCTCTGGTACGGCACGGCAAAGGCAGACCATTCAGACATTTATGTTGAGTCTGATGATGTGTTTGTTTATAACAACGACATCACTCGCACCGAAGGGTGGGGTGTACCTGTTACCTTTGATTACGTTCTGCTTTACCCTTTCAGACGGGTGCAGTTTTATGGCACAGTAATGCTTACTCCTATGTTTAGCAAAACAGAGCAGGAAAAGTCTCAGCTTAGAGATGGAGTGACTACTATTTCTTATAGTGCTAAGACTTCGGGCATAAACACTTACCTGACAGCTGGCTTTGGTCTTGGGTATTCTATAAGCAAACGTTTCGATGCCTACGCTAACTATCATTTAATAAGCCGCAATTTCAATAGGGACTTAAGACCAAGAGATGAATACCCGTATCCTGGTTCATTATTCGTTGGCCTCAACTATAGATTAAAAGCTAAACCAGAGTAGTCGTAGTAGTATAGTATCTTCTATATACTGTTTTCCTTGTTGCTTCTATCAATCTTTTACTGCTGCTGTCCAGCGGTTTCCTTCCTCAGGCACTACAACGGCAAGTAAAGCTCTTGTAGGAGTTGGGTTAAGCACTATCTCCTATCACATTTACTATGAAAATAACAAAGAATTCGGACCTGTACGCTCTGGCTATTTTGTGCCAGTAGGGCTGCACACAGGTTATAGAATATCAGATAGATTAAGTTTGCAGGTAGGCGTAGCCTATGGGGGAGATAGAGATGAAGCCACAGTTATAACGCAGGGTACCGAAGGAATTCCTATAGAAAACCACTCTCGGTCTAAAACGCAAGCAGTAGCTATTCCTGTAACCATAAATTTTACTTTCTTAAAAGCCCTGCAACGCTTTCCTGTTTATGCAACAGCTACAGTTATGCCTGCTTTTAGGCGTACTATAGCAGAAAATGAACCGCCACAGGCTAATGTAGCTGGAGAAAAGGTTCGGGTATGAATGCCTTTGCAACGGCTGGTTTAGGCTTTAACTATAAAATCAGTAGTCGCTTTAATGGCTATGTCACATATTACTTTTACAAAGACAATTTAACGGGTAGTAATTCTTTTTATTATGATTGGGAGCAGAGTGGAAACAAGATAAGGAGATTTATAAAGTCGTTTGGTTTGGGTATAAACTATACGCTATAACATTAACTCTTTGTTTTCAGAAGTATAGCCTATAGGAGGCGGCAGTTTAGCTTTTAATCTGGCACAGAAATTGGTACGGCAGCAGCATAAGCAAAAGCCTATGCTGCAATGAAAAAGTTTTTATTTCCGCTCTTGCTTGTGCTACTGGTGTTGCCGGTATGGGCACAAGCCTCTGTACTAACTTTTGCTACCCCTAAAGGTGAACCATTCCAGATAAGGCTGAATGGCAAGATGGTAAACTATACTGCCTCAAACTTTGTACGGGTAACAAACCTGAAACCGGGAAAACATTATGTAGAGTTTAAGGTAATGAGCCGCCGGGGTGTCTATCGTATGGCAGCTAATGTGTTAGTGCCCATAGGAGTAGAGGCAAATTATGCCGTGCGTACAGCCAACAGAGGCAGGGTATACCTGCGCCTGATAAACGAAGTACCTTTAGTGCCGCCTCCGGTTACGGCAAGGCCACAACCAATTGTGCCTCGCTATCCTGATAACCACAACAACCGTAATGAGCCGGCTCCACCAGTACAGGACAGTGAAGAAGATGCTTGCCGCAACCTGATGGACAAGTATGATATAGACAAGCTAATAGAGTCTGTTGATGGACGAGAATTTGAAAGCACGAAGTTAACCATTGCCTGTGAAGCAGTACGTAGTGGCAGTATTCTGGCAGAGGACCTGAAGCGTTTGCTGGAGCAGTTTTCTTATGAAAGCTCTAAAGTAGAACTCGCCAAATTTGCCTACAATTATGTATGCGACAAAGAGCATTTCTACTATGTGTATGATGCCTTTGAAAACGATATCAGTATAAGAGAACTGGGAGATTATGTGAACAGAAGGTAATGAATGGTTTATATTAATGTATGTGGCGTAATACAAAGAGGCTCTGCTATCAACTTAGCAGAGCCTCTTTGCTAGTAAGAAAAGTCTCTTTGTTATCTTAGTCTGTCTACAGACCTTACTAAGGCTTCATCGCGCTTTATGTAGCGATTAGCTAAGCTATTTAACACAAGCGCTAAAACAGGCATATAGAAACCCGCATGAAAAGAACCATTGTCTGTTCCTTGTACCAGGTCTACGCCAACCACTCTGGCATAATAAAACTCAGCCACAAAGCAGGCTCCAATCAGTAAAGAGTTCAGCATGCCTAACTTCATCTGGTTTAGGCGGCTTTTGTATTGAAATATTTCATAAACAGCTACAACAGCGGCAGCAATGGCTAAAAGGCCTATTGCTATAGTGCCTGTTTGGGGCACATTCCCGGCTCCGGTTGGCTCGCCCTGCTCATTAAGAAAGTGCGACTTAAGGTTCCAGGCAGTCAACACCACCGTTTCGCCTGTTGTGGCATCAGTCTTAGACCATAGTGACAGAAACAGCATACAGATCATAGCTATCGCCAGCAAAAACAGAAATACAGTTTGAATTCTTTGTATCATAAGGCAAATAAATTTCAGGTTAAAGAACTGCAAAATTAGACAAACCCCTTAAAAAGCAAAATAAGAGTTACTTGCTAAATAATTAGAGGCAGCCGAAGGCGAAGATGTGTTCTTCCAAAGGACCAAAATGATTCACGAAGAATATGTAACTTTGTCTTATGCGGTATTTTTTAGACATAGCTTACGATGGTACCCGTTTTCATGGCTGGCAGGTGCAGCCAAATGCACTGTCGGTACAGGAGGTGCTGGACGATTGTCTGAGTAAAGTGCTGCGACAGCCTGTCAACTCTACAGGCAGTGGCCGCACCGATACAGGCGTACACGCCAGTCAGCAGTTTGTGCATTTCGATGTGGCTGAAAAGCTGGACGAGGAACAAATGGTGTACCGCTTTAACCGTCTGCTCCCCAACGATATCGTGGCTAAAAAATTGTATTTAGTGCCTGACGATGCCCATGCCAGATTCGATGCTTTTGAGCGTACGTATCATTATTACATTACACTCGCCAAAAATCCGTTCAAGCGCTACTATGCGCATTACCTTAGCAGCCAACCAGACCTGGAAAAGATGAATGAAGCCGCTGCTATATTGCTGAAGTATGAGGACTTTACCACGTTCAGCAAAGTAAAAGGCGACACCAAACATTACAACTGTAACATGTACGAAGCTGTATGGCAGCAAGAGGGAGACGAGCTTAAATTTACAATAAGGGCAAATCGTTTTCTGCGAGGCATGGTACGGCTGGTGGTAGGTACCTTACTGGACGTAGGCAAGGGAAAGTTAACTGTAGAAGCATTTGAGCAGACAATAGCCAGTAAAGACCGGAGCAAAGCAAGTGGCGCAGCACCGGCTGAAGGGCTATACCTGGCTAAGGTGGCATACCCGGAGGGCAAGTTAAAAGTACCGAGTGACACATCAGCTAAATAAACCCGCCTAAAACTATTAACTTTACAATCACTTAGAAACAGTTGCACGTAACAAAATAGGCTGCCACAGTAGCGGCACAGTGCTATTTCTAAAGAACTGATTTGACTTAACTAAACTTGGAAAATAAACTTAACGACGCAGGTAAAGTATTTGATGCAGAGGTATTGCGGAGGCTGTACTCGTTTGTGAAGCCGCACGTCAAGATATTTTATTTGATAGTCTTTCTTACTTTCGCTTCGGCTGTACTGGCTGCAGTGCGTCCGTTCCTGATTCAGTACACTGTGGATAACGAGATTCTGCAGAACGATTGGAACGGCCTTAATAGAATGTTCGTGATATTAACTGTGCTATTGGTTCTGAATGCCATTGTACAGTACCTGCACACCTATTTTGCCGGATGGCTGGGGCAGCACGTGGTGCGCGATATCCGCATTAAACTATACCGCCATATTCTGGACCTCCGCCTGAAATTCTTTGACCACACGCCAATTGGTACACTGGTTACCCGAAACGTGTCGGACGTGGAAACGTTGTCCGATGTGTTTAGCGAGGGTATGGCAGCTATGATAGGAGACATTCTGCAACTGGTGTTCATTGTAGGCTTTATGTTCTACATTGACTGGGAACTGACATTGGTGAGCCTTTCTACCTTCCCGCTCATGGTTATCAGTACCTATATTTTTAAAGAGAAAGTAAAAGACTCTTTTCAGGAAGTGCGTACGGCGGTGGCCAGGCTAAACTCTTTCGTGCAGGAGCACATTACGGGTATGAGTATCGTGCAGATATTTAATAACGAGAAGCGCGAAATGGAGAAGTTTGAAGCGATCAACAAAGAGCATACGCGTGCTAATATCCGGTCTGTGCTGTACTATTCTATTTATTATCCCGTAGCGGAAATCATAGCGGCTGCAGGGTTAGGCATATTGGTATGGTATGGTGCCTACGGGGTAATAGACAACGACATGTCTTTAGGTACACTGATGGCCTTTATCCTGTACATTCAGATGTTCTTCCGCCCGATACGCATGATTGCAGACCGCTTTAACACCTTACAGCTGGGTGTGGTAAGTACAGAGCGTCTTATGCGCCTGCTTGACAGCAGAGAGATGATTGCAGATAAGGGTACACATGCACCTGCTCATATAAAAGGAGACATAAGCTTTCAAAAGGTATGGTTTGCTTATAATAATGAAGAGTGGGTACTCCGGGACCTTTCTTTTGAGGTGAAAGCTGGTGAAACTGTGGCTTTTGTAGGAGCTACAGGTGCCGGTAAAACATCTGTTATCAACCTCCTTAACCGGTTTTATGAAATTAATAAAGGGAAAATAGTTATTGATGGTCACGACCTGAAAGAGTTTGACCTGAGCGTGTTGCGGCACCATATTGGCGTAGTATTGCAGGATGTGTTCCTGTTTTCTGGTACAATAGCCGACAACATTAGCCTTGGGAATAAGAATATTACTGAGGAACAGATGTGGCAGGCAGCAGACCTGGTGGGGGCACGTAAATTTATAGAACGCTTACCAGGAGGCTTACATTACCAGGTAATGGAGCGAGGAGCTACACTCTCTGTAGGACAGCGCCAGCTTATTTCTTTTGTGAGAGCGATGGTATATAACCCCGAGATTATTATTCTGGATGAAGCCACCTCTAGTGTAGACTCCGAGACAGAAGAGCTGATCCAGTACGCTATTGACCAACTGATGCATGGGCGTACATCTATTGTAATTGCTCACCGACTTTCTACCATACAAAAAGCTGATAAAATAATTGTGCTGAATAAGGGTGAGATAAAAGAAATGGGTAACCATGAGCAACTGCTGCGCCATAATGGCTATTATGCTCAACTTTACCAGATGCAGTACAAAAACATGATTAATTTATGAAGAAGTTCTTCTATGTAATGGCGGCAGCCGCCGCTCTGTTGTTAATTTTTTATGTGTATATAGGAGGGTTTACTGCTCCGGATGTAATAACTTCTACTTCTAAAACAATGTACATTGCTGGCCAGCCATTTAAGGGTTCTATAAAAGACGAGGCATTGGGGGAGGCGTTTAGTAAAGCAGGCAATATTCTGGAAGATAGTATGCTGATAGGGGTACTTGGTAGCGTCTACTATAATAACCCTGAGAATGAAGGCGACAGCTTAATAGCTTTTATTGGTATTGTAGTGCCTGATAAGAATGTAACACTGCCAGAAGGGTATGAGCTTCGCACTATTGAGGGTGGAAGAAAAGTATTGCGGGCTGAAGTGAATGCAAGCTATATGGTAGCACCCGGTAAATTGTATGGGGCTCTGTTTGAGTATGCTGAGCAGCATAAAATAGAACTGGAGAAGTTTTATGTGGAGTGGTTTCCGGAGGAGAATAAAGGTGTGGTAGAGGTGCCGGTAAAACAGTAATATTACAGCCTGTAAGTGTATGTTATTGCCATTGTTCAGATAAAAGTTATTTGGTGTAAACTATTTTATTCTCTAAAACTACACACACGGTACATTGGGCAAAAAAGGAGATGCACGAAAAGAGCTGATTTTGGAAGCTGCCAAATCAGTTTTTGGTAAGATGGGCTACAGTAAAGCCACTCTGGATGACATTGCCTTGGCCTGTGACCTGAAAAAGCCTTCTCTTTACTATTACTACAGTAGTAAAGAAGTGCTGTTTATGGAAGCCTTCTCTCAAGAATGGATAGACAGCCTTTGCCGGATAAAGCATATTGCAGAGCAAGAGGCTGACCCATATAAGCGTTTATTGTTGTACATTACATCATCGCTGCGGTACTACCAGGAGATTGTTACACAGCATACCATTTCCATCAAGGTACTCATAGAAACAAGAAGTCTGTTCCAAAAGCTATTTAAAGAATCCCGGGCAAAAGAGGCAAACTTTTATGCTTCTGTGATAAAGGAAGGTATTATAAATAATATATTTATTCCCTGTGAGGAAGAACGCGTAGGAAATTCTATAATGGTTGTAAAAGACCTGATTCAGTTCGATGAGTTTGAGCATGCCTTTTACAACCAGCTTCCAACTATCAACTTTAAGAAAATAGAAGAAGATGTGCTTTTTACTATAAACCTAATACTGGATGGTATTAGCAGTAAGAAGCGTTAGCTAAAGCTACTTTACAGTACTGTAAGTTTAGGCATTGGGGAACAAGTTCATTCAGGATACCAAACCTACAGGTAAGCAACATAAGAACAGCGAAACTATTCCGAAGCTTCTTTCAGCTGATCCAGCTTTGCCTTTAGTGCGTTTACATCGGCATGATGGCCTTTTGCTACTTCGGCAGCGTCCAGCTCAATAAGCATGTCTTTCATTTGCTGCAGGTAAGCAGCCTTGTCTTTCTGCAGGCAGCCTTTATGGCCATCAGGACAGTTGCCATCTTCATCCATTGGCTTAAACATGCTGCCCTCGCCATAAATAAGCCACTGTGGATTAAGGTCGTTAAAATTTCTGACAATGGCTACTAACTCGTCTAGCAGGAAATTCTTTCCACATATAATGTTAGAAAGGGTGGTTTCGTCACTGCCAGTAATGGATACCAGTTGCTCCATTTCCAGCTCTTTCAGATTAGTATAGAACCTGAATCTTTTGCCGATTTGCTGTAAGTCAATAGCCATAGATAGAAGGGTTTAGTTCTTTCAAACATGCATACGTACTTATAACAGAATCTGACCGAAATAATTCCTCTTAATATAATTGAAATGTAACTACTATTGAAAAAGGTAGCTAAGAGGAGAAGTCTGGTGTCGAAAGTCATTCAGAGTCTTCTGGCTGCAGTTGGCGCTCATACAGCGTTTTATAAAGGCCATCTACGGCAATGAGTTCGTCGTGTGAGCCGTGCTGCACAATTTCTCCGTCTTCCATCACTAAAATTCTGTCTGCCAGCTTTACCGACGACACCCGGTGTGAGATAATAATAGAGGTGCGGTTGGCCATAATGCGGCGTAGGCTGTTCAGAATAGCATTTTCGGTTTTAGTGTCAACTGCTGAGAGCGAGTCGTCAAGTATAAGAATGCTTGGTTCCCGTACCAATGCCCGTGCAATAGATACCCTTTGCTTCTGCCCACCAGATAAGGTAATACCACGCTCACCCAGCTTCGTCTCAAACTGCTCCGGAAAATGGATGATATTCTCATAAACATCAGCATCTTTAGTGGCCTGTATCATTTGCTCTTCAGTTATGCTAGGTAAGCCGAAGCCAATATTGTTGCGGATAGAGTCTGAGAACAGGAACACATCTTGCGGCACATAACCAATCTGACTACGCAGGTTTTCTATATTATAATCCCGTACGTCTATACCATCAATCAGAATACGCCCGCTTGTTACGTCGTACATGCGTGGCAGCAGGTTCGCAATAGTGCTCTTACCCGAGCCCGTATTTCCGATTACTGCCAGTGTCTCGCCGTGGTTTATCTGGAAAGATATTTTCTTTAAACCATGAATGTGAGTGTCAGGGTAAATGAAATCAACATCCTCAAAAACAATATCGCCTTTAAGTGGTTTTTTTATATCCTGGCGTGAGATAATATCTGTCTTGGTATTAAGAAACTCATTGATACGTGCCTGTGATGCAGCAGCACGCTGCACCAGGCTTGCCGTCCAGCCCAGCGAAGTAACTGGCCAGGTCAGTATGTTTACATAAATGATGAATTCCGCAATGTTACCAGTCGTAATACTGCCATTAATTACCTCCTGACCTCCTATATAGATGGTGATAATGGTGCTCAAGCCTACCAGGAACAATACTAAAGGAAAGAAGAGCGAGTTAACAAAGTTTAACTCCAGCGACTTGTCTTTATAAGTATTGCTGGCGGTTGTGAAGTTATTATGAGAGTCTTCTTCCCGCACAAATGACTTTATAACACGAATGCCAGAGAAAGCCTCTTGCACAAAAGTAGTGATGCCCGAAAGGCTTCGCTGTATTTCGTCAGACTTGCGCTGTATAATATTGTTAACGTAGTAAATGCTTATAGCCAGTACAGGCAATGGGAGTAATGTATAAATAGTCAGCTTCACGTTAACCGACAGCATATACGGAATTACCATCAGAAACAGCACAAGCAGGTTAATACCATACATGATAGCCGGGCCAAGGTACATACGTACACGGCTTACATCCTCCGAAATGCGGGCCATCAGGTCTCCGGTGTTGTTTTTGCGGTAGAAGCTCAGTGGCAGGCTCTGGTAGTGTTCGTAAATCTCATTCTTAAGATCATACTCTACCAGGCGGCTCATGACAATAATTGTCTGGCGTACCAGAAAAAGAAACGCTCCCCGCAGCAGAGCCATCACCAGAATTACGACGCCATATACCAGTATGCTCTGGGCAAATACATCATACACTAATGCCTGTTGGTTTAGCCCCTCGTAAAGGTTATAAAGGCTAATGCCTTCCTTAATAAGGTTAAAGGAATAGCGTACCACCTGAGCTGGCAGTATCTGGAAAAAGTTAGATATGATAGTAAACACAAGCCCCAATAAGAGCCTGTATTTATATTTTATAAGATATTTGTTTAAGTATTTTAGTGATTTCACGTTAAAGATTTAAAGCTTAGAAGCTTTTACGCATGATGCAGGGTTTGAAGTACAAATTGAATTAATGAAAAAAAGAATTAATTTTGCACTCGAAAATGAGGGAACGATTGTTCCCCCCTGCCACACAAATATAGAACAACCCTTAATCAATTCATAAATGGTCGAAGTTAAAGACGTAGAATTGAGTAAAGACAAGTCTGTTTTTAGTCAGTTGGCAGAGCACAATCATGAGAAGGTTGTCTTCTGTCATGATCATGATACTGGCTTAAAGGCTATCATTGGCATCCATAATACAGTGCTTGGCCCTGCTATAGGTGGTACGCGTATGTGGGCCTATGCCTCTGAAGCTGAGGCCCTGGATGACGTTCTGCGCCTTTCAAGATGGATGACATATAAAGCCGCTATCTCTGGTTTGAACATGGGAGGAGGCAGCGCGGTAATAATAGGCGATGCCAAAGAAGCCAAAACGGAAGCTCTGCTCCGCAAGTTTGGGCGCTTTGTAAAAAACCTGAACGGGGCCTTTATTACAGCAGAAGACATAGGGATGACGGCCAAGGACATGGAGTACATCCGTATGGAGACACAGCACGTGACAGGTTTGCCTGAGGCTATGGGCGGCGGCGGAGATCCATCTCCTGTGGCAGCTTATGGTACTTATATGGGCATGAAAGCCGCCGCTAAAAAAGCTTTCGGGTCTGATTCGTTACAGGGCAAGAAAATTGCCGTGCAGGGTGTTGGTAATGTTGGTGCTTATTTGATAGAGTTACTTGCAAAAGAGAATGTACAGCTCTTTATCACAGATATCTATGAGGATCGTTTACGCGAGGTGTCTTCTAAATATGGCGCCAGGGTAGTGGGCATGAACGAGATATATGGTTTAGAGGTAGATATTTATGCCCCATGTGGTCTCGGAGGCACGATCAACGATAAAACCATTGATCGACTGAAATGCAAGGTGATAGCTGGTAGCGCTAATAACCAGTTGCGCGATGAAACGGTGCACGGGGCTGCTTTGGAAGCACGCGGTATTGTGTATGCCCCTGACTTTCTGATTAATGCCGGAGGTTTGATAAACGTGTGTTCGGAGCTGGATGGCTACAACCGTGAAAGTGCTTATGCACAGACAGAAAGAATTTATAAGTATACCTTAGATATATTGGATCTGGCAGAACGCGAGGGAATCCATACGCAGCTTGCCGCCATAAAAATGGCAGAGAAGCGTATTAACAATATCAGCAAGGTTCGCTCCACTTACTAGGGGGTAACAGACAGAATATAAAACGCAAAAGTGCTGTACCAAGCTGTGCCACTTTTGTTTTGCACTGTTAGCTTAATTACTTGGAACTATAAACCGGCCGCTTTGCATTCAGAGAAGAGGTATTAATTAAAAGTACAGCATAGTCTAAGACTTTGCCGGAGGCTATACATTTGAGCGCCAGATGGCGCTATTGTTTTTAAGAAATATAAACACGCTCTTTACAATAAGATTATGCTCAACCGCAGAACACTACGAATTAAGGCAATGCAAGCTATTTATGCCTATATGCAGGCCGAAGGTTCCGATTATCTGCTGGCGCTAGACCAGATAGGGGAGGAATTTGCACCAGACCTTAATTCAATGGAAGTGCAGGACAAAAAGCTGCTGGAAGGCCAAAAGCAAATTGCCACACTACTTTTCAAAGAGTGGTATGAAACCCGCCAGTTCGATACAGAGGAGACTGACACAGCAATTGTCAGTGCGGTAAACAGAGCGATTGTTTACTATCAGAACCTCACCAAGAAAGACTACAAGTATTACGGTAACCAAATGCTGAGCGCTGTGGAGCGCATCTACGATCACTACATTGCCACACTTCAGATTCTGGAGGTACTGGTGAATTTGATAAAGGAAGAGGAAGAAAAAAAAGCCACCCGTTTTACCGAAGCAAAAGGCCCCGATGTGAAACGTTTCCTGAATAACAGGGTAGTGCTCCGCCTGCTGGATAATAAATCCTATCAGCAAAGCATCATTCGCAGAAATATAAGCTGGGGCTCCGATATTAGCGATATCAGGCAAGTTTACAAATTGGTTTTAAAGCAGGATGAGGTCTTTTTGAACTACTTAGCCGTACCTGCACCAAGCCTGGAAGAGGATCTCGAGGTGGTTAAACATATTTTTAAAAACATTATCTTTAAAGAAAAAAACTTACAATCTTTGTTTGAAGAGCAGGATTTGAACTGGGTAGAGAACAAAGGGATTGTTAAGAGCTTGGTAAACAAGACGGTCAAGATATTTGGAGAAGATACAGAGGAAGATCAGGTGTTGCTTGATCTTTCTGCAAACTGGGACGATGACAAAGCCTTTTTTGAGGAGCTTTATCACCAGACAGTGCAGGACGAAGAAAAGTATGAGACTATGATTGCCACCAGTGTGAAGAACTGGGACGTAGAGCGTGTGGCTGTGTTAGATAAAATCATACTTAAGATGGCACTTTGCGAGATGTACATCTTCCGAAGCATTCCTGTAAAAGTAACTATTAACGAGTATATCGAAATATCTAAGCTGTATAGTACACCTAAAAGTAAACAGTTTATTAACGGCGTGCTGGACAAAATGGCACAGGATTTGACAAGTAAAGGCGAGATTCGTAAGTCTGGCCGGGGCTTGATTGATAATAAGTAAGCTTTATTAGCTTAACTATAAGCCGCTATTTCGCCGTAAAAGAAATTATAAATTGAACCTGACACATTAGAACATATACACTATGGGTAAGAAGACAGTCGCCTTATTAGCCTTTATGTCAGGCTCAGCTGTTGGTGCAGCTGCTGGCATTTTATTTGCTCCTGAAAAAGGAAGAGAGACACGTTATTGGCTAAGCTATCGCTTGGAGAAGTATCGTGATGCACTTTCAGACCTGCTGGAACAAATCGCTAACCGTGATAATTTGCCATCAAGTGCTAAATCAGAGGGGCAACGGGTTATTCAGGATGCAAAAGATAAAGCCGAGAAGTTATTAGGGGATGTAGATTCACTCATCAACGAAATAAATAGCCGCAAAGAACTACTATAAATCTAACCATGACACAAATTACACTTATTCCTGGAGATGGCATTGGCCCCGAAATTACAGAAGCTGTAAAATCAATTTTTAGTGCAGCCAATGTGCCTGTAACCTGGGAAGAAGAAAACGCTGGACAAACTACTTTTGATTCGATTGGTGAGTTGATACCAGCATCACTGATTACGTCTCTTAAGAAAAACAGAGTAGCACTTAAAGGTCCTATTACTACACCTGTAGGCAAAGGCTTTAAGAGCATAAATGTGCAGTTGCGCCAGATGTTTGACCTGTACTCAAACGTTAGACCAGCCAAAACAACAAAAGGCGTAAACACGCGCTTCGAAAATGTAGACCTGGTATTGTTCCGCGAAAACACCGAAGGCTTGTATTCAGGACTGGAAGTTGTTGATGAGCGTCTGCAAATTGTTGACTCTATTTCTCGTGTAACGCGTACAGGTTGCGAAAAAATTATTCGTGCTGCCTTTGAGTATGCTGATAAGCATGGCCGTAAAAAAGTTACTGCTGTACATAAAGCCAATATTCTAAAGTCTGTTGGTGCTATGTTCCTAAGCATTGCCAGCGAAATTGCCAAAGAGTTTCCGCACATCCAGTACGACGATAAAATTATCGACAATATGTGTATGCAGTTAGTGGCTAAACCTGAGCAGTTTGATGTTGTGGTAACAACTAACTTGTTTGGCGATATCCTGTCTGACCTTTGCGCCGGCCTTGTTGGTGGATTGGGTGTAGTGGCAGGAGCCAATATTGGTAAAGAAATGGCAATTTTCGAAGCAGTGCATGGTTCTGCTCCTGATATAGCCGGTAAAGGTATTGCTAACCCTACCGCACTTCTCCGTTCTGCTATAATGATGCTACACCACATCGATCTGAAAGATGAGGCTAACCGCATTGAGGCAGCTCTAGAGACAATACTAGGTAACAAAGAAGAATGTACTGGTGACCTGGGTGGGCGTGCAAGCACAATGGAATTTGCACAGAACATTATTGCAAAACTTTAATAAGTAACTAATAACTGTTCTTGATATGAAAAAGAACTTTTTTTTAATAGCAAGTCTGGCTGTAGCAGCTTTAACAACTAGCTGCGATAATAGTGGTGCCAATAATAATGTTGTAACTGCCGACGAAAGCACTGCAGCAGCAACAGAAACTTCCCAGCCTGTAATAGAAAACCCTAATGTAGCTTCTGAGGAAACAAATGCTGTTGCTTCTGCAGATGCTCCTGTTATGGCTTTTGAAGAAACAGAGTATGACTTTGGCACTATCAAACAGGGAGAGGTAGTAGAGCATACATTTGCCTTCACAAACACAGGTAAGTCTCCTTTGGTTATTGAGAGTGCTTCAGCCACATGTGGTTGCACTGCTCCTGAGCCTCCAAAAGAGCCAATTGCTCCTGGTGAGAAGAGCAGCATTAAAGTTAAATTTAACAGTGCCGGTAAAATGGGGCAGCAATACCCAACAGTAACTGTTCGTGCTAACACAGAACCAAACATCGTTAAAATTTCTATGAAAGGTAATGTGGAGACTAGCAATATCCCAACTGCAGGTGCAGAGGGGCCTGTTAGAAGAAACTAATTCAAGCTTTTAAAGCAAGAGAATAATACACATGCAAACAATTTTCCTACAAGCTACATCAGATGGAGGTATGCTGCCTCAGCTACTCATGTTTGGTGGCATCATCCTTGTTTTCTACTTTTTCATGATCCGCCCGCAACAGAAGAAGGCCAAAGATCAGAAAAAGTTTCGTGATGAGTTAACCAAAGGCATGAACGTGGTAACCATAGGCGGCCTGCATGGTAAGCTTATCGGAATAGAAAATGACATAGTGGTGATAGAAGTCGACAAAGGCGTTCGCCTGACGCTTGAGAAAAGCGCTATCTCCATGGAGGCTACCGTAAAGGTGCAATAAACAAATACAACGTTGCCGTTTGAGAAGATTAAAAATATCTTACTATGGCTGTTTGTAAGACCATTCAGACCACAGACAAAGCAATACTGGAGAGTAGTATTGCTTTGTTTTGTGGCGGCCTCTACTTTCTGGCTTCTTAATGCCTTAAATAAAAGCTACTCTACACAAATTACCTACCCCATCCGGTTTTTGTATAACGAGAACAAACTGATGCCTGTCAGGCCCCTGCCTGAAGAAGTATCTATTAACGTAACTGGTAAAGGATGGAAGCTGCTGCGGAAGTCACTAATGTTCGAAGTGCAGCCTGCTGATATCTTTATCCGGAACCTCCCCAGAAACAATTACCTGTTAGGTTCTGCCTTGCGCCCAGCCCTAGTTAACGCCTTGGATGGCTTGGAGCTGAATTTTGTGGCTACAGATACCCTATTTTTTGATTTTGATGCTAAAGTAACGCGTAAGGTGGGGCTGCAGTTAGATCCCAACCAGAAGTTGACAGGCGATCGTTCTGCCTTGGCAGGACCCGTAGGCATTACGCCTGACTCCATTACTTTTACCGGACCATCTACTATGGTAGATACTATCCCTGATCCTATCCTGCTTCGCTTGCCTAACCAGGGGCTTACTGAATCTGCTAAAGTAGAGGTGCCTGTTCCTTATAGTAACAGGTCTTTGGTAAAGGCTAACGTAGATGAGGCTGTTGTAACGTTGAACATTAAGAACCTGCTGCAGGAAGAGCGCCAACTGGTACCTGAACTGGTAAATTTCCCTGCTGGGCGTGATGTAACGTTAAGGCCACCTTTTGTACTGGTGCGTTACCAGCTTTTAGAAGACTCTGCCGCTACTTTAAACAGAACCTACTTTAGAGCCGTACTGGACTTTGCCAAATATAATTGGCATGATTCTACCTTGGTACCGGAGCTAGTACAGACTCCAGCCGGTGTACGGAATGCAAAGCTTTGGCCAGAACGTGTAAAAGCCACTATAGAAACTCAATAACTGATGCTGAAAATAGGAATAACAGGTGGAATAGGCGTAGGTAAAACAGTTGTTTGCCGTATGTTTGAGCTGCTTGGCATACCTGTGTATGACTCTGACGCACGTGCTAAGTGGGTCATGAAGAACAAAGAGGCACTGCGGTTAGAGTTGCAGGCTGCATTCGGAAAAGAAGCCTATAATGATGATGGCGAACTGAACAGGTCTCACGTAGCAGGTATTGTGTTTAATAACCCTGAACGTTTAGCTATATTAAATAATTTAGTTCACCCTCATGTAGCCACTGACTTTGCCCTTTGGGCAGCGATGCATAGCGATAAACCTTATGTGCTAAAAGAAGCAGCCCTGATGTATGAGTCTGGTGCCTGGAAGCAGATGGACCAAATGATAGCCGTTTACGCCCCTCTGGAGGTGCGTATGAAGCGGCTGTTATTACGTGATAAGCATCGTACGGAAACAGACATCAAAGCAATAATAGACAAACAACTGCAGGAAGAAGAAAAGATATCTCGTGCCGATCATGTCATTTATAACGATGATCAGCAACTGCTTATTCCGCAGGTGATAAAGCTGCATGAACAATTTCTTGATCAGGTAAAATAAGTCTAGGTAAGCTAAAAGGCTTTTTATTCCTGCACTTTCCTCCCAAGTGCGTGCTCGTTTCTGCAAATCTCATTATCAGTTGAGAGAGCTGCCTCAATTTTCTTATAAAGATTTCACGATCATCAAATCTTCTGTTTCTGCTTATAAAAAGTATAGCTTCTTTGTCATATTATGCTGATTAAGAGGCAATACTGCTCATGGCTTAAGAGATAAACAGAAGTAAAGGCTTGGTAAAGAAAGTTTTTTATTGCTATTAGCAGGAGGAGCAAGAAAAGTATGTACATAAAAAAAGGACAACTTTTAAGCTATCCTTTTGGTGGGGCGTACTGGATTCGAACCAGTGACCCCCTGCTTGTAAGGCAGGTGCTCTGAACCAGCTGAGCTAACACCCCTTTTTCCCTCTCAGGAACCTGCTGTCCTGTTTGGTGATGCAAATATGGTAGATATTTTTTTAACTGCAAAACTTTTACGATAGTAATAAACTGATTGATCGGAAAAGTATGTACATAAAAAAAGGACAACTTTTAAGCTATCCTTTTGGTGGGGCGTACTGGATTCGAACCAGTGACCCCCTGCTTGTAAGGCAGGTGCTCTGAACCAGCTGAGCTAACACCCCTTTTTCCCTCTCAGGAACCTGCTGTCCTGTTTGGTGATGCAAATATGGTAGATATTTTTTTAACTGCAAGACTTTTACGATAAAAAGCTAAAAAAAATTTATGCTTTTATAGTCTGTTGGACACATGTTAGAACTAGTGTACCTTTACGTTAACATAAGAGGCTTAAAATCTGAATGTTCTATTAGTGAGAAAAGGAGCTGTAAAAAAAGTGCTATTTTATGTAGTGCTGGGAGTGGTGGTTGTGCTAGGTATAGCAGCGGGATTGGTGCATACTTATCAAGACAAAATAATTGGGCTTTTTGTAACGGAGGCTAATAAATACATCAACACAAAGGTGGAAGTAGAGAAAATTTCGCTTTCGCTCTTTGATAAGTTTCCTGATGTGGCCGTAACGCTGGACAAAGTAAATGTGCTGGAGGGTTTACCGGAAAGTAAAGAGTCGCTGGCCCGGGCAGAAAAGCTATATTTTACCTTTAGCTTACTGGATGTAGTTACAGGGAAATATAATGTAAAGCAACTTTTTCTGGAGAATGGGCAAGTGTACGTAAAGGTACTGCCAGATGGTAAGGTAAATTATGAGATTATCAGCACAGACAGTACTACGGCTGAAAGCGAAGGCTTCTCGTTTGATTTGGAAAGAATAAGCCTGGAGCAGGTAAGCGTTCTTTATATAGACCAGCAACTGAAACATACGTATGAGGTCGATGCACATCAGTTTACAGCTTCTTTGGGAGTATCCTCTAAAATAATAGAGGTAGAGGCTGATGGGAAAGCCACTGTGCAAACAATCCATGTAGGCACAGGAGAATATTTTAAAGGCAAAGCTGTAGATGTAAGCACAGCGCTGGCGATAAACAGAGAGACCCAGACTATACAATTTCAGCCATCGCTGGTGCAGGTAGAAGGAGCAGCTTATGAAGTTGGAGGTGTGATAGGTTATACAGGGCCTACTTACCTGGATCTGTCGCTCAGCGGCAAGAATACTAATGTACAGTCGCTGTTATCGTTGCTGCCGCAACATATTACAGAGCAGTACAAGCAGTATCGTAGCGAGGGCGATATCTATTTTAATGGAATAATAAAAGGAAACGCATCAGAAAATGAGAACCCTCAAATGGTGTTTAACTTTGGCTGTCGCGATGCTACTTTTTATCATCCGGATGTAAAGCAGCGGGTAGAAAAGATTAATCTTACAGGTTCTTTTACAAATGGCAGCGGCCACAATGCCAGCACCTCTACACTGGAGCTTAAAGGTCTTACAGGAGTACTACAAGAGCGTCCTTTTTCCGGCAACCTGAAGTACAGTAACTTTAATAACCCACGCATATCTTTTGATGTGCGTGGTATGCTGGATGTAGGCTATGTGCTGGGGCTGACTAAGCTGGAGGAAGTGCCTGGCGGCATGGGACTGGCAGATGTACATATAGCTTTCTCTGGTAATCTAAATGAGTTTGAGGCCAGGCCGGGTAACAACACGATAAATACTTCCGGAGATATTACGCTGCACAATGTCTCCTTAACCTTAAAGGAGCTTCCGCTGCCGCTGACAAACCTGAATGGCAACTTCATGTTCAAGAAAAACGATGTGGCTGTTTCTAATTTTAAAGGTAAGGCAGGAGAATCTGATTTCCTGATTAACGGAATGTTTCGGAATGTGCTGTCGTGGTTGCTGCTGGACAAGCAGCGCCTGTTGGTAGAGGCCGATTTTGATAGCAACTACATCAATTTTGATCAGTTGTTAAAAGAGGAGCTGAATACGCCAGAAGAGTCACGTGAAGCAAGTAGTACAGCATCAACCTATAAGTTTGCAGTTTCCCCTTATGTGGCTTTTGATCTTAGTGCTACAGTTAAGCGGATAAAATTCAGACGGTTTTTAGGCAAAGATGTTAAAGGGCAGGTGAAGCTGCGCAAGCAGGTCGTGTCGTCTCCTAATGTTTCTTTTAGTGCTGTTGGCGGCAACTTTGCTGTAAAGGGTAACCTTGATGCCCGTGTACGTGATCATATAAAAGTAAGCACTACAGCCAAGTTAAGCGACATGAGCGTAGACAGCCTGTTTTATGTGTTCGAAAATTTTAACCAGGACTTTATTCAGGATCGTCACCTTCGGGGCCGGCTCACGGCTAATATTGTTTCAGATATTTATTTCGATAGCCAGCTAAATCCTAAGACAGACTTGCTGCAGGCTGAAATAGAGGCTACAGTGCGAAATGGTCAGCTTATTAGCTTTGAGCCAATGAACAAAATGTCGACGTTCGTAAAACGCTCTGAGTTGGCTAATATGCACTTTGCTGAATTGCATAACAGCTTCTGGATTCAGCAACGGACCATATATATCCCTGAGATGGATATACGCTCAAATTTAACAGCAGCCCCTGTTGTTTCTGTATCAGGTACGCATACGTTTGATCAGGACATGGATTATAAAATTAAGCTGCCCCTTTTCTACAAGCGCCGCCCTGACAAAGACTCAAGATATGGAGTTGTAGCCGAAGATCCGGATGCTGGTAACAGTAACCTTTTTCTGACATTGAGAGGCAAAGAGAATAGTTTTAAAATCGCCTACGACAACGCACGTGTGCGGCAAAAGATTAAAACCGATCTGCGGGAGGAGGGGCGTGAACTCCGTGATCTGCTGCAGGGTAAAAAGCCAAAGCAGAAGAAAGAGAAAAATGTAGAGCTGCAGGAGGGGGAGTACTTTGACTTTGACTAGCGTCTAAAGCTTTGTTCAGAGAAATTATATAGAAAGTGTAAGATAAGAAATCTTTAATACTTTTCCTGTGCCAGTTGAACGCAACTTGAACTTTATGGCAGAACCTGTATGTACGTTTACATTAAAATATGATGCGCTTACCTAAAAAAAGATATCCTTACCTTGATAAATTACCTACCTGCTATAACTATAGCTGAGGCTGTTCGTTAAAGAAATCAAAACTGATAACAAAAAGTAAGTCAGTGAGATAGGGCTAAGGTTTGTGGTTGATTTGATTCTTGATTAAGTTGATTGAAACTAAGGTAGTAGGATGTAGTTCCTAAAGATATAGTTAAGTAGAAATAAAGATATAAGGGTGAAAAAAAGCCGGAGCTTCTCCGGCTTTTTTATTGTACCTGATTTAGTTTATAAAGTAGCAGACCTAGTTAAGCTTGTGGTTCAGGCTGCTGCAGATAAACCGTTGAAGTAGGAAAGGCAAACTCAGCCCCATGTATGTCCTCTACAATCTCTACAATCTTGTAGTTGATTTCTTCCTTCACTGACAGATACTCATTCCAGTCCATGGTGTCTACAAAATATTGTACCATCACGTCTTTTGAGTGAGCCCCTAAATTTATAAAAGAAACACGTCCGTCCTGGTTCGTATGCGGGTGCTTATCAATCAGCTCCTGTACATCACGAACTATACCGCGAATCTGGTCAGATGTTGTGTTATAAGTTAAGTTGATATCAAACCTTGCCCGGCGGAAAGTACGGAGCGTAAGGTTATCAAGAGGCTTATCTATCATGTGCTTATTAGGCACGGTTACAAAGCTCTTTTCTAATGTACGGATACGGGTACTTCTGAAACCAATCTTTTCTATTGTTCCGGTAATGCCACCTACTTCTACTAAGTCACCTACAACAAAAGGATGGTCAAGAAAGATGGTGAAAGAAGCCAGCAGGTTTTCTAAGCTCTCTTTGGCAGCAAAGGCAATGGCTAAGCCACCCACTCCCAGGCCTGCTAATAAACCTGCCACGTTTACGTTAAAAACAGAGCCTAATACTACAAGAAACGCAAAGATGGATATCAACACCTTAACGAAATCCATAAAAAATGGGACCAGCTGATCATCCAGTTTCGATGCTGTCTTTAATGCCCGGTTCTTAAATATTAGGCCTAAGAAATCAATAAAGCGGAGAATAACCCATGTTACCGAGACTATCACAAAAATGTGATAGGTACGAATCATAAAGATCTTTATGAAAGGGTCATTCTTCCTGCTCTCCGTAGGGTCTAGTGGGTAGTTTAAGAATTTAAAGGCAAAGAACAGAAATACCAGCAGCAGTAGAATTTCCAGTGGTTGTATAAGCAGCCGCTTAAAAGAATGGTTATCCTCCTCTTGGGAAAACCGTTTTACCAGTCTGAACATTACATTCGACAGCAGCCTTGATAAAAGTGTCTTAAAGAAGAAACCAAGCAGTAAAATACCTGCGAACCAGGCTAGGTTAACGATGGTATTGCCCCAAATCTCAAAGTTTAAGATATCTCTCCACATAATTGTAAGTTATAGCAGCTTACCTTTGCTATTTTTAAAATGAATTTCACAAAATTAGTCTGGAAAGGATTTGCTTGTGTATCTCATTCTAAATCTTTTTCAGAGTAATGTTATGTATTGTCTCCTCTAAAGTTTTTATAAAAATAGCAGACAGTAATTCCCGTTTTCAAGGTATTCTTTGATGAGCCATGGCAACATCAGCACATGTATATGGCTCCTCCTGCGTTGTTGTGTCTGGCCCCGGTAACACTGCTAAGGCAGTTGTGTTCTCCGCGCCAGCGAAGCACCCCTAAAAAGGCAAAAATCAATGCTTCCTTAAAAGATACTACTTCAGGGGCGGGTACTTCTACTATAAAGCTTTCCCCTAGGTATTCTTTAATCAACTCAACCAGATATAGGTTAAAGGCACCACCTCCTGTTAACAGTAAACGGTGTTGCCCATTGTGCAGCCTTGGGAGGGCTTTTTTTAACTGTATGGCAATATGATGGCAACAGGTATGCAACTTATCTGGAACAGAGGCACTAGAGGCTGTAAGAGTTTGCAAGCTGTGCTCCAATACCCACTCTTTACCCAAAGACTTCGGAAAGGGGGAGGTAAAGTAAGCAGGGGAGTTTAGCTGGTGCAAAAGATCCTGCTGTATGCTACCAGATCTTGCCACAGCCCCGTCTTTGTCATAAGGCATGTCTAAAGTATTTGCCAGCGTGTTCAGCAACATATTACAAGCCGATACATCAAATGCCAGGCATTGTTCGTTTTGCTGAAAAGACACATTGGCAATACCTCCCAGGTTGAGGCAGAAGTCATAGTTGCTGAAGAGCAACTGATCACCAATAGGAACTAATGGCGCACCCTGCCCACCTAAGGCAATGTCAAGGGTGCGGAAGTCGCACACAACCGGTAAACCCGCATGTGCAGCTATGTAAGCTCCATGGCCGAGCTGCAGTGATGTGTGCTGCTCTGGCTGGTGAAAAATCGTATGGCCATGGGAAGCAACAAAATCCGGCTTTAACTGGTGGTGGCCTACGAACTCTTTTACCAGTTTCCCGAGGTATTCTCCGTAGGCATGGTCCAACGCTACCAGGGCTCTGGCACTACCTGTTTCAACTTCTTTGAGAGAGTCAATCCAGTGGTTGCTATAAGTTGCCGTAGTATAATTAAGTATATCATATATCCAATTTTCTTTTGCATACGTAAGTCTACAATATGCTATGTCTACCCCATCCAATGAGGTGCCTGACATTAGTCCGATAGCATGATAAGTTTCCATGGCATGAAGTTACACAAATGCTTTTATTGCACTCAGCCAAATAGCGAAACAACCGTATATATATATAGTTGAGCAAGAGTCTAAATGAATTTAAAAACTGTTAGGTATTATTTTAATTATGAAAAGCTTATTATCAAGAATTGAATCGAAGAAGATAGATAAGGCGGCGGCCATGCTAAAAGTACTGGCTCACCCGAAGAGATTGGCTATCGTAGATTTGCTGGGGAAAGAGGACAAAATGACTGTTACTGAGATATATAAGTACTTGGACCTTCCTCAGGCAATTGCTTCGCAGCACCTTATTACACTTAAAGACAAGGGAGTTTTGTCGTCTTTTAAGGTAGGAACTAAAATCTATTATTCACTTGCTATTCCTAAGTTAATCGATGTGATTGACTGTTTGGAAGAGTGCTGTGTAGACATTTAACACTGCAGAAAAAGTGCTTATAACGCTTCTGTTTCTATATGAAAATAGTAGCATTAGCTCACTTTCTGGTCTTTGAGATAGCTAACAAGAGATTTTGGCTATTTCATTCACTAAAAAAAAGATGCCGTTCACCTACGAAAACTGACATTTTTTTCTGTCTATAATCAAGCTTCTGGGCGTAAAATGTAAGGCCCTTACTCTGTTAAATGTAGTTCTTTTATAAGAAGTTCCAGAGGAGTAAAGCTTGTTAAAGTACAAAAACATACCTGAGAAGTATGATGCGCTAACATGAAAACAAATTGATGAAAACAAAAGAAGCTGACACCTTAGTGCCAGCTTCTTCTTTATTTACAGAGTATACTTGTTAAAGTTAGCCTGCCTATTCTGCTGTATCAACAGCCTGGCTTTCTAAATCAAACAGGTCGTTTAGTAAATCAATAAGGGTTTCAGCCTCTCCACGTTTACAGGCCGCCTTAAGCTGTAGTACTGGTAGCTTAATAACCTTCTGCATCATAGACTTTGTGATGTTGTCGATTAGTTTAGCCTCTTTAGGGCCAAGCTTTTTCATGTAACGCGCCATTTCCTCCTGGCGGATAGTCTCAAGTGCGTTCTTTAGCTTATGTATCGTTGGAGAAACCATCATCTCCTTAGACCAGTCATTAAATTGATCAATAGACTCTGTAATAATCTCCTTAACCTGCGGAATAGAGTTAATGCGGCGCTGCAGCGCTTCAGAAGCTTTATTCTGAATAGTGTCGATATTATAAACAAGTACGCCTGGTACTGTCTCTACATCTGTCTCCACGCTACGCGGCACCGACAGGTCAATAAAGAATTTAAATGAAAGCACGTTCAGGCGTTGCACCATTTCTTTGGTGAAGAAAGGGGTTTCCCTTGCCACAGAAGAGATAATAACATCTGCCTCTTTCAAGCCTTGCACAATATCTTCAAAAGGAAGTACTTCCATATCACACTCCTCAGCCAAAAGCTTTGCTTTAGCTAGGGTGCGGTTGGTAATTTTTACATTCTTATGGCCGGCATCTCTCAGGTTGCGGCAAACATCAGCACCAATCTCACCTAAGCCTACTACTAATATTTTAGGATCTATAATATCAGCAGTCAGCTCTTCAATCAGTTCTATAGCAGCATAAGAAGTAGAAGCGGCACCGTCACGGAAAGAGGTTTCCTGCACAACTCGTTTATTCGTGAAGAAGATGGTGTGCATCAGTCGGTGCAGGAATGGCCCGGCAGTTTCGTTATCGGCAGCCCACTGGTAAGAGTGTTTTACCTGGTTAGATATCTGCATATCACCAACCACCTGCGACTCCAGCCCCATCGATACATCGAACAAGTGCTGTACGGCATCGTCGTGCTCATTAAGTACGGTAAAGTAGTCCAGGTACTGCGAAATATTGTCGATGCCCTTGGTAATACCAAGCAGCTTCACGATCTCTTTACTATAGTCAATGTCAGCGTTGTAGTATACTTCGGTGCGGTTGCAGGTAGAAAGAACCAGTATATCAGAGGCCTGGATGAAGTTCTTGAGGGTTTGAAGAAATAACCTGCAGGAAGTTTCATCTAAGGCAATCAGTTCCCTGATATCCAGCGGCGCTTTCTTGTACGACAGGCTGATTGCTTTAAAATTCTGAAGCATAATAGCGTTTAAAGTACTAAGGTACAAATTTACAGCATCATTTTTTTAAAATGAAACTTCTTGCCCTTATTAATTAATTTATACTAATTTCAAATAATTTACGTGTACACTGCATGATTCCCATCTATTCTCAGAAGAACAGAATAAAATTCATTGTTGTAATTATTGCGCTAATTATCGGTGCTGCTACCATTACCTATACAAATATACTTGTCAATAAGTTGGCCGAGCGGGAGCAGGAGTTGGTACAACTCTATGCTAAAGGCCTCCGATACATGATTAGTGCACCCAGCGACGATAACATCGTTTTTATAGAAGAAGAAATTCTGTCGTCTAACCATACAGTGCCTGTTATCTTAACGGACGATAAAGAGAATATTCTCGATTCTAAGAACATTAATTTGCCCGAAAACATTTCAGAAGAAAGAAAAAATGAACTGCTACAGCATGAGATAGAGAAAATGAAGGGGCAGCATACTCCTATTGTGGTGCCATGGGGAGAGGGCTCTGAGAATTATGTCTTTTATAAAGACTCCGCCTTACTGGCTCAGCTTCGCTACTATCCTTATGTACAGTTGCTTGTTATTGCCTGCTTCGCCTCTATGGCCTACTTTGCCTTTAGCTACTCCCGCAGAGCCGAGCAAAACAGAGTGTGGGTAGGGCTGGCCAAAGAAACAGCGCACCAGCTTGGTACTCCTCTATCTTCGTTAATGGCCTGGTATGAGTACATTAAAGCCAGCCCTAAGTTTGAGCGGGAGCCTATTGTGGAGGAGTTAGGGAAAGACATCCGCCGTTTAGAGATAATAACGGAGCGCTTCTCCAATATAGGTTCAGTACCTTTACTTCGTGATGAGAATATTTTGCAGGTGACACAGAATGCCATTAACTACCTACAGAACCGGATTTCTAAAAAAGTAGATTTCAGCGTTTCCTCCAGCTTTTCCCCTGATATTACGGCTAAAGTTAATGTGCCGCTTTTCGACTGGGTAATAGAAAATATCTGCAAGAATGCTGTAGATGCTATGGAGGGAAAAGGAAGTATTACCTTACAACTTTTGCTATTAGGTAAGAGCAGCATTGCACTTGATATAACCGATACAGGCAAAGGTATACCTAAGAGCAAAATGGCATCTGTTTTTTTACCAGGCTTTACGACCAAAAAACGTGGCTGGGGATTAGGACTTGCCCTGGCTAAACGCATAATCGATAACTACCACGACGGCAAACTATATGTAAAATGGTCGGAGGTAGGAAAGGGAACAACTTTCCGTATTGTGTTAAACAGGTAGTATGGTACAGGTTGAGAAGTACATACCTGCGCATAAAGCTGCCTGGGATGCTTTTGTACATCGTTCAAAGAACGGTACCTTTCTACTGCAGCGGGACTACATGGAGTACCATGCCGATAGATTTACAGATCACTCGCTGCTGTTCTACAGAAAAGGAAAGTTAATAGCACTGTTGCCAGCCAACGAAGCAGGGAAAGAAATACAATCACACGGCGGGCTTACTTACGGTGGCATTATCAGCGATAATCGGATGAAAGTGTCTATCATGCTGGAGGTGTTTGAAGTAATGTTACAATACTTTAAGCAATGTGGCTTTGATAAAATTAACTATAAAACTGTTCCGCATATTTACCATCAAGCGCCTGCCGAAGAAGATTTGTATGTGTTGTTTAGAAATAAAGGCAGACTTTACCGGAGAGATGTTACTTCTGCTATAGACATGGCTCAGCTTTTCGGCTATAGCAGAAAACGGAAGTGGGAGGTAAGCAAAGCTAAGCGGAACAATATCAAGGTAGAGCTTTCTTTAGATTTTGCTGGTTTTATGAGAATAGAGCAGGAGTTGTTGAAAGAAAGGTATGACATACCACCTGTCCATACTGTGGAGGAAATAACCTGCTTAGCTAACTTATTCCCAAATCAGGTAAAGCTTTGTGCAGCCTTTGAAGAAAGTTTAATGTTGGGAGGTATTATAATATATGAAACTCCAGCAGTAGCACATTGCCAGTACATTGCTTATACGGCACGTGGAAAGGAGTTAGGTGTACTAAACGTGATCATAGATTACCTGCTAACAAAAGTGTATCAAGATAAAAAATATTTTGACTTCGGTATTTCAACCGAGCAGCAGGGGGCGTACCTGAATGAAGGGTTAATCAGCAATAAAGAAAGCTACGGAGCACGTGCTGTAGTACATGATTTCTATGAGATCGTGCTTTGAGTAAAACAAGAGTGGCAATTTATATAAGTTGCCACTCTTGTTTTACCAGCTAGACCGTTGTTGTTGCAAAAGAGTTCTTTTTGCCCAAGAACCTGATTAATAGCCAGAGTATTGCTGCCCCGATTAAATATACAAGTGCCCAGTGTACTCCTAAGGTAGAGAGGTTTGTGCAAACTAAGTTACACACAAGCGCTACAGTAACCGCATAAGGTAGCTGTGTTTTCACGTGGTCGATATGGTTACAGCCAGATGCCAGTGAGCTAAGGATGGTTGTGTCAGAGATGGGGGAACAATGGTCGCCAAAAACGGAACCTGCCAGAACTACCGATATTACGTTATAAATAATAGGCATTGTCTCTTCCAGGCTATAACCTTGCATCTGGCACACGTACCAAGCAGCTGGCATCATTAATGGGTAAAGTATAGCCATAGTGCCCCAACTAGAGCCAGTAGAGAAAGCAATAATGGCCGCCAGAAAGAAAGTGATCTCAGGCAGAAACTGCGGCGAAATGTTGCCAGAAAAAAGAGAAGTAAGGTATTCTGCTGTATACAACTGTTGCGTAACCGCTGCCAGAGACCAGGCAAGAACAAGTATAAGTATGGCCGGTAACATAGCTTTGAAGCCTGTTGTCAGAGACTCCATTGTCTCATACAGGCTCATGATGCGCTGGCTTACTGTAAGCATCACAGCTATTATTACACCAGACAGAGATGCCCAGATAAGTGCCACATAGGAGTTAGAGTCTCCAATGGTGACAGACAGCTTACGGAAGAACCCAAGCGAAGTATCGGTCCAAACAGCAGGGTTGTAGCCTGTGTACAACAAGCCGACTACAGTGCCAAAAATAACCACCAAGACAGGTAGCAGTGCATTAAAGGCCCTGGTGCGAGAAGGGTCAACAGGTTCGAATTCTGCCATTTCCTGCTTTTGCTTCTCTTCGCCTTTGCTATCTAAGTGAACGGCACTTACCGCACCTGTTGTTCGGGCACGTTCTTCAGCACGGTGCATCGGCCCAAAATCACGGTTCATTAGCACCAGCATCAGCATAAATACCAATGTCAATATCGGGTAGTAGGCATACTCTAACGAGTGAAAGAAAAGGGAATAAGCACCTTCTTCTATGCCCAGGGTGGTGGCAGCATCTTTAATATAACCCAATTCCGCTCCTACCCATGTGGTTACAAAAGCAATGGCCGCAACAGGTGCAGCGGTGCTGTCTACAAGGTAAGCCAGTTTTTCGCGGGAAATATTATGCTTGTCTGTTACAGGTCGCATGGTATTACCGACAATAAGTGTGTTGGCATAATCATCAAAGAAAATAGCCACACCCAAAAACCAGGTAACAACCTGGGAGCTTTTGGCCGAGCGGGCATATCTGGATAGGAGGTTTACCACACCTGCCATTCCTCCGTTTTTAGATATGATTGCTACCATCCCACCTATCAGCATCGAAAAAATAATGACCGACACGTGATCAGAATCTGTAAGAGCTTCCATTAGGTAGGTATCGCCTACGGCGAGTAAGCCTGTGAAGAGAGATGTAAAAGACAGGCCGTAAATAACGAAGCCACCAACCCATATGCCCGCAAAAAGGGCTAATAACACTTCCCGAAAAATAAGGGCCAATATAATGGCTAACAGTGGAGGTAAAATAGAAAGCCACATCGGAAACTCCCGCACTCCTTGCGGTGATTCCTCATCAAGGCGGTAAAGGCGAGCTAGTGTATGGTTACCTAAATTAGCGCTTACCTGTACTAATTCTGCTTGCTTTTGTAGCGAAAATCGCGCCTCTCCGTTTACAAAGGCAAGCTCTTGCAGCTCTCCATTAACTCTTAGCGGAAGGGAACCACTGTACTTTACAAGATTGCCAGAAGTATTTGTGGTGAGCAAGGTAAAGGCCGTGTCGTTAACAGCCTGTACTTTTAATTCTTCAATGGCAGACTTACCTGTCTGTTCCTGCGCCTGCGCCTGCGCCTGCGTTTGTAATGCTAATAACAGGAAAACAAAAAGGTATAGAAAGGGCTTATAGAGCTTCATTCAATGAGCGTTTCAATTTTTCAAACTGTTAAAATTAGCTAAAAAATCAATATGGTAGGGAATGAACTAGGCCTTACTAGTACTTTATTTGCAAGTAAAGTAGGGTTTATGAAATGTTAAGACGAGCTACTTTGCCCTGTTTACGATAAAAACACCGGCTAAAATAACGACCATTCCCATGTAGTGCCACAGCTGAATGGTTTCTCCGTCTAACACGCCCCACATAAGCGCTACAATAGGAATAAGGTAGTTGGTTGAACTGGCAAAAAGAGGCGTTGAAATATGAATAAGCTTGTTTAGAAGGATGAGACCAATGGCAGTACTGAACACAGCAAGAATAGCAATGTACAGCAGTGCCTCCCATGCACCCAGCGTATGTTGTAGCTTGTCCACCGCGTTTGTAGTAAAAAGATAAACAGCTGCTATTGGTCCTACTGTCAATAATGCAAGGCTGGACATAACAATTGGAGGGATGCCTTTAAGTCTGAACTTAATAATGTTGGCGCTGCCTCCGTAACAGATCGTAGCTACTACAATGTACAAACCGTAAAATTTATTATCAAGGTCAGCACTGCCGTTGTCGGAAAAGATAAGCATGGCTGTGCCTGCTATACCCACCACAATACCAAGCATGCGCATCCAAGTAATAGATTGCCGGAAGAAAGCGGCACCGATCAGTAAAGTAAAAAGTGCTGTCAGAGAGTTTAAAACACCAGCCAGACCACTTGCAAGCCGCGTTTCGGCGTAGGCAAACAAAAAAGCAGGAAACAGGTTGCCTAATAAGCCACTTGCTAAAATGAACTTCCAGCGGTGCGGTTCTACCTTATGTAAGTTGCTTATTGCAAAAGGCAGTAAAGCCAAGCAGGCAATAACAATGCGCAGTGCCCCCAGTTCATCAGAACTAAAAACAACCAGCCCTTTTTTTATCAGGATAAAAGAGGTGCCCCAGATAAAGGTTAGCACAACTACCAGCAGCCAGACAAGTGGCGAGGTAGATGTTTTTTCTTGTGTGGGCGCGGTTTCTGTTTTGATAGTTTTTAAAGTTTAGAAAGGTGAAGAAACTAAAGATAATTTATACAAAATATATAGAGTTGAATTTGGGAAAGCCGTTTAAGCAGAAGCCATCCACTGATACAATGACAGCAGATGGCCTCTAAATGCTCTGGTTATCTAACATGTTAACTCAAGCGTAACTCATCGTCTGAGCAATTTCATCAAGCGTGTCGTAAATTTCGTTGATGTCTTCGGACTGCACCAGGCGCATGCGCAGTGGTTTAAAATGTGACAAACCACGGAAATAGTTGGTATAGTGGCGGCGCATTTCAAAAATGCCCAACTTGTCACCTTTCCACTCTAGTGAGTGTGTGAAATGCTGGCGGCAAACTTCTACACGCTCGTCTAGCGTTGGCCCCGGCAGTATTTCGCCGGTTTTCATGTAGTGCTTAACCTCATTAAAAATCCAAGGGTAGCCAATAGAAGCACGGCCAATCATAATGCCGTCTATGCCATACCTGTTGCGGTACTCCAATGCTTTTTGCGGAGAATCTATGTCGCCGTTACCAAAAATCGGGATCTTCATGCGTGGGTTGTTTTTTACCTCCGCAATCAGGCTCCAGTCGGCTTCTCCCTTATACATCTGTACACGCGTGCGGCCATGTATACTTAAAGCCTTAATGCCAATATCCTGCAGGCGTTCGGCTGTCTCTACAATGTTTTTGCTGTTCTCGTCCCAGCCCAGGCGGGTTTTTACCGTAACAGGCAGGTTGGTCGCTTTTACGATCTCCTCTGTCATTTTCACCATTTTCGGGATGTCGCGCAGCAAAGCTGCACCGGCACCTTTACAGGCTACATTCTTTACAGGGCAACCGTAGTTAATATCGATCAGGTCAGGACCGGCCTGTGACGAAACAATGGCAGCTTCTCGCATTGACTCAATCTCAGAGCCAAAAATCTGGATGCCTATGGGGCGTTCATAATCAAATATATCGAGCTTCTGTATACTTTTAGCAGCGTCACGAATCAAACCCTCTGACGATATGAATTCTGTATACATTAAATCTGCGCCATTAGCCTTACATACCTTCCGGAATGGCGGGTCGCTTACGTCTTCCATTGGTGCGAGCAACAACGGAAACTCACCCAACTCTATGTTCGCTATCTTTACCAAAGCCAAATCTTAAAATTTCACGTAAATTTACGTCAATTAAACCTAATTTTCTCTATGAAAGGTTTCATCTCTAAAGATATACACCCGTTTCTTGTGTTTCTGTTACTGATAGTGTTAATGTCAGGCGGCTATTTTGTAGCCAGCTTTGTCTATAGCTTATTGGTAAACTGGATTTTTGACATTAGTATTTACCAGTTGTTAGACGTGGTAGAGAATCCTTCAGAGTACCCAAACGGGCCTGATGCCATGTTGCTGTTCCAGGCTATAGTCTCCTTTTTCTCCTTTATAGTGGCGCCTGTTTACTTACTAAGAATAATGGGCTTTAACCTGAACAACTACCTGAACTGGAAAATTACTCCAGGGCTTGGACTGGTGCTGCTGAGCGGCCTGTTGATTGTGATTATTATGCCCTTCAACTCTGCTGTTATTGATTGGAATGCCAACCTTCAGTTTCCTGAGTCTATGAAAGGTTTTGAGCAGTGGGCCCGTTCCGAGGAAGACAGATTAGCTGAACTTACAAAGCTGATTGCCAATTTTGGTACATTGCCCCGCTTCTTGCTGGGGCTTGTGGTGTTTGCAGCCATACCGGCCATAGGAGAGGAACTGGTTTTCAGGGGAGTTATGCAGCGGCAGCTGCATCGTTGGTTTGGGAACATGCATGTGGCTGTATGGGCTGCCGCTCTTATTTTTGCTGCCATTCACGTGCAGTTCTTTGGCTTTGTGCCCAGGGCTATACTAGGAGCCCTGTTTGGTTATCTTTACTTCTGGTCAGGCAGGATAATTATACCGATGGTGGCACATTTTGTAAACAACGGCTTTACAGTCTTCCTGCTTTACTTGCAACAATCAGGAGCTATAGATGCCGATGTAGAGTCTACAGAGGCAATGCCCTGGTATAGTGTTATCCTGTCTTTAGTATTAAGTGCGGCTATATTATATTATCTTTACCAGCGTTTTCTCGATCAGCCTTTGCGGCCGGAAAGCGTGGCAGAAGTAGAGGTGCCGGATGTGGAATCTTCTGAAAATGGTTAAGGATTCTTGTGAAGAAATCAATTATATTCTGATTTAACCTGATGTGTTAGCCCTGCTTCTAATTGAAATAAACTCCAAAGCCCTAAATCAATTTTACATCTGTCGCTCCGGCGGCGCAATTCCGTTACATGAGCAATAAAATATCCACCCTAAGTAATTTGCAACAACGTGTTATTGTCGGGGTGTTGGGTGTCACAGTCTTTATCGGCGCGATATGTTTTAGTGAGTGGACGTACTTTTTGCTCTTCCTGGGGCTTACTTTGTTAGGAATAGCAGAATTTTACAGGCTGATGGAAGTGCAGGGTATTCTGCCAAACAAACAAGCAGGCCTTGTAGTTGGTGCTCTTTTCTTTATTGCTGTGTTCCTGATTGAGAAGGAAATGCTGGCTATGGAAGTGCTGTTTCTAATAGTGCCGCTGTGCTTTCTAGTTTTTATACTGGAGTTGTATCGTAAGAAGCCGCTACCATTTACCAACATAGCCTTTACCTTGATGGGGGTTGCTTATGTGGCAGGGCCATTTGGATTGTTGCACTTGCTGGGCTACCTAAAAGGGGAATATAGTTGGCAACCCATACTTGGAGTAATGCTGTTGATATGGGCCGCAGACACAGGAGCATACATTTTCGGGAAAAACTTTGGTAAGCACAAACTGCTGGAGCGGGTTTCGCCTGGTAAAACCTGGGAAGGCTGGGCCGGAGGCACGGCGTTAGCCGTAGTAGTAGGCTATGTACTGGCACTGTTTTTTACGGATCTGGCACTATATCAATGGATAGGAGTAGCTGTGCTTATCGCTGTTTTTGGTGTGTTGGGCGATTTAGTAGAGTCGCTTTTAAAGCGAAGCCTGGGAGTGAAAGACTCTGGAACATTACTGCCAGGGCATGGCGGCATCTTAGACCGTTTTGATAGCTTACTGATGGCTGTGCCTTTTATTGTAGCCTTTCTTAAAGTATTTTAAATAGCTTCGTCTACGGTCTTTAGAAGCTGTCAGGAGCAGCTTCTAGAACTTTGTTGCTCAGGTTCGTATCTAATTATATAGATAATGAATGAAATGAGAACAAATTACCAATGAAATTATACGAAGAACCTGCTCCTATAAAGGATAAAGCTAGCCCTTTCGAATCAATGATGTCCCACTTTAATATAGCGGCAGAAGTGTTAGGTCTGGATGAAGAGACCTATAATGTATTAAAATCCCCAACTAGGCAAGTTATTGTAAACGTTCCTGTTACCATGGACGATGGTAAAGTACGTGTGTTTGAAGGCTTCAGAGTGATACACTCAAACATTCTGGGGCCTTCTAAAGGCGGCATCCGTTACGCCCCTGATGTATTCCTGGATGAGGTAAAGGCACTAGCTGCGTGGATGACTTGGAAGTGCGCTGTAGTAGATATTCCTTACGGTGGAGCCAAAGGCGGTATTGTCTGTAACCCGCGAACCATGTCTTCCGGCGAGATAGAGCGTTTAACAAGAGCTTATACAGCTTCCTTAGTTGATATTTTTGGTCCTGATCGGGATATTCCCGCACCGGATATGGGCACAGGCCCGCATGAAATGGCCTGGGTGATGGATGAATATTCAAAGAGAAAAGGCTCAACAGAGCATGCTGTGGTAACTGGCAAGCCACTTGTATTGGGCGGCTCTCTGGGGCGTGTAGAGGCTACTGGCCGAGGCGTAATGGTGTCTGCCATGGCAGCAATGGATAAGTTAGGCATGAATCCTGTTACAGCTACCGCCGCCGTACAAGGGTTCGGTAATGTGGGGGCCTGGGCAGCTAAACTAATGGCTGAGCGTGGTGTGAAAATCTTGGGATTAAGTGACGTTAGCGGAGCTTACTGGAACGACAATGGCATAAATATAGATGAGGCTATTGCTTATCGCGATGCACATGGTGGTCGTTTGAAAGGCTATCAGAATGCTGAGGAAATAGACAGCGAAGACCTTTTAACTTCTAAAGTAGATGTGTTGGTGCCTGCTGCAGTAGAGGATGTTATCACTAGTAGAAACGCTGACAACATTCAGGCAAAACTCATTGTGGAAGGTGCTAACGGGCCTACTTCTTATAGAGCCGATAAAATTATAAACGATAAAGGCATTATGGTTGTGCCGGACATACTTGCCAATGCTGGCGGTGTAACGGTATCTTACTTTGAGTGGGTACAAAACAGAATGGGCTTCAAATGGACTTTAGAGCGTGTAAACCAACGTGCAGAACGTATTATGAAAGAGTCTTATGAGCGTGTCTATGCTGCCTCTGAAAAGTATAATGTATCGATGCGTATTGCGGCTTATATTGTGGCCATAGATAAAGTTGCCATGACGTATAAGTACCGCGGAGGCTTCTAATGAAAATTTTTTTGAATAGTAACCAAAAGTTTATATAATTTTGAAGCTGGATAATAGCCCATCTATGTAACTGGATGGGCTATTATAAGTTATATAAGTACCTGCGGCAAATAATTTAACTGATGAAGATTCACAAGGAAGGAAGAAGAATTCTATTTTTTACCCTGTTGATTTTGTTGACACTGAACCTCCTGCTTTACAATTTCAACGCGGATAATAACACTTTTAATAGAATTTTTTCAGGTGTGTCTGTTGTGCTGTTCCTGCTTATCCTGCAGTTTTTCCGTAGCCCTTATCGCAACCTGCTGCTGCATGAAGACCTGATCGTGGCGCCTGCCGATGGTAAGGTAGTAGTGATTGAAGAAATAGAAGAGCCTGAATATTTCAAAGACAAGCGTAAGCAGATTTCAATTTTCATGTCGCCTATAAACGTGCATATTACCCGCAACCCGGTATCTGGAATCGTAAGTTATTTTAAATATCACCCAGGAAATTATTTTGTAGCCTGGCATCCGAAATCAAGTACGCAAAACGAGCGCACCACTGTAGTAGTAGAGTCTACTGCAGGTCCAGAGGTTCTTTTCCGACAGATTGCCGGCGCGATGGCCCGTCGCATCGTATGGTATGTAAAAGAAAAAGATGAGGTAAGCCAGGGCGAAGAATTCGGCTTTATCAAGTTTGGCTCCCGTGTAGATGTGTTTTTGCCATTAGATGCAGAAGTAAAGGTAGAGCTAGGCCAGAAAACAAAAGGAGGGCAAACGGTTATTGCTCAACTGAAAACAGAAACGCCATCGTTGTTTGGTTAATTGATAACGACACACGAACACAATTCTAGATACACGATTTTATGAACAAGGCCACTGCAATTATTTAAGCAGTGGCCTTGCCTGTTATTGAGCTTAAGGTTTTAGCATTATTGCCAAAATAGAGCTTCTCAACCAGTGAAAAGTTAAGTGGAAAAGTCCGTGCTACGTGAAAACTAGTACCAGCTTTCCACCAGTTTCATCAGTTGCTCTAAGTATTTCTGGTCTGTTTCATCAAAATCATTGAGTTTGTCGCTATCTACATCCAGTACCAGTTTTACCTCGCCATCTTTTATAACAGGAACTACAATCTCGGACTTAGAATCGCTGCTACAGGCAATATGGCCAGGAAATGCTTCTACATCAGGCACCAGCATTGTTTTCTGTTGCGTATAGCAGGCGCCGCAAACACCTTTGTGGTAAGGTATACGAGTACAGGCCACTGGCCCCTGAAACGGTCCTAGCACCAGCTCTCCCTCTTTATTAAAGTACACTCCTACCCAAAAGAAGCCAAAGCCCTGCCTTAAGGCCGCCACTAAATTGGATATGTTGGCGATTAAATCTTTTTCGCCTGTTACAAGTGCCTCAATTTGAGGGAGCAGGCTTTTATATTTTTCCTCTTTGCTGAGGTTTGCATCTACTAAAAGTGATTCTGCCATGTGTTAATGTTGAATAATGAAGTTAAAATGACGGAAAAGTTTTAAAATCTAACAGCTAAGATAGTGGAACAGCAAATCTGATCCTAAGTTTTGTACGTTCTGCAACTGCCCATACACCATAGCCGGAGCTTTAATGCCAGTGCTTAGTGCCTTGGAGGTGTTTTTGAAGACATGCGCTTCATCCCACAGGTTCGCCTGTAGCATACTCTCCAGCAGAAAAGTGCCTCCCTCTACCATTACAGAAAGTATGTTTCTTTTATGCAGGTCCTGCATAATCTGAGGCAGGAATGGTTCCTGCTCACTTAGTTGAACGTAGTGCAGGTTTGCATGTGCTTCTTCCTGCTTTTGTGAGTTATAAACTACTGTTGGCTGCTTCCGGTCAAAAAGATAGAGGTGAGCTGGCAACAGTAATTGTTTATCAATAACTATGCGCAAGGGGTTCTTGCCACTCCAGAAGCGGGTGCTTAACTGAGGATTGTCGTAAAGGGCTGTGCGGCTGCCCACCATAATAGCCTGTTCTTCCGTTCGCCATTTATGAGCAAGACGCTTGGCCGGAGCACCACTTATTTGCTCTTGCTTATAGTTTACGCCGGCTATAAAACCATCGGCAGTTTCTGCCCATTTTAAAAATATGTAAGGCCGCTTCTCGCTGTGGAAGGTAAAGAAACGTTTGTTTACTTCGAACCCCTCTTGCTCCAGTACCCCTACCTTTACCTGAGCTCCGGCATCAAACAGTTTCTTAATGCCACGCCCTGCCACCAATGGGTTCGGGTCTGTATTGCAGATAACAACATCGCGAACACCGCTGTTAATAAGCAGGTCAGCACAAGGCGGGGTTTTACCGTAGTGGGAGCAAGGCTCCAGTGTAACGTAAACACGACTCTTGGGTAACAGGCTTTTATCCTCTACGGAAGCAATAGCATTCACTTCTGCATGTGGCCCTCCGTACTGCCTGTGCCAGCCTTCGCCAATTATCTGCCCCTTATGCACTACTACACAACCAACCATAGGGTTTGGGCTGGTATAGCCATTGCCTAACCTGGCCAGTTCTAAAGCGCGGCGCATATATAAATCGTCGGTTGATGCCATCATGTGAGTTTAAAGTTCAATTCAGGCTTAGCGGCAGTTTTTGCTCAGCTTAAGATTACTGGAAGACGTTAATATATTAAATTAAAAGTCTTGTGTCGCATGCCTTGATACTTGTGCCTTAGCACTTACTTTTGCAAAGATACCTAAAACTGAAACGAAAGAAAGTAACCTGTGGCTACCATCCAGCAAACGAAACAACATATCCGGCAAAGCTTAAAAGATATATATCCTGAAGCGGAGGCAGAAGGCATTGCACAGTTGGTGCTGGAGCATGTGCTTCAGAAATCACGATTGCAACTGAGCTTAAGCCAGCAGGAAGAAGTATGTGCCTCACAGCAAGAGCAGGTAGAGCGGGCACTTGAGCGTTTACAGCAGCATGAGCCGGTGCAGTATGTATTGGGTATTGCTCATTTTTATGGGCTAGAGCTACTGGTAGATGAGCGTGTACTGATTCCAAGGCCCGAAACCGAGGAACTGGTGGATCTTGTTATAAAGGAACATAAAAAGCGACAGCACCTGCATATATTGGACATTTGTGCAGGCAGTGGTTGCATACCTCTTGCTTTAACGGCAAGTCTGAACACCGGCAAGGTATATGGATTAGAAGTGTCAGAGGGTGCACTGCAGGTTGCACAGGTAAATGCAGCAAAGTATAACCTGGCAGTAAAATGGCTGCAGCAGGATGTGTTTGAACCAGTGCAAAATATAGCGCCAGGTTCTCTGGATATTATCACCAGTAACCCGCCTTATGTGCTGGAAGAGGAAAAGATGCTGATGCGAAACAATGTGCTGCAGTATGAGCCGCACCTTGCACTATTTGTGCCAGATCAGGATCCGCTAAGGTATTATAAGCGTATTGCCCAACTTGGCCTTGAGCTGCTAAAAGAAGACGGTAAGCTGTATTTTGAGATTAATGAGCGTTATGGTACTGCCATCAGGAGCTTTTTATTGCAAGAAGGTTACTCTCAGGCTGATGTAATTCAGGATATGTTTGGGAAAGATCGGATAGTAGCAGCAAAAATATAATGTTGTAAATTTTTTGTTTTAAAAATTATAGAATATATTAGTTTTGCTATAAAGTGAACTGCCGTGTCTGGTCAAACCGTTGCAGGTTCTAAAGGATACTAAAAACAGAAAATTTGTACGAGCAATTAGTTAATAAGAAATCAAAACTAGCTGTAATCGGCTTAGGCTATGTAGGTTTACCTGTTGCTCTTGCTTTTGCTAAAAAGTTAAAGGTAGTTGCCTTTGATATAAACTCTCAGCGGATTGAGATGTTAAAAAAGCAAATAGACCCTAGCGGAGAGCTGGCGGCTGAAGAGTTCTGTAACACTGATGTCGTTTTTACGGATAACCCCGATTTGCTTAAAGATGCGCAGTGCTTTATTATAACTGTACCTACCCCTGTTGATGAGCATGCTATACCTGATTTAAGCCATATTTTTTTAGCCTCAGAAACTGTAGGGAAAGCCTTGAAGAAGGGTGATTACGTGATATTTGAGTCTACAGTTTATCCTGGTTGTACAGAAGAAGACTGCGTTCCCGTGCTAGAAAGAGTATCTAATTTAAACTATATAGAGGATTTTTCAGTAGGATATTCTCCAGAGAGGATTAACCCTGGCGATAAGGAGCACACGCTGGCAAGGAACACGAAAGTTGTTGCCGGGTGTAACGAGGAGGCTACAGAAGCGATCGCTCGCATTTACAAGTTAATAGTGAAAGTGGGTGTACATAAAGTTTCCTCTATTAAAGTAGCCGAAGCGGCCAAAGTAATAGAGAACACGCAGCGAGATTTGAACATAGCGCTGATGAATGAGCTATCCATTATTTTTGATCGTATGGGCATCAATACTTATGAGGTATTGGAAGCTGCAGGCACAAAGTGGAACTTCCTGAAATTCTCTCCCGGCCTGGTTGGGGGGCATTGTATAGGTGTAGACCCTTATTATCTCACTTATAAAGCAAAGGAGCTTGGCTACGATGCTAAAGTAATACTAAGTGGGCGCAGCATCAACGATAACATGGGAATGTATGTGGCGACAAAGCTTGTGCAACAGCTAGTTAAGTCAGGTAAAAATATTGCCCATACACGTGTGCTGATTATGGGAGCTACCTTTAAAGAGAACGTAAAAGATGTACGAAACTCGAAAGTAGTTGATATAATTAAAGAATTAGGAAACTTTAATATAGCGATAGAAGTAGTAGACCCTTATGCAAGCCCGGGCGAATTTCAGCAGGCCTATGGGCTGAGCCTGACGCAAGGGCCAGGAAAGGACTATGATGCTGTTGTAGTGGCTGTTTGCCATAAGCCTTATCTGGAACTGGATGAGGAATATTTTAAGTCTATCATGAAAGACAACGCTATACTGGTTGATATAAAAGGGTTATACCGAAACAGAATCAGTCATATTAAATACATAACTTTATAAGCATACAAGTCACAACAACATAAACTATGACAAAGGGTAAAATTTTAGTAACAGGAGGTGCGGGTTATATTGGTTCGCACACAGTGGTTGAACTGGTGGAAGCAGGTTATGAGCCAATTATTGTAGATAACTTTTCAAACTCTGAGGAAAGTGCTTTAGAAGGCATAGCTGCTTTAGTTGGAAGAAATGTTCCTTGCTATCGTGTAGATTGTACTGACGCTGCTGCTTTGCGCGAAGTTTTTGAAAAGGAACCACAAATAGCCGGAGTTATACACTTTGCCGCTTATAAAGCTGTAGGGGAGTCAGTGGCGCAGCCTATGAAATATTACCATAACAACATAGGGTCTCTGGTGGCATTGTTACAGATAATGGAAGCGTTTAAGGTTAACAATCTTGTTTTCTCTTCTTCCTGCACCGTTTATGGTATTCCGGAGAAACTGCCTGTAACTGAGCAGACTCCCGTACAAAAAGCAAATTCTCCTTACGGTAATACTAAAAAAATATGCGAAGAGATTCTGGTAGATCTGGCAAACAGCGGAAGCTCTGTTAGGTCTATCGCTTTGCGTTATTTTAATCCGATAGGTGCGCATCCATCTGCTAAAATAGGAGAGTTGCCACTAGGAGTTCCTAACAACCTGGTGCCATTTATTACGCAAACTGCAGCTGGTATACGGGAGCAGGTTACTGTTTTTGGAGATGACTATGATACACCGGACGGCACCTGTGTTCGGGACTATATACATGTAGTAGATTTAGCCAAGGCACACGTTGTAGCAGTAGATAGACTATTGCAAGGCCAGGCTGAAAGCATAGAGGTTTATAATGTAGGTACAGGCCAGGGAAACACTGTGCTGGAGGCAATACAGGCTTTTGAGAAGTCAACTGGTGTAAAGCTAAACTATAAAATCGGCCCTCGCCGTGCAGGAGATGTACCTAAAATATATGCTGATGTAACAAAGGCTACAGAAGTACTTGGCTTCAAAACAACCAGCACACTGGAAGAAGCTATGAAAAGCGCCTGGGATTGGCAGGAATCATTAAGAGAATCAACAAAAGCATAAAAAATGAAAATACTAATTACTGGTGGAGCGGGCTTTATTGGTTCCCATGTAGTCAGGCTGTTTGTAACTAAATACCCTGAGTACCAAGTCTTCAACCTGGATAAACTAACATATGCTGGTAACCTGGCCAACCTTACTGATATAGAGGACAGCGAAAACTACACTTTCCTGAAAGGCGACATTGTGGATGCTGCTTACCTGGATGAAATATTCTCTGTTCATAAGTTTGATGCTGTAATCCATCTGGCAGCCGAGTCGCATGTAGACCGATCTATTACAGACCCGCTGGCTTTTGTAAATACAAACGTGATTGGTACTGTAAACCTGCTGAACACGGCCCGCAAACATTGGGCTGATAACCTGCAGGACCACCTGTTCTACCATATTTCTACGGATGAGGTATATGGTTCGCTAGGAGCAGAAGGCTTCTTTACAGAAGAGACTGCGTATGACCCACGTTCTCCTTATTCAGCTTCCAAAGCAAGCTCAGACCACTTTGTGCGGGCCTACTATCATACCTATGGCATGCCTGTAAAAGTGTCTAACTGCTCGAACAATTATGGTCCGAACCACTTCCCGGAAAAGCTTATTCCGCTGGCCATCCACAACATCAAAAACGAAAAGCCAGTGCCGGTTTATGGCAAAGGAGAGAACGTGCGCGACTGGCTTTACGTACTGGATCATGCCCGTGCTATTGATGACATCTTTCATAGAGGAAAAATAGGAGAGACATACAACATTGGTGGCATTAACGAGTGGCGCAATATAGACCTGATAGAGCTGCTTTGCGATCTGATGGATGAGAAACTGGACCGGCCAAAAGGACAATCCCGCCAGTTAATCACGTTTGTGAAAGACCGTGCAGGCCACGACCTGCGTTATGCTATTGATTCTTCAAAGTTGATGGAAGAGTTAGGCTGGAAACCGTCTGTTACGTTTGAAGAAGGCTTAAGCAAAACTGTAGATTGGTATCTGCAGAATACAGAGTGGCTGGAAAACGTGACATCAGGTAATTACCAGTCATACTACGAGCAGCAGTACACAGACCGATAGCTATTACTAAAGATTAAGATCAGAATTTGTACGATAAGCCCTATCATGAGAAGCCGCTGGCACACCTGTCTTTTTTGGTGACAGGCGGCGGCGGCTTTATCGGCTCTAATCTGGTGGAGTATCTGCTAAAATACAAAGCTGGCAAAGTCCGGGTACTGGATAATTTCTCTAGTGGCTACCTTAAAAATATTGTAGAGTTCAAGTCTAATGCTGCTTTTGAATTAGTAGAAGGGGATATTCGTGATGCGGCGGTATGCATGGCTGCCTGTGAAAACATAGATATCATATTGCATCAGGCCGCTTTAGGGTCAGTGCCAAGAAGCATAAAAGAGCCGGCTGAAATCAACAGTGTTAATGTAGATGGTTTTGTTAATATGATCGTAGCTGCCAAGGAAAGCGGAGTGAAGCGCTTTGTATATGCAACATCCTCTTCGGTTTATGGCGATAGCAAAGAGCTGCCCAAAGTAGAGGAACGTGTAGGCAGACCGCTTTCTCCTTATGCTGTTACAAAGTATGTGAACGAGCTTTATGCAGAGGTGTTTGCTGCGACTTATGGCATAGAAACCATAGGCTTGCGATATTTTAATGTGTTTGGCCCAAAACAAGACATCAGAGGTGCATATGCCGCTGTTATTCCACTACTGATAGATGCACAGTTACAGAGCCATTCGCCTGTAATTAATGGCGATGGCACTCAAACCCGTGACTTTACTTTTGTAGAGAACTGTGTCCAGGCAAATATCAAGGCAGCACTGGTGGAAAATCCTGAGGCTGTTAACAAGGTTTATAACATTGGAGCAGGCGACCGAACATCGTTGCTGGAAGTGTTAAATATGTTAAAAACAGCAACAGGAGTAACACTAGAACCAGTACATGGCCCGGAGCGTGTAGGCGATATTAAAGATAGCTGGGCAGATATCTCTAGGGCCAAGTACCTGCTAGGCTATAAGCCAGAAGTAGCTGTACGTGAGGGGCTGCAAAAAACATTTAAGTGGTTTAACGATAACCAACAGTTTATTTACGAAAACTAATCATATGAAAGGAATCATTCTTGCCGGAGGCTCCGGAACCCGTTTACATCCGCTTACATTGGCTGTCAGCAAACAGTTGATGCCTGTTTATGATAAACCCATGATATATTACCCGTTGTCCACGCTGATGCTGGCTGGTATACGGGATATACTGATTATCTCTACTCCGCACGACTTGCCGATGTTTGAGCGCCTGTTAGGCGATGGCAGCCGGATTGGCTGTAATTTCAGCTATGCGGTACAGGAAGAGCCAAATGGGCTTGCACAGGCTTTTGTTATCGGGGAGAAGTTTATTGATGGAGATAAAGTTGCGCTTGTACTTGGCGATAATATATTTTACGGTTCTGGCATGAGTAAGCTGTTGCAGGCAAACAATGACCCTGATGGTGGTGTGGTGTATGCTTATCACGTGCAAGACCCGGAGCGATATGGCGTGGTAGAGTTTGATGATGATAAAAATGTGCTGTCTATTGAAGAGAAGCCAAAGCAGCCAAAGTCCAGCTTTGCAGTACCAGGTTTATATTTCTATGACAATGATGTGGTGGAAATCTCTAAACAGCTTAAGCCAAGTGCCCGTGGCGAATATGAAATTACGGATGTAAACAAAGAGTACCTGCGCCAGGGCAAACTGAAAGTAGGTATTCTGGATAGGGGTACTGCCTGGCTCGATACAGGTACTATCGTGTCGCTGATGCAGGCTGCTACGTTTGTGCAGGTAATAGAGGAGCGCCAGGGGCTTAAAATTGGTTGTATAGAAGAAGTGGCTTATCGTATGGGCTATATTGATAAAGCGCAACTGCAGCGGGTAGCTGAACCACTACGCAAAAGCGGGTACGGTGACTACCTGTTAAATATATTAAAGTAAGTTTATTTTTGCTGTTTCTTAAAAACCGGCTACAACGAGTTTGTAGTTGGTTTTTTTGTTTTAAGGATATCTGTTTAGAGAATAAACCCAAGTAGCAGACCAGTCAGGATTAACACAGGAGCTGGAACACGGGTAAACATCAGCAGGCAAAAAGTAGCCAGCACAAAGCCAATATTTAGGGCACTGGATTCTAACTGATGAAAAAGAAGGATGGCAGCTGCTACCACCATGCCCGTGCTGACAGCGCTTATGCCTTCCAGGGAAGCGCGCACGACACGGTACTTTTTCAGTTCATCCCAAAACCGGATAACAAAGAAAATAAAGAAAGTACCGGGCAAAAAGATGCCTGCTGTAGCCATCAAAGAACCAAGTATCTGCCCTGATACACCAGCATCACGAATAGAGAGAGTGCCAATGTAGGAGCAAAAAGAAAATACAGGACCGGGAAGCGCCTGTACAATGGCATAGCCAGACAAAAACTCTTCTCCGGTAAGGTAGTGCTTAAAGTCCACGAACTCTGTGTACAGAAGAGGGATAAGCACCTGCCCGCCTCCGAAAATAAGGCTGCCGTTACGGTAAAAGTTTTCAAAAAGCCTTACAGGCAGGCTGTGCGTAATACCACCTATTGCTGCAGCAACTATAAGCACTGCCACATAAAGTACAAAGTTTGCCCACTGTATGCGCAGCTGCTTGTTCTCCTCGCGCGGGTGTAGCCTGAACCGGACAGCTGTAACAGCTCCGCCAGCTATCAGCAAAACAGGAAACATCCAGGGAGAATTGAAAAAGTAAGAGACTATTGCCGAAGCTACCATCAGGGCCGTGGCTGTTTTTGTATGGATTACTTTGGCCCCGATCATATAAGCTGCATAAGCCACGAAGCCAACTGCCATAGGCTGTATAAACCTTAAAAAGCTGAGGGATATATTATGTTCCTGTAAGTAGGAAATTATCAGGGCGGCTACTGTCATGATAACGGAAGCAGGCAGTAACCACACAAGCAGTGTGAGATAAGCAAGATTAGGCCCCCCGATTTTAAAACCTATCGCAGTTATGGTTTGTGTAGAGGTAGGGCCAGGCAAAATCTGGCAGAGGGCATTCAATTCAATAAGCTCCTGCTCTGTTATATAACGGCGCTTATCAACCAGTAAGGTAAGCATCATGGCCATATGTGCCTGCGGACCACCAAAAGCTGTGAGGGCCAGCATCAGAACGTCTTTCAGGAAGATGTAGTAGCGCAGACTCATGCCGTAGATCGAAAAAAGCGAGGCAGCTCATGAGCTGCCTCGCTTTAAGAAAAGGTTTGTAAATTACTTTTTCAGCCCAAGCTCAACGAGGCGCTCGTTCAGGTATTCTCCTGCTGTGGCATCAGGGTAAGCTTTAGGGTTCTGCTCATCAATGCAGTTCTCCAGGCAGGTCAGGTCCATTTCAGAACGTGGGTGCATAAAGAACGGAATGGAGAAACGGGAAGTGTGCATTAGTTCACGAGGTGGGTTTACCACACGGTGGATAGTTGATTTCAGTTTGTTGTTCGTTAAGCGGGCCAGCATATCGCCCACGTTTACTACAACCTGCTCCGGCAGGGCTGTAATCGGAATCCATTTGCCATCGCGGCGCAGTACCTGCAAGCCGTCTGCACTAGCTCCCATCAGCAGCGTAATTAAATTGATATCTCCATGTTCAGCGGCGCGTACAGCCCCAGCCGGTACGGCATCCGGGTTCTCGATAGGGAAGTAGTGGATAGCACGCAGAATACTGTTGCCATTGTGTACTTTCGCATCAAAATAATCTTCTGGTAGCTCTAAAAGTATTGCCAGGGCCTTTAATACCTGCTTACCAGCTGCCTCCAGCTTTTGGTAAGCCTCTAATGTTACTGCTTTGAAGTCTGGTACTTCGGCAGGCCAGATATTGTCCGGGTATTGTTCTTTGATAGGATCATTGTCTGTTACCTCCTGCCCAACATGGTAGAATTCTTTCAGGTCGCCAGTGTTAAAGCCTTTTGCTTTCTCTCTTCCTTTGCTAACATAGCCACGCTGGCCGGCCAGTTCAGTTACTTCGTAGTTTTGCTTTACCTCGTCAGGCAGAGCAAAAAAAGCCTGAGTGGCAGCATATAGCTTTTCCGTTAACTCATCGCTGAGGCCGTGGTTACGTAGGGCAATAAAACCGATGTTTTGGTAAGCATCGCCTAGCTGCTTCACAAATTTAGCTCTTCTCTCTGCGTCTCCTGATGTAAAATCAGCCAGATCAAGGGATGGAACTTCATCAAACAAAATTTCGCTCATATAGTAATAGCTGTATACTTTTTTGTGTTGTTCACGTAGTCCGCAATATACAAAAAAATAAAATTGCTAACTTAGCCCTATCGCTAACCAAATATCACATAGATGAAAAAAACATATTTGCTATTGGCTTCGGCTTTAACGCTTGGTTTTACAGCCTGCGATACCGCTAAGCAAACCCAGGAAGCCGAAAATGAAACGCCGGCTACAGAGGCTACGAATGCAGGCCCGACACCGGAAGGTGCTATTATGACCAAAGACGGCCTTAGAGTATATGCTTTCAATGATTCTCCTCCATTTCCAGAGGCACAACTGCGCCTGAACACTCCTCCTGCAGGAGGCATGGTGGAGCCGGGAGATGTAGAGTTTGTGTATGAACTGACAAATTACCAACTGACAAGAATGACAGAGTCTTCTCATGCAGAGCATATGGCTAACTCACAGGAAGGGCAGCATATTCATAACATTGTGGATAACCAGCCATACACAGCGCATTACGAGACTACTTTCTCAAAAGAGATTCCGGAAGGAGATCATGTTATACTGTCGTTCCTTTCCCGCTCTTACCACGAAAGCCTGAAGCACCAGGGTGCTTATGACCTTCGTGTAGTAACAGTTGGTAAGCCGCAGGAGCGTGTGGAGTTTGATACAGAAGCACCTCACATGTTCTACAGCCGCCCTAAAGGGGAGTATAAAGGTGCTGATACAGAGCGCATCATGCTGGACTTCTATCTGGTGAATACGGATTTGTCAACTACAGGAAACAAAGTACGCGCGACTATCAACGGTACTGAATTTACCTTAGACAGATGGTTGCCGTATATTATCGAAGGGCTTCCGATGGGAGAGAATACCATTAAGTTAGAACTAGTTGATAACAGTGGAAACGTAATTCCTGGTCCTTACAATACAGTTGAGCGAACTATTACGCTTAGCCCATCTGCATAAGCTGTCACACATAAAGGAAGTAAAATATAAGTGCCTGCTCTTTATTATCTAAGGGGCAGGTACTTGTGTTTTATAACTGTTTTTTTGCATGTTACCTTACACTGAGTAAAGGCAAGTGCAGAACTTCGTCGAAATCACTATTCGAGACTACACGAGTTGCTTTTCCTTCATCATTGCAACTAAATTGAACTTATATCAGAAGTCAGTTCTCTTTAACATAACATAGGTTATGGAAAAAACCGCCCCCAGGGGCTGGAATCGGGGGTAGGGATTTTAGTACTTTCGCAGGAGGGAAATAAATTGTACATCTTCGCTGATTCCCGTACAAGGGAATCAGCGAAGATGTACAATAAGCATAGTGAAGTCAAAAGCGAAAAGAATATTACTAGTAGACGATGACCCTGCCGTCTCTTTTATAACGCAACGCCTATTCAGGCAAGCGCAGCTAGAAGCAGAGGTGCTGCTGGCCAGCCATGGCCAGGAGGCACTCGATATCGTCCGGGAAGTGTGCAGGAGTGAGCAATGCCCGGAATTGATCCTGCTGGACATCAACATGCCGGTCATGGACGGCTTTGAGTTTCTGGAGGAACTCCAGAAGTCCGCTGATTTAAGTTCTGCCCCCATAAAGATTGTAATGCTTAGCAGCTCTACGCATTACCTGGATATGGTGAAGGCAAAGGATTACCCGGTGATTGGTTGCATCGAGAAACCCCTTACTGTAGAGAAGCTGTCCAAGTTTCTGTAGCAAGTACCTACCCTTACTGCGGCTGTCAGTTTACATAATCAGTTTATCTGACCGCCGAGCCGTAAAACATAGGGGTAAAAAATAAAGCTAATGGAATACAAGCCGATCAAGACACAGTGGCAGTATGATTTTGTCGCTAAGCGCATAGAGCAGCTGAAGGACGCCGACCCGTACACGCCTGAGACAGAGGAACTGAGGCTGCTGACAGAAATGGTTGTTGAGTACGTGATGAGAAAGGCGGGTTTTGATGATAGCCAGTCGCCTCCCACACATGGCTGAAGGCACGCCCCAGGTTGACACGCTATGTGCATCCTATAATGCGTTGACCGTTGCCCTTGCTTAACATAAAGTAGCTTATCAGGCAATTTATAACTCCTTCTACTTAATCTTGTAAACCCTGCTAAACAGTGTTACTACATCCCAACTAAAGAAAGGAGCCGCAACTGATGAAGATGCGGCCCCTTTCTTTAGTCAATTAGCTCGTCTACTCCTTTGGCCTATTTTGGCCACCCTGGTCGGGCTTGGCAATAGAGTTACGCATATCGGTGTCAGACTGTATGTTCTGCATTTTATAATAGTCCATAATACCAAGGTTACCGCTACGGAAGGCAGCTGCAATGGCTTGCGGAATTTCTACCTCTGCCTGTATTACGTTGGCGCGTGCTTCCTGGGCTTTGGCTTTCATTTCCTGTTCTACGGCCACGGCCATGGCGCGGCGCTCTTCGGCCTTGGCTTCTGCAACCCTTAAGTCGGCTCCGGCCTGGTCTATCTGTAATTTTGCTCCAATGTTTTCGCCCACATCTATATCGGCAATATCTATGGAGAGTATTTCATAGGCAGTACCGGCATCCAGGCCTTTCTGCAGCACCAGCTTCGAAATCATGTCAGGGTTCTCCAGAACCGTTTTATGGGAGATGGAAGAACCGATAGAGGTAACAATACCCTCACCAACTCGGGCAAGTATGGTTTCTTCGCCGGCACCACCTACTAACTGGTTGATATTGGCCCGAACCGTAACACGCGCTTTAGCTATCAGTTGGATGCCATCCTGTGCTACGGCGGCTACGTTAGGCGTGTTAATTACTTTGGGGTTAACAGAAGTAGTTACAGCCTCAAACACATTACGGCCTGCTAGATCTATGGCGGTGGCTTGCTTAAAAGAAAGCGGAATGTTTGCTTTGTCGGCAGATATCAGAGCCTTGATGACCATTGGAACATTTCCGCCTGCCAGATAATGTGTTTCTAGCTCTGTTGTACTCAGGTCAATGCCTGCTTTAGTGGCGTTGATCATAGAGTTAACAATCAGGCTCGGCGGCACCTTGCGGATACGCATAAACACCAGCTCAGCCAGCCCTACTTTTACACCAGAGAACAATGCTGTAACCCAAAGGCTGATTGGAACAAAATAGAGAAAAATAATAAGGAGGACAATGCCTCCCGCAATAAGAAACAATAAAGAGAAATTTTCCATATGTAAGTCTGTTAGCTAGCTTCTTCTACTATAATCTTATTTTGTTGTAGTTTTATAATCCGAACTGCGGTATTGGGGGAAACAAATTCTCCATGCGTATGGACTTCATGGTGGCGCTCTTTAAAAATTGCTGTACCAGAGGGTCTTAAGGCTGAGACTGTTTTCCCGACCTCTCCAATTTCCAGGTCATGCTGATGTTCCTCGTTTACGTGGCCCCGGTTACTGTCTTTCAGAGCAAACCGGGTCCAGACATCGGACCGGAAACTGTAGAAAAAAGCAATACCCGCGACCAGCACAGTGCCTGCCAGAATAATATGGCCGAGCGTAGTGCCTAATGCTGCGTAACCTATCCAGATTCCGATGCCAGCTAATAAAAATCCTAATATGCCTACAAGGGTTGTGCCCGGAACAAAAATGAGTTCCACAATAATAAGGCCTAGCCCAACACAAATGAGCAGTAAAACAGTTATCCAGTCGAGTAGCATGTAGTGCTTTTAACTTGTTAGGTAAATATATGGATTTCTATGTTAATATACTGTTCCTAAAAATAAAAAGGCCATTTCCCTTCCAGAAAATGGCCTTTACTAAATGATTAGTATAGTTAAATACAGGTTTATGAACAATTACAGGATGCATGTAACTGCTGAAACTGTTCACTTTGCCCAATTGGTCTCATGTTGATACGGCAATTTCCTGGCAAGTTTTAACAGAACTTAGTAAGCTTTGGCAAAATATACGCGCTGCTTACTTGGCTTGCCTGTCAGCATGTCTACTCCATCTTCTTCCGGCGACTCTAACGCAATGCAGCGTATGGTTGCTTTTGTTTCCTCTTTAATACGCTCTTCTGTTTCTGAAGTGCCATCCCAGTGAGCCAGTACAAAGCCTCCCTTGGTTTCTAAAACTTCCTTAAACTCCTCGTAAGTATCAACCTTAGTGGTATGTTCTTCTCTAAAGTTAAATGCTTTACTATAAATATTTTCCTGGATTTCATCCAGCAAGGCAGGAATATAATCGGTTAAGCTATCAAACTGCTGTGTGCTTTTCTCTTTTGTATCACGGCGAGCAACCTCGGCAGTACCATTTTCAAGGTCCCGGTTACCGATGGCAACGCGTACTGGCACGCCTTTTAGCTCCCATTCTGCAAATTTAAAACCAGGCCGTTCCGTATCTCGGTTATCATACTTCACGCTAATGCCTTTTGCTTCCAGTTCTTTCTTCAGTTTCAGTACTTTTTCACTGATCTGTGCCAGTTGCTCTTCGCCTTTGTAGATAGGAACAATTACCACCTGAATAGGAGCCAGCTTGGGAGGAAGTACTAACCCTTCATCATCAGAGTGAGCCATAACTAAAGCACCCATTAAACGCGTGCTTACACCCCAGGAGGTGCCCCACACATATTCTAGTCCACCGTCTTTTGTGGCAAATTTCACATCAAACGCTTTTGCAAAGTTCTGCCCCAGAAAGTGAGAAGTACCAGCTTGTAAAGCCTTCCCGTCCTGCATTAGGCCTTCGATGCAATAAGTGTCTAAAGCACCGGCAAAACGCTCCTTGGGTGTTTTAACACCTCGTACTACAGGTAGTGCTATATACTTTTCTGCAAACTCGGCATAAACCTCCATCATTTGCTTTGTTTCAGCAATGGCTTCTTCTGCTGTGGCATGCGCTGTGTGGCCCTCCTGCCATAAGAACTCTGCTGTACGCAGAAACAGGCGCGTACGCATTTCCCAGCGAACTACGTTAGCCCATTGGTTAACCAATAGCGGCAGGTCGCGATAGCTCTGCACCCAGCTCTTGTAAGTGCTCCAGATAATGGTTTCAGAAGTAGGGCGAACAATAAGCTCTTCTTCCAGTTTTGCATCAGGGTCTACTGTAACACCATCTTCAGTAGCTTTCAATCTATAGTGAGTTACCACTGCGCATTCTTTTGCAAAGCCTTCTACGTGGTCTGCCTCACGGCTCAGGTACGATTTTGGTATAAACAGCGGGAAATAAGCATTGCTATGCCCTGTTGCTTTAAACATATCATCTAACACACGCTGCATTCTCTCCCAAATGGCATAACCATATGGTTTTATTACCATACAGCCACGCACAGCAGAATTTTCAGCTAACCCAGCCTTTTTTACCAATTCGTTGTACCACAGAGAGTAGTCTTCGCTTCTTTTAGGCAACCCCTTACTCATATTCTAAAGAATGTTTATGCTATATTGCTAGTTATAAATGGTTTTGGAATAGAATTTGCTAATATAATTATATTATATAACATATCATTCCGGCCCGAAATTACGTTAATATAATTAGACTATTGATAAGGTTTTGCGCTAATGTGTTATTATCTTTGATATAGAAGATGAAAACAAATCAATAACAGGAGAGAGGTTATGAAGAAGATATCAATACTAGCTATAATTCCCATGCTCGCAGCAGTAGGTTGCAGCACCCCCATTGCGATGCAGTCTACTGAGTATGACGACATGTATTATAGCTCTTCAGATCAAACAGAATACATAGAGCCCGAAGGACAAACGTATGCCAGCTCGGAAGAGTATAGCAGCAATGGGGCTCTTGCCGATGGTGAGGTGGTGAACCCGGAGTATGCGAGTGGAGATGAGTATGCAGGGGAAGATGAATATTACGATGGGCGTGAATATAACCCGTACGGGTATAACTATTCTTTTGTAGACCCATACTGGGGTAGTTCGTATGTGCCAGGCTATAGCAACGGGTATTATGGCTCAACTGCTTTTTACGATCCGTTTTATAGCCCTTACTATGGTGGCTCTGCATTTTATAGCCCGTTCTACGACCCGTTTATGCGTTCACCATACATGATGCGTAGTGGCTTGTCGCTTGGCTTAAGCTTCGGCAGTATGTGGGGCTCACCGTTCTATGGTGGTTATGGTTATAACCCGTACTACTATGGCGGAATGTCTCCGTATTACAGCGGATTCTATAACGGCTATTACAATAACTATTACTATGACAGACCTTTAGTGGTGTCTGGTAATACCCGCCAGGTGCAATACGGGCCACGACAGTCCAGAAGTGTTGTCAGGACAGACAATGTTCAAAGCACTGCCGGAAGACCGGTAAGAAGCGGAAGCAATATAAATGCAGGTAATGCCGTTATATCACGGCCAGCCCGGGCTGCTGAAAGTACAGTTGGCAATGCTGTAGAAAGTGCAGGTAGTACTACTACAACACGCCGAAGCCGTACGCAGTATTATGACCCTAGCAGAAGCACTCGTTCGACGCGTCAGCCGTCAAGAGTAGGACAGACTCAGCAGCAACAGCAACAACGCGCGATAAGTCCTGCACGTGAAAGCAGATCACGACAAACGTATACACCAAGACGTGAATACAGGCAACAGCAGATACAAAGCCGCCCTGTTGAAACTCGCCCAAGCTACCAGCAACGCAGCAGCAGTAGTTTCCCAAGCAGCCGTCCGACACAGAGTAGCGGCAGTAGCAGCGGAGGCGGACGCCCACCAAGAGGCGGAAATCATTAATTTAGTTTTATTAAAATAAATGAACGTAAATAAAATATTCCTGGCTAGCCTGGCACTTATGCTGGGCTGGGGTGGAACCGCTTTTGCCCAAGACGAGGTAGACGCTTTGCGCTACTCCCGTTTAGGTGTATCAGGTTCTGCACGTATACAAGGCATAGGAGGAGCGCAGGCTGCTCTTGGAGCCGATATTTCATCCCTTTCTGTCAACCCGGCAGGTTTAGGCATGTTCCGTAGATCTGAGTTTACATTTAGCCCTGGCTTACAATTTAATAACACAGATACAAACACAAACGGTAACCAGGTATCAGATAGTCGTAATGTGCTAAGTGTCCCACAAATGGGGCTTGTGTTTTCGAACAGAAAGGGCGATAACGAAGATGGTGACTGGAGAGGCGTAAACTTTGGCATAGGCTTTACAAGGCTGAATAACTTTAATCAGCAAGTATCCTATCAGAATACTACTGGAGAAATTACCCCTACTATTGTAGAGTATTTTGCCGATTTGGCAGATGCAAATGGCCGTACAGTTAGTGACCTGGATCAAGAGTTTAACGGAGGTTTTTACTCTTTAGAAGGCTTGGCTTATGGTACTTATCTGTATGATATAGTTGAAGATGAAACGACAGGTGAGGTTTATGCAGCACCGCTTGTAAGAGAAGGAAGCATTCTTCAGCAAGAAAGTATTCGCAGAAGAGGTTCGCAAAACCAGATCGATTTTGGCTTCGGAACAAGTTATAAAGATAGACTGTATATAGGAGCGTCAGTCGGAATAGTTACCACCAGGTATACACAGGAAAGTGTCTATCGCGAAGCTGAAAGTAGTGAAAATACTGCCTTTACTGATTTGGAACTGCGTGATGAATTTACATCAAGAGGTACAGGGGTTAACTTAAAAGTTGGGGTAATTGCAAGGCCTGTAGATGCGCTTCGGATTGGTGCCAGCATACAAACACCAACAGCTTATACATTTACCGATGATTATCAGCAGTCATTATATGCAGGTTACGATGATGGCCCTAGAGAAAGTGCTTCCATAATGCCAGGTCAATTTTCTTATCGCCTTACAACACCTTTTAAAGCAACAGGAGGTGTAGCAGTTTTCCTGAGTAAATATGGCTTTATTACGGCAGATATAGAGTATTTGAACTATAGTAGTGCCCATTTTTCTGAAGAAGATGATGGTTATGGCACCACCGGAAATTACTTTACTGGTGTTAACAACACCATATCTGATACTTATAGGTCTGTTTGGAATTATAGAATAGGAGCAGAGGGGCGTTACGAAGCATTCCGTTTTAGAGCAGGATATGCTATAAGCTCAGACCCGTATAAAAATGCATCGTTTGATGGCCAGATAAACAGTTTCACTTTAGGCACAGGAATTAGACTACAGAATTACTATGTTGATGTAGCTTATGTGAATTCTAATGGAAATAGCCGTTACTCACCTTACACGCTTTATGGAGATGAGCCAGTAGTTGACATAGAAAACAAGCAAAGTACGGTTATGTTTACAGTTGGCTATAACTTCTAAATAGCAAATAACCAACACGAAAAGCGGCAGCTTCTTTAAAAAGAGGCTGCCGCTTTTTTTATGTTGAGCTGCTAAAAACAAAGTATAGGTACGGTTTTAGCTTAGAATATGGAGATAATATAATAAACTGGTAACTTTAAGTTGCTAAACTTTAAAACCACACGCATGTATTTTAAACTTTCAACAATCCTTTTAACTGCCGTGTTTATGTGCTCTGTTTATGTAGCGCAGGCACAGCAGACAAAAGATATTACGCTGGAGGATATTTACCGCAAAGGCACTTTTCGGGCCGAATCGGTGTATGGAGTAAACTGGATGAAAGATGGCCAGTATTACAGCTCACAGGTGCCTGACCAGCAAAACAATGTGTACGACATTGTGAAGTATGATGTAACCACAGGCAAACCTGTTAACACAATTATTGAGGGGGAAGTCCTGAAGCCTGATGGTAGCAGTACGCCAATAAAATTCGATGACTACACGTTTAGTTCTGATGAGCAGAAGGTGCTGTTTTCAACCGAAACAGAGCAAATCTACCGCCGCTCTTCCAAAGCTGACTTCTACATCTACGACCTTAATACAAAAAAACTTACTAAGCTGAGCAATGGTGGTAAGCAAATGTACGCTACCTTTTCTCCGGATGCGAAGCGTGTAGCCTTTGCCCGCGACAATAATATGTTTGTGGTAGACCTGAGCAACATGCAGGAAACACAAATCACGACCAATGGTAAATTTAACTCCATCATTAATGGGTATGCTGATTGGGTGTATGAGGAAGAGTTCAGCTTTGCAAAAGGTTTCCACTGGTCACCGGACGGCTCTAAAATAGCCTTTTACACATTTGACGAGACAAACGTGCCGGAGTACAACATGCAAATGTGGGGTGAGCTGTATCCGCAGGATTACAAGTTTAAGTATCCGAAAGCAGGAGAGGCAAACTCTGCCGTAAAAGTGTCGGTATACGACCTGAGCAATGGCAGAACAGTAAAGATGGATACCGGTAATGAGGCTGATATCTACATCCCGCGCATTAAGTGGACACACGACAGCAACCTGCTTTCTATCCAGAAAATGAACCGCCTGCAGAACACGCTGGAGATTCTGCATGCTAACGTGATAACTGGTAAAGCGAATGTAGTATTAAAGGAAACAGATAAGGCTTATATTGATATTACAGATGACCTGACGTACCTGAAGGATGGTAAGAACTTTATCCACTCTTCAGAAAAAGATGGCTTCAACCATCTGTACCTCTACGACATGAAAGGTAAGCTGGTGCGCCAGATCACCAACGGCGATTGGGAAGTAAGCAGCTTTATTGGCTTCGATGAAAAGAATGACCGACTGTACTATATGTCTACAGAGGTATCTCCCCTGGACCGCCACTTGTACAGCATCAGCAGCAAAGGCAAAAGCAAGAAACGCCTGACTAACGAAGCCGGTACGCATAACATTAATATGAGCAACGACTACAAGTACTACTTAGATTATCATTCTGCTGCCAACGTGCCCACCACCGTTAGCCTGCATACAGCAAAAGATGGTAAACTGATAAAAGTACTGGAAGATAATCAGGAGCTACGCAATACACTGGCGCAGTACAATATTGCGAAGCAGGAATTTTTCACCATGAATACTCCTGAAGGCACCAAACTGAATGGCTGGATGATTAAGCCAACCGATTTTGACCCGAACAAGAAGTACCCGGTGCTGATGTTTGTGTACGGAGGCCCAGGTTCGCAAACTGTTACTAACAGCTGGGGCAGCAATAACTATCTATGGTATCAGGTACTGGCCGATAAAGGCTTGATAGTAGTAAGTGTGGATAACCGTGGTACAGGCGCCCGTGGAGCAGAGTTCAAAAAAGTGACGTACGCTAACTTAGGTAAATACGAAATAGAAGATCAGATTGAGGCTGCTAAATGGTTAGGGCAGCAATCTTATGTTGATAAAGATCGCATTGGCATCTGGGGGCATAGCTTCGGTGGTTATATGACTTTGTTAGGTCTGACAAAAGGTAATGGTATCTTCCGGGCTGGAATCTCAGTTGCGCCTGTTACTAACTGGCGTTTCTACGATAGCATTTACACAGAGCGTTACCTGAAAACACCACAGCTGAACGCTGCTGGCTACGATGAAAACTCTCCTTTGTCTTTTGCTGATCAACTGCAAGGCGAACTGCTTTTGATTCATGGTACAGGTGATGATAACGTGCATTTCCAGAATACGGTAGAGATGCAGGATGCTCTAATTAGCGCTAATAAACAATTTGAGACCTTCATCTATCCTAACCGTAACCATGGTGTAAGCGGTGGTATTACGTTGCTGCACCGTTTCAAAATGATGACAGATTTCCTGGAGCGAAACCTGATTAATCCTTCAACAGAAAGTAACCAGCTATAAATTACCTATGCTTCTTTTCTGTTTAAAAGAAGCATAGGTAAACACCTGTGTGTGAGTGTGCTACTATTACAGTAGCTCCTTATGTATAAGCTATAACAGAATGATAATGGTTACACCTGCTGCGCACTTACAGCCTTCGCTTTGCGAATTCTTTGGTGTCTTTTTCTAGTAAATAAGCCTTTAAGACCTTTATATGGATAATTCCTGTTTTTAGGAATATTATTTACAATGAGTGCTATTATAAATAAAACCAGTACCCCTACAAGAACTGGGCTTAGCACATAATAAAAGCCCAAAGCTTTAATTTTGGCAGAACCTATATTGGCGATAAGTGCAGTGGCACCTCCGGGCGGATGTAAAGTCTTCGTTACCTGCATTAACACAATAGAGGTTGAGACAGACAAGGCAGAAGATAACCAGACAAGCTCTTCATTGTGGAATAACTTAAAAACAGTAACGCCTATAATGGCGCAAATTACATGTCCTCCAATCAGGTTCCTGGGCTGTGCCAAGGGGCTGTTAGTAGCTCCGTAAATCAGTACAGACGAAGCACCGAAAGAACCTATCAGGAACAGCTGATCAGAACTCGATATAAAGCTATTGTGGGTCTGAATAAATCCAATAATTCCTATTCCTAAAAGAGAACCTATAAAAGTCCAGATATGGTCAGTAGGGTTAATAATAGTTTGCCTGTAAACAACATATTTAGCTATTCTGTAATTACGTTTAATCTTCCTCATTTTAAAAAGCTGGCTGCTAACAGGTACAGCTTAGAACCAGTATCTACTTTTTGTATATTAATTGAGCTGCAAATATAACCTTAGTACTGCCAAGCATAAAATCAAAGCGTAACTAAACAGAGTATAGCTGCAAGTAGCATTTACTCTTTTATCCCAAGCTGTGCATTTATCAGCGGTGTCTTTGGAGCTAGGAAAAAGCCTGTCAGGCTGGCGAACATGATCGGGATAAAATGGTGAAACCCTGTTAAAGTTGAGAGCAGAATAATGGTGCTGATCGGTGTTCTGGTAACACATGCGTTGATGGCAGCCATGCAGCTCACCATAATAAGCGGCAGGTTTTGCCCTGGAAAAGCCGTGTTTACGATCATGCCTACCGTAGCTCCCACGAAGAACAACGGAATGATAAAGCCGCCTCTCCAGCCGGAGGTGACGGTAAAGGCAATCGCCAGTATCTTAGCCACCAGTAGTATCATCAGGAACTCTAACGTAGCCTCTTCTGCCAGCAACATATTCAGCTCATCGTGGCTAAAGTAGCGGGAGAGGGGCACGTAATAAGCAATGGTACCGATCAGCAGTCCGCCGATGGTCATCTTTACATAAACCGGAACCTGAAGCTTCTGGAACAGGTGTCTGCACTGGCGCACCGTGAGGATGAACAGCCAACCTGCCAACGTGCCTGCTACTGCGTAGAGCATGGCGTAGAAGCAGTCGGTCAGTTCTGGGGCAGAGTATACTGGGAAGTTCCAGGTAGGGCCGATGCCGATATGCGTGATCAGGATGAAGATGACATAGCTGGAGCAGCTGGCCACGAAAGCGGGTATAAGCGCCTGATAGTACTCCACCACGTGTTTGTGGTGCAGGATTTCGAGGGCAAATAAAGTACCGCCAAGCGGTGCCCCAAAGAGTGCCGTGAAGGCTGCGGCCATACCTGCAATACTTAGCGAGCGCAGGTCCTCGCCTTTAATTCTCAGCTTTCTGGCAATCCAGGTGCCTGTGGAGCCTACTACCTGCACCAGCGGCGCCTCTGGGCCTGCACTGCCGCCACTGGCTATACAGAGTAGCGACGACATAATCATGGATGGGTTATTTTTCGGCTCCAGCCTTCCGCCCTTAAAGCGGATATTGTTTACGATCAGGTCCATTTCCCCTGGGTCGCCGAGGCGATGTATAACAAGGCCAGCCAACAGGCCTGCCCCAGCCATAAGCGGAATAACGTACAGGCCCTGGAACTGCGCCAGGAAATGCAGCATTCCCTCCAGCACCGTCCAGTAAAGACCCGCAATAACACCGCCAACAATTCCTACTGCCACCCACAGCAGGAATATCTTGCTAAAGACAAAAGGGTTGAACTGCAAAGGATAATTTAGTTGGTTCCGAAGCGAAACAGCCAGTCTTCTCGTTCTAAAGTCCATCGGGCAAAGGTAAGGAGAAATTTTTTTGATTGCTCCTGCGCCTGGTGTAGCGGCTAAAGTTGGTTTATAGTTCGTATTACTTAACTTGTGATTTATATTTAGTGTTGGAATTTAACCCACCCCTTACCCCTCCCAAGAGGGGCGTTTCGCAAATGAGTAAAATGTTCCCCTCCTCGGAGGGGGTAGGGGTGGGTATACAGTATGGAATGCTTATCCTGTTTTTGTAAATCGTTACTTAAGTATAGCCAGGGCAGAGGAGGCATAAATGTTGTAATGGCGGGTGCAGCTGTTTTTTCTGCCGAACATGCCGTCGGTGAGACATCATTGTCAAAATATTTTTGCAGGACTGGGTGATATTTTATCCTGCTGTCGGATTAACATCAAAAAGCTTATGCAGACGATAACAAATCCTGTGATGGCTTCAGATATTCGTGAAGCCCTGATCCTTGATAGGGAAAAGACGCTGGAGAATATCTACGTCAACCTATACCCGGTGGTGCTGCATTATGTGAGGCAGCGGCAGGGCACAGCCGAGGATGCCCAGGACCTGGTGCAGGAATCCGTCATGCTGTTTTATGAGAAGGTGATGCAGCAAGAGCTGGAGTTAACCTCGTCGGCCACTACGTACATCATGGCGGTTTGCAAGAACCGCTGGAGGCGTGAGCTGGAGAAGCGCAACCGCCAGCAGGAGCTTTCGCCTGAGATCAGTGAACAGGTAGGGGCCGAGGAGCAGGAAGAGGAGCCAGATCATAAACTCGCAGCTTTTGTAGAGCAACTGGGGGAGAAGTGCAGCAAAGTGCTGGTGTCGTTTTACTACCTGGGGCAGCGCATGGAAGAGATTGCGGAGCAGTTAAACTATGGCACAGTGCGCTCGGCCACCGTGCAGAAGTATAAATGCCTGGAGCGCCTGCGTAAATCTCTGGCGGCTTATACTATAAATCATTTCAGATAAACACGATGCGGCCTGCGCTAGAAGAGATAAAACACCTGGAGGCTTTCCTGCAAGGCCGGCTGCCTGAGGAGGAGGAGCTGGACGTGGAAATCAGGCTGCTCTGGGATCAGGAGTGGAAGCAGCAAGTAACGCAACAGCAGCTTTCGTATCAGGCTATCCGCGAAGCTGGCAGGCAGCAACTGCGGCAGGAGCTACAGGCTGTTCACCAACGGCTGTTCGGCTAATCTTTATCGAAAAATGAACACAAGTATCACGACACAAGACACACGACTTTTACTGAGAATGTTACAGCTGTTCAGTATGCTGCAAAGCATGATAGGCTCCTCTTTATGCTAAATTAGCTTTATCCTTTTACTTAAATGATTCCTGATGCAAACGCTACCATACTGGTAGTGCAGGAAAACCTTTGCCTAAACTTTTCATCATCAAAAGAAAAACACTATGAACAACTATAAAAATGAATTCCGCAGGTTTGCCGTGTACGGCCAGGGCTTAAACGGGCTAACGGTAGACAAATACATGAACCATGTGGAAAGCGCCGCACGCCAGCACCAGGTACAGAACATGACACGTGCCGTAATTGAAGAACGCCCTACCAACTTCAGGGAGATTGATGTTTTCTCGCGCCTGATGATGGACCGCATTATTTTTCTGGGGACGCAGGTAGAGGAGAACATCGCCAATATCATTACGGCGCAACTGCTTTTCCTGGAGTCTGCCGCTGATCCGAAGAAAGATATTCTGCTGTACATTAACAGCCCGGGCGGATCGGTTTACGCTGGCCTCGGCATCTACGACACCATGCAGTATGTGAACCCCGATGTGGCGACTATCTGTACAGGCATTGCTTTATCGTTTGGAGCCGTGTTGCTATGCGGCGGCGCAGCTGGTAAACGCTCTGCCCTGCCGCACGCCCGCGTCATGATTCACCAGCCACTGGGAGGGGTGCAGGGGCAAGCCTCGGATATTGAGATCACCGCCAGAGAAGTAATGAAACTGAAGAAGGAGCTCTATGAAATCATCGCCTTGCACAGCGGCAAAACTTATCAGGAAATCCATGATAACGCCGACCGCGACTATTGGATGCGTGCGGAAGAAGCGAAGGAGTATGGGCTAATTGATGAGGTGCTGGTGAGGTAGAAAGTTTACCTCACCCAACGTCGTCAACTTAAGCTGGCTTTTCATTTCGAACGGTAGTGAGAAATCTGTTACATTTCATGTCTTTCCTTTCGTCGAGATGGCAGAGAGCTGTTCCTTGAGTTGACAACATTGGGACTGAGGAGAGGTTATATGCTACCCGTTCTGCCGCCATCCACAGCCAGGCTAACACCATTTATGTAAGCAGCGGCTCGCGTGGCCAGAAAAGCGGCGGCAGCGGCAACTTCTTCGGGCTCGGCAAAGCGACGCGCAGGTATGGATTGCTCCATCTCTTGCTGCACCTCCTGCTTATCCCGTCCTGATTTCTCTGCCCTGCTCTCGACAAGCGCATAGATACGACCCGTTTTGGTAGAGCCGGGCAGCACATTATTTACGGTAATGCCGAACTGCCCCAACTCGTTGGCCATGGTTTTGGCCCAGCTGGCTACCGCACCGCGCGTAGTGTTCGACACGCCCAAACCTGCTATCGGTTCTTTAACCGACGTACTGATGATGTTGATGATGCGTCCGTAACCCGCTTTTTTCATGAGCGGCACCACCGCCTGCGCCAGGTTATGGTTGTTGATCAGGTGCATATTGAATGCCTTCAGGAACTCCTCTGGCTTTGCCTCTGTAATGGGCCCGCCAGGAGGGCCTCCCGTGTTGTTCACCAGGATATGCACCTCGTTCTGCTGTTGCACATAAGCCGCTATCTGTGCTTTTACCTCCTCTGTATCAGCAAAGTCGGCCACTATAAAATCATGCTGCTGGCCATTAGCATGGTCAAGCTCCTGTACCGTCTCTTTCAGCTTTTCTTCGTTACGGGCTACCAGTGTTACACTGGCTCCGAGCTGTGCCAGCTCCACCGCCACGGCTTTCCCGATGCCCTGGGTGCTGCCGCAAACTATAGCGCGTTTGTTTTTCAAGTTTAAGTCCATAGTTTAAATGTACGTAAAAGAGCTTAAACTTGCAGTACTGAGGGTACGGCAGCTTATTGCCATTTATAGCAGCTTTTGCGTACCTTCCTTTTATCAACCTAACAAAACAGAACTATGGCTGTAACAAGACCTTTCAATTTTAAACAATGGATAGAAGATAACCGTCACTTACTGAAGCCGCCCGTGGGAAACCAGCAGGTATTTAAGGGCAACGACGATTTTATAGTGATGGTAGTCGGTGGGCCGAACGCGCGCAAAGATTACCACTACGACGAAGGCGAGGAGTTTTTCTACCAACTGGAAGGTGACATTGTGCTGAAGATTATTGAAGACGGCAAACCTGTGGATATTCCGATTAAAGAAGGGGAGATTTTCCTGCTGCCTCCGCGCGTGCCGCATTCTCCGCGTCGCCCAGCCAACACGGTGGGGTTGGTGGTAGAGCGTTACCGCAAGCCAGGCGAGAAAGACGGTTTCCTGTGGTTCTGCGAAAACTGCGGCAATAAGCTTTACGAGGAGTATGCCGATGTAACGGATATTGTAGGGCAGCTGCCTGTTATTATGAACAACTTTTGGGAGAATGAGGCACACCGAACCTGCAGTAACTGCGGCGAGATGATGGAGCCGCCAGCCAAACCTGCCGAAGAAGCTAAATAATCTAAAGCTGGCACCAATTGTGGGGAGGTATATCGCCTTTGATAAGTATCCCAAAAGTGATGCTGTTATAGCAGCATCAAATAATTATAAGCACAAGAATGAACTACGAGAATAGCCTTGCTTTTGCAAAGGAACAAGATCAGAAAGATCCACTTAAAGAATATAAAGATCGCTTTTATTTCCCTCAGATAGACAGACAGGATGCTATTTACTTCTGTGGTAACTCCTTAGGGTTGCAGCCGAAGTCGGCACAAAGGTACATCGACAACGAAATGTACAAGTGGGCTAATATGGCCGTGGAAGGGCATTTTAAAGGTGATGAGCCATGGTTTAATTATCATCAGCTGCTGGCAGGAGGAGCTTCCAGAGTGGTGGGTGCTTTGCCGGGCGAGGTAGTTATCATGAATCAGCTAACTGTGAACCTGCACCTTATGCTGGTGTCTTTCTATAGGCCGGAAGGCAAACGCTATAAGATTATTACCGAAGCGGGTGCTTTCCCATCAGACCAGTATGCACTGGAGACGCAAACACGTTACCATGGTTACAACCCAGATGAGGCGATAATTGAAATATCTCCAAGAAAAGGAGAACATACGCTACGGACAGAAGACATTATCCAATGCATAAAAGACAATACTGCAGAGTTGGCGCTGGTGATGATGGGCGGCATTAACTACTATACTGGGCAGGTGTTCGACATGGAGGCCATAACCGAAGCGGGGCATAAGGCCGGAGCGCTGGTTGGTTTTGACCTGGCGCATGCTGCTGGTAACGTGCCGCTTCGCCTGCACGATTGGGGTGTGGATTTTGCTGTATGGTGTACATACAAGTACCTGAACTCCGGACCGGGAGGTACCTCGGGAGTTTATGTGCATGAGCGGCATGGTAAGGACAGTAACCTACCCCGTTTTGCCGGTTGGTGGGGCCACGACGCAAGCGAGCGTTTCCAGATGAAGAAAGGCTTTTCGCCTATGGCAGGTGCTGAAGGCTGGCAGGTAAGTAACAGCCAGATTTTACCCCTGGCGGTACACCGGGCATCACTGGAAATATTCGAAGAGACAGGCATGGAGCAACTGCGGGAGAAGAGTGAGAAGCTGACGGGTTACCTGGAGTACCTGATAGATGACATACAGGCAGATATAAGTTTACTGGAAGTAATTACGCCACGCGATCCGCAGTCGCGTGGTTGCCAGCTGTCCTTGCTTGTGAAAAAGAATGCGCGTGAATTGTTTGATAAGCTGATGGCGGCTAAAATTATTGTCGATTATCGGGAACCAAACGTAATTCGGGTAGCACCTGCCCCGCTGTATAATTCTTTTGAAGAAGTGTACCTTTTCGCAGAGATTTTAAGGGAAAACCTGCAGGAAAATTAAGGTAAAAACTTGAAGACATAAATTTGCAGGGCAGGTGAAGGTACATTCACCTGCCTTTGTTTTTAAAGCTTCTAAACCTGATAAATGGGTTACTGTACCTGCTCTTTACCATTGTAAGGATTCCTTACCAGCAACTAAATTAACCTGGAGGCAAAGCAAAAGCACGAAATTTAAACATGAGCTTTACAATTGAAGATATTTTATTAGGAGCATCCATTTTGTTGATGATTAGCATCCTGATCAGCAAGAGCCTGGGAAGGTTAGGGATACCTGCGCTTGCGCTCTTTTTGGGAGTGGGCATGCTAGCCGGGTCAGAGGGGATAGGAGGTATTTATTTTGATGATTCGCGGACGGCTCAGTCCTTAGGCACTATAGCGCTGACAATAATACTTTTCTCCGGGGGGTTGGATACCCGCTGGGAAAGTATCAGACCTATACTTTGGCGGGGTGTTACGCTGTCTACGTTAGGGGTGTTTATAACTGCAATACTGGTGGGGCTGTTTGCTACGTATGTGCTTAACTTTACGTTGCTGGAAGGTTTGCTATTAGGAGCTATTGTTTCCTCTACCGATGCAGCTGCCGTGTTCTCTATCCTTCGCTCTAAAAACATTGGCCTGAAAAATAACCTGCGGCCTACACTGGAGCTAGAATCTGGCAGTAACGATCCAATGGCTTATTTCCTTACCGTTAGCTTTACTTTTCTGTTGACGAATGAGGGGGCAAATATTTGGCAACTGGTGCCTATGTTCTTTCTGCAGATGAGCATTGGTGCACTGATGGGCGTAGTAATGGGGCGGGTAATGGTATGGGTAATTAACAATATAAAGCTGGAACAGGAAGGGCTTTATCCAGCACTGACGCTGGCTATGGTTGTCTTTACTTTTGCCTTTACAAACCTGATAAGCGGGAATGGTTTTCTGGCAGTTTACATCTCGTCGGTTATACTGGGTAACAAGAACTTCATTCATAAGCGTAGCCTTAGCAGGTTTTATGACGGAGTAGCCTGGCTCATGCAAATACTCATGTTCCTGACACTTGGCCTGCTGGTGTTCCCTTCGCAAATGCTGCCTGTTATTGGTATGGGCATACTTATTTCGCTGTTCCTTATTTTTGTGGCCCGCCCAATTAGCGTGTTTATTGGCTTGTCTTTCTTCAAAATATCGCTGCAGGATAAGCTATATGTGTCGTGGGTGGGGCTGCGGGGAGCGGTGCCGATTGTATTTGCCACTTACCCCTTACTGGCAGGTGTAGAGAAATCTAACATGATCTTCAATATCGTGTTCTTTATAGTGCTTACTTCTGTAATGCTGCAAGGTACAACTTTGAAACTGGTGGCCGATTGGCTAAACTTAAGTGAGCAGGACAACAGCCCGAAGCGGTTTCAGCTGGGAGAGGATATGGGGTATGACTCGAAGAGCACACTTGTGGAGTTGGAGCTAACAGATAGCAGTACGGCTGTAGGTAAATCCATAGTAGACCTGCAGTTCCCCAAAGCATCCTTGATTGTGCTGATAGACAGAGAAGGACGCTATGTAACTCCTAACGGTGCCACCATATTAGAGAAGGGCGATAAGTTAATGGTGATGACAGATAGCGATGAGGAACTGGAGAAGGTTAATAAGGCGCTCTACAGTTAAAGTGCTAGGCAGTAGATTCAACGGTTTCCTTGGTCGCTACTTTCTTAAGTCCCAAATAACTATTTCCCAGTTTTCCCCATCAGGAGCCAGATAACTGTGTAAAACTTCGAATCCAATTCTGCCATGAGCTTTTAAAGATCTGCTGTTTCTCGAGGCAATCTCTGTCACAATCAGATCATATTGACCTGCGTATTTTTCTTTGTAGGTATGGTACAGCTGGTCAAAAACCTGTTGCCCACGATATTCTTTTGCAACGCAAACCTGCCCGGAAACAACATAGCTAAACTCATGGAGCTTTTTTCCCTTATATTCCAGCTTATCCATTGCCTGAAACATAGGTATTAAAACCGGTACATCGTTTTTGAAGTCCTGCGTCATGGCTATAGCGTAACCTATTACTTTGTTTTCATCTTTTGCTATGATGCTGGGAGCAGCCTCGTTCATCTTTCTGAGCAATTCAGGATTATGAGCCACGGTTACAAAGCCTTGGCTGGCTATCTCCTCTGCTGATAGGTTACAAGCAAGATTTGCTTTTTGCAGGAGTAGAATACTTTCTATTTCTGCATTGTCAGAGACTAAAGAAAAAGTAAGCATTGGTTGGTGTTGAGAAAAGTGAAATAAAAGCTTGTTTTGCTATAGCAGACATACTGTCTTAGCAGCACAACATCATAAAATTAAGTTTAAGCAAAGCTACGCGTTCAGCTCTTCTCTTTTATCAAACTCCCGCATCCGTCTAAAGTAATCTCTGGCCGCTTTCATAACCTTAGGCGAGAGTAATAATGCCGAAACCATAGTAGGGATGGCCATCATAGCGTACATGCCATCTATCAAACTGATCACTGCCGTGATAGAAGCTGTAGCGCCCAATACGATAGTAAACACATAAAAGTAGTTGTAGTAGTACTTGTACTTTGCCCCAAAAAGAAAACCAAAACATTTGGTGCCGTAGTAGGAGTATGAAAATAGTGAGGTAAAGGCAAAAATGAGCACGCACAGCACCAGAATATAACTTCCAAAACCAGGCATAGCATCGTCGAAAGCGGCGGCAGTTACGGTTACGCCATTGCTCTGCGAATTGTCCCAGGTACCAGTAACAATAATGGCTATACCTGTAAGGGTACATACTACCAGCGTATCAATAAGCGGACCCAACATGGCGACTAAACCCTCGCGTATAGGTTCGTCAGTTTTGGCGGCACCATGCATCATGGAGGCCGTGCCTATACCTGCTTCATTAGAGAAGGCAGCTCTTCGTGCACCAGCTATAATAATGGCACCAATAGCTCCGCCTAACATCGCGTCTGCTGTAAATGCATCTTCAAAAATCTGCGCAAAAGCACCTGGTATGCTGGTGTAGTTGGCAAACATGATGTAAAAAACGGCTACCATGTACAGCAACACCATACTAGGTACCATCTTGCCTGCTACTTGCCCAATCCGTTTTATTCCTCCAAAAATTACAAGCGATGTAATGAGAACCAACACTATTCCTGTGATTAAATCAGAGTAGAAGGTGTCGGTGGAGGTTAGGCCGTTCGGTACCAGCACAACTTCGCGTATTACCTGTGTTAGTTGGTTCGCCTGAAAAATGGGTAAGGCACCGAACAAACCTGCTACGCAAAAGAACACAGCTAAGGGCTTCCATTTCTTGCCAAGCCCTTCCTCCACTACATACATGGGGCCGCCTTCTACATGGCCAAGGCTGTCTTTGCCGCGGTACATAACAGAAAGAGAGCAGGTGAAGAATTTAGTGGCCATACCTACAAAGGCACTTACCCACATCCAAAACAAAACACCAGGGCCACCTGTTGTTATGGCTACTGCCACTCCGCTTATGTTACCCATGCCTACGGTTGCAGCCAATGCACTCGAAAGGGCTTCGAAATGGTTAATATCGCCTGGGTCGTCTGGGTCGTCGTACTTGCCGCGAAGCACATTAACGGAATGGCCCAGGTAGCGGAAAGGCAGGAACCGGGAGTACAGCATAAAAAAAGCACCTCCACCCATAAGTAAAATGAGTAAAGGCAGGCCCCAGGCAGCATTACTGAAGGCGACTAAAAATTTTTCTATCTTTTCCAAAAACTATAAGTTAGAAAGGTTCAAAGAATACAAAAATAGGCATCACTTCCGTAACAACGTATAATATGCCTACAACTGGCTCTGTAAAGGAAACGTACAAAAACGCTCTTGGCAAGATGTGATGTTTCTTATAACGGCCACTAATCTTAAAGATAGTATTTCAAATGGATAATTACATAGTGGCGATGACGATAATAGGGTTAGCGGCGCTCTCCATGACATGGATTCCAGATATTATGGAGAGGACGTTTATCTCGTATCCGATTGTGTACCTGCTGCTGGGCATGGCTATTTACCTGTTGCCGCTTGGGCTTCCTACACCAGATCCGATCTGGCGCGAAGATTATGTAGTGCGGCTTACGGAACTTAGTGTTATTATTTCGCTGATGGGTACAGGTCTGAAGATCAGGCGAAAGTTCAGTATAAAGAACTGGCGGATCCCGCTTCGGTTGGTAAGTTTCACGATGCTGCTGTGTATTGGTGCGATAGCCTTACTAGGGTGGAGTGTATTAGGGCTTTCTGTAGCTGGTGCTGTATTGTTGGGCGCTTCGCTGGCGCCAACCGATCCTGTACTGGCAGAGCAGGTGCAAGTGGGGCCTCCTGACGATAAGGAGGAGGATGTGGTGAGGTTCTCGCTTACATCAGAGGCGGGCTTGAACGACGGTTCTGCCTTTCCTTTTACATGGCTTGCGGTGGCTTTGGCTATTTCAGCGGCAAATGGAAGCAGCTGGTTCACGGATTGGGTGCTTTATGATCTGCTGTATAGAATTATAGTAGGGGCTGGTGCAGGTTACCTGATCGGGCGTGGGCTGGCGTACCTTATTTTCAAACTTCCCAAAAAAACAAAATTCCCAATGGCACAGCATGGTTTTCTGTCTCTATCTGCCACTTTAGTTACTTATGGAATAACTGAAATGCTGCACGGCTACGGCTTTATTGCGGTATTTGTGGCGGGGCTTACGATGAGTAATATAGAAGAGGAGAACGAATATAACATAGAGATGCATGACTTTGTGAACCAGGTGGAACGGATTATTATGGTAATATTGCTGGTACTGTTCGGTGGAAGCCTCGTAACCGGAATCTTGGACTATCTTACCTGGCAGGCAGCTTTGATAGGTTTAGCTTTTCTGTTTATCATCAGGCCACTTGCTACTTTCCCAAGTATGCTGGGCACATACTCTACTACAAAGGAGAAGCTGGCCGTTTGTTTCTTTGGCATTCGGGGTATAGGTTCATTCTTCTACCTTTCCTTTGCGTTAGATCAGGTAGATTTACCAGAAGCAAATGAGTTATGGTCTATTATAGCCTTTATTGTAATGGTGTCTATCATATTACATGGTTTAACTGCCACAAAAGCAATTAATATACTTGATCGTGAGCGAAGAAAGAGCGGCCGTCCTGTACTGGAAGTAGATCAGACACCAGATGAGATTTCTTAAAATTAAATTTGATGTTTTATTCAGAAAAAAGCTTGCAACGCCTGCCTTTACCCGATGCCGAAGTATATTATAGCCCTCATTTCTTCGATGTAGAAGAAAGTAACACTTATCTGCAGGAGCTGTTGCAAACTATAAACTGGAAACAGGAAAGTATAAAATTGTTTGGTAAGCTGCAGCCTATGCCGCGCCTCACAGCCTGGTATGGAGACAAAGGCTATACTTACTCAGGGCTGCACAATACCCCACAGCCGTGGCTACCTGTACTGCAAAGGTTAAAAGAACAGGTTGAGGAGGCTTCTGAGCAGGCATATAATAGTGTGCTTTTAAACTTGTACCGTAGCGGCAACGATAGCATGGGTTGGCATGCTGATGATGAGGCAGAGTTAGGACAAGACCCCAATATAGCTTCTGTTAGTCTTGGAGGAGAACGTAAGTTTGGCTTCAGGCATAAGTCCAATAAAGCACAAAAGAACATTTATATAACGCTACAGCATGGCAGCCTACTGCTGATGCAGGGCCCCACACAGCACGCTTGGCAGCACAATTTGCCTAAAACTCAACGTGCTGTAATGCCCCGTATCAATCTTACTTTTAGAAACATAAAAGGCTAAGGGTACGTCAGCAGGTGTAAAGTAATTGTTAACCCCAAAAGAAAACCGTTACTTTATGCCTGTAAAAGGGTGTGCTGTACACCAATACCGATGACTGATAAAAAAAATGTTGCCATTATGGGAGCTGGCTTAGTAGGTTCGCTGCTCTCACTTTACCTGGCCAAACGTGGCTATGCAGTAGATTTGTATGAGCGACGCCCTGATATGCGCACGACAGATTTAGAGGAAGGGCGTTCTATAAACCTGGCGCTAAGCGACCGTGGCTGGCGAGCGTTGAAAGGCATAGGCATAGAGGAGGAAATGCGTAAAGTAGCAGTGCCGATGCATGGCCGCATGATGCACGACGAGCAGGGAAACCTTTCTTTCCAGCCCTATAATAAAGAAGGTAAAGCCATTTACTCGGTATCCAGAGGTGGGCTTAACATGGCCCTGATGAACATCTCAGACCAGAACCCGGACATTAACTACCATTTTAACCGGAAAGTGCTGGATGTGGACCTGTGCGAAAACGTGGTGCAACTTCGGAATAGCGAAACAGGTGCTATTGAAACAATTCAGCCTGAAGTGATATTTGGTGCCGATGGTGCTTTCTCGATGGTACGTGGCGCCATGCAGAAAACAGAGCGGTTTAACTACAAACAAAGCTACCTAAACTACGGTTATAAGGAATTAACCATACCGCCAACTGCTGAAGGAGGCTGGGCACTGGAGAAAAATGCCTTGCACATCTGGCCTCGTGGTAGTTACATGATGATTGCCCTGCCTAATATTGATGGCAGCTTTACCTGCACTTTGTTTTTTCCTTATGAAGGAGAGCGATCTTTTGCAGGAATAAAAACAAAAGAAGATCTGCATAATTTTTTCAGTGAGGTTTTTCCTGATGTGTTACCACTTATGCGAGATCTGGCGCAGGAATATTTTTCTAACCCAGTAGGCTCACTGGTAACTATAAAGTGCTTCCCGTGGTCATACAAAGACAAAGCCATGCTGATCGGAGATGCATGCCATGCTGTGGTGCCATTTTATGGGCAAGGTATGAATGCTGGCTTTGAAGACATAACCGTACTGGATCAGCTGCTTGATAACTTTGAGGGGGGTAATTGGGAAGAGCTCTTTAAAGCTTTTGAGCAAAGCCGTAAACCCAATGCAGATGCTATTGCCGACTTGGCTGTAATGAACTTCGAAGAAATGCGGGACAAGGTAGCTGACCCTCATTTCCTTCTCCGCAAGAAAATAGAAAACAAAATCAGTGAACAATATCCTGATAGATGGATTCCGCTTTACACCATGGTTACCTTTACCGACCTGCCTTACTCATATGCTTTAGAAGCAGGCCAGCAGCAGGATAAAATCATGAAGAAAGTGATGAGGTACATTAATTCAGTAGAAGACTATGATAAGCTTGAGGTGCAGAAGCTGTTGGAGAAGCAATTGGTGAAGAAGGAGAAGCTAAAGCCACATAAAGCGTAGAGGCTTTTGATGCTGAGGCCCAACAACTCCTGGCCCTCCTTCTCTGAGGGGCAGGAGTTGTTGGAAAACATTTGTTGTAAGTTCATTCTGTCACTATAAAAAAGCAACCGAACTTTAGCTCTATCTCTTGTTTTGGGGGTAGGAGACCCTCGATAAAAGAAAAGAGGCTGTTACTTATCCAGCCAAGCCTTAAATGCCTGCACTTTCTCACGGCTCACTACCACCTCTTCCTTTGAAGCCTGTCGTAGCTCCAGCTTTAAGCGGCTGTTCGACCAGGCCACAATATCTTTGATGGCTTTAAGGCTAACTAAATAACCGCGGTTCACGCGGAAGAAGTACTGCGGGTTTACCAATTGCTCCAGCTGTTCCAGTGTGTAGTCGATGGCGAAACGCTTGCCTGAGCTGCAATGCAGGAAAGTGGCCTTCTCGAAGCTATAGAAATAATCTACGTTCTCCATCGGAATCATGTGCAGGTGCTCGCCTACTTTCACGACGAAGCGGCTTTTATAGTTTTTGCTGCCGTTTAGCAGTTGCATGGCCTGCTCCAAAGCCCCCAGTTGCGGTGCGGTGGCAGTAGTTTGCCTGTTCAGTTTCCTGAACTTTTCCAGTGCTGCCTGTAGCTCTTCCTCATCTATAGGCTTGAGCAGGTAGTCGATGCTGTTTACCTTGAAGGCTTTGATGGCATAAGCATCGTAGGCAGTGGTGAAGATAACAGGCACCTCCACGGGCACCTGCTCAAAAATTTCAAAACTCAACCCGTCGGCCAGCTGGATGTCCATGAAGATAAGGTCGAGCTGGGGGTTTAGCCTGAGTATTTCTATGGTTTTTCGAACGGAGGGTGCTGTGGCTACTACATTGGCTGTGCTTTCGAGCTGAAGCAGCAACTTAGCTAGTCGGTCGGCTGCCAGTTTTTCGTCTTCAATAATAAATATCCGCATTATTCTTTAAAGTATAAAAGAGGCAGTTTTACTACAAAATCCTGCGCTGTGGCTTGTATCTGCATTTTTTTGCTGGTGAGGTAAGTGTAACGGGACTGGATATTCGGGAGACCCACACCTGTAGATTCCTCCCGGATACGTTTCTCCTGTAGGTTATTCTGTACCACGAGGTAATCATCATCTAGGTATAAATGCACCCGCAGTGGCTCTTCTTCCAGGGCTATGTTGTGTTTTATAGCATTCTCCAGCAGCATTTGCAAAGCCAGGGGCACGATCATCAGGTTCGGTTCCAGCGGGATATCATTCTGTACCTGAAGGGCCTCTGCATGACGAATCTTCTGCAGGTAGATATAGGAGTTCAGGAAATGCAACTCCTCCAGCAGCGGCACAACTTCTTTCTGTCGGCTGTCGAGCACATAGCGGTATACTTCCGATAACTTACGGATAAACTTAACAGCCTGCTTCTGGTCCGTCTCCACCAGGCTGGTAAGCACATTCAGGCTGTTGAACAGAAAATGCGGGTTCACCTGTGCCTTCAGGGATTCATACTGCGAGGCTATGCTTGCTTTCTCCAGCTGTTCGGCGTTAATGGCTGTTTGCCGCCAGCTTTGCAGAAAGTGCAAGCTATGAAAGCACAGCGATATAATAAAAGTAATAGTAATAGGAGGAGCCAGCACACTTAACCAGTTTAATCTGATGAACTCCTGTAGTGTGTAACCTTTATAGCTGAGAAAAGCAACATTAACGAACACCACAATAACCACCGTGAGCAGTACCGTAGCCATGATGCTAATCACAAAGCGCTTGCCAGGGTTCTCAAGCCAAGGATATCGCTTCGCCAGAAAAGGTACAAGCACACTGGTATTTCCCTTCCAGATGAGCACAAAAATAGAATAGGAAAACAGGAACCTATAAAGCGCCTCCGGGGCAGATAACTTAAAACACTCCTGGCAACCAAGAGCAAAGGCCCCAATGGCAGCCAAAACCCAGCCCAGCAACTCACGGAAAGTTGCCTTCATTTTCTCTGAAGAAGTTTTTAGTTCAGGGCTTACAGGTGTAGCCTGTGCTGACGCAGCGGCTACGGGTTTCTCTTTTAACAATGTCATTCTGTAGTATAGAAGCAAATATAAGTAAAAGAGCCTTTATATGTTAGGTGCTGGATTTTAAGACTTACAGGTAATGGCAATTAAAGGTGCTTGTAATGTGACAGAAGGAAAAGGAGATGTTTAAAGCACTTGGGGTCTAACATCAACTAAATGGGCGTTACTAATTCCTCAGTATTCGTGCTCTTTCTGGCTTTCAGTTTATACTTTGTGATGAAAAAGCTGATGACGGCAGAGCCTATAACAGTTGGCCCAAGCCATGCCACCACGGGCGGAAGCACCGCGTTGTTGACTACCAGGAAAGCTGTAAAAGCCGCTATATTGCCTGCCACCATGCGTGCGATGTGGTCGTAGAGCCAGAAGTTCATATCAGCTGGCGCCTGGGTGTACTTGCGGATATCCTTTGCTACTAAAAGCAGTGCTATACTACCGAAAACCACAGAAATAACATTGCTATTGCCAAAGCTACTACTTGTACTACCTGTTAATCCAGAATAAACAAAATATGCAGCAAATGCAGCCATTGTAAGCGAAATAAGCCAGTCCAACTGCTGTGGCTTCTGTCCTTTTGTTAAGTCCTTCAGGTACAGTACCCGATAACCAGAGCTGACAAGGTAGGCGCTAAAAATCCCGATGATGAGCAGAAAGGAGCTATGGTGGTTTGGAAGCACTGCCATAGAAACAGCCGTGACACTCACCAGCATCATAGCATAAAAGAAAACTTTTCCTGTAAAGCGATGCTGTTTGCCTCCTTTCCTGTTTGCCATTGATACAGGCCCGGAAATTAAACTTATAGTTCCTGCCGTAATGTGGAGGATAAGAAGTACTGTAAATAAAGTTTCCATGGCTGTTTTGGTTTTCTGTTTGTTGTGTACCAAAGATGCAAAGGCCTTTTGCTACCCTAAAGTATAAGTGGATGAACTGTAGAATAAGGCGGATGAACTGTTCTATACCTGCAGCCACAGATTATTCGCGTTTAGCCAGCAATGCTTGTGTTTGTGTACTCGGTTCGAGCGGTGGCGGAGGTATTCTCTTTTAAGTGGCAAACTATACCGCAATAAAGAGAAAATTCCTGTAGATGTCCTTTCCATAGTCGCTTTTGTTGATGTTCGACTTAAAGGTGCGCTAATAAACAGTGGTTTAAAACTTAAACAGTATGAACTCTCAAGTGAGGTGGATGAACTATAGCTATAAGAATAACTACAGAAGTTATAAATGTAAAATTATAGCTGTTGTACTTGACTATTATAGTATAGTTAAGGCTAAACCTGTTATTTCACAACTATTTAGTTTTCCTAAAGTATAGAGAAAATGACAATGGTTTAAAGGCTGTCAGAAGCTGGTTTTCAATTTAAAATTAAAACATCTGAATTTCATGAAAATCTTAAATAAACTTAAAGGAGCAGCTGTTGCTGCATTTATATTTGGCTCTGTATCGTTTGGGAGCAGTGCCTTTGCTCAAACAACACCACCGGCACAACAACAACAACAACAACAGGTTAAAACAGACTTTTCAGAAGCTGAGTTGAAGCAATTTGCTGAGGCTAATACCCGTCTTATGGACATTCAAAAGGAAACTGAGAAAAAAATGCTTTCTGTTCTGGAAGAAGAGAATCTGAGTGTGGAGAAATTTAATGAGATGGCGCAGGCACATCAGCAGCAGAAACTAACTGAGGTGGAAGCTACTCCTGAACAAATGGCAGCGTTCAATAAAGCAGCTCAGCGCATAATGGAAATGCAGCCAACAATGCAACAAGATGTAGAAACTGCTATTAAAAAGGATGGCATGAGTCTGGAACAGTACGAGCAGATTATGCTGGCTTATCAGCAAAGCCCTGCCGTGCAGGAGAAGGTTAACAAATTAATGATACAGCAGTAAAAGAAACGATTAACAAACAAAAAGCCCCGTAAATCTTGCGGGGCTTTTTGTTTGTTAAGAGCTAAACTTATTCTTGGGAGTTCTGTGAGAACTCTAATATTCGGAAGGTTTTGGATTTTCTGTCGTAGTAACCGTAGTGTAACTTGTTACCATAACGGTACACAGTTTTGTAATCCGGCTCTGACTTCAGCTCTTGTTCATAAGCTTCTACTTTATCCTGCAGTAAGGTTGGTTTTTCTATATTAGCCTTTGCTAATGTTTTGCTGTCTAACACAGCCCTGAAATAAGTGCTAACACCTGGGCCGGTTGGTTGGCCATAGCCGCCTCTGTACGGGTCATAGAAATACCTGCTGTAGTATGGTGAGTCCAGGTAAAAGCTTGATATATTATAAGCTGGTGTCCATCGGCCTGGGATCATGTATAAACCACGTGAGGTACGAACGTAACGGTCAGGTGTGTGCACCATACGTGACATATCACGGCTTTGATTGCTGCCTCTTGGTGGCTGATAAGAACCTATGGTTAACTGAAGCGTACTATCGGTAAGCGCATCTACAGTAATAGCCGGAATACCATTGTCAAGGTTCTTCATCACTTTAGAAGTTTCTTCTATTGTTTTACTGTCTGATGAGAACAATGCTTTAGCTCCTCTCTGGTACACAGGTGTTGCTTTGATGGTAATTTCCTCGTTCCCACCATACTTATATTCTTGAACCAGTTGTAAGGTGTTGAAGTCATAAGCTGTAAGGCCTACTTCTTCTTTTTTCAGCGTTACACGAAAGAGTGTGTTATTGTACAGGAACGAGTTAAAGCTAGGCTCACCTTTTTGCTCAATAACGGGTAGCTTTCTATACTCAGAGCTTCCAGAGTTCCAGTCAAGCGTTAATATCTCCGTAGTTACTTTGTTACGCTCACCTTTCAGGTAATAACCATCAAAAATCATATGTATTTTATCGCCGCGGGTATATATTTTGCTGCGGTAATGCCCTGTAAACACCGTTTGATCCAAGTCAGGGTGTACGTATACCATACTACTTTCACGGTCATAGCGCTCACGGGTACGTGGCATAACTGCCTCGAAAGACTGTCGGTCAAAGTGTGCCGGATCATACTCAGAGTCACGGAACAGGTGCAGGTTGCTCTTCTTGTCCGAGTAAAGCATGTAAAAGTGATTGGAGTCTCCGAAACCACCTACAAAATATTCTCCCCGGCCAAGAGGCAACTCAATGTCCTGTACAAATCGGAAAGCTCCTGTTTCCTTGTTTATCGCAAAAGGACGTACATATTCACGGCGACCACTTGTATGGCGGCTGTAGAAAATAAATTCATCCTCTGTTATACGGTTGCCCATAATCTCAGGCACCTCATTATTACGATATGGGATTTCCTGCGAAGAAACAACCTCTCCGCCAGAAGAAAGCAGGTTAAAATATAGTTTGCCATTCTGATAGACGTAAACACACACATTGCCACTGCTATCTGCCACTGTTACCAGGTCTTCAGCATTGCGCATGGGTAAATCTAAATTAGCAAACTCTTTCTGAGCAGTAGCCACATTGGCAAATAGCCCCAGAAAGAGCAAGGTTAGAAATAATCTATGCATAGAATTAAAAGCTTGAATTATATGCTTATAACGTGCAAATTTCTAGCCAAAGTATGTGTAAAAATGACGCATTATGCTTAAAACTTATCCTAATTCTGAAGATGTGTTGATCTGCTGTTATTCCTGTCCAAGGCATTAAAATTGCATGACCTTTATTTGCTTATCTTTCTTATCTAGAAAGATATAAAAAGTATTATTCATGTTCAGGAATATTGTCGTGGGGCTTGCTTTTGTATTTTGCAGATGTAGCAGTTCTACATAATTTTCAACCATATCCTGCTTTCTGGAACTGATATAACCCTGTGCTTTATCCAGTGTGGTGGCATTCAGGCAAGCCTTAAAAAGACCTGTTCCATTGCCATAAGCACTAAAGCCGCCCATGCGCATCAAAGTGGTAGGTACAGTTACTGAGCCACGAGGTGTAGAGAATGTGCCACCACCCGTAGGCATCATAAGTCTCAAGCTTTAGCTCTTTTGAGCTTACCGGAAACTTAAGCAGTTTGTTTTGCAGCAGATAGCTGTTATATTCAGTTGCTGCTTTTGGGAAATAGAATGTTTGGTACGATGCCTGTTCTGCCTGTAGGTTAAGGTTAACAATATGAGTAAAAGTAAAGGTGGCCGCTTTAGGATTATACGGAAAAGCATCAAAACGTAAAAGACAATTGTTATTTGTCTTATAAACCTTCTTCTTATAGTGTCCGGCAAATATGCTCTTCCCTGACTTATGGCCCATATGAACCCAATCATCAACTTTAGCAAAATAATGATTCAGGTTGGGAAAGTCTAAGGTCAGGTCATCTATAGCCTGAAGCATTTGTTAGGTCCTATTCTCTTTTTGGAAGAAGATCAGGTATAAGAGGTTATCTTCTACAAAGCGTGTAACATACTTATTGCCTTGCTCTACAGTCAGTGCCATATATAGGTAGCACGTTAACTGCACCAGTTGCTTTATCTACATACAACCAGAGGAATAAGGGAGCTGCTACCTCTGCTTGTGTGGTGATATAAAATTTTCTGCAGATGTAGTTATTCCTCATATATTCGGTATAACAGGTGGGGAAGGGGTCTGATATACTGTTACTTCTCCGGTAGGGAAATAAGAGAAAATTTACAGTTGTTACAGAAAGCTTTAAATCTGAGCCTCTATTTGTGCATGTTGCACTTGAGCAAGGCTTAAGTGTGTCAATAGTAGGAAGAAAAAGAGAAGAATATAAAGTTTGTGCATGAAACAGGAATAATGGTAATATAGAAGTATCAGTACCAAAGAAACCCGGCCATACCTGACCGGGCTTCTTTGGTGTATATGTAAAATTGATATTAAAACTCTGCGTTCTTTGGAGTACGAGGGAAAGGGATTACATCGCGGATGTTACCCATACCTGTTACAAACTGCACTACGCGCTCAAAGCCAAGACCGAAACCAGCATGCGGACAGCCTCCGAAGCGGCGAGTATCCAGGAACCACCACATATCCTCTGGCTCAATACCGAAAGCTTTCATGCGCTCTACCAGCACATCCATACGCTCCTCACGCTGTGAACCACCCACAATCTCGCCAATGCCCGGAGCCAGAATATCCATGGCGGCAACGGTTTTGCCGTCGTCGTTCAGGCGCATGTAAAACGCTTTAATATCCTTCGGATAGTCTGTTACTATTACCGGCTTTTTAAAGTGCTTCTCCACCAGGTAACGCTCGTGTTCGCTTTGCAGGTCTATACCCCACTTTACGTCGTACTGGAACTTCTTCTTTTTATAGTGGTTAGAGTTCAGCAAAATATCTATTGCCTCTGTGTAAGTGATGCGCTCAAACTGATTACTTATTACAAACTCCAGTTTTTCAATCAAGCCCATTTCCTGTCGTTCATTCTGCGGCTTCTGCTTGTCCTCCTCGGCCTGTCGCTGTGCCAGGAACTCAAGGTCTTCCCTATTATTTTCTATAGCATGGTTGATGATGTAGCGGATAAATTCCTCTGCCAGGTCTGCATTCATCTTAAGGTCATAAAAAGCCATTTCAGGCTCAATCATCCAGAACTCCGCCAGGTGACGTGTGGTGTTGGAGTTCTCGGCACGGAACGTAGGCCCGAAAGTATAAATATCGCTGAAAGCCATGGCTGCCACTTCGCCCTCCATCTGTCCGGAAACAGTCAGGTTGGTAGAACGGCCGAAGAAGTCTTCCTCAAAGTTGATTTTACCTTCTTCTGTGCGAGGCAGGTTGTCCAGGTCCAGCGTAGTTACACGAAACATCTCACCGGCACCCTCAGCATCCGAAGCCGTAACGATAGGTGTGTGCATATATACGAAGCCGTGCTCATTAAAGAACTTATGCACTGCAAAAGCCAGTGCGTTACGCACTCTGAACACTGCGCCGAAGGTATTGGTACGGAAACGCAGGTGCGCTATTTCCCGCAGAAACTCCAGCGAGTGTGCTTTTTTTTGCAGCGGATATGTTTCAGGGTCGGCTTTACCCAACACCTCAATGGTATTAGCATGAACTTCATATGCCTGGCCTTTCCCCTGCGACTGTACCAGCTCCCCAGTTATAGCCACGCTGGCACCAGTGGTTACATCTTTTAGTGCTTCCTCGCTAAACCTTTCTGCATCGGCTACAACCTGTAAGTTATTTATAATAGAACCGTCATTTACGGCAATAAAATTAACAAACTTGTTACCGCGCTTTGTGCGCACCCAGCCTTTCAGCAAAACCTCTTTGCCTAGTTCAGCACCCGTTAGCAGATCTTTTACTTTTATACGTTGCATGTATGATAGTTAATATATCCCAACTGTTCTTTAAAGTGTAAAGCATCTCTAAAGCGCAAAGTTAAAGCTGTAAAGCAAACATCTAAAGTAATGTATACCAATGGCTTTAATATTATCGCTTTTTTCAGCCTGTTTTGAAAGATGCCTTTGTGCCGGCATTCTCATGGTTTCATAAAATCCCCCAAAGTAACGATATTTTAACCTTTTTTGTAAATGAGAGTAAAATTATTCTAAATTTGGAGGTGCGCAAAGCCGCACTTATTTTTCTATTTAATTATGCAGCGACTCGACTTACGACAACTTTTATCTCAGAAGCTATCGCCGCAGCAGATACAATTTATCAAGCTGCTGCAGATACCTACTGTTGAGTTAGAAGCGCGCATTAAAGAAGAAATGGAAATTAACCCCGCCCTGGAAGAAGGGCGTGAGGAGCCGGAGACAGACCCCTTTTCCGATAATGATGATTATGAGGGGGAGGATGATTATAACAGCAAGGATGATGATGTTGACCTGAACGAATACCTGCACGATGATGAGATAAGTGGTTATAAGATGCAGGGCGACCGTGGTGGTGACGATGAAGAAGACCGGGAGATGCCCATTGCCATGACGACCTCGCTTACTGATGCCCTGTTAGATCAGCTGGGTTTCCTGAGTCTCGACGATAAGCAGTATTCTATAGGAATGCAGCTAATTGGCAGCATCGATAGCGATGGGTATATCCGTCGTGAACTGAGTTCTATTGTAAACGACTTGGCTTTCTCACAGAACATAGAGACTAATGAGGATGAAGTAGAGCAGGTGCTGCACATGATTCAGACATTTGACCCTGCCGGTATTGCTGCCCGCGATTTGCCAGAGTGCCTTTTGCTACAGTTGCACCGCCGGGAACAGGATGCGATCACTACGCTGGCCGAGAACATTATTGAAGATGCTTTTGATGAGTTCACTAAAAAGCACTACCAGAAAATCCAGTCTAAATTTGGTGTATCAGAAGATGAGTTGAAGAAGGCCATTGACCTTATTGTAAAGCTGAACCCCAAACCAGGTGGTTCCGGCTCAGGCACCACACGGGTGCAGTACATCATCCCGGATTTTATCCTGACAAATGAGAACGGTCAGCTGCAATTGTCACTGAATTCGCGTAATGCCCCCGATTTGCGTATCAGCCGTTCTTATGCCGATATGTTTGATGCTTATGATAAGTCAGACAAAAAGGATAAGAAACTAAAAGAGACGGTAACTTTTGTAAAGCAGAAGCTGGATGCCGCCAAATGGTTTATAGATGCTATTCGCCAGCGCCAGAACACACTGCTGCGTACTATGGAGGCTATTATCAAATACCAGCACGATTTCTTTTTAGAAGGAGATGAAAGTAAGCTGCGGCCAATGATCCTGAAAGATATTGCTGAAGAGATTGGCATGGATATTAGTACCGTAAGCCGCGTAGCAAACAGTAAGGCGGTGCAGACAGAGTTTGGTATTTATCCGCTTAAGTATTTCTTCTCGGAAGGTATTGCCACTGACTCTGGCGAGGATGCCAGTAGCCGTGAAGTAAAACATATCCTAAAAGAGATCATCGACAAAGAAAACAAGCGTAAGCCGCTATCTGACGAAAAGATAGAGAAGCTTCTGAACGATAAAGGCTATAACATTGCCCGGCGTACGGTGGCTAAATACCGGGAGCAGCTAAACATACCAGTAGCCCGCCTTAGAAAGGAGCTGTAGCATGCCTTTAATGCTGCTTATGATTCTCCTGCTTTTATACTGCATTGGTTTATAACAAAAATAGCCTTGTACTGGTACGTGTTATCAGGTTTGTAAGACTGTTAGCTAATGAGCATAAAATATGAGAGTATCATTTGAGGAGTTAAAAGCACAGTTAAAGAAAGTGCTGCTAAAGTTAGAATTCAGCGAAGACAGAGCAGAGCTTTGTGCCCATATATTTGCTGAGAACAGCAGAGACGGCGTTTATTCTCATGGGTTGAATCGTTTCCCTGCCTTTGTGCAACTCGTAAAAGACGGCAAAGTTAACATACAGGCAACACCAGAGAAAGTAGGAGCGAATGGTGCAACAGAGCAGTGGGATGGTCATTTGGCACCGGGCATGTATACAGCCTCTCTTGCTATGCAACGCGCAATAGCCTTAGCTAAGAAACATGGTCTTGGCTGTGTCGCTGTTAAGAATACCAACCACTGGATGCGTGGCGGAACTTACGGCTGGTTGGCTGCTAGTGCAGGTTGCATTGGTGTCTGTGCAACAAACTCTATAGCCAATATGCCACCGTGGGGCGGCAAGGAACCTCGCCTGGGTAATAATCCTTTAGTTATTGCTGTTCCGCGTAAAGAAGGGCATGTAGTGCTGGATATGGCCATGTCGCAGTTTTCTTATGGTAAGCTACAGGAGTATGATCTTGAAGGCAAAGAACTTCCTGTTGTAGGGGGCTATGATGAGAACGGACAGCCATCTACTGATCCTGCCAAGATAAGAGAAACGGAAAGGGTAGTACCTATAGGCTTCTGGAAAGGTTCAGGTTTATCGCTTATGCTGGATGTGCTGGTAGCTTCGCTAAGCGGAGGACGTACAGTAGCCGAAATAACTGCTGATGGTAAAGAGGCTGGCGTATCTCAGTTCTTTCTCTGTATTGATGCGGCTAATTTAGATGAAGCCATCAGTGAAAGAATCATTAAGTACACTAAGAGCAGCAAGGCTTCAGGTGAAAACGGAGAGGTTCGCTACCCAGGTGAAGGTACACTGGCTTCAAGGCTTGAAAACGAAAAAGAAGGAATACCTGTAAATGAAGAAATCTGGCAGCAGGTCGTAAATCTATAACTAAAATGTTTGCTGTTTAGCATCAGCCAATTTATCTTAATTCACTTATTAGAACTACTGCTTTGAATCGCTCTATTGCGCAGTTGCTGTCGGTGCTGTTTCACCCGTTACTGATACCAACATACCTTTTTGCCTTTATCATGTATTATTTGCCTGTGTCTGCGCTTACCTTGCCGTTACGTAGCCGCTGGATAGTGTTGGGGATGATTTTCTTTACCACGTTTATTATTCCTGGTATGGGTGCTTATGTAATGGTGCGTGCCGGGCAACTCGATTCTGTGGAAATGGACAGGAGGGAACAGCGTAGTCTGCCTTTGCTGTTTACTACTGTCTGCTATGCTGTTACCTCTTATTTGCTATACCGCGAGCCTGCATTTGATGCTATATTTTACTTTGTGATGGCTGTTATTGCTGTTGCAGTATTCCTGACCTACCTGATTTCTCTTTTCTGGAAGATAAGTGCACATGGGGTCGGGATTGGTGGTGGCTTAGGTTTTTTGCTTATACTGAACAGGCTGGTGCCAGAGGCATCTTTAGCAATGCCTATAGCGGTTGCTATAGTACTGGCAGGGGCTGTGCTGTCGGCAAGGCTGGCCTTGCATGCTCATACTCCCGACCAGGTATATGCAGGCTTTAGTTGTGGGGTAGCACTGGCTTTTTCCGCAGGCATGTTTTTGTAGGCTGCTTAATTGTATATCCATAAAAAAGTGTGGTGCCGTTGTATCTTCAACAGTGCCACACTTTTAAGCCTTTTAACTTCTTTAGAAAGAATACCCGACAGAAAGAACGAGCTGTGGCAATGGCGTTATCATTACTGCTGAACTCTCGTCAGATGTTAAAACATAGCCAATAATATTATTAGTTATCAATTCTCTGGCACCTTTAGAATAAGCATATTTTACTCTGCCACCTAATAAACCGGAAATCTCCATAGTCAGATGATTTCCCATCTGGAATTGCCCTCCAACCTGATAGCTGAGATCCATTGCGTTTTGATATAGGCGCCCAACATACCGCCTGTCAGGGGCGTCTTCAGATAGGTCGAACACTCCCTCTTCGAATTTTATAAACCGATAACCAAATACAGGCCCGTGATAAAAGCCAAATGGCGTATCATGCTTCTTAGAAGTATAGTGGCGTTGGCTGGAGAACATACCAACCCCGAATACATTCTCTCCTTTTGGTGCCCATACATCTCTTGTGTAACTTTTATAGATGTAGCTCATCCCAAACTCATTAGTAACCCGTGAGGTGCGTTGTTTCTCATATGAGGCGGTAATTTCACCAATCCTTAAAGGATGTATCTTAATAACATGGCTATGTGCTGTATTTATTTCATCTGGCCCATCGAAGGGCTCTTCCGTCTGTGCCAGAACTGTAGTGAGTGGTAACAGCAAAAGAAAAGCTAGAATCATCTGCCTTAAGAGCTTTCTTTCTTGTTTCATGAAGTTAGACTTAAATGTAACTGGGGTAATGCTTGAATCAGCCATATGATACTGTAAATGGTAATGAGTAATTGTATTTATCTTTTATTGTTAGTGGTCTAAATAGAAAAGCAATGTCGTAGAAAAATTTAATATATAATTAGGATGGCTTGTAAAATGAATTGAAGGACTTTATATAACTCAAAAAAATGCACAACGTATAAGGAATTTATTATTTGTAATATTGATTTAACATCGAACTATAAAACTATGAAAAAAATTGCATCAACAGCACTAGTAGCGTGTGCTTTTTTATTTGGAGTAGCTTCATGTAATCAACAGCAGGGTGCTGTAGATGAAGCACAAGAAACTAATGAGCAGGAGTTTGAAGATACCTCTATGGAGGAGCAGAAAGCTAGCCAATCTGATTTCATGACGCAGGCAGCTAGCAGTAATATGCTGGAGATACAAGCCGGGCAACTGGCGCAGGAGAAAGGGCAGTCGCAACAAGTAAAAGGCTTCGGACAGATGATGGTGACTGATCACGAAAAGGCGACAGATCAATTAAAATCTCTTGCCTCCCAGAAGAGCATTACATTACCAGATAGCATGAGCCAGGATCATAAAGATAAATTGCAGAGCCTTCGTGACAAAACAGGTTCTGATTTTGACCAGTCTTTTATGGACTTGATGGTAAACTCGCATCAGGAAGCTGTAAACCTTTTTGATAATGCGGCTAGTGATTTGGAAGATCCTGATGTGAAGAGCTTTGCTTCTTCTACACTGCCAACATTGCGTCAGCATCTTGATCAGGCGAATCAGATTAAAGATTCAATGAGTAATAATAGCACGGCAAGTAACCAATAACATTTGCACCAGTAAAGGTGATTAGATATCTTTAAAGCATCTGCGAGTTTTACACTTGCAGGTGCTTTTGTAATTTAAACAAATATTATATGATAAAGACTCTACTTGTAAGAGGTGCCGTTGTAGCCATTTTACTCTTTAGCACAGCATGTAGCACAGACGATAGCATAAGTCTGGCAACCGAGGAAAGCGTACAGCGCTTTGAGGAAGCTGGCCTGCGGGATATGAAAAATGATGCTTTATTTGCCGCTGAGGCTACCAGTGCCAGTATGCTACAGGTACAATTGGCAGAATTGGCTTCAACAAAGGCTGTTAGTCCTGAGGTAAAAGCACTGGGGCGTCAGTTGGAGCAAGATCATCAGCGGGTGCTGGAAGATTTAAGGAATATGGCAAACCAGAGCAGCTTTGTATTGCCAGACTCTTTAGGTTCAGCTCATCAGGAGGTGTACAATGAGGTGTATGCAAAGTCAGGTATAGAATTCGATTTGTCTTACATTAAACAAACTGTAGATCAGCATGAAGATCTTGTTAAGCGTTATCAAGACATGGCAGATAACGCAAAGGCGCTGGAGGTGCAGCAGTTTGCCTCTAAACAGCTGCCTCTGCTAAGGAGCCGTCTACAGCGTGCTGAAACACTTGAAGATAGAGTCTCTGATATTTAGAGCAGAAGTTTGCCAGGTAACCTTTTAGAACCGCATTTTAAACTGATACAGTAATAAAGAAAGAAAAAGAGGCTGCTATCATAATAGCAGCCTCTTTTTCTTTCTTTATTACTTAACCTTCCTGTTGTGGTGTGCCATCTGCTCCATTTTCGCGGTAATGGCTGCTTTGTAGTTCTTCTTTCAGGAATCGGGCTGTGTAGCCTTTGGCAGCTTTTACTACCTCTTCTGGTGTGCCAGAGGCTACAATAGTTCCTCCTGCTTCACCACCTTCTGGGCCTATATCAATAACATGATCTGCTACTTTAATCAGGTCCAGGTTGTGCTCAATAATAAGTACTGTGTTGCCTTTGTCAGTAAGCTTATGCAGTACGTCTGTCAGGTGCTCAATATCCTGGAAGTGCAGACCTGTGGTTGGCTCATCCAGGATGTATAGTGTCTGGCCTGTATCTTTCTTCGACAATTCTGTAGCTAACTTTACACGTTGTGCTTCGCCTCCTGACAACGTGGTGGCTTGCTGCCCGAGTGTAATGTAACCTAAGCCAACTTCGTTTAATGTTTTAATTTTACGAAGAATGCGTGGCTGGTTCTCAAAAAACTCTACAGCACTTTCTACAGTCATGTCCAGCACATCGGTAATGCTCTTGCCCTTGTAGCGTACTTCCAGTGTTTCACGGTTATAGCGTTTGCCGCGGCATACCTCACATGGTACGTACACATCTGGCAGAAAATTCATCTCAATTGTTCGCATACCAGCTCCCTCGCAGGCTTCGCAGCGCCCGCCTTTCACATTAAAAGAGAAACGGCCAGGCGAATAACCTCTGATTTTCGCCTCGGGGAGTTGTGCAAACAGGCTTCGAATCTCAGTAAAAACACCTGTATAAGTAGCAGGGTTGGAGCGAGGCGTTCGCCCAATCGGTGACTGATCTACTTCAATTACTTTATCAATGTGCTCCAGCCCTTCAATGCTTTTATATGGTAGTGGCTCACGCTTGGCCCTGAAGAAGTGTGTGTTCAGGATAGGATACAATGTATCGTGAATGAGCGACGATTTACCACTGCCTGATACTCCCGTCACACAAATCATTTTGCCTAATGGCAGTTCTAGTGTTACATTTTTCAGGTTATGGCCTGTAGCACCAATAAGCTTCAGTAATTGGCCTGTTCCAGGGCGCTTTACACGAGGAACCTCAATACCTCTGCGGTTGCTCAGGAAGTCGGCTGTAGTTGTGCCTGCCTTTGTCATTTCTTCCGGAGTGCCAGCAGTTACTACCTGGCCGCCATGTATACCAGCACCAGGACCGATATCAACCACATAGTCAGCCTGAAGAATCATGTCTTTGTCGTGTTCTACTACTATAATAGAGTTGCCTAAGTCGCGAAGGTCTTTCAGCGCATTAATCAGTCGCTCGTTATCGCGCTGGTGCAGACCAATACTAGGCTCATCCATAATATAAAGCACGCCAACCAACTGCGTGCCAATCTGCGTAGCTAGGCGGATGCGCTGGCTTTCGCCTCCCGATAAGGTGCGTACCGGGCGGTGCAGGCTCAGGTAGTCGAGGCCAACATCCAGTAAGAAGCCAATACGTTTGCGGATCTCTTTCAGCAGTTCGCGGGCAATTATGTTTTGCCGCTCACTTAGCCGCTCTTCCAGGTTTTCAAACCAGGCATAAAGCTTATTGATATCCAGTACCGATAACTCACCTATGTTCTTGCCATCAATTTTAAAGTGCAGCGATTCTTTTTTAAGCCGATAACCGTTACACTCAGGGCAGGTGGTGGTTTGGGTAAAGTCTTCTACCCACGAGCGGATATTATCAGACTCAGACTCCATCTGGTTTTTCAGGAAATGGATGATCCCTTCAAACTCAATTATATAATCACCTTTCTTGGTTTTTACTTCCAGTTCCTCTTCCAAGCCATATAGCAGTACCTTTACCAGGTCTTCCGGCAGGTCTTTGATAGGTGTGGCAACAGAAGCCTTGAAATGCTTAAACAATGCTTCTATTTGCTTAAAAACCCAGATGTCGCGGTACTCGCCCAGCGGTGCTATACCACCACGACGGATACTAAGGTCCTTATCTGGTATAACAGATTCTTCAGTTATCTCCTGTATTTCGCCCAAACCGTTACAAACAGGGCAGGCACCATAAGGAGAGTTGAAGGAGAAAGAGTTAGGAGCCGGATCGTCGTAAGCAATACCGGTGGCAGGGTCCATGAGGTGGCGAGAGAAGAAGTGTGTCTTGTCTGTATCCACATCAAGAATAAGAACAGTGCCTTTACCGTGAGTTAGAGCATTTTGTATGGAGCTGGACAAACGGTAACGGTCTTCTTCTTTTACCACTATCTTATCGATTACTATTTCGATGTCGTGGATCTTGTAGCGGTCTACCTGCATTTTAGGTGCAATCTCTACCAGTTCACCATCTACTCGGGCACGTATAAAGCCCATTTTGCGAATCTGTTGAAACAGCTCACGATAATGTCCTTTTCGCCCTTTTACCACAGGTGCAAGCACTACAATACGCTTGCCGTCGAAATTCTCCAGGATGTGGTTTACGATCTGGTCATCGCTCTGGCGAACCATTTTGTCACCACTCACATAGCTGTAAGCATCGGAGGTGCGTGCCCAAAGCAGGCGCATAAAATCGTAGATTTCGGTAATGGTACCTACTGTAGAGCGAGGGTTACGGCTGGTCGTCTTTTGCTCAATAGAGATAACTGGCGAAAGCCCTTCAATTTTATCTACATCGGGTCTTTCCAAACCACCCATAAAGCTGCGGGCGTAGGCAGAGAAAGTTTCCATATAACGTCTCTGGCCTTCAGCATAAATAGTATCGAAAGCAAGAGACGATTTACCTGAGCCACTAATGCCAGTAAACACTACCAGCTTGTAGCGCGGCAGCTTCAGGTTTATATTTTTTAAGTTATGTTCGCGGGCTCCGTAAACCTCAATTTGCTGTGCCTCGCCATCCAGTGCTGGCGGGTTAATTGATGCTTCGGGTGCAGTGCCCGTAGTTGTTATATGTTGCTCTTGATTGAAAGCCATTCAGGATGCGTTGATTTTAAATAGCAAAGGTACACAATTGCCAGCGTTTTGCAGATGCAAAACCCCAACCCATCTTAACAGAAATGAGCAGCAATTGGTTTAGGCAAAGCAGCAATTGTTGCAGCATTGAAGGACTTTGTACTACTGTTGGCTGGAGGCCTCCTCTTCCTGTGCTGCTACTTCGGCTAGAACAGGACTGGTAGGAGTATAAATATTTGCGTAGCGGGACACCTGGCTTTTTTTCTTAGAAAACCTATAGTAGCCAAAGCATGCAATAACCAGACCCAGAGGAATGGCTATAACTCCTATACCAATGTAAAAAGGGTCATTATCAAAAACTTTAATAAAGGTTAATCCAGCTAATACCATAGCTGTGGCTGTGCGCATATAAGCTAAAAGGGTTCGTTCATTAGCCATTTTGGTACGCTCCATTGCCAGGCTGTCGCGTATTTCCAGGTTCTGCCTTTTCTTTACCCTAAGCTCTTGTTCTATTTTCTTCTTTGCTCTTTTAGTTAGCATTGTCCTTAAACCCATAGCGGTTTATACGGTAGCCTATGGTAAAGGGATAGCTTAAGTAAAGGTATAGAATGTACAGAGAGAAATGTAAAAACATTTACTAGAGGCTGCCTGCGTTATCTTTTAGATTTAGATAAACTACGCCTAAACCATTCCGCATAAAAAAGCAGGCCCCGGTGAAGAGCCTGCTTTGGAAAAGTACAACTGTAGGTATCAAAAGTTTGGAGACAGTAGGTATTTGCTGTAAAAATCGTCAATAATTTTAACGGCTTCAGAAGCATCATCCACAATGTGTACCAGATCTAAGTCTTCCGAGCTGATGTTATTTTCCATGTTCAGCATTACATCTTCGATCCACTTAAACAGACCCTCCCAGTAAGAGCGGCCTACCAGCACAATCGGGAATGCTCCAATCTTTTTAGTCTGGATAAGGGTTATAGCCTCAAACAGCTCGTCTAAAGTACCAAAGCCACCAGGCATACCTATAAAACCCTGCGCATACTTAACGAACATAACTTTGCGCACAAAGAAATAATCGAAGTTGATAAGTTTATCAGAGTCTATGTAAATGTTGTTAAACTGTTCGAAAGGTAACTGAATGTTTAAGCCTACCGACTTACCGCCTTCTGAGTGAGCCCCTTTGTTACCGGCTTCCATGATGCCGGGGCCACCACCTGTAATAACGCCATAGCCGTGGCGTACCAGCTTGGCTGCAATTTCTTCGGCCATTTGGTAGTACTTATGCGTCTGCTTTGTACGGGCCGATCCAAATATAGACACACATGGGCCTATTTTGGATAGTTTCTCAAATCCTTCCACAAACTCCGACATCACTTTAAATATCTGCCAGGAGTCGGCAACCCTTATTTCGTTCCAGTCTTTGTCTACAAAAGCCTGGCGTATTTTTTTTTCTTCTTCCGAAGCAGGGGCTGCTGTAGAATGGCCTGCTTCGCGCAGGTCAGTAATTGATTTTGCTTTATTGTTATTTACGTTGGGGTTAACAATAGTTTGTCCGCTACCGGTGTTTACGGTTTCTTCGTGCAGACCAGTTTTACTTGTTTTTCTAAGCTTTGTCATAATTCATCTTCATCTTCTGCAGGAGCCTATTCTCCTGATGCGCCAGTCAGGTTGGCGCGCATCATCTCATAATTTGTTTGGTGCTTTTCAGGCAGCACAGTGGGGAGGTGCTACAAGTAAAGCGCTTTGGGTGTAATGTATGTTTATTTAGAGCGTATAGCAACTACTGGGTCTAAATTAGATGCTAGTACAGCCGGTATAATACCGGACAGCATTCCTATCACAGCCGATACGCCAAGGCCAAGGGTTATGTTGCCTAAAGAAAGCGATACCTTCATAATGTCTTGTGGTATAACTGTGAGCAGAAACACCAGCAAAAGGCCAATACCCCCACCTATCAGGCTGAGAAACACAGACTCAAACAAGAACTGAAACAGTATGAAAAAGTTTTTGGCGCCTAAAGACTTCTGAATGCCAATGATGTTTGTACGCTCTTTAACAGACACAAACATGATATTGGCAATCCCAAAACCACCTACTAGAATGGCAAAGCCTCCGATAACCCAGCCAGCCATACCTATTACTTCAAAAAAGCCAGATACTGCTTCTGTCGCCATCTCTGGCCGGTTCATAGCAAAGCTGTCTTCATCGCGGGGGCGTAGGCCCCGTATAGTGCGCATGTGGCCTCTCAACTCATACTCCAGTTCCATTAGCCCTGGGTCATCGTCGCGGCCTTTAGCAATAATGGAAGAACCTATGCCATTAGGGCCAGTATCAAACATCTTACTGAAGCTACCATAGGGTATAATAGCCATCTGGTCTAAGTTAGGCATCCCAAACATATTTTCGCCTTGTTTCTCTATGAGGCCTATTATAGTAAACTTTTGCCCGGCAACTTTTAGCTCCTGCCCAATAGGGCTACCATAAGGATACAGTGTTTCGGCGGCTTCATCACCAATAATCATTACGTTTCGGGCTGCATCTATCTCCTGAGGTGCAAAATACCGACCTTCTATAATCGGAATATCCGAAACTTTATTGTACTCATAAGTCACCCCCATCAGTGTTGCATTAGAGTAGCTATTGTTGCCGTGCTTAAATACGTTGTTGCTTCGCTGCGATGTAATAGCCAGGCCAGCATCATTAGCCAGCCTGCGGTCTAACAGTCGAAACTCACGTATAGTGGGCTCCGGGCGTTGGAAATATTTCCACCAGGGAGTGCCGGGGCCAAAGCTCCATGGCCATTTCTGTACATAAATTACCTTGTCGCCGATAAAGCTCATGCTCTCACGCACATTACGCTCCAGAGAGTCTACCAGTGTGAAAACAGAAATAATGGCGAATATACCAATTGTTACACCCAGCAAAGACAGCACCGTTCGTAGAACATTAGACGACAGGGCTTGCCATGCGAAACGGAAACTTTCTGCTATCAAGCGCAGGTATATCATAGCTTTATCAGGTTGTGTTATTCTAATGTAAGAAGTTATTTGTTAAAAGTAAGAATATTTCGGGCAATCTTAAGTAAATTTGCGGCTCGTATTTTTGTTTTTGACGAGTTGATTCTAGTGAACCTCTAAAGCAGGTTTGTCTGTTGTTGCTCTAAAGGTACTTTACAAGACGTTAAATACCGTAATATTTAATTTATGAAATTATCAGAATTTAAGTTTGATCTCCCAGCAGATCTTTTGGCTACACACCCAACTGAAAACCGCGATGAGTCTCGCATGATGGTTGTACACCGTGATAGTGGAAAGATTGAGCACCGCATCTTTAAAGACATTCTGGAATACTTTAACGATGGCGATATAATGGTTGTAAACGATACAAAAGTGTTCCCGGCGCGTTTGTACGGCAATAAAGAAAAAACAGGGGCTAAAATAGAAGTATTCCTGCTGCGAGAGCTGAACAAAGACATTCACCTGTGGGACGTGCTGGTTGATCCGGCCCGTAAGATACGTGTAGGTAACAAGCTGTACTTTGGCGAAAGTGATTTAGTTGCTGAGGTAATCGATAATACTACTTCCCGTGGTCGTACAATTAAGTTCTTGTTCGATGGCCCGGATGAGGAATTCTACAAAACTATCAATGACCTGGGAGAAACACCTCTTCCTAAGTACATTAAACGAGAGGCAGAGCCAGAAGACAGAGAGCGTTATCAAACAGTTTATGCCAAAAATATAGGCGCTGTGGCTGCTCCAACGGCTGGTTTGCATTTCACCAAAGAGGTATTGAAGCGTTTAGAGATCAAAGGGATTGATATGGCTCCGATTACGCTGCATGTTGGTTTAGGAACATTCCGCCCGGTAGATGTAGAAGACCTGACAAAGCATAAAATGGACTCTGAAAACTTCATGGTGCCATCTGAAACTGCTGAGATGGTTAACAGAGCACTGGATAATAAGAAACGTGTATGCTCTATTGGTACCACTACCATGCGTGCGCTGGAGTCTTCTGTGTCTGCTAATAGCCGTCTTAAGCCAAATGAAGGCTGGACAGATCGTTTTATTTTCCCTCCGTACGACTTTAAAATAGCTAACAGCCTAGTTACAAACTTCCACATGCCAGAAAGCACGCTGTTGATGATGGCTGCTAGCTTTGGAGGTTATGAACTGATTATGGAAGCGTATGAGACTGCGGTTAAAGAAAAGTATCGTTTCTTTAGCTACGGCGATGTAATGTTGATTATCTAATCAGTAGTTAGAAATATTATCAGTTAATGCCCCGACCATAAAGGCCGGGGCATTTTTCTTTACAGCAGTGCTACTGGGGGCGATTTTAAGCAACAGCTTGAATAGGGGCAGAAAGCAGTCTATTGCGCAAATTGATGTGCTTTCTTATAATTCGTTACCTTTGCGAAGTACAATATAAGTAGCTTGGCATAGACATCATCTTAAATAAAGCTTGTGCTGTTACTAAAATAATGGAGAACAAACTTCCGGAATACGCTATTATAGTAGCTGGTGGCTCTGGTAGCCGCATGCAGCGCGACATGCCAAAGCAGTTTATTGAGCTGGCGGATAAGCCTATCCTGATGCATACTATAGAGAGATTCTATAAGTACAATAATGAGGTTCGGCTGATAGTAGTGCTTCCTGAGCAGCAGCTAGATACCTGGCGAAGCTTGTGCAGGAAGCATAAATTTGAGCCATTTCATATGGTGGTGGCAGGAGGTGCTACACGTTTTTGCTCTGTAAGAAATGGCTTAGAAATGGTGCAGGGGGAGGCGCTGGTAGCTGTGCATGATGGCGTGCGCCCTTTTGTGGAGCTGGAAACTATTAAGGAAGCTTATAATACTGCTGCCGGACATGGCAGTGCAGTGGTAGCTGTTTCCCCAAAAGACTCTATCCGGGAGCTTACACAGGAGGGGAGCAAAGCCGTGCCGCGTGTAAATTATAAACTGGTGCAAACGCCTCAGTGTTTTAGGGCGAGCCTGTTGCGTAAAGCTTATGAGCAGCCTGAAGAAGAACATTTTACCGATGATGCCTCAGTAGTAGAGCAATTGGGAGAGAAAGTAGTGTTAGTAGAGGGAAGTTACCGAAATATTAAAATTACAACTCCGGAAGACCTGTTGCTGGCAGAAGCTTTCATCAAAGAGACACTATAGCACTGGTTGCCGCCCTGCTTCTAAAAACTCCTGGTTCTGCTGTACTGTTTCAGGGGTTATAGGTTCTAAAGAGGGAGCAGGCTTAGACAAATTAAGTAGATACCCCTGCACAGACAGCAGGTTATGGAGGTCGTGTGTTATACAAAGGACTGTTTTACCCTGCAGCTGCACCCAACCTTGTAAAAGCTGGAACACCTGGTTCTTGTAATATACGTCCAGCTGCTGTGTTGGCTCGTCCAACATACACACGTTGGCGTCCTGAAGCATCAGTTGCGCTAACCACACCAACTGCTGTTCTCCTCCCGATAAAGTGGTAAAGTCGTTCTCCAACAGGTGTGAGAGCTGTAACTGTTCTACTATACTGGCTGCTAGTTTGTAGTCTTCTGCTCCGTAATTCTCAAAAAAGCGTTTTTTTCGGAACAACCCCATTACCACCAGGTCATGAACTTTGATGGGGAAAGTGACAGTGTTTTTTTGCGGGAGGTAAGTAACAATACCTTCCGCTGCGGGTTTGGTGATAGCCTTAATGTTCTGCCCCTGCACCATAACATTGCCCTGGTAAGGAACCTTTTGTTGAAAAGCTTTGAACAGAGTTGTCTTGCCAGCTCCGTTATGACCAATAATAGCTACAAAAGCTGGAGCAGGTACAGAAAAAGAAAGGTTGCGAATTAAGACGCGCTGTCCGTAACCCGCAACCAGATTTTTTACTTCGACGATCAAGTTCTAGCTATGATTATGAATTAAAGATTATGAGTTATAAGTGAGCTTAAACAAGGCTATTTATAATTCTTAATTCACAATTATTCTTAGTACTCATCTTCGTTAAACATGAAATCCTCTTTAGTAGGATAGTCAGGCCAGATTTCTTCGATGTTCTCGTAAGGCTGACCATCATCTTCAAGGGCCTGTAGGTTTTCCACTACTTCCATTGGGGCACCCGAACGAATAGAAAAGTCAATTAACTCGTCTTTAGTTGCTGGCCAAGGTGCGTCCTCTAGATATGATGCTAATTCTAGTGTCCAGTACATATTATTCTCTCCTTAACTTAATGGCTAAAAAAAATTGGTTTGCAAAAGTATAAATAAAAATAACAACAAAAATTTTTAGCTAATATTTATTGCTTTTTTGTCTGTTTTTACCAAGACAACGCAAATAAAAAACAAATGTTCAAAAACGCGCAAAAATATTTGCGGTATTTTCGGCTCCTGCAATAAGTGTTTGAGTACAAATATATACTAACAAAAATAGCGCCTGTTTATACTGGAACAGGCGCTATTTAGCTATATTCTCACGTGTAAGCTATGCTTTTATTTGCTGATGGTACTGAGCTGGCTATTAAACAGTTCTATCAGCTCTTGCTTTGTGTTGATCTTGCGGTTGAAGTTACGGATCTTACCATTCAGCATATTGCGGAAAGCATCGTTGGCCGGTGCATCGCTTAGTTTGCCTAAATTAGACTCCAGCACTTCCAGTTCCTGCTTGTCAGACTTTATGAAATCTTTTAAAGCATTGATGCGTGCATGCAGACCGTCTGTTTCACTTTGCTTCTCACCTGAGGCTTGCTGGCGCTTTCGTATGTAGTGCTCCAGGCTGCTCATTTCAAAAATCTTGTCGCAAGCTTTAATAAAACGCTCCCAAATATTATCTGACACACTTGGGTGAACAGGCCCTGCTTTTTTCCACTCTGCCTGTAACTCTTTGGCTCTCCTGATGGCTTCGCCTAAGTTACTTTTCTGTAGCAGTTGCTCAGCCTCGCTTACAAGAGCCTTCTTCTTCTCGTAATTAACTTCATAGTACTGTTCTCTCGATTCAGCTTTCTCTTTATTTATTTTGTTCTTGAGGCGGTCAAAGAAGTGATTGTGCGCACGCCTGAAGTCAGTCCAGAACTTAGTGGTTACTTTTCGTGGTAAAGTGCCTCCCACCTCTTTCCATTGGTTCTGGAGGTCCTTAAGCTTTGCTGTGGTTCCTTCCCAGTCATCAGAGTTCTGTAAAGCGACAGATTTGGCAATAAGTTCTTTGTATCTTTCGTAAGCGCGGTTCTGCATTCGCTTCTTATCTTCAAAGAAGTTCTTTTTACGCTCAAAAAATACTTCAACAGCTGCTTTGAAGCGTTCTTCAATCTCCTCTGTTAACTCTTTTTCTACAGGCCCGGTTTTTATCCAGGTAGTACGAAGCTCTTTAAGCTGGTCAGTTGTTTCCTGCCACTCGATGCTGTCTTGCAGCGCTTCAGCTTGCTGAATAAGATTGATCTTAGTGTTAAGGTTCTTCTCTCTGTTCTGCTTTATAGTTTCATTAATTTCTTCTTCGGCCTTGCTAAGGGTGTGGTAGATCTTGTCAAAATCTCCGAGGGCGTCGTAGCTGGCAACCTGCTCCTTCATGTGCAGTACTTTCATCAGGAAGGATCCCTTATTGTCTGAGGTTGCGATACGCTCCAGCAGGTTGTTTACCTTGTCCTGAAACATTTCGAAACGCTTGGCAAAGTAGACCATTGAATCATCTTCAGACTCTTTTACCTCGCCCACCTGCCTTGCCGGATAGCTCATGAATGATTTTAGCCACACTTGCTGCTCCTGAATAAAGCCATACTTTTTGGCTTCTTCCAATAGATCGTTGTTTTCCATTTAATGGATAGGGTTTTGCGTAGAAAAAAAGGTAAGGCGACAAATTATACTGACCTTAGCATACGCAAGTTTATCTGCAGCGTTTGCAGTGTGTCAGCCAGCTACAACAGGTATAGTGGCAAACGAATAAACATGGTGCTAAAACAAGTCTGTGCCTGCTTTACCTGTATAGTTTTTACAAGTTTAAGGATTTCAAACCAATTTTGTGAAAGGTAAATGCATTAATTTTACGATATTTGTAATTCTTTATGGAATAGTAATCAAGGGGATAGGCTGTGAGGCCAGTCATCCGGTATATGAGCCGGCTTTCATGGTTAACTACCAAAGCAGTTTAACTGATAATATCATATGAGTAACGAAACTATTATTTTTTCAATGGCCGGGGTAAGTAAGATCTACCCGCCAAAGAAACAAGTACTTAAGAACATTTACCTGTCTTTTTTCTATGGTGCTAAAATTGGGGTACTTGGTCTGAACGGATCTGGTAAATCAAGTTTGCTAAAGATTATTGCAGGTGTAGAGAAGGAATTTCAGGGTGAGGTAGTGTGGTCTCCGGGTTATAGTGTTGGTTACCTGGAACAGGAGCCGCAACTGGATCCAAGTAAAACGGTGCGTGAGGTCATAGAAGAAGGGGTAAGTGAAGTAGTGAACCTGCTGCGTGAGTTTGATGAGATCAACATGAAGTTCGCTGAGGAAATGACCGACGATGAGATGAACAAACTTATTGAGCGTCAGGGTGAGGTACAGGAGCGATTGGATCAGCTAAATGCATGGGAATTGGATAACCGCCTGGAGCGGGCGATGGATGCACTGCGAACACCTCCTGCTGATGCTACAATTGAAAACCTGTCTGGTGGTGAGAAGCGCCGTGTGGCTCTTTGCCGCTTACTGTTGCAGGAGCCGGATGTGTTGCTGCTGGATGAGCCAACAAACCACCTGGATGCTGAATCGGTACATTGGCTGGAGCAACACCTGCAGCAGTATAAAGGAACTGTAATTGCCGTTACTCACGACCGTTATTTTCTGGACAATGTAGCTGGCTGGATTCTGGAGCTAGATAGAGGCGAAGGCATTCCGTGGAAAGGCAACTACAGCAGCTGGTTAGAGCAGAAAGCTAGCCGACTAGCACAGGAAGAGAAGAGCGAAAGCAAGCGCCAGAAAACATTACAGCGTGAGCTGGAATGGGTGCGTATGGCTCCTAAAGCACGTCAGGCTAAGTCTAAGGCGCGTATCAGCCAATATGATAAACTAGCCAGCGAAGAAGCTAACCAAAAAGAGGCTAAACTGGAACTGTTTATACCAGATGGCCCGCGTTTAGGTGCCCAGGTTATAGAGGTAAATAACGTCAGCAAAGCCTATGGCGATAAATTGCTGTTCGAGAACCTGAGTTTTGCACTGCCGCAGGGTGGTATTGTCGGGATTATTGGTCCAAATGGTGCTGGTAAAACTACTCTGTTTAAACTGATTACTGGCCAGGAAGCACCAGATGCCGGAGACTTTGCCGTAGGTTCAACTGTGCAGATTTCTTACGTAGACCAGGAGCACACTAGTCTGAATCCTGCTAAGTCTGTGTTTGAAGTTATTTCTGGTGGTACAGAGCACATGATGATGGCGGGCCGCCAGATTGTGTCCCGTGCTTACGTGAGCAAGTTTAACTTCACAGGTTCTGACCAGGAAAAGAAGGTGGATAAGCTTTCGGGTGGTGAGCGTAACCGCGTGCATTTGGCCATGACGCTGAAAGAAGGCGGTAACCTGTTATTACTTGATGAGCCTACCAATGACCTGGATGTAAACGCCATCCGCGCGCTGGAAGATGCACTGGAGAACTTTGCGGGGTGTGCTGTTATTATTTCTCACGACCGTTGGTTCCTGGACCGTATCTGTACACACATTCTCGCTTTTGAAGGTGATTCACAAGTGTACTGGTTCGAAGGGAACTATAGTGAATACGAAGAGAACAAGAAGAAGCGCTTGGGTGATGCTGAGCCGACACGTATTCGTTATAAGAAGCTGGTTTGATTGAATGAGTAGTTATGAGTGCTGAATTAGAAATTATGAATTGATTTAGTATTCAAAGAGTAATAAAACAGAAAGCCTGCTGCAGTTACTGCGGTAGGCTTTCTGTTTTATTTACTATAGCCAACAACTTAATTCACTTTCACAAACTTCAGTTCATCAAAATGGAAGTCTGGATTATTCGCATCTAAGCGCATTTCAGCTATTTTGCCATCTTCTCCTGTTAAAAAGCGGACATTGGTCGGCGTTAACAGGGCAAAGTTGTTTTTCCAGCTTAAGTTAAAAATATCATGTTGCCAATAGGTAAGTGTACCACCAAGAGCAGGGGCAGGCACTAACTGTAGTACCAATTGGCCGTTCTGTATAGTTACAGTAGCATTGCCATATAGCTGGCTGTTGTAGGTTCCTGCATAGGCAGTTAGTTCCATTGTAGGTTTGCTCTTGCGTACTTTCTTTTCAGGCTCTTTATTTGAGTTCGCCTGTTTAGCGGCTTTATGGGCTTCTAAGGCAAACCGGCTCCAGTCGCGGCCATTCACAATGCCAAAAAACTGATCTAAGGTATAACTGGCAATGGGAGCCATAATGCTACTCATGCTATTGGTAAAAATAACCATTCCTAGGTTCTCCTCTGGTACCAGTACTGTGCGGCTGTTCATTCCTTCGTGGCCACCGCCGTGAGCTACAACCTTTCTACCTTCATAATCATCAAGCATCCAGCCTAAGCCTGCAGCAGAAAAGTGAGTAGATGGGGTAACTGTTTCAGATTGTTTTGATACCGGAAAAGGATTATGTGCCGTCCACATATTACGGCTGGCATCTTCACTGAAAATGCGCTTGCCTTTATAGGTGCCTCTATTAAGCTGCAGGCGTAGCCATTGTGCATCTTGATTTACGCTGGTAAAAATACCTGCAGCAGGATTCCAGTTATCCCAGGCAGTAAAAGTGGTGACGTAAGGTTTGCCTTTCGCATCGAAACCATGTGGTGAGGCTACATTGCCGGCGCCATTCAGATCGTTTACTGAAGTGTAGGAGCGTGTCATTCCAAGTGGCTGAAAGAAATGCTCTTTTATGAAGCTTTCCCATTTTTGGCCAGACACAGTTTCAATTACTTCTCCGGCTGCTATAAACATCAGGTTTGAGTAGCCATAGCCGTTACGGAAGCCATAGGCAGGCTCCAGGTAACGTACCCGCTGTAGAATTTCCGGACGGGAGTAAGTGGTGTTATACCAAAGTAAATCACCGCTATAGGTCTTAAAACCGACCCGGTGGCACAGCAAGTCTTCTATGGTAAGGTTTTCTGTTACATAAGGGTCATAGAGCTTCAGGTAGGGTAGATACGTCGTAACTTTGTCCTCCCATTTAATTTTACCCTGATCAACCAAAATACCTAAAGCAGCGGCTGTATAAGCTTTGGTATTAGAAGCGATGCCAAAAATAGTGTTTGCATCCACCGGACCTCCTGTTTGGTTATTCTGAACGCCATAACCCTTTGCGAAAATAACTGAGTCATCTTTAACAATGGCAATCGCCATGCCTGGCACGTTCCAATCTTTCAGTGCTTGTTCATAATAGGCATCCAGTTTAGCAAGGTCAACATTTACTTTAACTTGCTGTGCCGTGGCGTTGGAGTGTATCAGTAGCGATAGCACAAGCATTAGCATGACGCGCAACTGCATAGGTAGTGTATGAGGATTATTCATCTGAAGATAGCATTTTGATAATATGGCAAGTTAGGTAATTTTGAGGTGTAGGAAAACAAGCTCACTGGTAAGATAGTAAGGGGCGTAGCAGAAGCAAACAGTTGTACACATCCTGTTGACTGTAACGTTTCTTTTGGTAGTGATAATTGTTTATTTATTCTATACAAGTATGGCATATTAACTATTGTTAGCTGATTAAACACATATAAGTTTGATAAAGTACCTGACTCATGACCAACTGGATAAACAGCAATGGGATGCCTTAATAGAGCGTTCTTTACAGCAACAGGTGTATGCCTTGTCGTGGTACCTAGATGTGGTATCGCCGGGTTGGGAGGCAGTGGTGGAAGTGGGTGAAGCTGGAGAATACAAAGTGGTTATGCCCTTGCCTGTACGGTATAAGTTAGGTGTAAAATATTTACAGCAGCCGCTATTCTGCCAGCAGTTGGGGGCTTTTTCTTTAGAAGGAGATATTGATGTTGTAACTTATAAGAAACTGATTGGGAAAGTTTACGAGCAGGTTCGCTATGTAAATGAGCTACAGTTTAATACAAGTAATGTTGTGCCGGACCTATCCTCGCTGCCTAATGTTGAGGTCGAATTGAAGGCGACTCATTACCTTGATTTATCAATTGGTTACGATAAAATCTTCCAGAATTATAGCCGGGACCGCAAGAGGAACTTAAAAAGAGCACGTAAGAATGACCTGGAAATTATAGAAAGTGATGATATTAAATTTTTAATATCTTTTTTCAAAGATGAAGTGGCAGGCCGTATTTATGGTGGTGTAGCTGCGTCTGCTTACACCATGTTAGAAAAGCTTCATCAGGTTCTGAGAGAACATCAGGCTTGCCGGTTGTATTATATAAAAGGTACTGACGGAAAGATAAATGCTGGTCGCTTAATTCTGTTTTACAAGAATAAAGTCACCTTATTGGTGAGCGCATCTTCAGCGTATGGGCGAAAACTGAACGGTCGCACCTTAGTGCTTGATCAGCTGATACAGGAATTTGCTGGAAGAGACTATATTATTGATTTTGAAAGCCCGGATAAACATGAGCAAAGCCTTATATACTTTTATGAGAGTTTTGGCCCCAAGCAGGTAGCTTTTCAAGCAGTGAGTTACAACAGGCTTCCTAAGGTAATTAAACTAATAAGGAATGTTCGGATGCGCATAGTTCGGATGTTACGAGGCTTGGCAAACTCATATGTTAGTTAGTTTAGTGGTTTACATGATCACCTTCTTTCCGTGGTAAATGTGCTCCCTGGTCGTACTCCTTCTGCTCCATTTTCAGGCGCTCCTGCTCTGCCACAGATATTTCTTTAGTAAGCGTACGTAAATCTGGTTGCCCCGCATCTACCCAGGCGGTATACCAATAGCTGGCGATAGTTTGAATGGCTAATCGCATTTGCCGCTCTACCTGCCCGTTAAGCCTGTTACGGTATGCTTCAGAAAAATCTCTGGAGTAGACGCGTGTTGTAAGGTTGTTGCGTACTTCAAACCCATATTTCTTGTCCTCGTCGAATTCCTGCGTCAACTGGCGCTCAAAGGTTAGTACAGAGTCAAGGGCTTGGTGTGCACTGGTTACTAGTTCCCAAGCTTTTATCTGAGGTTGCTCTATGTATTGTGCCTGTCCTACAAAAAAGTCATAATTATCAGAAAATAGCTCCGGCAGACGCGTTTCCCAGAAAGCATGAATGCCCCGTTGGCCTGTTAGCTGCCCATTATAATTCTGAGTAGTGTGGAGAGGTACAGCAGCATCCGCTATATAATGGCCAATTTCAGTGGAGAGGCGCAGAATACGGTCAAGGTTTCGCTCTTTGAAGGCCTGTGTTAACTGGTATTTCATCAGGCTAATATGCCAGGGTACAATGCCATAAGTCTGGAGCGTGTCTTCGGAATATTTTTCTACAGCCTGCTGCCAAAAACGGGGCATTTTGTAAAGGGCACTGTCGCCATACACGTCCAGGTCTATGTAATGCCTGGGTGCTTCGTATTCTACAGCATAGCGGCGGCGGTCGGGGTTAACTGCATTCTCTGTAACGTACCGGATATGCATTTTGTAGAAGCCAACCATTTCAGGAGGTAGTGCAAACACAGCTAACCTATTGATACGCTGGTGCGCAAAGAAGCCCCACGTGTAGCCAATCTGGGGCAGGGACAGTGTGATTAGTAGGGAAAAGAGTATGATGCGTAGTTTGCCATCCATAATTTCTCCTACGGAAATAAGTTAGTTCTTGATTACAGGAGTTAAACTGGAAGAAACGCGGTTAATAAAGGCTACCCTTCACATGCTGGGAATCTCTCTAATTATTATTAGGTAGCTACAACAGAAGAAGCGCCTGCCGCAATTAAGCAATAGGCGCTTCTTCTGTTATTTTTAATAAGGCTGGTTTATCTTTTCTTAGAAACGGTCGGGAACTTCATGCGGTAATCAGCGTCAACGTCACCTTTCGATATCTTGTTAAGTCTGTTTTTGATGAGGCGTTTTGTAAGGCCGGACAGGTGGTCTGTGAATAGAATGCCCTCCACATGATCATACTCGTGCTGAATAACACGGGCTGTCATGCCATCATAGGTATCCTCATGTTCATTCCAGTCCTCATCAAAATAGCGGATAACGATACGCTCCGGCCGGTATACCACCTCGCGTACACCAGGTATGCTTAAGCAACCTTCTTCAAAACCCCAATCTTCACCATCCTCTTCAATAATTTCAGGATTGATAAAAGCTCTTTTCACGCCTTTGCCTTTTTCCTCATCATCCATCATGGGCTCAGAGTCGATCACAAACAAACGAATGCTCTTGTTAATTTGAGGGGCGGCCAGGCCAACACCATGTGCGTGGTACATAGTAGTGAACATGTCTTCCACTAACTCTTTCAGGTCAGGGAAATCTTTTGGAATGTCCTGTGCAGGTTCTTTTAGTACAGGGTCGCCATAGGCGATAATAGGGTAAATCATATAGTTCTGCTCTCTAAATACGATTGTAAAATAATAGTTGCACTTACACGGTCTACGGTAGCTTTGTCCTGGCGGGCTTTTTTGCCAAGCCCACCGGCTAACATAGCTTTATGGGCCATGCTGGAGGTAAAGCGTTCATCTACCGTATGTATAGGCACAGCCGGAAATTCTTTCTGCAGCTTGCGTACAAAACCTACCACATGAGGTGTTGCATCAGTTGCCTCCCCCGTAAGACGGCGAGGCATGCCTACTACAAAGGCTTCAACCGGCTCACGCTGTGTGTAGCTCTTCAGGTAAGTTAACACATCTTTGGCATGAACGGTTTCTAGCGGTGTCGCAATAATCTGAAGTGCATCAGTAACAGCTAGTCCTACACGCTTGTTTCCGTAATCAACTGCCAGAATTCTTCCCATACTATGCTATGTGTTTGTTGCTTTACCAGTGTTGCAGCAGCCTGTCTGGCAGGATGCTTGCATGCTGTTGAACTGCAAAGTTAACTAATATTTTAGATTTTAAATTGTGAGTAGCCGGGGCTGTATTTGAAACGTTTAAGAGGAAGTAAACCGAAAGGGGCTGAACAAAAGGAACATATTTAGGTGTTATGATAGTACCTTAATAAGAGGATTACCTTTTACAAACAAATATATATGTTGCTACAAAATTTTGTATATTGTAGGAGAGGAGGAGTATAAAGGAACATTTGTTCCCGGCACTCTATCCATAATATCATCAGACTATGAGTGAAGAGATAAGAAACAGCTGGCAGGAAGAGGAGAAGATGCCGGAATCGAACAAGCCGAAGAATTCACTGTTTCAGATACGGTTGCCGCTGTACATTGCAATGGCGTTGGTAGTTGGTGTGTTGCTCGGGGCAAACACTTTTTCGCCATCTACCAGCAATCCGCAGGGTACTGCCAAAAGCTATCTGAAGTTCCGAGATATACTCAGCTATATAGACCGCGATTATGTGGACTCTGTAGATGTGGAGGAGCTTTCGGACTATGCGATTACCAAGATGCTGGAGAAATTGGATCCGCACACGTCGTACATCCCGGCAAGTGAATTAGCTATGGCACGTTCTTATTTAGAGGGTGATTTTGAAGGCATAGGTGTAGAGTTCAACATTTTTAATGATACTATTTATGTGATATCTCCCTTAAGTGGCGGCCCCTCTGAGGCGGCTGGCATAGAGGCCGGAGATAAAATTGTTAAAGTTGATGGAGAGGATGTAGCAGGTGTGTCTATAACGAATGAGGGTGTATTTAAGCATTTACGCGGGCCAAAGGGTTCTGAGGTAGAACTGAGTATAAAACGAGAGAGTACAGATAGCCTTATGAACTTTACTATTGTCCGGAATAAAATACCTACTCACTCGGTAGATGTTAGCTATATGGTGGATGACAGAACTGGCTATCTGAAGGTAAGCCGCTTCTCAGCCAACACCTTTGAAGAATTTAAGCAGGCACTAACTGACCTGAAGAAAAAAGGCATGCAGCAACTGATCCTGGACCTGCGTGGTAACCCTGGAGGATACATGGACCATGCCACCCGTATGGCCGATGAATTTATTTCCGGTGATAAAATGATTGTGTACACAGATGGAAAAGGGAATAAATATGACTCCAAAACATATGCCCGTACAAAAGGTGATTTTGAGAGTGGTGCCCTGATTGTGTTGGTAGATGAAGGGAGCGCCTCTGCATCTGAAATTGTAGCCGGTGCTTTGCAGGATAATGACCGTGCTCTTATTGTTGGCCGCCGTTCCTTCGGAAAGGGATTGGTGCAGATGCCGATTCCGCTGAACGATGGCTCTGAACTTCGGCTTACCATATCACGATACTTTACGCCTAGCGGCCGTTCTATTCAGAAATCGTATCAGGGAGGTGCAGAAGAGTATCAGAAGGATATTCTGCATCGCTTCGAGAATGGAGAGTACTTCCACCCGGACAGCAGCCTGTTTGTAGACTCACTAAAATACAAAACGCTAAACGGACGTGCTGTTTATGGAGGCGGAGGCATTATGCCAGATGTTTTTGTGGCACGCGATACAACAGAACTGTCTAAGTACCTGAGCCAGCTCTATAATAAGAATGTTATCCGGGAGTATGCCCTGAACTATTATAGGAGCCACCGCAAAGAGCTGGAAAAGATGTCTTTTGAGCGTTTTAATAAGAGTTTCCAGGTTACAGACAAAATGCTGCAGGAGGTAGTGGCATTGGCTAACGAGACTAACGTGGAATATAAGCAGGCAGAGTTTGAGCGATCCAAGAGCCTGTTGCGCAACAACGTAAAAGCCTTTATAGCCCGTAGCGTGTACGGCAATGCAGGGTTTTATCCGGTGTTGCACGAGTCTGATGAAGAAGTGCAGGAGGCGCTTAAGCAGTTTGCCCGGGCACAGCGTTTGGCTAAAGGAGGTTCCTGATAGTTTGTTTAATGTATTTAAAGAATAAAGCCTTTTTCGTTACAACAATAACACAAAGGCACGTATAAATTACATCTTCTTAAAGGAGAGTAAGTTTAGAGACTTATTCTCCTTTTTGTTTTAAAGATTTATCTTTGTAGATCGTTTCGGAGCAACGCGGTTATTAATTGGTATTGCGCGACAGAAACACTTTAAGCTGCCAGGCAATTATGAGTAACAGCTGACCCAATTTAATTATGGATACATTACCGATGAGGATTTCTGAGAAGAATAAGTTAGAGAAAATTATTATTGTAGGAGACCGTGTACTGATAAAGCCAAAGACTGCACAGGATCAGACAAAGAGTGGTTTATACTTACCGCCAGGAGTACAGGAAAAGGAGAAAGTGCAGGAAGGATATATCATGAGAGTTGGGCCAGGCTACCCGATTCCGGCAGATTATGGCTTTGATGAAGAGCCCTGGGGGAATGAAGATGAGGACGAAGTTCGATACATTCCGCTTCAGGCAAAAGAAGGCGACCTGGCCATATACCTGCAACGGGATGCTATTGAGATAAACTACCTCGGCGATAAATACTTTATCGTGCCGCAGTCGGCAGTACTTATGCTGGTGCGTGAAGAGGATCTTTAGTCATAATCAGCACTAAAATAAATAGCCCCGGTAAATGTTGCCGGGGCTATTTATTTTAGTGCTGTACTACCAGCTTTTTAGAGTACATTTTATTGCCGTGCTGTACGCGCAGTATATACACACCAGATGCCCTGGATGATAAGTCGATTAAGCCTTCAAACTGGCCATTACGCTGTGTTATCTTATCTTTCAACAATTGCTTGCCCAGCAGGTCTACCACCTCAAATATAATGTCTTCTGGTTGTGGCGTTTCCAGTGACAATGTAAAGTGGCCGCTACTAGGGTTTGGTGACACTACTAGTTCTGATCCTGTATCGCGTAGTTCTGGCCTGTAATAGTATGTATAAGGCGTAGACATATCAGAGATACAGCCATTTTTCTGAACTACTACACTGTAGCTTCCATCTTCAACTGGCTCAAACGTTTGTCCTGTGGCTCCGTCAATTTTTCTGTTATCAAGATACCATTGGTTCCCCTCTGCAGCATCAGACATCAAGGCCTGCCCCTGGCGTGTAACAACAGGAGTAACAAGTGGTGTTCCGGTTTCTATGGGTACTTCTATGCGCTCACTTTGGCAGCCAAGGGCACGTACTTTTAAATCATAGAAATAATAATAGTAATCCTGTGAGGTAGTAGTAGCCGTATTGCCGGTGACGGATACCACATTGGGCACCCCAAACGGATAGCCTGTTACGCCTTGGTTATTTCTAAAAATAGTAGCTCCATCTTCATAAGAAATAGTTATGTTATAATTGCCTGCTTCGGGTATTTCCAGCCCCAGATAATAAACGGCTCCTGTATCATTAGGGTCGTCAGGTTGGTTTCCTTCGGCTGGTGTTGTTCTGGTTGGTGTTACATATAGCGTACGCGACGATACTGGAGCACCATCAGCATCATATATGGTAAATGTTATTTTTCCTTTGTGGCCTATATAAAGTCGGGCACTCTCAAGCAGCATAGGAGCATTGGCTGTAAGTAGCACATAAGGTGTAAACTGGTTATATCCGCCACCTGTAGCAAAGCTTTTACTGGATGGTCCTATAGTGGCTTCAAACTCATTAAGGGCTGCATAAAGCTTTGTAGTTGCTTGTGCATCAATACGTGTCTGGTTACCTGCAGCCACAGGTAATGTACTTGTAAGAGAGCTGTACCAGAAAATACTGCCATCTCCTGAGCCTGTCAAGGTGTAGCCTGCATCGCTGCCACAGCGATATGCCGATGCTGTGGGTGGAACTGCTGGTTCACTTACTGTAAAAGTGTACGAGGTATTGTTGTTGCTTTCTACGGCATCTCCTGCCAAACCAGATGTGGCTTTAAGTTCGTAAGTAGTTCCGGCTTTAGTGGCAAAGCTGCCATTTACCAAAAATTCCGTTTGGGCAGATGCTGCGAGGCTACTGCTATAAGTACCTTGCAGTTGTGTGATCTCAGCTCCGTTCTCAAGCACAGCAACAGTAACAGGAACATTAGCAGCAGAGGCAGTACCATAATTGCGAATGGTTACGGCAACGTTTTGTACTGGTGAGGCGCATCCTGTTACTCCTATAGGTAATAAGGCTGTTACGGCAACGTCTTTTTGTGGCTTCTCAAACTGTACCAGGTAGTCTTGTGTTTCGCCCCGGGTATAGCTACCACAGGCAGAGATATTGGCTGCATCAGCAGTTTCCTGCAACACCACACGCATACGTACTTTATTGCCAGCCAGTACAGCTGTAGGCGCAGTAATAGAAGTGGTGTAAGTAGAGGTGCCGTTAATAATATTAGTAGTGGACACAGCTTCGCCTGTGTCATCGAAGTCTCCATCGCCGTTCCAGTCTATAAAAGCTTTAGCTGCTTTGGCCACATCTGTTCCACAGGAACCTAACTCAAGAGCTAGTGGTTTTGTCTGTCCTGGTTCAAAAGTGAAAACTTCGTTGGTAAGGTCACGGTAAGTAGTGCAGCCTGCTGGCAACGTAACTGTTTTTGTTCCGAGAGTTATTTTATTAATTCTGGCTCCGCTATCAGATGCCGGGCTGCTGGTGCAGAAAGCAGTACCACCAACACCGCTTACGAGTAGAGAGTATGCCTGCGGTCCTTTTGTAAGCGTGCCTTTATGCTGTACTTTTATGGTATATTTTTTACCTGGTACTGCATCTGCAATATAAACCTGCTCCACATTGTCCAGTTTGTTATCTCCGGTGGTGGCGGCCTGGGTCGGGTTTTCAGGATTCAGCATCCAAGGCATGTATGTTGCAGAGCCTTGCGATACGCGTACATCTAAATCGTTAACCAGTCGTGGCGTGCGGTTGTTCAGAGCGGAAGCTCCCACTTTGATCACGCTTGCTTCAGGGTCTGTCCAGGAGATAGTTACAACCAGTGGGCCTTTGCCAGAGGCAACGACATCTACTATATTAGTCTCGTTTTGCTGCAATGTTCTTTCCTGTAGCAAATGGTTGCTGTTTAGGTTAGATATAACAGAAGCAGCACGCTCGGCATCTAGTAAGCCCCAGCCATATATGTAGTCAGGCCCCGGTGTGTCACCTGCTTCATCTGCTGTGTGTATAGCCAGCCCTTTTAGCGTTGCTGCCCGCATCACACTACCGTTATTTAACTTTGAATAATGCTCCTGTAGCAGTAGCAAAGAGCCGGACACATTGGGTGCAGCCATAGAAGTTCCGCTCAGGTTTTCATAAGCTCTGTCGCTGCCTGACGAAGTGGACAGAACAGAAACACCATTGCCTACCAGGTCTGGTTTGATACGGCCATCGTCTGTGGGGCCAAAGCTGCTGAAGCTGGCAACACTTACATCGCTTGCCTGATTATAACCATCAGGTATAGGCGAGACAGCTCCTATTGTCAGAACATTTTTAGCATTGCCATAAGTAGAGATAACATCATACTCACTGTTATTGCTGATGTTGGCTGGGCGTTTCTCTACCAAATCAAATTTGCCTGATGAATTCCGCTGGTAATATGATTTACCAGCTTCGGGCCCGTTTTCGTTGCGGTTGTTGCCCACCGATTTTACAATAAGATAGTAAGGCGCACTATAAGCAATCTGATCCCATTTAGCGGCTGTTTCATCATAGTAGCCAAACTTATAGTCTTCTGTTTTGCTGATTTCAGTGTCGCCCCACCATTCCCAGAAGGGGTCTTTGTCGGTGCCTTCACGGTCAGAGTTATAGCGCCACCCGGCAATGCTGCCATAAGAGTGATTAGAAATCAGAAGACTTTTTGCAGCCTCGGCCATTTCAGCAGCATCACCATTAAAGTCATAGGCCTGCAGCTTTTTTACTCCGTAAGCCATTCCTTTAGCCAGAGCGTTCACTCCTGAGGCTACCATTGTTCCTGCTACGTGTGTGGCATGGTCATTTAACTCAGAGGCATCATCTTTCTGCCCTACACGACCTTTTAATTCCTGGTGTGATGTTCGGATCTGGCCTCCGTCCCAAATGCCGATTTTTTCTGCCACTGAACTGCTGGAGCCGCTTAAGCTCAAGCCAAGAGAGCCCCCAGCCCAGAGCTGATCTGTTTTAGTAGTGGCTGCGGCACGTGCGTTGTTATAGGTAATGTAATAGATCGGCAAGCCCTTCGTGTCTAAACCCTGAAGCGAGACGTAAGAACCATCAGTATATGTTTTTTCAACAACCCAGCCATGTTTGTGAGCGAGCTCTAAAGCTTTGCTTCGGTTGGCTTTATAGTCTTTCTGAGCGGCATTCGCAATACGAGACAACGCTTTGGTGTCTGTGCGAATGGGAGTGTTGCTGTTTTGTGCCAATGCCGTTGTAGCCGATGCCAGCGTCAGAGCAACGAGCCAGAGGCGCCATCTTCTCATAAATAAGTAAACGTGTAGAAATGTTTGTTTATCAAGTTACTCTAAAAGTATGATAATGACAAAGTCGTTCAAATCTTAATGTAATTATTTTATGAAAGGGTAACTGCTCAGGCTATAAACTAAAAGCGCATCAGATTTATCTGATGCGCTTTTAGTTTATCACAATCAAAATCGCTATTTCTTTAAATATTGCGCGTACTCTTTGGCAAAATATGTGAGTATAGCGTCAGCTCCGGCTCGTTTAATGCTCATCAGAACTTCGACCATTGCCTTCTCGCCATCTATCCAGCCATTTTGAGCTGCGGCTTTCACCATTGCATACTCGCCACTTATGTTGTAAGCCGTAATAGGCAGGTGCGAGTTCTCGCGCAGCAGCTTAATCACATCCAGGTAAGCAAGAGCAGGCTTTACCATCAGATAATCAGCTCCCTCCATCGTGTCCAATTCTGCTTCTATCAAGGCTTCGCGGCTATTGGCGTAGTTCATCTGGTAGGTTTTCTTATCGCCGGCTTTAGGTGCAGAGCCCAGAGCGTCGCGGAAAGGGCCATAGAAAGCGCTGGCATACTTTGCGGTGTAAGCCATAATAGCTACTTTCTGAAATCCATTATCGTCCAGCACCTGGCGGATGTAACCAATGCGGCCATCCATCATGTCTGAAGGGGCAATAATGTCAGCTCCGGATTGTGCCTGGATAAGCGCCATTTTGCCTAGAACTTCCAGTGTTTCGTCGTTTAATATCTCTCCGTTTTCTACTATACCGTCATGCCCGTCAGAACTGTAAGGGTCCATGGCTACGTCGGTTACCAAGGCTACGTCCGGGAAGTTTTTCTTTATCTCACGGATAACAGTAGGGAAAAGGCCTTCCGGGTTATGGCTTTCGGTAGCGTATTTGTCTTTGAGCTGCTCAGGAATGCTTGGAAACGGAGCGAAAACTTTAATGCCGAGCTCCACACAAGCCTGTACCTCTTCCAGAACAGTATCGGTGGTGAAACGGTAAATGCCAGGCATAGAGGAAACCTCTACGCGCTTGTTCTGACCATCAATAACAAAAAGCGGATATATAAGATCTTGCGTGCCTAGTGTGTTTTCCTGCACCATGCTGCGAATCGCCTCTGTCTGACGATTACGTCTTGGTCTTCTGATCATAGTTATAATTCTTTACAGAAAATTGTTCAAAATCAAGTTGCTGCAAAGGTACGGCTAAAGCAGGGCAATTGAAATGATGTTTTAGCTTTTGTGTTTGCACATGGTTATAAATTAGCTATAAGCGTTACCCTTTGCAGTAGTTAAAGTGATACAAACGCTCGCTTATGCCGGGGCAGCTTTGGCCGTGATGTTCTTTTTCCTCATAAACGGCCGCTCTGCTACTAAAAAGAACAAATAAGAAGCTCCTAAAATCAATGTGAAAGAAAAGAAGAATAAAGATAGAATGCCAGCTAATGGAGACAGGTTGAGCGGAGCCACCATGTACTGTGATAGAACCTGTAGTAGTGGCGCATGAATTAAGTAAATACTATACGCAAAGGTCCCTATAAAGACCAGCGGTTGCCAGGAGAGGAACTTATGAAGCAGAGGGAGTTTTCCGGATGTTATAGTTAGCAAAAGCCCGGCAGCAGCTATGCCGATCATTATATCAGTTAATATCCATAATGTAAGCCCTGTGGCCCGTTCTAAAGCAAACTTTGATAAGCCTACCAGTATAACAGCAACTGCAATAGCTTTCCAGGGCAGCTTATCGCGTAGGCGGGCGCAAAGAGCCTGTTCAGAAAAGGAAATATGTGCTGCCAGCATACCTAGTGTAAAAAGAGCTACATAATGCACAGAAACACCATTTATTCCTGTGTTAAGATCAGTAGGTAATAAAGCAAGCCACAGCATCGGCGTTAGCAGTATAGTAGCCAGCGTTGTTGTAAAAGGTCCTAGCTTTCGCCAGGAAAGCACCAGGAGAGGGAACAGGAAGTAGATGCGCCACTCAACCGAAATAGACCAGAATGCATAGTTTATAGTAGAGAACGTGTCTTCAAATACATCTTGTATCAGAAAGAGGTGGGTAACAATATCCCAGGAAGTTACCGGAATACTTTTGTGCCAGATAGTACCGGTGTCCTGCCCAATGAGTGTGGCAATGAGTAATAATGTAAAGCCCATGGCCAGGTAGTAAGGTGGCAGAATACGCTTTGCCCGTTTCCTTATAAACTGAAAAGTGCTGTCTCGCATGATGCCGTTGCGGCGGACTACAGGCAACATAAGACAGAAGCCGGATATAACAATAAAAAAATCTACGGAATAATGCCCTTTGTGCACAAGCTTGTAAAGCAGCCCGGCCAGTGAGAAGGAGCTTTGATCCACATCAACATGCAGACTGGCATGGCACAGCACTACATAAAGGGCAGCCAGGGCCCGTAAGCCATCTAAGTAATCCAGGTGAAGTGAACCTAACTGCGTTTTAGAAAGATCCTGAACAAGCTGTGTCTGCTGTTCAGGATCCTTTTTTAGAATACGAAAAGGTGTAAACGAATACATTTAAGTTGATTTACTGTGTCGGATCCTTTTCTTGAGGTACGAGATTCAAAACTGATAGGGTTGTCACAATAAACATCAACTTGAACAGGTTCCCTTAGAAGTTTAAGATTACCTCCTCAATAATATCGCAGCACTCATGTAGTTGCTCTTCTGTAATAACCAGTGGCGGTGCAAACCGGATAATATCGCCGTGGGTAGGCTTAGCCAGGAGGCCTTTTTCCATCAAAGCCACGCATACATCCCAGGCGGTGCGGCCATCATCAGTTGGTTCAATTACAACGGCGTTCAGAAGGCCCCTTCCTCTGACTAAATTTACCAGCTCCGGGCGTTTCTCCTGCATACGTGTCATCCGCTTACGGAACATCTCACCCAGCACACGTGCATTTTCAGTAAGGTTTTCATCTTTAATTACTTCTAAAGAAGCCACCGCTACGGCTGCAGCCAATGGGTTGCCACCAAAGGTAGAACCATGCTCACCCGGCTGAATGCAGAGCATGATATCATCGTTAGCGAGTACGGCAGAAACAGGAAGCACACCGCCTGACAAGGCTTTGCCTAGAATGAGTACATCTGCTTTCACATCGTCATAATAGCTAGCCAGCAATTTCCCTGTGCGGCCAATACCTGTCTGAATCTCGTCGGTCATGAGTAAGACATTATACTCTTTGCACAATGCATGGGCTTTAGCCAAATAACTTTCGTCCGGTACCATTACGCCAGCTTCACCCTGTATCGGCTCTACAAGAAAGGCACACACATTGGAATTTTCCTGCAATGCTTGTTCCAGTGCGTCTACATCATTATAAGGTATCACTTTGTACCCTGGCATGTAAGGGCCAAAACCTTTAGTAGAGTCAGGGTCTGTAGAAAATGAAATAATACCTGTTGTGCGGCCATGAAAGTTGTGGTCGACAGCAATAATTTCGGCCTTATGTGGGGCAATGCCTTTCTTTAAATAGGCCCATTTGCGGGCAAGCTTAATGGCTGTTTCTACAGCCTCGGCACCGGAGTTCATGAGCAATGACTTATCGTAGCCAAAGTACTCGCAGATGTATTGCTCTGCCGCGCCAAGTTTATCGTTATAAAAAGCACGGGAGGTAAGGGTAAGCTTTTGTGCCTGCTCTGTTAGCGCATTAATAATTTTAGGATGGCAATGCCCCTGGTTCACGGCACTGTAAGCTGATAAGAAATCATAGTAACGTTTTCCTTCTACATCCCATAGGTGCACGCCTTTGCCCCGGTTGAGCACCACGGGTAGCGGGTGATAGTTATGAGCTCCATATTTATGTTCTGTGTCAATAGCCTGTTGGCTGGATGTTAAAGCTTGTATACTCATAGTTTTATAAGTAGTATTAAATAAAATAAAAGTTAAGACCGCAGCATTTTGCCGGGCTTGCCCTTTTCTTTAGAAAAAGCACAGGGCGAACAGTTGTAAAGCTAATAAAAACGGCTTAGTTTCTAAATCTGCCAAGCCAGAGTGCAGGCATTCCAGAACTGCTTTATAGTTATGGTGTACCCTTCAAAGAGGTATAGCGTTACCATATTTTGAAAGATGAAACTATTTTGGCTTACTTTGCCTTACCTTTAAACAAGAAGAAGTGGCGCAGAAGTTAAAAGAGGGAGAGGATTATTACCTTAACGAGCAAGGCTTCATGGTTTTTACAGCTAAGTATCACCTAAAACGTGGACACTGCTGTAGGAATGGCTGCCGCCACTGCCCTTATGGCTTTAAAAAGAAAGTGCAACAGGGAAAAGGACAATAAAAAAACATGTTAAGAAGAATATTTTAGCAAGTTTTATTAAAAATATTTTCTATGCCTTTGAATTTCTGTATCTTTTTGCAGATATTTGCACCCCAATTGAAATAATTTAGAAGAAATATAAGATGGCACGAGTTTGCGATTTAACAGGAAAAAGAGTACAAGTAGGTAACAACGTTTCTCACGCTAACAACAAAACTAAGCGTAAGTTCTATCCAAATCTTCAGAAGAAGCGTTTCTACATCCCTGAGGAAGATGCTTGGGTAACACTTAAAGTTTCTACTTCAGCTTTGAGAACTATCAATAAAAATGGTATTTCTTCTGTGTTGAAGAAAGCTGCTGAGCAAGGATATATCGTATTCTAAATGGCCGTTCCCCGGCTGTGGATGTTGCTTGGGTAACTGTAAGAGTTGCTTCTGCTCGAATACACTGCGTCGGACAAGCCATCTGATACTTTAAATAAAGATTTCCACCGGCAACGGAGAAAGGTGTTATAGCATTTGCTGCCATCTTACTCCGTTGTTGTTTTTTTGCCAGTCTTGTTTGCTTAGGCAAAGAACAGGTAATTGCTATTGTTGCGTTTGCTCTTTAGTAGTACCAGGCTTAATGCTTAACCTCTTTAGAAAGCTGCTTACAGGGTGTGATGTGAGGCTGAGGTAACGCTTCTGATACAATATAATTGAAAGTGTTGAACTTAACCTAGGCAGAAAAGAGACTGGTTCTCTGGATAATTTTCTGCTTCAGAAACCAGATCGGAATCTGCTGTGTTACAGTGTTAGAGAGAAATTAAGAGTGTCTTAGAAAAGTATTAGAATAAATTTTATACATTGTTTGTAATTAGCGATTTAAGCTTTTATATTTGCAGTCCTAAATAAAAAATTACTGTCGAGATGGCTAAAAAAGCAAAAGGTAATAGAATCCAGGTTATTATGGAGTGTACAGAGCAGAAAGCTACTGACATACCTGGAACTTCAAGGTACATCACTACCAAAAACAGAAAGAATACTCCTGAGCGTCTAGAGCTTAAGAAGTACAATCCTAATTTGAAAAAAGTAACTGTACATAAAGAAATTAAATAACCATGGCTAAGAAGGTAGTTGCAACCCTAAAGACCGCTACAGGTAAAGATTGGGCAAAAGTGATCAAAGCTGTTAAGTCTCCAAAGACAGGTGCTTATACTTTTAGAGAAGAAATGGTACCTGTTGATAAAGTACAGGAGTTCCTTGCTAAATAGTACAGCCTACTCTACTTTATATAGATAAGATTACATGAAGAAGTCCCTTTGTTGGGACTTTTTTAGTATATTACCGTATCACACTGTGCAGTCTTCACCCTACTTAAAAATCAGATGGGAATATTTGACTTTTTCAGCAAAGAGAAGAAAAAAGAATCGCTGGACAAAGGCCTGGAGAAAAGCAAATCCAACTTCTTTGGGCAGCTTAGTAAAGCCGTTATAGGTAAATCTACAGTAGATGTAGAGGTCCTCGACGAGCTGGAAGAAATACTTGTGCATGCAGATGTAGGTGTTGATACTACGGTTAAAATTATTGACCGTATTGAGCAGCGTGTGGCCCGGGATAAATATGTAAGCACAGACGAACTTGACCGCATATTGCGCGAAGAAATTGCTGATCTTCTGGAGGAGAACAACTCTGGTGATGCGGGTGATTTTGACCTCCCTGCCAATGTAAAGCCTTATGTAATAATGGTGGTTGGCGTAAACGGCGTAGGGAAAACAACTACTATTGGTAAATTAGCCTCTCAATTTCACCAGGCTGGCAAGCAGGTGGTGTTAGGCGCAGCCGATACGTTCCGTGCCGCCGCCGTAGACCAGTTGATTATCTGGGGTGAGCGTGTAGGTGTACCAGTTATTTCACATGGCATGAACACAGACCCTGCTTCTGTAGCATATGATGCTGTGAAGAAAGGCGTGGAAATGAATGCTGATGTCGTGATCATAGACACAGCAGGACGCTTGCATAATAAAGTAGGCCTGATGAATGAGTTGGCTAAGATTAAGCGTGTAATGCAGAAGATTACCCCGGATACACCGCATGAGGTGCTACTGGTGTTAGATGGCAGCACAGGACAGAATGCTTTGCTGCAGGCCCGCGAGTTTACCAAAGCCACTGATGTTACTGCTATGGCTATTACTAAGCTGGATGGTACAGCAAAAGGTGGTGTGGTAATTGGCATTTCAGATGAATTCAAAATTCCTGTAAAGTACATCGGAGTTGGGGAGAAAATAGAAGACCTGCAGGTGTTTGATAAGAATGCATTTGTAGATTCTTTCTTCTCTAAGTAATTTAACAATGTTCAAGCTTTTGCTGCTTTCTCTGGTGCTACTACAAAATAACTGTAGCAGCTCAAGACCAGGTTCTCTGAATCCAAATCAACAGGAAGAAATGGAGAAAGCAGGAGCAAATGCAGAGCCGGAACAAACAAAAGTTGTGGGTGTTACTGAGCAGGTACCTATAGCACAAGGCATAACGGGCAAGGTTTTATGGGTGTCAGGAAATAAGATGCCCTCACCAGATGCCCCTCAAAGTAGTGGCCGGCGCGGCATTCAGCGCACGCTCTACATCTACGAGCTTACCAACAGCAGACAAGTCACTACAATAGATGGTGTTTTTCACATCGATATCCAGGCAAATTTAGTCACACAGGTTGTTACAGATGCAAGCGGCAACTTTACGGTTAGCTTGAAGCCTGGCAGGTATAGTCTTTTTACAAAAGAAGACAAAGGCCTGTATGCCAACCTCTTTGATGGGGAGAATAATATCTTCCCTGTAAAAGTAGAGGAGGGGCAGGTAACAAACGTAGAGTTTCTGATTAATTATAATGCACATTATTAACTAACGCTACCTAAGGCATGAAAGTAGTGTAAAGATAGCCCTCCTTTTGAAGGTGTAGTTGCGCTATTTACTTACCACACTTAAGTTATGAATCTATGGATTCATAACTTAAGGCAGTGTAGAGCTTAGCCTCTGGACAGGTTCGATGAATCAAGGGGAACAGGCTGTATGTAGATTATTACGCTGTTAAAAATTATCCTTTACCTAATAAATGTTAGTTAAAAACTTATTAAGGTCAGATAAGGCTACAGTTTGCCAAGGTCTATAAACCGTTGTTTCCGCTACCAAACGCATAGTGCTTCTGGGAAAAGTTGTATAAATAGCAGAAATCAAAATAGATCAGGTAAGGCGATGATATTACATAAAGTTATCAACAATGGTTAACAAGTTAGGACTCTCTTTCAGAACTAATGTGTGAAATGAATGTTGTCAAAGATGACTTGATGGAGCTTGCCTACATAGGTGCCCAAAGTACACTAAGCGTAAAATGGTCGGATGATCTAAGTGTAGAATCCTCTCTGTTTTTCCAGACTATTGTTTCTTTGTTTGCTACTATTCAAGAAAGAAAAGTAAGGAATCTGGTAATAGATTCGGGTATTCCTTCTGGTGGTGTACTTACCGAAGAGGTTATTCATTACTTTGTTCAGCATATCCCTAACACTCCTCTGCAAAACATTGCTATTCTGGAGTCACCTGATTACCTATGGGACAATAATTTGTACCAAGTTATTAGCCTGCTTATTACCTCTTACAATTTGCCTGTTTCGGTTAAATTGATGAAAAGTTTGGCTGCCAGCCAAGAGTGGTTTTCCCAGCCTTTGCAGGGTAAATCGTTAGTGGCTAAAGCTAAGAGATAAGTGATGGTTTGTAAACGGTTTTAGTACTGGCTTATTTCTGTTTCATAAAGCTCGTTTGCAGTTAAAGTCTTCTCTACGCGTAAATCCAGTTGAGCTTGATTTGGAGCAATGCTATCTTTGGTATATTCCTTTCTGTTTCAGGGAGGTATCTTATATACGTGTAAGCTAAATCAATCAAATACAGTAAAAGTCAGTTGCTTTCAGTTATTCTTTTATTTGCCAAACAAGTCGTACCTTTGCAAGCTGGTTTCTAAAACGAACCATTATGGCTTGATAAAGGTTTTTATCAGTTGTAGCGCATTTCATTAAATAAACGTATATAAGTGAAAGTAAGAACACTTAAAAAAGATAAGGTAAACGTAGTTACATTGGGTTGCTCTAAAAACCTGGTGGATTCCGAAGTGCTGATGGGCCAGCTGCGCGCCAATGATATGGATGTGGCGCACGAGTCTGACAAAGACGATTCCAATATTATTATTGTCAATACCTGTGGCTTTATTGATAATGCTAAGCAGGAGTCTATTGATACAATTCTGCGTTATGCTGATGCAAAAGAGGCAGGCCAGATTGATAAATTATATGTGACAGGTTGCTTGTCGCAACGTTACAAAGATTCACTCGAAGAGGAGATTCCGCAGGTAGATGCTTTTTTTGGGACATTAGAAATGCCTGCGTTGCTTAAAAAACTGGAGGCTGATTACAAGCACGAGCTGATAGGAGAGCGCCTGATTACGACACCATCTCATTTTGCATATTTTAAAATAGCTGAAGGTTGTAACCGCCCTTGTTCTTTCTGTGCTATTCCGCTAATGCGTGGCAAGCACGTAGACCGCCCAATTGAGGATCTGGTAAAAGAGGCAAAGCGATTGGCAAGCATGGGTACAAAAGAACTTATACTGATAGCACAAGACCTGACTTACTATGGATTGCAACATTATGGTGAGCGCAAACTGGCTGATTTGCTTCGCAACCTTTCTGATGTAGACGGCATTGAGTGGATCAGGATGCAGTACGCTTATCCCTCGCAGTTTCCGATGGACGTATTCGATGTGATGAACGAGCGCGAGAATATCTGTAAGTACTTAGACATGCCTTTGCAGCACATCTCAGATAACATGCTGAAGAGCATGCGCCGGGGTATCAGCAAGCGCAGAACAATTGAACTGGTAGATTCGATACGTCAGCGTGTTCCTGACATCGCCCTAAGAACAACGTTGATTGCTGGTCATCCAGGTGAAACTGATCAGGATTTCCAGGAGCTATACGATTGGGTGGAGGAAACCCGCTTTGACCGTTTAGGTATTTTTACCTATTCTCACGAAGAAAGTACGCATTCTTTTACTTTAGAAGATAACGTGCCGGACGAGGTAAAACAGGAGCGTGCTGATGCTATTATGGAGCTGCAGCAGGGGATTTCTGTAGAGCTTAATGAAGAGAAAGTAGGTAAAACTTATAAAGTGCTGTTTGACCGCAAAGAGAGTGGCTATTTTGTAGGCCGTACACAATATGACTCTCCTGAAGTTGACAATGAAGTGTTGGTACCGGCAGATAGCAATTACGTACGCTTAGGCGATTTTGCCAATGTGAAAATTACAGATTCTTCTGACTTCGACCTGTATGGGGAGGTGGTACTATAGACATTAAATAGAGTATACAGTACATAAGACGTAAACAGAGCGGGAGCGGTATGACAAGGGGAGCCTGTCATACCGCTTTTTGCTTCGTACGTATATTGTAAATAACTATTTCAGCACATATTTGCTCAACACCCGGTAAGCCTCATTTATATTATCACCTTTTCTGAATTCCTGCTTTATAGTTGGAGTAGATTCTCCTGTGAGCCATATTTTTAGTTCTGCATCAAAGTCCATCATGCCGGCACTTTCTTTCGAAAACATTTTAATGCTACCGTAAGGGATACTTTGGTAGTCAATTTTAGAGCCTGTGATACCTTGCTTGTACACCATAATAAGACGCTTGTTCGTAAACACCAGCATATCACGAATTAGTTTAAATGCCTTCTCGATTTGCTCATCTTCCAGAAGAATCGGGTGAAACTCCTTCCTTATTTTTTCTATAGACACTTCTGATGCGTGCCCCATTATGCCGTTTAGTAATCCCATGGTTGTAATGCTATGTTTAAAGTTGTTAATAAGTATAGCCCTTTATTCAAAATAAGTTTAGGGAATACTTAACAAAATGCGGTTTAGGAACGTCTTGGTCAAAAGACAGGAAGATATAATACCTTCTTCTAGCCCCTAATTACCGTTTTCTTTCTTAATACGAAACATCATCTGCAAAACTGAAAATAAAACGGTTACTTTGTGTAGCGACATGCAAATGTTTAAACTGCGCTGAAACCCATTTCTAAAACAGGTGTTAAAAAAGTTAACACACATCTTCAACACATTGCAGATGGAAGTAACAGACATGAAAATAACAAAAATAGAATACGCTGCTACTGGCGCATTCTCCAAAACCATAACTGATTATCTCTGTCGTAGCGAAAAGCTGCGACCATTTTACAACCACTTCCCGAGCTTAGATGCCTTTGAGGCACAAATAAAGGAGAAAAGCTTCAGTTTAGAGCAACGCCAGGCCTTACACAAAGCACTGCAAAGGCAGTATAGCTCCATAGCAGAGGTTAACCCAAAGGTAAAGCAGAACATTAACCTGCTGCTTGAGCCCAATACTTTTACTATCACGACAGGCCATCAGCTTAACATCTTCACAGGGCCATTGTATTTCGTCTATAAGATTATTACGGCCATCAACTCCTGTAAGCAGCTTAAAGAAAAGTATCCGGACTATAACTTTGTGCCGGTGTACTGGATGGCTACCGAAGACCATGATTTTGCTGAAATCAACCACTTTAATCTGTTTGGGAAAAAACATACTTGGGAAACAGAGCAGTCAGGTGCGGTAGGGAGATTTGCTACTGAAGGCCTTGAGCAAGTGCTGGAGGAACTGCCAGAAGCATATCCAGTTTTTGAAGAAGCTTACCGAAAGAGTAACAACTTAGCTGATGCTACCCGCGCTATTACACATGCTTTGTTGGGCGAATATGGCTTAGTAAGTGTGGATGGCGATGATGCAGAATTGAAGCGGGCACTAATACCTGTAATAGAAAAAGAGCTGACAGAAAACCTTTCAAACAAGCTGGTAGAGGAGGCAAATGCGCAATTAGAGACACTCGAATATAAGCCACAGGTATTCTCGCGTGAAATAAACCTGTTTTACCTGAAAGATGGACTTCGTGAGCGTATTGTGCAGGAAGATGGAAGATATAAGGTACTGAATACAGATATCAGCTTTAGCCAGGAAGAAGTATTGCAATTGGCCAAAGAACATCCGGAGCAGTTTAGTCCTAATGTTATATTGCGTCCTTTGTTTGAAGAGTTGATACTGCCTAACCTGGCTTATATTGGTGGTGGAGCGGAAGTTGCTTACTGGTTCCAATTGAAGAAAGTGTTTGAGGCATACCAGGTGGCCTTCCCAGTGCTGATGCTGCGTAACTCTGCGCTGTATATTAACCGTGGCAACGCTAACCGCATGCACAAGCTGGGCTTGCAACCGGAGGAGCTGTTTCAGGATTATCAGGATCTGAAAAAATATATGTCTTCGCAGCTGCACGAGAAGGACATTGACCTGGAAGCACAGCGCCAGACTGTTGCTAAAGTCTTTGCAGAGGTAGAGAAACTGGCAGAGAATATTGATCCGACTTTGGTAAAAACGGTGGGGGCTGAGGCGCAGAAAGCGCATAATGCGTTACAGATGTTGGAGAAAAAAATATCTAAAGCACGCGACAGTAAGCACGAACAGACGTTTAAGCAGTTGGAAAACCTGAAAGATAAGTTGTTCCCGAACGGTAGTCTGCAGGAGCGCTACGACAACCTGCTCACTTACAAAACAAATAACCCTAATTTTATAGCTGCCCTGGTCGAGGCTTTTGACCCATTCGACCTGAAGTTCACGATACTGGAAGAAGAGTAATGCTAAAGGCAGAGCTACGGAAACAAATGCTACAAAAGCGGCAGGCACTTGCTGCAGAGGAAGTGCAGCTGCGTAGCCAGCGTATAGCCGATCTGTTTTTTCAGCACTTTGCGCTACAGCCGGGGCAAATGGTGCATGTGTTTCTGCCTATCTTAAAGAACAACGAAGTAAACACCTGGCTCATTATTGAACAACTATGGCGGGAATACCCGATGGTGCGGGTAGCGGTGCCAGTAACAGATGTAGCAAAAAACGTACTTTCGCACCACCACCTGACAGAAGAGGCTGTATTGGTGGAAAATACCTGGGGCATTCCAGAGCCACAAGATGCACACGTTATACAGGCACAGGAGGTGGATATAGTGCTGCTACCTCTGTTGGCTTTCGACAAAAGTGGTCATCGGGTAGGTTACGGCAAAGGCTTCTACGACCGCTTCCTTGCCGGTTGCCGCCCCGATGTGCTAAAGGTAGGCTTGTCTCTTGAGCCTCCTGTGGAACAAATAACTGACACCAATCTGTTTGATGTGCCACTGGATGCAGTGGTGATGCCGGAAGGGGTTTGGAGAAAGGAAATTTAAAATAGCTTTAGCTGTCTGTCTTCAGGTTCATTTGAAACAATCTCTACAAACCTGAACTTTGGTCTTTTCTCTATAAACTCTCCTGTTCTTTTGTCTAGCCTGTCTATAAACCCTTTCACTGTTACATTAGTGAACAGTGTGCCTTTAAAAGACTTAATATTTCCTTCGTTAGGGTAACATGTCAGTATGTGATCCTGGTAAAGAAACCCCATTGTGTTAGAATGTTCATTGCCTCTGGTGATATGCCCCTCCAGTTCTGCATAAGTATTATGAGCAAGCTCAGGAAAAAGTACTTCGTCCTCATCTTCATGAGGAATAAAAATAAACTTCTCACTGCTATTGATGCGCACATAGTTCGATTCTTTACCATCATTATAGCCTATGATTAGTTGACGTTCTTCTTCTATAACTTTAGCTAGTCTGGTAAACAGGTCATTAGGGCAGCTAGCAAAAGCTTTCAGGTATTGGGTAGGTACAAGCAAAATCCTGCCATCAGTGTTTATGATGCTTACTTTATTGTCTCCTGAATATTCGAGGTGCTCAACTTTTTTTCTGGTTAAGGAGCCTAAGTGTTTTGCTATTTTAATAACCCAGGTCATGCTCTTAAAGGCATTCTTAAAAAGATCTTTAAAACCAAACTCATTAAAGCCTTTCTGTGCAACTTCGTTTAATGCAGTATCAAAATACTTACTTGCACCCCATGATAAAGTAGACTTAAGTAACACAGTATCGAAGTTTTCCATAAACACAGCTTCCCAGCTTCCTTTCTTTATGCTAACTGGTATTTCGAATTCTGCTTTTTGTAGAGAAGAGTCTTCCTGGTACAAGAAGTGTCTCAATGCCTCATCAATACCCAACAATGCTTCACCAGCTTTCCTTGCATCCAGAAATCCATCTTGTACTAAGGTTCCTTCATATTTTATATAAGCAAAAGCTTTAGTGGGTTCGCTATTTGTATGCATTGTACTTTATATGATGATTGAGAATAGCTTTAGTTATTCCAAGATACTTATTGTTTTATACTATGTAAGATAAATTATAGCTTATCTAAAATGGTACCAGGTATTTCTGCTGGATGCTTGGTAAAAGCTAGAATGATGGGGGCACAAGGTTCTAAGAAGAGAAGTTAGCAGAGTTAAGTCAGCAGAAAGTTTAGAGGCAAAGGTCAAACCTAATGTAGCAGTACTTATTATACCTGCTGTCTCACTTGCATTGCTTTAACAGCTAAAACACACAAGCCTATCCAGCGTAGCTGGATAGGCTTGTGTGAAAGGCAATAGTAAATTATCCTTTATAAACAATATTAAACTTCTGCAGGTCCTTTACAGGCCCAAACTCTGCTCGCTCTATTGTTTTTCCTCTTCTCTTTAAATGAACCTCTACAGGAGCCATTGTTCTGGTAATGTCGGAGGCGATTACTTTGCTATAAAACTCTCTTGCCTTTGCTTCTGCACCTTTTTCAAAAGAATGCGTTGACTGGTTTTTATTTACCGGAAGCCCAGGAATAACATGATATGTGTGGCACACCACTTCATACTTTGGCAGGAACGGCTTAATAACTTTTCTTAGTAGAGTTTTCATTATTGTTTATTTGTTTTCGGTGCTTAATAATTGCACAAATTAGTTCTTTATTTTGAAAAACAAAGCATTATGATTACATAAATATATGCTGTGAAGAACTTTGAAAAAGATAATTTGAATACATTTAATTGAACTGTTTATAAATATAATTATTCCTGGTTGTGGGCTTGGTTTTAGGTAAAGTAGAGGAGTACTGACAGCCATTAACTTTTGTTATCCAGCCGCATCACAACAATATCTTCTTTACTCAAATGAAATTGTTTAGGGTATGTTGCTATGCATAAACCAGAACTACAGCGCAGTTCCATACCTCAAAATGGTAGATAGGTTTGGCTATGTCAGCCTATAGCTTTGCTAAGCATTTCGGGGTAGTGCATTTAATAAAACAAGCAGATTTCTTTTTATCTGAAGCAGCGCACCCTTGGAAAGTGCTGACAAAAGCTGGTTATGAAATTGACTACGTTAGTTTGAAAGGTGGTGAGGCTCTTGTTAACGGCTTTAACCTGGAAGACAAGGTGAGCAAGGAGTTCTGGGAAACGCTGAAGTGCCAGGCATACTAAAAGACCTTTGCCGGTACAGAGAAAAGCCTATGTGGCTGCTTTCACCAATGCTGAGGAAGAAGCCAAAGAGCTAACCAATGTAGTGCCATTTTTGCTGGAGGCAAAGAGGCGCCAATCATACACCAGGACCAAACTTTTAGGAGAAGGTAAAAGTCTCTGAAAGGCTGTAACAGGTCAGAACCCCACGTCTGCCAAGCGAGTAGGCGAGGAAGTGGCTAAACTGTTAGGCCAGTCGCTGTAGGCATGGCAAAGGGAGCTGCAAACATCCCACACAATACTAAGTAATGTGGGATGTTTATTTACAAAAATGTGCTAGAGAGTTTAACTATCCTCTGCTGGCGCCTCATTTTGAATGCCTTTGTTGAAAGCCTGGATAAAGGCATGCCTCAATATGTTTAAAAAGGTTTTGGAGGCATCTGTGTCCGGTTGGTTAATATTGCCTTCTATAGGCACTTTAGTAGCTATCTGATCTCGTTTCTGGTTTTCTGCTGCTTCTGAAAAAAGACCTGCAACGGCTTCCCAGGCTGCATGGAAAAAGCCATCTTCTTTCTTGTCCTTCTTCCAGTTCAGGACCTTAACGTTCTCAAAAAAAGGCTTTACAAAACCATTAAGCTGGGCATCCTTTAGTTTCAGTTCACTATACAGGTCTAGCTGCCCCCTTTCCACATCAAACTTGCCATATGCTTTTATAAAGTCATTGATGCTTGTGAGATCTACTTGCGTAAGCTCCATGTCCATGTTGAAGTCAGGAATATCTTTTAGCAGGTTGGCTTTCATTTTTCCTTTCAACGAACCGCCACCAACCGATTTCCCTGTGAGACTTATAGTAGAAGGTAATTCGTTTCCAGCTTCTTCAACATTTGCCAGGTTCAGGGCTGTCAACTGCATGTTGTTTATGTGAAGATCAATATGGGGCTCTGTATTAAAATCCAGATAAGCCAGCTTGCCATTGTTTACCGAGAACCTGTTGATAGTGATAGGTATCAAGTCTTTTACTACTTCTGTCCAGCTGTCTTTAGAAGGTTCTTCTTTTGGTGCAGCTTTCTCTTCTTCGGCAACAATGTTTAGCTGAGGCCTTTCCATTGTTACTTCTCCAACAAGCTTGCCTTTCAATAGCGATTTCCACTCAATCGACAGATCAGTTTCGCTTACTTTCAGAAAAGGATATTTTGGGTTTCCTCCTTCTTCTTCTAATAACAATCCTTCTATTTTATAAGCTCCTCTGTAAAGGTACAGATCAATATCTTCTACATGACCGGAATAGCCAGGTAGTTCATTAAGCGTTTTGTTTACATATTTTTTTACTATGTAAGGGAGCGCAATTCTGATAGAGATCAGCAAAAGGACTACGCCAGCTGCTATTATGAATGATCTTTTGAAGAACATAATTAATGTCAGTTAAAGCAAACAGTAATATCATTAGCAATACGTCTGCAAGATTGATAATGTAATATAGCCGTAGTTAAAAATTAGTTTATCCAGCCTCTAAAGTTTAACTGTTACTATTAATATATTAGCTAATGTAGAAATGTTACGATAGAGCCTAAATAGAGTTAAACTACCTGCGGAAGGAAACCTTTCGCTTTTATTGTTTAAGTTACTTTTGCTCTAACGCATTGATTTTAGGTATAATGCAAAAGAGGCCGTCTCTACTGTAGGTGTAGCTGGCAGAAAGGATGTTATTAATTGCTGAGTTAAAGGCCACTGCATAAATGAAATATCTTTAGGTACAGGCCAGAATACTATACTTGCCAGAAATAAGTAAAATGAAGGCCATAATGTCAGCAGCAGGTACTACAAAACATAGCTAAAAGCCTCACAATACCTGTCAGGCGTTGTGAGGCTTTCTATAAGAGAGGCTGTAACTTAACGAGGAGAGTCCGAAGCTATTATTTTAACTTGGCCTAGTACCGCATTAATGGCCGTAGCAACTTCTTTAGGATGATCTTCCGGTGTAAAGTGGCGGCCATTCGGTATACGTGTAAGCGGTGCATGCAGGGCAGTAGCCAGCTTTTCAGCGGATGACATACCAAGAGGGTCAGCATCTCCCCATACTACATGAGCGGGTGCCTGAATATTGGGCAATTGATCAGCAACAGCGGCTGTATCGTCGGAGTTTAGGTTGCGTAGCTGGTGAGCAAATGCTTTAGGGCCGACAGAACGTGCATAAGGCTGCCAGTGCAGTTCAAAAGAGTTCCAGCGACGTTGTGCACTATCGTGGCCCAGGTTCATAAAACCAGCCAAAAGAACCGGTTTTAGCAGGGGTGCCGGTATTTTATCTATCACAGCGTTCATAGAACGGGCTAAACGTACCAGCGTTACCGGCCAGTTTTTGTAAGCTATGCAATCTACTAACGTTAAGCCTGCGCACAGCTCTGGGTGGTGAGTTAGCAACTGTTGAAGAACACCTCCTCCTAAGTCATGGCCTACAAACACGGCACGGGTTATGCCTTTATGTTGCAACCAGGAATAAAGATACTCAGCCTGCTTCGCAACAGAAATATCGCGGTGTAAGCCTTCTTCCATCGACCAGCCAAAACCTACCAGTTCCCATGCAAAGCATTGTATTCCTGGGCGGGCGACTTTAGGAATAATGTAACGCCAGAGCCTGGGATGAGTCGGAATGCCATGTACCATTACTACCGGAATGCTGCCAGTGCTGTTATCACCATGTTCTTCCCATCGCATATTTATTCCGTCTACCACACCACTATAACTGTTTTCGGGTGCCGCTACATCATCTATTTCAGATGGTGCTGCAGAGGGAGAGGGTTTATATTTCTTTAACAGCCCTTGCCCTAGTTCTAAGGTGGCTACAGTAGTAAGAGGTAGTCGCCAGTTACTACGGCGAGGCAAGGTAAGTGCCAGCCCTGCGGCTACTCCACCAACTACGAGGTGAAGATTTTGTTTAATATTTTGTTTTATTTCCATAGGTATACTTTCTCAGGTGAACTTTACTTTAAAAGTATACGGCTGTGGTTGGTAAGGTTTTGAAGGCGTGCTTCCTGAGATGTTGAAGCGAAGCTGATTTCAAGCAATGGTGTTGCTAGATATGCTCTCGGGTAGCAGTCGCATTGTGTACAAACAAGATGATGACTTTTACCGGAAGTACAGGTTTAGTCCTTCCGATGGTTACGGCCTTGATTCAAGTTACTGGTTTTTTCGCCAGTAGCTTCTCAATATAAGGCTCTATCTTTTCTGGCTTAGTGATAGGGGCGAAACGTTTCACTGGCTTGCCATCTGCATCAAGTAAAAACTTGGTGAAATTCCACTTAATGCGGCTCCCAAACAGCCCTCCCAGCTTTGATTTAAGGTATTTATAAACAGGATGTGTATGATTCCCATTTACATCTATTTTATCGAACATCGGAAAGCTGACACCATAGTTAATCAGGCAACCTTCTTCAATCTCCTTCTTACCACCAGGTTCCTGGTTGCCAAACTGGTTGCATGGGAAGCCAAGTATAACCAAACCTTTGTCTTTGTACTTTTTATAAAGTGTTTCCAGGCCTTCGTACTGAGGAGTAAGGCCACATTTACTGGCAGTATTTACAACCAGAACTATTTTTCCTTTGTACGTCTCCATTGGTGTTTCCTTACCCTGAAGAGAGGTGGCCGATAGCTGATAAAACTCTGATGCCATAACAGTTTGTTTCTTGCTTATTAATGTGTCTATACTCTCAAAACGTACAAACCCGGTAAAAACATGTATTTACCGGGAGCTAAAGCCTAGCCTATTGGTATAGGCTTTACCCCACGCGTCATTTCTCTTTTGCCTGGAGGACCGGGCAGTGCTTCTATCTCAAACCCTGCAGCTTTCAGGCTGCGTTTAAAGGAGCCCTTGGCACAGTAAGTAACTAATATGCCTCCTGGGCGGGTTGCCTTAAAAAGTTTCTCAAACATTTCGTCTGTCCACAGCTCCGGCTGCTTCTCAGGTGCAAAGGCATCGAAATATATAATGTCATAATAAGCTTCAGGCACTACAAACTCTTCCAGTGATTCATGTATCTTTTGCAGGCAGAAGTGCGGAATCAGGTCTTGGGGCTTGTTCCAGGGGCAGGCATGCATCTGCAGGAACACTGTGTACAACTCCGGGTCCAGGATAAATTTATCGAACTGTAGCTGTTCCACAACCTCCGCACTAATCGGAAATTTCTCTAATGTGTCGTACTGTACAAAAACTGCCTGAGCCAAAGCAAACGGATAAGTCAGAATAGCATTAAGGCCTGTGCCAAAGCCAACCTCCAGAATTTTAACATCTTTTTTGGTATTAAGCACATGTTCAAGGCCGTTTTTAATAAATACATGCTGCGACTCCTGCAATGCGCCATGTATGGAGTGATAATGCTCATTTAACTCAGGTACATAGAGGGTGTTTGAGCCATCTTTCGTCTGTCGTATTTCGAGGTGCATCTTTTTGGTATTACCTTGCAAAGGTAAGCATTGTAGCTGCCAGCCGGCAATATATACTTTGTTATTCCGCTTTCGTTTTAAAAATAATTCAACAATAAAGAACTTTGTTATGCCCCGAGTGCAAGTAGATATTCCTGACCACATTCATTTCACAGCCTGCATTCCTGTTCGTATCACTGACCTGAACTACGGGGGGCATCTCGGGAACGATGCCTTGCTCTCTATACTACACGAGGCACGGGTGCAGCTGCTACAATCTTTTGGCTACAGCGAAATGGATTTAGGCGGAGCCAGCCTTATTATGGTTGATGTAGCCATAGCTTATAAAGGCGAGGCCTTTTATAATGATTTACTTACGGTGAAGATGGCTTTCAATGAGCTTAGTAAGTACGGCTTCGATATTACTTATCATGTACTGAGTCAGCATGATAAGGAAATAGCCCGCGCAAAAACAGGTATGTTATGCTTTAACTATAAAGAACGCAAACTAATGCCGTTACCCGATGAAGTAAAGTCGAAAATTGAAACTAAAGCATGAGTAATTTTGTAATTTTGCAGTATGACTTTGATCGCAGACATAAATATATTAAATAAGAAAGACATCCGTAAGCTGTCTTTGGACGACCTGAAAGCATGGCTGGTAGAGCAGGGAGAGAAACCTTTTCGTGCCAAGCAAGTGTACGAATGGCTCTGGAAACACTCTGCCCAATCTTTTGCAGAGATGAACAACGTAAGCCTGGCACTGCGCGAGAAGTTGGAGCAGCACTTTGCCATTAACGGAGTTCAGGTGGCTACCGAGCAGCTTAGTAATGATGGTACTATAAAATCAGCTTTCAAGCTTTACGATAGCAATATTGTAGAGGGAGTGCTGATTCCGCATGATGAGCGCAAAACAGCCTGTGTATCCAGCCAGGTTGGTTGCTCGCTTACCTGTAAGTTCTGTGCCACCGGCTATATGGACCGTGTGCGTAACCTGGATGCGGCAGAGATTTACGATCAGGTGGTGCGTATAAACGAGCAGAGCCTGAAGCAGTATGGGGAGCCGTTAACTAATATCGTATATATGGGTATGGGTGAGCCATTGTTGAACTACGCCAATGTGATGAAGAGCATTGAGCGTATTACGGCTCATGATGGTTTAGGCATGGCTGCCCGACGTATTACAGTGAGTACTGCTGGTATTGCCAAAATGATCAAGAAGATGGCTGATGATGGCGTAAAAGCTAATCTGGCGCTATCACTTCATGCGGCAAACGACGAAAAGCGTAATCAGATTATGCCTATCAATGAGACAAACTCATTAGAGGCTATAAAAGATGCTTTAAAACATTACCACCAGGTAACAGGCCGCAAGGTAACTTATGAATATATTGTATTTGATAATTTTAACGATACACTGCAGGATGCAGAGGAGCTACTGCGCTTCTCAAAAATCATCCCATGTAAAATTAACCTTATCGAGTATAACCCCATTGAAAATGCTGATTTCGTGAATACCGATGACGACCGCCTACAGCAGTTTATCTATTACCTGGCAGATCGTGGACAGCAGGTAAATGTACGCCGCAGCCGTGGTAAAGATATTGATGCTGCCTGTGGGCAGCTGGCAGTGAAACAGAAAGAAACAGCCTAGAATATTGTTTTTAAAACAGAAATAGCTCCTATTAATATATTAATAGGAGCTATTTCTGTTTGGATGCTTTTCATTAAACTCTAGGTCTCTCCTGAAAGCTTCCTTCTGATTTTGGTCTGCCGGTGTTAGTGCTGGTGGTGTCTTTGGGATTGTAGGATACTTCGCGCTCTTCCACAAAAACAGCATGCTCTTTAGGTACAATCTTGCTGCCAAAGCGGTTAGAGTACTGTTGGGTTACTTCTGCACCGTAAAATACTATAAGAGAAGAATAATATATCCAGACCAGAATAATAATAATAGAGCCTGCTGCTCCGTATGCAGAGCCTGGGTTACTATTGCCAAGGTAAAGACCAATCAGGAACTTGCCTATTGTGAAAAGTGCCGCTGTTATAAATGCGCCCGTCCAGGTGTCACGCCATGCAATGTGGGCATCGGGTATGTACTTAAACACAAGTGCAAATAGAAGTGTGATCAACCCTAGAGAAATTGCCAGATCTATGAGCCGAACGACATAAACTCCTAAGCCAGGAATATTATTTGAGATGTAATCGGAAACAAGTGAGATAGCAGTACTGATAAACAGCGATATAAGCAGAAGGACCGAAATACTTAGCACAACTCCAAAGGACATAGCCCTTACTTTTACCATCCGCATAATGCCGCTTTTAGGCTTAACTTTCAGGTTCCAGATGCTGTTGAGCGACTCCTGTAACGTAGCAAAAAAAGTAGTAGAGGCAAAGACCAATGTACCAATACCAACCCACATAGCCCATCCGCTGCTCTCCTGGTTTTGCTGAGCGTTCTGCAATATATTCTGGATACCCTCCGCAGCTTCAGCCCCGATCAGGGAACGCGACTGCTTGTAAAGCTCGCCGGTTACAGCTTGCTCACCAAAAAAGAAGCCTGCCGCCCTGATTACAATCAAGAGCAAAGGAGGTATAGAAAAGATAGCATTGAAGGCTAGTGCCGCAGAAAGCCTTAGTGCATAATCGTCCAGAAACTCAGGAACTGATGATTTTAATATCGTGAAAACTTCACGAGCATTAGGTTTTGGCATAGGTACAGCGGTTGATTGATATCAGATATACTTGTTGGGTTACGGAATGAGAACAGTTAAGTTTGATAATCGTTATTTAGAGTATACCATAAATATGCACTGAATAGAATACTTGCAGAAGTTATCTCAATAGTTATGAGACATAAGATACACATGTTGCTGCTACTGTTAATAATAAGCTGGGGTTTTAACGCTTATGCTATTGCCGTACAGTCAGATAGCACTACAGCTATAGCACAACAAGTAGTCCAGAATATGGGGGGAAGCAAGGAATGGAATAATACCCGCTTTATTGCCTGGAGTTATAATAACCAATATCAGGTTTGGGACAAAAGAGAGCATAGGTATCGCCTGGAAGAAAGGAACATGGTAGCTGTTATTGACTTGGTAACCAAGGGCGGGAAAACATACAAGGATGGGCAGGAGGTACAGGACCCTGAAGAAGCTTTAAGGCTAAAGGAACTGGCCTATCGCAGCTGGGTAAACAATTCGCTTTGGCTGGTGTTGCCTTTTAAACTGCAGGAAGAGGGAGTGAGGCTAAAGTATTTGGGACAGGACAAAACAATGGACAACTCAGATGCCTTTGTTTTAGAAATGACCAGCGATAGCGTTAATCTGACACCGGACTGTAAATATATGGTCTGGATAGATAAAGAGCTGGGGCTGGTAACACAATGGGCATTTTTTAAGCATTATACTGATACAAGCCCTGTTTTTACCCGACGGTGGACCAATTACAGAAATTATGGTAGCATAAAGTTAGCCAGTGACCGGAGCAATCCGCAAAGTGATTTTGAGGTGTTCCACATTGCGGTTCCCACTTATATTCCTGATGCAGTTTTTGATAGCCCGACTCCAATAGATAAATTCTAAAGTAAGACAATGGTTAATATCAAATAGAGCTTTCGTGTAATCTCCTTAAACAGAACCGGCGGCCTGTTATAGCAGCCGGTTCTGTTATTGTTTCTTCCGGAGAAGAGTCAGAGTTTATCTATAGTAGCGGTTAGAGTGCCTTTGGCGTTTATGACAGCCTTTATGCCTTCTGAAGTAAGGTATATATTCTCAGGAGTTATTTCCTGGACTCTACCCCGCAACAACACCGACTCATGTACTCGTCCTGATTTATCCAATGTAGCTTGCAGTAGCTGTTTTGCCTCTGTAATCTGGCTTTGCACTGGTATGTTTACCTGTGCCTGAATTATGTCTTTAAACTTATTCTTTGCTAACCAACTGGCAGTGCTCAGTAATTTGTCTTTGGTGTCGAGGTCATAATCTACATCACGAACTTTAATAGAAGTGGCCTGAGCATCATAGTAAGGAGTGCCCCGTAGGTATACTTTGCCTACAATTTTTTTGGTAAATAAGCCGGCTTTTGTTTTACCATTCACATCCAGCATCAGCACCAGTTGCTCTCCATTAGGCGAAATGGAGACATCATTAACAGTTACCTGGCTTTTGCCTTCGTCAAACGTATAGGTCTGTTTTGCCACCTGTTCCTGTAGCATTTTACTGGCATGTGCATAAGAAATGTTAGCCGTCAGCCCTATCTGGATATCATCTGACATACGGCTGTCTGTTACCAGTTTTGGCAGGCTTTTGTTGATCTGCGTCTGAGGTTTACCGTCTGTGCTGACAGTAATATAAGACGTAATGCCAATGCGTGTGTTCAGTGTGCCGTTCTTAGCCTGTAACGGTGCAATGCGTACCTCTTTTGGAGTAATGCTTAACCAGGCATTCAACTCATCATTCAGCTTTACAGGCTCCTGCATCATCAGCCAGGCATCTGCTACATACTGGCGTATATCCAGGCGGCTTTGCAGTTCTTTATCTAACTGCTTTGCCAGGTTATTCATCTGGCTGCGCAAGGCTGGTTCTATAAAACGGGCCAACCCAATTTTAAGAGGGCCTAATTGTAGTGTAGGTTTTGTGTTGCCCCACTCAAAGTCTCCGCTGGTAACTGTACTGATTTTATAGTCTTCTGTTAAACCAACTTTGCTTTCTGTTTTAATGACCATGTCAAAAGAAGTATCCTCAGCTTTATCGATGGCAGGGCAGAATTTACATGGGTCCCATTTCCAGCGGCCTTTTGTATAAATGTTCAGCGGAACACTGAAGTAAATTTTGTCCTTTTCAGCCCGGACAGTCATGCGGCCTTTCTTTGTAACTGTTACGGCAACATTGTGATCGTCCAGTTTATCGTCTTTATAAAGGGTGCCGCTTAGTTCCTTGTTCAGCTTGTCTTCCATAGCTGTAATAGAAACAGAAACCGGCACCGATACAGAAGAAAGTTGAGGTTGGTAAGCAGGTGCTTTGGCTACTGCTGAGGAAGGGGCTGCTGTGTTAAGTTTATCTGTACTGGAGCAGCCTTGTAGGGTAAAGCCTACCGTGGCTGTAAGCCACAGTAGTGCAGTGAGTTGTAAAATGTATTTCTTCACGCTATTGCTGATAAATAAAAAGCGGCGCAAGTTACAACGGCTTTTTCATATCAGCTATGGTTGGCGTGGTTTGTACTAAACTAATTTATTCTGATGATGTAGCTATAAGAGCTTTTGTAACAGGTCGCGCAGCCCATCTTCAGTGGAAACAATTCCGCAGTCTTTAAGTGTTCCGTTTCTGTAAATAGCAAAAAAAGGTGTTCCTGACATCTTTACTTCCTTACTTGAAACAGGGTTTTCCTTGGCGTTCATACGCACAAATGTAATATTTTGGTAATCAGGGTTTGATGCAAAATTCTGAAATGTAGGAGCTAAAGCTCTACATACAGGGCAATCTTCATCTATAAACTTTACAATAACTCTGTCTTTCTCAAATATTAACCTTCTCAGTTCGTTGTCGTTTGATTCTAATATTGTCATTTTTTAATTCTCCTATATATGTCATTTTATATGTGTAGATGCTAGATGTAAAGACGAAGAATCAGAGATATAGGTTAACAGGGATTGGCTTTGGGTACTTTACTTGGAGCTAAATATCCAGTTCTTATATCTTACTTCTGCCAGGTGTAAGGCCTCAATCAGTTCTGCGTCATCATTAAACTGAAGCTTTCTTAGTACACGATACTCTACCTGTACCTCTAACTCATCTTTTACAAAAGGCCAGGGAGTTACATGTACCGCTTGGTTTACCAGTTGGTTTGCAAAATACGTTTTTCCGTCAGGGCCTGAGGCTATCTCAAGTACCCGTTCAGCAGCAGGTAATTCATTGCGGCAAAGTATGAGCGAAAGACTATCGCACCATTGCAAAACGGCATAAGCTTTTTCTGCTTCTTCTTTACTTATGTGGAGGCTCTGCCGGCAGCTTTTCTGTATTGCCAGCTGTTCATCAAGAAAAAGTTCATTTGCCTTACTTCTATCCCGCTGGCTTTCATAAAGGAAACTCATATGCATAGAGGTAAGCAAGGTTACCCAACGGCTCTCAAAGCGGACAGCATGCATAAGTTCTTTTGCCTGTTCTAAGGTAGCAGGCAGTAAAGTAAAATCGGCGGGTGCTCCTGCTGGAGTGAGACCATCTTTGCCTCGCCAGTGTTTCTGGCGGTTGTCGTGGTTAGCAATGGCTACTATGGTTTCAACCCAGTGCGGGCAGTGCAGCTCTGGTTTTAAGCTGTAAGCCAACTGCGCCGCCAGTATTCCATGTGCCTGCTGATATATTACCTCCCAACCCTCAGGTACAGTGTTTACAATCATAAAAGATAGACTTATACGTGGCAGGTCTATAAACTATTTCTGGGAAAGAAAGTTGAGCAGGCCGCCAACGACACGCCAAAATCTTGCTGCTGTGGAATAGAAGACATTGAGTTGGAGTAGTTTTAAACAGATGCTTTTTAATGAGCTATCAAGTGCTCGGTCTTCATTTTCTTCAGGTTGAGCAGTATGTCTTCTGTCATTGTATCCAAATTGTAAGCGGGTTGCCAGCCCCAGTCTTGCTGCGCTTTGCTATCGTCTATGCTTTGCGGCCACGATGCAGCTATCTGCTGGCGATAATCTGGCTGATATGTAATTTCAAAATCAGAAATATGTTTTCGTATGGAAGCAGCAATTTCCTGGGGGGCAAAACTCATGGCGCCTACATTGTATGAATCGCGTACTGTTATCTGCTCTGCAGGAGCATGCATCAGATCCAAAGTAGCTTTTATAGCATCTGGCATGTACATCATAGGCAGATATGTATCTTTATTTAAAAAGCACTCAAAGGCTTTACCTTTCAAAGCCTTATGATAAATATCTACAGCATAATCTGTTGTGCCCCCACCTGGTAGGGCCTTATAGCCAACAAGGCCTGGGTATCGGATACCGCGCACATCAAGGCCATACTTCTCGAAATAGTACGCGCACCAGCGCTCACCAGCCTGCTTACTAATGCCGTAAACCGTGTTCGGGTCCATAACAGTATACTGAGGCGTATCTTGGCGTGGTGTATTAGGACCAAACACGGCAATAGAACTTGGCCAGAATATTTTACTTACCTTACGCTCAAGTGCTAAGTCCAGCACGTTAAAAAGGCCGTCCATGTTCAGACGCCAGGCAAACTTAGGATTTTGCTCTCCTGTGGCCGAAAGTACAGCTGCCAGGTGGTAGATTTGAGTAAAGTTATATTTAGAAGCCAACTCGGCTAAAACACCTGTATTTAATACATCTACTTTCTCAAAAGGACCGGAGTCACGTAAGTCAGCTTGTTTGGGGGCTGTTATGTCAGCTGCCACCACATTAGACCCTCCGTATAGGTTACGTAGCTCAAGAGTAAGTTCAGAACCAAGCTGTCCGCAGGCACCAATCACCAGTACCATATCGCCTGTATTTGCCATAGATTATTTAACGTTTGTGCAAAGTAACCGTTTTGGCAGGAATACTAAAAGGAACAGCGCTACATTCCTAAGGATTGTTCGTGTGTTGTGGCTTTAATTAAATAGTTGCTTGAAAGAGTGCAAAAGAGAAAACGCCTGCCATAAGCAAGCGTCCTCATCTAACTAATCTAACTTTAACCATTATTCACCTTAAGACAAAGGTAAGCCGGGTTTGAAGACCTTAAAACAGACGGCATCTGATTTAAAGATTTGATAATATTACTGAAATAGCGATTAGTGCAGGCTGTGTGAGCCTGCTGATTTTCTTATATTTGTGCAGTTGAGGCTTTTCTGGTTCTGAAAAATAAGTTGGAAACTGCGAGAGCCTGTACTACGCCGCAGCCACAGGAGTGGAGGTATATCACATACAAAGCATGACGTTTGAAGAGTATCTGATAAAGAGAAGAATAGATAAGGCTGCTTTTGAAGCCGAAGACACGGTACGTTATAAGGCCTGGGAGGAAATGTATGCACAAATGCACCCTAACAGCTTTTATATGGCTGTAAAGATGGTGCTGAACAATGTGCGCATAAAGTATCATCTAAAAGAGGAGCATATACCGAAACAGGCTGCTGTAACAACGGCAGCACCAAAACCAGCAGCCAAGAGAGCTGTGGCAGCAGCTAAGCCTGCAAAGCCTGTTGCACCAGAAGAGGCATCCGAAGATAAAGCTACTGTGGCTCCTAAGCCAAGGCCTGTTGTGAAGCGCCCTGTTATACCAAAACCTGCCCCGGAGGCAAAGGCATCTGCAGAGGCTGAACTAGAGGAAAGCAGGTCAGCGGCGGAAGCATCATCAGAAGGAGCTAAACCTGCTCGTCCGAGGCCAGTTATTAAGCGACCTGCAGCTCTGAAAAAAGCATCTGACGAGTCAACTGCTAACCTTGCCGATTCCTCTGCTGCAGCGGAAGAAAATGCTGTACCAGAAAAAACAGCTGAGGCTACAAAGCCACCACGTCCGAGGCCAGTTATAAAACGCCCAGCGGCACTTACTAAGCCAGCTGATACTACCCCTGACAATAGTGCTGAAAAGGCTGCTTCTGCTGAACAGCCTGCTGCTGGTCAGGTGCCGGAAGTACCTAAGCCACCGAGGCCAAGACCGGTAATGAAGCGCCCAGTAGCTTTACAAAAGTCACCACAGAAATCAGATGCTCCTGCTGAGCCAGCAAATGAAACCCAGCCAGCACCTCCTGCAGAAGAGGCTGCTTCCAAACCACCACGCTCTAGGCCCATTATGAAGCGCCCGGCAGCACTCACCAAGCGGCCAGAGCAGGAGGAGGCAAAATTAGCGGATGAAAAGCCTGCTGAAGTGCCTAAACCTGAAAATACTGCGGAACCGGGAGGGCAAAAGCCAAAACTACCAAGGCTAAGGCCTATAATGCGGCGACCAACTGCCATTCCTCCACAGGCTACTCCTGCAGCGGAAGACAAGCGAGTAGAGAAGGAGCAGCCAGCTGAACCAAAAGCAGAAGACCCTGTGCAAGGGGAGGAGCGACCTAAACCGCCACGGCCTCGCCCTATTATTCGCCGCCCACCACCTAAGCCAGATAATGGCGAAGATGCTGCTGGTGCTTAGCGAGGAAATGCTTTATCTGATACAAGAAATGAATAACTAACAAAGAAACTATGTACGAAACTTTAAAACCGGATTTAGAGCAACAGCTTGCTGAGATACAGGAGGCTGGTTTATATAAAAAAGAGCGTGTTATCACTACACCACAGGGGGCTGATATTGATACGATACAGCAGGCGCATGTACTTAACTTCTGCGCCAACAACTACCTTGGTTTGTCTGCACACCCTAAAGTAATTGAGGCCGCAAAAGCAGCTATCGACACGCATGGCTATGGCATGAGTTCTGTGCGTTTTATCTGTGGCACACAGGATATACATAAAGAACTGGAGCGTAAGATATCAGAGTTTTTAGGAACAGAGGATACTATTTTATATGCTGCTGCCTTTGATGCCAATGGAGGCGTGTTTGAACCGTTATTTGATGCGGAGTCTGCTATTATCTCAGATGCATTAAATCATGCTTCTATTATAGATGGTATTCGTTTGTGTAAAGCACAGCGTTTCCGTTACGAGCACAATAATCTGCAAGACTTGGAGGCAAAGCTGCAGGAGGCACAGGGTGCCAAGCATCGTATTATTGTAACAGATGGTGCTTTTTCTATGGATGGCGCTGTGGCACAGCTAGATAAGATTGTGGCCCTTGCTGATAAATACAAAGCTGTGCTTTTGGTGGATGATTCGCATTCTACTGGCTTTATGGGTAAGACAGGCCGTGGCACCCATGAGTATCATCATGTAATGGGTAAGGTTGACATCATAACAGGCACATTGGGTAAAGCACTTGGTGGAGCTATGGGAGGCTTTACGTCAGGTCGTAAAGAGATCATAGATATGCTGCGTCAGCGTTCGCGCCCTTACCTGTTTTCTAACTCACTGGCACCTTCTATAGTTGGTGCTTCCATTGCTGTGCTGGACTTGCTAAGTTCTACTACCGAGCTGCGTGACAAGCTGGAGTGGAACACCAAGTATTTCCGTGAGCAAATTACATCCGCTGGCTTTGACATCAAACCAGGCGACCACCCTATTGTGCCGGTAATGCTGTACGATGCACCGCTTGCGCAGGAATTTGCTGCCCGTATGCTGGACAGAGGCATTTACGTAATAGGCTTTTACTACCCGGTAGTACCAAAAGGACAGGCCCGCATTAGAGTGCAGCTTTCGGCAGTACACGACAGGGAGCACATCGACCAAGCTATTGCTGCGTTTACTGAAGTTGGCAAAGAACTGGGTGTGTTAAAATAACTCCTTTTTGCAGATACAGAAAAGCCACTCCCACATTAGGAGTGGCTTTTTGTTTAGTTATTTCTGATATTCAATGTTTTTTTATTGAATATCAGAAATAATCCTTGTTGGATATCAAATAAATGTTACTTTTATGAAACAAACTTATTTAGTATTGCTATGGAATCAATCGCTGAAAGTAAACAGTAAAAGCCCTCAACATCCTGTTTAACATTATATGGAAGGCAACCTTATTAGGTACGATATTCTTTGTTTTAAACTTCTGGTATGTATCACTTAAAACTGCTGGAGAAAAGTTGCCATATCTGAAAGACACTATTAAGCTAAGTGAACCGGGGCAAATTTATCAGGCAACAAACAAGAACCACAGCCTGACTGAAATTGATCTGAAACCTCAGTTTATAGAGACAAAAGTAAAAGTGAGGCTAACTGCGTGGTCTGAAATGCTGCAAACAGATATTGTATTATATGGTCTGTTGCAATTAGCTACCATTTTACTGGTGCTTGGGTTTAGCTATCAATTATATAAAATTTTCTACTCCTTCAGGAAAGGCTGCGTTTTCCAAGGCAACGCATTAGGTGGATAAGAATAATGCTTTTAATAGGTCCATTTTTGGGTTATTTATCAAATGTAGTTTACAGCGGCTTATAGTCGATCAAATGGCAATAGCTGGGCATCAGGTTATAAATGATTCTTTTATAGATAAGATTGGAACAATAATAGTTGGTTTCGTAGTGCTGGTGCTGGCAGAAGTTTTTAAAGTCGGGTTACAGTTGCAGCAAGAGAAGGAGTTAACCATTTAAGCAATGGGTATAGTAGTTAATTTAGATGTAATGATGGCTAAGCGAAAAATGTCGCTGAACGAACTATCGGAGCGGGTGCAAGTAACGCCAGCCAATTTATCCATTTTAAAAACAGGTAAAGCCAAAGCCATTCGTTTTAGCACTTTAGAGGCAATATGTGAAGCCTTAAACTGCCAGCCCGGCGATATTCTGGAATATGTGCCGAATTAGTTAGTCGGATATTTAGGGTAGACAGTGTACAGAAATATTATATTGGATGCGGGAGTGGCTTACTTTTTTTATAACTTGTACTAAACCAGAAAACCGGAAAGATGAACAACATAAAGATAAAAGCAGGTCAGCTGTTGCTCGGCACAGTACTGTCGTGGTTGGTGGTGTCGTTTTTAGCTTATGCCACAGCGGGTGCGCGAGGCGAGGTAAATATTGTGGGAACACTACTGCAGATCACTTTTTACTTCTCGCTGCTGTTATCTGCAGAAGCTTACATCAGTATGTTGTTGAACCCACAGTGGACACGCGTAAACCTGGGAATGGTACTGTTGCTGTGCGCACCAGCCCTGATGTACCTGGTGTGGTTTCTAGGAGAAATCCTTTTCTAAAAAATAAATAACACATGGATTTATTTTTGCGTAACCCTTTTCTTTTTGTTGCCGTTTTGCTCAACTACCTAATGGTAGTTTATAGTTTATATCATCTTATCTTTAAAACCAATTACACCTTAAACGAAAGACTGACGTGGATGGTCGTGCTGTGGATAATTCCGGTGCTGGGGCCTTTTGCGTATTGGTTTTTCTGGGACAGGAGAAAAGCATAAGTTATATGACGAACTTGTGCTTAAGAGAGTCTTTAGTAAGATTATCAACATATTTATAAAGCTTAGACAAGCATATGAGCAAGCGCTTCCGCCTTTTATCTTTTTGTACACTTTGCCTGACAATGGCATTGCTGTTGTTTTCATCTCCTGCTTTTAGTGTGGCTCCTGAAAGAGAGTTGTACGAGTTAAAGATCTATCACCTGAAAAGTAAAGCGCAGGAAGAACGTGTTGATAAGTTCTTGCAACAAGCTTACATACCTGCTTTGCATCGGGCAGGAATCAAAAAAGTAGGTGTGTTCAAACCAGTGGAAGGAGATACAGCGGCAGGAAAGCGCATTTATGTTTACATCCCGTACAATTCTCCTGACCAGTTCTTTAAGCTGCCAAAGACCCTGCAGAACGATCAGAAATTTGTTACAGATGGCAAAGATTATGTCGATGCCGCTCATGACAATCCGGCTTATAGCAGAATTGAAACTATCTTGCTGCAGGCTTTCCCGGATATGCCACAGTTTCAGGCACCAGATTTGAAAGCACCTAAAAATGAAAGAGTGTATGAGCTGCGTAGCTACGAAGGACCAACTGAGAAGCTGTACCAGAACAAGGTGCAGATGTTTAACCAGGGTAATGAGATAGGTATTTTTAAACGCCTTGGCTTTAATGCTGTTTTTTATGCTGAAGTTTTAGCTGGTAGCCATATGCCTAACTTAATGTACATGACAACCTTTGAAAACAAAGCCTCCCGCGACGAGCACTGGAAAGCATTTGGTGGTGATACAGAGTGGAAAAAGCTTAGTGCCATGCCGGAATATCAGAACAATATGTCTCATGCAGATATTTTCTTTCTGCAGCCAACAAATTACTCAGAGATATAAAGCTTATCTTTTAAAGCTTAAGCAGCACTAACTGACTTTTCGGAAGATGCTGATGCCGAGGTAGAGCGCTGATCTGTATCGAACAGGAACTGGTTTAGCTTGACACGCAAATCAGCAGAAGACAAATTGCGATAAGCTTCACCGTTCCGTACTAGGGCAATCTGCCCGGTCTCTTCCGACACAACAAGTACAATGCTGTCTGTAATTTCGGTTAAGCCGATAGCTGCCCGGTGGCGCAAGCCCATTGATGCCGGAATCTCGTTGTTTTCTGACACAGGTAAAATGCAACGGGCTGCTTTAATGCGGTTTCCGGCTATAATTACAGCGCCATCGTGCAGTGGGCTAGTTTTGTTGAAGATAGACATGAGCAGACGCTTTGATATTACAGCGTCTATCAGGTCACCAGACTCAGCATAATATTTTAACTCAGAACTTTTTGAGAACACGATAAGAGCACCTGTATTTTTGCCAGCCAGCGTTTTGGCGGCTTCAATAAAAGGTGTCAGGCTCATCTTCTCTGTCTGATCTCGCCGCCACGGAAAGCTCCGGAAAAAACGGTCGTTGTTAAAGGCGGTGGTCTTACCAATCAGCAACAGAAAGCGCCGTATCTCTGGCTGAAAGAGTATGATGGCAGCCAACACGCCCACGCCCATAAACTGCCCCAGTATAATACTAAGCAGCTCCATGCCTGCGGCTCTTACCACCAGGTACAAAAGGTAAACAGACAGCAGTCCCAGAAAAATCTTTAAGGCGACACTACCCATCAGGAGTTTATACAGTTGGTACAGCAGCACCGTTACCAGCAGAATGTCGATAATGTCATTCAGCTGGATCTCTAAAAACCCTATGGTAAATAAAGGAATCAAAGCGTTGTTTTCTTATATAGTTCTATAGTTTGTTTTGTTTCTTTTACGTCGTGTACCCGCAAAACGTCGGCTCCTTTCATCAACGCAATGGTGTTAAGCGCTATTGTTCCTGCTAGGGCCTCTGATTGGTCAATGCCCAGGAACTTATAGGTCATAGACTTCCGTGATAAGCCAGCAAGAATTGGCAACTGTAACATTTTGAGCTCGTCCAAGCGGTTTAGTAACTCAAAGTTATGATGTATAGTTTTAGCAAAGCCAAAGCCTGGGTCAAGTATAATATCTTTTACGCCAAGTTGGTGCAGTTTTGCTACTTGTTTCTGCAATTCATCCATTACGGCAAGTACTACATCGTCATAATCAGCAAGCGAAGCCATGGTTTGAGGAGTGCCTCGCATATGCATCAGCACATAAGGTACCTGTAAACGGGCGACAGTTGCAAACATAGCCTCATCCAGGTTTCCCCCCGAAATATCATTGATAATAGCGGCACCACTGTCTATAGTTGCTTCGGCTACCTGTGCTCTGAAAGTGTCTACAGAGATGATAGCCTCGGGAAACTCTTTTACAATGGCTTTGATGGCGGGTACTAGCCGATCCAGCTCTTCTTCTGTAGATACGTTGGCAGCTCCTGGCCTGGACGAATAGCCACCAATATCCAATATGGTGGCACCATCTGCCAGCATATTCTCTGCCTTTTTCAGCACGTCGGTAATAGTAGCTAAGCGGCTGCCGGCAAAGAAAGAGTCGGGGGTTACGTTGAGAATGCCCATTACCTGCGGCGTGTCCAGCGACAGGATTTTTCCATGGCAGTTAAGTGTACTTTTTTTTCTAAAAAGCGTATCTTTCGCTTCTAATGTTGGCATCTGAGTCAATTATTTTTAAAATTAAAACTAAAAAGTTGATTAGTCAAACACTCCGGGAATATAATCAGGTAGTACAGCGCTGTAAAGATACATTTGTTAAAAAGACTTCCGATTACGGCACAGCGTGGCGTGTTTTAAGGCTACCTTCTATTACAGATCAGATTTTTATAAAAGCACAACGCATTCGGTCTATCCAGGATAAAGGTGTGCAAATGGTAGAAGACGATATTACTTCTGAATTTGTAGGCATTATTAACTACTGCGTGATTGCCCTTATCCAGATGAGTATAGAGGAAAATGCTGAGATAACATTGCCTGCTGATGAAGTTGAGCGCCAGTACACAAAGCAGATTGAAGAAAACATAAAGCTGCTTACAGCCAAGAACCACGATTACGGTGAAGCCTGGCGCGATATGCGGGTAAGCTCTATAACGGATATTATTCTGATGAAGCTGTACCGCACCAAGCAGATCGAGGATAACCAAGGCCAGACGCTTATATCGGAAGGGGTGGAGGCAAACTACCGCGACATGATTAACTATGCTGTTTTTGCCCTGATAAAATCAGGATTTGTGCAGGAAGTGTAGCCTGCTATTTACGTGCTGTTTCTTCGCTAAAGAGCAGGTAAAGAACCAACTTTCTACCTTTCTTAATTTTTTTAATAATTAAAGATGAAGTTTATAAGCAAATTTTGCTGGCTTTTTGTAGGTGTGCTTTTCATATTTTCGGGGCTGATCAAAATCAACGACCCGGTTGGTACGGCTATTAAGCTGGAGGAGTATTTCGAAGTTTTTGCAGAGGACATTGCTTCTTTTTTCCTGGTGTTTAAGCCATATGCGCTGTTCCTGTCCATTTTACTGAGTTCTTTGGAAATTGTGCTGGGGGTGGCCTTGCTGGTGCGCTGGAAACTGAAGCAGGTAACAGTGGCGCTGTTAGTGCTGATGGTGTTCTTTACTTTTCTGACATTTTATTCAGCGTTTTACAATAAAGTAACTGACTGCGGTTGCTTTGGTGATGCTATTGTGCTTGCCCCTTGGCAGTCGTTCTCTAAAGATGTTGTGTTGCTTATCATGATTCTGATATTGCTGTTCACGCAGCAGTGTTTGAAGCCTTTGGTGCGTCCTGTAGTTGGTGCTACAGTTACGGTTTTAACAGCCATTCTTTCGGTTGGTATTGGCTGGTATGCCTATCAGCATTTACCTTATATTGACTTCAGAGCTTATAAAGTCGGGAATAACCTTCCAGCATTAATGAAGGCATCGGCACCGTTACGTTATAAATACATTATGACCAAAGACGGGGAGGAGCAGGAGTTTGAGGAGTATCCTACAGATGAAAGCTATAAGTTTAAAGAAATGGTAGCTATCAACCCTGAAGATGGACCTAAAATTACAGACTTTAGTGTCTGGAACGACCAGGGGGATTTTACGCAGGAAGTGTTTACAGGTAATAAGCTGATTATTATAGTACAGCGTGTGGACAAGACTGATCAGGAAGATTTTGATAAGATAAACCAATTGATTGAGGCAGCAGAGCTGCAGAATATAACACCAATGGTACTTACCTCGTCCAGTAGCCAGGAGTTTGATGCTTTTCGGCATGAAGTAAATTTGGCAGCACCATATTACTTTGGAGATGGTACGGTGCTTAAAACTATCATCCGATCTAATCCGGGTATTCTGTTGCTACAGAATGGCATCGTGAAAGGCAAATGGCACCATAACGATACGCCAGATATAGAGGAGGTACAGCAGCTTTTATAGTTTGTTGTTTGCCTTAAATCATGCTGCTGATGCTTTTACGACAGCTTACTGTTTTTAGATTGCAACAACGGGCAGTTTCGCTGTTCATGTTATATATTCAAAATACGATAAAAGGTGCTGATTTTTTTAATAGGTTTGATGGGGGCCGGTAAAACGACACTGGGGCGGCAACTGGCCCAGGAACTGAGTTACCCTTTTGTGGATCTGGATGACTATATCGTGCAGCGGGAAAATAGAAGTATAGCAGCGCTTTTTGAACAGGAGGGACAGGAGCGTTTTCGCCAGATAGAACACGATGCGCTGAAAGCTGTAGCGGATGAATTTGAAAAGGCAGTAATTTCTACAGGTGGCGGAGCCCCGTGTTTTCATAATAATATGGCATTAATTAATGAAAAAGGAACAAGTATCTTTTTAGATGTGTCTGTAGAAGAGCTGGTGCATCGGCTGCGACAGTCTGATTTATCAGTGAGGCCGCTGTTGGCGGGTAGGTCTGAAGCAGAGTTAAAAGCTTTTATTGCAGAAACGCTAGAGAGCAGAAGGCAGTACTATGAACTTGCTGATTATAAGTTAGAGACATCCGTATGCTCTGTTGAGGCCATAACAGCTTTACTAAACAACTAGCCTCCCTTGTCGTTTAAACATTGAGAAAGTATCTAAAACGTTTTGTTAATGTTTTTTAGTACTTTCGCAGCCAAAGTAACACGTATAATTTCATCGACATGAAACCAAATCATAAAGGACAAGCTCAACTTTTCAAGAACCCGGTTCTGGAGAGAATGACAAGGACCCATATTGCCCTGCCGATTTCCATCTTTTTGATTATTGCTACGGGGCTTCTTTACTATGGAATTACTCACAGCTTTATTAATGTACTGGAAGCCTTAGGACTTTTCTTTCTGGGGTGGTTTATTTTTACCTTGATTGAGTACCTGGCTCACCGTTACATTTTTCACATGAATACCGATACACCTGTAAAAGCGCGCCTTCAGTATACGGTTCATGGTAACCACCATGATTATCCGAAAGATAAGAAGCGCTTGGCTATGCCTCCTATCATAAGCTTGTTATATGCATCAATATTCTTTTTTGTTTTTAAGCTGATATTCGGGCAGTTCGTTTTTGGAGTAGTAGCTGGCATATTGTTTGGCTATGCATCTTACCTGGCTGTGCATTACATTGTACATGCTTATGCTCCACCTAAAAACTTTCTGAAATATCTGTGGATCTATCATGGCATACACCACTACAAGGATTCAGAGACTTATTATGGTGTGTCTTCTCCACTATGGGACTTTATTCTAGGAACGACAGATAAAAAAAATAAGTAGCTTAATCGCGTATTAAAAGTAAAAAGGGAGCCTCTGAGGCTCCCTTTTTTGTTATCTGGTGATCTTTCTGAATAGCCAAATTATAATAGCGACAACCAGCACAATTACAATTATTGCCGTCCACATACCGGCCTTAAATATATCCCCAACTACTTCGCAACTGCTAAGTGTGGTTGCAAGTAGTACAAACAGTATTGAGAAGTATAACCTAATGTTGTTCATAGTTTTATTTGTTTAATTGTTACAGTAGCTACAGCATAGTTTATGTACAGCCAACTGTAAACATGAAAATATTAGCATTTTAGAAATAATACTGTAATTCGCTCTAAAATGTTCGATTTATGCTATTTCTTGAATAGGTAAATGTGCCGGTAAGCTTAAGTTTATACAGTACGCTTAAGGTTGTAGAGGTATAAGCCTATAAAAGCAGGTATTATGGTATAGGCAAAACTGGTTGAGAAGTTATATGAGCTTCATGAGCAGTAAAAGGAAAGAGGCTGCCATTGGCAGCCCCTTTCCTGATTTCATCTAACTAATCTAACTTTTTTATTCACCAAACAATTGTTAGTATTTACGGTGTCGTATATATAAGGTTATAGTTTTTTGATTTTTTCTTCGTGCGCTTTGATAAACCTTCTTAGACAGACGAGAATGTCTCAACAATATATTTTATAAAGATATTATTGTTTACCTGATAACAAGAGTTACCTGCGTTAATAGTTATTTAGAGGGGCCTTGTTGCTACTTCTTCATTGTTGTTAAGCTTTAATGGATCCTGTAAAGAACAGCAATTCCTCCGGCTCCCTGGCTGTAAAATGGGGCTATACTTAGTTTCTCCTTCTCTTTAAAACTATTTACGATCTTGCGCTGCAATAACGGGTATATCAGGTATGCTACCTCAGCTGACAGTATGCCTATACCAGCTCCGGCAAGTACATCAGAAAGCCAGTGCCGGTCATTAAGGATTCGCATAACTCCGGTAGCTGTAGCAAAGGAATATCCCGCTATGCTGTACCAGATACTCTGGCGCCCATACTCCTTGTGAAAGAATGTAGCATAGGCAAATGCAGTGCTAGTGTGAGCCGATGGGAAAGCATCGTTACTTAGCCCGTCCGGTCGGTTAACCTTTGTAATGCTTTTCAGGTTGTTAGTAATGCTACGGTTCAGGAAGTAGGTCATGCCAAGCAATACCGCCTGCTCCGTAAAATGGTGCTCACCCTTCACGCCGGCTAACTTGAGCCCTACAGCCATAAGTACAGGTGCGAAAGTAGTATGATCATCAATGGTGGTATAAAAGTTACTGTAGTTGCGCTGAACGGCACTGCGAAGCCCTTCGCTGCCCTCGAATAAACCTTCATCGTCCATGTGCGTGGCTCCCCACCCGATCAGTATACTTGGTACTATAGCTTTTCGGACAAGTGGATGTAGGTTTTGCTTTATCTCATCAGCTAGTGAACTGGAATCATTAGCTGACAGCACTGGACCTGAATCATCTTTCTGCTGCGCCCAAGCAGGAAGAGTGAGTGAGAACATAAAGAGGACGTATAACATTAGCTTCATATCAATAGTAGTTTTAATGACTATTTTACCTCCTGATTATGAAGAAAATTTGTAGTGATGGTGTCAGCTCCCCTGTAAATAGA
>NZ_JAJJWI010000079.1 GCF_020907275.1 Pontibacter silvestris | reverse complement strand
GAGCTGTTTGAGTAGCAGTACTGATTGGCTTATCGGCATCGCTGGTGTTCTCTACATTGCCCAAGCCAAGATTAGTTCTTGCATCGGCTGGGTTATCTGCCCCCGTACCACCATTGGCTACGGCAACAATTCCTGTTACATTAGAAGCATTACCGCTAATGTTAACTGTTCCGGTAAAAGTCGGGTTATTTATTGTAGGAGCATCTGCCAGTACAACGGCACCGGTTCCTGTTGTAGCAGCAGCAGAGATAGCAGTGCCGTCACCCTGTAATATACCGGTAACTGAAGTACCTAGCGTAATAGCCGGAGTACTAGAAGCATTAGCCACTGTACCTGTAAAACCGTTTGCTGCTGAAACAGAAACAGAACTTACCGTACCGCCGCCGCTAACAGTACCATTCGATGCTGCTGTAATCCGACCTTGTGCGTCTATGGTAATGTTGGCTAAGGAGTAGGCTCCTGGCACAACGGAAGTATTTCCTAATTTTAATGGTGTTCCATTACCATTTCCGGTTATGGTTGTTCCATCTACATCTACTGAAGTCATTCCACCGTCACTGCCGGATGCAGAAGGATTTATCCAGGTGAAACCGCCGATTCCATCTGAGGAAAGAAGCTGGCCGCTTGTTCCGGGACTAGTTATGCTTTTTAATCTGGTAGCAGTAATAGCCTCAGGAGCAATCTTATCAGTTGTAATGTTTCCGTCCCTTATTTTAGCAGAAGTAACCGCATCGTCTGCAATGGTTAAAGTTGGCGTTAATGAAGTAGTTCCTGTTACTGTACCTGTAACATCTCCAGTAGCGTCAAAAGTTATAGCCCCACTTCCAGACAATGGTTTATTAACCCATTTTGAAGAAAGGGCATCCCATTGCAATACATCGTTTTCTGCCTTTGTTCCTATGGCAACATTCGATAAATCATCAAGCGAATGCGTATGTTCTGAAGATGCCGCATCCGTAATACCATACCCAGCCAGAGTCGTCGGACTAGCTCCTGCCGTTACTCTGCCTTGTGCATCTGTGGTAACTTGAGTATAGGTACCTGGTGTTCCTGTGTTTTTTAAAGTAGTAGTTAAAGATCCTGCACTTGTGGTTACGTCTCCGGTTAGAGCGGGAAATCTTCCTGCATTTAATATACCAGTTGCATTTGACCCGGATAAATCCACCGCCCCTGCAGTTATGGTCTGCCCACTCAGGGTTAAATAACTTTGTCCTGCCAATGTAACATCGCCTGTTTTATTTACAAGGTCAGATAGTTGGGCATCCGTAAGATAATTCCTGTCAGTTGAAGGTTCAACATCGGCTGTTGTTAATGAGACAGTGCCTGTTTG
>NZ_JAJJWI010000078.1 GCF_020907275.1 Pontibacter silvestris | reverse complement strand
GGCAATATCTCAAGAACTGTGTAAATGGAGGTTCGGGCGCAAGTTCGGACCTTTTTTATTAACTTCATAAACCATAGACACAGTTATGATAAGCAAAGACGACCTTCTCACCTCTGAGTTCCTCAAGCAGTTCAGGGACTCGAAAGACTTCAATTCCTTTCTTGAAGAGCTCTACGTGCGCGGCACAGAGCGCATGCTGGAGGCGGAGCTGGACCAGCACCTGGGGTATGAGAAACATGCTGCTGAAGGAAGAAACAGCGGCAACTCCCGCAACGGCAAGACCAGCAAGAAACTCAAAAGCAAGTACGGAGAAGTAGAGATAGAAGTGCCTCGTGACAGAGCCTCTACTTTTGAACCTGTGCTTGTGCCCAAGCGCCGTGGCCTGGCAGAAGGCATTGAAGAACTGGTCATCTCCCTCTACGCCAAAGGCATGAGCACCCGTGATATTGAAGAACAGCTACGTGAACTATACGGCTTCAACCTCTCCGAGTCTGCGGTCTCTGCTATCACCCACAAAGTGAGTGAGGATATCCTGGAGTGGCAGCAGAGGCCACTGGAACCGCTCTACTGCATTGTCTGGATGGATGGCATGGTCTTCAAGGTCAGACACAACGGCAAGGTCATCAACAAGACCATCTACCTCGCTGTGGGACTCAACCAACAAGGGAAAAAGGAACTGCTGGGCATGTGGCTCTCCGAGAGCGAGAGTGCTGCTTTCTGGGTGAGCGTGCTCACAGACATCAGGGCCAGGGGAACAGAGGATATCCTCATCACCTGCACCGACAACCTCAACGGCTTTGCCCAAGGCATCAAAAGTGTCTTTCCTCAGGCTGCCACTCAGGTATGTGTGGTGCACCAGATAAGAAACTCCTGCCGCTATGTGGTATGGAAGGACAAGAAAGCTTTTGCCTCCGACATGAAAGCTATTTATAATGCTCCTACCAGGGAAATGGCATTGGTAGAACTGGAGCGGTTTGAGCAGGTCTGGGGCAGCAAGTACCCCTATGCCATCAAAAGCTGGCGGGCAAACTGGCAGGAGCTGACGGTCTTCTTTGATTTTCCGCTTGAAATCCGCAGCATCATCTACACCACCAACCTGATTGAAAACATCAACGGCAAGATACGCAAGTACACCAAAAGCAAGGGAGCTTTTCCAGATGATAACTCAGTTAAAAAAGCCGTTTTTCTGGCCCTGCGGGAGATAACAAAGAAATGGACACAGCCGCAGCGAAACTGGGGCATTATTCTCAACCAGTTCGTAACTTTATTCCCCGACAGATGTAAATTCTAAATCCAAGCCCGAACCCATTTACACAGTTCTTGAGATACTGCC
>NZ_JAJJWI010000077.1 GCF_020907275.1 Pontibacter silvestris | reverse complement strand
TATAGGTTGACAGTTTTCAAACCAACTATCCCTATGGAAGACCACATTCGAGAACTACTCAGCCGCTATCAGTATAGCGAGGAAGTAAAAGAGGCTGCTGCCTTTCGCGTACTTTTTGGAGGAGAGGATGCCAGGCAAATCATGCAGGAACTGGGCATCCACAGTGTCAAAACTATTCATCATTGGGTGGCTGGCTACCATCGTAAGATTGAGCAAGGACTTATATCTTTACCTCCCATGAATGAGAAGCAAAAGCAAAACCTGGAAGCCCTGAAGCAGCGAAACAAACAGCTGGAGAAAGCCCTGGAGGAGGCCAACCTCATGATCCTGGCCCTGCACACCATGATAGAGGTGGCTGAGAAGGACCTGAAGATTTCGATTCGAAAAAAGCTTGGTACCAAACGGTCCTGACCCTGCAGCATAAGGGAACAGCAAAGGTAAGTGTCGGTAACCTTTGTCGACTGTTTGGTAAAAGCCGTCAAGCATTTCACCAGCGAAGGGTATTCTTGGATGAGCGTGCAGCCCAGGCTATGCTGGCTTTGGATCTGGTCACTGCCATCAGGAGGGAGATTCCTGGGCTGGGGACAAAGAAGCTATATCTTCTGCTGCGGGAGCCCCTGCAGAAAAGCGGCATTACCATGGGCAGGGACCGGCTGCATGAGTTGCTCCGGACACACCGTCTGCTCATCCGGCATAAAAGATCTGTACCCAAAACCACACATTCCAATCATCTTCTGAGGAAATATCCTAATCTGATCAAGCAGCTCCCTGTCCTGGAGACCGAGCAGGTCTGGGTGTGCGACATGACCTACATCTATGTGGGCTTTGACTTCAACTACCTGTCTCTGATCACCGATGCCTATTCCAAGAAGATCGTGGGCTACTGCCTGCATCAGTTCCTAAGCACGGAAGGCTGCCTGAATGCTTTGGAAATGGCGCTTGCCACGCGCAGTAAACAAAGCAGCAAGCTCATTCACCACTGTGATCGGGGCGTGCAGTACTGCAGCGTTGAGTATGTAAAGCAGCTAAAGGCAGCAGGCATAGCCATCAGCATGACAGACAGTGGGGAGGCGTATGAGAATCAGATTGCCGAACGGGTGAATGGGATACTGAAGCATGAGTTCCGGCTCAACCAGGTGTTTAAGTCTCATATGGAGGCCCTTCTGGCTGTAGAAAAGGGTATCCGCAATTACAATACGCTTCGCCCTCACATGAGCTGTAGTTACCTGACTCCCTCACAGGCACACCAGGTGGAAGAGCCTTTGGTGAAGCAGTGGAAGAGAAAGTCATCAGTGAGTGAAGTTGATAGCGTATGAGCCAAAAAGCTGTGGATTTATGGATAACTCCTGTAGAGTTACCCACAAGTCCACAGCTGCGATAATAGTGGTTGCCGGATAAAAAAGCGTCAAGTTAA
>NZ_JAJJWI010000076.1 GCF_020907275.1 Pontibacter silvestris | reverse complement strand
GTGGCTGTTGCACAACTATTGATAGTATTGCCTTCGCTGATCCTGAGCTTCTTAAAAAGCTCTCAAGTCCCAGCTTTTTCTGTCTCAGTTGAAGAAGAGCCGTGAAAATAAAAAGGAACTGCCTGTAAAGCTCTGTTGCCGCTCTTTTTCCAATGCCGTGGCCACACTGATTGACTTTGATGGTTTGTACTTCATGTACTTTTTGAGATTGAAGGCAACGGCGGCCATAAGCATGACCTTATGCGCCCCTGATTTACCTAGTACACTGATTCTGCGCAGGCCGTAGTGCTGTACAAGGCTCCCGAAGACCGGCTCCACGGTGCTCTGACGAAGCTTTTTCATCTGCTTGCCGCGCCTGCTGTTCTGCCTGGCGTGTGCCCGCTGGTACTGCTCGTCGTAAGCGGTCCGGGTAATTTTCCGGCACCGGGTCCTGGGGGCGCAGGTGGGCTTGTTCGGGCACTGCCTGCAGTCGCTGGGGGCGGCCCAGTAGTTTTTCAGCAGCCTGCCGTCCGCAGTGCGGTCAAAGCCCTTGAACGGCAGCGCCTTGCCCATGGGGCAAGTGTATCGGTCAGCCTCCTTGTCATAGGGAAAGCCCTCTATCTCCGGCTTATACTTTCCGAACACTGGTATCCACCCTGTGATGCCCTGCTGCTCGAGCATGTAGTAGTTGGAGCCGTTGGAGTAGCCGGCATCGGCCAGCAGTTCCTGCATCAGCAGCGCATTTGCCTTCAACCTGCTTTGCACCTGCCTGACAAGGGAAGGCAGGTGCTGGCTGTCCCTGCCGTCGGCGAAGTCCGAGCGGATGTGGGAGATGACACCTCTGGCCGTGTCCACGGCCATGCTGCAGTGGTAGTTGAGTTTCCTGGCCTTGCCAGGCTTGACGGAGATGCGGGCATCGGGGTCATGCGGGGAGTAGTGCGTCTTATTGCTAAGCAACTGCGCTTTTTCATTGGTTGATCCGATGGCCCCTGCGGGCGCTCGTTCAGCCGCTGCCAGCGCCTCTCCAGTCGCTTCATCTGGTGGTCAGGAGCAGTGATGAATTGTGCGGAAGAAGGATTGGCATTAGCCTCCACCTTCTTTTCCTGGTTCTCGACACCAGTTACCAGGAGGTGATCTCCTACAGGTAAGGCAGCTTGTTTCAGAGCCAGGCTCTCCATGGAGGCGTTGGCCTTGACGGGGGCTGAATCCATGGCTTGTATATCACCCTTCACCATGCCCTTGTCCACGCACAGGCTGAAGACCCTGTCAAAGAGCGACTCAAACAAGGCCTCCGGATACAGCTGGCGCGTGCGGCTTAGCGTTGAATGCCAGGGAAGCGGCTCGTCGAGCTGGTAATCTAAGAAATAGAGCAGGTCTAGCCGGAGACTGCAGTGCTCCATGAGCTTTCTGTCTGAGACGATGTTCTCCAGGTAACCCACCAGGCAGAGCTTGAAGAACA
>NZ_JAJJWI010000075.1 GCF_020907275.1 Pontibacter silvestris | reverse complement strand
TGTCTCGTCCTGCTATAGGTTGACACAAAGTCGACAGAAATGCAGAAAAGACCATCAAAAGAAAGTATCATTGCCGAGTATCTCAGTGGCGAAACCAGCTACCGTAAAATGGGGGAGAAACATGGCATCAACTTTTACAGCATCCGCCGCTGGGTACTTCAACACCAGGGCCGTATGAAACAACCACCAAGAGCTAAAACAGTAAAGCCTGCACCGGATTTTTTACCCGATGAATCCCTGCCTACGGATGTGAAGACACTGCAGGCCGAACTGCGGAAGGCAAGACTTGAGAAGCAGGTACTAGAGGAGGTGATCAACGTGGCCGAAGAGGAGCTGGGAATCCCGATTCGAAAAAAGCATGGTGCCAAGCAATCCTGAGAATAGAGCAAAGAGCGCCCTGCCGAGCTGTCGGGATGCTTTGCTGCTTGTTTGGCTACAGTAGGCAGGCGTACTACCAACATGTCAGAATACAGGAGCAGCAGGCCCTGCAGGAGGATCTGCTGGTGCAGGAAGTGCTGCGCATCCGCCAAACCCAAAAGCGGTTGGGAGCCCGCAAGCTACTGGTGGTGATGTCGGCCTTTATGGCTGAACATGGCATTGGTATAGGCCGTGACGCTTTCTTTGAGCTGCTGCGCGAGCAGGGCCTGCTCATCAGGAAACGAAGGCGCTCCAGGCCCCAGACCACCTTCTCGAGCCACTGGCTGCGCAAGTACAGCAACCTGATCATAGGCTTTGCCCCAATAGCCCCTAACCAGCTGTGGGTGAGTGATATCACCTACATTCACCTGCAGGAGGGCTTTGCTTACCTGAGCCTGATCACCGATGCCTACAGCCATAAGATCGTGGGTTTTTACCTGTGCCAGGATCTCTCCGCCTGGGGGTGCATCCAGGCCCTGGAGATGGCCCTGGAAGGGAACCTGGTGCACAAGGGGCTGATCCATCATTCGGACCGGGGCCTGCAGTACTGCAGCTCCGGCTATGTAAAGCTACTGCAGGACCACCACATTGCTATCTCTATGACACAGCAGGGGGATCCGCTGGAGAATGCGCTGGCAGAGCGCGTAAACGGCATCCTTAAGGAGGAGTTACTGGAGGTGGTTTACCCCACTTTCGCTACTGCACAGACAGCTATAGCTTCCGCTATCAGTGTCTATAACCACCAGCGCCCGCACTCCAGCGTGGACATGCTCACTCCAGTAGAGGCACACACTAAAACAGGAGAACTGAAAAAGCACTGGAAGAACTACTATGCCATCAAAAGGGAAAAGGAAGTATGGAGGGTATAGGTGAAGGAAATATCAGCAATGGAGATGGGAGGATGTAAAAGCTTATAAATGTAAAGCTATAGCCGGACAAACAACCAATGTAAAGGCTTGGCAGGATTATATTTTATGTGTAAACTTGATTAAGGATTAGTAAAGAAAAACTGTCAACTTTTTCCAGGACGAGGCA
>NZ_JAJJWI010000074.1 GCF_020907275.1 Pontibacter silvestris | reverse complement strand
CTATCAATAGTTGTGCAACAGCCACCGCCGTTTTATGGGACAACGCCTGTCAGCCTATTTCAGGACTAGACTGGATGTGACAGAATGAAGAAAGCGGCAAATGCCGCTTTCTTCATTCTGGGTCTTAAAAAGGATACCAGAGATTCACTTTAATGCATAGTTAAGGTATCCACCGTCTGCTATAATCTCTGTTCCTGTAATGAAACTTGCGTCGTCAGAAGCTAGGAACAGTACTATTTTTGCGATCTCACTAGGGTCACCCAGCCTTTGCAGAGGTATGCCATCAGCGAAATGTTCTCTTGCTTCCACAGGTACAGCGTTTTCTAAACCAGGCGTCAAGACAGGCCCAGGACTAACGATGTTTACGCGAATTTTCCTTTCCGCCAGTTCGTTTGCTGCAATTTGGGCAACTTTGTTCAATGCTCCTTTCGTTGCAGAATACACGCTGGCTCCCAGATTAGCGGCTGTTGCAACCGTAGAAGAAGTGAACACCACTGCCGCTCCATCTGCCAGGTGGGGAAGCAGCTTTTGCAATGTGAAAAAATGCCCCTTTACGTTAGTATTGAATTGTGCGTCGAAATTAGCCTCGGTGACTTCTTCTATCGGCTCAAATGTCGCGATTCCTGCATTGAGGAAAAGGACATCTACTTTGTTTCCGCTTCCTGCAACTGCTTTTTCCAAGACAGCGATTTCTGCAAGTTTTGAAGTGTCCGATACCACCGTGCTTAAATTGGGGTTGTTTATCTCGGCGCTTGCCTTTCGGAGGTTGTCAGCGTTTCTACCCGTAATCCAAACGTTTGCTCCTGCATTGATAAATGCTTTTGCTGTTGCTAAGCCAATTCCAGTGGTCCCACCAGTAATGACGACGTGCTTGTTTGTAAAATCCATAACTATTATTTTTTGCTTGTTTAGGCGGTAAAGTTAAAGCAATTGATTTATTTTAGTTACTTTGTATCCAAAAGTAACAGTAACCTTGAAGTAACAAAGTAACCTATGGTGTGTCAGGCAAAGGATTTTCAACAGGAACACAAGAAGGAGATGCGGGCCGTCCAGGATTCGATGGACGTGCTGAGTGGGAAGTGGAAGATAGCCATTATCTCCTCGATCTGCTATTACAACAAAAGGAGGTTCTCCGATATTCTGAATGATGTAGTCGGCATTTCCAACAAGATGCTGAGCAAGGAGCTCAAGGAGCTGGAGATAAACCAGTTGGTCACACGTACGGTTCTGGATACGCAGCCAGTAACCGTGCAGTATGAGCTCACCGAGCACGGGCTAACGCTAAAGACCATCATCAACAACCTGACAGAATGGGGAATAGAGCACCGGAAGAGAATCATGGGAAAGTAGGTCTCTGCGTTCAGGAGTTGAAGGCTTACACTTATCTGCTACGCCTGATGTCGCTGTGGAAAACCCAGAATTAGATGCTGCTTGAGTTGCCTATAGAAGCCAGTGCTCCGTTATTTGCGCCGAAGCGAGAAATAAAGCTCCTTCTCGCTCTCGGCACACGTGCCGGAGCAT
>NZ_JAJJWI010000073.1 GCF_020907275.1 Pontibacter silvestris | reverse complement strand
CATAGATCAAAAGGGTGTTTCTTTGGTAAGCTGCTCAGCTGCTGGCGGGGCTGGCGCCTCCCCAGCATCCGCCGTTCATGGCGGTACCAGCCCCTCAGGCAGGCACCGCCTCCCCCGCCGCTGACCTGCGGCTCTCCGCCAGGTGATGCGACAGCCGCTCGTAGAGCTCCTGCGGAACGAAAGGCTTGGTCAGGTAGTCGTTCCCCCCAACAGACAGGATACGGACACGCTCCTCCTCGCTCGCGTTCGCCGTCAGCGCCACAACAGGCATCCCCAGCCCCAGGCGACGCATCTCCTCGATCGCCTCAAAGCCGCTCATCCCCGGCATGTGCAGGTCCATCAGCACCAGGTCGTAGGGACGGCTAAGCACCTTCTCCAGCGCCTCCTCCCCGTCCCCTGCCGTGTCAACGTCCGCCTCCCAGCCTACCAGAAGCTTGCTGGCCACCATCTTGTTGATCGCGTTGTCGTCGATGACCAGCACCCGTGCGTCCCGAAGCGCCCCGCGCCCCGCCACAACTGACGCCGGAAGGCTCCCCAGCGAAGGCTCCGGACGCGCGTACCGAAGCCGGACAGTGAACTCTGAGCCGACCCCCGGCTCGCTCCGAAGACGGATGCTCCCCCGGTGAAGCTCCACAATCTTCTTGGTGATGGCAAGGCCAAGGCCCGTGCCCCCGTACTGCCGGTGCGTAGAGGCGCTCGCCTGAACGAAGCTCTCGAAGATCGACTCCTGACGATCCGCAGGGACACCCACCCCCGTGTCCGAGACGGTGAACTCCAGCACCCAGTCCCGGTCCGACTGGTAGGCCACGTCCACCGAGATGCTCACCCTGCCCCGCTCGGTGAACTTGATGGCGTTGCTGGCAAGGTTGTTCACGATCTGCGTCAGCCGCGCAGGGTCCCCGCACACCTCATCCGGGGCACCAGGGTCCACCGACAGCACGAAGCCCAGCCGCTTCTCCGAGGCCCGCAGCTGCAGGGAGCGGTGGATGCCCTTCAGCAGGTCCCGCAGACGGAAGTTAACACGCTCCAGCTCTATCTTGCCCGCCTCCATGCGAGAGAAGTCCAGCGTGTTGTTGATCAGGGACAGCAGGTTCTGAGACGAAAAGTGGATCGCGTTCAGGTTCTCACGTGGCTCCCCGCTAACCTCCTCCCCCTGCAGCAGCAGGTGCGTCAGCCCCATGATCGCGTTGAGCGGCGTGCGGATCTCGTGGCTCATGAGCGAGACGAACTCTGACTTGGCCCGGGCAGCTCCGACGGCGGCCTCACGCTCCGCTCGCAGCCGCGACTCCACCTCATGCCGCTCCGTCACCTCCTGCACCGTGCCCACCACCCGCGCAGGGCCCGCTGCACGACCCCGAAGCCGAAGCCAACGGTCCCCCACCGGCAATACCTCATCCAGCTCCCCCGAGCCGGAGAGCAGCTGCCCCCAGGCAAGCCCCAGCCTCTCCCGCTCAGCAGCTCCGAAAGGAGAGGTAAGGGAAGAAAACCCTCCAGAGGAAGACCCCTGCGGAAGCCCCAGCAGCAGACCCGCATGCGGCGTGTACTCAACATGGCCCCCTGACAAATCAACGCTCCAGCTACCGATGCCACTCAATGACTCCGTCTCAAGCCATAAACTCCCAGCAC
>NZ_JAJJWI010000072.1 GCF_020907275.1 Pontibacter silvestris | reverse complement strand
ATTTGCAATTCGCGAATTGCAAATTACATTATGAAAAAGCATAGTGGTATGCGGCCACAGGACATTGTGGTGCTACTAACCATCATTACCCAAGGCGGAGATCTCTGGATGATGAAAGACATAGCTCAAGAGGCCTATGTTAGTGCTTCAGAGGTTACAGAATCACTTAATAGATCCGCCAAGGCTGGACTAGTGGATAAGTCTAAAAAGAAGGTGATGCGGCACGCATTATTGGAATTCCTCACACATGGCCTACGCTACGTCTTTCCTCAGGAGCCAGGCGCGATCGTAAGAGGAGTTCCAACTGCCTTCAGTGCCTCACCTTTAGACAGACTCATTATGAGCAATGAAAAACTGGTGTGGCCTTACGCAAAGGGCAAGGAACGGGGCCAGTCGGTAGAGCCACTTTATCCTTCTGTCGTAGAAGCAGCTCTAAACAAGCCTGAACTCTACGAGCTGCTAGCCTTGGTGGATGCACTTCGGGTAGGAAGAGTAAGGGAACAGGACTTGGCCAATAAAGAGTTAGAAAAAAGGATTCTGAATGGACGGTAAGGCAATCAATATCGAGGTTATCAAAAAAGTAGCTTCCGGACTGCAGGAGCTACGGGAGAAGATGGTATTTGTGGGCGGAGCCACGCTTAGCCTATATGCTGATGATCCCGCCGCCGATGCGGTCCGCCCGACCAGTGATATAGACCTAAGCGTCTCGCTGGCCGGTTATGGAGAATGGAACAGGATACAGGATCGCCTAAGCGAATTGCAGTTTTACCCTGACCCTACCAGCAATGTTATCTGCCGCTTTAATTACGAGGGATTACAATCGATGTGATGCCAGATGACCCCCATATCCTAGGCTTCACCAATCCCTGGTATCAACCGGGGCTGAATCATTCAACAACCGCAGCCCTGACAGATAGCTTAAAGATTCGCATTCTTCCTGTGGCGTATTTCTTGGCCACGAAATTTTCGGCCTATCATAGTAGGGGCGGTGATCCCCGCAGCAGCCATGACTTTGAAGATATTGTGTATGTCACAGATAACAGACTGCATCTGGTGGAGGAGATTGCTCATGCGCCCCAGGAAGTGAGAGAATATCTACAGCAGGAGTATAGAGCAATTTGGGATAACCGTTATCGAGAGGAGATTCTAGGCTGTCATTTGGCAGATCAAGATCGCTTGCCGCTGCTAGAGGAGAAAATAGAGCAAATCATTCAGCCATAAAACACATTGGACCTACAAAGCCCATCGTTATTTAACATAACGATACTTATGAGGATAAGCTTTTTTATGTTCAGTAGTCTCAGTTTATTTTCACCACTTTCTTTACCACTTGCTCTTGTCCGAGAAAAGTGAGCATGAACAGGTACAGTCCATCAGCCAGCTCGGAGATATCCATCTCCTGATCTATGCTTATATCTTCTTTCAGGACTACAACATTCTGCCCAATGGCATTCACTATTTTCAGGTTGAAGCGCTGGCCTAAATCACAGTCTCCTTCTGTGCCAAACTTTACTGTACCACTTGTGGGGTTAGGATATACCTGAAAAGTCTCCATATCGCAACTTGCGAATTCCTGCTCTACTGGCTCCAATCCATTGAAGTAACTTTGGATAAAGTTTGGCAATCCAACATAGGCCCTTCCCCCCTTATAGTCGAACTCTACCAGCTCAGGTTCACAGGCCATTCCTGCCCTGGTGGGCTACCTGGAGTGGAGT
>NZ_JAJJWI010000071.1 GCF_020907275.1 Pontibacter silvestris | reverse complement strand
TAATTTTGGTGAATGGTAGCCAACGGTCTCGGACAGGAAACGGGTGAGGCGTCAGCCGAACATGATGCCTGTGCTTTGTTAGGTGATTTTCTTTTTATTTTAACAGGTTCCTAAGTTTGGAAAGAATACTGATTTTAGAAGTGTTAGGTGTAGATTCATCTTCTATTGTAGTTTCTCCCTGATGTAACATTCCTCTTATATGCAGGTTATTTTGTTTTAGTATATCTTCTGGAACATCCACCATATAAAGCCATTCTCTTGAAGGCATAGGTCCTTTCTTTTTTGAAAAATGAAGTATTACATTGTCTACAAATAATTCATCCTTCTTCTTTCTATTTGCTATTGATTCATCCACCCATGTAAAAATGCCATTGATAGTAGGCTCTTTCATTGGGTAAAAGACAAACTGAACATCTGACACGCTATCATAAGTATTGTAATGTTTTCGAGTTTGAAAGGCTAAATTTTCAAGATATTTAAAAGGTAACTGAAGGTTTTTTCCGTCTAAGCTTATCCAGTCAAGATGTCCGGAATTATCAATTGCGACAAGACTCTTTAATCCAAATTTAGATTCTATGTTAAATCTACTTTGATTAACACCATCATTAAATTCTTCAAAATACAGGATATTACCTAAGTTGAGAGCTATATCTTTTGGAGAGCTTTCAGCCTTAACTAATTCAATTAAACTATTGATTATTTCTTCTCCCATTTTTTGAATTTCACCTAACGGACTTGGCCATAAGGCGGCGTAGCTGGCTTATGGGTGTGGTTACCTTTTAGTGCTTTTACTCTTGGGTGAATCTAAGTAACTCTTTCACATACATGTCTCCGAAGCTATCTTTGGTCATTGCCATAAAGCCTTCGGTGTGGTTGCCCCTATGTTTCAACGTTTGTCTGTTACTCCTTTGCTGAGCCATCTTCTCGCTGTCTTCTACTGTCGTAAACTCGTCTTTCTCGCCTGCCACAAGGAGCATGTCGCACTTTATTCTTCTTAATTTTGAGGTATAGTTGCCAGCTCCTTTTGGCAAGACAATATCTCTATCCTTTAACGTCTTTATCTTTGCCACATAGGCAATCGGGTCATAAACATACCCTTCGCCTATCAGAAAGTCCGCTTTCTCATGTTGCAGGGCAAGGGTAGCAACGATAGTGCCCATAGAGAATGCCAGCACACCAGTTCTGTTTCCCTTGATGTTCTTTTTCGTCCACCCTAACACAGACTGAAGGTCAGTGGCAAACTCATTGTAGTAGAGGTTAAGCGGGTTAATTTCAAAATCTGAGCTTTTCCCAAAGCCCCTATAGTCATAGGCTACCACAGTGAAGCCATTATCTGATAGAGCTTTGATATGGTAGAGCCAATAGGACATGTTGCCGCTGTCAGCGTAAGTAAGCACCAAGGTTGTCTTTTTGTCTTTTCCCGTAGCTGGCTTAATTAGCCAAGTATTGATTAAATATCCATCCGCAGTTTTTATCACCTGCTGTTCATAGTTCATCCCTAAACTGTCTGGCGTGGCTACATATTCCCTAACTGGTTTTATTGCATAACAGTCGAGGGAAAACAGCAAGACAAAAACTAAAAGTATGTTTTTCATTTTATGGTTGGTATTAAAGGTAACTACTGGATATAAGGAGTTATTACGTTTAGCCGACTACCGTTGGTCAGCTAAACGTAACTGGACTAACGAATATACTATATATCCGGAGCAATATAAAGCAACCCGAAGGCAATTCACGCACCCCCTGAAAGTACCAAAAGCCCCACCCCCTCCAGCTGCCTGGAAAGGGGGGGTTCTGTATAACTGCTTTTATGTTCAACAGAC
>NZ_JAJJWI010000070.1 GCF_020907275.1 Pontibacter silvestris | reverse complement strand
AGCGCACCAAGGCGGGGCTGGAGGCGGCCAAGGCCAGGGGCAGAAAGGGAGGCAGGCCAGCAGGCCTTTCCAAGGCGGCCATGGAAAAGGCCAAGACGGCTAAGGTGCTCTTCGACTCCGGCACCAGGACCGTGGAGGAGATAGCCGGTATACTGGGTATAGGAAGAGCCACCTGTTACCGCTACATTGACTGCGCTAATGAGAGGAGCAGTTGAGGCAGTCAAAAAACAAGCCCTGTAGAACAGAGGCACTCTCAGCAGCAGCAACACCAGCAACAAGGGCAAGAACAGGCTTTACGCTTGGTTGCCGTGTAGGCAGTATGTTGAAGTAAGACAATGCACCGGTTGCTGCAAAATCACCCAATACAGCACCTGTAGCCAATGTTTCCCTGATCTGGAATACCTTGCAAAGCTGCCGCCGCCTTTCTGGGACACGTTGTTGCTCTGTTGTTGCTGCTCTGTCTCAGCTACAGTGGTAACTTTTTTCAATCCTTCGGCCGTTCCTGAGATGCACTTGACCCCGGCCGACTGCAGAGGAGCTGTTGTTCCTTCCACGGGTAGAAGAAACTTTACTGGTGCAGCTGTAGCCCCTTGCATCTAGAAGAGAGCGGTGCCTGCCCCGCTGCATTCTTTTACAAAACTGCTTTCTGCAGACAAGTTGTATGCGCCGGGACAGTGTCTTAATTTGTAACATTCCTGGCTTCGGTGGCAGTGCCCGTATGGGTATGCGTGTGGGTACGGTGGGTAGTAAGGGGTACCCCCTGAAAATTGATCAAAAAATCAGAAAATATGCACTAATCTTTATTTATAGCCAACAGAGGTTGTTTTTTCAGTGCGTATCGTGCTAAAGAGTACCCTTTTGATTATGCACTGAGCGCCTGCGCTATGTACTGACTCTGTGCATAGCGCTCACACCTTCCTTGAACATGCACTGCATGTGCACTGGGTATGCACTGATTTATATGCTTTATTTCTCTTTATTTGAAGATTAGTGCATAAGTGCATAAAAAAGAGGGGTACCTATCTTGTAGCGTAGAGAAAGATAAGGTAAACACAGCTAAATGACAACTGTTATGGTACTTTTGCGGCAATTGTGCCTCCCCTAAACAGGGTCTAAAGCTAGCAAGGCATTAAAATGAAACCTAAAAGCATGGCTTTAGCATCGGAAGCCTGTCCTCCCTGGTAATCACGACACCAACAACAGGCTGTGCAGTATAGGCAGCTTATATTGAAGCAGGGGATACATTCATTGTTGTAAAATCACGCTAAGAGTTAACTTCTGTCTGTTCTAAAGTGCCTTACAAAGCTGCTACTATCTTTGTGGAACACGTTGTTGCAACGTTGTTGGTGGTGATATTGATCTTGCTGAACCTCAACTATAGTTATAATTTTATCTTTTCATCCTTGAAAAACGGTCTTTTCCTGATACGGCCTGTTTCAGGACAAGACAGGGAGTTGACGTATAGAGTTAAACAGGTAGTTGTACTGCTTTATGGTCTTAACTATTCCATGGCATCTGCTGCTAACAAAGAATTCAATCGAGAAGGTAGATGTATGACTTGATTGATGAGCTTAACTTTAGTATATCCACTGAATCTTTACCTATCAACGTTATGAATAATATTCTGAATTAGGAGTAACAGCTTTTAAAACTATGGCAAGCTTCTAACCAAAGGGCTACAAGTACTACAGGGTGATGCTGAAAGCAGGGCAGGAGCTGCCAATTTCAAGACAGCTCCTGCTTCTGTTATCTACAAGCCTTGCTCGTCGGCACTTGGTCCGTAGCTACCCGGAATAGGGATTCCTAACAGCCGCAGGTACAAGCCAAGCTGTGCCCTGTGATGGATTGTTTGCGCCAGCGCATGGCGGATGGTTTCATACTTCGACAGGGTCATGTACACAACAGCACCGCTACGCAACGTCCAAGGCTCTTCCAGCTGCTCTTCTGTTGCCTGCTCATATGTCGGCTCCCCAACTTTAGAACTA
>NZ_JAJJWI010000007.1 GCF_020907275.1 Pontibacter silvestris | reverse complement strand
GAGTTCCTGAGCTGTTGATGTTTTTAAACTTTCATATTATCTTTGATAACAATGCCTGTTCAGGTACATAAACCTGAACAGGCATTAACTTTAATATACTTCAATACCACTGTACTTACACAACCTTTGGCTTTTTGTAAAGAGGTACTGTACTACACGGCTCACCATACATGACGCTGCTTGTTACAGGAAGTAGCTTACGCATAATCTCTACATATGCATAAGTTGGCACTTGTACATCACCACAGCCTTTTACAACGACCTTAGCATCTCTGTATTCCTCCGGGTCAATTTTAGAAATTGCTTTCTGCATTAACGCCTGCTCTAATGCCTCCAGATCGCCAAATACATAGTAACTAGCATGGCTCTGAAGTTTAGTAGCCAACAGCATATATGCCCAGGTCGGCACAATAGCATCAACAGAGCAAACTATAGCCACGTTCTTGCCATCATATACAGACCAGTCGTTTTCCTTAACAAAAGCTCTGAAGTCCTTCTCTCGCAGAATAAGGCCCTGAAAAAGATTTTCTTTGATATCATATACTACACGCTCACCCGGATGAAGCAATTTCTCCAGGTTTAGTGTTACCAAAGCACTTTGTGCTACTTTGTTTATTATTTCTGACATATCAGTAACAGTTTAATTTGTGCGCTTTCCCGCACTTGTTATATAAACATCCTTAAGATAGAAGGGTTCATAATAAGCAACATCTTCAAAAGCATGTGCCTCATATTTCTGTAACGCCAGTTGCCCAATAGGCTTTGCTGAAGGTAAAACTCCATCTATAAAAAGCGCATTACTATTATTTACCACCAATTCTTTAAACTTGCCTGCTCCACTACCAAAAAATATTATGCGTCTTTCCCTCAGCTGCTCCTGAAAAGTATCTGCTGCAAGTACAACAGGTGCAACAGGCACCAATTCCTGCAACTGGTGATCCAGTATACAAGCATACACTTCCATACGACGAGCATCTATCATAGGGCAAAAAAGAAACTGCTCCGGATTTGGCGTGCTGTTTATAACCTGAGCCGCCAGGCCATAAAGCGTGGACACCTCCAACAAAGGAATATCAAGCGAGAAGCACAAGCCTTTTGCAGTAGAAGAACCAATACGCAAACCTGTATAAGAACCAGGGCCACCTGAAACAGCTACAGCATTCAACTCTTTTAAAGTAATCCCACAATTTTCCAGCAACTGCGATACCATAACTGTAATGTGTGATGAGTGAGACTTCTCTATCTGAAGTTCTGCGCTACCCAACAATTGTTGTTCTTTATAAAGAGCAACAGAACAGACAGTAGAAGATGTTTCGAGCGCTAGCAGGTATGGCATGCTGTGTTTAATTTGTTTAGTATTGATGACTACCGCAAAATTAGTTTAACCTGAGCAAGTAGCCAAAGAATAAGCACAAAGGCTTTATAAGCAAAAAGAGGGTGAAGCTTTAACTGCAACACCCTCTTTTTGTATTTCAAAAGAACTTGCTATTTAACTTTTAAATAAGAAGCAAACTTCTGAGGATCGTTTAAAACTTGCTTCGCCATCAGAATATCTTCATCATCATCAAAAGTAGACTCTATGTATCCTTTTCTCAGATAATATCTGGAAGCAATTTCAGCCTCAAGCACTTCTTTTATTTCTGATTTAAAACGAGTGAGGTCATTTGCTTTGTTATGTGACACTTTCTTTTTGATGGCATCTAACTCATTTTTTATATCGTCGTAGTGTTTGCCCTCTTTAGCTTCATGAGAAAGTTCTTCCAGTTCACTTTCTATTTCTGTATTATAAGAAACATCTTTATCGCTTAGATAGGTAAGGAAACTCTGATACTCTGCGTCTGAAAGCTTAAACTCTTTGGCAGAAGGTATTGTTTGGTGCTCCGCTTTATATTTATTGGCAAAATCAAAGAAATAACCTTTGCCAGCTATTGTCTTCGTAATCTCTGAATAGCTTGTATGCTTTACTTCCACATCAGGCGCAACGCCTCCACCATCGTACACCATACGGCCAGCGGCTGTTTTAAAAGCGACTCTAAGCGAATCAGGAATTTTACCAACACTACCATCTTCGTTACGGTGCGCATAATCAATTGCCTGAATACAGCGCCCACTAGGAATGTAATACTTAGCTGTGGTTACCTTTAATTGAGAGTTGTAAGATAACGGACGAGTAGCCTGTACTAACCCTTTACCAAAAGTACGCTCACCTACAAGTACAGCACGATCGTAGTCCTGCATAACCCCCGCCACAATTTCAGAAGCCGATGCACTGTGGGAACTGGTTAATATCACCAATGGAATATCAGTATCCAAGGGCTCATCAAGTGCCTTGTACGTTTTATTCCATTCTTTTACTCTGCCTTTTGTACTTACAATGTCTTTCCCTTTATCCATAAAAACATTAGAGATATTTACAGCTTCATGCAGCAAGCCGCCCGGGTTATCGCGCAGGTCAAAAACAATCTTCTTCGCGCCTTGCTCCTTTAGTTTCTGAACAGCCACTTTTACCTCTTTAGAGGCGTCTACTGTAAAACCAGAAAGTTGAAAGTAGCCTATCTCCTCGTCTATCATGCCATAGTAAGGCACATTCTCTACCATAATATTAGCACGAGTAAGTTCTAATGTTTTAGGTTTAGACTGCCCGTAACTTAACACATCCAACTTAACTGCGGTATTGGCCTGCCCCTTTAAAAGCTTACTTACCTCATCTGTATTCTTACCTGTAACAGTAATCCCATTTATCTTGAGTATTTCGTCTCCTATGTTAAGACCTGCTTTGTGTGCAGGAGAGTTCTCATACGGCATCTGCACCACAACTCTTCCATCACGGTTACCTATAAGCGCACCAATACCGCCATACTGACCAGTCGTCATGGTACGGAAATCTTCAATATCGTCTTCAGGAATATAATTAGTGTAAGGGTCCAGAGACTTCAGCATAGCATCTATGCCGGTACGAACCATTTTTGAGGGGGCCACATCATCTACATAATAGGTATTAACCTCTTTGAAAAGCGTGGCAAAAACATCGAGATTTTTAGCAATCTCAAAATAGCGTTCTGAATCTGACCGGAAAGAGAATAGACCGAGAGCCAGACCAACGAGCAAAAAGCCCGCAATAAACTTTTTATACATAACTTTCAGATTAGGGACGTGGTAAGCTTATTTACTCAAACAACGTACCAAACCTGAAATTAGTTTTTTCTGGATAGCATCAAAGGATTTTTTTTCCTTGCCTATATAAAGAATGCCCAAAAGTCGTGGTGCTTGTTCCGGACTTTGGACAATAAGATGCTTATTAAGGCGGTAAGCCTCACGAATTTGCCGCTTAAGTCGATTACGATCTGTAGCACGTTTAAAAGCGCGCTTCGGCACGGAGACTAAAAGCTGGGTAGGCCCTTGCAATTCCTCTCCGGGTGAATAATACACAAACCGTAGCGGATACAAATTAAAAGAAGAACCCTTGCTAAAGAGCAGCGCAATTAAGTGCTTACTACACAAGCGTTCTTCTTTCGAAAATGTATAAGAATTCGGCTGGCCTGCTTTACTGTCGTTAGCTGGCTCCATGGACATGAGCGGCCACGGCTGGGCAATGCTCAACCTAGGAATTAAGCCTTATGTCTTTTTTCGTCAGAAACAGAAAGTCTCTTTCTGCCTTTGGCTCTTCTGCTAGCCAATACTCTTCTTCCGTTAGCGGTTTCCATTCTAGATCTGAAACCGTGTTTGTTTCTTCTTTTTCTCTGAGAAGGCTGGAATGTTCTTTTCATCGTCTGCCAATGGTTTTATTATGGCCTGCAAAATTAGAGAAGCTTTTGTAAAATTGCAACCTCTGTTACACATTTTTTGCCTACACCTAACCAACACCTGCTCCAGCAGCTCTTAAACACAGATTTCAGCCTGCGAAAACTTTACATTTACAAACACATACTGTATCAGATTATATGCTTTTATAGTTAACCGCAACGTAATCTGATTAACAATATAAATAGTTATCAAGTTATTATATTAGCACATCAAGCAAATCAAATACATGATCCATTACCGTGTTTCGTACAGCAACCCACTTACTCATTTTGTAGATATTGCCATTTCTATACAGGACAACAAGCAACAAGAACTCTATTTGCAGTTGCCTGCATGGCGACCAGGCCGTTATGAGCTACAGCACTTTGCACAGAAGCTACGGCAGGTGTCGGCTAAGGCAAACGGAGAAAGCCTGCAAGTAAAGAAAGTAACCAAAGACCGTTGGTTAGTGGAGACAAATGGAACAGATACAATAGAGGTGAGCTACAGTTTTTATGCACGCCAGATGGATGCCGGAGGCTCCTGGCTGGATGAAACACAGTTGTACCTGAACGGCATTAACTGCTTTATGGCGGTGGAACAACGTGAGCAGGAGGCCTGTAAATTAGAACTTGCATTACCAGGTAACTGGCAAATTGCCTGTGGCCTTTCCCAAACCAGTCCTAACACTTTACAGGCAGCTAGTTTCGATGAGCTAGTCGATAGCCCCCTTATTGCCAGTAGCAGTTTACATAAAGAGACTTATGAGGTAACTGGCATTCCTTTCCATATCTGGATACAAGGCTACTGTAAACCAGGTTGGGAGCAAATTATTAAAGATTTCAAAGCTTTTACAAAAGAACAGCTACAAATATTCGGTAGTTTTCCGGTACAGGATTACCATTACCTGAACCAGATACTGCCTTACCGTTACTACCACGGTGTAGAGCACAGCAACTCTACTGTCATTACGCTAGGCCCTGGTGAGCTATTGATGTCTCCAGCCCTGTACAAGGAGTTTATCGGGGTGAGTTCTCATGAACTGTTTCATACCTGGAACATCAAGAAAATACGTCCTAAAGAGATGCTGCCTTACAACTTTGCACAGGAAAACTATTTCCGAACCGGTTATGTGGCAGAAGGCGTTACGACCTACTATGGCGACTATATGTTAGCCAGAGCTGGTGTGTTTACAGCAGAGCAATATTTTGATGAACTGAGTACAACACTCCAACGCTATTTCGCCGACTACAGCCGCAACAACTTATCTGTAGCTGATTCCTCTTTTGACTTGTGGCTGGATGGATATAAGGCTGGTATCCCAGACAGAAAAGTGTCTATCTATGTTAAAGGCGCTCTAACAGCCCTCCTACTGGATCTGCAGTTGCGTAAGGTTACTGGCAACAAAGCAAGTTTAGATGTAGTAATGCGCAAGTTATGGGATGAGTTCGGTAAACAAAACATTGGTTATACCGAGCAGGACTACCAACAACTAGTGAGTGAGGTAGCAGGCACCTCTTTTCAGGATTACTTTGAGAAGTACATTGACGGAACAGCTCCGCTAGAAGAAGCTCTTGATGAAGCACTACACAATGTTGGCTGCACATTAAAAGCATCAGAGAACCCACTGCTAAACGAGCGCCTTTATGGATTTAAAATTGTTGCAGACGGTCAGGTCACAAAAGTGACAGGAATAGCACCAGGTTCACCTGCCAGCTTTGTATTAAGCACAGACGACGAATTGGTAGCTCTGAACGGGAGGAAAATAGAACAGAACCTGCAGTCCTTACTGGCACAAATAAACGTTTCAGAAGTCATATCTCTAACACTATTCAGAGATAAGCAACTGCGCCAGGTTAACCTACAACCAAACGGGCAAAGCTTTTACCAGAAGTATGCAATCGAAAAAAAATCTGCAGCCAGAGAAGAAGAGAAACGTAATTTTAAACTTTGGCTAAAGCAGGAGTTTTAAGAGCTGCTATACATAGCCCTTTAAGGTTAAAAAAAGCTAAAGCAGATTCCTCCCGCTGATCTAAATAGTATGTGAGAGGCAAGTACCTCGAAATAAAAAGAGGAAGGCTAAAACCGCCTTCCTCTTTTTATTTCATAGTTTTAATTTTGCTTTTATCACGAGCCACCTGACTTGTGTTTGATATTGGTGTTATTACCACCCTTCGCCAGGTTGCGCATTGGGTTTTGTACTTTAGAATCGCTGGCCTGCACAGACCTCTTAGAAGGGTCTACCGCCATTTTATCTGTGTATCCTTCTTCCAAGCGTTTATCCTCAATCCAACCAGTAGCTGGTTTTTCAGCCTGCTGCTGTAATCTTTCTTTATTATTATTTTTATCTTCTGCCATAACAAATTCCTTTCTTTAAGTCTACATTTAGTTTTACCCTATCCAAAGGCACTTTGTTACAGATAATCCAAATAAAAAGGAGACTAAAGCCTCCCTTTCCAATATACATTTTTTACAATACTACTGTAGCACCGTATCAAACTTTACAAGGTCAACAAACTGCTGTACACGTGCAGCAACCTCTTCCTGGCTTAGATCTTTCAGCCGCTCTGTTCCAAATTTCTCCACACAGAAAGAAGCCAAAGCTGAACCATGAATTACGGCACGTTTCATATTCTCAAAACTGGTGTCTCCTGTACTGGCAATATAGCCAACAAAGCCGCCTGCAAAGGTGTCGCCAGCTCCAGTTGGGTCGAACACTTCCTCCAGTGGCAGGGCAGGCGCAAAGAACACCTTGTCTTCACTAAACAATAAGGCACCATGCTCTCCTTTTTTAATGATAAGGAACTTTGGCCCCATTGCCATAATCTTTTTAGCAGCCTTCACTAAAGAATACTCACCGCTTAGCTGGCGAGCCTCTTCATCGTTGATAGACAGCACATCTACCAGGGCCATTGTCTCTTTCAGCTCATCCAGTGCAATATTCATCCAGAAGTTCATGGTGTCCATCACGATCAGTTTCGGGCGGTTGTGCAGGCGCTCAATTACGCTACGCTGTACGGCTGGCGCCAGGTTGCCCAGCATCAGGAACTCACAACCCTGGTAGCTATCCGGAATGGCTGGATCGAAATCGCCTAATACATTCAGCTCCGTTACCAATGTTTCACGACTGTTCATATCATTAAAGTAGCGTCCAGACCAGAAGAAAGACTTTTCGTTCTCCTTTACCTGCACCCCTTCGGTACTGATCTCCCGTTCGTGCATCAGCTTAATGTGGTCCTGGTCAAAATCGCCGCCCACTACTGATACCACGTTTACGGGCTTTACAAAATATGAAGCAGCCAAAGAAATATATGTGGCCGCACCACCTACAATTTTATCTGTTTTGCCGAAAGGAGTCTCCAGCGCATCAAACGCCATCGAACCTACTACTGTTAAGCTCATTTCTTCTGAATTAAGAATTAGAAATTATGAATTACAAATGGGAGGTAAAAATTAAGCAATCAAACTCCCATTCTTCCCTGTTGCAAAGCAAAGGTAAATAAAAAAGCCCTTGAAGCTAACTTCAAGGGCTTAGGGTGGAAGATGGGGCTCGAACCCACGACCCCCAGAATCACAATCTGGTGCTCTAACCGACTGAGCTACAACCACCGTGTCTCGTTTGAGAGTGCAAATATAAGTAGCTTTATTTAATTAACAATAGCTACTCAATATTTTTTGCATATTTTTTTATCTTTCAAATAAAAGCCGCTCGCCTTTCTTACGATCATCAAAAGCGCCGTTTACAAAAGCCAGGTGCCCGGAAACTATAGTATGCGTAATCGAACTGCTAAAAGTATGTCCCTCAAAAGGAGACCAATTGCACTGAAAATACACATTATCATTGTTAACAGTATAAGGCTTATCCAGATCTACTAATACCAGGTCTGCCCAATAACCTTCGCGTATGTAACCTCGCTCCCTGATATTGAAAAGGATAGCTGGGGCGTGGCTCATTTTCTCCACTACTTTCTCTATAGCCAGCTTACCCTCCTTTACAAACTCCAGCATCATTTGTAAAGAATGCTGCACCAATGGTACTCCTGAAGGTGCTTTTTTATACTTGCCCTGCTTCTCTTCCCGCGTATGAGGCGCATGGTCAGTGGCAATAATATCCAGTTTATCATCTAAAAGGCCTTGCAACAGCGCCTCTTTATGTCGCTGTTCTTTTATAGCCGGGTTACACTTTATCTGAGCGCCATAAGTATCATAATCTTTTTTATCGAACCACAAATGGTGCACACATACTTCGGCAGTAATACGTTTCTGCTCCAGGGGTATGTCGTTGCGGAACAGCTTAAGCTCCTCTTCCGTGGAAATATGCAGGATATGAAGGCGTGTGTTGTGCTTCTCAGCCAGCTTTACCGCCATGTAAGAAGACTTAAAACAGGCAGCCTCGCTACGTATCTCCGGGTGGCATTTCATCGGGATATCATCCCCATACTTCTCCTCATAGATAGCCATATTATCACGGATGGTTTGTTCGTCCTCGCAATGCACAGCTATAGGGAGTTTGGCTTTAGAGAATATCTGCTCCAGTGTTTCAACATTATCTACAAGCATGTTCCCTGTAGAAGAGCCCATAAAAATCTTTATTCCGCACACTGTGTTAGGATTTGTAAGCAACACCTCGGCCAGGTTATCGTTGGTTGCCCCCATAAAGAAAGAGTAGTTCGCCAGCGAAGTTTCGGCAGCAATGTTATACTTATCCTCCAGCAGCTCCTGTGTTACCGTGTTTGGAACAGTATTGGGCATCTCCATAAAAGAAGTAACGCCACCTGCTACAGCGGCTTTGGCCTCAGAACTTATGGTAGCCTTGTGCGTCAGGCCTGGCTCCCGGAAATGAACCTGGTCATCAATTACTCCAGGAAGAAGGTGCAGCCCCGTGGCATCTATGATTTCATCGGCATCGGCAGTAATATTTTGCCCCACCTGTGCTATTCGCCCGGCCTTTATCAAAATATCGGCAGTAGTTGTACTTCCTTCGTTTACAATTTGTGCGTTCTTTATAAGAATAGATTTCATGCTGCTAAGATAAAAGAAGCTATGGTCAATAAACAGCCTTAAGCGCTTTAATTAAAAACACAGCTGCCGCAACAGATAAACCTCTGCCGCAGTAAATAAAGGCAAATAACGCACAAACAAAATGGAACAACAAAGTTCACTGCAGCGATTTAACCAGGTACTTTTAGCCTTTCTTCTGTTTTTTGGCATACTTTACTTAGCTGATTCTTTTCTGATTCTTATAGCTATCAGTGGTTTATTTGCAATGCTTCTGGTACCTGTCTGCCGGAAGTTAGAGCAATGGAAACTACCCCGTACCGGAGCCGCTTTTATATGTGTGTTTGCAGTAGTTATTATATTATTAGGGTTGATTTCTGTACTTATCACCCAGATAATTGCTCTGGCAAACGATTTACCACAACTTGGCCAGACACTATCAGAAAAGCTGGATCAAGGGCATGAGTTTGTCACTGACCAGTTTGACTTATCACGTGAGGAGCAAAATGAGTACCTTCAAAACCAGTTGGAAAGCACCCTCCGTTCCCTGGGCGGTTACATCAGCACCATTATGTTATCAACAGGTAACTTCCTGGTAAACTTTATCATCATAATCACCTTTACCCTGCTGTTTCTTCTCTATCGCAGAAGAATTAAAAACTTTATTTTGCAGCTTGCCAGCAACAGAAGCAACAATGCCCGTGATATTGTAGGCAAAATAACAGGGGTTGCCAGTTCTTATATTGCCGGTGTATTTTTGGTTGTACTTATTTTATCAACAATAAATACTGTAGGTTTAATGGTGATTGGCATTGAGCATGCTTTGTTTTTCGGTTTACTTGCCGGCCTCCTGAATATTATTCCCTATATAGGCTCTCTTGCAGGCAGCCTTATTCCGGTTTTATTCGCTTTCCTCACCAAAGACTCTGTCTGGTACCCGGTAGGTGTCGGCATTTTCTTTTTAGTGGTGCAACAGATAGAAAGTTATGCTCTTACACCCAACATAACAGGATCTAAAATAAAACTAAGTCCTATGTCTACTTTAATGGCCCTGTTACTTGGCCAGATGATATGGGGCGTGGTGGGCATGATTCTGTTTGTTCCTTACCTAGGCATTATTAAGGTGATATTTGACAACATTGAAGGGCTTAAGCCTCTCGGTTATATTGTCGGGAATGACGACGGCGATGACAACAGTTAAGTATCACTGTTGTCATCGCCTCTTGTGCCTTTTGCTTAAGCCTTGCATAAACATACAGTAGGCAGTACTGCTATGCATTTGCTGTTTGGGTGGCTAAGCTCTTTATTTACTTTCTCCTCATATTTTGAAGAGATAAGCTTTTTAAGGTCTGGCATATACTTGTTCTGCACTCATTTACACAGGCTTTACCTCCTAAAAATAAAACCCGTACTTTTGCAAATCAATACAAAGTGTAAACACCACAACCATGGCAGAAGAAGCAGAAAGAGAGAACATCACATTTGAAGATTTTAAGCTGAATAAACAGTTGCTGAATGCCATTGAAGAAGCAGGTTACGAAAGGCCCACGCCCATACAGCAGCAGGCTATTCCGCTCATTTCTGCCGGGCATGATATTTTAGGTATAGCCCAGACTGGTACAGGTAAAACTGCCGCTTACCTGCTGCCTATACTCATGAAGGTAAAATATGCGCAAGGGCAAAACCCTCGTGTACTAATACTAGCCCCTACACGGGAACTGGCTATGCAAATTGAAGGTAGTATTGAACTGTTGGCCAAATATACTGACCTGCGCTACACCGCCATTTATGGTGGCCTGGGACCTAAAACGCAAATCGAAAAGATAAATGAGGGGGTGGATATATTGGTAGCGACTCCAAAACGCATGATGGAACTTTACCTGAAAGGGGAGCTAGTGCTAAAGGAGTTGAAAACGATGGTGCTGGATGAGGCTGACAAGATGATGGACATGGGTTTTATGCCGCAGATCCGCCAGATACTGGAAGTAATTCCACGAAAGCGCCAGAACCTGTTATTCTCAGCTACCATGCCTGATAAAGTAGTAGAGTTATCAGAAGAGTTTCTCGAGTTCCCGACACGGGTTGAGATAACGCCACAGGCCACGCCTGTAGAAACAGTAAGTCAGGTACTGTACCGCGTACCAAACCTGCGCACCAAAATAGCTATGCTGGAATACCTGCTTAAAGATGAGGAAGCTTTCAACCGTGTGATCATTTTTACCAGGAGCAAGAAAAATGCGGAAAGTGTGGCAAAATACCTGGAACGGAAAGAGCTTGGGGAGGTGCGGGTAATACACGGAAACAAAGGCCAGAATACCCGTATCAACTCTATGGAGGCTTTTAAAGGTGGCGAGGTACGCTTTTTAGTAGCTACTGATGTGGCAGCACGGGGTATAGATGTAACAATGGTAAGCCATGTAATTAATTTTGATGTGCCTTTTGTTTACGAAGACTATGTGCACCGCATCGGCCGCACAGGCCGTGCCGAAAATGAAGGAGCCTCTATTACGTTTGCCAGTGAGCCGGAAATGTACCACATACGCAAAATTGAAAAGCTTATCCGTATGCAGCTACCGGAGAACCCGATGCCACCCGAGATAGAGGTTTTTGAGACACCTTTTGAAGAACAGCAGGCAATGGCTATGGAAATAGACCGCCAGAAACGCCATGAAAATCCTGATTTCAAAGGAGCCTTCCACGAAAAAAAAGGTATACCTAAAGGCAAGCCCACTAAAAATAAGCGTGACCCGAAAGCTTCCTTCTGGCAGAAGACAAAGAAGAAAGGCGGTAAAAAACGGTAAAGCTAAAAGCGCCAGGTCTATTCAATAGACCTGGCGCTTTTAGCTTTACCTTAATATGCTTTAATATTTTAAAAGAACCCTAATGCAAGATGGCGAAATTCAAAAACCACAAATGTTAGCACAAAGCTCCATAAGGTTGCACTCCATAGCATGTGTACAAAAATCCGTTTCTTGGAAGCCCCAAACAATGCTGCTACGATAGTACCTACAATAGGCGTAAACAGCAAAGGTGTAAGGAATGCAATACCTGTTACACCAAAGCTTTTCCATACTTTCACTATCCCTCTGCTCCTTTTGCTAAACATGGGCTTCTTTTTCTCTTTTCTTCTCTTAGACAACCATACAGAAGCTTTCTTCCCGATAAAAGAAAAAGTCACCACGCTGGTCATCATACCAGCTATTGTAAACAGCACCGTCTCCACGTACGATAAACCAAGCGAAATACCTGTAAGCGGTCCTCCAAAGAACTTCACCGTACTTATCAGATATACCGACACGTATTTTAATATTTCTACTAACACAATTTCATAAATTTTGTACTCATCAAGAACAAACACCTATTAGTATAATATATACGAACTTTCGAACATAATAAACTATAATTATTCTAACAAACAATTAAGCTATTATTTAAAGCATAACCTATCATTATCAGTTGCTCCGTAACAGCTTATTATTACATAAGGTTCAGGATTATATTTTAGGGCCAAAAGCCAGATCGCCTGCATCGCCAAGGCCTGGCACAATATAGAACTTCTCATTCAGGCACTCGTCCATAGCACCTAACCACAGCTGCGCCTCCGGAATTTCCTGCTGTACAAGGGCTACACCCTCTGGAGCGGCAATAGCGGCGGCAATGTGCACCTGCTTAGGCTTTCCATGCCGCAACATGCCTTCATAAGACTTTACTAAAGACCTTCCGGTGGCCAACATAGGATCGGCCAGAATCAGAATCTTATCATGTAAATTAGTCGAGGCCAGGTACTCCATATTAATCTGCAACTCACTGTGCTCCTCCTCCACTCTGTAAGCCCCCACAAATGTACTATAGGCTTTGTCGAAGTAGTTCGCTAAACCTTGATAAAGTGGTAAACCAGCCCGTAGTATAGTTGCCAGCACAGGTTGCTCTGCCAGCAGAAGCGTTTGCGTGTCTTTTAAAGGTGTTGTTACAGTAACTTCTTTGTAAGGCAGAGTCTTTGATATTTCAAAAGCCAGCAACTCTCCCAGTCGCTCCAGATTGCGACGGAAACGCATGCTGTCGCCTTGCACACTTACATTGCGCAGTTCTGCCACAAAATGATTGGCTAGTGAGGGAGTATCTGTCAGGATGTTTGCTTTCTTTATTTCCGTGTGCATTGCCAAAACGTATTTGTTGTGATAAATATGCTTCAGGAGCAAAGTCAACATCAAGATTAACATTATTTTTTGATATTGACTATATATCTACTCGTTTCAATAATAAATGTACGCATCTTGACTGGTGGCTTTTTAGTACAAGCTTTCAGCAGAAAAGCCACAATTCAAATTATTAATATAGAATCTGAATTCAGGAAACTTAGTGCATCTGCTATAGTTTCAGCTGATTTAAATGAGTGCTGGCACAATGGCTTACTTAGCAAGAATCAGAAAAGTTGAATATTTTCTGCAGAATTTGAATCTCAATTAAAATATAAAAGTATAAACTCTGTCTTAATTGAGCTATTTTGCCTTTTAAACGCATCACCCTTACTTTTAACTGCTACTTTCCTGATGAGATATCTACTTTGCGCCGTTGGTATTTGTGCTATAGTTTCTTTTGCTGCGCAGGCACAGGATGTATACATGCCATATAACCCCGACACATATCATCTTATAGATCGTTACCAGATAAAATATGGAGATCAGGTGCCGCAGTTGCAGACAGCAGTGCGCCCTTATGGTCGCAGAGATGTCGCTAAGTTAGCCGAGGTAAGTGCCCGTAATGTTCAAACAGCAGCAGATGCTTTTAACATACAATACCTGCTAAACGACAACTGGAACTATACTGACCAGGAAAGCAACCTAAGTGAACACCCCATATTCAACACTTTCTACAGAAACAAGACGGACCTGTACCACTACGAGAGCAAAGACTTTTCTTTACGCGTAAACCCAGTTATACATTTTGAGCTTGGCCACGACAACCAAACAGATGGTGCACGTTATGTAAATACCAGAGGTGTACAGTTGGAAGGCTCCATAGATGAGAAATTTGGGTTTTATGCTTTTATTAGTGAGAACCAGGCCCGTTTTCCCGGGTATGTAGAAGACCGCATAGCACGCGACAATGTAGTGCCCCACGAGGGCTTCTGGAAAACCTTTAAAGATGATGGCTATGACTTTATAACAGCACGAGGTTATATAAATTATGCCTTAAGCAAACATGTTGAAATACAACTAGGCCACGACCGCCACTTTATCGGCGACGGCTATCGCTCATTAATTTACTCTGATTATGCGCCGCCTGCTTTTTTCCTGAAGCTGAATACCCGTGTCTGGAAACTACACTACATGAACCTGTTCCAGGAACTGACATCAGAGTACCGCCGTGGCAACACTGATGAGTTGTTTCCGAAAAAGTACATGGCATTGCACCGCTTAGGCATTAATGTTACAGACAACCTGAACATTGGCTTTTTTGAACAGGTTGTATTTGCCCGTGGCAAAGGCAGGTTTGAATTGCAGTACTTAAACCCTGTTATATTCTACAGAAGCATTGAACAGCAACTTGGCAGTGAAGACAATGCGATGCTGGGCTTAGACTTTAGATGGAACATACGCAATGTAGTGCAAGTGTACGGCCAACTTCAACTTGATGAATTCTTATTAAACGAGGTTAAAGCAGGCAATGGCTGGTGGGCAAACAAGCAGGCCGGGCAGCTGGGCGCAAAGTATATTGATGCCTTTGGTATAAACAACCTAGACCTTCAGGGAGAGTTTAACCTTATTCGCCCCTACACCTACCAGCATACAGATCAGTTTACGAATTACCAGCACTACAACCAGTCGTTGGCCCACCCCAACGGGGCTAACCTTTATGAGGTTATAGGCATTGCACGTTACCAGCCTATCCCGCACCTTAGCCTTGTTGGCAAAGCTATTTTTACAAGGTTTGGCCAGGATGTAGTAACCGCTACAGATACAGTTAACTGGGGGAATAACGTAAATCTTTCTTACAACGATCGGGCACTGGAATATGGCAACCAAATAGGGCAGGGAATAAAAACAAATCAGCTTCATGTAGACCTTACGGCTACTTTCCAGTTCAGGCACAATGTATTTGTAGACCTAAAGCAAATAATAAGAAGAACCGATGCCGAGGATGATTTACTTGATAAGAACACCTCTTACACTTCTGTATCTTTCCGCTGGAACATTCCACAGCGGCTGCATGAGTTTTAGTATTTTTCCTGTCTCTCTCCTGATATTTCAGGAGAGAGCGTCCTGCTTTCTGTTCCTAAATAAGATGAGTAGTTCAGCACTTACTTAAAACCACCTCCCGAACAGTTAATAAGCCTGTCATCAACTAAAGCTTAGCGATAGTCAGATTTTTAATTCCACCTTCCCAACTCTTCATCTCCATACTAATTTAAGTATCTTTGCGGCAGCTGGTGCCAAAATGAGAGCATCAACCTAAAATGTACTTTAAAATATAAATTACTGATGCAGCAACTTTTACACATACTGCTGCCAGCCAGCTTGTATAAGAGCAGGCCATATACATTAACATGAAAACTTACCTCCGCATACTCCAGTTTGCCAAACCGTATAGCCGGTTTGTGCCACTGTACACGATATATACCATCTTGGGCATCGTTTTCGGTCTCTTTAACTTCACTCTCATTATTCCGCTACTGAATGTGTTGTTTGGAGAGGTGGGCGCAGAAGAAGCCGTAGCTATGGCTACGCAAAAGCCGGAGTTCAGCCTGAATATCGAGTTCTTCAAAGACTTTTTCAACTACTATTTCGGGCAGGTGATTCTGCAAGAAGGCCGCCAGGGCGCGCTGTTATTTGTTTGTTTAATAGTGATTGTTTCAATTTTCCTGGCAAACCTGTTCCGTTATTTAGCTTTTAGGGTGATAGGTGAACTACGCGCACATGTAGTTAAAAACATGCGCCATGCAGTGTATCAGCGTGTAACAGAACTGCATTTAGGCTACTTCTCTAATGAGCGAAAAGGCGACCTGATGACACGCTTGACGGTAGACATACAAGAAGTAGAAAGCTCCGTTGTAAGTACACTGACAGTTGTGGTACGGGAGCCTATTTCTATTATAGCTTTCTTCGTACTATTGTTCTCTATGTCTGTAAAGCTAACTTTGTTTACCTTAATATTGCTGCCTTTATCAGGTGGTATTATTGCAGGTATCTCTAAAAGGCTAAAACGGAAGGCACAGCAGGGCCAGAATTCTTTAAGTTTTATACTCACTATTATAGATGAAACGTTGAGTGGCATACGCGTAGTTAAGGCCTTTAATGCGGAGCCCTTTATTCTTAATAAATTTAACAGCCAGAACAACCGCTATGCTGATATCCAGCGTTCTATTGCCAATAAGCGCGACCTGGCCTCTCCCCTTTCAGAGTTTTTAGGTGTAACAGTAGTAGCAGGGCTTTTATATTACGGTGGTTCCCTGGTGCTGAACCAGGAATCGGAACTTTCGCCAAGTGAGTTCATTACTTACATTATTCTTTTCTCGCAGGTGCTGGTTCCGGCTAAAGCCATGTCTGCCTCCTTCAGTAACATACAAAGAGGCTTGGTTTCCGGTGATCGTGTACTGCAGGTAATAGATACCAAACCTGAAATAAAAGACAAACCTGATGCTAAAGTGCTCCGTTCATTTGAGCAGGATATTGAGTTCCGTAATGTGAAGTTTGGCTATGGTGATAAAGTTGTGTTACAGAACATAAATATAGCCATTCCAAAAGGTAAAACTGTCGCACTGGTAGGACCATCAGGAGGTGGCAAGTCTACACTGGCAGATCTTATTCCGCGCTTCTACGACCCTATGGGAGGCAAAATACTGATAGATGGCCTTGATATCCGCGATTACACCATGGCATCTGTCCGCGATAAAATGGGTGTGGTAACGCAAGACCCTATTCTTTTCAATGATACCATCTTCAGCAATATTGCCTTTAATAAAACAGATGCCACAGCAGATGAGGTAATAACCGCCGCTAAAATAGCCAATGCACACGACTTTATCATGCAAACGCCCGATGGCTACCAAACCACCATCGGCGACAGAGGCGGCAAGCTTTCAGGGGGCCAGCGGCAGCGCTTAAGTATCGCCAGAGCTATTTTAAAGAACCCTCCGATTCTCATCTTGGATGAAGCCACATCGGCACTGGATACAGAGTCGGAGAAACTGGTACAGGAAGCACTTACTAACCTGATGAAGAACCGTACCTCTATTGTAATTGCACACCGCCTGAGCACTATACAACATGCCGACGAGATACTGGTACTACAGCACGGGCAGATAGTGGAGCGGGGCACGCACGAAGAGTTGCAAAACAGCAGTGGTTTATACGCTAAACTAACGCAAATGCAGCTTACTGTTTAGCCATAGCAAGAGCTTAGTGCAATCTTAACAGGAAATTTTGAGTAAAACAGCAGCTACGACTTCAAAAAAACATATTATTTTTTTATTTTTAAGCTAGCATCTTGTTTCACCCCAAAAACACCCTTTTAAGCATGAAAATACTAAAAGCGGCTCTTGATCTGATCTTAGTGGCTTACATTGTGTTTGCAGTCCTTCTGCTGGCAACCGTACTTAATGAAAACACTATTTTTAATGTTTCTTCAGAAAACCAGGTACTGGTCCTTTACAAAGTTCTGGTAGGTGTGGGGGCCGGAATAATGCTCCTGAAGCTCCTGGTTAATTACTTATATATTACCGGTATCCGACACGAACAGCACCGGGCTGACCTTAAAATAAACGAACTGAAGGCTGACCTGTACGAGAAGCGGCAGGCGTTCAGAAGCAACAGCATAAAACAACCTGAAGCCAGAGAAGCGGTTGAGGTTGACATTTAACCTTATATGATCAACACCATTCTTGGAGAACTGGTAGAAGCGCAGAAAACACTGGCAGCTTTCATCTCCGACACAAATAACCTGCAGGCTATAGAGCAAGCGGCTAACGTTATGGCCGACGCCATTAAAGCCGGAGGTAAAATACTAAGCTGCGGCAATGGAGGCTCCATGTGTGACTCTATGCACTTTGCCGAAGAACTGACAGGCCGCTATCGCAACGACCGAAAAGCCTTACCGGCTATTGCCATAGCTGATGCCAGCCACATTAGCTGCGTCAGTAACGACTATGGTTACGAAGCTATCTTCTCCCGCTATGTAGAAGCTTTAGGTAACCAACACGATGTGCTGTTGGCCATTAGCACCAGCGGTAACTCAGGTAATGTTATAAAAGCGGCAGAGGTAGCCAAAGATAAAGGAATGAAGGTAGTCGGCCTTACCGGAAAAGACGGGGGTAAATTAGCTTCTCTTTGTGATGTTGAGGTACGTGTACCGCACTTTGGTTACGCAGACCGTGTGCAGGAAGTACATATAAAAGTAATACACATACTTATCCTTTTACTGGAGGAAAAACTAACTTAAGCTCTCCTCTGTAGGTTTTGGAAAAAGGTCTGAATAGTAAAGGTCGGGCTGTAGCAATAAAGGCCTGCTGCCCTACCCTTATTTACAGCACTTCGTCATCCTGGTCAGCCAAAAGGTATAGTTATAAATAAAAAAGTTACGTATAAAAACGACATTAAAAGCTTGCTTTATGAACATACGTAACTTATATATTGCACTAGCTGCCTTACTAAGCGCCTGCGGAAGCGAGACAGCAGAAAATAAAGCCATAACCAGTACCTCTTCTACTGCACCCACTGATACCACAACTCTAGAAACAACTCCAGCTAAAGACACTACTGACTCTTTATATATGATTGTTCCGGGTGAGAGCATTGGGCAGGTGGAAATCGGTTCCACAGCAGAACAAGTAAGCAACATCCTGAGCAAGGCAGACAGCGGAGATGCTGCCATGGGCAAAGCGGTTTCTTTTTGGTTAAGCAATTCACCTGACACACCAAAGCACATGGTAGCGGTGTACTCTTCTCGTAGCATGGGGACTGGCAACATAAACCTGCGAACCCGCCAGGTTCTGGTTACATCTCCTCGTTTCACCACTCCTGATGGCATTAGTACTGGCAGCACTATGGGCGAAATCAGGCAGCAGTACAACCACCTGAAGCCTGTAGGCTACTATCCTGATAAGCAGCAGAAGCGCGTGTATATTTATGATGATGCCGCACAAGGTATCACTTTTGAGATAACAGAAACAGACAGTACTTGTGCAGCCATAGCAGTGCATGAAAAAGGCGAAAGTATGGCAAACGGTTACCTGCCTATACACCTAAACGTGACATGGCTTAATCAGCAGTAGTATAAGGCAGATATATACTAAAGACTGTTCCTTTACCCAGTTCGCTTTCCACCTCTATTCGCCCACCAGAGTTATCCACAATACGCTTTACAATATACAAGCCGACTCCTGAGCCCTCGACATGGTCGTGTAACCGTTTAAACATAATAAACAGATGCTCCACGTAAGCCATATCTATACCCAGGCCATTATCCTCTACTCTAAACAGCACCTGATGGCTATCCTTTAATAACCTGGTGCTCACCTTTACAACAGCAGGCCGTTCTGGAGCCTTGTACTTAATGCCGTTCGACAACAGGTTGTACAGAACACTCCGGAAGTTCTTTCGGGAGAAGCTTATTTCCGCTACTTCACTAAAATCAGCTGTAATAGTGGCCCCAGACTTTTCAATACTGTCTGTAATGCTTTCTTTTACTTCATCTAAAAGTTCCTGTAGGTTAATCAGTTCATGGGTTTCTTCCAGATTTTTCTGTGCTTTTGATATCTCCGTAAGGTCAGCAATTGTGTTTTTGAAACGGCTTATAGACGTACCCATCAAGTTGAGCATCTGTTCTATAGCAGGCTGTTCCACTTGTAGCTCTTCTTTTAGTGCATACAGTAGCCCCTCCAGGTTAGCAATAGGCGCGCGCAGGTCATGAGAGGCTGTATAAATAAAGTTATCCAGGTCCTCATTAATCATAAGCAACTCTCTGTTCTTACTGTGCAGCTCTTCATTTGTAGCTGTTAGCTGTTTCTTCGCATCTGCCAACTCTTCAATCATCAGTAGCTGCTCATGCACATCGGTGCACGTTCCAAACCATTCCTTTACTTCTTCTCCTTGTGTTATAAGGGGTATACCTCTTACAAGAAACCACCTGTACTGGCTATCATTACGCTTCAGCCTAAAGTGTGTCTCATACTCTACTCCTCTACTAACTGACTCCTGCCAGCGCTCAACAACACTTTCTACATCATCGGGGTGCAGTGCATCTAGCCACTTATCTCCAAGCGCCTGATGTTCTTTCAAGCCAGTATACTCTATCCATCTACGGTTTACAAAGCTTATAGCTCCGTCCGGACTGGCTGTCCAGCAAAGCTGTGGTAGTGCTTCCAGAGTTAGATGTAATCTTTCTGCTATTTCCTCTATTTCTGCCTGGGCATGGTTTTCCTCTGTGATATCACGCACCTCTATTACCGTACCAACAGGCACACCATTTTCTACAATAGGACTGGCTGCACAGGAAACAGGGAAGAAACGACCATCTTTCCTAATAAAGACATCTTTGTGTGCCCTTACATCACTATTTTGAGGAAGAGCTCTGTCAATCGGGCATTCCTCAAGCGGGTAATGCGTTCCGTCTGGCCTTGTATGGTGAACAACGTTGTGCAGTGGCCGGCCCTGTATCTCCTCCAGGGTGTAACCTGTCATGGCAACAGCTGCCGGATTCATAAATGTACAAATGCCTTGCTCATTCATCATAAAAAGAGCACCTGTAGCGTTATCCGTTATAGTGCGGGTAATATGATTCTGATACTCTAATTCTTCCGTCCGGGCCTGTACCCGCTTATCTAACTCCTTATTGAGTGTTACCAACTCCTCATTTGCTCTTCTTAGCTCATCCTCAAAAACTTTTCGTTCCTTCAGAACCTGGTTCCATTCAATTGCGGTACCAGCAAGGTCGCCCGCAATACGCAACAATTCAGTTTCTTCTTCTGAAGGTATACGCGTTGTTGCATAATATATAGCAAAGGTGCCTAATACTGTTTTATCTTTGGAGGATATGATGGGCTCCGACCAACATGCTTTTAATCCATACTTTAAAGCAATTTGATAACTGGCCCAGTTAGGGCTGTTCTCAATATCATCTACCACTACTCGTTGCCTACTGTATGCCGCAGCGCCACAAGACCCTTCAGCAGCCCCTATAGGCAAACCATTTACCACATTAACATAATCTTTATGCAGGTTTGGAGCGCTGGCATGAAACAACTGCTTCTTTTCACTATCTAATAAAAGCACAGAGCATTTCATACCTGTATTCAGCTCCTGTATAGTCAGTATTAGGTTATCCAGTACTTCCTCTAGCGAACTGCCCTTCATTAGACTTTCCCGAACTCTACGTTGTGCTTTATTAAAAACAGAGATGATATCCGGCTTCTCAAATCCTTCTACAGGCTCATTCTTTAAATACATTTTATTTTCTGATGCTGATAAATATAGTAATAACCAAATATAATGAACAAGAACATACCTATTATTACATACTGCCTAGTAAATGTTAGTAGCGTTAGTACGTATCTTGTTATTCTACTTTTTTTAGTACTTTAGAAAGTTCAAGTACTTATGCAGTGCAATAAAATTATGAAGCACTATAGTTCAAGCCGGAACATTGTTATGCATAACAATGTTCCGGCCAAAGACAATTTACCTGTACCCCTAAGATAAAGACATAGTTAGATGCTCATTAAGACGTTCGGCAGTGCCGTACAAGGCGTAAATGCCTATACTATTACCGTTGAAGTTAGTGTTAGCGCCGGTGCCAGATATTTTCTAGTAGGCCTACCGGATAATGCCGTGAAAGAAGGCGAACAGCGCATTGAATCGGCATTAAAGCAGTATGGTTATAAAATGCCCCGCCAGAAGGTAGTTATCAATATGGCCCCTGCCGATATACGTAAAGAGGGCTCTGCCTATGATCTGACAATAGCTATGGGTGTATTAGCTGCTTCCGGCCAAATGGCAGATAATAAAGTTGCGCAATATATGATTATGGGAGAACTTTCACTTGATGGTTCACTCAGGCCTATTAAAGGGGTACTGCCTATAGCCATACAAGCCCGGAAAGAAGGCTTCAAGGGCTTTATACTTCCTGTTCAGAATGCCACCGAAGCCGCCATTGTTAACAGCCTTGATGTAGTAGGCGTGAGCAATATTAAAGAAGCCATTGAATTTTTAGACGGGAAGCGTGAAATAGAGCCTGTGGTTATTAACACCCGCGACATTTTCCAGAGCGAAGTAGACCAATATGCGGCTGACTTTGCCGATGTGCAGGGGCAGGAGAACATTAAGCGTGCGCTTGAAATTGCCGCTGCCGGAGGGCACAATGTCATTATGATCGGCCCTCCGGGAGCCGGTAAAACCATGTTGGCCAAGCGGCTGCCGTCTATTCTGCCGCCACTATCTATGCACGAAGCGTTAGAAACTACTAAAATACATTCTGTTGCCGGAAAACTTGGAGAATCGGCTTCTTTGTTAACCAATCGCCCGTACCGTTCGCCGCACCACACTATATCAGATGTTGCCTTGGTAGGCGGAGGCGGAATGCCTCAGCCTGGTGAGATATCATTATCGCATAATGGTGTACTGTTTTTAGATGAACTACCTGAATTTAAGCGAACTGTGCTGGAGGTAATGCGCCAGCCACTTGAGGAACGCCGTGTAACCATATCCAGGGCCAGAACAACCATAGACTTCCCTGCTAACTTCATGCTGGTAGCAAGCATGAACCCGTGTCCGTGTGGCTATTATAATCATCCGGAGAAGGACTGTGTATGTGGCCCAGGCATAGTACAGCGTTACCTGAACAAGGTTAGCGGACCATTACTGGACCGTATAGACCTGCATGTAGAAGTAACACCTGTCACTTTTGACGAGATGACTGCCACCCGCAAAGCCGAAGATAGCAGCACAATTAGGGAGCGGGTAGTACGTACACGCCAACTACAGACAATCCGTTTCAAAGACTTCCCGAACATTCACTCAAATGCCATGATGCCCTCCCAAATGGTAAAAGATATTTGCCAGATTAATGAAGCCGGAAGAGCTTTATTAAAAACCGCCATGGAGCGCCTGGGCCTTTCAGCCCGTGCCTATGACCGTATACTAAAAGTAAGCAGAACTATCGCAGACTTAGCTGATAGTGAGAGTATTAAAATTGAACATTTAGCAGAAGCCATACAATACCGCAGTTTGGACAGAGAAGGATGGGCAGGTTAAGAACGTCCTGTTGTTAACATATAGTTAAATTACTATTAAGAGCATCTACGGCAGCTAAAACAGCTGCCGTTTTTATTTTCTTTTGTCTTTAAGATTGCAACACGCCACTCCAGTTACTCACTAAATTTAAGTTTATTTTTTAGACTTTTATTAGAATGCCCCGTAATAACCCCAAAACAGATATATAATAAAGAATAATGAACAGCTTTGTTGTAGTCTTAAGATTAACCTTTTAAACTATGAAAAAGACACTGTTACTTTTTGCCTTTGCCTTGCTAACAGCATTTGCGGCACAAGCACAACGTATAGGTATAAGAGGGGGCGCTAACATAGCCAGCTTCGAAGGAGATGATTCAGAAGACTTTGAAAGCAGATGGGGCTTTCATGCTGGTTTAACTGCAAACTTCCCTATTGTACCGGAATTCTTTTCTATTCAGCCGGAAGTTCTTTACTCTCAGAAAGGTGCAAGTTACAACGACGACTTGTTTAAAGTGAGAGTAGACTATCTCGATGTACCCGTACTGGCTCGTATTAATGCTGGTCCTATTTATTTTGAGGCTGGCCCTCAGGTATCTTTTCGTATTAATGACAAAGTTGAAGTTAGCCCGACAGGCAGCACTTCCATAGACTTTGATGATATAGATAACCTTCGGCGCACCAGTGTTGGTTACGCAGCCGGGCTTGGTCTTACATCTGTACCAATGGGGTTAAGCCTTGGCGTACGTTACAACGGCGATTTTTCCAAACTTTACGATGATGGGGATAACAGTGCTGACGTAAGAAACTCTGTCTTTCTGCTTACGCTGGGTTTTACCTTGCCAACCAGATAGACCCGCCTTAGTACAAGATACAAACTATGAAAGCAAAACCCCGGCCTGGTGCCGGGTAATTCCTTTGATCAGCTAAAAGCACCACCACTTGCTTTAAATATAATAACCATATATAAACTATTAATATATTTTGGCCTACTTGTTGCTATATAATCAGTTGCATGCATGCCAGAGAGTAAGAGAAAAACGACTTATAATAAAAAAATATTCGATCATAGGCCAACATCTTACCCTCAAATCAGTTAAACTATTGTATAACTAAAACAAATAAAAATTTGAGTACCCGTACTATTGTTGTTTAAACAATCAATGTACTACAAACGTATTAAGATTATGAAAAAGTTATTTATAGTATTCTCTTTTATTATCGCTACTGCTTCAGTAGCAAATGCACAATCTGGTCTGGGTATCAGAGTAGGTGCTAACCTATCCAACGTGGAGGGTGATTTACAAAATGAAGACCTTTTTGAGAACAAGTTGGGCTTTCACGCCGGTTTAACCTATAACATTCCTATTGTAGGTGAGTTTTTCTCGGTTCAGCCAGAGCTACTTTATTCTAATAAAGGCTATAAAAACAGTGATGAAGAATACACAATACCTTTAATCAACGACACCTACAGACGTGAAGGTAAGACTAACATGAACTATTTAGACCTGCCTATTTTAGCTAAAATAAAAGCTGGCCCCATTTATTTTGAGGCTGGTCCTCAGGCATCTTACCTGCTTAGTGTAAACAACGAAACTGAACTTTATAGAAATGATGAACTTCAGTCATCAAGCACAAGTCAGGTAGACAGAGACGACATGAAGAAGTTTGAAATAGGTTATGCTGCGGGTATTGGATTAGCAACAACCACCGGCTTTAGCATTGGTGTCCGCTACAATGGCAGCTTCAACGATTTTGGAGACTTTAACCCTGAGGATTTTGAAGAAGGAGAAATAGGAAGCGATTTAAGTAATGCCAGAAACTCGGTATTTATGTTAACTCTGGGTTATAACTTCGGACGATAACAAACTAAAATAACCATTCTGCTATTTTTTGCCAGCCTTGCCTTTGCAAGGCTGGCTTTTTTTGTGCCTTTATATTCCTTCCCTGTCTAACAATTTTACGTCTGTCGCAGTAAACTAAAGTACTAGACTAACCCCGCTCTCAAGCACTATATGAAACTCACAGCTATGAAAAAAACTATCACGATCATTGCCCTTACATTTCTGCCACTATTAACAGCTCAGGCACAATACACGCGCTTTGGCGCAAAAGTAGGTGGGGGCTTTACACATGCCGTAGGAAGCGATGCCCCATCAGATGAGATCCGGCATATAGCAAGCCTTAATGCCGGATTTATTTACAGCTATGAATTTGTTTCTGCCCTTGCGGTGCAGGCAGAGCTAAATTACGCGGAAAAAGGCTTTGTATATGAAGGCTATCCGTTAAATGACGATGAGTATATGGATGGGGATATCAGACTGCGCTATATTGAACTGCCCTTGCTCGCAAAAATACGAAAAGGGGGCTTATTTGCAGAAGCAGGTCCTTACGTTGCTTACCTTGTAGACGAGTATAGCCAAACCGACAGACTTAGTAGTACAAACCAGGGAAGCTCATCTCCTGTCGTGCTGGGCCCACAAGAGTACAGCATAAACGACTTTAATCGGTTTGACTACGGCTATACTGTAGGAGTAGGTATTATTATGGACAATGGCTTTTTTCTGAGCGTACGTAACACCGGTGGTCTTCGCAGTTTCTCAAAAAATCTTACTCAGCGAAACATGGCCTGGCAACTCTCCATTGGTTATTTGCGCCCACCTCAACAGCCTGCTAACCTGATGTACTAGCTTTGTGGCAACTTAGCTAAAAGGCTACGACAATTCCATACTTAAGCTGCCTCATTCATTTTAATAAAGAAACGTGGACTCTCTTCTTGAAGTGAAGATAAAGCCAAAGCCCCAACAGTAATATTGTTGGGGCTTTGGCTTTTAAAGATGAAAAAGGACTTATTTACTCATCTCTGCATAGTATTTATAGAAAAAAGGAATTGTTTCTATTCCCTTCAGGAAGTTAAAGATACCGAAGCTTTCATTAGGAGAGTGAATAGCATCAGAGTCAAGACCAAAACCCATGAGTACAGAATCCAACCCCAACTCTGATTTGAACATGGCAACAATAGGAATGGAACCACCACTACGTACTGGTACAGGCTTTTTAGCAAAAGTCTCCTCATAAGCTTTAGCAGCCGCCTGATATGCCACAGAATCTGTTGGAGTAACCACAGGCTCTCCTCCATGATGCGGCTTAACCTTAACTTTAACACTGGCAGGCGCAATGCTTTCAAAGTGCTTCTGAAACTTCTTTGTAATTTCTTCAGATGATTGGTTAGGCACCAAACGCATTGAAATTTTAGCATAGGCTTTAGAGGCTATAACTGTTTTAGCTCCTTCTCCGGTGTAACCTCCCCATATTCCGTTTACATCTAAGGTAGGCCTAATAGAAGTACATTCTAAGGTACTATACCCTTCTTCGCCGTGTACGTCGCCTAAGTCAAGAGCTTTTTTATAGTTATCCAGGCTGAAAGGTGCACGTGCCATTTCATTACGTTCTTCCTGACTTAGCTCCTCTACATTGTCGTAAAAACCCGGAATGGTTATGTGGTTCTGCTCATCATGTAAAGAGGCAATCATTTTACATAATATGTTGATAGGGTTCGCTACAGCACCACCATACATACCTGAGTGCAAGTCGCGGTTAGGCCCCGTTACCTCTACTTCCAAATAGCTCATGCCACGTAACCCTGTTGTAACAGATGGTGTCTCGTTACCTAACATACTGGTATCGGAGATAAGAATAACATTGCCCTTAAGCCTGTCTTTATTATCTCTTACAAACGTAGCCAGGTTCACAGAGCCAACTTCCTCCTCACCCTCAATCATAAACTTTACATTACAAGGTAGGCTGTCGTTTTTCATCATCACCTCAAACGCCTTTACGTGCATGTACATCTGGCCTTTATCGTCGCAGGCCCCCCGGGCATATATCTTATTTTCTTTTACTACAGGCTCAAAGGGAGGCGAGTCCCACAGCTCGTAAGGGTCAGCTGGCTGTACATCGTAGTGGCCGTATACCAATACGGTCGGCAGGTCAGTACCTACTATTTTCTCTCCGTAAATAATAGGGTTACCAGCCGTTTCACATAATTCAACGTTATCTGCACCTGCTTCTTCCAGCTTTTGCTTCACAAACTCAGCCGTCCGCAGCACATCTATTTTAAACTTAGGGTCGGCACTTACCGACGGGATGCGAAGCATCTCCATCAGTTCATACACAAAACGTTCTTCGTTTTCAGTTATGTATTCGTTCATCATGAGGTAGAATGTTATGCTTAAAGTTACAAAAAAAAGCCACCCTTGCAGAGAAGAATGGCTTTTAAGCTTTTTAACTTGATGTGATTAATTAATCAGGCAAGGTTCATCTTTTCCGTCCTAATTTAATATTGGCTTTACTTTCTTCGCCTTGCAACAGGCGGTTAATGTTTTTACGGTGCGTTAGTACCACCACAGCAAAAATGATGAACCCGAAAATGATCAGAATCGGGTTATCTGGCTGGAAACGGGGTAGTAACAGCAAAATAGGGAAAGACAGTGCTGCAATCATAGACCCCAGCGATACATATTTAGAAGTAAGCAATACCACAATAAAAATAACCATACACATAAGCGCTACTTCTGTTTGTATAGCGAGCATCATACCTAACAAAGTCGCGACACCTTTACCACCTTTAAAGTTTTCGTAAACCGGGAAAATATGACCTATAACAGCCAAAGCGCCTAAAATAAGTTGGAAAACAACCAGTTTATCAGGCTCAATCGCATTAAAAATAATCAGAAACCCGGCAAGAGAAGTGGCTGTCCAGCCTTTAAAAATGTCGATTAGCATAACAGCTGTACCAGGCTTTTTACCTAATACCCTAAATGTGTTGGTTGCACCGGAGTTACCACTCCCATGCTGGCGTATATCAACACCATAGTATGCCTGACCTACCCAAACTGCGGTAGAGATAGAGCCAATCAGGTAAGCGGCTATAAACATTATAGCTATCAGAAGTATGCTCATTAATTACTTTGAGTTTATAACTTAGATCTTAAACCACTTTAAGTTTAAATAAGTGCAAAAAAGATCCTATTCAAGGTCGCAATCAATTCAAATATATAGAATATTTGATTTACTTTACAAGTATCAGTTTTGCCTTACTTTAGTGTATACGCTGTATTTAGGGCTTCTGGTTACTGTTCTATAAGACCAAACGGATCTTGCTTATCTTTTTTCTTTTTCTTCTTCTTATCCTTTTGGGGTTGTTCTTCTAAAGTCTCAAACCTGTCTGTCGGCTCATCCAGTGGTTGTTCTTTAGCTACCTCAAAACCTCCTGCCCCATCCAGGTAGGCTTTACGGAAATAGTCCAGGAACTCATTCTTCTCAATCGGAGCACCTGCATAAATGCCGTAGCCGGATTTTATTCCTCTGGTTCCTCGCGCCTTAGAGCTTACAGCTTTATTAAATTTCTCATTAGAGGAAACCAAGGACAGGCCGTTCTCAAAAAAGCTAAAGTAATACCACGTATAAGGGTCAGCCTGCACATACAGATTCACAGCAGGCTCACCATTCAGATCATGGCGCATTTCCAGGTAACCGTCCAGTTGCGCATTTATGTCTTCTTTGCCCATACTCGCCATACTTAACTTGCCTACACTGTACCATGCTTTACGCGCATCGGACCAACGGAGGTTTACCTGGTTCAGAATAATGCTACGCACCAGCTTGCCAGACAAATTAGGTAACGGAACATATTCCACAGCAGAACTCTCCTTGTACTTACGCACCTCTTTATCGCCGATGAACGCTGCCAGCTTATACATAGTTGCTTCACTTGCATCCATTGCCTCGCCGGCGCCTCCTGCACTTTCCTTAATACTACTTGCCATAGAAGCTAAAGCCTGGCTAGGCACATTCAGGTCAAAAGCAAGAAAAGCATCCATGCTATAGCGATTACTGTCTATTCTCGCACTTCCGCTACCAGAAGCTTCTACCATAAAATCTTTCACTGCTTTTAACAGGTTCAGCTTACCTTCAAAATGAACAGTGTTAGATGCTTCGTTGTACGTGAGCACGTTCCCCTGGTAAGAGTCGGCATAAGCACGGGCTTCCTGACCTATTTTAAACTCACTGGCTTCTTTATTGTAAGACAACAACCCATCTACTACGAACAAGTCCAGGTCGTCTTCCGCTTTCTTTTTAGACACAAAAGTACTGTACAATTCAGAAGAACCATTTGCTACGTGAAGTCCTGTATGCAAAGGCACTCCATCAGCCGCTACTGGTGCTACAAGTGGAATGCGTAAACTATTAGGGTTTAAAGAGTCTTTTTTATAAGAGAACCAATCAGCATCGGCCTCATTGCCGGTAAAGTTCAGCTTCAACTCTCCATCGAAGTTCATGTACTGGTTGTTGGAGTTCATAGTTACCTGCCCCCTATACATCACTCGCGGAAAAATGTAAAGCGATTTGGCATCCTCTATGGTAGCTTTTGCAGAAGTAAAGCCTAACTCTTCTTTCTTCTTCCCTCTCTTTTTCTCCTCTGGATTACCATACACAAAGTCTGCAAAATGTAACTGGAAAGAGTCTACTGTGGCACTTGTGTAATTTAACAGTGCATCGCCTCTAAAAGCTCTGCGAGATATAATGTCAATATTGCCTGCATAAAGCTTGTGATATTGCTGCACAGAATCAGCCATGATTTTAGCGTTACGCAGTGTTTTAATAGTAGCATCAGCAGCAACTTCCACATGCCCGCTGTCTGGCACTACATGCACATCGCCTACAGCTATATAAGGTACTCCGTTTGCTTCAATGGTATTGCTTTTAAGGTTATATAAACCATTAGCTGCCATAAAGCGAAGCGAGTCCTGTTGTGGGTGCAAAGAATAGAACCAGTTTTTGCCTCCGGTATCATTAGATTTTAAGCTTACCTTTTGCGTTTTAAAGTCTAATGTGGCACTGCTCATGTTTGTTCTGTACTGCGCCTGCGGGAACTCCAGGCTCGCTTGTCCTTTCTGCTCTATAGCAAAGTCTACGACTCCTTTTACCAGGTCATAGTTAAAAGCTACTCCTTGTGCTTTTACTCCTGGCAACTTTTCATCATCTGACTTTATCAACATCTGAGCCTGGCTACCAGCAAAACTGCGTTGTTCGAAATGCAGATCAGGAGCCGTTACAGTCGCCAGCGGGTTTTCTACTTCACCACTTCCATATAAACCTCCGGGCGACAACTTTGCCACGCCTTTAAATGTCAGACCTTCATCGTATAGCTGCATTGGTTGTTCTAATGTCTGCAGATACATGGTATCAGCCTGTGGTCGCCAGTTCATATTAAAGCCATTCAGGGTAGCTGCAGGAAAATTAGTACCACCAGATGCTCCCTCTGCTATGGTTACCTTTGTACCTTCTTTTGTGGTTACGGCATTCTTGTAATAGTTAAAGGCCGGGGCTTCTATTGTTGCTGTTAAGTGCTGTATTTTTCCCTTGCTCTGAATACCTTTACTATCCATCATGATAGTATCGAATACCATTCCTTTACCCTCAAACGCTGGCAAACCAGTTGCAGGAGGCTGGTAGTAGAAGCCGAGGGTTTCATCAGGCATTAGCTGTAATTTAGCCTTGATTGGCGGAAAAATGCCACCGGAGTTAAAAGTACCGTCTAAGTTTACTGTCTTTTTTGCAGAGCTTAGAGAATCGAGTTTAAAAGGAGGCAAGTCGAAATAGACGGTGCTATCGTAAGCTCCTCCTGCAACATCAGGGCGGGCAAAAGCAACCTGTGCACCTGAAACAGCATCAAACTTAGGGTACTCTGGAAAATATTCTTTCCCGGACTTATTATCGGGCTTGTTAAGGTACAGTTTACCTGACATTTTACTACCTCCGCTTGTCAAGACCTGTTCTGCAACCTTTTCATCTTTAACACGTCTCCTTTTCGGTACTAGTGCTACAGTATCCAAGCTAGCCATATCTATAGCAAACTCGTTGTAGTTAAACTTAAACTCAGCACCTTTAAAAGCCAACTGACCGGCATACACCTGTCCGTCAAACTCTATATCGCGGTTATTGAGAATATGTAACTCCTTACTTCGGGGATTTATGTAGACGATAGAGGAATCTCTGGTAAATTCCACTCTTTCTACTCCCCGGACAGTTAGCTTATTATCTTCTAAGTTTAAGGTGGCATTTTTGCCGGAGGGAACAATAGACTTTATTACCAGGTGGTCATAGTCCTTCAAATCGCGGGCGGAACCGACGTAGTGCCAAGCCTTAGGTTTTAAAGCAATATAACCACTAGCAGGGTCATAATCTAAGTAGCTTTGCCGGGAGAGGTTTATAGCGGCCTCTTTCAAAGCTGACTCATTAATTTTGGTAGACTTAGCTACGTCAGAAGCATAAAAATCATTTTGCTTCGATTTGACGGCATAGCTTACCAGCACCTGCAGAGGGTGAAACTGTGCTACACCTATCAGACGTTGAAAACGGTTGTCAGAGTAATACCCTGTTGACTCCAGCCGCAATGGGACCAGTGTCTTTGTGTTTAAGATAGAAAAATCTATAGTTGGCTCATTCAGGAGCCAATGCAGACGTTCAGCAGTAATTTCAAGTTTGTGGTAGGTATCAAAAAATGGTGTGTTCGCATATCCCCCTTTATCTTTTGTTAAAACAAGTTCCTGCTTGCGAGTAGAAAAGCGTAACTGCATAGCCGGGTGGGTAATAGAGTCTTTCTGTTGATAAATGGCTACTGCGGCACGGTTCGCAAGAATAAGCGAATCGGTAATAATATAGTTTCGGGCCATTGAGTGAAACTTACGTTCCCCATTATGCATCACCACAATTTCTGAGAGGCTATTATCCAGTGACTTACTGCCTACGGTGTTGCCAACAAGCGAAAACCCTCCTTTATAGGCTATGTTAGTGCCTAAGGTCTTAATGCTTGCATCATTCGTGAAAGAAAAGAATTTAGGATAAGGATATTCACTGGTTTTATGCCGGCTACTGATCCATTCCAGCGCACCATCTACGGGAGCATTAAGTACAGCAGGATAGGAAATTATTGCATCTGGCACCTTAAAACCAGCAAAAGAAGTGTTAAAGCTGTACTTATTAAACTCAGCGGAAGCTGGTTCTCCATTAGCCTTCCAGTTCAGCTTTCCACCCTCACCCACAAATGTATTGTTGGTTAACATCAACTGCCCAGAAGTTGCCTCGACGGAAGTAGAATCCCAGGGAGTAACGAAAGTAAGTGTCGCCTTTTCCAGCTTTAACACGGGGCCTGAAACACCAGGCAAAGCAGGAATAAACTGTTTCTTCAAAGTTTCTTTTCTATTCTTCTCTGATCTCTTCTTATCCTCTTTCTGAGGAACCTTTGTAGCAACTCCCCACAAATCCTCTTCTTCCTGTTCATCAGCAGGAGCATCCTCAAAGGCAGTATCCCACCCGTCTTTGCTTTCAGCTTCCTCTTCCGACACCTTACTCTCTCCCTCGTAAGCAAAGCTAAAGCTGCCCCCTGCGCTGCTCAGAGTATAATAGGAATTCTGAAATAACCGGTTTGTACTTAGATAAAGGCTGGCTGTATTCAGAAATTTTTCCAGGTTTTTTACTTTCTCCTGTTCAACAGCTTTAGCAGTAACATGAAGCATGTTGTCTAATGCACCTCCCTCTAAATGCTGGTTGTTAACACCCGCTGTAACCATTGTAAAGAACTGCACAAAATGCGGATTAACGCTCATGCGCTTGCGGTACATGCTTTGAGAGATATTTACAACCTCTTTCTGCTGTTTAGCAGTAAGCTTACCACTACTCCAGGCAGCCTCCAGTTCAGCGGAAAGTTTTTCAGCATTTTCAACTTTACCCGCTAACAGCATTGCTCTCACATCTGCTACAAATTCATCAGGGTTCTCAGAAAGTTTCGTCTGGGCCTGTGCCGTAAGAATCGAAAAAAAAAGCAGTATGGGTAAAATCCGTTTCATAGGCAAGTTTGTTAATGTGATGTAAAAATAGCTGACACCCAATTATTCTTTACCCGGTGCGAAATATAAGTTAGTCCTAATTCTGCGGTTCGCTCCTGGAGTATCGGCAAATCTTCTGTATAAAAACCGCTTAACAGCAGCCACCCTTTTTGCTTTAACACAGCTTTATAAGCAGGCATGTCTTCCAATAGAACGTTCCGGTTTATGTTGGCTAGTATAACATCGAAAGGCTTTTCTCCTTCAACCGTCTCAGCACCACCTAAACGCACATCAATAGCAGGATAGTTATTTAGCTCTGCATTTTCACGGGCATTTTCCACAGTCCAGTCTTCAATTTCCACAGCTACAATTTCTGAAGCACCTAGTTCTGCGGCCATTATAGCCAGAATACCAGTACCACAGCCCATATCCAGTACCCGCTTGCCCTGGTGATCCAGCGTCAGCTGGTTCTCGATCATGAGGGTAGTGGTTTCGTGGTGACCTGTACCGAAAGACATCTTTGGGTTGATAACAATATCATACTTTGCTTCTTCAGGTTTTGGATGAAAAGAGGCTCTTACTGAAACCTGTCCGTCAATAAACAAAGGTTCAAAATTACGTTCCCACTCTTCGTTCCAGTTCTGGCGCTCTATTTTTTGCACCGTATAATCCACCTGCACAAAATCAGCATAGCGGTTTAAGGTCTCTTCCAGTGCCTCCTCCGAGTATTTGTCTTCGTCCATGTAGGCGCTAAAGCCATCTTCTGTTTCCACAAAGGCATCACAACCCAGCTCTCCAAGCTCGGCAATAAGTATATCCGCAAAATCTGCGTTTACTTTTAAAGTTACTTCTATAAAATCCATGGTAATAGTTATTCGCGGCAAGTAGCGTAAGAGCGCACGTCGGTAAAATGCACCGTAAAGTCTGCTAAGTTACGTTTATCCGTTACATATAAAATGTGGTCTGCAAACGCTTTCTTTGGAGTAAGGTACCAAATTGCTGTGTTATCGGCAAACAGCTTGTTCTTCTCCTTGTACACAATCATATTGGCAAAAGCCTCATCGTCATTCAGGAAAACGGTATAAGCAGCAGTATTCCTGTACTTAGGATCCCGCTCAAGATACACTGCTCCATAAATTCTACAGAAACCTTTTTCCACAACTACTGGCTCAGAGGCAGACGCATTATTAGAATTTAATGTTGAAAAGAATGGGGCCAACGCCAGCAAAAGAGAGAAGATAATAGACATAAAATTAAAATTTACTCAAATATAACGATAAGCTATAAACAAAAAGGCTGCCGATTAATTTATATCAGCAGCCTTTTTGTTTCTTTTGCCAGCTAATAAGCTCCACCTCCCCCTGCAAAAGCAGATCACTACAGTAAACTTCCATTATTCAACCATCATGTATTTTTCAGCTATCTCCCCCTTAAACTGATTTTCCAGGCCCGAAATAATATGTTAAAGCACAGGAAGGATGATTTGGAAAAGCCGCTTGTGCTCACGTAAAAACGCCGCTAAAGGTTGAGCTGTTTTAGCTTATAGCTTATAAAAAAGAAGGCTACTAATGTCTCCACCAGTAGCCTGCATTTAATTTTCTTCTTTTTTAAAAAGATTTGATGATATCGGTAAAGTCTCTGGACTTAAGCGAAGCCCCTCCAATCAAGCCTCCGTCAACATCTTCTTTAGAGAAAATTTCTTTAGCATTGCCAGGGTTGCAGCTACCGCCATACAGTATAGTACAGTTAAAAGCAGCTTTTGCATCAAACATACGCGACAGTTGCTCACGAATGAAGGCATGCATTTCCTGTGCCTGTTCTGCACTTGCTGTTTTACCAGTACCGATAGCCCAGATTGGTTCATAGGCAATTACAATCTGATCAAACTCTTCGTTGCTTAGGTAAGAAACGCTGTCTTTCAACTGCTGGCCCACATACTCAAAATGGCGCTCTGCATCACGCTCTTCCAGTGGCTCTCCACAGCAGAAAATTGGCTTTAAACCATGCTTTAAGGCAACTTTCATTTTCTGATAAAGCACCTGTGCATCTTCGTGATGGTACATACGGCGCTCGCTGTGGCCGATAATCACGTATTCTGCTCCTACCGACTTTAGCATAGCAGCTGAAATATCACCAGTATAGGCTCCACTTTCATGCTCGCTTACGTCCTGAGCAGCCAGATGCATTTTATCGTTGCCTTGCGTTAATTTGCTTACGCTTTGCAAGTACGGGAAAGGAGGTGTCACAATTACAGTCACGTCATTATTTACCTCGTCTTTCACCATGTTATCAATTTCTGATACCAGTGAAAGCGCCTCCTCATAGGTTTTATTCATTTTCCAGTTACCTGCAACGATTTTCTTTCTCATGTTTTATGTATTTGTTATTAAATCTTGAGTTTCTTTCACAGTCTAAGCTACCTCAACGGCAATTTACTAATTTCTGATTTGAGCTGTACGTACTATTTGCAATTTAGACAATAAGGTAGTTTATCTCAGGCAAAAAGCTGCCTCAATACCGAGCCTAAAAGCCCTGGTCCCTCCTTATTTATACAATTACTTTCTCACGCTTCTGCTTCCATACAGCAGCACCTTTGTCATGCTTCATGCCTGTTAGCAGCTCAGTAATTCTACAGCTGTTAAGAGCCATGTGTTTCTGTACAGATATTTATTCAACCGAGTAGCTATTTATAGCGAAACTAAAAAGGAAGCAGCAATCCCAAACTCCCTTCGAATGATACAAACTGATGCTATAAAGTAAAAGCCGCAGGCACCATAACTTTAATTCTTCGTACGTCCTATAATCTTCCTTTCAAGAACCTGGCTGTATCATTACCCTCCAGCTTCACCATATCTTCTGGTGTACCTTCGAATAACAGATGCCCACCGTTAGTACCACCTTCAGGACCTAAATCTATAATCCAGTCGGCACACTTTACAATGTCCATGTTGTGCTCAATAATCACAACGGTATTGCCATTCTCAATAAGAGCATTGATGGACGTAAGCAGTTTACTGATGTCATGGAAATGAAGGCCGGTACTTGGTTCATCAAAAATGAACAGTATATTCTCCTGGTGCGGCTGCGCTCCTTTAGTCAGGAAAGATGCCAGCTTTACACGCTGCGCCTCTCCACCCGACAAAGTATTGCTGGACTGCCCTAAGCGAATATAACCTAAGCCTACATCGTTCAGAGGCTTAAGTTTCTCCACAATTTTAGGCTGATCGGCAAAGAAGTCTATACTATCGGCAATGGTCATATCAAGTACATCAGAGATGCTCTTGTCTTTGTACTTCACATCAAGCACATCTTGCTTAAAGCGTTGCCCGTGGCAGCTTTCACAGGTCAGGTAGATGTCGGCCATAAACTGCATCTCAATTTTCACCTGTCCTTCTCCCTGGCAAACTTCACACCGGCCTCCTTCTATATTGAAAGAGAAATGTGAAGGCTTAAACCCACGTGACTTGGCTAAGGGCTGATCAGCGTACAGCGCCCTGATAGCATCGTAAGCCTTTACATAAGTTACTGGATTTGAGCGTGAAGACTTACCAATCGGATTCTGGTCCACGAACTCTACGTGCTCAATTTTATTATAGTCCCCTTGCAGTTTATCAAATTTACCGGTAGCCTCGGCTGTGGCACCGTGTAACTTCTGCATAGCCGGATACAGTATCTTTTTAATTAAGGTCGATTTACCGGAACCACTCACACCTGTCACCACTGTCATTACCTCCAGCGGAAACTTTACTGACAGGTTTTTCAGGTTGTTTTCACGGGCTCCCGTAACCTCTATCGCGTTACGCCACTTACGACGCTGCGCCGGTACCGACACTTCCATTTTGCCACTCAGATACTTGCCAGTGTAGGTAGCGGCAGATTTCATTAGTTCATCAAAAGTACCCTGAAACATTAGGTTACCACCGCCAGAACCTGCTTCCGGGCCAATATCAATGAGTTGGTCGGCTGCACGCATCATTTCCTCTTCATGCTCTACTACAATTACTGTATTACCAATTTGCTGTAACGAACGCAACACACCAATCAGCTGCTCAGAGTCTTTTGGGTGCAAGCCTATGCTTGGCTCATCTAAAATGTACATAGAGCCCACTAACGCACTACCCAACGATGTAGCCAAATTAATACGCTGGCTCTCACCACCAGATAAGGTATTAGACAAACGGTTAAGGGTAAGATAGCCTAGCCCTACACGCTCCAGGTAACTCAGGCGGTTCGTCACTTCTGTGACCAATCGCTCTGCTACCCCCTGTTCATGCTCTGTTAGCTGTATATTCTGAAAAAAAGGCAGCACCTGCGTAATCGGCATCAGCACCAGGTCAGTAATGCTCTTGCCGTTGACTTTTACGTAGCTGGCATCTTTGCGCAAGCGTGAGCCTCTACACTCAGGGCAGGCAGTACGCCCACGGTAGCGCGACAGCATCACACGGTACTGAATTTTATGCGTCTGTGCCTGTATATGCTTGAAGAAATCGTTAAGGCCTTCGAAATACTTGTTGCCCGTCCAGAGCAGTTCCTGCTCTGCCTCTGTCAGTTCGTTGTAAGGGCGATGAATCGGAAAGTCGAAGCGGATGCCGTTCTTAACCAAGGGCTGTAGCCACTCGTTCATCTTATCGCTTCGCCAGGGGGCAATAGCTCCTTCATAAACTGTCAGGCTCTTATCTGGTATTACAAGGTCAGGATCAATACCTAAAACACTTCCAAAGCCTTCGCAGGTCTGGCAGGCACCATAAGGATTATTAAAGCTAAAGAAGTTAACGGAGGGTTCTTCAAACACTATTCCATCCAACTCAAACCTGTCAGAGAACACACGTTCCTCCTCTCCATATAATACACGGCATTCACCCTGCCCTTCAAAAAAAGCTGTCTGCACTGAGTCTGCAATACGGAACTGCAGGTCTTCGTCATTTTTATAAATAACCGCACGATCTATCAGAATGAAAGTACTTTTACCCAATTTGGGCTTCTTTTGCTCCAGCAATTCCTCAATAAATAAGACATCGCCATCGGAGTAAATACGGGAATAGCCTTTCTGCAGCAACAAGCCCAGTTCCTTTTCCAGTGTTCTGTCTTCGTGCCGGTGCAGCGGAGCCAAGATCATTACTCTTGCCTCATCCTCCAGGGAAAATATAAAGTTTACGACATCTGTCACTGTATCTTTCTGCACCACCTCACCAGAAACAGGTGAATATGTTTTGCCGATGCGGGCGTAAAGCAGTTTCAGATAATCATAAATCTCTGTGCTGGTACCTACGGTAGAGCGGTTATTCTTTATGCTCACTTTTTGCTCTATCGCAATAGCCGGGCTGATACCTTTGATATAATCCACATCAGGCTTGTCCATACGACCCAGAAACTGACGTGCGTAAGAGCTTAAGCTTTCTACATACATGCGTTGCCCCTCGGCATACAATGTATCAAAAGCAAGCGAAGATTTACCAGAACCAGAAAGACCAGTAATAACGATAAATTTGTTTCGGGGAAGTGCCACACTCAGGTTTTTAAGGTTATGTACCCGAGCCCCTTTTATGATGATGTTTTGACGAGCGTCTAGTTCGTCGAAATTATATTCAGGAATGTTTGCCATAAGCCAATGCCTTCTCTAGTTAAAGCTATACGCTTTGCCTGTGAAAGCTTCTATACTTGTAGTTAAATTAATCTGCAAAGATACAGACTTTCAACCTCATTTAGAAGGAGATTGTTACAGCAGACGAGGCAGAATGTGCAGGAGTTGAGAAGGAATTCTGCTAACATTCAGATACAATAGCAATCATTTTCTTTTACAGACACATTTCTGTAAATTAGCAATAGAGCAGCAGGAGTAAGCGTTAGTATATCTGCAGTTCAGCTTTACCCGTATGGGAGTTATAAGTTCAAATTCATTTTAACTAGTTAATTTTATGGGAAAAGGAGATAGAAAAACAAAAAAAGGAAAGATCACGAAGGGCTCTTACGGCAACAGCCGCCCTCATAAAGAGGTGAACAAAGCAGCTCAGAAAGCAAAAAAAGAGGTTGCCCAGTAACCTGACCTAGTACTTGAAACCAAAAGCCCGTCCTGCTTGCTATAAGCAGGACGGGCTTTTGGTTTATATATACCTCTTCTTTTTGCTACACAGCCGGCTCCATATCTGATGTAAGGTTCAGTTTGCGAAGCTTATCAGCTTTCAATGCCGTTATCCCTACTACTACCATGGTCATGACACCTCCGAACACTACGGCTGGCACTACCCCCATTAACTTGGCTGTAAAGCCTGACTCAAACGCACCTATTTCGTTAGATGAGCCTACAAAGATATTGTTTACAGAAGACACCCGCCCTTTCATGTACTCTGGTGTTAAGGTATGTATGAGAGTAGAGCGGATAATGACACTAATGCTATCAAAAGCGCCACTGACCGCTAATAGAACTATCGAAAACCAGAAATTGGTGGACAGCCCAAACAAAACGATACACGCGCCAAACCCTGCCACACAAAGCAGCATTTTCTTTCCGGCATTAACCGTAATAGGGTAATATGCCATAATTAAAGCCATCGACACAGAACCAATAGCCGGAGCTGCACGCATAAAGCCAAGCGCCTGTGGCCCCATGTTCAGAATATCATAAGCAAAAATAGGCAGCAGAGCCACTGCACCACCAAACAGTACTGCAAACAAATCCAGCGATATAGCATTAAGGATGATCTGGTTTCCAAACACAAACTTAATACCGGAGCGTAAGCTCTCTTTCATGTTCTGCGGGTTAATATTCTCAGGTAAGGGTTTGGCACCGATCAGTGAAAACAATACCAAAGCCAGCAACACAAGTACAGCATCTGTAGCATAAGAAACCGTAATGCCCCAAAAACCATAGATCAGGCCTCCTAGGGCAGGGCCTGCCACTGACGCAGCCTGCCAGGTAGTACTACTCCAGGTAATAGCATTGGTATACAGCTGCTTGTTGGCGACCAATTGCGGCATAAAAGAAAATACAGCCGGCCCCATAAATCCTCTGGCAATACCACTCAGAAAGATAACACCATAAATTGGTCCCGCTCCATAGCTTGCTAGCACATGGCTCATATCTGTCGTAAAAAAAAGCAATGTGGCTGAACATAGCATCAGTACCGATATAACCGCCATAATAATCTTCTTGCGGGGCATTATATCAGCCAGGTAACCTGCATATAACGACACAATAATAGAAGGAATAGCCTCTGCTAAGCCTATAAGACCCAGTGATAAGGCATCTCTGGTAATATCATAGATCTGCCAACCCACAATTACCGCCTGTATCTGCATAGCAAGCGTTATACACAACCTTGCCGAAACATACAGCCTGAACTCAGCTATTCTTAACACGGCATAAGGGTCGTGTGAACGAGCGCCTTTTTTATTCATTTAGATTTTATTTTTACTAGTCGAAAGTCTACTCTGCCACAAAGCTACAGCAAAGTCTTCAGATGATTTTTTTAATCTCCCGATAAATAATTTTATCTTTACCTTAAGAAACCACTTTGCAAGCATTCCTTGTTATATCACATTACAGTAACTTCTGTAGTACGAACTGTTGCTGATTAAATAGCACTCCTTTTAAAATTTTCACGCTTACCATTATTCTATTCTACCACTTTTTTAATCCTGTTGTACTGTAATCTGACAGGGCTACATATTTAATGTCTCTGATAAAGAAATATTAAACACTATATATATGGAAACTATAGATAAAGTTGAACTCCCTTTCCTAAGCACTGCTTATCGGACAGACTCAGACGTACTTTTCCGTAGGTGGAAGAGAAATGTGGAACTTTCTGAATTTGCGGAAGGCTAAATGTGGCAGGTGAGCACAAATCTTACTACTGGCTAGAGGATAACCGACTGTGCAACAATTCGAATTTAATTAACAAAAGCTGGTTTGAGGACCAGTTACTAACAGTTGCAAAAGCAACGCTAAATGAGAGCCTTTATATGGCATATCTGCTTTCGCCTCTGCAGCTAAACGTTCTTACCCAACTGTACAAAGGCCAGCAGCTTCCAATCCTGCTCAACAATCAGCTGGCAATAAACTTTTTACCAATGAGCACAATGCTTTGTGTTTATTGGCACAAAGCATTGTGCTCATTGGTAAGCTATTTTTGTTATTCTTAAACCTTCGTATTTTCCCGAGGCTTTACCATTATGAACTACTGGTAACACTTCTATATTTATATTTTTTGCTTCATCCCGTAACACCGCCGCACATTTAAAGGTATAACTTTTTTGGAGGAAACATTTTTCTGTGCAGTCGCAAGTCAGTTATTCATCTTGTGACATAAACAGAATGTAGCTAACATATTACATTTATGTTATGATTAAAACATAGACATTATCATTACTTTAAACATACTATTATTGATAAACACTTAGCTAAAACACGCGTTAATTGAATTATACTATTTTTATTTATAACTATTCACTAAAAAAACCTTGTATATGAAAGAACTGGACATCAGAAGTCTACTGGAGAACATTGAGAGAAAGGTGTACCAGCAGGAAATCACAACAGATGCAGATCTAACCACAATGATTAATACAGAGATCAATAAAGCCATAAACCTCAAGTATAAGCAAGAGAAGGGCACAGATTATGATCTCGACTCGTCTCTGAAGAATATCTCCTGCACCACACTAGAGTGCTACCTGGACCACCTGAAATCAGTAGAGAAAAAGCTGGAGAAGCCTCACAATATTACGGCACAGTGTACGCCAGTGGAAGAGCGCGAAATTAACCGGCGCCTGCTGTTAATATTAAACCGCCTTAAAGGTTACAGCAGAAAATAAAGTAAAAGCTTGATCGGCTATATTGTAAACCCATCCTTCGGTAAGATTCCTTAGCTCTTTCGAAGGATTTTTTATGCCCGCCTGTTTCTCTAACACCGCTGCACCAATCTTACGATAAGGCTTCTTAAACTTTGACAGGCATGACAAATGTCATTTTTCCGGACGATCTTTATGGCTAATCTTGCTTCGTAGAAAGCAAAACTACTGGAGAACTCAGAAAGCAAAGAAAAATGGAAGACATAGCAAGTCAGATAAGTTATAATCAGGAAAACTTTCAGAGTAAAACTATTTTAGAGAACGAGAAGCAAAAAGCCATCATTTTTGCCTTTTCTGAAGGGCAGGAACTTAAAGCACATAAAGCAAAACAAGACGTGTTCATACTTATACTGGAAGGAGAATGTAACTTTGTACTTGATGGCGCTGCGCAAACCTTAAAAGCGGGGCAGGTTTTCCGCATACCTGCCAATGTACTACACAGCTTAATAGCCGCAACCAATTTTAAAATGGTGCTGCTTAAATAACACAGAAAAACATGTTTAAAGATATTGAGAATGAAGCTGATATTAAGCTTTTGGTTGACACATTTTACAGTAACGTAAACAACGATGAACTGCTTGCGCCTGTGTTCAACGAGTTTGCCCAGGTAAACTGGGAACGTCACCTGCCTGTTATGTACACCTTCTGGAGCTCAGTTTTGTTTGGAAGCACGGCTTATAAGGGGCAGCCGTTTCCGAAACACCTTAGACTACCTATTGAGCAAACTCATTTTAACCGCTGGGTCAGTTTATTTACTAGTACTGTAGATAAACTGTTCAAAGGACCAAAAGCCGAGGACACCAAATTCAGAGCAAGTAGCATTGCGCGCATTTTTCAGATGAAGTTAGGCTTATTTAGTATAGTGACCGATCAACAATAAAAGAACCTGTTCTCACCGAGCCCATATGCTGGCTTAAAACATAACTGCTGAGGAAGCTTTTATTTAAAGTAAACTTTTTCAAAGAGAATACATGGCTGCCAAAGCCTCTATTGTAAAAACCTTCAACATATCCAAAGCTTTGAGGAAACCTTTAACGAAGAAAAAAATGCTGTTGGTACAATATTTGAATATTTTTTATTTTGATAAACCAAAAGCTATTGCACAGTAGGAAAGCTTTACCTATATTTGATTTACACTTCTAAAAAAACTTTGTTCAAACTAGTAAACGCAACAATATGATATAAAGCTCTACGTTTAACCTAATGTAGCTTTAAGATGAATACAACTACCCAGCTGAGCGACTCTGCTTTAGTCTCGCTCTATATCGCAGGTAATGAAAATGCGTTTGAACAACTAGTAAACAGACACAAGAACAAAGTATTCACCACGATCTTGCTGATTGTAAAAGATTCGTATACGGCTGAAGATTTATTGCAGGACACTTTTATAAAAGCAGTCCATACAATGAAGAGCGGTCGTTATAACGAAGAAGGCAAATTCTCTTCCTGGATATGCCGTATTGCCCATAACTTGGCAATCGACTTTTTCCGTAAAGAGAAACGAAGCCCGATTATCACTCTGGAAGATGGGAATAATGTGTTTAACACTTTGTCGTTTGCTGAAGACTCTGTAGAGTCTTTACAAATAAAAGAGGATACACATGCCCGCTTGCGCGAGCTTATCCAGGCGCTGCCACAAACGCAGCGTGAGGTGCTTATGATGCGCCATTACGCAGACATGAGCTTTCAGGAGATAGCTGAGGCAACTGGAGTGAGCATCAACACGGCTTTGGGTCGTATGCGCTACGCGCTTATTAACCTGAGGAAAAAGATGCAAAAAAGTAATATTGTCTATGATAAAAACCTCTACTCAGAATGAATTGATCCAGTATGTCTATGATGAATTGGCCGAAGATGTGTGCGAACAACTGGAGAAATCGCTAATGCAAGATGATGAGCTGGCAGAATGCTGCTCAGAATTGCTACTAATTCAGCACCTGCTTGATGGTGTGGTGAAAGCTCCGACGGACCGCTCGGTAAATAATATTATAAATTATTCGAGAAGCTTAAGCTTACAGTCTTAGCAGATTGCAGGCTCCTGCTAAAGCCCTAATGTACATGCAAAACATTAGGGCTTTTGTTTTTGCTATCAACACTTTTACAGCAAGTGTTAAATAGTATTTATGCTCCTTATATTATGCTCTACAAATTGCTTCAGAATAGTTACTACGGAGTCCTCATCTTTATCTGGAAGCGAGTTCAAGAAACTTTCACTCGTTGGGTTGGTGTATCCTTCAAAATGAGCAAACTCTTCTTTTGAGATGACTTTAAAACCTATTAGCCAATCTGAAAACAGCCTTTCATGTATCTCTCCGTCCGCCAGCTTAATAAGGTTAATATGATGAAAGTCCTTCGTTATTTTTTCAAAAAGTAATTTTATAGCTCTTTCTTCTCCTTCTATCTCCTGAATAAATGATCGCCACTATAGAGTAAAATGCCTGTAATACCATCCCGTTTATTGTTGTTACGGTATTGGGTAACCATAGCTCTCAGCTCTTCATCACTAACTGGTACAGTAGCTGTGCTAACATACATGATATGATACATCTCTCTAACTTATATATTCTTTTTACAGGAACAGGTTATGACTATGCTTATGCAAAGTAGCATATAGCAGGGGTGTTTTACTCAATTTAATAGTTTAAGTTATAACAATAAAATAGCTTTGATAAAAAAGCTAAACATTAAGGTTGTAGAGGCTAATGAGCTTTTGCTTCCGGACTTTAGTAAATGTTTTTTCGTCATAACTTACCACATTAACATAAAACCGCTAATTTGGCAGTGAAAGCTCATTTTAAACAACACAGTTCTAACACGGCTGTACTACTCTTATGCGCAAGAAAGAACGTTATAAACTACTGATAGAATATTTTACCGATAATTTTCCAGAGCCTGAAACCGAACTAGCCTATTCAAACCCATACGAGCTGATACTGGCTGTAGTGCTAAGTGCGCAGTGTACCGATAAACGAGTAAATATGGTTACGCCTGCCCTTTTCGAAGCTTACCCTACTCCGGAGCACCTGGCTTCTGCCACTCCTGACGAGATTCTGCCATACATTAAAAGCATATCGTACCCAAACAACAAGGCCAAGCACTTGGCAGGCTTGGGCAAAATGTTGGTAGAGCAGTTTAACTCAGAAGTGCCTAGCACCGTGCAGGAACTGGTAAAACTACCAGGCGTAGGTCGCAAAACAGCTAATGTTATTGTGTCGGTTATCTGGAACCAACCGGCTATGGCCGTAGACACGCATGTGTTCCGGGTAAGCAAGCGATTAGGTCTGGTAGCTAAAACAGCCAAAGCTCCACTTGATGTAGAAAAAGAACTGGTAGCAAACCTACAGCAAGACCTAATCTCGAAAGCTCACCACTGGCTTATTCTGCATGGTCGCTATATTTGTGTTGCCCGCCGCCCAAAGTGCGAAGAGTGCCCTCTTACCCATTTCTGCCAATTTTTCCAGAAGAATTTTCCTAACATACCGGATGACCCAGAAAATAAATTAGGCGGATAGTTACTGCAATCATGAACAGGAAAAGCCTGCTGTAGAATTGTTCTGCAGCAGGCTTTTTGATAAACAAAAATATTAGACTTTAATAATTTATCCTTATCTTATTCCTGAAAGGAATACTTTTTATGACAGCTTATAATTTTACCCCTGCTGGCTACTCAACCTGCACCAAACTTAAATATCAGATATGAAAACACTTTACCTCCTATTACTGCCGCTGCTAATTACAGCCTGCGACAAAACCACAGATTGCTGCACTGTTGTAGACACTGGCATCGCTATAGCCTACACTAATGCAGAAGGAGAAAACTGGCTGAAGCAACAAGAGCTGACAGAAGAAAACATTCAAGTTTACTATCTTAACCATGGGCAAAAGGAGAAAATGTATCGGGGTAATCTCGACAAACCAAAAATGTTCTCCATTTATCCAGACAACTCCGGTAAAGAAATTCTAGGACTATCTCCAAGCGACTACATTGAGAATAGCAAATCCAGAACTCTGATTGAGTTCTCAGATACAGAAGTAGACACTGTAGACTGCCTCTTCGACACTAAAGGCAACAACACCATTTGCACAGAGGTGTGGTATAATGGAGAATCTGCCTGGACCACAAACCAAGGCCAGCGGCAAATACAGATTATAAAGGAGTAATTTTTTTCACGCAACCTGTGCTTTACAGGTAAACTTGTCTCTAAATTTTTATTAACAAATGAGGAAGACCCTTCTTTTAATTGCTCTTTTGATATCTGGTTTACATGCATTTGCGCAATCTATTGAAGTAGATGAATTTGCAGAACTAACAAGTATGACCAAACTTGAGTTAGGACTTCAAGGAATAGGATTAGGTTATGAACTTCCTTTCAATAATAAATGGTCTGCTAACCTGAGTGCCGGACTTGGTGGCGGCTACTATATTTATTCAGATGGTTTCCATAGCTCCTGGATTATAAACGAACCTGTTGCTTATTTCAGATCAGAGTTTAAATACACCTACAATCGGGTTAAACGACTTTCTAAATCAAAGTCAGTTATAAATAATGCAGGTAACTATGTAGCCTTTCAAGCAACGTACACCACAAGAAGAGTATTTAACAGCAATGAATGGAATAACTTTGCAGATCCTTTAAACAGAACTCTTCTGAACGAAATACATTGGGGAATGCAACGGCCGCTTGGGCAAAAGTTTTTGTTTAACTTTCACTTAGGCTTAGGGTATGCTGCTGATTTCGATTTTGATTACGGGCAGGTTTATCCGGCTATAGGTGCTCAGTTTGGCTATGTATTATCTAAAGGCAGGCGGCTTTAAATAAAATAGCTGTAATTTAAATAAAATAGCTGTAATAAGTAGTAACGGCACCTGCAAACGACAAATCTATGAGAACACATATACTATTATTCTAGCTTGTTGGCATAGTAGCTTTAGAAGCTGTAAAGAGGCTGATGTTGCCCCTTCAGAAGATGTTACAGCACTGCATGCAAGGTTTCACGGTAAATACAAGGTTGTTAGGTCCAGCAGCAGCGAAGCTATTGACATCAATATGGATGGTCGTGCCTCAACCAATTTATTAGAGGAGATAGAAGAGTTACCCAATGCTGAGTTGGATTTACGCATTTATGGAAGAACTAATAAGCATTCGGAGAATTCCTTTCTGTTTACTCAGTTTTGGCCAGAGCAGTATATTTCCGAAGGAGACATATTATTTGTAGACTATGCTTTACAGGCAGTAGGGCGATATTTTAAATTTGATCAAACTGTTAATACTCTTCTTATAACTCCTAATGAGGATACCACTGTTAGTTTAGATCGTTTTCCTTTACCTCAGGCAGTTACCATAGAAGATAACGATCAGATTGAAGTAATTATTTCTAAGCTACTTTACACCAGTGATGGCTGGAAAACAGTCACAATTACGACCTTATATAAACGATATACCACAAACACATAAACAGGAACCTACGGCCACAGTAAAAACTAAAGGCTGTTATTTATCTAACATTTTCATTTTACCTTATGGATTTAGCAGACTTTAAGAAAAGTTTATCTACGCACAATCCTCCGGCAGATGCATCGGTGTATTTAAAAGCATTATGGCATGACGCTAAGGCAGACTGGAATAAAGCGCACGAGCTGATACAGGATATCCCGGATAAAAACGCTGCCTGGATACATGCCTACCTTCATAGAAAAGAAGGCGACACCTGGAACGCTGATTACTGGTATAACAGAGCCAGCAAAAAAAGACCAGCTATTTCTTTAGACGACGAGTGGGAGCAAATAGTAACAACCCTTCTGTAAGCGCATTAACATACATAACATCATTTAAAGCTATTTAAGCAGCTTCTATAAGCAGTAAGACCTCAGAATTTCATACCTTTAATTAAATTATGGCTGAACGAGCCACATGTGCAACAGCCTTGTATAGTTGAGTTAAACAAAACAGATGAAATTCCGCGCCATTTGTACCGATATCGACGGTACCTTACTGAACAGTCAAAGAGAGTTATCAACCAGAACAATAGCTGCTGTCAAGAGCCTTGATAGTCATATTCCGGTTATTCTGGCCTCCTCCCGAATGCCAAGTGCTATGCGCCATTTACAAGAAGAACTTGGTATTCTGCACCACCCTATGATCTGCTTTAACGGCGGCTATGTTATTATTTTTGAAAGCGAAGCCACTACTCCTGTAGTAATTGATACAGTACATATTCCTGCCTCCGTTGCCCTTGCAATAATGGAGCTGGCAAAAGGCACCAATCTTCATATAAGTTTATATGCTGAAGACCAGTGGTATGCACCTCAGCAAGACCAATGGGCGGAACGCGAAGCACGTGTCACAAAAGTATCTCCCAGCATAACATCATTAAATACAGTATTGGACGAATGGCATGCGGCGCAATCAGGCGCACACAAAGTTATGTGTATGGGCCCTGAGCATGAAATTGATGCCATGCAAGCAGCATTAACTAAAAACTTTTCCACCCAGCTTCATATCTACAGATCAAAAAACACCTACCTGGAGATTGCACCTAGAGCCATATCTAAAGCCACAGCACTAGAGCTTATCCTGAAACACCAATTCGACATTCCTATGTCAGAGGTAATTGCCTTCGGCGACAACTATAACGACATAGATATGCTTAAAGCCGTAGGCAAAGGCATAGCTGTAGGCAACGCCAAAGAAGAAGTAAAAGCAGTAGCAGACGAAATAACCTTAAATAGTTACGATGATGGTGTGGCTATTTCCATAGAAAAGTATTTCGGGTAAAGCATTTAAAAAAATTTTCATGTTCTAAAGATACCCCAAGGCACCTTTGCATGTGACTGTGCTATGCTTTATGCGCAACTTTAAACAGCAAGACTTTGTTTGCTTCTGCATTAAGGCCATTGTGCTACTATGAAACAAAACGATATAAAAAAGCTTGTAAAACGTGTTGTTCCTTTTTTGTTGCTACCACTGCTTATCCTGTTTGTAGTGGAGGTACTGGTGCTGCCAGTCGATTATTTTGCCTTTCGCCCCTGGGAGGCATTGCGGCAGAGCAGCATGAAAATTTTACCCGGCGGTTTTTATCCAGAGGTGAAATTACAGCGGCTAGAACAGGGCGACCTGGCTCCTTATACTCCTTATGCTATCAATAGAGAAACATACTGGGAAACAGACAAGTCCGGTTTCCGTAACCGCCAGACAGACAAAGAACCTGAGATTATGCTGGTAGGAGACTCTAACTTTACGGGCTGTAAACTGGATCAGGATGAAACAATAAAAGAGGTTTTACAGCAGCAGATAGGGCAAACAACCTATTCTTATGCTCCCACAGATGGAGGCCTGCTCAGGTATATGCACGACAAGCATTTTCAGAAAAAGCAGCCTAAGGTAATAGTACTGGAAAGTATAGAACGCGCCATAGGAAGCCTAAAGCCTCTCGGTTATCATAAACAAAAAGAAGAGCGAAGAGCCAGTGCAAGTCAGTTCTTGCTTAAAAACCCAACTTTAGCACATGTGGGTGTGGCAATAGACAGGCTGCTGAAGTGGCCAATGTACCACTATTTCAGAGGCAAAATAGAACGCAACAGTCAGGAACCTGCTTTTACCCGAAAAGGCTCCTATGTTTTTCTTCAGGGAGAAGAAGCATTTGCAGAAAAATCAGAAGAAGACATTACACAAGTAGTACAGGTACTGGAAGAGTACAAAGAGGCACTGGAGAAAAAAGGCATCCGGTTCATTTTCCTGCCTATCCCTAACAAAGAGAACATTATGCACGAGATGTTTCCAGGGCAGCAGAAGCCACCGTACTTATCTCAGCTAATTGCGGCTCTACAGGAAAAAGGAATAGAAGTAATAGACCTGCAAACAGCTTTCGACAAGGCTTATCAGCAAGGTACGCAACTCTATCTTAAAGACGACTCACACTGGAACCCCAATGGCGTTAAAATTGCAGCCTCTTTATTGGCACAAGCCCTTGAAAAGCCAGCTTACACAGCAGCAGTTGTGCCTAAAAACTGATTTTGCTCCTAAAGCTGCTGCTTTTAAGTAAAGTCCAAAGTATCATAAAAGAAACAGCTAATGTGTAAGGCAACTGTTTTGAAAGAAGTTAAAGATGTTATTCAACTCAATAGATTTTCTCCTTTTTTTCCCGATATTTGTAATCCTGTATTTCCTGACACCTTACCGGTTTAGATGGGTAGTACTACTGGTTGCCAGTTATTTCTTTTACATGTACTGGAAAGCTGTGTATGCTTTACTATTAATAGCCTCTACAGCCATAGATTACTTTTGCGGACGTATGATGGGGAGCTATGAAGAGCCTCGCCGGCGCAAGCCTTACCTGTACCTTAGCCTGTTATCCAACCTCTCAATACTTTTCTTTTTTAAGTATTTCAATTTCTTTACGGAGTCTGTACACACACTTCTAAATAGCTTAAACATCCATTACTCTCCTGCTCTGGTAGATGTGCTGCTGCCGATGGGTATTTCTTTTTATACCTTTCAGACGATGGGCTATTCTATCGATGTGTACTATGGCAGAATAAAGCCAGAGAAGCACCTGGGCATTTTTGCTTTGTTCGTTACTTTCTTCCCGCAATTAGTGGCAGGCCCTATCGAAAGAGCCGGCGATCTGCTTCGGCAGTTTCGGGAAAAGTACGATTTCTCTTATAATGGCTTGGTACTGGGTGTAAGGCTGATGGGTTGGGGTATGTTTAAAAAAGTAGTGATAGCCGATAATCTGGCACCGTTAGTTAACCAAGTCTACAACAACCCAACCAGCTATGAAGGTATCTCGCTAATCATTGCTACCGTTTTCTTTGCTTTTCAGATATACTGCGACTTTTCGGGCTACTCCGATATTGCCATAGGAGCTGCACGGGTAATGGGCTTCCGTCTGATGCAGAACTTCCGAAGGCCCTACTTCTCCAAAAATATAAGAGAGTTCTGGTCTCGCTGGCACATTTCTCTCTCTACCTGGTTCCGTGATTATGTCTATGTTCCGCTGGGAGGTAACCGTGTAGTAAAGTGGCGTTGGTACTATAACCTCTTTCTTACATTTCTGGTGAGCGGGCTATGGCATGGAGCCGCCTGGACCTTTATAGTTTGGGGGGCGCTACACGGGTTTTATCAGATAGTTGGGTTGATAACACGAGACAGCCGAAATGCTCTTAACTCTACATTAGGGCTACACAAGTATCCAAAGCTGCTGAACGGCTTACAAATAGCTTCTACATTTTTCCTGGTGTGCCTGGCTTGGGTGTTCTTTAGAGCCAACAACCTGGCAGATGCTTTATACATTATCCGACACAGTGTTACAGGATTGGGCAATGTATTTGAGCTTAACCCAAACACTATTTCACATATCCTGTTCCTGGATCAGAACATAACTATTTTCGTTATTGCTGTTGCAGGCATTTTACTTCTTGAGATGCTTCACCTGGTTCAGGAGAACATATCTATTAATAAGTTGTTACAGCGCCAGGCAGTTTGGCTGCGATGGTCACTTTATTATGCACTTATTATTGCCATACTCTTGTTTGGCAACTTTGGGCATGAAGAATTCATATACTTCCAGTTTTGATCTTTAGAATCATAAAACAGTAGAGTCCCTTTTGCTATCATAGGCATACTTTTAAATTTTATTTGGAATCGGAAGCAACCATTTCCATAGGAGTCGCATCTTTTAAGCACTACCAAATTAATACAAAGTAAAACTATGAGAAAGACATTCTTAACCTTGGCACCTGTGTTAGTTCTGATAGCAGCAGGAACACAGGATGCAGGCTTTGAAACCGGGTTGGACAAATCAATAGCTAAGCTAACAGTATCAAAAGAAATCAAAAGTTTTAATCAACCTTACATGGGGCAGGTGTGCCTGCAAGAGCAGGAAAACACAGAACTGCAACCAATATCCTTGGTAAATACAGAAGATTTATACCAAAATTTTACAAAGCGTGTAGTAGGTGAGTTGGGCAATGCGTTGCAGGTTTTCTTTTAAAAATTAGTCTATAAGCCTTATTAGACTACTCCCTAACCGGCTTATTTAAATCTATGTGTTGTACCAGTTCCGGGTCAGGTAAAGCTACTTGTAGCTGCTTTGCATAATCAATTTCTACTCTTGCTTCTGATATAGTACAATCCAGTACATGTCCGCCGGTTGTTTTGTTATTGTCTACAAAATGGAAATGGTACACCGGGCTGTTTAGCACCTCTGCTGATTCTGGTGTGAAGAAACCTACCAAAGTTCCCTCTATGTTGCTTCTGTTTAGTTCTTTTTCAGGCACTTCTTCAGTTGGTTCATACGGCTTTTGCTGTGGATAAAAGCTTCGATATGTAATGCTGTTTAACTTGCCTGTAACTTTTATAGCTGCAAAACTATTCTTAGTCAGCACAGAGTCCAGGTAACTTTCCAGCTCATTAAGATTAAGCATTTTAGAAATACTTACTTCCTGATCAGACTTGAAGTGCTTTACAGCAGCAAAAGAAACCTTAGCCGTATCGGGCAGTACTGAGGCTTCACCACTGGCTGGTATAGAATAAGCGACACCGTCTAGCATCACCAACTCACTTTTTAGCTTTTCGCCACTTCCTACACCAAAATCTCCATTTTCTTTTAGCTCACGTACCTGTACTGCCCCATCATACTGCCCCAGGTGTATCGCTTGATTTAGAGAAGCGTAAAATATGGCATCGCTTGTGTCCTTGCTATCGCCTGTACTAGTATCTGCTGTGCTTGCAGTGTTATTATCACTGCTTTCACACGCTGTAAGCACAGACACAGCCACTGCTAAAAGATAAATATAGCGCATCATCATCTGGTTTAGGCTTTATGCGTGTATATCGTTTTTTGTAGCTTTAATGTTATCCTGCTATTAGAGCCTGTTTAAAATTCATCATTTACGCTGCTAACAGCCCATAAAGGAACCTGTCTTCACGCTTTTTCGCTTGCAGAAACGAAATTTAAACATGCTCTAATTAATAAAGTATATAAAGTCGGTATAAACAAGAAAAGGTAGACGTACGCCTACCTTTTCTTGTTTATAATTTGAGAAAATTAGCTTCTCTCTGATTGTCTGAACTCACGGCCTTTAAAGTCTTTGTCTTTATGCTGTTGGCCTCTTTTTTCCCAACGGGCACGCATTTCATTACGATCAGCTTCATATTGGGCATATTGCTTTTTGTTAAGTATATCTTTTAACTCAGCCTCCCATTTAGCATGTACCGCTTTCATTTCTTCCCGCTGCTTAGGGTTACGTCTGTCAGCATCCTTATACTTAGTTCGCATTGCCTGCATTTCATTAGCCTGCTTCAGGTTAAGCGCCTGTAACTTCTTAGTCTGCGAGTTATTAAGATCAAGTTTTTTACTAAGCTTTTCAGTTCTTAGAGTAGCTATTTCTTCAGGGCTTTTTCTGGCTTTATCGCCTCTTTCGCCGCGCTGTTCAGTGCGGTTCTTTCTATCTTTTTGTGGTGCATTTTGCGCGAAGGAACTTCCAGCAACCATCACACCTAAGGTAAGCATTACAATAACCTTTTTCATCTTCGTTTCCTTTAAGTTTTAGTAATTAATCTTAGCACATATCCAGGCCCGGTTTATTGCTTGTTGATTTCCTTATTCCAAAGCCTGTGCCAAAAACCAGTAAAGAGTTTCAGCTAAATCCAAAAAATTCGCAAGCACTTAAACTACAACCATTTGTATTCTAACATTATTTTATAATTCTTAAAAAAAGAAGATAAACACCTTACTTCTATACATGAAGCTGTAAAAGTTTAATCACTAATAAATGAGGGCAACAAGTCTTTTTCTGTAATATTTTCTGGCAAATACTATTACATGCACAACTATAACTTAACTTACCCATAACACTATAGTAACATGCTGCCGCTACTTTACAGGGCGAAGCAAATAAGCAACAAAGCATGTTGAAACTGATTTTCATTTATATCTATACTTTACTGGCTTTTACCACTCCTGCACAGGCTGTTGCAGAAACTCAGCAGCAAGAGGCGCTCCCAGGCTCCCCACCAAACAAAGAAAGCACCATTTACATAAACCAACTAACTAAATCGGCTAACCACTTGATCAACAGTCGCCCAGACTCTGCCTATGTACTCGCTAACCAGGCTTTGCACCTGGCAGATAAGCAGGAGTATAAGCTGGGGCAGGCAAACAGCCACCAGCTCATCGGGCGGCTGCTGTACCACCAGGGGGTTTACAACCAATCTTTGAACAACTTACTACAAGCTGAGAAACTTTACCTGGCGCTACAGCAGGAGCAAGCTTTGGGCGAAAACCTGAACTACCAGGGCCTCGTGTACTATGCTGTCCGCCAGCCTGAGCTGGCCCTGCAGCACCACCAGGAGGCGCTGGCCCTCTACCAAAAGCAACAGGACCAGAAAGGAATCGCCTACTCCTATGGCTGCATTGGGCGACTTTACGAGAAACGGCAGCAATACGAACAGGCCCTGGAATACCAGCAAAAAGCACTTGCGCTTTATGAGCAGCTGCAGGACCTGCAGGGCACCGCCACTATACTCGAAAATATTGGCAGCATTCTGGAAGATAAGGAGGAGTACGAAGAGGCGTTACGCTATTTCAGCCAATCGTTACAGCTTAGCCAGCAGGTAAGTGACAGCCTTGCAATGATTGTTGGGCTAAACAATATCGGTGATGTTTACCGCAAAACTGGCCGCTATGCACAGGCTGTAGCCTCTACACAGCAAGCATTGGAATTAGCTATACGCCTCGGCGAACGCTACCAGATCAGCAGCGCCCACAAAGACTTAAGCCAGGAATATAGCCTGATGGGCAACTACAAGGCCGCATACGAGCACCTCGAAACAAACCGCCACCTGCACGACGAGATTTATACCCAGGAAACTTCCCGCCAGATTGCCTTGCTGCAATCGCTTTTTAATGTAGAGCAGAAAGCAAACGAGATTCAGATACTCGAAAAACAGCATCAGTTAAATAAGCTTATCAAGCTTACGCTGGTAGGCGGTATTGTGCTCATGGCGCTGTTGGGTTTCGTGATTTTTAGTCGCCAGCGCTTGAAGATACGCCAGAACAAGGAGATACTGGAACAGCAGGAACAGATGTATGAGGCGCAGCGCAAGCTGATGGAGGCTGAACTGGAAAATACGCACCTTCGGGAACAGCAACTGCAGCACGACTTGGAGACACAGGTAAAGTCGCTCACGGCAAATACGCTGCACCTTATTGGTAAAAACCAGACGCTGGATGAACTTAAAGGCAAGCTTACGGAGGCCCTGCAGGACGACCAGAAGGCGCAGCGGCGCAAGTTTAAAAGCCTCATCAACCAAATAGACCACAGCATGGTGCAGGATAAGGATTGGGAGGATTTTAGAGGAACTTTCGAAAAAGTACACCAGGATTTCTTCGACAGGCTAAACATGCACTCTCCCGATCTCACTTCTTCTGAAATACGACTGGCCTCTCTTATCAAACTAAACCTGCCTTCTAAAGAGGTGGCTGCTATACTTGGCATTTCGCAAGACAGCCTCCGTGTAGCTCGCTATCGCCTAAAGAAAAAACTAACGCTGGATTCTGCCGATAGCCTGAGCAAGTTTCTACTTAACCTGTGAATAGCAATTATTTAACAACCTGTTAACATTTTACAAATTACTAATAATCAATTATTTGCATTAATATCGTGATTTTTTGTTGCTGTTTTGTTAACGCTCCTAAAACCGATTGTTGCCATATTGTTCACGCTCTTTCATTGATTCTCCCTCTCCTGACTGCCTAGTTTTGCCATGTGTTCAGTGCACCAGAAGATAAGCCTGCAACACACAAGCAAAACCTAATGCAAATGAAAAACTTAACTACCAGTATTTCCCTTATCACACTTTTAACAGCCGCTGCCTGTAGTAGCCAGAGCACTAACCAGGCAACCGTTGTACCTGCCGAGCCCGTTGTGAACACAGTAGCCATAAAGCCTGCTATAATTACAGACACCGTAAAGCATGACACAGACGACCCTGCTATTTGGGTAAACCCTTCGAACCCAGCAGAAAGCCTCATTATCGGCACAGATAAAAATGAAGACGGTGCGCTTTATGTTTTCGACTTGAACGGGAAGGTTATTGAAGATAAAGTAGTACGCGGCCTGAAACGCCCGAATAATGTAGACATCGAGTATGGCTTTATGCTGAACGGACAGCCAACAGACATAGCCGTGGTAACAGAGCGTATGACACACAGCCTCCGCATTTATGCCTTGCCAGACATGCAGCCCATTGACAATGGCGGCATTCCGATTTTTGAAGGCGAGACAGAGACAGAATACAGAGACTTGATGGGCATTGCGCTTTACAAAAGCCCCGCCACAGGCAAAGTATACGCCATAGCTGGTCGTAAAAGCGGCCCTACCGATGGCACTTACCTGTGGCAGTACCTGCTGGAGGACAATAGCCAGGGAGGGGTAAAAGCGACTATGGTGCGCAAGTTTGGCCAGTACAGCGGCAAAAAGGAAATTGAATCTATTGCCGTAGATGATGAGTTGGGCTATATATACTACTCTGACGAGGGTGTAGGCGTGCGAAAGTATTATGCCGAACCAGACAAAGGCAACGAAGAACTGGCTCTGTTTGCTTCCAAAGACTTCAGCAAAGACCACGAAGGCATTTCCATCTATAAAATCAATGACGGCACAGGGTATATTCTGGTGTCGGACCAGGAGGCGGGGCGCTTCCACATTTTTACCCGCGAAGGAACGTCGCAGAACCCGCACCAACACGAACTGGTAAAAATTACCAAAGTGTCTACCCTCGAAAGCGATGGTTCTGAGGTTACCAGCGCCGCCCTCAACAGCACGTTCCCCAATGGCATGTTCGTGGCCATGTCCACCGACAAAACTTTCCAATACTATAAGTGGGAAGATATTGCTGGCAAAGGCTTGAAACTGGCTCCCAACGGGGTTGTCACCTCTCTACAGGCAAATAAAAAATAGCACACATACCCGAGCTTATCCAGAGAAAGAGATGAAAGGAAATCCGCAAACTATAGTTTACACCCTGTGTCTGCTGCTGTTGAGCCTGAGCTTCTGCTCCCCCATTTTAGCAGCTACCATTAAAGGAAAGGTGCAGGATAAGGTGTCTTCAGAGCCTTTGGTAGGCGCTTATGTTTCTCTGAAAAACACCAGCACTTTTGCTACTGTGGGCTTAGACGGATCTTATAAGATTTCAGACTTGCAGGCAGGCACATACGCATTGGCGATTTCTTACATGGGTTACAAAACATTGGAGAAAGAAGTTACCATTGCCGCTAACAGCCAAACCATAACACTGGACCTACTGCTGGAGTCGCAGCACCAGCAGTTATCAGAAATAATGGTAACGGCCAGAGCAGATGGCGGCAGCGATCGCACAGCCAGGCAGCTGGAACGGAACGCGGATCAGGTACTGAACATTGTTTCATCACGTGCCATTCAAATTTCGCCAGACCTTACCGTAGCCAATGTGGTGCAGCGTGTGTCGGGGGTATCAATCGAGCGGAACAGCAACGGCGACGGGCAGTATGCTATCCTTAGGGGCATGGACAAACGCTATAACTATACCTTGGTGAACGGCATCAAAATACCAAGCCCTGACAACAAGTACCGCTATGTTCCGCTGGATATTTTCCCGTCTGAACTGCTGGAAAGGTTGGAAGTGTACAAAGCTCTGACGCCAAGCATGGAAGGAGACGCTATAGGAGGTGCCATCAACATGCAGATGAAGGATGCTCCAGAGTACTTCCAGGTAAGCGCCAATATAGCAACAGGCTACAGCCAGCTTTTTTTAGATCGGGATTTTCTGAGCTACAACGCCAGCGATATCAACTATACATCGCCTTACGAGCAGCATGGCAGCGACTATAACGCAACGGCCAGCGACTTCCCGAGTGGCACCATCAACTATAAAGCCAAGCGCCCGATGCCTAACTTATTAGGCGGATTTTCTGTAGGCAACCGCTTTTTCGACAACAAGCTCGGTGTAATAGTGGCAGGAAGTTACCAGAACACCTACCGTGGCAGCAACAGCCTGTTCTTTAACTCTACGGTGGTAGATACAGACCAATCGAGCACGGTAACGGATATGCAAGAGCGGCAGTACTCGGAGCAGCAAAACCGCTATGGCCTGCACACAAAGCTGGATTACAGGCTAAACCAGCGCCACAAGCTGCAACTATACAACGCTTACCTCAACCTGACAAACATCCAAACCCGCGATGCCGTTACGACACAATTATCTTACGGAGGTTATGATGCTGAAGCAGGCAACGCAGGTTTAACCTATGTTGTACGTTCACGCCTAACGGAGCAGAAGATTTACAGCAGCACCTTGCACGGTGAGCACCAACTACTGGACAACCTGAAGGTGAGATGGTCGGGTGTGTACTCTTCTGCTACCAGCGAAGAACCAGACAACACCACCGTCACGTTGCGAGGTATCCAAGAGAACTTTAACAGACAGCCTACTACGGTAGAGGGCATGACTCGCCGCTGGGAGCACAACTCCGACCGAGATCTGACAGGCTATTTAGATGTTACCTATACTGTACCCGTGGCAGGTGTGCCTGTTGCCTTCTCGGCTGGCGGCCTTTACCGCGATAAGAAACGCGACAATTTCTACAACAACTACCTCTTCAGTCCGCAAAATGTAAATGCCCTGTATGGCACTGACTACAACAGCTATACCGACATACAGTGGAAGCTGCAGAACCCGCGAGGCAGTGTAGCCTCTGCCTTATCTTACGACGCTACCGAAAACATTACGGCGGGCTATGGGCAATTTAAGTTAGAGACGCTAAAAATGCAGGTAACGGGAGGTGTACGCGTAGAGGCGACAGACCAGGGCTACAGCATGCGCTTTCCGTTGGGTGAGCTGCGCCCTGAAAGCAACCAGGTATATACCGATGTATTGCCAAGCCTGCACCTGAAGTATAAGCCGTGGCAAAATCAGAACATACGTGCCTCGTATTTCCGCTCCATTAACCGCCCTGGCTTTTTCGAGATTGTGCCTTACAAAATCGTGAACGAAGACTATAACGAGCGTGGCAACCCTGATCTGCAACGTGCCATTGCCGATAACCTAGACCTGCGTTACGAGTTCTTCCCAAATGCCACAGACCAACTGTTGGTAGGTGTTTTTTACAAGCATATCCAGAACCCGATAGAGTATACTTTGCAGCGGGACGAGACACGCGGGCAAGACATCTTTTACGCACCTGGCAACTTCGGTGATGCCGATAACTATGGCGTGGAGGTGGATTGGATAAAGTACTTCCGAAACGTCGGCATAAAAGCTAACTATACTTATACCAACTCGCAGATAACCACTTCCAAAATGCTGCGGGTGCGCGACGAGGAGAACGGCGATTTGAAAGCTGTAAACATAGAGCAAACGCGTCCGCTTTACGGGCAGTCAGCACACGTGGCTAACCTCTCCCTACTTTATAAAGACACCAGAACGGGTTGGAACGGGCAAGTGGCTGCCTCTTATACTGGAGATCGCATTAATACCGTATCGCAGTTTCTGGACAACGACCTCTGGCAAAAAGGCTTTGTGCAGTTGGATGCCTCAGTAGAAAAACGGTTCAAGCACCTGACGGTCTTCCTGAAGGCAAACAACCTGCTGAACACGCCGATGGAGGTTTACATCAAAAACGCCAACAGCAAAAACAGCAATGTGCCGCATCAGTCGGTGGAGAGCGGCAAAACCCTTATCCGAAGAGACTATTACAAGCAGTCTTACCTGATCGGCGTCAGAATTAACTTTTAACTCATTACATAAAAAATCAAACAACTAATTTTTTAATTGACAACATCATGAAAATGCAACTGAAAAACACTTTAATGGTAGCTGCTTTGTTTCTGGCTGCCTTCACAAGCTGTAAAGACGACAAAGACGATGAAGCCACTCCTACTCCAGAGGAAGAAATGCAAACACTTTCTGGCGAAGTGTCAGGCACATGGACAAGCGGTAAAACTTATATGGTTTCGGGCGATTTAGTAGTACCTGCAGGCAAATCCCTTACCATTGAAGAAGGTGTAACAGTAGTAATGGATACTACGGCCAAACCAGAGTTCATCGTTTTAGGTAATCTCTACTGCACAGGCACAGCGGCAAGCCCTATTATGATAACAGTACCTGAAGGTGCCAGAACAGAAAAAAATAAGTTTGGCGCACTGTGGGGAGGTATACTGGCAGCTCCTACCTGCAACGAACTGGTACTGGATAATGTGATACTGGAGTACGGAGGCGCAACCACTACCGAGGCTTCTGCATCTGTAAAGCAGGGCCTTTACAAAGCAGAAAGCGGTGAGCGACTGCCTGCGTTGTGGTTCTCTAACGTAAACGGTAAGTTTGTTGTACAAAACAGCATCGTGCGTAATTTCCAGGAAGATGCCTTTTATATTGAAGGAGGTCAATCTATTGTTGCTAACAATAAATTCTACACAACTGGCTTAACTAACGGCGAGGCAATCAACTATAAGTCAGGTACGCAGGCCGACGTGGCTTTTAACCTCATCTACAGCCCTAACACTAATGGCTTAAAGCTTTCCAACTCAGGCGACCGCACACCTCAGGCTTACATTATCGCTTATAACAACACCATCGTGAACGCAGGCTGGAGAAGGCCAGACATCAAAGGCGGCTCTATCTGGATAGAAAAATCTGTACACACAGACCTGTACAACAACCTGATTGCCAACAGCCGCTTCGGTATAAAAAGAGACACCAAGAACCCTGAAGACAGCCGCTCAACCATCAGCAACACTTTCTACTATGGCTACACACAGGAAGGTGTAGACCAGTTCCAGTCTTCAACAGAGATTGTAGCAGGTGCAAACGACGTTACGACTACCACAGCAGGCGGCAACGATCCGAAGTTCGTAAGCTACCCTTTGAGCACCGCTGGCAACAACGCCACTTTCAGCACCAGCTGGGACTTCCACTTAAGTGCTGATTCTCCTGCGCTGAACAAAGGTACAACCGACTTCACAAGGCACTTTGCCAATGGGCTAGTTATCCACGGCGTAACATATACATCTCCTGCCCCTGCTACTTACATAGGTGCTATGGGCACAAAATAATTAGCAGTACTTCTTCTGCAGAAGCCCGATGGCTGGTTATACTATACCGGCTATCGGGCTTTTTATTTGTGATTGCACAAGATTAGTACACATGTCAGCTCCCAATATTAACTTCAGGTACCAAATATGTACGATGCATCAAACTTACCTTTGTTGATACACGTTCAGCATTATTTGTTCTGCCTCTTTGGCTAAGTTCTGCCGGTCAAACTGTTTAAAAGCAAGTACTTTACCTCTTGCTCCGGCAGCGATCAGCTCATCCGGCTTATTAAAAATATTTTTGATGAGCTCAGCCAGTACAGCAGGCTTTTCTGCAGGAACATACCAGCCACAGCTATACTTTTCCACAAAGCTTTTTGTCCAGCCGAGATTAGTGACTATAACAGGAGTACCACAGGCCAGGCTATCATAAAACTTACCTGGCGAGTTAGTCGCCAGTACAGGCAAGTTATTAAAAGAAACTAAAGATAAGTCTGCTAACTGAAAGAGCTTAAACACATCTGGCCTTGGCTGCGGGGGAAGTAGAAGCACATTAGGTAAACGCTCCGCCAATTCCTGCAACTGGTGCTCATAATAGCCGCTACCCGTCAATAAAAATCTAATAGATGGATGATCGGCTAGTGCCTCAGCAGCTTGTATAAGCGAAGGGATATCATTGGCACGGCCATACGTGCCGGCATAGAGTACTGCATGCTTTCCCTGGAGATTAAGTTTATTCCGAAGTTCTTCTACTTCCTCTGCCCTTACCGCCTTTACCAGGTCTAAATCTGTGCCATTTACAATAGTTGAAATCTTTTCTCTGCTGATTCCCTGTGCTGCCACATAGTCCGTCATGTCCTTCGATAAAGTAATGATATGACCAGCACTCTTATAAAGTTTAAGCTCCAGGTTGTACAGTCTTTGTTGGAGCCATCGGTTTTTTACAGCCCCCATTTCTATAGGAAAGCTAGGCCAAAGGTCCTGCACCTCAAATACCCAAGGCACTTTGCGCCATTTGGCTACCTGTGCGGCAACCCATGGTGTAGACAGCGGAGTGGATATGCCCCAGATTAAGTCTGTTTGTGGTATATTCATGCCTTTGAGCATTCCATACCCGGCGTACCTTGCAAAAGATATGGAACGCTCCATAGTGCCCATACTATTCTTGTAGGGTATATTTTGCTCATACAGCTTCACACCTACAGGTGCCCAGTTATAGTTATCAGAAATCTTCAACTGCCGCCAGGCACTGCTTGTGATCAGGCTAACCTCATGCCGCTCCGCCAGATATTCCAGAAACGTATAATGCCTGCAAGTGGCAGGGCAGTCGGGGTTGTGGTGGTGCTGATTAAAAACAGTAATATGCATGTAGCGCGCTTATACCTATATAACTGTGGAGACAATCACCGCTTCTGCGGTCTGTACTTTGATTGATCAAATATCTTCTGAAAGTCTGTCTCGGCCATTAGCTGAGGTAGCGTTACTTCAGGGTGGCGGTTCATATAAGCCTTAACAATTTGCCAGCCTACCCACACTCCAATACGCCCCGGAGCAGTAGCGTCTATCTCTGGTGTGTTTGGCCGCTCGCCCATGTACTTCTGCAGCAGGAAAGGAGCTTTTTCATACAACAGGCTCTTTTCAAGAAAATGTGCCCATATTTTGTCTTCGTTGTAGTAAACGCCCTCTATCTCCTTTGAGCTGTACCCAATAATAAGCGAATCAGGAGTACAGGGCATTACAGCTTGTGCAAAATAATAGGATTTGCCTGCACTTACCATTTCAGCCAACAGACTTCTCTCTAGGAAATTGGTTTTATTAAAACGGTTAGAAAGCAGAAGCATAGCAGTTGGTACCATGTTCGGCCTTTCGTAGCGGCGTAGGATATATTCATAAGCGTCGGGCCTATAGCTAGCTTCTTTACCAATAAAGAAATCGACTCCAAATACCCAAAGACTATCTGATACTAATAAATCCTGGCTCAATCCGGAAACGAAGGTCTTAACCTCAGGAACATTAAAATCAGGATAATGGTATTTAACCACCTTAAAAGCTGTCTCCAACTGCTGCTCCTCTTTGTCCATGTTCTCAAACTTTTGTTCAGCCTCTCCGGCTAAATTGCGCAACTCATTATTCGTTGCCAAACCATACAGAGAATTAACTAATACCGTATCAGAAGGGTACTGAGCTAACTGCAGGAACTTGTCAGCAAAAAGAGGATTGTTGTTTAAAAAATGAGAAATATCTTCTTTGGAATCGGCTTTAAAGAAAGGCTTCTCTAGACGCTCGATTTTAACATCTACAGATACATTAGAGATTTCGGAAGGCAAGTCACAGTTGTCGTTCTGGCAACCGATCAGGAGCAGAAGAGTTGCTAGTATGAGTAATCTATAATACATTCGCTTGTTTTATACAAAAATAAAGGGTTGTTACGTATTAGGATAACACTAAAGAAGCAAAATAATTTTACTTATGAAGAAACTTACACTTTTAATGCTCTTTTTAGGCTTTGGGTTCACAGCAATGGCACAGATTGAAATAGGACTTCAGATTTCGCCTACCATTACCGGAAACCGTTTCATAGCAGAAAACAGGTACAACTTTGATAATGAGAGTAACACCCTTCGCCTTGGTGTAGGCGTTATAGCTGATTACTTCTTTGCTCAGAACTATGCCTTTAGCACTGGGCTTCATTATCGAAGCAAAGGCGGAGACATAAGCTACAGCTACACCCGTACAACTGGTACAGGCTCAGAAACACTTTCAGGGCAGGATGATATAACGGTGCAATACTTAGAGATACCTGTATCACTAAAGCTTTTTACTAACGAAGTAGCTCCCGGAGCTATTTTATATTTCCAGGTGGGAGGCTCATTAAATACTAAAGTTGCAGCTCAGGTTAATGATCAGAAAGTGATTAACGGCGAAAAGGCCATTAAACGCTTCAACATATTTGAGGCTGATGCCATACTGGGCGGCGGGGCCGAATTTCAAATGGGCCAAAGCACCAAGCTGTTTGTTGGCCTGACTTACCACCGGGGCCTCTCAGATATAGATGATTATTATGAAGATCTTTTAGGCGATAGTAATATCGGACTAAAGAACAGCAGTGTGTCGCTTGACTTTGGTATTAAATTCTAAATCCTATAATTCCCCTCTTAAACGAAAAAGCCGCTGCCAAATGAATGACAGCGGCTTTTTCGTTTAGAATATATATTATTCAACTTCTGTATTTTGTACGCCTGTTCCTTCTGCAAAGGCGGCTCGTAATTCAATTTCTTCGCCCCGGGCATCTATCACAGTAAATTCTGTCAGGCCCAGCGAAGTATCTTTTACAAGACTTATCCACTTAAAATACTTAAAGAACCACTGCATCTGTTTAGAATATATACCTTTTGTATAGTAGGTGTACACAAACGGATGCACATACAGGGTTAAGCTCTTATGGTTATGGCTCGTCAGCAGATCATCTATCGCTGCTTCAATTTCGTCTGTTACCAGAATACTGGCTGTTATTTTTCCGGTGCCGTTACATGTCGGGCAAACTTCACCGGTTATAATATTTTGCTCAGGTCTTACACGTTGACGAGTAATCTGCATAAGGCCGAATTTTGAGATTGGAAGAACTGTAGACTTCGATCGGTCTCTTTTCAATTCCTCTTTAACAACCTCATATACTTTCTGGCGGTTTTCTACTGACTTCATATCAATGAAGTCTATTACAATTATACCACCTATATCCCGGAGGCGAAGCTGACGCGCTACTTCTTTGGCAGCCATCATATTTACATGCAGCGCCGTGCCCTCCTGATCGGTTTCAGTATTAGATTTGTTTCCACTGTTCACATCAACCACATGCAGCGCCTCTGTGTGCTCTATTACCAGGTAACCGCCACCTGGTATGGTTACAGTTTTACCAAAGGCTGCCTTTAATTGCTTCTCAATGTGGAAGTGTTCAAAGGTTTTCGTTTTGCCGGTGTAATGCTTCAGAATACTTAATTTATCCGGAGCAATGCTACCGATGTATGTCTTGATCTCTTCATATAGTTGGACATCGTCTACTACTATGTTGTCAAAACTCTCGTTCAATAAATCTCTCAAAATGGAAGAAGAACGACCCAGCTCACCTATGACTTTGTCACTAGGTTTAGCTGTCTTCAACGTTTTAAAACCCTCTTCCCAGTTAGTGAGCATATTGCGCAGGTCTCTATCGAGCTCTGCCACATCACGCCCTTCAGCCACAGTCCTTATAATCACGCCGAAGTTTTCGGGTTTGATAGATGTTATCAAACGCTTCAGGCGTGTGCGTTCTTCTTTGCTGACGATTTTCTTAGATACGCTTACCGTGTTTGAAAACGGCACGAGTACCAGATATCGTCCGGCCAAAGAGAGTTCGCAGGAAAGGCGCGGGCCTTTTGTAGAAATAGGTTCTTTTACAATCTGGACTAACAGCTGCTGCCCTTTTTTAAGGACATCAGCTACTTTGCCAAGCTTGTCTATCTCAGGCTCAAATTTTAACTGGTTGAGTTTAGGAGAAGCGTTCTTCTGTGTCTGTGCTACTTTTACAAACTTATTAAGCGTTCTAATATTGGCACCTAAATCATGGTAATGCAGAAAAGCATCTTTTTGGTAACCAATATCTATGAAAGCAGCATTTAGGCCTGGCATTACTTTTTTTACAGTACCCAGAAAAATATCACCCACAATATAATTTGTGTCTTTTTTTTCGTAGTGATATTCAACTAGTCTTTTATCCTGTAAAAGCGCAATGCGCTCTCCATCTTGAGTAGAATTGATAATTAATTCGTTACTCAATTTCTCTCAAAAGATTATTTGGATGTATAGACCAAAGCCCACTATTGCAGAAGCAATGTGGGCCTCATAACACGTAGAAGAAATTACTTCTTCTTATGTCTGTTTTTTCTTAGACGCTTCTTTCTCTTGTGTGTAGCGATTTTATGTCTTTTTCTTTTCTTTCCGCAAGGCATAGTCTTGTTGTTTATTTATTTTGATAATTTCTTTTACTAGTTAAGCTTCGCCAGGTACTCATCAGCTGAAGTAGCCAGCGCAGGGTCATCGCTCATGCCTTTTACTTTGTTAAACAAAGCTTTGGCCTCTTCTTGCTGCCCTGTCTCTGCCAACGCTACAGCAAGATAGAACGTTCCCTCTACGTGTTGCGGGTTAACCGAAACCAGGTTTTGGAAGCGTTCCACCGCTTTGTCGTACTGGTTAGACTGCATAGAAAGGATGCCCAGGTTAAACAGCGCCTTTTCATTTTTAGGATCAGCAGTTAAAACCTCCCTTAGCAGTACAATACCCTGCATTGGATTTGTGGTGGCAATATACGTCATCGCCACATTAGTTTTAGCATTTAGCTCCGAAGGGTTGTTTTTTAGTACCTGCTCATACATAGTACGCGCTTTGGCACCCATTTCGTTAGCTCTCTCCTGCGTTGCAGCAAATGTAAATGCCTCATAATATGCATCACCGGCTTTCTTGTAACTGTTCTCGCCTGGTCTGGCTTTAGCAGCAACTTCATAAAAATATCCGGCACTATCATATTTATTGACTGTAGCATAAGCTGCCGCAAGCTCCGTAGCTAACCTTGTACGTGATTGCGCATCAGCAGCTTTCTTGTACTGAGCTCTTACAGTAGCAAGTTCCATTAACTGGTCGGGAGTGGCTGTCATGTGAGCCTCAACGGCCGTTCCTTCCGTTGCGCCATGGTCATGCCCGTCATCCTCAGAGTGGTTTGCTGGCGTAGCTGCAGCTTCCTGATTCTCAGCAATTGCGCCCTTATCTTCTTTGTTAACAACTACTTTAGGCAAAAAGAACATGGCCGCTGCCAAAGCGATTGCTACAACAACTATCAGTATTTGAGACCGAGACATTATTCTTTTTACCTAAATGATTGTTAAAAAATTAAATTAGAACAGCAAAGATACAAAAGAATTAAGAATGAGCTAGTTCTTTGATCTTTTTGCTGTTTTTGATCTTCTGGATGAATGTCTTAGACGGCTTGAAACTTGGAATGAAGTGCTCGTCGATGATGATAGAAGTATTCTTAGAGATGTTACGAGCTACCTTCTTAGCACGCTTCTTGTTTACGAAGCTACCGAAACCTCTCACATAGATGTTATTTCCATCGGCCATAGAGTCTTTCACTACTTTGAAAAACGCCTCAATTGTAGCCTGTACATCAGCCTTATCAATTCCTGTTTTATCAGCAACTTCTGATATTACTTCTGCTTTAGTCACTTTCTTAGATTTTTATAAATTAATAATAAGTTAATTTCTACCTCAGAAAAAAGCCTGCGTGGACACCAACACCTGATTTTTCGGGGCACAAAGGTAGTTCTACTTTTCGATAAGTAAAAGCTTTAGGGCTAAATTATTACAGTTTTTCGATCAAGTATTTTAGCCTGTATATCGTGATATTTCACAATACTCGTGCCATGTTTTCCCACACCTAACGTGGTATCTCCACTTATATTTTAGTAATCCATATAGACTTTTTCATCTGCCATGGTATCAAACAAAACCCTAATTTTGGCTGTTCCTTTAACCTCACCATTTGTAATCCGCTGTTGAAAATATGCAAACTGTAGCTCCATCTTATTTTTCAGACACACTTATTAACTGGTACGAAAAAAACAGGCGTACTTTACCCTGGCGTGATACCACAAACCCTTACTATATATGGCTATCGGAGGTAATTTTGCAGCAAACCCGTGTAAATCAAGGCCTGCCGTACTACCTTAAATTTATGAAAGCTTACCCTCAGGTTAAAGACCTGGCAGCTGCTCCAGAAGACGAAGTGTTGCGGTTGTGGCAAGGACTCGGTTACTATTCAAGGGCCCGCAACATGCACCACACCGCCAAGCTTATAGTAGAGCAATACAACGGTCAGTTCCCCAACACTTATACAGAGCTTCTGAAATTAAAGGGAGTAGGCAATTACACAGCAGCAGCCATCGCATCTTTTGCTTTCAAGGAACAAGTAGCTGTGCTGGATGGCAATGTTTTCCGTGTACTCTCCCGCATGTTCGGTATAACAGAAGACATTGCGGCTCTGGCATCCCGTAAAGTTTTCCAGCAGTTGGCAGACACGTTAGTGCCAGCCAGTTCTCCTGACACTTACAACCAGTCTATCATGGAGTTTGGTGCTATACAGTGCACTCCTGTTATGCCAGACTGCCTTTTTTGCCCACTGCAGCAAAGCTGTTTTGCCTTTACCCATGGCATGGTGCAGGAACTGCCAGTAAAGTCTAAGGCTAAAGCTGCGCGGCCCCGCTTTTTCCATTATGTTGTACTGGAGTACCAGGGGCAATATTATATGCGTAAGCGGCTGGAGGGCGACATCTGGCAGGGGCTTTATGACTTCTATTTATATGAGAGCGACACCAAAACCCTACCGTCGGACCAGCTTCTGCAAGAGCTTTCTGATGCAGGGCTGGGTGTTCAGGACCTGCTGCAACAGCCTCCTGCAAAAGATTATAAGCATATTTTAAGTCACCAAAAAATTACAGCACGCTTTTATCTTATAAAGCTTAAATCTCGTTTAAAAGAAAAAGTGGTTCAGGAAACAAGATTAGGCCTTTATAACGTTGAAGAGATAGAAAATTTACCAAAGCCTGTACTCATCAGTAGCTATTTGAAAGATGTTAGGATTTTAGTAAATTTGATATAGTGAACCATTCGACAGACGAAAGCATTATGCAGTTTAATGCGCAATGCAATAATATTATAAGATACTAATACGCTCTGTCGTACATTTGTAACAAAATAAAAACTATAAGGACACATAAATGGCAAGTGTTAACAAAGCAATTTTAATTGGAAATTTAGGAAAAGACCCGGAAGTACGTCATTTAGAAGGCGGCGTGGCTGTAGCCCGTTTCCCTATTGCAACTTCTGAATCGTATAAAGATAAAAACGGCCAGAAACAGGAAAGAACAGAGTGGCATAACATTGTGCTTTGGCGCGGTTTAGCTGAAGTAGCAGAAAAGTACCTGCGCAAGGGCCAATCTGTTTTTATTGAAGGTAGAATCCGTACGAACAACTACCAGGACAAAGACGGCATTCAGCGTTACAGCACTGAGATTGTTGCTGACAACATGACCATGCTTGGTGGCCGTAGCGACAATGGCAGTAATGGAGGCGGCAATTATCAGGATGCTTCCAGCTCCGGCAGCAACTTTGGCGGAACTGCAACAGCATCTTCAGGCAATGCCTCTGCCTTTCAGAACGACGAGCCAGACGACCTGCCGTTCTAAAAGCATGTTTCACTAAACTGAATTATTTTGGAAAGTATTGATTCCGGCGACCCCTTTAGTTATAGTTTACTTCAACTATACCAAGGAACCTCCGCTTTACTCAGAATTGAATATTTAGCGGCAATAATTGCCTGCTTTCTTCTTTTGTTGCTCTCTGCCCTCACTTCAGGGGCAGAGGCCGCATATTTCTCCCTCTCAGAAGAAGAACTGGTTCGTTTTCAGAAAAGTAATAAAAAGCCTGAAAACCGTGTTTACCAGCTCTTACAGAACCCTCGCAAGCTCTTAAGCACCCTGCTTATCATAAACAACGGTATCAATGTGAGCATCATTACATTGCTGGCCTATGTTGCCTGGCAGGTTTTCAACACTACTACTTTACCGGCAGGGGTGTTCATCTGCTGTATGCTTGCGGCTACGTTCTTTCTGGTTTTCTTTGGGGAGGTATTACCGAAAGTTTATTCTCATGAAAGACGTTTGCTTATCACAAAGCGAACGTCAGGCTTAATCAATATTACACAGCGCCTGGTAAGTCCGTTGTCGTGGCTGCTTTTGTCTATCAGCGAGTTTATTGAGAACCGCTATGCATTAAGAAGTTACCATCATACCATTGAGGAATTACATCATAGCCTTGATATGGCCCTTACGAATGAGGAAACCTCTCCGGAGGAACGAAAAATTTTAAGGGGCGTGGTCAACTTTGGCTCTATTTCTGTAAAACAAATTATGCGCCCTCGTGTGGATGTTGTTGCATTCAGCACAAAGTCCACACTACCTGAGCTGCTTCCGGAGATAGTGAAATGGGGTTATTCACGCGTGCCGGTTTACGCTGAAAGCATAGATAAAATAGAAGGAATTCTTTATATAAAAGACTTGTTACCTTACCTGGGCGAGAGTGCTGATTTCAACTGGCAAAAGCTTGTGCATCAGCCGCTGTATGTACCAGATACAAAACGTATTGCGGACCTTTTCCAGGACTTTAAGGAAAAGCATGTACACATGGCCATTGTAGTAAATGAATATGGAAACACCTCCGGACTTCTGACGCTTGAGGACGTGATAGAGGAGATTGTGGGTGAGATAAATGATGAGTTTGACGATGATGATGATATTATCTATTCTCAACTGGATGAAAATACCTTTATCTTTGATGGTAAAACGTCGCTGCACGACCTTTGTAAAATTGCAGAAATTCCTTTTGACTCTTTTAACGAGATAAAAGGAGACAATGAGACAGTGGCTGGTTTAATGCTTGCTGTCTTCTCCAGAATTCCACGTGTAGGTGAAGATGTGTCTTACGACCGCTTCCACTTTGTGGTAGAGTCGGCGGACTCTAAACGTGTAAAACGAGTAAAAATTAATGTCGCAAGCAAAAAAGAGCAGTATTATAACCAAGTTGGTTAGCCTCAGAGTTTTTTTAGGGCTCGGCCTGGTTACCGCCATGGTGGCATGCAGCGAAGACTATACGCCAAAGCGCAAAGGCTATAATCGCATAGACCTGCCGGCACAAACATATCAGCCTTTACAGGAAGAGCACCCTTACACATTTGAGTATTCGCAGCACGCGAAAATAAGGCCTGACTCTTCTTCTATTGCACAGCCGCACTGGATAAACATTATCTATCCTTCGCTGGGAGCAAACGTGCAGCTAACCTACAAGTCTATCCACAATAGCAATAAGATGCTGAACGACCTGATAGAAGATGCACGCAGATTAACAGCTAAGCACCAAATAAAGGCTTACTCTATAGAAGAAACAGAAGTAAAAACGCCTCAAGGCGATATTGCTTCTGTTTTTGAGCTGACAGGTGAAGTGCCAAGCCAGTTTCAGTTCTATGTAACTGATTCTACTGAGCATTTCCTGCGTGGCGCACTGTACTTTAGAACAGCCACACAAAACGACTCCCTGGCACCTATAATAGACTTTGTAAAGAAAGATATTATACACCTCCTGAATACACTGGAGTGGAAGGAATAATCTTCACAGGAAACGCAGAACAGAAAGGACAAAAGACTTTATCACCAGATATGAAAGTCTTTTGTCCTTTCTCTTTTATCTTTGTACTATAGATAAATACTAGCCAAAGACATTGAACAACTTCTTCCATACGAAGATTGAATTTTTAAAAGGCGTAGGGCCGATGCGGGCGGAGCTGTTGCAGAAAGAGCTGCAGATCTTCACCTACGGCGATCTGATTCAGCACTACCCTTTCCGCTACCTCGATCGCACACAGTTCTACAAAATTCGGGAGCTGGATGAAAGCATGCCTTACGTGCAGGTGCGTGGGCGTATACGCGGGAAAGAGCTGATCGGTGAGGGCCGAAAGCAACGCTTAGCTGCTACATTGGTAGATGAAAATGGTGATGAGATGGACTTGGTGTGGTTTAAGGGCGTAAAGTGGATGCAGAAAACGCTGAAAAACCATACTGATTACATAGTGTTTGGCAAGCCGACATCTTTCAATGGCAAGTTCAACATGGCTCACCCGGAGTTGGAGGAGTTAAGCGAGGAGAAGCAAACGACAGCTTTTCTGCAGCCAGTCTACCATACTACCGAAAAGCTAAAGGCTCACCGCATCGACAGCAAAGTTATTAGCAAGATGATGGAGATGCTGTTGAAAGTAGCAGTACCTAACATACAAGAATCACTGTCGCCTGAACTAATTGAACATTACCGCCTGATAGACAAGTGCAATGCGCTTATTAACATACATTTCCCTGAAACAGTGGAAAAGTATAACAAAGCAAAGTTCAGGCTTAAGTTTGAAGAATTATTCTACATACAGCTCCGCCTGTTTCGCCAGAAAGTAGTGCGTAAAGCAGATCTAAAGGGGCAAATATTCAGGCAGGTACCTACGCTTACCGAGTTTTACAAAAATCACCTCACCTTCGACCTTACTAATGCGCAAAAGCGGGTAGTAAAGGAAATTTATAGCGATTTAACTTCTGGTAAACAGATGAACCGCCTACTTCAGGGCGATGTAGGCTCCGGAAAAACAATAGTTGCCTTTATTACCATGCTTATTGCCGCCGACAATGGTGCGCAATCAGTATTAATGGCACCTACCGAAATTCTGGCCGATCAGCACTATGTTGGTTTGAAGCAATTTGCCGATAGCTTAGGTATAAACATCGGTAAACTGACAGGCTCTTCCAAGGCAAAGGAGCGCAGGGTATTGCATGAGCAGTTGCAGTCTGGCGAGATAAAAATGATTGTGGGCACACATGCACTGCTAGAGGATGTAGTACAGTTCCAGAACCTGGGCCTTTGCATTGTAGATGAGCAGCATCGTTTTGGTGTGGAGCAGCGTTCTAAGCTGTGGCGCAAGAACCCTCATGTCATCCCGCACGTGCTCGTTATGACAGCTACACCTATACCCCGTACGCTGGCTATGACGCTTTATGGTGACCTTGATGTGTCGGTGATCGATGAGCTGCCTGCGGGTCGTAAAGAGATTATTACCACCCACCGCTTCGACAGCCATCGCCTACGGGTCTTTCAGTTTGTCAGAGACCAGATAAAACTGGGCCGCCAGGTGTACATTGTATACCCGCTCATTGAAGAGTCGGAGCAGATGGAGAATTATAAAGACCTGATGGACGGCTATGAGAGCGTACAACGTGCTTTCCCTGAATTTAAAATAAGCATGGTGCACGGTAAAATGAAGGCACAGGATAAGGATTACGAAATGCAGCGCTTCGTAAAGAACGAGACGCAGATTATGGTGGCTACTACCGTGATTGAGGTAGGTGTAAATGTACCCAACGCCTCGGTGATGATAATAGAAAGTGCTGAACGATTTGGCTTATCGCAGTTGCATCAGCTACGCGGCCGTGTAGGCCGTGGTGCTGACCAGAGCTATTGTATCCTGATGACTGGCTATAAGCTGAGCAAAGACAGCAAGACGAGGCTGGAGACGATGGTACGCACCAACAACGGCTTTGAGATTGCAGATATAGATTTGAAGCTCCGGGGGCCAGGCGACTTAATGGGAACGCAACAAAGTGGCGTGCTGGATTTACTTATTTCTGACCTAGCAAAAGATGCTCCTATACTGCAGGAGGCAAGGGCAGCGGCGCAAAAGGTACTAAATGAAGACCCACAGTTAGAGCAACCACAGAACCAAAACATCCGCCGACACATTCAATCGTTAAGTGTTAATACAGTTAACTGGAGCCGCATCAGTTAATTTTATAGTTTCTTACAGGCAGAGCATTACCTTTGCCTGTATTCATACTCTACAACATAAGCGTAATCATGGATCTACAGGAAAAGATAAATCAATCTGAAACACGAATCTTTAAAGCAGTTTTCCCTAACACAACCAACCATTACGATACACTCTTTGGCGGAACTGCCATGCAACTGATGGATGAGGTAGCTTTTATCACAGCCACCCGCTTTTGCCGAAAAAGAGTTGTTACCATATCATCTGATAAAATAGATTTCACTAAGCCTATACCAGCAGGAACCATTATAGAACTAATTGGTAGAGTAGTTAGTGTAGGAAATACCAGCATGAAAGTGCAGGTTGAGATTTTTATTGAAGAGATGTATTCTGAAACGAGGTTGAAGGCGGTAAATGGAACATTTACCTTTGTTGCGATTGATGAGCATAAGAAGCCGACCTCAATTCTGGGCTAAGCAGGGCTAAAGTTGCCAGCAGGTTTAGTCCTGGTCTATAAAAGTTAACTTAGTTAATACTTAGAAGGTGCAACAAAGGCAAAAATAGCTAAACTGATTGCTGCTTTTTCAATAAAGGAGATTAGTAAATAGTCTTTCTGTTTTGCTTCTCTCCTTCCTCTTCTCTCTTATCTAAATCGCCAATGTAACTACTGCTGTGGAAGCGAGCTTCTGTTTTGGGATCTGGCTCAATTACAGCAGCTACTACTTCTTTTTCTTTAGCATATCTACTGATAATCAGTAATGCTCCACAAGCAAAAACTTTAAGTAAAACCTTCATAGTAAAATATGCATGCATGATGTTTTGCCAAACCCGGCTACATCTAATTGTACTACTAATTTGTAAAGTAGTTACAGATTGCAGTACTTTTCTAGTAAATAAACAGTTTTAGTTAACGGTCATATTAAAATAACTAGTAATTGAAAATCAGTATTATTCATCTATACACATACATATCTTTAGTTAAGCTATGAAAGAATACTGCTTTCTGAGCATAACAAGTTCCACGCGAAACAATAGCACAAATTATATGTAATTGTATAGCATGACATGGCTCATATTACGTTTAATACACTTTTAAACGATGTCCTGACATAACCAACGACCTGTGAACAAGCTGTATTTACTCCCCCTTCTGTTGTTAAACTTGCTGTGGGCAGGGCCTTTGTTAGTACAGGCTCAATCTAAAACACTAGCTTCTGTTCCTTTTAGCTATCTGCCTGGCAAGTCAGAGGATGGCTATAATAAACGAGTAGAACATAAAACATTACCACTAAGCAATAGTGAGTTTATCCTGCTAAGCAGACAATCTGCTGACACATATGCCGTAGTAAAATATAATACCAATCTTAAAAAGATTTGGGAAGCCCCGCTAGCGCTTTCCAAACCTGAAACCATCGAGGCTTTTATCTCTACTAAAGATGCCGCTGTAGTGATAACACACACCGAAGCCACGCAAGGAAAACAGCAGTTATATGCTTACCGCATCACGTTAAACGATGGTAAAGTACAGGAGAAAGTTCTGCTGTTGGAAGCTCCGGCAAAGTCAAGAAGAGCAGGTGTTGCCGCCTCACCTGATGGAACTAAATTGCTTGCTTTCCGGTACCACAGCAATTCCAATATGCAGATACAGGATATTAGCGGAGTTATTTATGACGATGCTTTAGCTCCGATAAAAGAAGCCAGTTATAACTTGTCAGACATACCAGCCATACTGACGGCAGATGTACAGGTAAACAATACAGGTGAGCAGTACATCAGCCTGATTTCAGATAATATGAACCGCCTGACAGTGCGCCAGTACAACCTCCTTAACAAAGAAGTTAAAGTAATGTCTGTGTTAGTGGGAGGTGTTTTTGATGGGCAGAAAGTATACATTCAGGACAGCAAGTTTTCACTAATGCCAGATAACACGCTATATGGAGCTGTTTTTACAGCAAGCGAAGCTACGGGGCAGTATTATAGCTTAAAAGCTGTAAGATTTGATTTTGAAACTGAAGACATGGTGTTTGCAGAAGAATTTAAATTCACACCAACATACCTTGCTAAGATTAATGCCGCCGATAAAAGCAAAGGACCTAAACCTGAACAATTGGAGGACATTTACTTGTCAGACCTGTTTTTAACACCTGAACAAAAGCTGGTTGTACTTGCTGAGAAGAAGTATACAGAAGGCGGAGAAAACACGCCCTATTATGCTAAAGAACTTTACCTTTTCGGTTATGATGAATACATGAATTCTACCTGGAGCTCTGTGTTGATGAAAAACCAAAAAGCACCTGCCAGCGAAGCTTTTGACGCTATATCATACAATGCTTTTGTAAATGGAAATACCCTTGACCTACTGACAAAGGAAGAGCTTAAAGGTAAAAATGACTTGTACTTACACCGCATTAATGTTGCTAGTGGCGCAGCTACAGATCCTCAACCACTAGACCTTAATGTGGTAAAGGATAAAAACATAGCTTATGTAAAAGAATTTACTGCCTGGCTAACTGATAAGAATATAATAACTGTGGTACGCACAGCCAAAGAGGCAAAGGAATTGCAGCTCAGTCACATATTGATTAAATAGCCACAAACAGAAAGACAAGGCTTATAAGCCTTGTCTTTCTGTTTGTGGCTGAAGCTTCCTGGTAAAGGAAGTTAACTGCATGATCATGTGTGTAAAGCCGACATAATAAACAATATCTGCATACATTCTAAACTCTCTGCGAGAGCCTCCCCACACGCCCCACTTTTCAACTTTATAAGTATTTATAGCTGACCACGGCATCCAACGTACCACTTTACGGTGACGGATCATGTATCGGTTGATTGCAACCTCTAACAAGTACCCTTTTACTGGCTGCTCTAATATCTGCTCTAAATCACTTTTACGGATAAGGCGCTCCCCTGAAAGCAAAATATCACTACGATAGTATTTTACAAACCAAGGCGAATTAATACGGCGAAGTATAAGCATGTCAAGAGATTGCTGGTGCTGTACGAAAGCCTCAATGGCTGCCTCTATCTCCTCCTGCTTTATTTCCTGCAGGTCTGCATCCATTAATAGCACCAACTCATGGTTTACTGCACGCAAGCCACATTTTATAGCCGCTGCTTTGCCCTGATTATGTTCTAAAGAAAGCACCTGCACGGCAGGCCAGTATTTCTTAATATAAGCTGCTGTACCGTCTGTAGAACCATCATCTACACAAAGTACCTGGGTTATGTAGCTTACCCGCAGAATTCCCTCTAGCACTTGTGCTATACGCTCTCGTTCATTGTAGCACGGGATTAAACATGTTACTTTCATAGCTCTAGTCTTCAACTGCCGTTGCTGTAGTGTCTCCTTTGAATACGTACAAACAGCAGTTGATTTACAAATCAAAGATAAATATTCTAATGATTTAAATTGGAGTATGTTAAGCTTATGTAAACAGAGCTAAAACAAAGCGGCCGTCTCCTGTCAGAGATGGCCGCTTTGTATATAACTTAATAATTCAAAGTTAATATACATATTCGTTTGCCTCAATCATAGCTGCTGCTATGCGTCGACGTGCTTCTTTAGTATTGTAGAGGTCTTTTTTGGTAAAGCGCTTTAAGCCCATGAATAACAAACGCTGTTCATCACCCTCAGCCATAGCTGCAATAGCTTCTTTACCAGCTTTGGCTGCAATATCTACGGCATCGTTTACCACTACACGCACCATATCTATTTGGTTAGCCACAGCCTCTTCCCCCTTAAGATTAACCATCTTCTCCACACGTAACAGCGTAGACTCTGCCACATACGTTTTGATAGCCATATCAGCAATGTTCATCAGTATTTCCTGTTCTTTTGCCAGTGAATTCATAAACTTCTGTACAGCTGTGCCAGCTACCATCAAAATGGCCTTCTTCAGGTTTTTTATAGCTTTATGTTCTGCTGCAAACAAACCTTCTTCTTCGGCACCGAAATCAGGAATAGCCATTAGCTCCTGCTGCACGGCCTGTGCTGGCCCCATCAGGTCAAGCTCACCTTTTAAGGCTTTTTTCAGGATCATATCCACCGTTAGCATACGGTTGATCTCGTTTGTACCTTCGAAAATGCGGTTAATACGGGAGTCACGATAGGCACGGTCCATAGGGTAATCAGCAGAGAATCCATAGCCACCATAGATTTGCACTCCTTCGTCTGTAACATAATCCAACACTTCAGAACCTTCTACTTTAAGCATGGCACACTCTACGGCAAACTCACGGGCTGCTCCTAGTAAAGCTTCGTTTTCACCTTTGCCCTGCGCCATTAACTCCTGCTCCATACGGTAAATATCCATACCTGCGCGGTATAAGGCAGACTCAACTGCATAAATACGGATGGCCTGCTCTGCCAGCTTATAACGAATAGCTCCAAACTTAGAAATTGGAAGCTTAAACTGCTGGCGCTCGTTGGCATATTTTACCGACAAGTCAGCTACCTTTTTAGAAGCTCCTAATGTAGCTGCCCCTAGTTTGATACGACCAATATTCAGGATGTTGAAGGCAATCAGATGACCTTTACCAATTTCACCTAACACGTTCTCTACAGGCACCTGGCAATCTTCAAAAAACACTTGTCGTGTAGAAGAACCTTTGATACCCATTTTATGCTCTTCGTTACCTAAGCTTACGCCCGGAAAGTTGCGTTCCACAATAAAACCTGTAAACTTATCGCCATCCACCTGTGCAAAAACCACAAACACATCGGCAAAGCCTGCGTTAGTAATCCACATTTTTTGCCCGTTCAGGACATAGTGCGTACCTGCTTCGTTCAACACAGCTTTTGTTTTAGCGGCCAAGGCATCCGAACCAGAACCAGGCTCTGTTAAACAGTAAGCCGACATCAGTTCTCCGCTTGCCAGCTTCGGAATGTATTCTGCTTTCTGTTCTTCTGTACCAAAGTATAATATTGGCAGTGTACCAATACCTGTATGGGCTGCAAAAGCTACCGGAAACGAATGACCGCCACCTACTGCCTCCGTTACCAGCAAGGCTGTATTAAAGTCCATGTTAAGACCACCGTACTGCTCCGGAACAGACACAGCGAATAAGCCTAACTCACCTGCCTTTTTCATCAGGTTCTCCATCAGGCCTTCTTCGTGGTTATCCAGACGATCCAACAGTGGATATACCTCCTCCCGCACAAAATCGCGGCAGGTTTGCGCCATCATCTGCTGTTCTTCGTTAAACTCTGCAGGTATGAATACATCCTGCGGATTAGTTTCCTTTATAAGGAATTCTCCTCCTTTGATGCTTGCTGTTTTAGTTGCATTCTCCATTTTTTTATCTTTTATCTTTTTGGACACAAGACCTAAGACTTGTTCTTAATCTCGTTATTTAACTTTTTCTTAAATCCATCAATCACTCTTTGGATCTTGCGAAGCTACTCCTAGAGTTTGTTCAATATGCTTTGATCAATAAATCTAAAAGCTTACGTTAGTAGTAACGGTGTCTCGCAGATACTAAGGCTATGTTCAAAAACCGAATAAACTCTTTATCTGCATTTCTCCCAGTTCCTTTAGCTATGTTGGAAGGTATAGACACTACTGACCTGCTAACCTGAGACCATACCCTTTCATTTGCAGGGAAAAAGGACATAGCTTTGTAAAAATCCTTTGCCAGCTCCATCCCCTCTTTCCACAAACAACTAGTTCTTTTAAATTATGAATTTTAAAAATCTTGTGTCCTGTGTCTATCTCAAAAGTCTATTTCAAAAGCTCATAAACTCCAGCTACACCCTGGCCACCGCCAACGCAAGCTGTCACAATGCCGTACTTCTTGCCGAGGCGACGCAACTCACTAAACTGCTGCACGCTTAATTTTGCGCCAGAGCAGCCCAGTGGGTGACCTAATGCAATAGCGCCACCACTTACATTAAGCTTTGCCGGGTCAAAGTTTAAGTGGCGCATTACAGCGATAGACTGTGCGGCAAAAGCCTCGTTCATCTCAATCAGGTCAATGTCTTCCAGTTTCATACCAACCTGCTTCAGCACTTTAGGCACGGCAGCTATTGGCCCCATACCCATTATACGAGGGTCAATACCCCCAGTGGCATAACCTACCATGCGGGCAACAGGCTCTAAGCTTAGCTCTTTTACCATTTGCTCGCTCATTACAAGCACAAAGGCAGCGCCGTCTGATGTTTGTGATGAGTTACCTGCTGTTACAGTGCCTCCGTTAGCAAATACCGGCTTTAGCTTTGCCAGCTTTTCCAGTGATGTGTCAGCACGCGGTCCTTCGTCAGTATCAACTACATAAGAACGCGTTTTCTTTTTACCATTTTCATCTATATAAGTCTCTTCTACTGTAACAGGCACAATCTGCTCATTAAAGTAGCCGTTCTTGATAGCGGTAAGCGCTTTCTGATGCGATTGGTAAGCAAACTCGTCCTGGTCTTCACGTGAAACATTGTAGTCTTTTGCTACAGCCTCAGCTGTTAAACCCATGCTCAGGTACCAGTCCGGGTTTTCTTTTGCTATTTTATAATTTGGAACAGTTTTCCAGCCAGCCGTTGGCACCATAGACATAGATTCTGTACCTCCGGCAATAATACAGTCTGCCATACCAGCCTGAATACGATTACAAGCCATAGCTATTGTTTCCAGGCCCGAGCCACAGTAACGGTTTACTGTCATACCAGATACAGACATCGGCAGCGATAATAACGAGATCATACGACCAATTTGCAGGCCCTGCTCAGCCTCTGGCACTGCATTACCAACAATAAGGTCGTCTACCCTCTCCGGATCTAGTTGCGGCACAGAAACTACAAGATGTTTGATGACTTCTGCCGCGAGATCGTCAGGTCTCATGAACCGGAACACGCCACGGGGTGCTTTCCCAACAGCGCTACGAAATCCGGCTACTATATATGCATTGTTCATTTTGATGCTCTTTTATAGATTGATACTATACCTTAATTTCTAAGTGGCTTGCCAGTTGTCAGGATGCTCTGGATACGCTCCAGTGTTTTGCGCTCACCTGTTAAGGACAGAAAGGCTTCACGCTCCAGATCAAGCAGATACTGCTCGCTTACTTCTGTTGGTGAAGACAAATCTCCGCCACACATTACATAAGCCAGCTTATGCGATATCTTCAGGTCATGCTCTGACATGTAGCGGCCTGTGTACATAGCATTTGCCCCTGTAAGGAACATACCCAGCCCACTGCGCCCCTGCACCTTAACATTTGTTTTCTGCACCGGTTTAGTATAGCCAGCTTCTGCCAGCAGTATAGCCTGCGCTTTGGCATCGGCTATCAGGCGATTGTTGTTAACCGTAATGCTGTCGCTGCGGCGGATGTACCCTAAGTCAACAGCCTCAGCAGCAGAGGTAGACACTTTAGCCATACCAATATTGAGATATATGTTCTTTAACGTATTTAACTCTATATCTCCTTCTTCATAAGCTTCAGAAGCACGCAAAGTCATTTCTTTGGTACCGCCACCGCCAGGTATCAAACCAACGCCAAACTCTACCAAGCCCATGTAAGTCTCTGCCGCAGCCTGTATGTGGTCGCAGTGCAGGTTAAGCTCACAGCCCCCACCTAAGGTTAAACCATGTGGTGCTCCTACAACAGGTATGGCGGAGTAGCGCATGCGCATCATGGAATCCTGAAACTGTTTGATCATAAAGTTAATTTCATCATACTCCTGCTCAATGGCATACATATAGATTAACACTACATTAGCACCTGCCGAGAAGTTTGCAGCATCGCTACCTACGACCATTCCACGGAAGTCTTTCTCTGCTATCTCAATTCCTTTGTTCAGGGCAACAGCTACATCACCACCCATTGTATTCATTTTCGTGTGGAACTCCACGTTCAGAATACCATCTCCTAAATCTATCAGGCTGGCACCGCTGTTTTTCCACACCACACTACTACCACGCAGGTTATCCAGAATAATAAAATTCTCAGCACCTGGTATAGCCTTATATTCATTGCTTTGGATATCGTAGTAGCGACGCTTGCCATTTTCAACAATGTAGAAAGACTCCTTGTTATGTTGTAGCATATCCAGTACCCAATCTGCAGGAGTAAAGCCTGCCTCTGTCATGCGTTGTACTGTTTCACGTACGCCCAACATATCCCAATATTCGAACGGGCCCAGTTCCCAACCAAAGCCGGCACGCAAAGCATCGTCTATGCGATATAATTCATCTGATATCTCCGGAATGCGGTTAGATACGTACTGGAACAGCCCAAACAGCGTTTCGTTGAAGAACTGTGCCGCTTTATCTTCCTGCTTAGAGAAAGCCTGAATACGCTTGCGCAGGTCGTCAATGGGCTTTAGTACTTCCAAGCTTTGGAATTTCACTTTTTGCTTAGGCCCATACTCCATCGTATTCAGGTCCAGTGTCAGAATTTCTGTTTTGCCTTTAGCATCTTTGGTTTTCTTGTAGAACCCTTGCCCGGTTTTATCGCCCAGCCATTTGTTCTCAAGCATTTTATTCAGATAGCCCGGCAGTTTAAAAAGCTCATGAGCCTCATCCTGTTCTCCTGCCTGGTATAGTCCATTGGCCACGTTAGCAGTAGTATCCAGACCAACAACATCCAGCGTTCTGAAAGTGGCTGACTTAGGGCGACCAATAATAGGCCCTGTAATTCTGTCTACCTCATCTATGGTTAAACCAAACTTCTCCATAGACTTCAGTATCTGCATAATGCCGAATATACCTACACGATTGGCAATAAAGGCAGGCGTGTCTTTAGCCAATACAGTGGTTTTACCTAAATACAAGTCGCCGTAATGCAGCAGAAAGTCAACTACCCCTCTATCTGTTTCAGAGGTCGGAATAATTTCCATGAGCTTTAGGTAACGCGGTGGGTTAAAAAAATGCGTACCCAGGAAGTGCTTCCTGAAATCGTCGGAGCGGCCTTCCGCCATCAAATGAATTGGAATACCTGATGTATTGGAAGAGATTAAAGTACCCGGCTTACGAAATTGCTCTACCTGATCGTACACCAGCTTCTTTATCTTGAGATTTTCAACTACCACTTCAATTGTCCAGTCAGCAGTGGCAATGTCTTTCATATTATCCTCAAAATTCCCTGTCTGTATCAGGCGAGCATCGGACTTGCGATATAACGGCGATGGGTTTGAGGTAACTGCTGCCTGTAAATGGCCATTTACAATGCGATTACGCACATTCTTGTTTTCAAGCGTCAGTCCCTTTGCTTGCTCCTCGGGCGTCAGCTCTTTTGGCACGATGTCCAGCAGCAGCACCTGCACGCCAATATTAGCAAAATGGCAGGCAATGCGAGAACCCATAACCCCGGAACCTAACACGGCTACCTTTTTGATTATTCTTTTCATAGAATTAGAGTGATTGTCTATGGTTTAGAAGATTTCTTTATTTTCTATCATGTTCATTACCTTGCTACACACGCGAAAAAAGGCCTGCAACTCCTCCTCCGGAATAGCCTCGCGCACTTTACTGTTAAAGTGCTTCACCGTACGTTTAGCCACTTCTTTCTTCTCCAAACCTTTTTCAGTCAGGAAAATGCGCACCAGCCGCTTGTCATGCTCATCTGGCACCCTGTAAATAAGATCCTTATCTTCCATGCTTTTAAGAATGCGCGTAAGGCTACGGGCTTCCAAGCCAAGCAAAGGAGCAATTTTAGTAGCAGGAGTCCCTGCCTGCTGATTTATGTTAAGCAGAACAAACCCAATAGATGTGGTCATATCATTCTGCGCAGCCTCCGCATTATACATGCGTGAAACGGCATGCCAGGCTACTTTTACATTATAATCTACGGTTTCTTCAGGCTTCATCTGTCTATAATGTTGTATACCAAATATAAGAAAATTTGTTATGCTTGCATACTATTTTACAAGATTTTACGCTCCCTGAACCAGTTAGTTATATAAAACAGTTACAGCATACATCAATACTGCTTAAGCATAAAAGCAGGAATGGTTACAAAAAAAGCCCTTTCCGCAATAGAAAGGGCTTCAAATATTAAAATGCCTCTGATATAAAAGGCTCCACAAATCCGTATCTCTGCCTGGAGCAGCTTTTTATCTGTGAGAACCAGATACTATAGAACCTGGCATCGAGATTTAGCCTTTGATTACTCGTACATACTTTCTATTTCGTCTTTGAAGTTGGCAGTAATCACTTTGCGTTTTATGCTTAATTTTGCCGTTAGTTCACCGCTCTCGATTGTCCATACTCTTGGTAGCAGCCTGAACTTTTTAATAGTTTCATATTGCGCCAGGTCTTCGTTGGCCTTTTCTATCTCCCGCTGGAACTTTTCTAAAATCTCAGGTTTCTTAATCATGTCTTCGTCGGAAGTATAAGTTATACCCTTAAACTGGCACCAGTCCTGCAAGCCCAGGAAAGATGGCACTATTAGCGCAGAGGCGTATTTGTGCCCCTCACCCACTACCATCGCCTGCTCTATCACTACCGACTCTTTCAGTTTATTCTCAATAGGCTGAGGTGCAATATACTTACCACCGGAAGTCTTTAGCATCTCCTTCTTACGATCTGTAATTTTCAGGTATTTACCGTCCACTATCTCCCCGATGTCACCTGTGTGGAACCAGCCATCTTTGTCGATTACTTCTGCCGTTAACTCTGGTCTGTTGTAATAGCCTTTCATAATGTGTGCCCCACGGCTTAGAATTTCACCGTCTTCTTCGGCTATTTTTATCTCTACCCCATCTATCGCAGGCCCTACCGTTCCAATCATATTGTTTTCAGGCTCCCAACGGTTCACAGCTATTACAGGTGATGTTTCTGTTAAGCCATAGCCTTCCATTACCCGAATATTAGCCGCCCAGAAAACCCGCGCCAGCCTTGGCTGCAGAGCTGCCCCACCCGAAACAATTGCTCTTACATTACCACCAAGTGCTTCGCGCCACTTACTGAAAATAAGTTTGTTAGCCAGCTCCAGCTGTTTATCATACCACCAGCCCTGGTTAGCCTGGGTATCATACTTCAGCCCCAGTTCCAATGCCCAGAAAAACAGTTTGCGTTTTACACCAGTCAGTTCCATGCCTTTGGCCACAATCTTATCATACACTTTTTCAAGTAAGCGCGGCACTGTAGCAAACACATGCGGCTGCACTTCTTTCAGGTTATCGGCTACTTTCTCTATGCTCTCCGCATAATAGATAGACACCCCCACATGGAAATACAAATACAGCAGCATCCGCTCAAACACATGGCTTAACGGCAAAAAACTAAGCGCACGGTGTCTGTGGTCTACCGGCACATACGGCATAGCTCCCTGAACATTACTAATCAGGTTGCGGTGCGTTAGCATTACGCCTTTCGGGTTGCCCGTAGTGCCTGACGTATAGATTATAGTTAGCACATCATCAGGGGCTACAACTGCCTTAAGAGGTTCCAGTTGCCGTATATCTTTGTCTTCGCCAAGCGTTACTACCTCAGACCAGTGTTTAGCTCCCGGCAACTCATCAAACGTATATATCTCCTGCACACTGTCTATTCCCGCTGTTGCTGCCGTTACTTTGTTGTACAGTTCGCTGTTTGCCACAAATATCACCTTAACCCCAGCATCACTAAAAATATAGCGGTAATCCTCTACCGTAATGGTAGGGTACATAGGCACACTAATCGCCCCTATCTGCTGAACGCCGTAATCGACCAGCACCCACTCCGGTCGGTTAAATGAGATAATAGCAACTTTATCATTTTTACCCACTCCCATTTGAAGCAAGCCCAGGCTTATTTTGTTCGCATAGTCCTGCACATCCTGTGTGCTGTATTTTTTCCAGGAGTTGCCTACTTTAACTGCAAGGCAATCAGGTTGTGGAGAATTTTGCAATTGGTGAGGCAAAAGATCAAGGGCGCGCGTGACATTCATATTAAACCAATTTGTAATTTGTTGTGCTTTTCCAAAGTGTTAGTATAGGTATATCACAAATACTAACAATCATTAGGTGCATTATAACTTATTTTTTGAAAATTTGCGAAGAAGGCAAAAGATTTTTTCACAACTACTGTTTATAAGCTGAATCAGAGAGAAAGGTTACTTTTTTAATTATCACAAATGTAAATTTGCTATTTTTGACTTTATCTGTACAAAGTTACATGAATCTTTCAATATTTTTTGAGCCGCTAAACGAGGATGTATTTGCAAAGTTAAATAAGCCCCGCACGCTAGGAGCTTATGTTACGCGCTTTGTAAGTAAATTCCCTGACTGGCGTGGTGCCGACATAGCCATATTGGGTGTAAATGAAACCAGAGGACGCAGCAATGAAGAAGAGCCTGTGGCAACTGTTGCCACCTCTCCTGCCCGTGCTGTACGAAAAACGCTTTATACCCTGCACAAAGGCAGTGGCCGCTGTAAGATTGTAGATTTAGGAAACTTACGTGCCGGCATTACCCTGGAAGACACCTATCTGCGACTTAAAGAGATTGTAGAAGTGCTCATCTCTCATAATACCATTCCCATTATTATAGGAGGGTCACACGATTTAGAGTATGGGCAGTACCTGGGTTATGAACACCTGGAGCGCGTAGTGAATATGGTAACGGTAGATAGCAGTGTTGATATGACACAAGACACCGACGCTATGCCTAATAAAAAGCAGCTGCGCCAGATACTCATGCACGAACCCAACTACCTCTTTAGCTTAGGCCAGATAGGCTACCAATCGTACCTGGTAGAGCCGGAAGTAATGGCTACTTTAGAAAAACTGCATTTTGAGGCTTATCGTGTAGGCGAGGTTCACCGTAACGTACAGGAGATGGAGCCTGTTGTACGTGTTGCTGACTTACTCACTTTTGATATTTCGGCTATTCGTTATCAGGATGCACCGGGTTATGCCCCTACCAACCCTTTTGGCCTGACAGGTGAAGAAGCCTGCCAGATCTGCTGGTATGCCGGTATAAACGACACGCTAACATCATTAGGTATTTATGAGTATGACCCGGAGTTGGATGAGCGTGGTTTAACTGCTATGACCATTTCCACCATGATATGGTACTTTATAGAAGGCTTTTATCACCGTAAAAATGAAGTAGACTTCAGTAGCAAATACTTTACTAAATATGCTGTTGCCTTTAATGATGAACCCGACCGAATGGTGTTTTATAAAAGCAAACAGTCTGAAAAGTGGTGGCTAGAGGTAGAGGCATTATCAGATGGCAAAGGCTCCCGTATTATACCATGCAGTTATGAAGATTATTTGCAGGCTACTAAAGGCGAAGTACCGAACCGATGGATAGTAACACAGGCAAGAATAGGTTAGCCTGAGAAACAATGAACTTGCCAGAGTATACACTGCAGCAGCTCGCCCTACGTAACGGGCAGGACAGAGACGAAATATGGATCGCCTATAAAGGTGTTATTTATGATGTGCAAAAATCCAGGCTGTGGCGCAATGGGACACATTATGAACATTGGGCAGGGCAAGATCTGACAGAAGAACTGAAAGATGCTCCGCATAATGCCAATGTTTTTGATAAATTTGAGGCCATAGGTCTTATAAAAAACTCTGTTTACCTAAAATGAATTGTGTAGCATGGTGCCTCTAAAAAAGCACATGCTCTAGTGAACCATAAATAAAAGAACAAGTATGATTCTAATAGCTGACAGCGGCTCAACCAAGACAGACTGGCGCATGATGGATGCCAGTGGTGTTCATGAACAAGTATTTACAGCAGGTATAAACCCGCAGTACCTGGATTCTAACCAGATTTACACCATATTTGAACAAGAGCTTCTTCCAAACCTAAAGGAAAAGACACCAACTGTAATTTACTATTACGGAGCAGGCTGCAGCTCCCCGGAGCGAAACCTACGTGTAGAGCAGGCACTACAGAAGGTTTTCCCAAACAGTGAGGCGCATGTAGACCACGATTTACTGGCAGCGGCACGTGCTTTGTGCGGTCATCAGCCTGGTGTTGCCTGCATTTTGGGTACAGGCTCTAACTCCTGCCTTTATGATGGTAAAAAAGTAGTCGACAATGTACCATCTCTTGGCTTTCTGATGGGTGACGAGGGAAGCGGCGCCTACTTGGGCAAGATGCTGATCAGGGCGTACCTTTACCGTGAACTGCCGGAAGAACTGGCAACTTCACTAAAGAACCGCTATAACTTAACAAAAGATGGGATTCTGGATGCTGTTTATTATACAGACATGCCAAGTACGTACCTGGCAACCTTTGCCAAGTTTATGCACGAGAAGCGTAAAGACCCTGTTGTACACGCCATGATACACGAAAACTTTACAGACTTTTTTGAGCGCCACGTGTGTAAGTACAAAGGCTTTACCGAAGTACCTGTAAATTTTGTCGGCTCTGTTGCATTCCACTTCTCTGATACATTACATCAAGTGGCTAAAAAATACGGAGCCCATATCGGTAATATAATCCAAAGCCCAAGCGAAGGACTTATTAAGTACCACCAGGAATTACTTGCTGTTACTGATAACAAGTAACCCTTGATTAAAATACAGGAAGAAAGACAAAAGGGAAAGGTTTACACCAAAGCTTCTCTCCTGTTGTCTTTCTTTTTTTATACTTCTTTTATGATTTCCAATTTCTAAATTACCAGAAGTGTCTACTACTGAATCAGCATCTAACTATGATCGCCTGGAGCAAATGCCTGTGCGCGAATTATTAGAGAATATAAACCGTGAGGACAAGACTGTACCGCTAGCCATAGAAAAAGCCATTCCACAGCTTGAAGCTTTGGTTAATGCTACTGTCAGCCAGCTAAGCAAGGGAGGACGTTTATTTTATATTGGAGCAGGCACCAGCGGCCGATTAGGTATTGTAGATGCCTCAGAATGCCCGCCTACTTATGGCGTGCCTCACGGTATGGTTATAGGCCTTATTGCCGGTGGCGACGGAGCTATCCGTAAAGCCGTGGAGTTTGCAGAAGATGACCTGGAACAGGCCTGGAAAGACCTGCAGGAGCATTATATCTCAGAAAAAGACATTGTAGTAGGTATAGCAGCATCTGGGCGTACACCTTATGTAATCGGGGGATTAAAGGCCTGCCGCCAGAATCGTGTAGTTACTGGCTGTATTGTTTGCAACGCAGATAGTGCCGTGGCTGAAACTTCCGACTATCCGGTGGAAATAATAACAGGCCCTGAGTTTGTAACAGGCAGCACCCGTATGAAAGCAGGCACAGCACAAAAGCTGGCGCTAAACATGCTCACTACTTCAACGATGATAAGGCTTGGCCGTGTTAAGGGCAATAAAATGGTAGACATGCAGCTGTCAAACCATAAGCTGGTTGACCGTGGTACCCGCATGCTGATGGATGAGTTACAGCTAAAGCAAGCAGAAGCTGGCGCTCTTCTTAAAAAGTATGGCAGTGTACGCGCAGCCATTGACGCCTACAACAGCAAATAAAAGAGAAAGCGACAAGAGAAGAGTAAAGGGATTTAGCTTCGCTTCTTACTCTTGCCGCTCTTTCAGCATCAACCGCATTTATAGTTCTGCAACTACTAATTTCTCTACCAGTACTTCGGCTGCCTCTTTACTTGGTACTTTGTATGTGGCAACAGACCAGGCGTAGTTCATTTTAAAGCGGTCATCTTCTAAGCTATACATTACTTTTCTCTTATAGTCTGTCAGTGGCTCCAAGCCTAACTTTAAACGCAGTTCATCTATTTGCTCTCGCTCCTTTTGGCTTAGGCTTTCCTGAAAATACTGATCAGCATCTATACAGTCTTCTGTTTTATAACAATCTACTTTTACCAGCGCTTTGGCTTTATAGTTATTCCTGCCAGCCTGCACATCCATTAGAAAAGCAGCAGCTTGTGGGGCCAGTTTGCCTTCATGCACAGCAGTAGTAAGTATATCTGAGAAGTCATAGCCTCCCCTGAACTTTGTTTGCCGTTGAATAACAATACTGAAGCGAGGCACCTCCTCTAAGGTATCGGCTACTCCTATTAATGCCTCACCAGGATACCCATACTGATTAATCCAACCAAGCAGTTTCTGTACATTGGCGGCCTCAATTTTTCGTATTGTATCGCCATGCACCTTTAAGCCGCCCTCTGCTTGCCTGAAGTACTGGTCACGTGCATACAGTTCGTCCAGGTCGGCACGTAAATCTAAGTTGGCAGCATGTCTGAACTCACGACGGCGCTTCGGGTACCTCCTTTTAAACTTTTTCCATTGGCGCGTCTCATGCAAGGGCTCAAACACCTCCTGCTGCTCCAGGTATGCCAGGCTTACCCCAGACAGCACCAACTTCTCCAGGTAATCAAAGGCTTGCTTGGCATCATTCACTAAAACAGCACAAACAGCAGCATTATAATAGTCCCTGGCAAAAGGCACAGGCACTAAAGCAAAGGCTTGCTGATAATAGGCCAAGGCTGTTGTATAATCTTTATTCAGAATACTTGCCTCCGCCTGATGTATGACAGGGTGATACACTTCTACATAATCGGGATCAGCTGCACTAGCATTGACAGAGATACTTAAAAGAAAAAGTAAAACAGCAATACTGCGCAGGAAACTTAAAAATATTCTTCGCATGTTGCTCATAAGGGTTAAAGAGGACAAAACAAACATAATCCAGTGCTACTTCAAGTAACGTAATTACTAAACATATCGCAAATTTGAAAGAAACAGTTCCTGATGTACTTTATATAGCACCTGTTCCGGCAGAACTTTCCTTAAAAAAAGAATATGAGCTTTGCCTTATACCCTAATCATAAAAAATGCTTCAACTTTGTACCTGCTGATACAGTAGATAATTGATCTGGCTAAACGGCAGGAACGTCACATTTGAATTATGCATACGATAGAACCTTTTTACAACTGGCTGGAGTTATATTCCGCATCTGAGGACCCACGCTCTCCTTTGTATGGGACAGAGAACAGCCTTTCCCATTATACCCATGACATTTATGGATACTATATTCATCCACAGTGGGACGATATTGACTCTGAAACGCTTTTCCTTAAAATACTTTATACCAATTATGAACTCAGCTTTACAATAATTGAGTTTATAGGTGAATGGAATGATGCCCTGAATAACGACATTATGAGCCTCAAGCGCAACATTATAGACCCAATGGTGCAGGAAGGCATAAAACACTTCATACTTATAGGCGAGAATGTGTTTAACTTCCACGGCTCCGATGACTCTTATTATGAGGAATGGTTTGAGGATGTAGAGGAGGGCTGGGTAGCCGCCATAGGATTCAGGGATTTTGTGCTGAGTGAAATGAAAAACTACAACCTGGACTATTACATTAACTATGGCGGTAGTCTGGAAGAAATCCATTGGCGGACTTTCACACCAAAGCGGCTGTTTGGTTTGGTTAATAGTATGATACAAAAGCGGCTTGGGCCTTAGTATCTGCAACCAGTGTTAACACAAAGGGCCTGCTTTCGCAGGCCCTTTGTGTTAAGTCATTATATTTATTTACTATCTGTCAACTTCCTCCTCAACTTCATCTGCTCCCTCTTCTATATTATCCCCTACTTCATCGGCCCCTTCTTCTACATCGTCGCCTATTTCATCGGTTCCTTCTTCCAAACGCTCCCCGGTTTCTTCTGTTCTGTTTTCTGTATTTGAATCGCATGAGGCAAATGTAAGTGCCCCAGCAGCCATCAGCATAAAGATTGGTTTTTTCATAAGAATTTAGTTTTAGTTTAAATATTCAAGGGTGATTTCTTTCTAAGGAATTAGCTTGCTTGTACTACATGTATAGAACCTATTCCGCATTAAAGACACTTACTAACAAGGAAGTATTCTTTTACCTGTGACTTCGTCTTATTTACGGTTTTTCTACTACGGCAGTTGTATCTGTTTCTTCTGCCGCGTCTTCCATTTCAGCAGCTTTACGCTTTGCTTCGTCTCTTAACTCTTCTTCACTTTCGCCTCCTCTTTCCTCAGTAGAAGAGTTACAGGAAGCAAATGAGCAGAAGGCTAGTGTCAACATTAAAAGGAATGTTCTTTTCATCTGATTATTTTCTATTTACTGGCCATGCCAGATATCTTATATCACTGGTATGTTCTGCTGTAGTTAATGTACCTTGCATGGCAAAGCTTACGAGGCTACTACATGTTGAGTTATGAAAAACAAAAGGCACTCCGGATAGAGTGCCTTTAAGCTCTGACATCGCCAGAAGGTTTTAGGAACAATTACATAGTTGCAGTTGTATCTGCAGCAGCGCCTGTTGTGTCTATTGGTGCATTAGCTGTGTCAACAGTAGTTTCTTCCATAGGAGGAGCCTCTTCAACTGCAGGTTCAGTAGTTTCCGTTTCAGTAGTAGCCTCACCACCGCAAGATGCAAATACGAAAAGGCCAGCAACAAACAATAAGCCTAATACCTTTTTCATGTTGTTTATGTTTTTGTGAGAGATAGAGTTGTAAATATATCACTATATTCTAACTCCCTATATTCCCCTCATTATTTCTTTCTGAAAATCAACTTAATAGGCACACCTTCAAGTCCAAAATGCTTCCGAAGGCAGTTTTCAAGGTAACGCGCATATGGGTCTTTGATGTACTGCGGCAGATTACAGAAGAATGCAAAAGTCGGGTTGTGTGTCGGCAATTGGGTCACATACTTAATCTTAACAAACTTGCCCTTGATAGCTGGCGGCGGGTAACGCTCAATATCTGGCAGCAGCAGGTCGTTAAGTTTGGAAGTAGGTATTTTCTGCGTCTTATTGTCATACACCTCCATTGCTTTCTCAACTGCCTTATGTATACGCTGCTTGGTGACTACAGAAGTAAAGATGACCGGCACATATTTGATCGGTGCTATACGCTCCAGAATTTCCTGCTCAAACTCCTTAGTAGAGTGGTTATCTTTTTCAATAAGATCCCACTTGTTTACCAGAATCACAATGCCTTTACGGTTCTTCTCTGCCAGTGCTATAATATTTACATCCTGTGCTTCTATACCACGTGTGGCATCCAGTATCACAATACAAACGTCAGCATCTTCCAAAGCACGCACAGAGCGCATTACTGAGTAAAACTCGATATCTTCGTTTACTTTGCTCTTACGACGCAGCCCAGCTGTATCTACAATAATGAATTCTTTTCCGAAAGCATTGTAGCGGGACTGAATAGCATCGCGGGTAGTGCCGGCAAGGTCTGTTACAATGTTTCGCTCTTCGCCCAGCAACAGGTTCACGAAGGATGATTTACCTACATTCGGACGGCCCAGCACAGCCAGCTTTGGAATACCTGCATCCGGGTCTTCCACACCTTCGTCTTCGAAGTGTTTCACCACGGCATCCAGCAGATCACCTGTACCAGAGCCATTCTGTGATGAAACCGGGAATATCTCATCCCCTACTCCTAACGCATAAAACTCACCCATCTGGTGCGCACGTGCATTTGTGTCTGCTTTATTGGCAACTATATAAATAGGTTTATCAGTACGACGAAGCACATTGGCAAATTCTTCATCCAGGCTGGTAACACCTGCATCCACATCTACCATAAATAGAATTACGTCAGCTTCGTTTATAGCCAGCTCTACCTGTTTGTTAATTTCTCCTTCAAAAATATCTTCAGAGCCGTGTACATAGCCACCCGTGTCTATTACAGTAAAGTACTTGCCTGTCCAGTCGCCGTGGCCGTAGCTCCTGTCCCGGGTAACACCGCTCTCGTTGTCCATAATGGCTTTACGCTGACCAATAAGGCGGTTAAAAAGTGTAGACTTACCCACATTGGGGCGGCCTACAATAGCAATGATGTTGGTTGACATCGTTCTAAAATAAAATGGTTAAAGTGCCCCCGGAGCACCTTGCTCCGAAGCTTTATGCAATGCGCCTACTTACTCGCTATACCCGAAGCGCCGTAGCAGCTTTTGGTCTGTTCGCCAGTTTTCGTTCACGCGCACATACAAATCAAGAAATATCTTTTTCTGGAAGAACTCTTCCATATCTATGCGAGCCTGTGTGCCTACTTTTTTTAATGCTTCGCCTTTGTGTCCAATTATAATGCCTTTCTGGCTTTTGCGCTCTACGCTTATCTCGGCACGGATACGGATAATCTCCTCTTCTTCTTTGAACTCCTCTACCACCACTTCGCAGCTGTAGGGAATTTCTTTTTTATAATTAAGGAAGATCTTCTCCCGGATCATCTCCGACACAAAGAAACGCTCAGGCTTATCAGTCAGTTCATCTTTGGGGTAAAAAGCCGGGTGCTCTGGCAAATAATGCAGCAAACGCCCAAACAAATGCTCCAACCCAAAATTATGCAGCGCCGAGATAGGCAGTATCTCTGTCGGGTTCATTTTCTCCTGCCAGTATGCCACCTTCTCTGCAAGTTCCTCTTCCGATGCCTGGTCAATTTTGTTTATCAGCAACAAAATAGGCACTTCAGCATGCTGTAATCGCTTTATAACATCGTCCTCGTCGTGCTTTTCATAAATATCGGTTACAAAAAGAATTACATCGGCATCTTCCAGCGAAGTACGCACAAAACTCATCATGGACTCGTGCAGCGCATACTGCGGCTTTATAATGCCAGGCGTATCAGAGTAGACAATCTGAAAATCGTCTCCGTTCAGAATGCCCATGATACGGTGTCTGGTGGTCTGTGCTTTGGAAGTGATAATAGATAATTTCTCGCCTACCAAAGCGTTCATTAAAGTAGATTTTCCTACATTGGGCTTACCTACAATACTTACAAAGCCTGCTTTATGCGGAGTTTCAGCCATAGTTTAAAATTTGAGGTCGCAAAATTACTTCTTTTTTACGGAGTTTTAGCCATGTCTGAATAATTGACACACAGAATGATAGAATAATTTTAAGTGTGTAACCTCTGAAACTTTGAACAATTCTTTAATTTATTGCTTTTATATCAGTGGTTGCTATTAATATATCTGTTGTACTATTAGCAGCCATTAACTAACAACATACTTTGTATCTTTGCACCTGATAAAGCAGCATATACTTTAATGAGCAAAAAATCTAACGGCAAAATAGGCGTTTTGCTAGTCAACCTGGGTACACCAGACACCCCCAACACTCCAGATGTAAGGAAGTACCTGCGCGAGTTCCTGCTGGACAAGCGCGTAATAGACATACCCGCCATTGCGCGTTACGCCTTGATTAACGGTGTAATAGCTCCTTTTCGGGCACCTAAATCAGCTAAAATTTATAAAGAGCTGTGGACCGAAAGAGGTTCTCCCCTTTTGTACCACGGCCTCGATTTAAAAGAGAAGCTGCAGACTGCCCTAGGCACTGGATATTATGTGGCCTTTGGCATGCGCTACCAGAGCCCGAGTATCAAAAATGCATTGGAAGAACTTCGTGAGCAGAGTGTAGACCGGCTTATTGTACTTCCGCTGTTTCCGCAATATGCTTCCGCCTCTACTGGTTCTGTACAAGATAAAATAATGGAGATAGTAAAAGATTGGTGGGTTATCCCGAACATCAGCTTTATATCTTCTTTCTGTGATGACCCAGGCTTTATCAAAGCTTTTGCAGAACTAGGCAAGCGGCACATGGCAAAGGATAACTACGATTTTGTAGTGTTCAGCTATCATGGCGTGCCGGAACGGCACGTGCTAAAAGGCAGCGACAAAGGCTATTGCCAGTTGGGTGCCTGCTGCAACTCTTACAACAAACGTAATAAATACTGCTACCGTGCTTCCTGCTTTGCTACCTCCAGGTTACTGGCGGCAGAGCTGGGCTTGCGTAACGATCAATATACTGTAGCATTTCAGTCGAGACTAGGCAAGGACCCTTGGCTAACACCTTATACAGACTTTGTTCTGAAAGAGCTTCCGGCCAAAGGCATTAAGAAAGTATTGGCTTATAGCCCTGCCTTTGTTGCAGACTGCCTGGAAACAACTATAGAAGTTGGAGAAGAGTTTAAAGAGATGTTTTTAGAAGCAGGCGGCGAAAAGTGGCAGCTGGTAGAAAGCCTGAACTCAGATCCTATGTGGGTAGACGCTGTAAAGGAGATAGTACTTCAGCATTAGTAACTATCAGGTTTCATGTGGTAGGAGGAAAAACAGAAGAGTTTTTCCTCCTACCACATATTAGCACATGAAGCACCTTAAATATAAACAAACTAAATTCGATTAAGATCTATCCTATCATCGGAAATAGCATCAGCATAATTTCGCACTTTCTCTAATAACGGCTCCGGCTCTGATGCAACAATAAGGTTTGCCCGCTGGTCTGCCTTCACAAAGCCTTCTGCCACACAATGATCTATCATGTCCAGAAATTTATCGTAGTAACCATTTACATTATAAAGAGCTGTCGGCTTTCTGATAATTCCCAACTGGTTCCAGGTAATTATCTCGCAAAATTCGTCAAATGTGCCAAAGCCTCCTGGCATAGCAATAAAAGCGTCTGACTTAGCAGCCATTAAAGCCTTGCGCTCGTGCATCGTCTGTACGACATGTAGTTCTGTTAAGCTGGCATGTGCCACTTCCCTGTCTACTAAGCTCTGTGGAATTACACCCACAACAGCGCCGTTGCCTGCTAATATGCTATCTGCAATTGCCCCCATCAAACCAACCTTACCTCCTCCATATACTAAGGTAATGTTTTGTGCCGCCATTAAGTCGCCTAATCTGGCAGCAGCTTTAGTATACACCTTGCTATTCCCCATATTAGCGCCGCAGAAAACACCTATACTTTTCATGTTTTAAAATTAAGTTTTGGACATATATAAAGAAAGGCCTCAACATTTCTGCTGAAGCCTTTCCCAAAGATATATATTTACTGCTGCTAAGCAGGCACTTTTCTAAATAATTTCGCTAACGTTTCTGCTACATAATCTACCTCATCTGGGGTGTTGTATTTACTGAACGAAAAGCGCACAGAGCCACGCATAGGATCTGTGTTTAAAGCATTCAGCACATGTGAACCAGCATTAGCCCCACTGCTACAGGCACTACCTCCGGACACAGAAACCTTGTTTATATCCAGGCTAAATAGTAGCATCTCATTTATGTCGGATGGCGGTAAGCTTACATTTAGCACTGTGTACAAACTTTTATCTGCCTCTGCCGAAAGGCCGTTAAAACTCACACCCTCCACCTGCTCTTTTAATTTATGAATTAACCTGTCTTTAAGCCCTTGTATATGCTTCTGATGTTCCTCCATATCTCGGTAGGCAATTTCCAGAGCTTTGGCCAGACCAACTATACCATATACGTTTTCAGTACCGCCACGCATGTTACGCTCCTGTGCTCCACCCTGAATCAGCGGATTGATTCTAACATTTGCATCGCAGTATAGGAAGCCGACACCTTTGGGCCCGTGAAACTTATGTGCAGATCCCACTATAAAGTTCGCACCCAACGTCTGTATATCATGCTTGTAATGTCCCATGGTCTGCACTGTGTCAGAGTGGAAAATGGCATTGTACTTCCTGCAAATCTCCCCGATAGCTTTGATATCGTTCAGATTACCGATCTCGTTGTTGGCATGCATAATAGAAACAAGCGTTTGCGGGTTATTTGCTAACAGCTCCTCCAGGTGCTCCAGGTCAAGAACCCCACGCTCGTTATAACGCAGGTAGTCTAGCTTAATGCCATCGTGCTTCTCCAGCATTTCCATGGTGTGTAGTACAGCATGGTGCTCCAGTTTAGAAGTAACAGCATGCGTAATACCAAGTGTACGCACGGTAGAAACTATGGCAAAATTATCCGCTTCTGTACCACCAGAGGTAAAGAATACCTCTGCCGGCGAGGTATTTAATAATTGGGCAACTGTTTTACGTGCGCTTTCAATCGCTGACCTCACTTCTCTCCCATGACCATGAATAGAAGAAGGATTACCAAAATGCTCCAGCATATATGGAGCCATGGCCTCAAACACTTCTTTATCAAGAGGTGTAGTGGCAGCATTATCTAAGTAAACACGCATATTTATAAGGTTAATTTTTACTACAACTGTAAAACCATAAAAAAAAGTTGCGCCAAGAGCAAGATGCCTATCCTTTGCTCTTGGCGCAACTAACTGCTACGCCTGCTGTACGTTATGTATTCTACAACAGTAAATCATTAGCCTTTAGCAGAAATAATCTCTTTTATATCAGCAATAATTTTGTTGGCTAAGTGTTCAGCAGTAGCATTACTGTCAGACTCAGCATAAATGCGGATGATTGGCTCTGTATTTGACTTGCGCAGGTGTACCCACTCCTTATCAAACTCAATCTTAACTCCATCAATCGTATTTATTGGCTGCTTTGTATAACGCTCCTGCACCTGGCTCAGCACTCTGTCTACGTTTACTTCCGGTGTTAACTCTATCTTATTTTTAGAGATGTAGTAGTTCGGATAAGAAGCTCTCAGACGCGTCATACTTAAGCCTGACTTCGCCAGGTGCGACAGGAATAAAGCGATCCCAACCAAAGCGTCACGACCATAGTGCAACTCAGGGTAAATGATTCCTCCATTACCTTCACCGCCTATTATGGCATTCTGCTCTTTCATCATGTTCACAACATTCACCTCGCCTACAGCAGCGGCAAAATATGCACCACCAGCTTTCTCAGTTACATCGCGAAGTGCCCTGGTAGAAGAAAGGTTCGAAACAGTGTTGCCTATGGTATTTTTCAGCACATAATCGGCTACTGCTACCAGTGTATACTCTTCCCCAAACATGCTGCCGTCTTCGTTTACCAGTGCTAGGCGGTCCACATCCGGGTCTACCACTATACCTAAATCGAACTTGCCTTTCTCTATAACTTTAGATATTTCGCGCAGATTTTCGGGCAAAGGCTCCGGGTTATGAGCAAAATTACCGTCTGGCTCACAGAACAGCTTCTCTATTTTGTTTACACCTAAGGCTTCTAAAAGCAATGGTACCGCTATGCCCCCACTAGAATTCACACAATCAATGGCCACATGAAAGCTTCTTGCCTTTATAGCTTCCACATCTATTAGCGGCAGATCTAGAATAGCTTTTATATGCTTTTTAAGAGCATTTTCACTTTGCCTATATTTACCCAGGTCGTTTACCTGAGCAAAATCAAAGGCTTCTTTTTCGGCCAGTTCCAATACCACTTTACCTTCTTCATCTGAAATAAACTCACCATGCTGATTCAGCAGCTTCAGAGCATTCCATTGTTTAGGGTTATGGCTGGCAGTAAGTATAATACCTCCACCTGCTCTCTTATCCGGAACAGCCATTTCCACAGTAGGTGTGGTCGAAAGCCCTACGTCAATCACATTAATACCCAAGCCTTGTAAGGTAGCGCATACCAGCTTATTCACCATGTCGCCCGACAAGCGCGCATCACGACCAACTATAATAGTATTGTTAGAGGTGGTCTGTAGTACCCATGTACCGAAAGCGGCAGAAAATTTAACAACATCCAAAGGGGTTAGTGCTTCACCAGCCTGTCCTCCTATCGTACCTCTTATTCCTGAAATTGATTTTATTAAAGCCACTCTTTACAAAATATTTATAAGGCAAAAGTAGTCATTTTCGTTGTACTTTTAAGAACTTTCATCCTGATTGTACTGCAAGAAAATTAAAACTAAAGCCTCTGTTTCAGAGTATGCCCATAGCACTTGAAGTTACAACAACTGTTCGTCTTTACTCATAAAAGAAGGTGCAGGGGATTTTTACTATCTTTGTTACTATGAATAACCTCGAATTTGACGATAGCCCGCGCGGCCAACAGTTAAAAGCATTTAACCGCCTGCTTGACATAATGGAAGACTTGCGGGAGAAATGCCCCTGGGACCGCAAGCAGACAATGGAGAGCCTGCGCCACTTAACTATAGAAGAGACTTACGAGCTATCTGACGCTATATTAAAAGGAGATAAACAGGAAATAAAGAAAGAACTGGGCGATATTTTGCTGCACATGATCTTCTATTCTAAAATAGGTTCTGAACAAAGTGCCTTTGACATAGCTGATGTGCTAAACGCTCAGTGCGAGAAGCTCATTTTCCGACACCCGCACATATACGGAGATACGACAGCCGAAACAGAAGAAGACGTAAAGCGGAACTGGGAGCAGCTAAAGCTTAAGGAGGGTAATAAATCGGTATTGGGAGGCGTGCCTAAATCTTTGCCAGCCCTTGTTAAAGCGATGCGGATACAGGAGAAAGCACGAGGAGCGGGTTTTGACTGGGATGATAAATCTCAGGTGTGGGAAAAGGTACAGGAGGAACTAAATGAGTTCGAACAGGAGTTTAATATACAGAACCCTGCTACTTTAAATAAAGAAAGTGCAAGCGCAGAGTTCGGAGACCTATTGTTTTCTTTGATAAATTTTGCCCGCTTTATTGAGATAAACCCCGAAGAGGCACTGGAGAGAACAAATTTAAAGTTCATTAAGCGCTTTCAGTATATAGAAGCCAAAGCGGCAGAGAACGGAAAGCAATTACAGGACATGACCCTGAAAGAAATGGATTTTTATTGGAACGAGGCTAAAAAAAATTAATAGAACCTCATGCGTAAAAATTCTTTTAGTATATTTAAAGCAGTTTTCCTTAATATTTAAACAGGTTTACAGTCAATTTAAAAAAGTTTTATTTTTTTTCAGGCATCACCAAACAAAATAGACACACCAACGTTAGTTGCGAAACTCTTATTTCTCTCAACTAAATATTTAAAACGTGCAAAGTTGGAAGAGCCTCTGCAAACATCCGGAACGGGAACAGAGAAGAAAAAAGCAGCAACAGATTAGTGTTTATACTTGGGATGTTATTTAAAATTATATAGATTTGTAGAGGGTCTATAGACTCTTGTTTAAGAAGTAAGGTTAAAGACTGAAAACAAGAAGCTAAAAAGGCTTTAAGCAAGAGAAATTTGAAATTTTATTTAACAATTGTTTGAAAGTTGAAGAAAAAGCTGAAATTGCAAATTCAACAAAGAACTAAAAGCAAAAGAAAAACATTTACAATTACACAGACAATTTAATTACAACACAAACAGCTAAACTTTAAACTTTAAAAAAAATGGAAAAAAAGACTGCGGTAGCGAACAAAAATGCTAATGTAGAAGCGAAGAAAAGCCCGGTAGGCTCAATGTTTGCGGCCATCGTTATTCCGGTTGCACTAATTGTATGCGTGCTGATTTATATGTTTGTATTAGGTAACCCTGCAAACTTTGAAGGCGGAGATCCAGAAAACCATCCACTACCAGGCAACTACCTTGGTGTAGTTTACAAAGGTGGTTGGGTTGTGCCTCTTCTGATGTCTCTTGTACTGATGGTATTAATCTTCTCTATTGAGCGTGCATTAACTATCAGCAAAGCAAAAGGTACAAAAAGTGTTGCAGCATTTGTTCGCACGATCTCTGCAAAACTTAACCAGCGTGACATAAACGGCGCTATTGCTGCTTGCGATGCTCAAAAAGGATCAGTAGCAAACGTTGTAAAAGCAGGTTTGCTTAAGTATAAAGAAATGCAAGCTGATCATGAATTATTGAAGGCTGAGAAAGTTGCTGCTATTCAGAAAGAAATTGAAGAGTCAACTTCACTTGAGTTGCCAATGCTTGAGAAGAACCTTGTTGTTATCTCTACTATTGCCTCTATCTCTACACTGGTAGGTTTGATCGGTACAGTACTTGGTATGATTAAAGCGTTCGCCGCTCTTGCAACTTCAGGTGCTGCTGATGCGGTTGCCCTTTCAAATGGTATCTCAGAGGCCTTGATTAACACAGCGACAGGTATTACAGGTTCTGCTCTTGCCATTGTTGCTTACAACTTCTTCACTAGCAAGATTGATGAGCTTACGTACAGCATTGATGAAGCTGGCTTCAGCATTATCTCAACATTTGCTGCACAACATGACAACGCAGGTGCACCAGCAACTGCAACTACAAGAACACAAACTGTTTAATTACTTTAGATTAAGATATGCCTAAAGCAAAAGTAAAAAGAACCAAACCCTCATTGGACATGACGCCAATGGTGGACTTGGCCTTCTTATTGGTTACTTTCTTTATGCTGACAACAAAGTTTGCTCCTGATGAAGCTGTAGTGGTAGACCCACCCTCTTCTCAGTCAGTGATCAAACTGCCGGATACGAATGTAATAACTATCACAGTTGATAATGAAGATAGAATATTCTTTGGTGTAGACGGGCAACAGACAAAAGAAAAGCTAATCGATAAGATGGCAAGTAAGTACGGTGTCGGCTTTACGGAGGAAGAGAAAAAAACATTCTCTCTCTTAGCTAACTTCGGTGTTCCTGTTAGCCAGCTAAAATCTTATTTAGATATGGAGCCGGATCAACGTAAAGAGGTGCAACAGCCTGGTATACCTGCTGACTCTGCAAATAATGAACTAGGTGACTGGGTTCATCAGACACGTCTTTCTAACCCAAAAGTAATTATTGCCATCAAAGGGGATGCTGACGTGAACTATGAAACAGTTCAAAGAGTAATAAGTACCTTACAGGACAGGAACATCAATAGATTTAACCTGATCACCAGCAGGGAAACTGAATAAGAACCTATAAAAGAAAGGAGACAAGAAAATGGCAGAAATTCAAGAAAAAGCCGACTCCGGTAAAGGTGGTAAGAAACGCTCCAAGAAAATGTCTGTCCACCTGGACATGACACCAATGGTTGACCTTGCATTCCTTCTTCTTACATTCTTCATGCTTACAACATCATTTAGTAAGCCACAGACAATGGAGATTCAGATGCCTGTGAAGCCTGAGAATGAAGAAGAGCTTTCTCCCCTTAAGGAGAGTAATGCAATGACCATTATCTTGGCTGAAAATGACAGAATATTCTACTATTATGGACTGGGTAATCCAGAAGAAAATCCAGAAGTAATAGAAACTGATTATTCTGCCAATGGAATTCGCAAGGTATTAACCTCCAACAGAGTAAAAAGCAACCCCAAAATGGTTGTTATGGTTAAGCCAGTAGAAACATCTCGCTATAAAAATATTGTAGATGTTTTAGATGAATTAAAAATCACTGATACAAAGAAGTTTGCTGTTGTTGACATCACTGACAACGACAAAGAACTAGTAGCACAAAAAATCGGACAATAAGATATGGATGCAAGTAAGTTAGCTAAAGCCTCGCTCGATGATATCGTCTTTCAGGGACGAAACCGAGCGTACGGAGCCTACCTACTACGACAACTGTATAGCAAACATGTCTCTATTGCTGCGTTTATTGCTATCTCTCTATTCGTACTTTTAATAAGCATTCCGCTTATAGCAAAGTTTTTAGAGGGTGACCCAGAACCAGAACCAGTTGTAGAGAAGATTGTTACAGAAGTAGCCCTGGCCCCGCCTCCACCAATTGAAGATACGCCACCGCCACCGCCGCCGCCGCCACCACCAGATGCGCCGCCGCCGCCACCGCCACAACGAGCTTCCGTAAAATATACGCCGCCAGTTGTGAAAAAAGACGAAGAAGTGGTGGAAGAGGAAGAAATTCCGGATGTGGAAGTACTTGAAGAGGTAGATGCAGGAGTTGCAACAGTAGAAGGTACCCCAGATGCACCTATTGACCTAGGTGAAATAGACGGAACAGGTACAAGCGACATCGTTGCCGAAGTAGTAGAAGAAAAGCCTTATACATATGTAGAGCAAATGCCTGAGTTCCCTGGTGGAGAATCAGAAATGCTTAAGTATTTAGGTAAAAATATCCGCTACCCGGCAGCAGCACAGCGTGCAGGTGTAGAAGGTCTTGTTGTACTGTCTTTCGTAGTAAGCAGATCAGGCGAAATATCTGATATCCAAGTAATCAAAAAGCTTGGTGCCGGTACTGATGAAGAAGCGATGCGCGTTGTAGGAAAGATGCCAAAGTGGAACCCAGGAAAGCAGAATGGTAGAACAGTGCCTGTTCGCTATACACTCCCAGTTAGATTTACAATTAAATAAAAATAGCTCAACAAAAAAGCCAACTGAAGANAAGTGGAACCCAGGAAAGCAGAATGGTAGAACAGTGCCTGTTCGCTATACACTCCCAGTTAGATTTACAATTAAATAAAAATAGCTCAACAAAAAAGCCAACTGAAGATTCAGTTGGCTTTTTTGTTGAGCTATTTTTATTTACAAATAATTACTCGGCATACATACTATCAAAAAATAAAATCCGTATATTTTATAAAACAAATATTAGTCAAGAATTAAAACCAAATATAGAAACTAATGCAGTATTGAATGTTTAACTTTTAAAACAAAGCCCATGAAAAAGAGCTATTGCTTAAGTATGACCTTTAACAACATCATGTTTGATGGTCGAAACAAAGCATACGGCGCTTATTTGTTACGTAAGAACTACAGTGAGCACATCATTAAAGCATTTATGATAGCCACAGCTTTATTTTCAGGGGCGCTGGTCTGCCCACTTATAGAGACTATGGTCAGAGACGAACCGATAAAATATGAGAAGCCAGTATATGATATTCTTAAACCTATAGATATACCTCTGCCACCTGTTCTGGAAAAAGTAGCACCTAAAGCAATACAGGTAATACTGAAGCAGCAAAAGAAAAAATCAATACAAAAGCTTATGTTGATCCAAAGATTGTATAAAACAACACTCGAATAGAGGTAAAAGATATGCCGACACAAGAGGAATTGGCAAAGGCTAATATTGGCACGCATAATATAGAAGGTATAGACCCGGGAACAGCATCTGTAGAAGTAAGCACAGGAGCAGCAGGAACAGGAATAGTAGATGTCTCCATTAATACTACAGGAGATAAGGCATTTATATATGCAGAAGATATGCCTGAATTTATAGGCGGTGAAAAAGCGCTAATTCAATACCTGAGTAAGAAATTAAGATATCCAGCAAAGGCTCAGCAGGAGAATGTATAAGGATTAGTTGTAGTAACTTTTACAGTAGCAACTAACGGTGAAATAGAAGATGTTGAAGTGCTAAAAGGCCTTGGCTTTGGTACTGAAGAAGAGGCTAAACGAGTAGTAGAAAACAAGCCCCACTAGACAAAATGGCAAAGCAGTTCCTGTTAGATACACATTGCCCATAAGATTCAGTATGAAATAAATTAGCTACTTTACAGCTATAAAAAATGAAAGCAGAAGCAACAGGCTAGTTTTGTTGACTTCTGCTTTCATTTTTAAGACATAAAGCTTATTTTTAGGGGTTAAACGTTAATATCTTGGATTAAACAGCAATAATGCTAAGACCAAATAAAGAAAAACCATCAGAAAGTTCATTCCATAAGTTTGTTAAAGTGTTCAGCATGCTTATGACGTTGGTATATGTGGCTTTAGGAATTTTTATAATGTTTGCTGAAAATGAAACACTGAACATAAGTATTCCTAAAACTTACAAATTAGTGCTTGGAGGAATTTTGATCCTATATGGAGCTGTTAGATTTGTAAGAGCCTACAAAACAAATTCAAATCAGAAAAATGATGAACATGAATAGTAAGATAATAAATTCAATCCTTTGTGCTACATTAGTTGCCTTGTTTTCCTGTGGAGGCAGTAGTACAGAAACTAGCAGAGATACACCAACATCAGGAAACATTAAAGTAAGTGTAGATGAATCTTTCCAGCCTGTAATAGAATCGCAGGTAAATACTTTTGAGAGTATTTATAAATACGCTGATCTGGATGAAGCTTATAAACCAGAAAAAGCAGTGATAGAAGACCTTTTAAATGATAGCGTTAGAGTAGCAGTAATATCGAGGGAACTTACTGCTGAAGAGAAAGAAGTGTTTGATAAAAGGAAGATTATACCCCGATCAACTAAAATAGCCATAGACGCTGTTGCACTAATAGTGAATAATAGTAACCCGGACTCTCTTTTAACACTTGACCAGGTAAAACAAATCTTCAACAGCCAGCTAACAAACTGGAAACAGTTAAACCAAGAATCAGGTTTAGATGGTGACATTACTATTGTTTTTGATAACAGCAACTCGAGCACAGCCCGGTATATAAGAGATTCTCTGACAACAGGCCAGAAGTTACCTCAAAACTCATTTGCTTCAGATTCTCATACAGCACTAATAGATTATGTATCAGAAAATAAGAACGCAATTGGGATTATTGGTGTTAACTGGATAAGTGATGTCGATGACTCTACAGTAGTGGGCTTTAGAAAAAGAGTAAAAGTAGTAGGAATAAGTTCAGATCCTAACCCTGTGACAACAGAAAGCTATTACCAGCCGTATCAGGCTTACATTTCACAGGAGGTATACCCACTCAGAAGGTTTTTGTATATTATTAGTACTGAAGGTCGTTCTGGCCTTGGCACAGGGTTTGCATCATTTGTAGCAGGAGACCAAGGCCAGCGCATAATGCTGAAGTCTGGTTTAGTACCAGCTACTATGCCCGTACGCGTTATAGGGCTAAGAAATGACTAGTAAAAGAAGCAATAAGACCACAAACTTTAAAAACAACTAAACTTTAATCACATGACAAATAACTGGAAGTACATCGTTCTGATGGCTGCTGCGTTTCCAGCAACTGCAGCACTGGCTCAATCAGGAGATGCTGGAAGAAGAGCAGTAGAATTAGAAAACTATCAGGAAGCTAAAAATATATATAAAAGCCAGCTGAATGATAAAAAAGCAGCTGACAACGCTTATTTTGCTTTAGGAGATATTTACCTGAGAACAGATAAGCCAGACTCTGCAGCATATTACTTTAATCAAGGTATTGCAAACAATAAAAAGTCTGCCATAAACTACGTAGGGTTAGGCAAGCTGGAACTTGAAAGAGGAAATAAAGCTAAAGCTGAGCAGAACTTCGAAGAAGCTTTAAAGCAGAGCAAGTCTAAAGATGCTTATGTATTAACTATGATTGCTGAGGCTTATATTAACGCCAATAACGCAACAGAGCAAGATATAAACAAGGCTATTGGTTATTTAGAAACAGCCAGAGAGCGCGAGAGCAATTCACCATTAACCAACGTGGTTCTAGGTGATGCCTACCTGAAGCAGAACAACGGTGGTAAAGCTATGAGTGCATATGACAGAGCCATTCAGTTAGACGATAAATATGCATTAGCTTACTTAAAAAGAGGCCAGCTTTATACAAGCTCCCGAAATTTTAACGAGGCTCAGGAAGCCTTATTAAAGGCAATAGAAATCAACCCTAACTTTGCTCCTGCTTATCGTGACTTAGGTGAGCTGTATTACTTTGCGGGGCAGTATGATAAAGCCTTATCTACTTTCAAAAAGTATGTAGATATGGCTGAAGACACTCCTGAAACCAAAGCTAAATACGCTTCATTCCTGTTCTTAACAAAGAACTATGATGAAACCCTGCAACAGGCTCAGGCAGTATTGCAAAAAGACCCTAATAACCTTACCATGAACCGCCTGGAAGCTTATTCTTATGTGGAGCTTAAGCAGCCAGAAAAGGCAAAGGAGGCCATGGAAGACTATTTGCAAAAGGCAGGTGAGCAAAAGCTTATCTCAAGCGACTATGCTTACTATGGCAGAATTTTGAACCAAAATAATCAACCTGAGAAAGCTATAGAAAACATGGAGAAAGCTCTCTCTATGGATGACTCAAACGCTGATTTATATAGTGACTTAGCTTCTCTTTATGCAAACCAGGGTAAGTACGATAAAGCCATTGAAGCTTATAAAAGAAAGCGTAAGAATGTAGAGCCTTCCAATGCAGATTATTACTATATGGGTAATATCTATATGCAGGCTGGCGCAGACTCAATTACAGCTACTACACCGGAAAAAGCAAAAGAATATTTCCAGCAAGCTGACTCAACCTATGCTAAAGTAGTTGAAGCAAATCCGAGCTATGCTTACGCATACCTGTGGAGAGCTCGCGCAAATGCTAGCCAGGACCCAGAGACAACAGAAGGTTTAGCTAAGCCATACTACGAAGAGTTTATTAAGCAGACTGCCAATGAAAAAGACAAGTATAAGAAAGATCTAATTGAGGCTAACTCTTATCTTGGTTACTATTATATGCTTAAAGGAGATAAGAATAACTCAGGCCAATATTGGAATGCAGTCCTTGCTCTTGACCCTACCAATGAAAATGCTCAAGCTGCGCTGAAGCAACTAGGCGTTACAGCAAAAAAGTAGTAATAAAAGTACCATAAACAAAAGAGAGCCTGCCCCAATGGGACAGGCTCTCTTTTTGTTTATGGTAAGTCAGACTTCATTTTGGCCTTCCATAATTTTCTTTTGGAAAGCTTTAGAGCTCTCTTTCTTCTAAAAGAAAGAGAGCATTCTTTAGATGTCATCGTGAAGGAAACTTGTTTACAAAAGAGTAAAGCAGCATCTGTTTGCTGTCAAGACTGTAAATAGTATGACAATGTTTCGGCAGTCCCTCTAAACGTAGCTTTCTTGAAAGACATTAGGTAGAACAACATAGCCTTTACTTTAACAAGAAAAAGAGCAGGATAATCCATCACTTCTATTGATCCTCATAAAGTGACCATTTCTCTAGCACAGCAGTAAAATCTTCAGGTAAATCAGACTCAAACTGCAGAAGCTCTTTTGTAGTAGGATGTATAAAACCTAAAGACTTTGCATGCAGTGCCTGACGAGGCATAATTTTGAACGCATTCTCCACAAATGATTTGTACGTTCCATTTGGACTACCCTGCAGAATCTTATCTCCACCATACATAGCATCAGAAAATAATGTATGTCCGATATGCTTCATGTGTGCCCTAATCTGGTGCGTACGCCCTGTCTCCAGGTTACATTGTACTAACGAAACATACTTAAAGCGTCTTAAAACCTTATAATGCGTTACAGCATGCTTCCCATACTCTCCTTCTGGATATACAGCCATTACCTTTCTATCTTTGGCACTACGCCCTATATGCCCTGTAACTGTGCCTGTATCGTCCTTAGGTATTCCCCAGACTAAGGCAAAGTAGGTGCGTTCTATCGTGTGGTTATAAAACTGTTTAGCAAGAAAAGCCATGCTAAACTCCGTCTTTGCTATTACGAGTAAGCCCGAAGTGTCTTTATCAATACGATGAACCAGGCCAGGCCGCCCCTCTCCGTTTCTAGCAGTAGGCAGGTTCTGCAAATGGTAAGTTAAAGCATTTACAAGTGTTCCTGACCAGTTAGCATATGCCGGATGCACGACCATGCCAGCAGGCTTATTAACTAATAGCAGGTCCTCATCTTCGTAATGTATATCGAGTGGAATATTCTCAGGCACAACATCTGTATCACGCGGAGGATCTGGTAGCGTAACTGTTATTACATCTTGGGGCCTTACTTTATAGCTTACTTTTACAGGCTTCTGGTTAACCTGTACAGACTCAGTTCTGATGGCATCCTGAAGCTTATTCCTGGTCACGTTAGGTAAGCGGTCCATCAGAAACTTATCAATACGTAGCAGTGCCTGCCCCTTATCAACTACTATTCTATAGTGTTCATATAGCTCATCAGAGTCCTCTGTATTATCTTGCTCAGTAAAGTCAATCACTGTTGTAAGGTATTTCTATAAGTGTATGGTATGTAACAAAAAAAGGAAGCCGAAGTTAACACTTCGGCTTCCTTTAAACTATTAAGCTCCTGTTTAATTAGTTTTTCTTCTTATTTGAAGCTTTAGCAGGAGTTTGTGTTGCTGGCTTTGCAGCTGCAGGCTCTGGAGTTTGCTGAGCTTTAGCTGGGTCTACACCAAGTTTTTTTAACACTAGCGGAGAAATGTCGCCATCTTCAGGACCAGCAAGCAGTGCTTGATTGCTGATTACGTAAGTATAGCCATTTTCTTTCGCTACTTCTTTAATTGCTTTATCGATTTTCTCAATAACCGGATCTACAAGAGACTTTTCTTTACTCTGCAAAGAAGCTTGTGCATTGCGCTGAAACTCTTGTATTGAATTATTAAGGTTCATCAACTCTTTCTCTTTATCCTCACGGATGGTTTTGTCCATAGTGGCTGCACCTTTCTCATACGCCTGCATTTTGCCTTCGTACTCAGCATATTTAGTTTTAAGCTGGTTCTCAAGCTGTGTGCTATGCGTTTTAAGTTCAGATTCGATCTGCTTGCTTTCAGGTAATTGTAGTAGAATATATTCTACGTTCGTATAACCAAATTTTAAAGGCTGGTCGCTACTCTGAGCAAATGAAGCAAAGCTGATCAATAAAAACGCTACTACTAAGGCTTTAATCTTGTTCATCATTTGTTGGTTAATTAATAAAATATTCAGTGTTTAGTTGTTAGTTGACTTCTTTTTGGGAGCCGCTTTAGACTGGGTCTTTTGCCCTTGCTGTTCCTCGGTCCCTACTTCTTCTATACTATTTTCTCCTGTTTCAGGAAGATTGTCCGTGCTATCTATTATACCACTTGCAGGGCTATTGCCTGGAGTATTTTGTCTATCAGAGGCTAAACCTAACTCTTCTAGCACATACTCTGTATAATCATGTACCGGGTTAGTATAAATTAATACCAACTCTCCTGACTTGTCAATCATAAAGTCGATGCGCTTTGCCTTTGATACTTTCTCTACAGCTGAGAAAACCTCATCCTGTATAGGCCGCATCAGGTCTTGCCTGCGCTTAAACATCATGCCTTCATAGCCAAAGACTTTATGCTGGTAATCCCGCAGCTCATTTTCTTTTTTAGCTATTTCAGCCTGCCGCTTTTGTTTCATCTCCTCCGTCAGCAGTACCTCTTCAGCTTTATAATCGGCCTTCACCTTATCCAGGTCTTGCTGCATTCCCTTTATATCTTTCTCCCAGGCATCTGCATATTTATCCATCTCCTGCTGCACTTTATTGAAAGCTGGCATCTTGCTCAAAATAAAGTTTGAGTCAATATAGCCAAGTTTCTGTGCATGTGAAACAGTTGCCAGCAAAGAACCTATCAAAAAGACAAACAAAAACTTTTTCATACTAATTCAATTCTCAGCACATTAACGAATCTGCTGACCAATAATGAAGTGGAACATACCACTCTTTTGGTTCTGAGCTCCTGGTATTGTATCGAAGCCCCAACCGTAGTCAAAGCCTAGTAAACCAAAGGCGGCCATAAATATTCTGGCACCAACACCCGCCGAACGATATAGTTTGAATGGTGTATAGTTTTGAAGCGAGCCAAAGTTATTACCAGCCTCCACAAAAGCCAAGCCGTAAATTGTGGCTGCTGGGTTCGGAGATATCAGGTATCGGGCCTCCATTACAAATTTATTGTAAGCAACACCACCAGCTGAGGTTAATGAAGCGTCGGCAGAAGAAGAAACATTTACAACCGATTCATCTTCATATCCTCTTAATCCTATGTATTCCGTTCCTACAAATATATTGCCTCCTCCAAGACCAGAGCCTCCAAGCTTAAACCGCTCAAAAGGGCCTATTTCATTTCCTCCACCATAGGTTCCTACAAAACCAAAGTGCGCTCTTGTGTTTAATACCAAATTCCCTGCCAAGTTTATGAAATAAGATGCATCAAACATCCATTTATTAAACTCAATGAACTCATAGTTATTCTCTTTATCTGTAAACAGCGAATAAGGGGGCGTTAAATTTACACTAAGTGAAATGTTTGATCCTCTTCTTGGGAAAGTAGGATTATCAATACTAACACGTGACAGCGTATTTACAAAAGATATACTGTTAGATTTACCGTTTGTAAAATCCTGGAACAACGGATAGTTTGTAAGATTATACTGATTGTAAGACAAGGAGTGGTTCAGCATGAAGTAGTTGTCTGGCCAGTTCAACCTTCTTCCCAGGCCAACAGCCAAACCATTTACATTTAGTCTTTGTTCCTCAGCGCTGGCAGTAGTTTGGGCTGTTCTGTAAACGGTTTTAAATAAGCTTACAGAAAGAGAGTTTGGCTTACGCCCACCTAACCACGGTTCTGTAAATGAGAAAGAGTAAGACTGGTAATACTTACCGTTGGCTTGTACGTTCAGAGACAGGCGCTGGCCATCACCACTTGGTATTGGTCTCCATTCAGATAAGTTAAACAACTTGCGGGTAGAAAAGTTGTTCAGCGTAAGGCCTACAGTACCTACTGCCCCAATAGGACCACCCCAACCACCTGATAAACTAATCTGGTCATTAGGCCGCTCTACAACACTATAATTAATATCTACTGTACCTTCGGCAGGGTTAGGAATAGGATTTAAACCAATTTGCTCAGGGTCGAAATAGCCTAAACCTGCTAATTCGTTTCTGGAGCGGATCAGGTCATCTCGACTATACTTCTGGCCTGGCAGCGTACGAAGCTCCCGCAAGATCACATAATCACTTGTTTTATCGTTACCTGTAACTACAACTTTATCTATAGTTGCCTGCGGCCCCTCTGACACCCGCATCTCCAGGTCAATAGAGTCTCCCTGCACCCTTACCTCTACCGGATCAATATTAAAGAACAAATAACCGTCATTCTGATATAGTGCAGAAACATCTATTCCAGTAGGGTTATAATTAAGGCGTTTATCAAGTTCCTGCTTATTATAGACATCGCCTTTTGCAATACCTAACACCCGCGTTAAATAGTCATCATCATATAAATAATTACCATTCCAGGTAATGTTGCGGTAATAATAGCGTATACCTTCATCTATTACTATTCTGATAGCCAGTCTGTCTTCACTTACCTTATAAACAGAGTCAGAAACGATGGTAGCATCGCGATAACCTTCAGAATTATAAAAATCAAGCAATAGCTGTTTGTCATTCTCGTACTCGGTACGATTGAACTTAGAGGAGGTAAAGATTTTATAAAAACGCTTTTCTTTTGTCTTTTTAAGTTGCTTACGCAGTTTCTTATCGGAGAAAGCCTCGTTACCCGCAAACTCAATATCAGAAATTTTTACTTTGTCTCCTTTATCAATATTGATGTTTAATACTACACTATTTGGCAGTATGGAATCAGGCCTTTGTGTAATGGTGGTTTTAACGTTGAGATAGCTTTTATCAATGTAATACTCTTTGATGATATTACGGGTACTACTTAAAACAGCATCAGTTACTGTTCTACCTCTCTGTAAGCTCACCTTATCTCTTAAAGCATCCTGCTGCGTTTTGCTAATACCGTTAAACACGAAACGAGATAAACGAGGACGCTCTTTCAGATCAAAAGTCAAATAAATATCATTCCCCTCAACACGCGTGGCATATATTTCTACATCACCTAATATGCCTTGGTCCCAAAGCTTTTGAATGGCACGACTGATTACTTCTCCTGGTACAGTTATCTCATCACCAACAGTCAGTCCTGAAAGTGAAATAAGCGCATTTGGATCTAAAAAGTTTGATCCAGTCACCTCTATACCAGCAATACGGTACTGCCGTGGCTGAGAATAATCAATAGGGTTTGTCTGCCCAGGGTTGTTTAATACTTGAGACGAAGCTGTGCCTGCAAATAATAGCAACACAAGCACCCAAATGCATCTTGTCATTAATATCTTTTACTTAGTTAATTGTTCACTAGTCTTACCAAACCGGCGCTCTCGCCTTTGATAAGCTAATATAGCTTCATATAAGTGTTCTTTCCTAAAATCAGGCCAAAGCAACTCTGTAATGTATAATTCCGTATATGCTAACTGCCAAAGCAGGAAATTACTTATGCGCTGCTCTCCGCTTGTCCGGATAAGCAACTCAGGGTCAGGCATTCCTGATGTGGACAAATATTTTTCTAATACAGTTTCATTTACCTGTTCTGCAGGCAGTGTACCCTGCTCTACATCTTTGGCTATATGTTGCATAGCCTGCGTTAAATCCCAACGTCCGCTATAGCTCAACGCCAACACTAATGTCATGCGCGTATTGTTCTTTGTCAGCTCTATGGCTTCAGAAAGCTCTTTCTGGCACGACTTCGGTAAGCTGTCTGTATTACCTATAGTTTGTAGCCTGATATTGTTTTTATTTAGTGTGGCCGTTTCTTTCCGAATACTTGAAACTAACAACTGCATCAGTGCTGACACTTCAACTGCAGGCCTCGACCAGTTTTCAGTAGAGAAAGCATAAAGTGTTAAATACCCTACTCCCAACTCAGCTGCGGCCTCTACTGTTTCACGTACTGCCGTAATAGCACTTTGATGACCAAATATCCGCAGCCCACCTCGCTTTTTTGCCCAACGTCCATTCCCGTCCATAATAACGGCAATATGTCTGGGTAAATTGTCTAAATCTACTTTCTCCCTAAGATCCATTAAACCAAAATTTCCTTGCAAGTTACAAAAAGCAAGACAAATTTATGAAACATTAAAGTTTAATCTAAGATTCCGGGCTTGTTCTTATAGATTGGCGGACAATTAATTCGATAAAAAGTGTAGGATATACTGACTCCGTTGTAGAAATACCAGTCGTTATTGTATGGGTTAGCGACATGCTTCCCATCATCTTCTGTAAGAGCATCCAGGCGGTCGTTAAATAATTTGCGGGCTCCAAACTCTAACCCAAGGTTCCAGTGTCTGCTCAAAGCATACTTAACACCTACCCCTATAGGCACAGCCACCGTTAACGAAGTTCTGTAGTTTTTATTTAAAGGTTCCAGATTAGGATCCTGCGATTCTGTAGATAATTTAACATTATACAGTAAACCTGCCACACCTATAAAAAAATAAGGAGACACACGCCTGGGCTGCCTGAAATCATAATAATCCAGAAAATTATATTCCATTACAGCAGAAAGCTCCATTAAACTTAGCCTCAGGTTAGCCTGGCGGTAATTCGGGAGCGGCAGGTCATAAGCATCATCGCTAGCCGTGTTGTCAGAGAAAATACGATGGCTAAACATTAGCCCTCCCCTTAAGGTGATAGGGTTAGATATATCCCGCCGATAGAAAACAGTTAAGGCCGGCTGGTTATTTGCCAGGCGATAATTAGGCGCAAGTTCTCCTTTATAATTAGCGCCCCCTATACCCACACCTATTTCGCTGGTTGTAACAGAGGACTGTGCAAATGAGACATTCCTAAAAAAAACACCCCCTATTTGCAGCAAAAAGCAAATAAGGAGTGCTTGCTTAAACTTTTTTAATATCATGTAGCTATGCAGAGTTTAGAGAAGAACGAGAAAATACTCATTCTATTATCTGAACTTAGGTCTTCTTGTATTTGGGATTATGATATAGTTAATACTTAGGTTTACATTAATAAGCCAGTCATCATCTGTGCGGTCACCTCTCATAGTGTTAGCAGGGCTTCCATAACCTGGTACAATATCATAAGGTGTACCACTAGGGTCTGCAACTGTGTTAAAGCCACTTGCTGCACTTCTGTCAGAAAGAATAGCCGCCGCCTTTGGATTATCTCCACCACCATTAAGTATGTCCTGCTTCCAAGCATAACCAGTACTGGCATCATCTAAGTAATCAGTAAATGTTTTTCTCCAGCCAACTTCCAGTCCAAGATCCCAAAGCCTATCTATACGAAACCTGAAACCTAAACCAAAGGGTATCGCTATTTGCACCCGCTTATATGGGTCAGGGTAATTTCCGTTTTCGACATACTGGCCTTCCGTACCTAGAGGCTGCAAAGCATACCAGCCTGTCGGAATATCGTCTTCGGCAGCAAGTCCCCGTGAGCCATTTTCATAATATGCTTTTGGGTTATGATGAAAAACAGACAAACCCACAAAGCCATAAGGCACAAATGAGGGGCGACGACTGTAAGTGCGACGGTTCTCGAAAAGGTCTATAACGGCAACAGCGCTTAATTCTTTAATATCATTCCGAAAAGAGAGGTTTCTCCTGAAACGGTCTGCGTTTTCAGCTTCGTCTACAGAGGCACTCAGGACATCATCTCCCATAATTCGCCCCCATTGGAACCCTCCTCGTACAGACACCCGCGGGTATAACCTGTAAGTATACGTTACCCCAATACTAGGCCTGGTAGACTTCGCGCGAAAGCTTGTAAAATGCGGCGCAGGGACTATATCTCCCAAGTAATTCATAGCACCGATATTTACACCTATTGAAGCATATCGAGACCTTTCTGTAAAGCGTTGTGCTTCTGCATCTGTGACAACTAACGTAACCACAAAGATGAGCAGCAGGAATAGAGTACAAGATTTCTTCATAAATAAAATATCTAATGCTTAACATGGCATTGCAGGCATACGATAAGCTCCACCTATTCTCTTTCTGAGCCTAAAGCAAAATTAGGCTTTCCATTTAATTAAAGTAAAAAAAATCTTAAATATTTTACATAAAAGTCTTTTACTTTAATGAGATGTTGCGTTTATCCAAGCCCCAATTTAACTTACTACGTAACGTAGATAAAAAATTTACATTATCTAGTTTAATTAGCCTTGCAACAAAGTCCTCGCGCTTTACAGACAGTCGCACATTCATATCTATAGGTGTTGACCTAGAATCTAACGTAGCTAAATAGCTACTGCTTCTGCCCTCTACTTCAAAAGAGATAACACTCTTATCCGGCACTATCATAGGCCGCACATTTAAATTGTGCGGGCATACGGGTGATATAATAAAATTATTAGTCTGGGGTAACACCAAAGGCCCGCCACAGCTAAGAGAATAACCGGTAGAACCAGTAGGTGTAGCAACTACAAGGCCATCAGCCCAATACGAGTTCAAGTAATCACCGTCTATATACGTATGTACCACTATCATGGCTGAACTATCTCGCTTAAGCAGGCTGAACTCATTAAGCCCGAAGTTCAAGTTGTCAAAAACCTCCTGATTTGATTCTACTCTGATAAGGCTACGGTCATCATAAGCGTACTCACCTTTATACAAGGCATCCAGTGCGTTAATAATGTTGTCATAGGGTACAGTAGCCAGAAAGCCCAGGCGACCTGTATTTATTCCTAATATAGGCACTTCCTGTGCCCCCACATAAGTAACAGTATCCAGCAAAGTACCATCGCCGCCAATACTTAGCACCATATCTACTCCCTCTAACTTGTCGCCACGGTTAAAGGTTTGCGAACCTGCTGGCAGGTTAATCGTGTTCTTCAGGTACAGCTGAAAATGCTCTACCACCAGCAGTTCAGCGCCACGCTGCGTCAGCTCATTGAAAAGCTCCTGAATAAACGGGACAATGTGATCCTCAAAAGGTTTACCAAGTATAGCTATCTTCATAAATACAGTAATATTTAAAACGGAAATCTTCCGCTAAAGTAAAAACCTCTGTCTCCTTCCCGATTTACAGAGTACTCCAGCCGCAGCACCATGTCATAGAACGTAACGACGTGCAGCCCTAATCCCCCGCCTACTAACAGGCGGTTTGTAAGCGGATTATTTTTGCCATATACGTTGTCGATCGTGTAGCCAGCGTCACTAAACGCATTTAGGTATACAGCCAAAGGTATATTATTAAATTTGGGATTATCAATAAACTTAAGCCTGATGCTTTTGATATTGAGCAGCTCTCTCGTTACTCCCTGTTTAAAAAGACCATAATGCTGCCCCCCTACCACGTACAGCTCATAACCTCTTACCAAAGACCTAAAGCCAAGGGCGGTATTATCAGTATAAGCATAATTTTGTGACAGCTTCAGTTGCCCTTCAGCTCCGACACTATAATAGTACTTATCTGAAAGTTTTAGGTAATCAACGTATTTTGCCCTGATAATGGTTAGGGGAGAACCAGTATTATTGAGAAAGAAGGTTTGCCCGATGGCAGCCTCAAAGTAACTTCCAGTTAAAGGGTAAGCAAACGTGTTACGCAAGTTTATAACTTTTGCCACTTCAAAACGCATGTATTGCCGCTCTGTCTCTGCCCGTGTGAAATACTCCGGGTTAACTTGTGCAACGGTATCGGCTATTGTTTCCTGCCCATAAACTAACCTGAACAACTCCTGCCTCTGCACACTCTGCCTGTGGATAAGCGTTCCGAAAAAAGCCGTTCTTTTAATTGGCAGCCCCTCTTCCTGCTCCAGAAAATACTGTTTATTTCTTAAGGTGTTGTAGTTAATTGTGCGGCTGCGATAATCTGAAGCACCAACTTCAAAGCCAAGGTTATGTTTTCTGTTGATATAAGGCACCCGGTACGACAGCTCCAAACGCTTATTGAAGCCACGCTGTACCCGCAGGCGCACCTCTTCGTTGCGCCCCCTGAAGTTTCTTTTGATTAAGTTTATGCCGTAGTCTATCCGGCCCCAATCTTTTTTTTCTAACCAAGCATTAAAGTTACGATCCGCAAAGTCAAATATAGGAAAGGGATACAGATAAAAGCGTTCCTGTACTTTATACGTTACTTGCACCTGCCCACTCTGGCAGGTATAGCTGTAGCTTACATAGTGGAAAAGGCGCAGGTTAAAAAGGCGCTTCCGGCTTTCTTCAAATCTTGCCTCCAGCTCTTCGGCAGGAATGGTATCGCCTGGGGCAAAAGTCAGTTCCTGGAGCAGGACCTGCTCCTTTGTAATGTCGTTGCCTTCCCAATTTACTTCATGCACAACTACCTCCGGCACCTGACAGGAAGCAGCCTGCACAACGCAACATAACAGCAGTAAAATGCCAAGAAAACTAATCCGAAGCACTGGTAAGGTCAAAATCAGATATCCAGGTACTTAAACAGCATGTCTAAACGGTCGCGGCCAACATCATAATCATTGCCGTCGTTATATTGTGCGGTAATGCGGTAGTCGAAGCGCTCCAGCGTAGCGATAATACGGGAAAGGTCTGTCCGGTTAAGCTTTAAGGTAAGCTTTATCTGGTATGGGTCTATTTCGTCTGGGGAAACGTAAGCACTTAAAATCTTCGCATTCTCTTCTTCTATCAGGCGGCTGATCTGCCCCAGAGAATAATCGCGCTCTGCCATAGAGAGCACTAGTATACTTCCCTGGCCCTGCAACGCTGACATCTGGCCGAAGGCAGCCAGTGTATCATTTATGGTGATGATGCCCATATAATCCTGCTCTTCATCCAGCACAGGCACCACTTGTATCTTATTTCTTATAGCAGCTTCCATTACATCATAGAAGTGCTGGAAATGCATCACATGCACATCCTGGAAATCCAGTTCAATGTCTTTCAGTACCAGACTCCGGTCGCTCATTTCAATAAGACTTGCTTCTGAAGCCAGTCCTAAATACTTTCGGTTTCTAACCACCGGCAACTCATTTACACGAAACTCATCCATCCACCGCAGAGCCTTCTCTACGGTATCATAGAGCTTCAACGGCGGAATCATTTGGTTGATGAGTTCTTCTGCTATCATGAGGACACTGCTGTTACTGTTGATTTTCCTAAAAACTTATTTAAGATACTGTTAAACTTGTCCGGATGTTCCATCATTGGAGCATGGCCGCACTTATCAATAAAATATAACTCAGAATTCTGGATAAGCCTGGCAAACTCGTGCGCTACAATGGGTGGCGTAATAGTATCGTTCAGGCCCCATATTAACAACGTAGGAACATGAATGTTTGTGATATCTTTAGCCATATTATGTCGTTGCGCCGACTTAGCGATGGCAATAATACGCAAACACTTGGCATTGCTGTTCGTGATATTGAATACCTCGTCCACCAGCTCCTTGGTAGCTGTTTCAGGTCTGTAAAACGTATGTTCTGTACGCTCTTTTACATATTCGTAATTCCCTCTTTTTGGGAAAGAGCCTCCCATTGAGTCTTCAAAAAGGCCGGAGCTGCCTGTTAATACCAAACGGTTTACCTTATTCGGGTTATTCAGCGTGTACACTAGCGCTACATGTCCACCAAGCGAATTGCCCAACAGAATCATATCATCCAGCTTCTTAAGTTTCACGAAATCTTCTACAAACGACACCAGCCCAGGCACACCTGCCTTATGTAGCGCCATCTCATAGATGGGCATCAGCGGAATAATAACTCTGTAACTTTTGGAAAAGTAATCTACAACACCTTGCCAGTTACTTAAGGCACCAAACAACCCATGCAACAGCAGCATCACTTTGCCTTCGCCTTCGTCTATGTACTGAAACTCGCCTTCTTGTCTGAACTGTAGATCCATTGATATTAAACTAATAAAAGGTAAATAAAAGGAACGTGTAAAGAAAGTATACGGTGAAATTATTTTGTAATATTAACAATACTAAGCCAATTTTTGAGCATTTGCAGCCCATAAGTGGTAAGAGTAGCCTCAGGGTGAAACTGTAAGGCGTACAGTGGTAGAGTTTTATGCTTAAAAGCCATCATTTCGTTCTCCTGTGTCTGCGCCAGCGAAATTATACAATCCGGCATAGATTTAAGCACTAACGAGTGGTAGCGCACTACTGGCATTTTAACTGGTAAACCAGCAAATAAAGGGTCTGCCACACATATAATTTCAGAGATTTTACCGTGCATAGGCCTTATCGCCTTCTCCAGTTTTGCACCAAAGAACTCTCCCAGCGCCTGATGCCCCAGGCAAATGCCCATCATTGGAACCTGTTCATGATAATGCCGGATCACCTCCGGCATGCAACCTGCCTGCTGCGGTGTTCCCGGCCCCGGCGATAAAACAATTGCTTTTACCGGCAGCTTCTGAATTTCCTGCAGCGGTACGTCGTTTCGCACCACATGTACCTCCTCCCCCAGTTGGCTAAAATAGTCCACCAGGTTATAAGTAAAAGAATCAAAGTTATCAAGAAGAAGAAGCATTTTAACAGGAATATCCGGGAAGCTAAATTTGAGGTGATGCAACAGTTACCATCTTCAGCTACTGAACATAATCCAAACAAATACCGTTCAGCGTCTCTTCCACAGAATAAAATCGAACTTTAAATTAACTAAAACTGCTGCTTAAGCGACACCATCAACGCCTTTACAAATGGCATTACATAGCTTAGCACATCGAGTGCGTAAGGAGTAGTTTTAAGCACAAAAGGATATACGACAGAGTTTGCCGAGGTTTCTTCTGTAATGGTTATACCTGCCAGTTCAGACATATATAATAACAGGCTGAGGCCAAGGCACCACTTCAGTAAGCCAAGCACTCCGCCCAGCAGGTTATCAAAAAAACCAAAAGGCGTAAAGTCGATTACCTTTTTCAGGATAAGGCCTGCTGTATGTATCAACAAAATAATGCAGATAAACACGACCAGGAAGGTAACGTACGGGAGCAAGCCTCCTGCATCACCCACATACTCTCTCATCACCGGAATAGTCGTGTCTAACAACTTCATTCCGCCAAGAATTGCCAGTACCAGTGCTACTAACGAGACCAGTTCCAGCATTAGTCCTTTTCGAAAGCCCTGAAATGCACCGTAAAGCAACGGCAGCGCCAGAAAAATGTCGAATGTATTCAATGTTATAAAAGGGTTGAGAAGGGCAAGTATAAGTAGTACTACAAACAACGGCAACCTTAGCAACATAATACTGGCACTACTATAGTAACAGCAGTGCCAGTGCTTTAAGTTTAGAGGGCTGTTTAAAAATCGGTATTGTTCAACAAATCACCAACTGCGCTGGATATGGCGCGACCATCTGCCTGCCCGGCAAGTTCCTTGGAGGCTACTCCCATTACTTTACCTAAGTCAGATGGACCTGTAGCACCCACACGTCGGATAATTTCCAGCAGGCGCACGCGTAGCTCCCCCTCATCGAGTTGCTTTGGCAAGTACTCTTCAATCACCGCCAGTTCATTCAACTCTACCTCTTCCAGATCAGCACGACCTTGCTTGGCATATAGCTCTGCTGAGTCGCGGCGTTGTTTGGCAGCTTTCGTTAAAAGCTTTATTTCTGTGTCTTTGCCCAGACCTTCATCGCCGCCTTTTTCAGTTTCAGCTAATAGTATCTGCGATTTTATACTTCTTAATGCCTGCAGACGGCCTTTATCTTTAGCCAACATAGCCTGCTTAATGTCAGCATCAATGCGTTGCTTTAAACTCATAGTCTTTTTTTTGAATATACTTAATTATTGTGATAGCTCTTCACTTTTACTTTATATGCTGCTATAGCACTAGCCTCAGTTTATCATCTTAAACAAAATTCCACTAATTTAGGCATTCCGTAGTATAACCTTAAACAGCCCCAGCGGCCCTTAACTTATACCCATGACGAAATTGAGTGTAAATATAAACAAAATAGCCACGCTTCGGAATGCACGTGGCGGAGACAGACCAAACATCGTACAGGCCGCCAAAGATTGTGAACGCTTCGGAGCACAAGGCATTACCGTACACCCGCGCCCCGACGAGCGCCACATCCGCTACCGCGACGTGTATGATTTACAAGAAATCGTTACTACGGAATTTAACATAGAAGGTAACCCCACCCCTGATTTCCTGAAGCTGGTAAAAGAAGTAAAACCAGCACAGGCTACGCTGGTACCTGATGCAACTGATGCTATTACCTCCAACGCGGGCTGGGACACCATCAGGTTTAAAGATTTTCTGACGGATGTAATTGCAGACCTGCAGGAGTATGGCATTCGCACCTCTATTTTTGTTGATCCGGAGGAAAGGTTTGTGGAGGGAGCTGCCCAGGTAAAAACAGACCGGATAGAGCTTTACACAGAAAGTTATGCCAAAAACTATCACAGCAACCGCCAAGAAGCCATAGCACCTTATGTGAAAGCCGCTCTTAAAGCTCAGGAATATGGCCTTGGTCTGAATGCTGGGCACGACCTGGACCTCGACAACCTGAAATACCTGAAAGATAACCTGCCAGGGCTGGAGGAAGTAAGTATCGGGCATGCCCTTATCTGCGATGCTTTATACTATGGCCTGGAGAATACTGTGCAGCTATACCTACGTCAGCTAAAATAAGTGTGATAAATAACGTAACCATACAAGAGTTTCTGGAGAAAGCAGCTGAGCTGCCTGTACTGGATGTGCGTGCACCTAAAGAGTATAAGGTAGGGCATATTCCGGCAGCACACAGCTTTCCTATTTTTGATGATGACCAACGTGCCACCATCGGCACGGCTTACAAGAAGCAGGGGCACGACCCGGCTGTACTGATGGGCTTGGACTTGTTCGGCCCAAGAATGTCTAGCTTTGTAAAAGAGGCAGGCAAGCTGGCGAAGAACAAAGAACTGCTCGTGCATTGCTGGCGTGGCGGCATGCGCAGTGGTGCCATGGCCTGGCTGCTTAGTTTCGCAGGATACAAGGTACACCTGCTGCAAGGCGGGTATAAAACTTACCGGCACCTGATGCAGGCCCAGTTCGCTAAGCCCAGACCCTTGCTTGTAATTGGCGGCCTTACGGGTAGTGGTAAAACTGACCTACTCCCCCACCTGCAACAGCTTAACCAACAGACAGTAGACCTTGAAAAGCTGGCAAGCCATAAAGGCTCTGCCTTTGGCTCCATAGGCATGCCCCCGCAGCCCAGCACCGAACACTTTGAGAATTTACTGGGCATGGAGCTTATACAGCTTAATGCGGAGAAAACACTGTGGCTAGAGGATGAAGACATTACTATAGGGCGGGTAGTGTTGCCTAAGCCACTTTTCGACCAGATGCGGACAGCGCCCACTATAGTACTGGAAATCCCTAAAAAGCTACGTGTACAGAAATTAGCAGAAGAATATTGCCGCACCGACAAAACCTTACTGGAAACCGCTATTCTGAAAATAAAGAAACGTTTAGGAGGGCTTGCTACAAAAGAAGCTCTGCAAGCCATTGCCAACGACGATATGGAGAAGATGGTGGAACTAGCTCTTACCCATTACGATAAGGCTTATAGTTTTGAGCTTGCTAAAAAACAACGTGTGTTGCCCGTTGAACTGCCAGCGCTAAACCCTGAAGAAAATGCCCAACAGGTATTACAATTCGCAAAACAACAAAACCTGCTATAACTATGAAAGAGACTACTGATCAGGAAATAAAGCTTACACAATACAGTCACGGCGCTGGATGTGGCTGCAAGATATCACCTAAAGTACTGGATGCCATCCTGCACACCAAGGTAAGTTATCCTGAAAACAGGAACTTACTTGTAGGTAATAATTCCCGCGATGATGCTGCCGTGTACGATATAGGAGGAGGTCGTGCTATTATCAGCACCACAGACTTTTTTATGCCCATTGTGGATGATGCTTACGACTTTGGACGCATTGCCTCTGCCAACGCTATTTCAGATGTGTATGCTATGGGAGGCACTCCAGTTATGGCAATAGCCATACTCGGCTGGCCAATTGATAAACTTTCACCGGAAGTGGCGCAGCGCGTAACCGAAGGCAGCCGTAGCATCTGCCATGAGGCAGGCATACCACTTGCCGGCGGGCACAGCATCGACAGTCCGGAGCCTATTTTCGGGCTTGCTGTAACGGGCATGCTCAACATTCCTAACCTAAAGCAAAACGATACAGCCACAGCGGGCTGTGAACTTTACTTAACCAAGCCACTGGGTGTAGGTGTGCTTACCACAGCACAAAAGAAGGGACTGCTTCTGCCGGAGCACGTACACCTGGCTCCGCAACAAATGATGCAGCTGAATAAGATTGGAGCAGAACTGGGGCAACTGCCACAGGTAAAAGCCATGACCGACGTAACTGGTTTTGGTTTACTGGGCCACCTGTCAGAAATGTGTGAAGGCAGCAATCTGTCAGCAGAGGTTTATTTCGATAAAGTGCCCGTACTGCCAGAGGCGCTCGAATACATAGCACAAAAAGCTATTCCTGGGGGCACACATCGCAACTTCGACAGCTACGGCCATAAAATAGCTCAACTTACGCCAGACCAGAAGCATCTGCTCTGCGACCCACAGACCAGTGGTGGACTTTTAATAGCAGTAGACCCGACAGGTCGTAAAGAAGTGCTACAGATTTTTGAGAAGCACGCCCTGCACTTACAGCCATTTGGAGTGTTTAAGGAGCAAGTTAGTTCAGGCAAACTGATAAAGGTGGTTTGAGCTAAGAACACTCTAATCAACCTATCCTGCACATCCGTAAGTGAAAGTGATATTGAAACTGATACTTAAATTATGAAACTACACTATAAAGAAATGGGCGAAGGACAGCCGTTGCTGATATTGCACGGTTTGTTTGGCACATTAGACAATTGGCAGACACTGGCAAAACGCTTTGCAGAGCATTACCACGTTTTCCTGGTAGACCTGCGCAATCATGGCCGCTCCCCACACGATGCCGAGCACAACTATGATGTAATGGCTGACGATGTGCTACAACTGGTAGACGAACTGCAAATACCTACGCCAGCCATTATGGGGCACTCTATGGGTGGTAAAGTAGCTATGAAATATGCTTTAAAATACCCAACGCGCCTCACGAAGCTAATTGTAGTTGATATTGCCCCTAAAGCTTACCCGCCACACCATGATGATATTATTGAAGCGCTACAGGCTGTAAAATTAGAGAATGCTACAAGCCGCAACGATATAGATGAGCAACTGGCAAAATACATTAAAGAAGAAGATGTACGCTTGTTCCTGATGAAGAACATCTACCGTAAAGAAGATAAATCCTTTGGCTGGCGCATGAATTTAGACGCGATAGAAAAGAATTACGATCATATAAGTGCTGCCATTACTGCAGAGGTGCCTTTCAACAAAAGCACGCTGTTCATAAAAGGAGGTCGGTCAAGATATATCAAAGAAGAAGATATGGTTGGCAGCATTGAGCGGCTGTTTACCTTAGTAGATATTGAAACCATTCCTGAGGCAGGGCACTGGGTACATGCACAGGCTCCTGATAAGGTATATGACCTGGTTACAAACTTCCTGGAGCGATAGCTGGTTTTCCCGCTCTTCTGCTGATAAATAGCCTTGTATTAACTTACAGGCTTTCAATATCACGCATAGTTTACTAAAAGCTGCCGTTACCTTAGCTGTAGTGGCAGCTTTTAGTTTTCTGCTCCGTTATTGTTTATACTTTTGTACTATGAAGCAATCCGGCACTTTATACTTAATTCCCACAGTACTGGCAGAAAACACTGCCGACCAGGTAATATCTCCGCAGGTGAAAGAAACTGTACAGCACCTTACTTATTTTATAGTAGAGAACCTGCGTACTGCTCGCCGCTATGTTAAAAGCATTTGCCCGGAGTTAGTAATTGAGCAGCTAACCTTCGTGCAAATAGACAAAGATGCCACGCCTGCTCAGGTACAAGCTTCGCTAAAGCCTTTAATGGAGCAGGGTAAAGATGCCGGCATTATTTCAGAAGCCGGGTGCCCTGGTATTGCAGACCCCGGAGCCGAAGTAGTAAAGTATGCCCACCAGAAAGGAATCAAAGTAGTTCCGTTTGCCGGGCCCTCAGCTATACTGCTAAGCCTGATGGGCAGCGGCTTTAACGGACAACGCTTTGCTTTTCATGGTTACCTGCCTATAGAGAAACGAGACAGGCTGCAGGCACTCCGCAACCTGGAAAAGGAAATGCATCAGCGCGACCAGACACAAATATTTATGGAAACGCCGTACCGTAACAACAAGCTGCTGGAAGACCTGCTGCAAACGCTCCACCCCGACACTCGTCTCTGCATTGCGGCCAACATCACTTCACCAGAGCACGAACTTATCAAAACTAAAACCATTCAGCATTGGCGCGGCAAGTTGCCAGACATTCATAAGCAACCTGCAGTATTTTTGATTTATAAATAAGAAGCCTTGCACAAACTTATCTTTAGTAAGTTAATAAACCATTTTACTGGGAAGCATATACCTTCAATATTCCTAAACTATATGTTTTTCATAAAGTTCAGTACCTATATGCTGCAACTTCTTTAAATATATTGTCCAATACTTTCAATAAAGCCAATCCCTCCTTTTTTAACTCAGCCTCTAATATTTCTTGTTCCCAATATAAAAAATATCTATTTTGGAACTTGCATACATCCACTATATCTAACATCTACTAAAGTGTTCATATCTTAAAACAACCTTTCAAACATATTCTATCTATTATAAATCTTTATGAGAAAACTATTTACTTTATTGGCCATGATGTTGGCTATTTGTTCCATTAACTATGCCCATGCACAAAGCAAAGTGGTTTCAGGAAGGGTTACCTCTTCCGAAGACAATGCAGCCTTGCCTGGTGTAAGCATAGCTGTGCAAGGCACTAGTGTAGGCACAACTACAGACATAGATGGTAACTACAGAATAACTTTACCATCCGAAGCAAACACATTAATCTTTTCTTTCATTGGCTATACTAATCAAGTGGTGCAAGTTAATAGTCGCTCTCAGATAAATGTATCGATGGTGATCGACTCAAAGCAATTGGATGAGGTGGTAGTGACAGCCTTAGGCATTGAGCGCAGCGAGCGTTCTTTAGGCTACGCTACACAGGAAGTAAGCGGCGACAACCTGACTTTTACGAAAGAGCAGAACGTGGTTGGCTCGTTAGCAGGTAAAGTAGCAGGTGTGCAGGTAGTAGGATCTTCGGGTGCCAGCATGGGTGGTACACAGAAGATCAAAATAAGAGGAGTAAACTCTGTTGCAGGCGGAGGGGAGCCTCTTATTGTCGTAGATGGCACGCCTATCTCTAACGCAAACTTCTCAGGAAGTACAGGCATTGACTTAGGTAACCTAAGTCAAGACATCAACCCAGAAGATGTTGAGTCTGTGAACGTGTTAAAAGGACCGGCTGCTTCAGCCTTGTATGGTATACGTGGCCAGTTCGGCGTTATTATGATTACCACTAAAAAAGGAAGAAGAGGCGCAGAAAAAGTATCAGTACAATTGAACTCTGCTTTTTCTGTAGAAAGAGTTGGTAACATTATGCCATACCAGAATATGTACGGTGGTGGCTCCAGCCAGACCTGGAGAACATTACCAAACGGCGACAAATATGTACAAATGAACGTAGATGAGAGTTGGGGGCCTTTGATGGACGGCACACCTGTACGCCAAGTCTTTAGCTTTTACCCACAAGACCCAACGTATGGTCAGCTAACCCCTTTTGTGCCTCACCCAGACAACATTAAAGACTACTACGAAACAGGCTCAACTCTCAACAATGGTGTAAGCATTTCAGGTGGCAGTGATAGAACCAACTATCGCATTAGTCTTAACGATACCAGAATTCAGGGTGTAGAGCCTAATACCTGGCTTAAACGAAACAATCTTGGTGTAAGCTTAGGAGTAGATTTAGCAAAAAAACTAACTGCTTCTGCCAATATCAACTACGCTCGCAACACGGCTCAACGTCCGGCACAGGGCTCAGAAGATGGCTCAAGATACCTGGGGCAATGGTTCCAGCGCAGCTTAGACATGAACCGTCTGAAGAACTACCAATATGCAGATGGCACTTTCTTACACTGGAACCTTAGAACTCCAAGCTCTACAACAGGTGAAGTTACCAATTTTAAACCTTTATATTGGAACAACCCTTATTTTGAGGCCTACGAAAACCCCTCTAACGATAACAGAGACCGCTTCTTTGGTGATGTCGGCTTAACGTACCAAGTCTTGCCTGAGTTAAAGCTTAGCGGATTTGTTCGTTCTGATATGTTTACACAAAATGTAGAGTCCAGAACTGCCTTTGGCGGAACAAATGTACCAGGCTACTCAGTTGCCAAATATCAAAATAAGGAATTTAACTATGAGTTTTTGGCTCAATATTCAAAAGAGTGGGGCAATTTCTCTCTGAATGCTAACTTAGGAGCTAACCTGTACGACAGAAACTACACTTATATTTCTCAAGCAACAGCAGGTGGCTTATCGGTTCCTGGTTATTATAATCTTGCAGCTTCTATTGACAGACCTACTAGTGGGCGAGAGCTTTATCCATCTTATGAACTCAATAAGCAAATTAGAAGTGGGTACGGTATGGTTTCCTTGGGCTACAAAGACACGTACTTTGTTGATGCTTCTTTCAGAAGAGACCATTCTTCTACTTTAGCTGACCCATATTGGTACCCTTCTGTGTCGGGTAGTTTTGTGTTTAGTGAGTTATTACCAGTCAGCCCACTCTCTTATGGAAAGTTACGAGTGAGTTACGCAGAAGCAGGATCTGATGTTGATGTATATGCCACTTCCGTTAATTATGGTATAGGAGGTATTTATGACGGCGTTAATACTATTACTGTTCCTGATAACTTGGCAAACCCTCTTATACGGCCAGCTTTCGCTCGCTCTTACGAAGCAGGTATAGACCTTAAATTCTTCCAGGATAGGTTTGGCGTTGACTTTACCTATTATCAGCAGAGAAACAAGGATGAAGTATTCAAGTTGGCAGTATCAGGCGCAAGTGGTTATGAATCTACTGTCATTAATGCAGGGCTTATAGAGAACAAAGGAATTGAGCTTACTTTAACTGGTACACCTGTTCAGTCTCAGCTCTTTACCTGGAATGCTGTCTTTAACTTAAACAGAAACAGGAGTAAAATTATAGAACTGGCTCCAGACATTGATGCTTTACTATTAGGCTCTACTACTTATTCTTCAACCTCCAGTTATCTATATTCTTATGTAGGAGAAAAGTTCGGAAGCCTTGTAGGACAAGCTTATCAGCGAGATGAGGAGACAGGCAAAATGTTATTGGATGCAAATGGTCTGCCTTTATATACCACAGCAACTCACAATTTCGGCAGTGTGTTACCAGATTACACCGGAGGCTTCCAGAACACTTTCCGCATCTGGAAAATAGATGCGGCTGCCATGATTGACTTTCAGGTAGGCGGTAAGTTCTTTAGCCGTTCTAAAATGCTGGCAGTAAGAACCGGCCTCGACCCAATTACTGTTGCAACTAATGATAAAGGACATAATGTACGCGATGCCGTTAGCGAAGGAGGAGGCGTAAGAGTTGACGGAATTTACGGCCCTGATGTGACAATTAATGGAGAAAATGTTGGAGGCCAAGAAGTTACTTTATATGTAGATCCACAAACTTACTATGGCACCACTGCCAGAAGAATTTATGAAGATTGGCTGTACGATGCTTCTTATGTAAAATTACGAGAAGTTCGCCTGGGTTACACTTTAGATAAGTCTATATTAGGCAACTTACCTGTTCAGGGAGTTAACATAGCCCTTATAGCCCGCAACCCTGCCATGATCTGGCAAAAAGCACCTAAAGGACTTGATCCTTCAGAACTATCTACTGGCAGCCAATCTATCAGCTGGTACGAATCAGGCCAGCTAAGTACCGTCCGATCTTATGGTGTTAACTTAAACATTACCTTTTAGTTAGAATAAAGAATAATGAAGAAGATATATATAGTATTGTTATCTTGCCTTGCATTAGGGAGCTGTGACGATTTGAGCGAACTCAACGTAAACCCTAACTTACCAAGCGAAGCATCCGGCACTCAATTAATTGCCAATGCAGAACTTTCTCTTCCTAGTTTAAGTGCCTCTCCTACTGGTGAGTTTCTTGCCCAGTATTTGGCAGAGACTCAATACGTGACAGCTTCACTTTATCCGGCAGGAGGCACTAGTTTTTACTGGCTTTACCAGGGGCCACTCATGAACCTTCAGACTGTATTGATCAACGCTGAAAACCTGGACGGAAATGAGGGACCTGTAGCCAATCAGTTAGCTGTTGCCAAAATCTTGCAAGCTTACTACATGTGGCACATTACTGACCGTTGGGGCGATGTACCTTACACGGAGGCATTACAGGGAGCCGATAACTTTACTCCTGCCTATGATACACAGGAGTATATCTACAATAACCTCTTTACTTTGTTAGATGAGGCCAATGAACAAATTGTATCAGGCAACATTAGCAACGACATCATTTATGGTGGAGATATGGCCAAATGGAAAAAGCTGGGTAATACTATTCACCTCCTCATGGCATTACGCTTATCAGAAGTTGATCCAGTAAAAGGACAGGAAGAGTTTAACAAAGCTTTGGCAGCAGGCATTATGACCTCTAACGATGATAATCTGGTTTTCCATCACTTGGCAAATGCCAATAACCAAAGTTACTGGTATAGCCAATGGGTAACGCAGAACCGTGAATGGTGGGCTTTAACAGAAACATTAGTAGGTGAAATGAAACCTGTAGCAGACCCAAGACTTGAGGTATATGGTCAGCCTGCCAGAAAAACAGGCGAATATATAGGGTTAAACTTTGGTGAAACTGTGAATATGAACACAGAAGACTATTCTTTATTAGGTACTGCTATTTATGCACAGGATGCGCCTGTATACTTAGTTACTTATGCACAGGCATTGTTTGCACAGGCTGAAGCTGCAAAACGTGGCTGGATAACCGGAGGCGACGCAGAGGCAGAAGCATATTATAATGAGGCTGTTAAGCAGTCGGTAATGCAGTGGACAGGTAGCAATGAAGGGGCCGAAGAGTTGTTAAGCCAACCAGGCATAGCCTACAATCCTGCGAACGCTATTGAGCAGATTGCCACACAACGTTGGATACACCTTTTCATGCATGGCTACGAAGCCTGGGCTGAGTGGAGAAGAACAGGTTACCCTGATAATTTAGTAACTCCAGGAGGTAAGGCTGTTCCGAGAAGGCAAATGTATGATGCACTAGAGGCCTCTCTTAACGCTGCAAATTATAACGCTGCTTTGCAAAGACAATTCAATGGAGAAGATGGCTTATATGGCCGTGTTTGGTGGGATCAATAACTTGCCACTTGTAAGAGCTCTTTAAAAGCAACAGCCACTTTAGTTAACTAGAGTGGCTGTTGCTTTTAAAGAGCTCTTGTTGTATTGTTCCGACAGATAAACAGTGTCTCTTTTGACTATTCCACATAAAACTAATGCAGGTTCAGAAATAGTGAAGGATAGTAATGTTGTTTTAGATAATCGCTGCTTGGACTCATTTTAATATATCTAAGTTCTACACAGAGAAAAACCAAACAAGTGAACTTAAATCCCTCTACTGTTGACTTTGCACTGGCATAAAAGTAAAAGAGCTCCTTCATCTGGAGGAGCTCTTTTACTTTAGTAATCTTTAACAGAATCTCATTCTATTTATATGCTGCTTTAAGCAGAATATTAGTTCATGATTAAGTTATTACTCTCTATTCCACTATAGTTACCTGCTGCATCCATAGCCATGAAGTAAACAACATAATTGCCTGCGGCTAATGCTTGTGTTACTGTTTTAGAGGTCCCTGCTGTTAACTCTACAGAACGGGACGCAACACCCTGTGCAGCCATAAACTCGTCAGCATCGGTTGGAGCATCGGCTCCTGCTCTCATGATCAGATACATACCTGTACCGGCTTCAGTAGAACTTATTGCAATAGAAGCAGAGTTACCTGCATCTGTTGCAGTACCAGTAACAGTAGGGTTCGTATTATCAATAACAAGGTCAGAAGCATTATTAACACCAGCCAGTTCATTACCGGCAAAGTCTACAACGCCCTCTATTCCAATCTGAACCGGGCCATTAGTTGCCGTTTCACTTACCTCATACTCAAACGTATATACCAGAGGGTTATCAGTTGCCATTAACGTATCTCTTTCAGCAGAAGTACCTGCACCTGAAAGTGTAACGAACAGTAGGGTATCTGCTGGGTCAGCAGGCATGACAGCTTCGCTGAAAGTAGCTGTAACAGTAACTACAGTACCTTCATTAGCAGTTGGCTGAGAGTACGTAAAATCAACTACAGGGGCAATATTATCTACTCTGTACAACTGCACATAAGCAGTTTCTACAGTGTCAGATCCATATTCACTGGTCGCTATTATGTTTGCAAACTTAGCTTCAGGCGTACCGTTGCCAGGACCAGCTGTATAAATGGCATAGTATCGACCATTATCTAATTGGCTAAGTTCTCCTAAAGTTCCTGAAGTAAATGGTTCTGTACCTTGGTTAAATGCCGTTGAATCCTCTGTATTGATACCAAAGCTTTCTATATCCCTGAAAGGTGCATCAAATTCAAAGAATACGGTATCAGACTCACCGTTTCTTAAGGCCTTTTGTTGCCCCATTGCAGTAGTGTCTAAAGTTGCCGTAACAGCAGGCGCTACATTAGCTACTTCCACAGTCAGTCTACCCGTCTCCGTTCCGTTGGTAGCTGTAATCACAGCTTCACCAACAGACTGGAACGCTACTGTTATTGTAGCCCCTGTATTACTCCCCACAATTTGTGCAGGGCCTTCAACAGACCAAGTATACGTTTCCGGACTAGTAATATTTCCGATAGTATAATTACGGTTGGTTCCAGGTGCTACTTCATCTGGCCCGCCTATAGCTAGTCGGGTAGGGTCGAAAAAGGGCTCATTATCATCATCATCACAGGCCGTAAACCCTAAAACAGTGACAAACAATAATAAGAGAAAAGTTATTTTATTTTTCATCATTCATTTTTTAAGGTTCAACTATTGAACGTCCCAGAATATTCTATTTGTAGCTTCGTCCCCTGCTGGTACATTAGCTGTGTTCAGCGTTCTTTCTGCAGCAGGATAAGGATAGCGAACAGGCACAACATCGAATTCTGCTACCGCTGGTGCCTCTAACTGTGGATAATCTAACCTTCTGTATTCTGTCCAGGCTTCAAAACCACGGTTATAAAGGGCAATCCATTTCTGGACACCTATCTGCTGTCTCCAGTTTCCTCCTCCGGTCCAGGCAACTTCCGGCTGCGACAGATAGGCATTGATTTCAGCCTCAGGCACACCCCAGTATTCCATCGATGCTCTGATAGCGTTGGTATAATGTTCGCCAGCAGTACCACTTACATCAAACCCTCTGGCAGCAGCCTCTGCAAGATAAAATTCTACCTCATCGTAGCTTAAAAGAACGGCTTCAAAATCAGGGGCTGTAATGGCAGGGTTAACATGAGAAAAATTAGAATATGGATTACCTGTACCATATGTACCACCTACATACTCCCCATTTGAAAACAATGTAAAGTACTCGCTTCTACGAGGATCATCCAGCTCATTCATTACATCTACAAGTGTGTTAGCCGGCACAAAATCATTTCTGCCGCTCTGCACAAGGTTTGTCCAGATAGGATTAACGTTAGGAGTAGTTTCAGTATATTGAAAATCTGCATTATCGGCAAGTGATGTAAACACATTATCCGCAGCCTCCGCCACTACTCTTCTCGCTGTTGTTTCATCCACATCAGCTAAAGTCATACCCATTCTTAACTTCAGGGAGTTGCCAAACATAATCCAGCTTTCTATATCACCACCATAAATAAGGTCAGCAGCTGCAAAATCGCCGCTACCTGCACTTTCATTCAGAGAGTTTAAGGCTGCATCCAGTCTGGTAAAAAGGTCAGCATAAATTTCAGCGGCGTCATCATACGTTGGCTGAACATTCTCAGGGTTAAGCGCTTCATTATAGGGAATATCGCCAAAGGTATTTACCAGTACTGACCAGGTGTATACTTCCATAATTTCGATCATGGCTATTTGGTTCGCTTTTTCAGCAGGGTCCGGAAAGGTTTCATCAGCAGTAACTATAGTTCTGGCCTCTCTCAGGTCCATCAAAACATCAGTATACAACTCGTTCCAAAAGTTCTGAGGTATATTTCTCGTCACAATGTCGTACTGACTTTCTCTAGGATAATCGGTGCTGGCCCATTGTTGCGCTAATAGTCTGAATATACCAGAGTTTACACTAGGGGTAGTCATCTGATCAACCAGGTTCCGCTGAGCATTTGAGAACAGCCCGGTTGCTGGTACCTCTACAGGGCTTCTTGGATCGATTAGATCTTCCTCGAAATCATCGGTGCAGGCTGCAATCGAAAATGTGAGAATAAAAAATATAAGTAATTTTTTCATGCTAGTATAGATTAAAATCTTGCTCTAATGTTAAAACCTACATTTCTGGTTGTAGGATAAGCTCCACTCTGGTAGCCTAAAGACAAGGTGCCAGCGGCTAAACCTTCTTCCGGATCAGAGTATGGCGTGTTTTTATGGATGATCCACAGGTTTCTGCCATACAGAGAAACATCGATCCCCTGAAACACCTTCAGTTTAGACACAATAGACTCTGGCAGGCTATAACCTAGTGTAACCTCTCTCAGCTTCACATAACTGGCGTCATATATAAAAGCTTCTGCAGGGTTACCATCTGTACCAAGCGCTAAAGGTACTGCTGCTCTAATATCATTTGGAGTACCGTCCTCATTAACGCCCGGCAGTATAATACCACCACTTGTTTCATCATCAGTAACTGGGTTGCGAACAGGGTTGCCCAAGTCATTGATAAAGGAAGTTGACTCAGGAACACCAGTATACAAGCCATAGCTCTGGTCTAAAGAGAATAAATCACCGCCTTGTTTCACATCAATCAGGAAACCTAGTGATATTCCTTTATACTTCAATGTGTTTGTCACACCACCAATCCAGTCAGGGTTAATATCTCCAATAGTTGTGTTAGCATCATTGTTAGACAGATAAAGCCCGTCTTCACCAACTACTCTTTGTCCATTGTTATATACAAACCCTGGTCCTTTGATAGCTCCAAAAGGCTCACCCTCAGAGGCGTTCAAAGTAACCCCTCCTTGGAAAGAGGCGATTTGGTAGTTGTCAATAGGACCTAGATCTTTTACTCTGTTACGGTTTCTTGTCCAGTTTGCATTGATAGTCCAGGAGAAGTCCTCTGTTCTTACCGGGGTTCCGAAAGCAGAAACTTCAAAGCCTTTGTTTACAACCTCACCCGCATTAATCCATGTGTAATCTATACCAGATGCTCTGGAAACAGGAGCCCGAAGAATTTGATCCACACTATTTGCATTGTAGTAGGTTACATCAAAACCTGCACGAGCATCAAGGAAAGTCATTTCGAGCCCTAATTCCCAGCTCTTAGTGCGTTCCGGCTCCAGATTTGGGTTGTTTCTAACACTGTTTACAGAGGCAAGTGAAGTACCGCCGAATGGAGTGATAAGGTTATAGGTAGTATATACACTAAGTGGTTGCGCCATATTACCTACCTCTGCATAATTTGCCCTTATTTTACCATAAGTAAACCCATAAGTAGGCTCAAACAGTTCTGAGAACACAAAGCTACCTGAAACAGAAGGGTAGAAATAAGTGTTGTTCTCAGGTGGCAATGATGAAGACTGGTCTACCCTGGAAGCAAGATCAAGAAAGGCCAGTTGCTTATACCCTAAGGTAACACTCGCAAAGTAACCATTTACTCGTAATCTGGTGTCCACCTCAGTAGCAGGTTCAGTAGCTCCAAGCCCAAATGTCTGGATAGGGCTTACAGAGTTTGTTAAAGCATATAACCCTGGAATAACTAAACCACCATTTGTTTGAAGGCGAACCCTTGATACATTTGTTTCTCTGATATTTGTACCAACAGTGGCCTTAAAATTAAAGTCTTCATTCAGGTCTCTGTTCAGGTTTGCCATCAGGTCGTAATTCACCTCACTGAACCGACCATTCTGCCTTGCATACTCCGACACTCCCTGAGAACCAACTGCAATTCTTTCTTCCCGTATCTCATCATAAGTATCCAAAGACACTCTACCCATTATGCTTAGCCAGTCGGTAGGGTTATAGTCGATTCTTGCATTCCCGAACAAACGTCTTCTATTGTCATTATTATAGTTCTGATAGCGTGTCCAGTAAGGGTTATCTGAATAGGCTGGTGCTGCGTTAGTTGGGCTGATCCTATTCCATGTAACGTTTTCCCCTGTTCTGAAATAAGCATCTTTCAAGTCTTGGATATCTACGTTTACCGGCCACCATTGTCTGAAGGTCTGGTTCGGGTTCAAGCCGCTATAACCTGTTCCAAATCTACCTAAACCATTGGTTTCGGCATAGTTAATGGAGGCAGAAGCAGCCACATTCTTTATTACATCATAAGATGCCGCAAAGTTCAGGTAGTCTTTCGTTACATTACTATTAGGCAAAATACCATCATTGCTGTTTCTTCCATAGCCTAACTTGAAGTATCCTTTATCCCCAGTACCATCAATCATAATACTATGAGATGTACCATAAGCATCTTCAAAGAAAGTAGTAGGGTCATTTTCAGCAGCTACCCAAGGCCTTGCCTGCATGTAATTTGGCGAAGTAGGGTCAAAAGCATCCCAATGGTACACTAACAGATTCGGGTTAAACGCTGCTCCGGCAGAGGCATCCTGGGTTGTAGGCACAACAGGTTCTGTATCACCATCCCCATCAATATCAATATCCCAGAAGCCAGGAAGAGCGCTAGGATTTCTGTTATAAGTTGCTCCTTCATAACCTTCACCATAGTTTTTCTGATACCTGGTGTAGGTGCTTTTATCTATAAACCCCCAACTAGCGCCTGTATTTACAGTTACACCTATACCTTTTTTCTTAGATCCCTTTTTGGTAGTGATCATTACCACGCCATTGGCAGCACGAGAACCATATAAAGCTGTGGCTGCTGCACCTTTCAGAACTGTCATCGACTCGATATCGTCTGGGTTGATATCGGCTGCGGCATTACCATAGTCATAACCGCCACGACCTGTTGCTTGGTCGCTTGTGTTGTTTGTAGAATTATCCAGCGGCACTCCATCTACAACAAACAATGCCTGGTTATTACCACTAATGGATTTATTACCACGAATAATTATGTTCGTAGAGCCCCCAAGATTATTGTTCTGCTGAATCTGAACACCTGATACTTTACCGGATAACTGATTCGTAAAGTTTTGTTGTCTTGTTTGAGAAACAGCGTCTCCATCTATTGTCGATGCAGCATATGGTAATTCGTTCCTGGTTCTTTCGATTCCCAAGGCTGTTACCACCACTTCGCTTAGTTGCTGATTATCTAAAGGCAGACTGACATCAATCGTACTGGCATTGTCAATGGTACGTTGAACGTTTTGATAGCCGATAAACCTGAATACAAGCGTATTGCTACCTTCTGGCACATTAACAGTATAAGTACCATCTACGCCTGTAGCTGTACCCACTGATGTGCCTGGAACTAACACAGAAACCCCCGGCAACGGCTGACCTGTTGCTGCATCTGTCACTGTTCCTGACACAGCCCTACTCTGGGCCATAGCCTGCTGTAGCAGGGTAGACACGAGTATAAAGCACAAAAACAAAATTTTCTTCATTGTGTTGTTGGTGTTTAAGGTAAGTAAAAACTATTTTGACAAGTAAAGGCAGTTACCACATAGAAACATCTTAAGCACAAGGCAAAAGCGAGGCAACTTTTTTAATATTAAGACTCTGATTAAGTATCTCTTCTATATCAGTTTACAGAAAAAGCCCTTTATTATTTCATTCATCCTTGTCCAAACAGTAAGAACATTTGAATAAGGTTAACTTTAATCAAAGCAGTTTTACGCTCCTACTACTTCAGTATCTATCGCTGTAAAATGAAATAGAAGGTAAAGCTTTGATTAACTGCTCTATCTTTAAGACTGTAGCAGTTTAGAGCTACACTCTGAGTAGTAAAAGCTGACTCAGTTGTAAAAAGAGCCGAGACTAATAAAGGTATTTTATTTAGGAAATTAGATAAAGCCTATCTTTTTGCAAGGCTTGCCGAAGGGGAAGAATTTAGAATTGCAAGGGTGAAATAAGTTGTAGAGTAAAGCTATTTTATACATAATATAAATTTATTTAAGGTGAGAGATTTTCAAGTTTAAACAATATTATCCTATTAATCAAATTCCAGTTTCTTATTTGTACCTTATTTAAATGCAGTTTTAGCTACATTACCAGAAAAAAAGACTATTACGCATACCTTTAATCCTGTACAAAATATTGGGTACCAGCTAATTAATACACAACAATGATTTATACGTTGTATAAGAGTACTATAGTTGCTGAGGAAGTTGATAAATCTTATGATGAAGATGGTAGCTGTTGAAATTCCGCTGCTCTTTTATACAATTAAGAAAGTATATAAATATTTATATTTAGTGCAATAAAGAGCAAGGTTTCATATCTACTGCTTTCACTAAAGCACAGATAACAAAGAAGAAAATAAATAGGACTAAACCAATAACTATTTCTAAAAGGAACAAGCCTGTCAGAGCCATTCTTTAAATGATTCCTCTGACAGGCTGTTAAGAAGACAAGAAAACGGAGTTTAACGAAAGATGTGATACGTAATAAATGACATAACATAAGCCAAGCCACTCATGTACAGCAGTTGCGCCAGTGGCCATGTCCAGCTTTTGGTTTCGCGACGCACAATGGCCAAGGTACTTACGCACTGCATGGCAAACAAGTAAAAAATCATAAGCGAGAAAGAACGGGCAGGTGTGAAGAACGGATCTCCATTGGCATCTTTCTCCGACATTAGCTTATTCTTAATGGTACTTACATTCTCTTCTTCGCCTATGCTGTAGATGGTAGAGATAGTACCAACAAACACCTCTCGTGCAGCAAAAGAGGTAAGCAAGGCTATTCCTAGTTTCCAGTCATAGCCAAGTGGTTTTATTACCGGCTCAATAGTACGGCCTACTATACCGGCATAGGAAGCCTCTAACTGATAAGATGCAATTTTGTTCTCTGTCTGCTCTTCTGTAAGGCCTTTTGCGTTTGCTTCTGCTATTGCCTGCTGTTCGGCTACTTCAAAATTATTACCGGGTCCGTAAGAAGCCAATACCCAGAGTACAATAGAAATAGCCACGATTACTTTCCCGGCCTCAAACACAAAAGTTTTTGATTTCTCCAGAATGGTAAGCCCTACGTTCTTCCAGCGTGGCATTTTGTACACCGGAAACTCCATAATAAAGTAACTTCGTTCACGGGCTTTCAGGATAGTTTTAAGCAGCAACGCAGACAGTATAGCAGCTAGGAAACCTATCAGGTACAGCCCCATCAGCACAAGCCCCTGCAGGTTCAGGAAGCCAAAGTAATATTTTTCGGGTACTACCAGTGCTATCAGTACCGTGTAAACCGGAATGCGGGCAGAGCAACTCATAAGCGGTGTCACGAATATCGTGATCATACGGTCTTTCCAGTTCTCTATAGTTCTGGCAGACATTACAGCTGGCACTGCACAAGCCACACCGGATATTAAAGGCACTACGCTTTTACCGTTCAGGCCAAACTTACGCATTACTTTATCCATCATAAAGGTAACACGCGCCATATAACCTGTCTCTTCCAGAATGGCGATAAAAGCAAAAAGAATGGCAATTTGCGGAACAAATATCAATACACCTCCCAAACCGGCTATCACTCCCTCTGTAAGCATGTTCACGAGTGGCCCGTCAAAATTCTCCTGTATTAGCTCATTCAGGTTTGCAATCCCCACATCTATCAGTTCCATCGGGTAACTGGCCCAAGCAAATATTGCCTGAAAGATCAGGAAAAGAATACCAAAGAATATAAGGTAACCAAACACTTTATGCGTTAGTACCTGGTCGAGGCGGTTACTGAACTTCTCGTTCTTATTCACCTTCTCCACCTTCACTACATCCAGCAGCAACTCGTTAATGCGGGTATAGCGGGCGATGGTTTCATTAGCCTGAAAGGTATTGGAACTAAAACCTACAGGCTTTAGAGCTTCCTCAAACCAGGCCATATCATCGGATGAAAGAAACTTAAGATTTTTATGCTGATGCGCAAAATGCAGCGCCAGGTAATCATTAGTAAGGTTGAAACGCTCTTTTATGCTTTGTACAACTGGCACCAGTTCCAATGGAATTTCATAAAACAGTCTACCTACTGCCTCTAATTCCTGCGACATTACAATCTTCAGGGCAGCTATACCAATACCTTTCCGGGCGTTCATTGGTATAACCGGCACACCTAATTCCCGCTGTAGCGCTGGCACATCTATTTTTATACCATGTGTTTCAGCTACATCAACCATGTTCAGGGCAAGAACAGCCGGAATCTGCAGGTCGGCCAGCTGCGTAAACAGCAAAAGGTTACGCTTCAGGTTAGAAGCATCTGCAGTAACAACAACAAGGTCAGGGTAATGCTTAGAGCCAGGATCGTATAATAAATCAATAATAACACGTTCATCCAAAGACTTTGGATAAAGGCTGTAAGTACCGGGCAAGTCGATGATCTGCGCCTTTAGGTTTGGCGTAAGCTGACTAATACCAGTTTTTTTATCTACTGTAACACCCGGGAAATTACCCACCTTTTGGTTAAGCCCCGTCAGCTGGTTAAACAGCGACGTCTTACCTGAGTTAGGATTCCCTACTAAAGCAATTTTAGCTATTTTCTGGCTAACAGCAGGCCTCTTGCTCTGCAATGCTTCAGGCTGGGCGGATACGGTCATGGGCATAATTACTACTTCAGCATTATAGTTTCGGCTTCGTCTAAACGCAGCGAAAGGGTATAATCATTTACAATGATAGTGATAGGATCACCAAAAGGAGCACGGCTGTTCATTTTCACTTCCGTGCCAGGTATACAACCCATCTCCAGCAGTTTTAGTCCCATTTCAGGATCGTTCAGGCAACAAACTACGCCGCTTTCCCCTATCTTCAGGTCACGCACGCTCTTACGCTCATTTTGCTCTTCTACCTTTGCTTGCACTTTATACAGTTTTTATTTAGACTGTTTTTAAACAACTGCAATTTACAAGGCGTTCAGGTTTAAAGCAAAAGATGTTGAATTAATGTGGTAATTCAATTAATGTACTGCAGTAAAAACTCAACTGTGCGCTCATTTGGCGGTAAAGGAACAAAAGAAGATAAGCTAATTTCAGAACAGTCGCACTCTAAATTTCAAAACTCCGCTATTTCCAGACTTCCACCTTACTATATTTACAAACTTATCATTCACGCAACAAAAAAACTACTCTGTATAAAATACCCGCTTCACCCGTGCGCTCACATTTGTCAGCAGTTCGTAGGGTATGGTACCAATACGCTTAGCCAAATCTACTAAAGTCAGCTGTGGGCCGAAAACAATAGCTTCATCACCTGCTTTTACCTCTATACCCGTCACATCTACCATGCACATATCCATGCATACATTACCAATAATAGGCGCTTTCCTGCCGTTGATAATAACTTCTCCTACTCCGGTACTAAAGCGACGGTCGTAGCCATCGGCATAACCAATAGCAATCGTGGCGGTAGTTCTGTCTGTATCTGCTATGCCACGGCGGCTGTAACCAACGGTTTCGCCTTGCTTAATGCTCTTTACCTGAGAGACAGTGGTTTTGAGCATGCTCACGGCACGTAAAGCATCCTGATCAGCGCCAGTAGCTTCTACGCCATACAGGCCAATACCTAAACGCACCATATCCAGTTGATGCTCCGGGAACCGTATAATGCCTGCTGAGTTCAGAATGTGCTTGATCACCTTGTAACCCAATCTTGCTTCTATCTCTGTCGCAAGGCTTTGGAAGTTTTTAATCTGCTGATAAGAAAAGTCATTATACACAGCCTCATCGGCTCCTGCCAAATGGCTGAAGGTGCTTACCACCTTAACCTGCCTGTGCTGCTTTAGTAATTCAAACAGCTCGTCAAAATCTTCAGCAACAAAGCCAAGCCGGTGCATACCAGTGTCCATTTTCAGGTGGATCTTAGCGGGAGCATCATCAGGCAGCTGTTCCAGGAAGGCCCGTAGCTGTTCCAACGAATATATTTCGGGCTCCAGGTTATAATGTCGTGTTTTGGCAAAGCTATCAGGAGATGGATTCATTACCATAACAGGCAAGGTAATACCATGCTCCCGTAGCAGCACTCCTTCATCAGCGTAAGCCACAGCCAGGTAATCCACCCGATGAAACTGCAGCAGGTTGGCTACTTCAAAGCTGCCACTGCCATAGGCAAAGGCCTTTACCATTACCATCAGCTTGGTGTCAGGAGCCAGCCTGGAGCGGTAATAGTTAAGGTTGTGCACCAGTGCATCAAGGTTTACCTCCAGCACCGTCCCATGTACTTTCTGCTGAAATGCCTGTACGATTTTCTCAAATTCAAACACACGGGCACCTTTTACCAATATTACCTCATCTCTAAAGCTGTCTGTATTAAATTGATTTAAAAAGGCAGCAGTGTTTTCATAAAAAAAACTGCTGCTTCCAAACATATTACTGTACTTACTTATAGTTACCCCTATACCAATGACTCTGCTTACCTTATGCATCTGTACCAGTTCAGCTACGCTGGCATACAAGTCTTTCTCGGGCAAGCCTGACTCCAGTAAATCAGACAGTATGAGAGTGTGGTTACTTCGTTGCGGCTGGCTTGCCAGTAAATCTAAAGCTATGTTTAAGCCAGCTAGATCATTGTTATAAGTATCATCGATAAGGTAGCAGCCGTTAATAGCCTCTTTTATTTCCAAGCGCATAGCCACAGGCTGTAGTTTCTCTAGCCTATCTTGTATTTCCGACAGCGGCACTTTTCGGTAAAGCAGCACAGCCAGGCAATGCAGGGCATTTTCTATAGAAGCTTCATCTACAAAAGGTAAAGCCAGCCGCTGTTTCTGCCCTTGGTAACCAAAGACTATAATCGTTTTATACCCAGCTGTAGTTGTGGAGGCAATAGTTAGATCAGCCTTCTGCTTTCTGGACCAGGTAAAGGCAGGAATGCCTTTTGCCTGTACCGCTTCGTGTAACTGCTCATAGTCGGAGCAGTAAAATAATAAATCAACAGCTGTAAAAAACTTTAGCTTTTCCTCTAATTTCTGCTCTCTGGAAGTAAAGCCCTCATCATGTGCACTTCCTATATTCGTAAAAATACCTAAGGTAGGCTGTATGATTGGCTGTAACTTTTCCATCTCTCCCGGTAGCGAAATACCGGCCTCAAAAATAGCTAAGCTATGGTTGCTGTTCAGTTGCCACACGCTCAACGGCACCCCCAGTTGCGAATTGTAGCTTCGTGGGCTTTTCAAGACCAGTTCATCCGGGCTTAACAATTGTGCCAGCCACTCTTTTACTATTGTTTTACCGTTGCTACCTGTAACACCAATAACCGGAATCTGAAACTGGGTTCTGTGCCATTCTGCCAGTGCTTGCAGTGCCTCCAGGCTGTGTGGCACCTGCACTATATCTGCTTCCGGATACTGTTGTTTCAGCTCTTCTGCATTTGTCTGCTCTTCTACCACAAACCGCCTTACACCTAAGCTATAAAGCTGTGCCAGGTACTCATGTCCGTCATTCCACTTCCCCCGGATGGCAAAGAAAACAGTACCTGCCGGTTGCGACAGTTTACGGCTGTCGGTAAGCAAATGTACAATAGGCAATGGTTGTACAAGTTGCACGAGCTTGCCTTTAACAATAAGATTAAATTGCTGAAATGTAAGCATAGCACTACATTAAAATTATGCCCAAAGATACTTGTTTGCATGAAGAGTCAGGACAAGATTAAGCCGCTGATATTTAATTCTGCGTCCTAACAAATGCTATTGACTACATTCTTTACTTTTGCGCACTTTTATATTTCTATGGAGACTACGAACACAAAGCCATATTATGCCGCAGGTATTGCGGCTTTTGTGATATGGGGCTTTTTACCGATACCCCTAAAGGCACTCTCGCCTTATGCAAGCGGGCAAATCCTGTATTTCCGGATAGCCACTTCCATGTTTATTCTGTTGTTCATTTCGCTATTTCTACGGCGCAATATATTGTTTGCCACTATTCGGCAGATAAGGAACTCAGTACCTCATGAAAGGAGGAGATTCGTACTCTTTACTTTCTTTGGGGGAGCACTCCAGACTATCAATTGGCTGACATTTATTTATGTTATTAATCATATAAACATTCAGACAGGCTCTTTCTCTTACCTGCTATGCCCTATTATGACGGCTGTTCTTGGATTTCTGTTACTCAAGGAACCTTTGCGTAAAAACCAGTGGATAGCTATAGGCCTGAGCAGCCTGAGTTGTGTACTCGTTGGATCAGGTGAAATAAACAGCCTGCTATTTAGCCTGATAATTGGTTTAAGCTATGCCCTTTACCTTATTACGCAGCGTATACTAAAGGCACATGATAAAATTGTATTGCTCACGTTGCAACTTATGCTGTCGTTTACCTTTATTGCTCCTTTCTATAGTTACTTTAAAGGTGATGCGGGTACAACGTTAGACCTTAACTTCTTTCTTTTTGTCTTCTTGATAGGTGCCTTTTTTACTGTGCTGCCCCTGTTCCTGAACCTTTATGCTTTAAAAGAGCTTACCTCCGGCACCATTGGCATACTGATGTACATTAACCCTATCATTAATTTTGTTGTGGCGTTTATTTTCTTCAAAGAGGAAACAACTCCTGTTAAAGTCTTTGCTTATGTTATCATCTTCGTTTCTGTGATAATATATAACCTCAACATAAAAGGTAAGCGAAAGACTGGAGAAGGCATGGCCATACCGACTATGAGCGCAGCTGCCGTTACAGGCAAAAAAGTTACGCTATAACCAAAAGCCTCAACAGTACAACTGTTGAGGCTTTTGGTTTAATACTGTCATGTTAATTTCTACTGCTCTTGCCCGGTTGTTACTCTTCTGTTTTCCGGCGTCGTAATCTCAGGGCGTTGATTTGGATTCTCTTCTAACTGACGCTGCATATTCTGCTGATATCTTCGGCGTGCAGCAGTGTCTACATTAGAAGGCAGGTCACCAAACTGGTCCGCTTGCTCACCTGTCTCGGCAGTATCTCCAATAGGAGCCGGACGTGGTCTGGCCAGGTTAGCTGCCGAAGGGTTATCTTTGACAATTGCCTCTGAAGTACTGGTATCGTCTGTAGGGTTTGACTCAGGTCTTTCTCCATTGCAACCATAACCTACTATTGCCGCAAATAATATGGCCAAGCTTGTTTTAAATATATTCAATTCAGTTTTCATGTTCGTAAAAATTAGTTCTTTGGTTATTTTTAACGACATGGCTCTAAATTGGTTATGCAGCAGCAGCCGACAAGTTCCTGCTACTGGCTTAGCGTAAGTAAGTTTAGCACTATTTTAGCTTTAATCAGCGTTTAAAACCCAACTCCTATCATTATACCAGTGCGCGCCTTGTTTCCTTCCTGAAAAGAGGTAACAAAGTCAACACGAACAACTTTAAAGATATGCTCTATGCCTAGCCCAAGCTCCAGGTAGTTTTTAGACTCTATGGTATTTAAATAATTCAGGCTTACTACTTCCTGCCACTTTAGCTTTCGGAACAGCGGCACTTTATTAAACAAAAAACCATTAAAATGATGCTCCATATGCCCCTCCAGGTATCTGTTGTTGGTACTGTACCGGTAGTAATCTAGTAACTGGAAACCTGTATAAACTCCGGCAAATATGGTGCGGTTACCATTATAGTGCCTGTAATCTGGCAGGAACATAGCCTCTTTGCCCCAGAATGTGCCAGCTGTTAAGCTATAGTTAGTTGCACCCAGCAAACCTACACTTATATAGTCGCTGATGCGGAAAGCTGCTGTGTTAAACTTTGTATCTCCACCTAAAGCTTGTATACCTGCTCTATAGCCAAAGGCAAAAGTAGGCCACTTAGAACCAATATTTATTTTCTGGTCTGGCCGCGAAATATAGCGCATGCCGGGCTTAAAACTAACATTAACATTTGCCGTCAGGGCCTCGTGCGGTGTAAAAGACGCATCGGCTAACTCTGCATTTACGGGCACGTTAGAAGTAAACCTGCTGCCTTCGGAACCGGAGTTTTTCCTGAAGCTAAAGTCTGTGGTGTTCTGCAACGGCATCTGGTGTGAGTAATCCAGCGACATATTCAGGGCCAACCCATTCAACAGCTCTGTACGGTAACTTGCACTGGCGAAGTCTCGCTGGTAAAGCTTTATGTAGTTCTTCTCCCGAAACAGCGTGTACAGCGAGTTTACAAAAGGCGAAATAGGCTCCAGATTATTAATCTGGCTCACATACCTACCTCCCTCAACCGATATGGTGCTTCTTTTAACAGGGTCATACCTATAAGCTAAACGCAGCTTTGCATTCAGTTTTTCGTTAGAGAAACCATAGCGTACTGCAGGCTCTATTATGTAGCGGCGGCGGTCCCCAAAGTTTTTTGTGTACGCCATCCGTACATCTGCCACCACACCCTCCACAGTGTTATATTGCAACATGCTTGCCCCACCTGTTATACTGATAAGCGGATCAAAACTATAAGAAGTGCGCTCATAGGTGTTGGCATAGGTATAACCGCTTAGAAACAGCTTTCCGAAAGAAATTTCGTTGCGCACCCGGTCCATCGAGTCCTGGTAAGCTTTAGAACTTTTAATTACCTGCAGGCTGTCTTTTACCTGGTAATCCTGCCGCTCTTCCTGCGTAAGAGGCACTGGCCGCACTTCGGCCCAATAAGCCGAGTCACGTTTGTTGGCATCGCGCTCTACTAAAAGAATCTCTTTTGTGAAAAGCCCTTCTTCGTGTATGGGTTGCTGCTCCTCCGGCTCAACCTCTTCAGGCTTTATTAATTTCACTTTCTTTTTAGGCTTTTTCTTTGGCCCAGATGCTTCCGTAAGTACTTTTTCAGGTTCAGGCTCCGGTTCTTCCAGCACAGGCGGCTTTTTGTAGGCTGGCTGTACTTTGTATTTAGAGTAGACTCCGGTAACATAGCCACTCCCTTTAAAGCCCATTCCGGCTGCCTCAAAGGTAAAGCGCTGCGAAACAGGCATCCACACATCACCTTGCACAGGTGCATGCACCTGCCTTACCCGAATAAAATCTACAAACTCAATGCCTGCATTCTTTGTTAATAGAAGGTCTGTGCTGTGGATGCGCCAGCTGCCATCTACAATGTAAATGCTCCCCGAAAACACAGGGTCATTTTTACGGCGGGGAATGACTTTTATTTTATTGATCGTGCGCCCATCTTCCTGAAAAGCTCCTTCATACTCGTAGCGGTAAAAGAACAAGGCATTATTAGCTAGCGGCGACACAAAGCCCCTCTCACTCAGCCCCTCCACCTTCAGCAGGTTCTCATAAAAGCTGATGTTCATTTCTGATGCCTGGTTAAAGCTAAAGCCTTTCTTTTGTCCGCTCACTTTACTGGATATTACCCGCTCATTAACCTTGTTCGGCTTTTTAAAGTGCAGCAATGATATTGTTTCAGATAAGTAAACAATACCTGTGTCAATGTCGACCAGTTTTATACCCAGTATTTTAGACGGAACTTTTTCCATGCGACCTACGGCTTTCATATACACCTGCGTGCTCCAGGCATTTGTCTCGTTCAGGTGGAACTTGCTCAGCCGGATTGCGTTGCGCATAATAGCATAGGCAGGGTCTTCATCAGCGGCACGCACTACTACCTCCTGCAGGTTCAGCACTTCTGGCAGCAACTGTACATTCAGTTCCTGCAACTCCTCGCTAATTGTTACCGTTGTTACTTTAGACCGATAGCCTACATATTTAAACTCCAGGGTATACGTACCAGCCTTCAACTGAAGCTGGTAATACCCTTGGTCATTGGAAGCTGTACCGCTGGAGATTTCTTTTATGTAGATACTGGCAAATGGCAAGCCTTTACCATTCTCATCCGTAATACGACCTTTCAGCCCAGTGCCATGTGACAGTGCTGGAACAAAGACTAACCATAAAAGAAGAGAGAGCAGGTGCATGCGTAAACAATTAGGTACTAAGCCATTATTAAATAAAAACAACAAAACAGCAGAAATCGTACCGCTCAGGTATAGAAATACTCTATCTCAGCCTAATTGTTTGCTGCTTATTAACCTGTAATGTTCTTTTTAGCAGCAAGTGCTGCCTCTTTTGTCAGTTTACTTTTGTAACGCACGTTTAAAATAACACCTACCAGTACCAATGCCATGCCTGCATACGTCAGAAAGCTGAACTCTTCATCAAAAAGAATATACCCTAGTACAAGTGCATAAATAATACCGATATAATTAAGGTTTGCTACTTTAGATATTTCCTCGGCCTGGTAAGACATAGTCATGTAATACTGGCCCAACTGTGTAAGTACGCCAACTAATAACAACAAAGCCCAATCCCAACTTTGTGGCTGCACCCAGTTAAACAGCAGGTAAAAACCAACTATAGGTAATGTGACCAATGGGAAGTAAAATATGATTACCAGCGGATGTTCACTTGTGCTTAACTTCCGGACGATGGTATAGGCAAGACCGGTAAATACCGAACTTAACACGCCTAGCCACAGGTAAAACGTATCGACCTCGGTCTCTACCCCTTCTATTACTAACACACCGGCAAAAGACACTAAGAAGAACGCCCATTGCCAGGGCTTCACCCGCTCCTTCACTAGAAAAATACCAAGCACAGCGGTAAATATGGGAGACATATACTGTACCGTAGCAGCTGTGGCTAAAGGTATATTCTGTAGTGTATTAAAAAACAATATCAGAGCAGCAGCTCCGGTAACTCCACGGGCAATCAACCATTTGTGATTGTTGCCCCAGACACTCACATGCGCCCTTCGCAATACCACAAAGCTCATCACCAATGAGATAACTGACCTGAAAAAAATAACCTCTACTGCCGGAATATGTGCCAACGACTTTACACATACGTTCATCAGCGAGAAGAACAGCGTAGACAGCAGCATATACCTGACACCTTTCGAAAACATTAGCTTTTAATTTGGTGAAGGCTGCAAAGGTACCTATTTTAGGTAAAGGAGTCAGGCAAAGAGCTGAATAAGTAAAATTGGGCTGCCTATTTGAATTCAGAGCGGCTTTTGCTTGTTATATTTGAGGAACAACTGCTATACAAACGATTTGGAATATCAGAAAAAAAAGAAGACTTATACACCCAAAGAGGCCTTGCTAAAGGCAGCATCCTATTGTGCTTACCAGGAACGGACACAGCAGGAGGTACGCGACAAGCTGTATTCTTACGGCTTAGAGCCCGATGATGTGGAAGAGCTGATTGTACGCCTGAGCCAGGAGAAACTGATAGATGAGGAACGTTATGCACTGGCCTATGTGCGTGGCAAGTATGGACTGAAAAAGTGGGGCCGCCGTAAAATTATGCAAGGCCTTAAGGCAAAAGGCATTTCAGATTACTGTATAAAGCAGGGGCTTAAGGAAATTGACCTGGATGTTTATGAGCAAAACTTATTACAACTACTTGAGAAAAAGGCCTTGACAGAAAAAGAAAAGAACCCCTTTCTGCGTCGCCAGAAGTTAAGCTATTACCTTATGAGCAAAGGGTATGAGAATGACCTGGTGCAGGACGCTCTCAAGAATAATGAATGATGAATTAGAAATTATAAGTTGCAAAAGAGGTCGCAGCAGATAATTGTTGCGATCTCTTTTGCTTTTAGTTATTGCGGGATTATCGCTTACGAGGCATTTGAGGATTCTTCATCCGGCGTTGTTTTATCAACACTACACGCTTCCCGGTAATTTCTTCCAGCATCGGCTTCAGTACTTTCTCTGCATTTACCTGCGTTTGGTTTAATATACCAGAATTCAGCGCAGCTCTTTTTACATTCTGCTCTGCATACTTATATCCTTCCTCCACCAAGTCTGCATCCTGGAAATAAGTATTTTCTTTTGAGAAGACTTTTGACTTGCTGTGGTCTACTTTGTAATAGCAAAGTTCCGGCTCAGGCAGAGCTACCTGCACCAGCGAATCCCCCTGAAACCAAATGTCTGCCTGCGTAATTTTAGTAAAGTCCAGGCAGCCTACTGCTTCACCTGCTACTATTAGCACGATCTTCGAGTTAGGCACCCAACGCGACACACTTTTCTCGTACTCCACGACATCTTTAAAATTATAACGAACCAGCTCCATCCGACCAAGTTCTTCTACAGAAGTCAGCACTGTGTTGTAGTTTACAACTACTTCTGGCTCTTTCTTCTCTTCAGGTTTATTTAAAAAGCCTCCGAAAGTACGCCACAAAAAAATACCGGCAAATATGACGATTACCCAAGGAATAAGTTTAATCAGGAAACGGAGTAAGGGCATGTATATAGTTTTTGAGATTAAGTACGGCAAAATGAGTGCCACAAATAGGCAACATTTTTTACAATCAACCTTCCCTCTGGTAGAAACCTATGCCAGAGGAGAAGTAATCTACGCTTCCAATCTTTTCGCCATACCCCAACTTCAACCTGTCTATGTTCCCCCTTTATCTTTATCCCCTCTCTTAAAGGTTGTTGTCTTTATCGCTAAGCAGCCGGTATATTCTTTTAAGCTGGTGTTTATAAAGTATTGGTTTTTATAGCTTACATGAGACCATATTACTCCCTGCTTCATAACATAAGTATAGCCATAGTGATCTACCCTTTATATGCCTTTGCTATCAAATACTTAATTTCACCCTCTGGCACAACATCCCCTAAAGCTTTTGCAGCCCTTATGTTTGTGCTTCAGGCTGCTGTAGTCTCATTTACAGTAGAAGACTATGATAATTGTTTTATCACCCCTCTTATTCCTCTTATAATCATGTTAGGCAGTCTGGGAATCTCTACATTTGCTCAAGAGAAACAAATTAGAGTTGTATTACGCTGACTAGTTACACCTCCACCCCGAGCCGTTCATTGAAACCTGCATTACCCTGTAAACCACCTGTATGAACAGCCACAATACGGCTGTTTTTTGGGAAGTAACCCTGCCGGATCAGGTCAAATATTCCAAACATCATTTTGCCTGTATAAATGGGTTCTAAAGGAATTTGATGCTCTTCCTGAAACGCTTTTATAAAGCCCAACAGCTCCGGTTTTACTTTTGCATAGCCTCCAAAATGATAATTGGTGATAAGCTGCCAGTTTGTGTAGTGCTTGCCGTTGTATGTGTGGATATGTTGTGCAATTTCCGACTGCAGAAACTCTCCACCTTTTAAAGCAGGAAAGCCCAGCACCTGCTTTGCACCATCAAGCCCAGCTATAATGCCGGCTATAGTTCCACCAGTGCCTGATGCACAACAAATGTAGTCATAGTCAACAGAGACATTCTGCACAATTTCGGTACAACCTTTTACCGCCAGGGAGTTCGTGCCGCCCTCTGGTAACATATAAGGTTGATTAAACTGCTCAGAAAGCTTCTCCAGAAAATGCGGCTCCTGCTTTTGTCTATACTTCTCGCGGCTAATATATTGCAGCTGCATACCGCAGGAAGTAGCAAAATGTAATGTTGGGTTTAGTGGCAGGTGCTCTTCGCCCCGAATAATGCCTATGGTACTGAAGCTAAACTCCTTTCCTGCAGCTGCCACCGCAGCTATATGGTTAGAATAAGCTCCCCCAAAGGTTAATATAGTCGCTTTCTGCTGCTCCTTTGCCTCCTGTATATTATATTTTAGCTTACGCCATTTATTACCAGAAATGTGGGGGTATAGTAAATCATCGCGCTTTATCCACAGTTCTACCTGCTTTTCTTGTAACAAGTGGCTTTGCAGTTGTTGTAATGGTACTTCCATATTATCACACAAAAGCCCCAGCGTTAACTGAGGCTCTTGTTTAATTTAAAGGTTGAAGTTTTGATATTATATCCTTTAGCTTATACTTTTTCAACAATTGGTTCTTCTGTAGGCTTCTTCTTGATACCATAAAAAATGGCACCTGCTAAAACCAGCAGCAGAAGGATAGAACAAACCATTGAAATGGTGTTACCAATTTCATAAGACGCTGGTGTAAACCTGAACTCGATAGTATGCTGACCTGCCGGAACCTGCATAGCCCGCAGCACATAATTGGCTCTGATGTGCTCTACCGGTTGTCCGTCTAAGTAAGCTTGCCAGCCTGCAGCATAATATATCTCTGAAAACACCACCAGTCCCGGTTGAGCTGCCTGGTACTGATACTTCAGGTAGTTAGGCTGGTATTCTGTAAGCTCTATGGTAGCATTATCAGCAGAATAGCTACGCTTCTCTACAGGAAACTTGCTAACATCTACTACTGCAGTCTCAGCAGCATTAAAATCAGATAGTGCTGCAATTTCTTCATCCGGAGAGTTAACGGCTTCTACATTTTCCACAAACCAGGCATTACCTAAAGGCCCAGGTACACGTTGTACAGGCTGCTGCGGATTACCTGTTAAGGCATAGCGTGTGTTCAGCATACGCAGCACCTCCAGGTTATTTTGCGAGATATGATAATCAATCAAATCCTGATACCGGCGCAGTTTAGCTCCATGATAACCGCCAACTGACTTATGGAAATAAGAGGTACGGGCATCGTTAAACGGATTGGCTAGATTAATAACGCGATAACTTAAATCTTTGTCCTGCAGGATGAGCTGATCGGCCGGTGTAGGCTGAAAATAGTTAGACACTACATTTCGCTGAAAGTCATCCGTGCTGAGGTAACGCTTATCTACTGTCCATAGGTCTACCAACACCAGTACTCCAACACCTGCAATAGCCACGGTGGCAGAGAGTTTATTTTTAAGGTAGAAGTAAAGTAAACCAGCAGCTAACACAATAAACACAAGCGAACGAAAAGCATCATTACGCATCATACTTTCACGGTCAGCACGAATAGCGTCTATCGGGAATTGCGCCTGTATAAGTTGTGGGTCTGATGCTCCTACAAAACTTGCAGAACCTGCAAACAACCACACCAAAGCACAAATACCAGCTGTGATACTACCCGATATAAGCAGCTTCTTATCCAGGCCTTTGAGTTCTCTCCCCCGGATCAGTTTCCAGAGCGCCAGCATACCTAAGAATGGTATGGCTATCTGGGCTATCACTAATGCTGAAGAAACAGCTCTGAACTTGTTATAAGCAGGAAAGTAATCGAACATCAGGTAATTTAAAGCCTCAAAGTTCTTACCCCAGGCCAGCACAATAGAAAGCACAGTTCCGGCAACAAGCCAGCTTACCCAGCGTTTATCAACAATAAATATCCCTAGCACAAACAGAAAGCATATAATAGCCCCCACATAAACAGGGCCACTTGTTCCAGGCTGTGGTCCCCAGTACATTGGCAAGCCCTGCTCTACAATCTGCTCTGCCTGCACCGGAGGCACGCCCATATTAGTGAAGGCTTTATATGTTTCAGAATCTGTGCCAAGCGAGGCACTGCTGCTGCTGCCATAAAAATCAGGGATGAGCAGTGTAATAGTTTCGCCTACACCATAACTCCAGTTAAAAGCATAGTCTCTGTCCAAGCCACTTCCAATCTGATTACCGCTGTTAGGAGCCGTTAACTCTGATTTGCCCCTGATGCTGTACTGGCTATATTCTGCTGTAGTATACAACCTGCCAAAGTTTACACCAACCGCCAGCGCCGCAGCAACAGCCAGTACCAGTCCCCGTTTCAGCAGCTCTGCAAAAGTGCCGTTCCTGATAGCAAAAATGATTTCGACTACAGCAAAGACCAGTACCAGCAACAGCATATAATAGGTCATTTGCAGGTGGTTGAAATGCAGGTTTAAAGTAAGGCCTAACGCAAATAAGGCAGCTCCTATCCATAGGTTGTGGCGCAAAGCATAAATAAGCCCTGCTAACACCATCGGGATGTAGGCAATAGTTAAAGACTTGGTATTATGACCAGCCTCCAGAATAATAATGTTATAAGAAGTAAACGCAAAAGCAATGGCACCTATAATAGCCAACCAGGAGCTCATACCTAAGGTCACAAACAAAATATAGGCACACAAAAGTGTGATAAAGATATTACCTGCCAGGGCTGGCAGATCAAATGTCAGAATGGAATGGATGGCACCTGAGAAGTCGCCAGGGTAATGCGTTTGGATAAGGTAGGCTGGCATGCCACTGAACATAGAGTTCGTCCAGAGCGCCTCCTCACCGGTTTCTTCACGGAAGTCTTGAATTTCTTTGGCTCCGCCTCTAAACTGCAGAATATCGTTTTGGGCCAGGCCTTTGTCTTCGAACAGAACCGGCGAAAAGTAAACTGCCGTAAGAATCAGGAAAATTATAATAGCGATCAGGTGCGGGAGCACATCGCGTCTAAAGTTGATAGAAGCTGTCATAATATCGTTCAGAACCTCCGGAATAGAGGTTGAAAGATAAGGCTTTTATTTTACTTCTTCATAATCGACATATTCCCCGCCATTGAATTCACTCCGGTTTGGCTGCTCTGGAATATAATCGATGCGCACGTCGCCATTGCTGCGCCCGTTACTGCTATTGCTTCCATTGTTACTGTTATTCCGTTGCTGACGTTGTTGGTTTAGATTACCGTTGTAGAAAAAATTACCGTTGCGCATGCTCTTTTTCAGGAAGGCAGATAATAACCAGCGAAACAATACTGGTGCCACCAAACGGATAAAGAAAATAATTGCTAACGTGGTTAATATGAATTTTAACATAGTGCGATTTTAGTTTATAAGTATGTGCTCATCATACTGCAAAAACAATACCTGCATTTGTATACAACTCTTTTGCCAAAACTTTGTTGTCTGCCATTTAGTCGGAGGTGTAATATTCAGTGCAAAGGTAAGCCCCCTGTTTATAAAGAGCTTAGATAAAAGTATAGTTCCCGACTAAAGGCTTGCCAATATAAGAAAATGCCCAAATAAAAACCCCCTCCTGCTTGATTGACAGGAGGGGGCAGAAAGTAGCTTCTTTATTTACTCAGGTACAGATTCCGTTCAGAGTACACATTCACGAAGTAGTCATCCTGCAGGTCATCTATAAAATAGATGGATTCACCTGTGGACTTCATCTCCGGCCCAAGTTCCTTATTTACCTCAGGGAATTTATTGTGAGAGAACACTGGTACTTTGATAGCGTAACCTTCCTTATGAGGGTTAAAGGTGAAATCTTTAACCTTCTTCTCTCCCAGCATAATTTTGGTTGCGTAGTTGATGTACGGCTCACGGTATGCTTTCGCAATAAAAGGTATTGTTCTGGAAGCACGTGGGTTTGCCTCTATTATATACACCACATCATCTTTCACGGCAAACTGAATGTTAATGATACCAACTGTATGTAGCGCTACTGCAATCTTTTTGGTGTATTCTTCAATCTGGCGGATGGCATTTTCGCTCAGGTCAAAAGGAGGTAGTACCGCATAAGAATCACCGGAGTGGATACCAGCAGGCTCAATGTGCTCCATAATACCACAAATGTGCACATCCTCTCCATCACAAATAGCATCGGCCTCCGCTTCAATGGCATTGCTCAGAAAATGGTCAAGCAGCACTTTATTACCAGGGTGATCTTTCAGCAGGTCTATAACGTGCGCTTCCAGTTCTTTCTCGTTGATGACAATTTTCATATTCTGGCCACCCAACACGTAGCTAGGACGCACCAACAACGGGAACTTCAACTTTTTGCAAAGCTCCAGCGCTTCTTCAGCAGACTCAATTACACCGAATGGAGGATACGGAATATCCAGGTCACGAAGCAACGAAGAGAATGAGCCTCTATCTTCCGCAAGGTCTAGTGCCTGGTAGCTTGTACCTATTATCTTAATACCATAGCGTTCCAGTTTCTCGGCCAGCTTCAGGGCTGTCTGCCCACCTAACTGCACAATTACACCTTCCGGCTTTTCATGCAGGATGATGTCGTAGATATGTTCCCAGAAAACAGGCTCAAAGTAAAGCTTGTCAGAAATATCAAAGTCTGTACTTACTGTTTCAGGGTTACAGTTGATCATGATGGTTTCGTAGCCGCACTCTTTTGCCGCCAGTACACCATGCACACAACTATAGTCAAACTCTATGCCCTGCCCGATACGGTTCGGACCAGAACCAAGCACGACTACTTTTTTCTTATCAGTGACAATGCTTTCATTTTCCCCATCAAAGGTGCTGTAGAAGTAAGGTGTTTTAGCCTCAAATTCGGCAGCGCAGGTATCAACCATTTTATACACACGTGTAATACCTAATTCAGTACGCACACTATGTACTTCACTCTCCAGGCAACCTAACAAGTGCGCAATCTGGCGGTCGGCATAACCCTTTACTTTAGCATCTCGCAACAAATTAGTCGGTATAGTAGTCAGGTTATACTTCTTCATTTCGCGCTCCAGGTGGTCCAGTTCCTCTATCTGGGCGATGAACCATGGATCAATTTTGGTCAGCTTTTGAATAGTGCTGGTCGGGATGCCTGCACGCATAGCATCTTTTATACAGAAAAGGCGGTTCCAGCTTGGGTTCTTCAGGTTTTCGATCAACTGGTCATAGTTGGTCATTTCTTTACCATCTGCCCCAAGTCCATTTCGCTTGATTTCTAAGCTTTGGCAGGCTTTCTGAAGTGCTTCCTGAAAAGTACGTCCGATACCCATTACTTCACCAACTGACTTCATAGATAAGCCAAGCGTACGGTTAGCGCCAGGAAATTTATCAAAGTTCCAGCGAGGAATTTTCACAATAACATAGTCCAGCGCAGGTTCAAAGAAAGCTGATGTTGTTTTCGTAATAGCGTTTTTAAGCTCGTCTAAGTTGTAACCGATCGCCAGCTTAGCAGCAATTTTAGCAATAGGATAGCCTGTAGCTTTAGACGCCAAGGCAGAAGAACGGGACACACGCGGGTTAATCTCAATAGCGATAATGGTGTCATCCTCCGGGTTAACAGAGAACTGCACATTACAGCCACCTGCAAACTGCCCGATGCCGTTCATCATTTTGATAGCCAGGTCGCGCATCTGCTGATAAACTGTATCTGGTAGTGTCATAGCTGGCGCTACTGTAATAGAATCGCCAGTGTGTACCCCCATCGGGTCGAAATTCTCAATTGAGCAGATGATAATGACATTCCCGATATTATCCCGAAGCAGCTCCAGTTCGTATTCTTTCCAACCAAGTATGCTTTGCTCAACCAGCACCTCATGTACTGGCGATGCATGCAGACCTTGCGTAAGCGCCGCATCAAATTCTTCGGGTGTGTTTACAAAGCCACCACCTAACCCTCCTAGAGTATAAGAAGGGCGTATAACCAGCGGGAATCCTATTTCCTGTGCAATCTCCTTCCCTTCCAGAAAAGAAGTAGCCGTTTCGCCTTTACAAACATTCACGCCAAGCTCAATCATCTTCAGGCGGAACTCCTCCCGGTCTTCTGTCGTCTCAATGGCTTTGATATCTACACCTATAATGCGGACACCATACTTCTTCCAGATACCGGCTTTATCGCAGTCTATGGCCAAGTTCAAGGCTGTCTGCCCACCCATGGTTGGCAGCACTGCATCTATTTTATGTTTTTCAAGAATTTCAATAATATACTTCTTCTCCAAAGGCCTGAGGTACACATTATCCGCTGTGACAGGATCTGTCATAATCGTAGCCGGATTTGAGTTGATCAGTGTTACCTCGATACCCTCTTCGCGCAGGGAACGGGCGGCTTGGGAGCCGGAATAATCAAATTCACAGGCCTGGCCGATAACAATAGGACCAGAGCCAATTATGAGAACGGATTTAATACTGGTGTCTTTAGGCATTGGGTTTGGTATGTATAAATTGCCCGAAGTTAGGGTAATTTATTGGGCTACACAAAGTTAAAATGTTTTTTGACTACCATTTTATCAGTAAAAAACTGATAATCAAAAACATCCAAAACATTTATATTTAAGATTTTAATTTCAACCACAACCACTTTCTCACATCTTGTTAAAGTAAGCCATGGCATAGCATTTACAGATATATTGTCTGCTGCAACAACATTTTTCCTGACAAAATTCGTAATAAACTCATAGATTAATATAATAACTATACAGCTATGAAAACATCTCAAGAAGATAATATAATTACAAACTCAGATGAGAGCAAACGCTTACCTGATGAAAACCCTGAACCTCTCACACATACTAAAATGGGAAAGCATGGTAATGACATATATAATGAAGACATAAAAGAAGTTGAGCCAGAGGGGAAAGAAGATGGTGGTAATATTGCCGCTAAAAAGGAAGAGGATACCCGCAAGTTGGATGGAAGTAACGCAAATAATTTACGGACCAAATAGCCTGCTTTACAAACGTTAATGTATTCATATACAAGGCACACAAGCAGCTAACTATAATTGCTTGTGTGCCTTACTTGTTCTTAAAAAAGAGTTTTAAAAACAAGGGCCGCAGGCATAATCATTTATGCAAATGCTTTTTACCATATGCTCGAATGAACCTTACATGCTTGTTAAGAAGAACGTTTGAAACAACAGCAACTTTTCGTATTCTGTTTGGACTCCAACATTATTCTTGCCTAAGCTTGATTATTAATGAGCAGTAACCGTGAACAATTTTCATTTATTGTTTAATTTATTTTAGCTACAAAAGCTATTTTCCAGTAGATAATTCGGTGTATTCACAGGCTAAAACTTGCCGTTCACATTAATTATAAGCTCTATTGTATCTAAAGCCTTTATAATCAACGACGATTATAAAAGAATAACTCATCCAAATCTATAGCAGCCCGTAAAAGGGAAACTGAATTAACAACTTAAAAATTAGACATCAACTTTTAAAAGCTATGAAAAAGACTTTTGTAAACTTATGTGCATCTGCATTCATCTTTGCCTCTGTTCTAGCATCTTGCACAGATACCCCATCTGACACAACCACTGGTTCTGATGCAACAACAGATGAATATGGTACAACCACGACTGGTACTACTACTACAGGCACAACGACTGGTACTACTACTACAGGCACAACGACTGGTACTACCACGACTGGCACAACAACTACTGGTACCACAACAGGAACAACTACTTACGGTACTACCACAGGAACAACTACTGGTACCACAACAGGAACAACTACTTACGGTACTACCACAGGGACAACTACCGGTACCACAACAGGGACAACTACCGGTACCACAACAGGAACAACTACTTACGGTACTACCACAGGAACAACTACTGGTACCACAACAGGAACAACTACCGGTACTACAACAGGAACAACTACTATGTAGTTTTTACATTACCTGTATACTCTATATAAAAAGTAAGAAGGCAGGCCTCCAAAAGGCTTTGCCTTTTTGCTTTGATTTGCCCTTACCTCTATTGACTTCTTGCAGATGAAATATCTGGAACTATATTTTAGAAAGGTATTTACTGTAGACCTGCGAGCCCTGGCAATAATGCGTATCTGGGTGGCAGGAATTATCCTGATTGATCTTGCCATCAGAGCTACAGACATGGAGGCACATTACTCTAATATGGGAGTTCTGCCACTGCATGTTCTACATAAAAATTTATGGCTCCCGCAGTATTTCTCGCTACACACTCTTAGTGGCTTATGGCAGTTCCAAGCCATACTGTTTCTGATAGCAGCCATTTTTGCCATATTTATGATGCTAGGCTATAAAACCAGGTTTGCGACAATAGTCAGCTGGGTTCTTATGCTTTCGCTTCATAACCGGAACCCTCTTATTACTCAGGGTGGCGATGATTTACTGCGCATGTTACTGTTTTGGGGCATGTTTTTACCCTGGGGCAAATTTTACTCTTACGACGCTACCAAAGCAACAAACACACCTATACCCGAAAAGAAAACGAGCTATTTTAGTGCCGCCACAGTAGCCTATGTTCTACAGATTTTCCTGGTGTATTTTAGTACAGCACTTCTTAAAGACTCACCTGAGTGGCGAACTGAAGGCACAGCACTTTATTATGCACTTAGCCTGGACCAAATACTGATGCCAGGCGGCAGGTTAATTTACCCGTACCCAGAGTTGCTGCGCTTCTTAACGTTAACCACATTTTATACTGAACTACTACTTCCTTTTCTATTATTAATTCCTTTCTTTAACACATTCTTCAGGCTAGTAGTAGTAGGCGTACTTCTCCTTTTTCATATTGGCATAAGTCTGACACTGTTTGTAGGTTTATTTTACCTCATAAATATTGCCTCTGTAGCTGGTCTGTTGCCTGGCAAAGCAATGGACTGGGTTGATAAGCGTCTGCTTTCTTCTTTCCGAAGACCATACTCAGGACAGTTCAAGCATATTTTTAGAAAGTTTAAAAGCCCATTATCACTTAATGTACAAATGCAGGTGCATCGTCCCATTTTGTCGCGCGATTTACTAAAAAGCCTACGCAATGGATTTGTTTCAGCTATACTTATTTACTGCATCTGGTGGAATTTAAGCGGTGCAGATTTTTACCTACCTCAAATACCAGACAGCGGCAAAGGGCTTGGATATATGCTGCGTGTAAACCAGCATTGGGGGATGTTTTCTCCTATAGTTTTTAGAGACGATGGCTGGTATGTATTAGAAGGGCACACTACCAAAGGCAACAACATAGACCTGAACCAGGAGGGCAAAGAGGCTGATTATGCAAAACCAGTCTCTGTTGTATCCTTGTTTAAGAATGATCGATGGCGTAAATACTCTGAAAACTACCTGTTTATAAACAACGCTTATATGCGCCCGTACTATTGTAACTATTTAATGCGGCGCTGGAATGAGGGCCACCCCAAGAATCCTATTACACAGTTAGAGGTTATTTACATGAAAGAGCCATCACAACCTGATTACCAAGAAATAACGCCCTCTCGTGAAGTACTCTGTAGTTGTGCCAATTTACCTGAATAATCACTATATGATTTAAGTTCTGCTATCCATTTTTGTGCAATTCCGTAAAACAATTATAACAAACTTAATTCCAACAGTACACTCGAAACTCATATCATGAAAAGAACATTCGCATTTATATTTTCCGGAGCCCTGATAATAACAACAGCATTAACTAGCTGTACATCAGATACTACTACAGGAGTAGATACTGAAAACACTACTACGACCGGTACAACAACTGATGGAACAACAGGTAACATGAACCAAGGTGGAGCTACTACAGGTAACACTATGGACACAACAAGTACAACCGCTGGCAGCGGCATGACTACCGGAACAACAGGCACAACCACTGGAACCACAACTGGCAGTACCACCGGAATGACGACAACAGGAACAACAGGAGGTGGAACAACAGGAGGTACTACCGGTATTCAATAAAATAAAAAGTCTTAATGCAGCAATCCCCGCTATAGCATGTGTAGAATGCTATAGCGGGGATTGCTGCATTAAGACTTTTTTATTATTGTTATTTCTTGTTTGACCAAAGGCAGCCTACTGTTCCAGCTGTTAAACCGCCTAAAAGATATAAGCCTACTGTCATAGCTTTTGTTTTAGGAGTTCGCTTACTCGGAGCATTACCTAAGCCAAGTGGACCTGGTAAATAAACAGCCCCTAAACCAGCATTAACTCCCAGAAATGCGCCCCTCAAAATAGCTTTTTTTCCTGTACCCGTAAAACTGTAGTATAGCGAGTTCGAAATAACATCACCCACCAAGGCCCATGTATGCAGTTTATCATCATTAGAAGGTGGGGCTACATCAGCTTTCTCCATTCCCTTCGAGATAGCTCTCATACCCAGCACATCCATGCGTGGTGCATCAGGCACAAACCTTCTTATGGTTTCATGAGTCAGAGTTAATACGCAGGCGCCAGCCAAACCTCCTGCCAGTGTTTTTATTACTTTCATAGTTATTGTATATGTAATTCAATTTCCTGAGTTTGTATACGCAAAGGATAACGCTCTTGGTATAGGATACCATTACCTGGCTATAGCTGCCTTATCTGATAACGTTATACAAATCTGCCGTCACACTGTTCTCTCCAACTTTTCGGGCATCTATCGGGCTATCAAACACCACCAGTACATGTGTTTCATCGAAAATAGCAAGTCCTTCCGCCTTATCTTTTCCAGAGTCCTTTCCATAACCATGCGGAACTTCGCACAGGCGTTCCAATTCATCATTATGTACCAACTGCTCTTCTGTAATAGTCAAAACATTACGCCAACGGTAGACAACAATTATACCATCTAAGTCCATGGTGGGGCCCGCTAACAAATAAATATCATTGCCCAAAAAGCGCATCTCTCTTATACCCTTACCACGCAGTTGCAGAAAGTGCTTCCTGTACAGTTGGCCATTTGCGAATGGCTTCAGTTGTAGAATGCCCCTTTCTTTTTCTTCAACTTCCACCTCTAACACGATGGCCCAGCCCCTGAGCACGGGTCCACGCAAACCAATAAAAATACGCCTTTCGCTTACAGCCAATCCCTCAATATCAAATCCATTGTCTTTGCCAGGTATCTTCATAAAGCTTTTCAAGTGTTTATCCTGTTGCAGCATCTGAACTATCTGATTAGTATTCTCTCCTACTTCTAATTGCGCTGCCTGTAAAGTATACTCAGGATTATCAGGGTCCGGATGTTCTTTATAGAGCATGTGTTCCCCTGTCTTTTCCTCTAGTAAAATCGGGATACGCGCCAGCAGGTACCTGTTAGCGTCTGTTTTCACCTTGGCTAGCCGTTTGATTTGCTCTGTTATAGAGTCTTGCCTGCGAGGCTTCTTACGTTTTAAGCTATGCGACCCAATTATCCAGAGATAATTTTCAGCTATACCGATACCTTCTATATCTACTTCACTTTCATTGGGTAGCTCTATAAAATCAGTTAATTTAAAAGACTGGTGTGCGGCACACTCACCGCTGCCGTTAAGTGTAAGACGTTCAATCGTTATACGTTCATCACAGCAAACCCAAAGGTTATCACCTGTACGCAACACAGTAGATAAACCATCTCGTACATGCTTCCCTTCCGGGTTTAGACTCAGGGCAGGATCAAAATGAAGCAGCAATTTTTTTTCCATCAGATATTTTATCAAGGGAAGTGAGTTGTTTTTTAGCTACGGCAGTTGTTTACGGTCATGCTTCACAAAAGTAGATAAACCTGCTTTGTAAACTTAAACAGTGCCTGTGGTAGATAGGGATCAATAAGAATAGCAAAGTTACATTAGCTTCCTGTAACTTAAAAAGCAGCTGATTTTTTAACTATGACAATAGCGAATAGTATATTATTCCAAATTATAAGGAAAAGACAACTATCTCCCATCAATCGCGATAATATACTATAGAGCAGGCTCATGAATTAAGTATAAATACAGTTAAAGTAAGAGCATGCTTTACAACATTTTTTAATTTAATTTATTTAGAAACATGGCAACTACAAATAAAACAATGCAAAGCAGTACAGATTTACAAGGCACTACTGGTAAAGGAGCCTTAGGTAATATTGGGGATAAGCTTCAGCAATTCGGAGGTACTGCATCTCAAAAGTTCAATGGCTTAAGCACTACTCAAAAAGTAGTAGGCGGTTCTATTCTGGCACTTGGCGCCGGATGGGTAGCGATGAACTCAATGGATAAAAACACAAGTAGAAAGCTAAAAAGTAAAGGTGAAGAACTGCTTAAAAAGAAAAAGCAACAATCAGCCTAAGTTATAGCCCACTGTTTCGTCCTGAATAATTTGACAGTTTAGGAGGAGGAAATAACTTTTAACTTGAAGCCTCCGAAGCTACTGTTTTGGAGGCTTTCTTTTCCACATTCTTCAGCACAATTACCTGTTTCCGGTGCAATTCTATCGTGTATAACAGCTTCAGAAGGACAACTCGCCAGTCTCGTCCACCGAAGGCTGGCAGATGAGCAGAAAGAGACAAAGCGGCTACAAAAGGAGCTGAAGGAGGCGCAGTTGGAGAAGATGTGTCAGGTGCTATAGGTGAGGGCAAGTGGCTTTTATTACTGGCTTAAGCACCATCTTGGGTAAAGCACTGAACTATATGCCCCTCTGCCAGGTGGAGCCAAATCATATCAATAATGTACGGTGCCTGAAAAAGCCTTCTGCAAAATATTGCAGTTCCATCCAAAGAATGCTACTCATTATATACAACGTGCAGCACTGTTTGGCCTACCGCCTTAAGAGAATTGCGGCTGATAATATCCATGTTGTCACTGTGACGGTGGTGGTATGGTCCAAAGTAATCATTTCCCTCACTGTACCCGATAATGTCTATCATAGGAATGTTAGCCATTTCGTTAATATAATAATGATCGTCGGTTATACCTGGTGATTTTGTATACTTAAAATAGTCAGAATAACCGATGTTATTACCAGCCCGCCATACTTTATCTACTACGTTTTTAGCATATTGCATTGAAGTGCCCTCTCGTGCAAACCTTACGTTTTCAGCCCCTATCATATCCAGTAGAATACCATACTGCGCTCTGTAGTTTGGTACATGCTTGTTTTTAGCCCAGTACTGCGACCCCAGGCACCATGTATCATTTTGAGAGGGAAACTTGCTGTTGTCAGGCTGCCCATAGTCTTCTCCATCAAAAAAGAAAAGATCTACCCCTACCCCAGGCTTTTGCGCTGCTTCGTGCATGGTTCTGGCAATCTCCAGTAGCACCCCTACTCCACTGGCTCCATCGTTAGCTCCGTCTATTGGCTGGTCAGGGTTATTCTCATCTTTATCTGCCCAAGGTCGGGTATCCCAATGAGCCGCCAGCATCACACGTGAAGCTGTACCAGGATTGTAAGAAGCTATAATATTGCGCAGATTCAACATTTTACCGTCGAAAGCACGCACCTGGAAGTCCTGAACGGTTACCTCTGCGCCATACTCCCGTAGCTTGCTGATAATCCAATCGCCTGTGGCAGCATGCGCCTGCGAATTAGGTACCCGTGGCCCAAACGCCACCTGCTTTTCTACATATTTATAAGCAGAGTCGGCATTAAAAGTGGGTGCTGTTACTGTAGCAGCTTCTTCCTTTTGCGCTACTACAGCCTGTTGGTTTCCGCTCTGGTCTGCAGAATCGCAGCTATAGAAAGTAAAAGCACCACAAAGCAGCAGAGCCAGCATTTTAATTTTATTCTTCATAAGCCCAGTCTATTCCTGATTTAAGGTCTTTGATAACTATGCCTTGCTTCTTTAGCTCAGCACGAATAATATCAACCTTATCATAAGCTTTCGCTTCTTTAGCTTCTTTGTAAAAGTTTAGCACCAGTTCCAGTATCTCCTCCGCATCGCCCATAGGCTCTTCCTGTAGGCCAAGAACGTCTAATACTAATTTCTGGTATGTCTCCCGTATTGTATCAAATGTTCCCCTGGCCAATGACGCCATTGGCACCTGCCCCAAGTATAGGCTATTTATCTTCTTCAGAAGATTGAATAAAGAGGCAATGGTTTTAGCCGTATTCAAGTCATCGTTCAGACCACGAAAGCAGTCTTCGCTTAGTTTAAGCAGGTCTACATTCAGTTTCTCGTCTGGCTCTGCGGCTTCTTCAGTATACTTTAACTTCTCCAGCACTCTTAAGCCGTTCATTAATTTTGTATAGCCTTTGCGGGCCGCCTGCAGAGCTTCGTTACTAAAATCCAGCGTACTGCGGTAATGTGCCTGCAATATGAAGAACCGAATCGTCATAGGAGAGTACTTCATCTCCAGCAGGTCATGGTTACCACTAAAAAGCTCACTTAGGTTAATAAAATTACCCAGCGACTTGCCCATTTTCTGCCCATTGAGTGTAATCATGTTGTTATGAATCCAGTAACGGGCACCGTCGCTATGGTCGTGGCTGGCCTGGTTCTGCGCAATCTCACACTCATGGTGCGGGAACATCAGGTCTAGGCCCCCTCCGTGTATATCAAAATTAGTGCCTAAATACTTGCGGCTCATGGCCGAGCACTCCAAATGCCAGCCCGGAAAGCCATCACTCCACGGCGATGGCCAGCGCATAATATGCGTAGGCGAGGCTTTTTTCCATAACGCAAAATCCAATGGGGAGCGTTTCTCATCCTGCCCCTCCAGAGTTCTGGTATTGTTGAGCAGGTCCTCAATAATCCGGCCTGAAAGCTTTCCATAATTGTGGGCTTTGTCATAAGCCTGCACATCGAAATACACTGAACCATTTACCTCATACGCAAGGTCATTAGCTAATATCTCCTTTATCAGTTCAATCTGCTCAATGATATGCCCGGAAGCACGTGGCTCTATATCTGGCGACAGCACGTTAAGCTTTGCCATTTCCTGCTGATAGATGTTTCTGTAATACTGCGCTACTTCCATCGGCTCCAGGTGGTTTAGCTTTGCCTTCTTCTGGATCTTATCTTCGCCTTCATCAGCATCGTTCTCCAGGTGGCCTACATCTGTTATGTTGCGCACGTATCGCACTTTATAACCCAGGTGCTTCAGGTAACGGTACAGCACATCGAAGGTAACGGCACTACGGGCATGCCCTAAGTGAGGCTCTCCATAAACTGTCGGGCCGCACACATACATTCCTACAAACGGAGCATGTAGTGGCTCAAATAGCTCTTTCTTGCGCGTAAGCGTGTTATATAGATTAAGTTTATGTTGCATGGTTTCTATAACCACAGTCTCTAAGAGAGTTTCTGTTTTACTTTATCGTTAAATATGTATTGCCGTTACTTTGGCAGCAATTTTGCCCCAAAACTATAAATATTGCCTGCTATCTCCTAACTACTCTAGCTCAGGTTTAGGTTCTATCACATATTTTCCTGAAATCGGAAAATGATCTGAAAGCCCCATCTCGTAGTGCGTTTCAAATGCATAGGCCTGTAGCCGGTCACTATAAAATTGGTTATCAATACGCAAAAAAGGCAAAGGGCCATTATAAGTAGCCCCTATACCACTGCCTGCCTGCACAAAAGCATTGTTTAATTCCTTTGCCAACTCATTATAGGTATAACTGAAAGGAATATCGTTAAAGTCTCCACAAACTATAACAGGATAGGGAGATTGCTGTATATGCTCCAGTAGCAACTCTACCTGATGCCCCCGGGCGACAAACCCGCTCCGTAGACGTCTTGCCACGTTCCGCCCTTCCTTTTCCATCTCTGCCTGGTTGCCGATAGAGGAGTAAGTGTTTTCAATATCCTCTGGCTTTATACTCATAGATTGCAGATGAGATGCATACACCCTTATAGTATCTCCGCCCACATCCAAATCAGCCCAGGCCACACGATTATGGCTGGTCTCGTGAAAACGGATGTCGCCATGCGCTACTATTGGATATTTAGAGAAAATAGCAATGCCGCCTTCCCCATTTCGGGGCCCTGCCTGAGAAACAGAAAACACTTTGTACTTATCGTAGCGGGTGCCTATCCTGTTCACTGTGTTATATGTGTCGGACTTACGGTTGGTGTAAAACTCCTGCAGGCAATAAACATCGGCCGGGTGAGTTGCAATCCAATCTATCATTTCTTCTGAAGAGCCGTTTCTTCCCTCTTCTCCTTTGCCACCATACACATTAAAAAGGTGTGTATTGTAGCTCAGCACCTGCAGTGTTTTAGCGCCCTCCGGTATTTCTTTATCAGAAATATGAACAGGCACTAAACGTGCATAATAGTTCCAGCCTAATATTACGACCAGCAGCGGCAGTATAAAGAACCAGGAACGGCGTAATATCCAGTAGAGCAGAAACAAGAAGTTTAGTGTTAGTGCTCCTGGCAGAGAGAAGGCAACAAAAGCGGCAGGCCAGGCCTCATATGGCGGCACCTGCATACAATATACACCTAGCAGCACCCAAAGCACTACGCAGATGTTTAAGATGAGCCATAACCGTCTTCTTATTTTCTTAAATGTACCCGCCATGATAGCAAACATACAAAATATGCCTCTATCTACACCTCGCTTACCGGCAGAATATACACAAATTAACTGCACTCAGACTGCTCCGTAAACTATAATGAACATAAGAGAACTATATTTTACAGCTCTTTGTTATATTTTAACGTTCGGGTTTCTGCTCCGCTGGCTTTGCCGGCACCACTCATCTAAAACAGAGTTTACAGCAACTTAATACAGACAGCAAAACATGGTTTGTTGTTTATATAATGTTTTTGTAGTAAATTTGTAACATTATTTCCGAAGAGATGAGGGGGACACGAAGTCCCCTTCTTTATTTCTTAACCAATAACAATGGCACTTACAGCGCAAGCTATACGACAAATGGCAGAGGCCAGCCTTCCGGAACAAGACCTGTTTATAGTAGATGTGGCAGTATCAGACTCTCCGGTTCGCCCTAAGATAACAGTACTGGCAGATGGAGAGCAAGGCATTACGATAGACCAGTGTGCAACCATTAGCCGACGCATTAACAAAAGAATTGAAGAGACTTATGGCGAGGAAGTAAGTTATGTACTGGAGGTAAGCTCACCTGGTGTGGATTTCCCGCTGGTGCAGCCAAAGCAGTTCCAACGCAACGTCGGCCGCAGTTTAAAAATAAAACTACAGGATGGCTCCGAGAAAACAGGAAAGCTGGAAGATGTTACCGAAACTGGTCTTGCGCTGATGGAGGAAGTAAAACAAAAAGGCAAAAAGGCAACTTATGTGCCTGTGCAAATACCTTTCGGGGAAATTGTGAAAGCAAATGTTGTAATATCTTTTAAATGATAAAATAATGAACAGTTCAGTCCTGATCGAGTCGTTCGCTGAATTTGCGAAATTCAAGAACATAGACCGCCCGACTATGATGCGTATTCTGGAAGATGTATTCCGTACCATGATCCGCAAGAAGTGGAGTACCGACGAGAACTTTGATATTATTCTGAACGTGGAAAAAGGTGACCTGGAGATTTGGCGTAACCGTGAAATTGTGGACGACAACTCTGAGGACATCTGGGATCATGACAAGATAAGCCTTTCAGATGCCCGCAAAATTGAGCCTGACTTTGAGGTGGGGGAAGAGGTATCGGAAGAGATACAGTTGGAAGACTTTGGTCGCCGTGCTGTGCTTACTGCCCGCCAGACGCTGATCCAGCGCATCAAAGACATGGAAAAAGAACTACTGTTCCAGAAGTACAAAGACCTGGTTGGGGAAATCATATCCGGTGAGGTATACCAGGTATGGAACCGTGAAGTGTTATTGCTGGACCAGGAGGAAAACGAACTGTTAATACCTAAAGGGGAGCAAATACCAAAAGACCGCTACCGCAAAGGAGATGTAGTGCGTGCCGTAGTACAACGTGTTGAGATCGTAAACGGCAACCCGAAAATTATTCTTTCGCGCACAGCCCCAGCTTTTCTGGAGCGTCTGTTCGAAAACGAAGTACCTGAAATATTTGATGGCCTTATTGCTATTAAGAAAATAGTTCGTGAGCCAGGTGAACGTGCTAAGGTAGCCGTTGAATCTTTCGACGACCGCATTGATCCGGTAGGAGCCTGCGTGGGTATGAAAGGCTCACGTATACACAGCATAGTACGTGAACTGGAGAACGAAAACATTGACGTTATAAATTATACCGATAACCTGGAGCTATACATCCAGCGTGCGCTTAGCCCGGCTAAGATCAGCAGCATGAAGATTGATGAGGAAGCAGGTCGCGTTTCAGTATTTCTGAAGCCAGACCAGGTTTCGTTAGCAATTGGTAAAGGCGGACAGAACATAAAACTGGCCAGCCGCTTAGTAGGTATGGAAATTGATGTATTCCGTGAGTCTGAAACATACGAGGAAGACATTAATCTGGAAGAATTCTCAGACGAAATTGAAGCCTGGGTTATTGAAGAACTGAAAAGAGTAGGTCTTGATACAGCAAAGAGTGTACTGGCCATAAGCAAAGAAGATTTGCTGCGCCGTACAGAGCTGGAGGAAGAGACAATTGAAGATGTTCTCGATATCCTGCGCGAAGAGTTTGACTCAGAGGACAATCAATAGTTGCGAGTTGTGCCTCGTTCGCTTAAATTTGAAAAGGAAAACGAGGCACAACTTAAATTAGTATAAAATAAGCAACTATATTTTTAACTTTAGAACAAAAGAAAGACAGCATATTAGAACATGGCAGAAGAAAAAACAAGGAGGCTTAAACAGGTTGCGACTACTTTAAACATTGGGACATCTACAATTGTAGACTACCTCTCTGCTAAAGGTTTTGACGTGGATAATAAACCAACCACCAAAATCACGGCAGAGCAGTTCAATATGCTGGCTAAAGAATTCGCATCTTCCATTCAGGATAAGCAAGAGGCTGAAGAGCTGTACATTGGCAAGAAACCGCAAAGCAACCAGGTTATCGAGTCAGAGAAACAGCCAGAAGCTAAAAAGCCGAGTGAACCTGAACAGGAGATCCTTATAAAGAATGCCCAGCAGTCAAAACCAGCTGAGTCTACCCCAACAACAAAACCAGAAGCCCCTGTCAGGCAAGAGGAAGCACCAGCTCCGGAAACAAAACTTCCAGGAATAAGAGTGTTAGGTAAAATAGAGTTAGACGCCAAAGGCCGCCCGGTTCCGAAGCAGCAGCCTGCACCACAGCCGGCTCCGAAAGCAGAAGAACCTAAACCTGTAGTGCCAGCTCCACAAGCAGCGCCTGAGCCAAAACCAGCTCCGGCAGCAGAACAACCAGCAGCTCCAGCGGCACAGGCTCCTCAAGAGCCCGCTACGCCTAAAGCTCCTGAACAAGCAGCTCAAGAAGATACGCCTGCAGATAAAGAACAAGGAAAACAAAAAATAGAAACATTCACAGGAAAAGCCGATCAACTGAAAGGCCTTACGGTTCTTGGTAAGATAGAATTACCGAGTGAAAGCTCCCGTAGAAAAGGCTCTAAACCAGTTGCATCTTCTGACGAAAGGAAGAACGGCAAAAAGAAAAAGCGCAAGCGCATTATGGTGGCCACTGAAGGGGCCGCCGGAAATCAGCAGCAAGGCGGACAACAAGCACAAAAGCCACAGGGCCAGCAACAAGGTGGTGGACAGCCAAGAACTCAGGGAGGAAGCGGAAATAACCGTCCAATCCAGCAGCAGCGCCAAGGCGGACCTGGTCAGCGTCCCGGAGGCCCTGGACAGCGCCCAGCCGGAGGCAGAGGAGGCCGTCGCGATAACACCGCACCAGCCAGAGTTGAGAAAGCTGAGGTTACGGATAAACAAATCCAGGAACAAATTAAAGCTACGCTGGCAAAACTTAGCGGTGGAAAAGGTGGCGGTGGTAACCGTGCCAAGTATCGCCGTGAGAAACGTTCAGCCGTTGCCGATGCTAACGAAGAGCGCCGTATGGCAGAACAGGCAGAGTCTAAGACACTGCGTGTAACAGAGTTTGTCTCGGCGAATGACTTAGCATCTCTGATGGACATAACGGTTAACGACGTTATCAAGGTGTGTATGCAGCTTGGCATGTTCGTATCCATTAACCAACGCCTGGATGCTGAAGCCATTACCATTATTGCTGATGAGTTCGGTTACAACATCGACTTTATCACTTCTGAGGATGAGCAGGCGCTGGAAAACATAGAAGAAGAAGACGAGCAGAATCTGGAAGAGCGTGCTCCGATTGTAACGATCATGGGCCACGTTGACCACGGTAAAACTTCCTTGCTTGACTACATACGAAATGCAAACGTAACAGCCGGGGAGGCTGGTGGTATTACGCAGCACATTGGAGCCTACAAGGTTCAAACCGAAAGCGGTCGTACCATTACCTTCCTCGATACACCTGGTCACGAGGCCTTTACAGCCATGCGTGCCCGTGGTGCCAAAGTAACTGACGTTGTAATTATAGTGGTAGCCGCTGACGATGCCGTAATGCCACAGACAAAAGAGGCTATTAACCACGCACAGGCAGCAGGTGTACCAATTATCATTGCCCTGAACAAAGTTGATAAACCAACAGCCAACCCGGACAAAATCCGAGAGGAACTTGCCCAGATGAATGTTCTGGTGGAAGAATGGGGAGGTAAATACCAATCGCAGGAAGTGTCTGCTAAGTCAGGTTTAGGTGTGCCGGACCTACTGGAAAAGGTACTTTTAGAAGCCGAATTACTTGAACTGAAAGCTAATCCAGACCGTGCAGCAGTAGGAACAGTTATTGAAGCCTCTCTGGACAAAGGACGTGGTTATGTAGCAACAATGTTGGTACAGACTGGTACTTTGAAAATCGGAGATGTTGTATTGGCTGGCTCACACTACGGTAGAGTAAAAGCCATGACCGACCACCGAGGCAAGAAGATGAAAGAGGCTGGTCCATCCACACCAGTGCAGTTACTTGGCTTGGACGGTGCGCCACAGGCTGGTGACAAGTTCCTTGTAATGGAGTCTGAGCGCGAAGCACGTGAAATTGCCTCTAACCGCTCACAAGTACAGCGAGAGCAAAGCCTGCGTACCCGTAAACACATTACTCTTGATGAAATTGGTCGTCGTTTGGCAATCGGTACATTTAAGGAACTGAACGTAATTGTGAAAGGTGACGTGGATGGTTCAGTAGAAGCCCTTTCTGACTCCCTGTTGAAATTGTCTACACCTGAAGTTCAGGTAAGCATTATCAACAAAGGTGTTGGTGCCATATCTGAGTCCGATGTATTGCTGGCTTCTGCTTCCGATGCCATTATTATTGGTTTCCAGGTTCGTCCTTCTGCTAACGCCCGCAGGCTGGCAGAACAAGAGCAAATTGATGTTCGTCTGTACTCTATCATCTACGATGCCATAAACGAGGTGAAAGATGCGATGGAAGGTATGCTTGCTCCAACACTGAAAGAAGAAATTACCGGTAACGTAGAAGTACGGGAAGTATTCAGGATCAGCAAAGTCGGAACAATTGCAGGTTGTATGGTGACAGACGGCACGATACAGCGTAATGCAAAAGTACGCTTAGTTCGTGATGGCATAGTAGTACATGATGGTGAAATACTAGCGTTGAAACGCTTTAAAGACGATGTAGCCGAAGTAAGACAAGGTTACGAGTGCGGTGTCAGCCTGAGAAACTACAACGACATAGAAATTGGAGACGTTATTGAAGCTTATGTAGAGAAAGAGGTAAAACGTACTCTGTAACAATTAAGCTTTAGTGATACATATTATAATAAAAGGAAGGCTCCTGCTACAAATTACGTAGCAGGAGCCTTCCTTTTATAGAGGTACTTAAAAATATTTAACACTTCAAACCGTACATACCTCAAACATAAAAAAGTAACAGCCCCACTGGTATATACCAGTGGGGCTGTTACTTTTTTATTCTATTCTGTTAACAATTCTTAATTTTTCAGACGCTTTCTTAATTTCTTCCGATCGCGTTTCGCTTTCTTAAGCATTTTCTTTTCTTCCTTAAGAATAGCTTTCATACGTTTACTGTTTGTTATATACTTCTTAGAAAACCGCTTATTACGCCCACTCTCATAGGTGTTCAGACGGATATCTAACCCTTCAGCACGTTTTCCGACAGCATCAGTAGAAGCTCCTTTTTCGCCAGCTTTTTCAGTACCCCAGAATTCATCTTTTGTTTGTGTACTGCTTTGTGTAGTCTGAGCCTTAGCTTCGGAAAAAGCTGCTAGCGAACCGAAACACAAAGCGATTATAAGTAGCTTCTTCATAAATATGTATCACTAAAATAGCTGTTTAATATAACGCGAACAAACTTAAATGTTTGTCAAATACAACAACACATCCTTAAGTTATAAAAGTTCGACTACTCAAGTTTATATGCAAGCCCTAGCCCAAAGGTTTCCTTTAACTGTAAACGCGGTGCTTTCCTGTCATTATTGCCATCCTCATTACTATCATAAGCAATAAGCACATCATCATCATAAATCATGTGAAAAAAGAGGCTGGCAGATATAAACTTATTCACTTTAAAAATAAAGTTATTTTCCCAGTTTACATCAATGTTTTCAGGCCGTCGCACATAATTAGAAAACAGGTCCAGTTTTGATTGAACCGAAATATTTTTGAACACTTCATCTCTATACCTGATGTTCACATAACCACCGACTTCTTTCCTTACATGTTCACCTGTACCAGGAATAATATTACCCTCTGTATCTGTCTCAGCTTTCTGCACTCCGAAAGAACCTCGGTCGGCAAGCATTTGACTTTGTACTATGGTGTATTTACCAGTCAGAGGCGACATAAGTACAGACAGCTTCTTATTTGGCTTATAATCCATACCTAGTGAAACAAGCATAGTAGCAGGTGAAAGAAAATTAGATAAAAGTGTATCCCGCGTAATGGTGTAGGTTGGTGTCAGCTGGCTTTTAAAGTTGAACTGTGCTGAATAATTCCAGTCGCTGGAAGCCCGGCGACCGTACTTAACGTTCAGTTCGAACTTATCATCACTTTTACGCCAGCGCTTCTCCTCTAGCTTTACAGTTCCATAAATAATATCAACACTTATATCCAAGGAGTTATTCCTTTTTTTGTAGTTACCATATGCACTTACGTTACTTAGCACAGAAAAAGAATTTTGTCCACCAGCGGCCCAGTTACTTAAGCTAACCTGGTTAAAGTTTAAGGAGCCGGTACCTCCCAAATCCCAGGCCTTAGTTGTATCTACCGCTGGCTCAAGTTCTTGGGCCAGACTTAAGAATGAAGAGAAACAGCAAAGAAGAAACGTTACAAAAAAAGAACTGTTAACTAACTTACACATGAACTATAACATTAATATTACACAGAAGGACCAGTAGATGTTGGCTTCTCTGGACTCTGGCTAAGAAGAATATCGCGTATTTCGCCTAACAGCACTTCCTGCTTGTTAACAGGAAGCGCTGGTTTAGCAGCCTCTTTCACAGCTTCTTCATGCTTCAAGCGGTTAATAGTGCGCACCATCAGGAAGATAGCAAAGGCAATCAGAAAAAAGTTGATAACCTTTTGCAAAAAGGTGCCATAATTAATTGTTACAGCCTCCGTTACAACCTCTCCGTTCTCTACCACAGCTTCTTTTAAAATAAGCTGTAAATTGATAAAATCTATTCCGCTAATAAGCAGACCGAGCGGAGGCATTAATATATCGTTTACAAGCGATGTTGTGATTCCCCCAAAGGCCGTGCCAATTACGACACCTACAGCCAGATCAATTACATTACCCTTTACAGCAAATTTCTTAAATTCCGATAAAAAACTCATTCTTAATAAAAGTATTGATAATCAATAACTCCAAAATATTTAAGAAGTAAAATTAGTGGTTTATGCCTTTATAGCAATCTTTTCCGCTCCTAAACCGTGTACTATGCGAGGGCCGCTTACAGAAGTACTTATTTAAAAATTTAACTAAATCACTATATTTGTGGCTAAATACATGAATCTCACTAGAGCTGACTAACCTATGGCAACATATAATAATCTTTTACTTAACCTCCAGAATGGCATCCTGATCATTACGATAAACCGGGCAGAAAAATTAAATGCTTTAAATATCGACACAATAAAGGAAATAAAAAATGCCATTCAGGAAGTTTATGAAGATGAGGGCATAAAAGGAGCCATACTTACGGGTGCTGGTATGAAAGCTTTTGTAGCCGGAGCAGACATTTCGGAGATAGCTGAGCTTAGCGAGGTAAATGCACGTAGCTTTGCCGAGCGGGGCCAGGAAATCTTCAGCATGATTGAGCGCTGTAATAAACCAGTAATTGCTGCAGTAAATGGTTTTGCACTTGGAGGCGGCTGCGAACTGGCCATGGCATGCCACATACGCATAGCCAGCGATAATGCTAAGTTTGGCCAGCCAGAGGTAAACCTTGGCATTATACCTGGCTACGGTGGCACCCAACGCCTGACACAGCTTATTGGCAAAGGCAAAGCCATGGAACTAATGATGACAGGCGATATGGTGTCTGCTACAGACGCATTGGCTCTTGGTTTAGCTAATCATGTAGTGCTACAAGAGGAGTTGATGGCAAAATGCATGGAAGTAATGGATAAAATCTTGGGCAAAGCCCCCCTGGCTATTGGTTTAGTAATTGAGTGCGTAAATGCTGTTTTCAATAAAGATGAAAATGGGTATCAGACGGAAGCTAACTCTTTCGCCCGCTGCTGCAATTCAGAAGACTTTATAGAAGGTACTAACGCATTTCTGGAGAAGCGCAAGCCTGAGTTCAAAGGCATTTAAATTACCTTCTGTTTCCCGACCCTAGCCTAAAAGTATGAGTATAGCCAAGAAATTGGTCGGGCAGACTGCTGCCTATGGTCTGAGCAGCATCATTGGCAGAGCCCTCAACTACCTGCTCGTTCCCATTTATACTGATGTATTTCTTCCGGAGGAATACGGAGTTGTCTCTTACCTGTACGCTTTTGTTGGCTTTTTCAACATTCTTTACACCTATGGCATGGAGACAGCTTTTTTCAGGTTTGCCAATAAGCCCGAAGCAGATAAAGCACTGCTGTACAACCAGGTGCTGAGCCTGATTATGTGTACCAGTGTTCTTTTTTCAGGTATCATTATACTTGCCTCAGGAGCCATTGCAGGTTACATCGGTTACCCTGAGCAGCAGGAATACATTGTATGGCTAGCTATCGTGCTGGCTATAGATGCCATTGTAGCTATTCCGTTTGCTTGGCTGCGCCTGCAGAACAAGCCTATAAAGTTTGCCTCTATCAAACTTACAAATATTGTTCTCACGGTAGCTGCTAATGTGTTCTTCCTGGTGCTGTGCAGAAATATTTATGAAGGGAACTTATTGCCTGAGCTGCGCCCTTTTATTTCAAAAATATATGATCCTGATTTTGGCGTTGGTTATATCTTCCTGATAAACCTAATAGCTAATGCACTTCAAATTCCAATGCTGTGGAGAGAGTTCAGCAGCTTCAGCTTTAAGCTAAACAAAGAGCTGTTGCGCCCGATGCTTACGTACGCCTACCCCCTGCTCTTTATGGGTCTGGCAGGTATGGTGAACGAGCTGATAGACCGCGTTCTGTTGGAGCAGTGGTTACCGGAAAGTTTTTATCCTGGCATGAGTAACATGGCAGCAGTGGGTATATACAGCGCCTGTTATAAGCTTTCTATCTTTATGACCTTAACGATACAGGCTTTTCGTTATGCTGCAGAACCTTTCTTTTTTTCACAAGCAAGCGACAAGAATTCTCCTAAAGCCTTTGCCCTTGTTATGAAGTGGTTTGTTATTGCCTGTGCTTTTATCTTCCTCTTTATATCCGCTAACCTGGAAGACTTTGCTTTACTGTTGCGCAGCTCGCAGTACCGTGAGGGAATTATGGTAGTACCAATATTGCTGCTGGCAAACCTGTTTTTAGGAGTGTACTATAACCTTTCTGTCTGGTTTAAGCTAACTGATAAAACCCGTTTCGGCACCTACATCAGCTTTGGTGGCGCAGCTATTACAATCATTGGTAATCTTTTGCTTATTCCTGTACTAGGTTACATGGGAGCAGCTATCGCTACATTTATTTGCTATTTCAGCATGGCTTTAGTAAGTTACTTTATTGGTAACCGCCATTATCCTATTCCTTACCCGGTAAAGACTATAGCAGGCTATATTCTGTTGGCAATGGCACTGGCTTATGTAGCCCTGTATTTTCCTGTTTCAGGTTTTTGGATACGCCATATATTTCACCTGGCACTCTGTGCAGCTTTTGCAGTAGTAGTTTTGCTGCGTGAGCGCCCCCGCTTTCTGACTAAAATTTAATTTTTATCTTTAAAAGATGAACAATAACAATTTACAGGTTAATGTTATTAACCGATCTAAACACGCGCTTCCATCTTACCAAACTATTCATTCGGCTGGCATGGACTTGCGGGCTAATTTAGATTCCCCTGTTACTCTAAAGCCATTGCAACGTGCCTTAGTGTCTACAGGGCTGTTTATAGAGCTGCCTGAAGGATATGAGGCACAGATCAGGCCACGCAGTGGCTTAGCCTATAAGCATGGCATTTCTATTGTAAACAGCCCAGGTACGATAGATGCAGATTACCGCGGTGAGATAAAAGTATTGCTCGTAAACCTGTCTGACACAGACTTTGTAGTAGAAGACGGTGAGCGAATTGCACAAATGGTAATCGCAAAGCATGAACGGGTTATATGGATTGAGGCAGAAGCACTTACAGATACAGAAAGGGGAGCCGGCGGCTACGGGAGCACCGGCACAAAGTAATATATATGAATACATATATAACCCAAACCTACTAATAACAGTAGAAGAGCATATATCACCCTAAATAAATCATAAATTTAAACAAAATATTTACCTATGAGAATCATAATACCAATGGCTGGGATGGGTAAGCGTATGCGCCCACACACTCTGACTGTTCCTAAACCATTAATTCCTATTGCAGGAAAACCAATTGTACAGCGCTTGGTAGAAGACATTGCTAAAGTATGCGACGAGCCTATTGAGGAAGTTGCCTTTATTATTGGTGATTTTGGCAATAAGGTAGAGCAGGATCTTAAAAACATTGCCCAGTCTGTTGGTGCAAAAGGAAGTATTTATCATCAGGAAGAAGCCCTTGGTACTGCGCATGCCATTCTTTGTGCAAAAGATTCTATGGCGGGTAAGGTAATTGTTGCTTTTGCCGACACGCTGTTTAAAGCCGACTTTAAACTTGACACCAATGCCGATGGTACCATTTGGGTACAACGTGTAGAGGACCCTCGCCCTTATGGTGTCGTAAAGCTGAACGATAATAACGAGATTACCGATTTTGTAGAAAAACCAGAAGAGTTCGTATCTGATTTAGCCATTATTGGTATCTACTACTTCCGGGATGGAGAATACCTGCGCAGCGAACTGCAGTACTTGCTAGACAATGACATTAAGGATAAAGGTGAGTACCAGATTACCAATGCCTTAGAGAATATGAAGAATAAAGGCACCAAGTTTACACCTGGTGTAATAACAGAATGGCTCGATTGCGGAAATAAAAACGCAACTGTGTATACTAATCAGCGCTATTTGGAGTATATAAAGGATGAGGAAGGTTTAGTGGCCCCAACAGCTGCTTTGGAGAATGCAGTTATCATCCCTCCTGTATACATTGGCGAAAATGTGAAGATCCAGAACTCAGTGGTCGGACCACACGTTTCTATAGGAGACAATACCAGCGTATACAATTCAGTGGTGAGCAATTCCATTATTCAGAAAGACTCAAGCCTTAAAAACGGAAACATAGCAAACTCAATGCTTGGTAATTTTGTTTACTATGAAGGCCGCCAGTCTGACCTTAGCCTCGGCGACTTTAATACGCTAACGGAATAGATTACATGACTAAGTTCAGAAATATGGCCTTGGCTGTTTGCATCCTAGCTTTACTGGCAGGAGAAAGCAACGCCCAATCAAATAAAAAACAATCAAAAGCCACACGCGAGGCTGCTACTGCCCCTAAACAAGTAAAGCAAGCATCGGAACAGGACCAGCGCATAAGCGAGGCTTTATTTCTGGATGGAGTGAAATATTTTATGCTGGAGGACTACACACAAGCCCTCCAGCTTTTTCAAAAAGCTTATACTCTTACCCCTGGTAACGCCGCTCTTAATTATAAAATAGGAGAAACTTATCTCCTGATGAAGAACGCAAAGGCAGCCTTGCCCTTTGCTCAGGCTGCTATTGCCAACGACACCAAAAACGCCTATTATTATCTTCTGCTGGCACAGCTGTATGCAGATCAGAAACAGTTTGATGAAGCAGCCCAGGTCTACAACAGCTTAATAAGCAACGTACCTGGCTCGGAAGAATATCTCTTTAACCTTGCAGACCTGTACCTGTCGCAGTCCCGTTACGACGATGCCTTAAAGACCTATTACCGTATTGAGAAACAGTTCGGCTCATTGGAGCAGCTTTCGGTTAATCGTCAGCAGATATACCTCCGCCAGAACAACATCGAAAAAGCCGTAAAGGAAGGTGAAAAGCTTATAGAAGCCAACCCCGGGGAAGTACGCTATTACCTGGCACAGGCCGAACTTTATAATGCCTCTAAAGAAACGGACGCTGCTGTTGGGGTATTGGAAAAGGCCATGCACATTGAGCCAAACAACCCTTTTGCTCATCTTATGCTTTCTGACTTATACCGCCAGAAAGGCAATGCCACTGAGTCTGAAAAGCAGGTAAAAGTAGCTTTTTCCAGTCCTGACCTGGATATAGACACCAAAGTGCGAATATTGGTGGACTTTATCCGGCAGTTACCAAACCCAGAAATTGAAGGTGTAGCCTTAGAGTTGGTTGATCTTACTATACAAAACCATCCTGAAGAAGCTAAAGCCTATGCCGTAGCTGCCGACCTCCAGACAATTGTAGGTAAGAAAGAAGAGGCTCGCAACAACTACCTGACAGCCGTTAAACTGGATGACTCTCATTTTAAGATATGGCAACAGATTGTGCTGTTAGACGCTGAGCTGATGCAGGCAGACTCGCTGGTAGAACACTCTGATAAAGCTTTGGAGTTGTTTCCTAACCAGGCAGTTTTCTGGTTCTATAACGGAACAGGCCATTTAATTGAGAAAAATTTTGAGAAAGCGGCAAAGGCCCTGGAGTATGGCAAACGTTTGTCTTCTAACGAATCAGACTTGGTTATACAGTTTAATATGCAATTAGGAGATGCTTATAATTCGCTTAAGAACTATAAAAAGTCTGACGAGGCATACGAAGCAGTGCTGAACATAGATGTTGATAACGAACATGTTTTAAATAACTATAGCTACTTTTTATCGCTACGTAACGAGAACTTGGAGAAAGCCAAAACAATGGCGAACCAGTTAGTACTGCTCCATCCTAACAACCCAACTTATTTAGACACTTATGCCTGGGTACTGTACAAAATGGGCGATTACAGCGAGGCCCGAAAGTACCTGGAGCAGGCCGTTGCCATTTCTGACGATGCCACTGTTGTAGAGCATTATGGCGATGTACTGTTTAAATTAGGCAAAAAAGAAGAAGCTGTTAGCCAGTGGCAAAAGGCAAAGCTAAAAGGAGAAACGTCTGCCTTTATCGATAAAAAGATAAAAGAGAAAAAACTTTATGAGTAAACATATATTGCTCTGCCTGCTCAGCTTGTTTCTTCTGGCAAGCTGTAAGAAAGAGTCTGTACCTACAACTGCCTCTGCCACCACAGAAACCATAGGAAGCGTAGCTGTTAAGAACCTGGATTTTACTTACCTGAGTGCAAAAAGCCGTTTTTCCCTGTCTGGCAACGGAGAAAACTTATCATCAGGTGTGTCGCTACGCATGAAGAAAGACAGTGTGATCTGGATGTCTGTAGTACCTGGCCTTGGTATTGAAGCTGCCCGTATGAAACTGACACAGGACTCTATATATGTCATGAATCGTCTCCGCAAAGAATACACCGCAACAGACTATAATTACCTCAGAAGCAGGCTTAACGTAAATATCAACTTTAATGTACTGCAGGCTGTACTACTAGGTAACTACCAGCCTACTGGAGCCGAAAAGGTAATGGATGAGGCACAACTACAACACATACAACAGTTGCGCCAGAACCTCCTCTTCGACTATTTTGTCAGGCGCGATCAGCAAAAAGTTCAACAGCTTAATATACAGGACCAGCAATCGGGAAATAACATCACCGTTAAGTACAACAATTTTCAGGCAGTTGGGCCTATACCCTTTGCCCATGATCTAGTGGCCCAGGTAATTATGCAGGGCGGGCGGGTATCAGACCTTACGCTTAATCATAGCAAAGTAACTGTCACGGACGAGGTATTAACCTTTCCTTTCAACGTACCCTCTGATTATAAACACTTAGCTACTAATTAAATCTCTGCAGCCACTGGTTCTTCACTTATAGATTCACCATATTTGTAAACTCAAGAGAGAAGAACTATAAGTTTAATGAAGGCCCTTTACAGATTAGCCTTTTTCTTTCTCCTCCTTTCGTTGCCTTTTGCCACTCATGCGCAAAAAAAGAAATCGAAAGCACAACTGGAGAAAGAGAAAAAGGAAAACCTCACCCGAATAAAAGAAGCGAACAAGATTCTGCAACAGACTAAAAAGCAGAAGGAAGCCTCTATTGGCCAGCTAAACGCTATCAAAGAAAAAATTACAGTTCAGAAAGGCGTTATCCAAACTGTTTCTAAAGAAATAACACTTATACAGTCCGATGTAAAAACAACAGAGGGTATGGTGCGTTCTCTTGAATCAGACCTGGAGAACCTGAAAAAAGAATATGCCAGTATGGTTTACGCAGCCTCTAAGACAGCTAATAGTTACAATAAGCTTATGTTTCTTTTTGCGGCAGATTCTTTCAACCAGTTTGTGCGACGTATGCGTTATTTGCAGCAGTACTCCGAAGCCCGTAAAAAGCAGGTGGAGCAAATAAATAAGGCGCAGGATGCACTCAATAACCAATTAGCTGTACTAGACTCTAAAAAGAAGCAGAAGCAAAACCTGCTCAACAGGCAGATACAGGAGAACAAGAACCTGCTTAGCCTTAAAACCCAGCAAGACAGTGTTATTTCTAACCTAAGCAAACAGGAAAGTAACCTTAAGCAAGAAGTAGCTCAGCGCCAGAAAGCCGTTAAGAAACTTGATAATCTGATAGCGGACATTGTTCGCGAAGAGATTGCCCGGGCCGCACGCGCAGCACGAGAAGCTGGCCGGGCCTCTAGCGGAAGTGCTAACAAGGTAACCTTAACGCCAGAGGCTGCACTTATTTCCTCTTCTTTTGCCGGAAACAAAGGTCGGTTGGCCTGGCCTGTAGAGCGAGGCTTTATCTCCCAGAAATTTGGTCGCCACAATCACCCTGTACTAAAGGGAGTAGTCGTTGAGAACCGTGGTATTGATATACAGACATCGCAAGGAGCAACAGCACGGGCTATTTTTGAGGGTAAAGTATTAACAGTAGCCAGTGTACCCGGCATGAATAATATTGTAATGGTGCAGCATGGAGAATACTTTACTGTATATGCCCGCCTTAAGTCAGTAAATGTAACCACAGGCCAGACAGTGAAAATAAAAGATGTGATAGGAACTGTGTACACCGGTGCAGACGGAACTTCTGAACTCCAGTTCCAGGTGTGGAAGAACAACGTCAACTTAAATCCTGAAACCTGGCTGTCCCATAAATAAAAGCGCACCACACATATTGTACTTTCCCGCTTTTAGCTGTAGATACATAGCTTATAGAAACAGAAGAGCCGCAGTAGTTACTGCGGCTCTTCTGTTTCTAGGCTTTTTATTGAATAAAATTGCCTAAAAACAAAAAAACACCCTACAAAGCAGGGTGCCTTTCCAAGCTATGAAAACAAACTTAATTTCTTTATTATTTATAAAAGAGCTCTATAGAGTTTCCTCAAAAGGCTCTATAAATTTCATACCTTAAATATACAACTTTCATATTGTACATCCAACTACTGCGCAAATATAAAACAATTTACCATATTTAAGTATAGTTATACTTATACTTTCTAATATTTGTTGCGCTTCCTAAAAACTTTTTCCAGAGATTTCAGTTTCCTGCAATAATTGCTCTTTCTTGCTTCAGAACCACCTATCTTTTTCTCCTACTTCACAAACTGAAGCTAAATAAATGTAAGCAAAGCAAAACACTATAAGCAATAGTTAGGCCAAAATTCACCAAAAACACAACTGACTAATATTCATACACTTACAAACAAGATGATTTCTTGGAAATTCTTCATTTGGGAAAGCGATTACCCCTATGGGAATAAGATCAAACTTTGTACTCTTACAGGACAAGGTATTAAGCACATACAAATAAAAGTACAGTTTAAATTAAGTACAATATTTTTATTTTAATAAACTTAGACCAAAAGTAAATTGCTTCCTTAAGTTATTGCTTGCATCTCAAAAGCAGGGTCCACCCTTGTTTTCTTATGGGAACAAAGTAAAACATCAGGATTAGTCTAAAATATATTCCACCAAATACAAAATAACAGAACAGTACAGGCTGTTTAGTAAAATAGCAGTTTAATAAGTATCTTGCATTATAGAGGCACTTATTAAACTTATATGAGTAGATGTGGGTTTAAATAAATATTAACTCTAACTTTGTAGCAATTTATATCTTAAAGAATTAAGACCATGGCAATCAACAACGTATTTCTTTTCCTGGGTGGATTAGGCGGCACAGAAATAGCCTTAATCCTGTTCGCTATCTTGTTGCTTTTCGGTGCTAAACGTATTCCTGAGCTTGCCAGAGGTTTAGGTCGCGGTATCCGTGAGTTTAAAGATGCCACAAAAGAAATCAAGAGCGATCTTGAAAACTCTGTGAAAGACGACAACAACACGAAGTAGTTTTATTCTAAACTATATCTTTAAAGTATGTACCTGGGTACAGTTCTTCTTTTTCTCGGTGATCTGGGAGGGGGAGAGATGCTTGTCGTTATTACAGCAGTACTTTTATTGTTTGGCGCAGATAAGATTCCTGGTATAGCCCGTGCTATGGGCCGTGGTATACGTGAGTTCAAAGATGCGACAAATGAGATCAAACATGAACTAGAACGATCCATAGAGGATAAGGATAACAAGCCTAAATTAGATTGAGACAGTATAATTCGCTACGCGACATCAAGTCAGATATCGCCAATGGCCAAATTACGTGCCGCCAACTAGTAGCGCACTACCTGCAAAATATCAAAGAAAAGGAAACGCTGAATGCTTTCCTGGAGACTTTTGAAGAAGAAGCCTTTGCACAGGCCGACACCGTTGACCAAAAGTTAGCCAATGGCACAGCCGGTAAGCTGGCGGGTATGGTAATCGGCATTAAGGATGTGCTAGCCTATAAAGGGCACAGTCTGCAGGCTTCCAGCCAAATTTTAAATGGATTCAAGTCGCTTTATACCGCTACGGCAGTAGAGCGTTTACTTGCAGAAGATGCCATTATTATTGGCAGACAAAACTGCGATGAGTTTGCCATGGGAGGTTCAAATGAAAACTCTTCATTTGGGCCTGCCCTTAATGCCGACGACACAACGCGTGTGCCAGGTGGCTCTTCCGGCGGATCGGCAGTAGCTGTGCAGGCTGCCCTATGCCTGGCATCTATAGGTTCCGACACAGGAGGATCTGTACGTCAGCCAGCTTCATTTTGCGGCGTAATAGGCATGAAGCCTACTTATTCACGCATTTCACGCTATGGCCTCATAGCCTATGCATCGTCTTTTGACCAGATTGGGGTAATTACCAGGAGTATTGAAGACGCTGCTTTGCTTTTAGAGGTAATGGCAGGGCCAGATGGCAAAGACAGTACAGCAAGCCAACGGGAGGTACCCGCTTACAGCCAATTACTATCATCTGACAAAACATACAAGATAGGTTATATCCGCGACTGCTTCGAGAATGAGGGATTAGATACAGAAGTAAAGGACTGCATTCTGAACGTAAAAGACATGCTCAGAGAAGCGGGTCATACAGTTGAGGCTGTAGACTTCCCTTATCTTGATTACATTGTGCCTACCTACTATATTCTGACTACTGCAGAGGCCAGTTCAAACCTGGGCCGGTACGACGGGGTTAAGTATGGTTTCCGTAGCAACAATGTTACCGACCTTAACTCCCTTTATAAAAAGACAAGAGCAGAAGGCTTTGGCGCAGAAGTACAACGGCGTATTATGCTGGGCACTTTTGTATTAAGTGCTGACTACTATGACGCATACTATACAAAGGCACAGAAGGTAAGAAGACTGATAAAGGAGAAAACAGCAGAGTTGCTTGAGTCTTATGATTTTCTTATATTGCCTACTGCCCCAACAACAGCATTTAAACTTGGGGAAAATGCAGCTAATCCAGTAGCAGCTTATCTGGAAGATATTTTTACAGTGCAGGCCTCACTTTCAGGTGTTCCGGCCATCTCCATTCCGGTTGGTCGCGATGCCAATGGTCTTTCCATCGGGTTACAACTTATGACCCGCTCATTCGATGAGCCAGCTTTGCTAGCTTTCTCGAATTATATCCTGGATAAGATTACCGTTGAAGCATAAACTTTAATTATGACCTATACGAAACTCTTTACAGTGTTTGCGGCTATCATTGGAAGCATTTGGGCAGGCTTTGCCCATGCTTCCAATGATAGCCGTTTGCTTGATAGGCTTACAGTAGAAGATTCCGTTAAATTCAGAATTGATACCACACAGCTTTCTCCTGAAGAACTGGCCCTGCTGGTGGAGTATATTCCCAACGAACCGAATGAAGTAATTCAGGATAGGTTAAGCTGTATTGAGTCAGAAATTCCGTTGGAGTTTAACAACTTTGTAAGGAGTTATATTGATTACTTCACTATCCGCAACCGAAAGTACACACGCACCATGCTTACGCGTGAGAACGTGTATTTTCCGATGTATGAGAAGTATCTAAAAAAACACAATATGCCACAGGAGCTTAAGTACCTCTCTATTGTAGAGTCAGGGCTTAACCCTAAAGCAAAATCTCCTGTTGGTGCTGCCGGGTTGTGGCAATTTATGGGCCCTACAGGTAAGGAGTATGGGCTTAAAGTGCAGGACAATTACATTGATGAGCGTTTAGATCCTGAAAAGTCTACTGACTCTGCATTGCGCTTCCTGCGCCGCCTGCATAAAATGTATGATGACTGGGAGTTGGCTATGGCAGCTTATAACTGTGGCCCGGGCAATGTAAATAAAGCAATTCGTCGTGCCGGTGGAGGTAAAAAAACATTTTGGGAGATTTTCCCATACCTCCCACGCGAGACCCGCGGCTACATACCTTCTATGACAGCCGTTATTTATGCCATGCATTATGCTCCGGAGCATAATATATTTTCAGACTCTATATTATATGCTATTGATGTAGACACAATGTTGATAAACCAGCCTCTGGATCTGGAAAAATTAGCTGTAGAACTACATATGAACCCGCAGGAGCTTATGGCCTTGAACCCTGAGCTAAAGCAAACAGTATTACCAAAGCACATCCGCAATTATCCTCTGCGAGTACCTGCCAGTCGTTCAGCTTTACTGGCAGACAATCAAGATCGTAGCTGTATCCTTTTAGCTGCATCTCCTGTACCACTAACTCCTGCAGTAGAGCTTAACCCTGAAAAATCACAGGTTCTGCTTGCTTCTGCCAAACCTGAAGCTCCTGCTAGTAACAAAGACACTGTAGAACAGAAATTATATATCGTACAAAGCGGTGACAATTTAACACGTATTGCGAACGAGCATCATGTTACCATAGATCAGCTTAAAGAATGGAACAACCTGAAAAGTACCAGAATTAAGCCAAAGCAGGAATTAGTTGTACTACAACCCCGAGCTAAAGAACCTAATATTGTGTTAGCATCAAATGAAGGAAACAAGAGTGTAATAAACAGCACACCTGTCAAGAAAGTGGTAAATAGAATATCAGTAGAAAAGCCAGCAAAAGAGCAGTTTATCTACCACGTACAACCTGGTGATACACTTTGGAACATTTCTAAAAAGTATGATGGCTTAACGGTAGAGCAAATTAAAAAGCTTAATAAGCTTAAGACAAACGATATTAAACCAGGCCAAAAGCTTATTCTTAGCTAACTTTAATATACAGCAAGACATATAAAAGCACCTTACAACAAGGTGCTTTTTGTTTTCCCTTTACTGCACCAAAACTATATATTAAACATCAGATAATTAAGTTAATATAAATAATTGCGATTTCTGCTTATTAAAGCATTTACACCCTTTATCTTTGAAGTTCAATTTTGAATAGCAGCAATTTCTTATCAAATTAGCCTTAAACCAACTAGATTAAGAAATAGAAAGTATTACTTAAATCTGGCAAACAGATACAACTACAACGCATATCATGATTAAAGTAAACAAGCAAGATGCTCTTAACTACCACATGGAGGGTAAACCCGGCAAGTTAGAAGTAGTGCCGACAAAAATGGTAAGCACCCAGCACGACCTGGCATTAGCTTACTCGCCCGGTGTTGCAGAGCCTTGTAAAGAGATTCAGGCAGATAAAGACAACGTTTACAAGTATACCTCTAAAGGCAACCTGGTTGGAGTAATCTCTAATGGCACAGCTGTCTTAGGCTTGGGTAATATTGGCCCAGATGCCTCTAAACCAGTAATGGAAGGAAAGGCGGTACTCTTCAAAAAATTTGCAGGAATTGACGTTTTTGATATTGAGATAGACAGCACAGACCCGGATGAGTTCATTAAGATTGTGAAATCACTGGAGCCTACTTTTGGTGGTATTAACCTGGAGGATATCAAAGCACCTGAGAGCTTTAAAATAGAAAATGCGCTGAAGCAGCAGATGAACATTCCTCTGATGCACGATGATCAGCATGGTACTGCCATTATTTCATCAGCGGCACTTCTCAATGCTTTAGAGCTTACAGAAAGAAGGATTGAAGACATCAGAATGGTGATAAATGGTGCTGGTGCGGCTGCTATTGCCTGTGCAAAGTTGTACCTGTCACTGGGTGTGAAGATCGATAACATTGTTATGTTTGACATAGATGGCATCATCAGCCCTGACCGGAACGACTTGGATACTTCCAGGGCACAGTTTGTGACCATGCGCAAGATAAAGACACTTGCAGAAGCCATGCAGGATGCAGATGTGTTTATTGGTTTATCGGCAGGCAATGTGCTGGCCCCGGAGTTAGTTAAGCTAATGGCTCCGAACCCTATCATTTTTGCACTTGCTAACCCAGACCCTGAGATTGCTTACGAAGTAGCAATGACTACACGTGAAGACCTTATTATGGCAACTGGCCGCTCTGATCATCCTAACCAGGTAAACAACGTGCTTGGCTTCCCTTACATATTCAGAGGGGCATTGGATGTGCGTTCTACAGAGATAAACGAAGCCATGAAACTGGCAGCTGTATATGCCCTGGCAGCACTTGCCAAAGAGCCTGTTCCTGAGATTGTGCATAAAGCTTATGGCGACGACACAATCACTTTTGGCCGTACTTATCTTATACCGAAACCACTGGACCCTCGCTTAATTACTACCGTGTCTCCGGCAGTAGCAAAAGCAGCCATGGAAAGCGGCGTTGCCCGCAAGCCTATCACTAATTGGGAGGCTTATGAACTGGAGCTGAAAGAGCGAATAGGTATGGACCAGAAGCTGATGACACGCATCACAAACCAGGCGAAAAAGAACCCGAAAACAGTGGTGTTCACTGAAGCTGATCATTATAAAATACTAAAAGCGGCTCAGACAGTTAGCGAGCAGAAAATAGCTAAACCGATACTTTTAGGTAACCGTGCCCAGATCAACGCTATCATACAGGAGCACAACCTTAACCTCCAGGACTGCATGATTGTAGACCCCTTTGAGGAAACAGATAAGAGAGAGCAATTTGCTAAGTTATTATTCGAAAAGCGCCAGCGCAAGGGCCTTACCCTATCTGACAGCAGAGCTTTGATGCGTGACCGCAACTATTTTGGCAGTATGCTTTTAGAAGTTGGAGAGGCTGATGTACTTATCTCTGGTTTAACCCGCGACTACTCTAAAACAATATTGCCAGCCCTTCAGGTAATTGGCGTGGAAGAGGGTATCAATAAGGTGGCCGGTATGTATATTGTACTAAACAAGAAAGAACCTTTCTTTTTCGCAGATACTACTGTTAATGTGAACCCAACAGCCGATGAATTGGTTGACATCATTGGCTTAACAGCCCGTACTGTTCGCTTCTTTGATACGGAGCCTAGAGTTGCCATGCTTTCATTCTCAAACTTCGGTTCAGTAAGAGGTGATATTCCTAACAAGGCAGCTGAGGCAGTAAGAAAAGCGAAGCTTCGTTATCCGGACTTATTACTGGATGGTGAGATGCAGGCTAATACCGCGCTTAACCGAGACCTGCTGCGCGAGCACTATCCGTTTAGTGAGTTGGCAGAAAAAGGCGCTAATACGCTCATCTTTCCGACACTTACTTCCGGAAATATAGCTTATAAAGTGCTGCAGGAAATTGGCGGTGCCGAAACTATCGGGCCAGTACTGATGGGGATGCGCAAACCAGTACACATCCTGCAGCTAGGTAGCTCTATACGAGATATTGAAAACATGGTAGCTATTGCAGTAGTAGATGCACAAAATCTTAAAAACCAGCATATATAAGAATAAATGATAGCCTATATTGATGGCAAGCTGACCCATAAAGATCCAACCTATGTCATTATTGATATTAATGGCATAGGTTATCAAATTAAAATATCGCTGAGTACTTACTCTTCGCTGCCTAACGGAGAACGCTGTAAGCTGCACACTTACCTGCATATTAAGGAAGATGCACACACATTATACGGTTTTACAACGGTAGCAGAGAAAGACACGTTTCTGCACCTTATTTCGATTTCAGGAGTGGGCCCTAACACCGGGCTCATGATCCTGTCTTCGTTATCGGTGGAGGAAGTACAACAGGCTATTGTCCGAGAAGATGTGCGCACCATTCAGCAGGTAAAAGGCATTGGGGCCAAAACTGCACAGCGCGTTATTCTGGAGTTAAAAGATAAATTAAAGAAAGAAGTATTGGTGGCCGACAGCACAACAGTGTCTTCATCTGCATACAATACAAACCGCTCCGAAGCGTTATCTGCTTTAGTTACACTAGGGTTTGCAAAAAATGTTGCAGAGAAAACACTCGATGCAATTATCAAGCGTGAGGGTGGTAACTTAAATGTAGAAGAACTGATAAAGTTTGCATTAAAATCCTCTTAATATTATCCAATTGACCTGGAAGAGTAAAAAAAACAACCTGTTCTTTGCAACGGTTGCTGCTATTTCTATGCTAACTTGGTGGTCGCAGGCAGAAGAAATACGCTCGCGAGGCCGGTATAAACAAACTATTTTACCGTACTTACTGGCGTTTCAGGACACAGCCAAAACCGACTCTTCCAAATTAGTACCTTATATACCTAGTCGTAGGCCAACTTTTGTGCCAAAAGACAGGCGAGGTGATGCTTTTAGCACACGTCCAAGCACCTCCCCTCTGTTGCTTGGGCAGCCAAGCAACCTGCAGCTGAATGTGGAATTAGACGATAGTGCGCAACTCTATAATATTACAGAGACAATCGGTGATGTAGAGTATCGTACGCCATCTTCCATGTCTATGCGGGAGTATTCTGAGTGGCAGCAAAAAGAGGCAATCCGGAATTATTGGCGCAGCAAGTCTGCCAGCCTAGATGGAGAAAGCGTAGTAAGCAGCAACCGTTTAATTCCTAAAATCTATATTAGCCCAGTTTTCGACAAAATTTTTGGAGGTAACTACGTCGATATTCAACCAAATGGTAATGTAACATTAAAGTTCGGAGCACGCTTTAACCGTAACGAAAATCCAACTATCCCACTTCGGCAGCAGCGAACCGGCGACTTCGACTTTGAGCAGAATATTTCGCTTAACCTGGTTGGAAAAATCGGGGAGAAAATGCGCCTAAACTTTAACTGGGATAACAACGCCAACTTTGATTTTGAAAATAATATGAAGCTGGATTATGCCGGCAACGAAGAAAATATTATCCGAAAGATAGAAGCTGGTAATGTTAGCCTCCCGCTTAACAACTCACTGATTACAGGTGCGCAAAACCTATTTGGTGTAAAAGCGCAGTTACAGTTTGGTCGTTTGGGTGTTACAGCCGTTGCAGCAAGTGTAAGAGGCACAAATGATGAGGTTGTTATTCAGAACGGTAATCAAAGTAATACCTTTGAAATTAAAATTGACCAGTACGACAACAACAGGCACTACTTCCTGTCACAGTTCTTCCGTAACCGCTACGACAATGTCCTGAAAAACTTACCACTTGTAAATTCTGGTGTTACTATAAATAGGCTGGAAGTGTATGTTACCAATACGAACAACTCTACCCAGGACCTTCGGAACATGGTAGCTTACATGGACTTAGGTGAACCTGACCCTTACAGAGACCAGTTTGGCTCAGGGGCGACAGCTGCTCCTGCAAACAATGGAGCCAACTCACTCTACAGAACGATAGCCAACACCTCTTCTGCCAGAAATAATACCAATGTGGATCAGTACTTACAAAGCCAGGGATTACAGAAAGGAACTGACTTTGAACACGTACGTGCCCGCAAGCTTAACACTAACGAGTATAGCTTTAACCAACAATTAGGTTATATATCTCTTAACACCACCTTGCTACCAGACCAGGTATTAGGAGTTGCTTTTGAATATACTTACAATGGCAAAACCTACAAGGTAGGAGAACTGATGGATGACTATCAGAACTTACAAGATGAGCAGGTTATACAAATGAAGTTGCTAAAAGCAACTAACCCATCATTAAACTACCCTACCTGGGATTTAATGATGAAAAACGTATACAACCTGAATGCTACTCAGGTAAACAGAGATGGCTTTCAGCTCCAGCTTATCTATAAAGATGATGAAACAGGTGTAGATATCACCAGTCTTAAAGAAGAAAGCCCTATACAGAACATTCCACTGGTAGAAGTGCTCAACCTTGACAACGTTAACACAAACAACGATAGACCTAGCGACGGTAACTTTGACTTTTTATCAGGCATAACCATAAACCCGGACAAGGGCTGGATATTTTTCCCACAGGTAGAGCCGTTTGGTGATTACCTGCAAACTCAACTACAGGGCTACCCTGAACTGATTGACCGATACGTGTACCAGGAACTGTATGAGCAAACGCAGTCTGATGCACAACAAAACAACGTTAAAGCAAAATTCTTTATAAAAGGCCGCTATCAGGCAAGCTCCACCGACGAAATCATGCTTCCGGGCTTCCAGATTGCAGAAGGTTCTGTAGCAGTTTATTCAGGAGGTACACTTTTGGAGGAGGGCATAGATTACCAAGTATTTTATGATCTGGGCCGTATTAAGATATTAAACTCCAGCTACCTTAGCTCAGCCAGCGATTTACGTGTTACCTATGAAAAAGCTGAGCTTCTGAACATACAACCGCGTACTATGCTAGGCACTCGCTTAGACTATAGGCTAAACGACGATATAAACATTGGAGCAACCATGCTTCACCTGAATGAACAGGCGTACGTTAACCGTGTAAGCATAGGCGATGAGCCGACAAACAACACGATTTATGGCTTTGATGTTAATTTGCAGAAGAACTCTCGTTTTCTGACGAAAATGGTTGATGCTATTCCGTTAATAGACACCAAAGTACCATCTACTGTTACATTTAGTGGTGAGTTTGCCCAACTTGTTCCTGCCAAATCAAAGTCAGCTTACAACGAAGACGGTGCCTCTTATATAGATGATTTTGAAGGGGCTGAAACACCTTATAGCCTAGGAGGCTATAACAATACCAGCTGGCGGCTTGCTTCTACCCCTGAGGCACTTGCGCCAGGCGCCGGATTAGCATATGCGTATAACCGGGCTAAGTTAGCCTGGTACACCGTAGACCAGATATTTTATCGTAGCTCAAGTAATTTAAGGCCCTCTAATATAACAGAGGAAGAGATTAAGAACCACTACGTCCGGGGTGTTGGTTATCAAGAAGTTTTCCCTGGCCGCGACCCGACGGTAACAAATACTTACGAATATACCTTTGACTTAGCTTATTATCCTCATGAGCGCGGCCAGTATAATTATAACCCCGCACTGGATGCGCAAGGGCGGTTAGCAGGAGACCCCAGAGATAACTGGGGTGGTATAAGCCGTGCCATAACATTCGATACAGACTTTGATAATGCCAATATCGAATATATAGAGTTCTGGATGATGGACCCGTTCATCACTGGACCAAATGGTAGAAAAGACGCTGAAGGAAACCAGATACAAAATAACGATGGTGGGGAGCTGGTTTTTAACTTAGGTAATATATCAGAAGACATTTTGAAAGACGGCCAGTACGCTTTTGAAAATGGCTTGCCTACCAACGATACAGAACTGCAGGACTTAAATGAGACTATATGGGGACGTGTAACAACCCAGCAGTTCCTGACGAATGCCTTTTCAGGAGTGACAGGTGCGCGCCAGTATCAGGATATTGGCCTGGATGGTTTAAATGATGCCAGTGAGTTTAACTTTTTTCAAGATGCTTTTATAAGCCGGATACCTGGTGTTGCTCCGCAAAGCGTTATAGACGACCCTTCCGCAGACAATTTTAGACATTACCTGGACCCCTTGTACGACCAGCAAAATGCAGGAATCCTAGCCCGTTATAAAAACTATAACGGCATGGAGAATAACTCTCCTGAGAACAGTAGCTATGCTAACTATGCCTCTCCAGACAAGGAAGATCTTAACGGAGACAATGTTATCAATGATCTGGAGCAGTATTATGAATATAAAATCAGTCTGCAGCCAGGCCAGCTAAATGTAGGCCAGCATTATATTGTAGACCAGGTACAGCATACGGCAGAAACAGGCGAAACAGTTAACTGGTATCAGTTCCGTATTCCGGTACGGCAGCCAACTAACAGCATAGGTAACATTAGCGGCTTTAAGTCAATCCGGTTTATGCGTATGTACATGACACAGTTCGCAGACCCGGTAGTGTTGCGTATGTCGCAGTTTCAGTTTGTGTCAAACCAGTGGCGTACCTATCAGCAGCCACTAACCGACGGCACCCCGTGCCTTACCTGCACCGACGATGCCCGTTCTTTTACAATATCAACAGTAAATATTGAAGAAAATGGCATGGCTACAGAAGGCAAATCTCCTTATGTGTTGCCACCTGGTATTGAACGTATCAGAGACTATACCTCTACTAATAACCGGCGCCAGAACGAGCAGTCCATGCAGCTGTGCGTAGAAGATTTGAAAGACTCTTTCTCTAAAGCAGTTTACAAAAACATCTCGCTGGACATGCTTATCTATAAGCGCCTGAAGATGTTTGTGCATGCTGAGTCTGATGACCCGAATACAAATGATGATGATATGGAAATCTTTATCCGTATCGGTACCGACTTTACACAGAACTTCTACGAATACCTTGTTCCACTAAAGCTAACCAAATCAGGCCAGTCTGTAGCAAGCGAAATATGGCCTAGTGCAAACGAAATAGACATAGCCTTGCAAGACTTTGTAGATGCGAAAGTAGCCCGTAACAGTAATGCAAGCTATAATCGTTACACTCCATATTCTGTGCCTTTAACAGACGGGAGAACCATACGAGTAATGGGCAACCCTGATTTTAGCGAAGTGCAAAGTATTATGATTGGTGTCAGAAACCCCAGAAAATCTAACGATGACACCAGAGCGCACTCAGTATGCGTCTGGGTAGATGAGTTCCGGGTAACAGACTTTGTAAATCAATCAGGCTGGGCAGCTAATGCAAGGCTGAACACTAAACTGGCTGACTTTGCTAACATTACTGCCACAGGAGCTTACACAACAGTAGGCTTTGGTGGTCTGCAGCAGAAAATAGCAAGCCGTTCACGTGAAAACACCGCACAGTTTGACGTAAGCGCCAACGTGGTTGCTGATAAGCTCCTGCCTGAGAAGTTAGGTATAAAAGTACCGCTTACAGTTCAGTACAGCACCTTAAACAGTGAGCCACAGTATGACCCACTGGATAAAGACGTACCACTGGAGCAATCTTTAACCAGATTTGGAGATGACAATGAGGCACGTGAAGCATATCGGAAAGAGGTAACGACACGCGAAACAAGGAAAAGCATAAGCTTATTGAATGTGCACAAGGAACGAACAGATCCTGAAGCAAAAGTAAGGCCGTATGATATTGAAAACCTGTCGCTGTCTTACTCTTATGCAGAACGGCTGTTTACGGATATTGAAACAGACCGCGACTACACAAAGTCATATACAGGTGCTATTGCATATATCTATAGCAATACAGCGGCCAAAAACTTTACCCCTTTTGATGAGATTAAAAGCCTTAATTCGCCGTACCTGCGCCTGATTAAAGATCTGAATTTTACGCCGCTGCCTAGCAGCTTTGCTGTACGCTTCGACCTGGACAGAAGCTACAATGAAACCTTTTTGCAACGCCGGGATTCAGAAACAGGTTTGATTACGACAAGAGGTATAGAACCCACGTTCCAGAAGTACTTTTACTTTAACAGAGTGTACGACATGAAGTGGGACATTACCAATAGCCTGTCGCTGGACTACACTGCCACGAACCGTTCTATAGTAGACGAACCAGATGACCGCATTAACAGTGACATAGATTCGCTGCAGTATAAGAATAAAGTTATCTGGAACAACCTGATGAACGGAGGACGAAACACGAACTTCAACCAGATTATAGCCCTGAACTACAGGTTACCACTGGACAAGTTCCCATTAACAGACTGGATAGGTGCAGAAACTCGTTATGCTGCTACTTATATCTGGACTGCGGGCTCTACTGCCTTAACTAATGACAGCCTAAACTTAGGCAACACAGTAGAAAATAATACTGAACTTAGCCTTACCGGAAAATTTGATTTGGTTAAGCTGTATAACAAGCTTAAGTTCTTTAGAGATGTTAACTCACCTCCATCGCCAGAAGCAAAATCAGCGCCTAACGACACCACAGCTCAAAATCCTAAGCCGGAGCTGAAAGTTGCGAAAGCACTGGCACGAGCATTCATGATGACTCGCTCAGTAAACTTTACTTACCTGCAGAACAGAGGTACCTTATTGCCCGGTTATTTACCAAGCACTTACATGTTTGGTTTAAACAGAGGTTTTGATGCACCAGGGCTTCCGTTTGTACTAGGCAAGCAGTACGAGTTGGATAACCTTTACAACAGAGCTTACAACAATGGCTGGTATACAGACAGTAGTCAATACCTGAATACACCACTAAGCTCCATATTTACAGAAACGTTTTCTGCCCGTGCAAACCTGGAGCCATTCCGTAACTTTAACCTGCAGGTAGATGTAAGCAGGAACAAGTCAGAGATAGAGGAAGTATTCTACCGCAAAGAAGTTGATGACTACGGAAACATAAGTGAAGCAGATCAGCGCCAGAACCCATTTAATTCCGGCTCTTTCAGTACATCCTTTATGGCCTTAGGTACTTTATTTGAGTCTAGGAGCAATGGTACTTCAGCAGCGTTTGATAACTTTATCCGGTACCGTTACAATGTACGGGAGCAACTAACAGCAGCCAATGCCGCAGCCAGCGATTCAGGCTACACGTTAAACTCACAGGAAGTATTGATGAAGGCATTCCTATATGCTTATCAGGGGCGGGATATTAATGGTTACGAAGCAAAACCAGATGATAATCCTTTTAAACGTTTACCTATTCCAAACTGGCGGGTTGACTACAATGGGTTATCGCAGTTGCCATTCTTTAAGAGATGGTTCAGCCAAGTAAATATTACGCATGCTTATAATTCCAGCTACAACATCAGCAACTATACTACATCGCTGGCTTATACGCAGCAACCGACTGGCTTTGCATCGCAGACAAATGAGTTTGGCCAACTGGTGCCATATTACATCGTCAGCCAACTAACTGTATCAGAACGTCTGGCACCATTGTTAGGAATCAACTTCAGAACAAACACAAACCTTACCGGCCGCTTGGAGTATAAGGTGGAACGTAACTTGTCGCTGAACCTGACTAACGCTCAGGTAACGGAAACAAGTGTGAAAGACTACGTAATAGGCTTAGGCTACGCTACTTCTAATTTCCGCATTCCGTTCAGAATAAACGGGAAGCAAACAGTACTGGACAATGAGCTTACTATGCGACTTGACCTTTCAGTGCGTGATAACCAGACGGTGCAGCGTGCCATTGCTGAAGATGATCAGGGGACTGAGTACAGTCAGAACCAGATTACAAACGGAACGAGGCAGTTGCAGCTTCGCCCAACTATAGACTACGTAGTAAGCCAGCGCGTAAACCTTCAGTTTTATGTTTTACGGACTGTGTCTGATCCTAAAATCTCGACATCATTCCGAAGCAGCGTTACAGAAGGGGGCGTTCAGTTAAGGGTTAGTTTACAATAAGTTTTTGCTCTTGCGAAAAAGACTGTATTTTTGAAACTTAATATTTAACCGAAAAATCAAATGAACCTACCTGAAAACCTAAAGTATAGCAAAGACCACGAGTGGGTGCGCATCGAAGGCGATGTAGCTTATATAGGAATTACAGATTTCGCACAAAGTGAACTTGGCGACATCGTTTATGTAGACATAGACACTGTTGATAAGCAAATCAGTGCAGGAGACGTGTTTGGTACAGTTGAGGCTGTAAAAACTGTTTCTGACCTGTTTGCTCCATTAAGCGGAACAGTACTTGAGTTTAACGATAAGCTGGAGTCTAGCCCTGAGTTGGTTAACTCTGACCCTTATGGCGAAGGCTGGATTATAAAGTTTTCTATGGATGACGCTTCTGAAATGGATACGCTTCTGTCTGCAGAAGGCTACCGTGAAGTAATAGGACAGTAAATAAACTGGTTATTTGAGTAGCTTTGATACTACGCTATAACTTATTTACTATAATATGGGCAGCAATGATGCTACTTGGCACATTGCTGCCTCCTTCTTCTTTACCCGACGTAGACACTGGCTGGTCACTATTTTCTGTTGACACCTTCGCTCACTTTATTATGTTTGCTGTGCTCACTTTTTTGTTGATTGTGGGCCTCACCAAGCAATATACTTACCCAATGCTACGGCATTCGGCTGTAAAGTACTCTCTTATCGCCAGCACCTGCTACGGTGTATTTATTGAGTTAATGCAGTTAGCCCTTTCTTTAGGCCGCGAGGCTGACCCTATGGATGTGGTAACAAACTCGCTTGGCTGCTTTGTTGGCCTTATGCTCTTTAAATGGATTTACGTGTGGTAGTGCCAAAATGCAGCTACCGCTCCTCACTTAGTTCTTAGTGTTCCCAAGGTTGCTTATCTTTAACTGATGAAGCAACTTATTCTTTCTTTCCTGTTCTCTATTATTCTGCCAGGGCTTTCCCTTCCTGTGGCTCATGCCCAGGATATGCAGCGTGTACGCCAGGTAATAGACACCCTTACCTCCAGCTACATGCATGGCCGGGGGTATATTTTTGAAGGAGACACCAAAGCGACAGATTATATTCAAAGCACATTTCATACAACTGGTTTAAAACCTGTAAACAACTCCAACTCCTATCACCAAAACTTTGCCTTACCTGTAAACCGTGTAGTATCCACTCCTTATTTAAAAGTAGATGGTACAAAGCTTGCACCCGGCCTTAACTTTGTTGCACAGGCAGGCTCCCCTTCAGCACAAGGCACTGCTAAGGTACTACAGCTAGACACGCTTATTTTTTCTGATAATATTGCTGCCAGCAAGTTCTTCTCTCAGGACTTCAGCAGAAAAGCACTGGTTTACCGCCAGCAAGATGTTGAGCGACTAAGCCAGCTTCCAGAGCCATATCAGCTGCTGCTGCAAAAAGCAAAAGTTCAGGTTATGCTACAACAGGGACTATTAACAACAGTTGCTCGACAACAAAACGATGTGCCAGTTCTGGAGGTGTTAGAGGATGTCTGGCCTTCAAAAGCAAAGAAAATAACTTATAACATACAAGCTGATTTTGCCCCTGCTTATAAAACACAAAACATAATTGCTGTTGCAAAGGGAAACGTAGTTCCAGACTCCTTTATAGTTTTCTCAGCACATTACGACCATTTAGGCGGCCAGGGCAAAGGCGTGTATTTCCCGGGGGCTAACGACAATGCCAGCGGAACAGCTATGCTGTTAGAACTGGCAGAGTACTATAGCCAACCTGAGCACCAGCCAAAGTACAGCATAGTCTTTATGGCTTTCGCTGCCGAAGAGGCGGGCTTAGTAGGTTCCAGCTATTACGTGCAGCACCCTTTATTCCCCCTAAGCCAAATTAAGTTTCTCATAAACCTAGATTTGTTAGGCACTGGTGATAAGGGTATGATGGTAGTAAACGGTACTGTATACCCAGAACAGTTTAACCTACTCCGCCAGCTTAATGAGAAACATCAATACCTACCCCAGATCAGGAGCCGGGGTAAAGCAGCCAATTCAGACCATTATCCTTTTTCAGAACGAGGTGTGCCGGCTTTCTTTTTCTATACTTTAGGAGGCACCGCTGCATACCACAATATACTAGACCGCCCAGAGCAGTTGCCCCTGACAAAGTTCCCTGAGGTGTTTAAGCTAATTATAGATTTTGCGGATGAGTTACAGTAAGCTTATCTGTTAAAAACAGGCTATATCTTTTAATAGCACACAGTCTGTAAAACATAAACTCCAGTTCCTGTAGCAGGAACTGGAGTTTATAATAAGGTTTCACTACTCTATTGATGTTTAGTGAACAGCATCACTATAATAAAAAGCAATCAGAAGCTCCGCTTTACTACATACTTCTAATTGTTTCTTTTGAGTGGCATCTATTATTTGAACAAGCTTACAGAATATTGTTTATCTGCTCCTTAATCTTTTCAAGTTCCTCTTTCATCTCTACTACATGGTGCTGAATAGTAGAGTCATTAGCTTTAGAGCCAATGGTATTTATCTCACGGCCAATTTCCTGAGATATGAAGCCTAACTTCTTACCAGTAGGCTCAGGCAGGAATACTGTTTCTGTAAAGTAATGCAGGTGGTTTACCAGGCGCACTTTCTCTTCTGCAATGTCCAGCTTCTCCATATAATACACCATTTCCTGCTCAAAGCGGTTTTTATCAAAATGCTCAGAGTTGGATATCTCCAGTAGGTGGCCCTTAATGCGTCCCCGAATATGCTCCATACGTACCGGATCATGTTTTTCTACCTCAGCCAGTAATATACGAATACGATCTATGTAAGACATAATCTCTGTTGAAAGCGCTTTTCCTTCATCAGCACGGAAAACATTAATGTTATGGAGTGCTTCCTGCAGCAACGGCAACACCTTTTCCCAATCAGCGTCCGTAGTCTCTTCTTCCTGCGCATCTTGCTGCAACACATCTGGCATGTGCATTGCCAGTCGGAACAGATCATCTTTAGAGCTTCCCACCATGTCTGCGGCTTCGTTTAGCTCCTTATAATAAGCCTGCAACAGCTCCTTGTTGATTGTACTTTTAGCTTTTTGGGCTTTGTTCTTTATATAATCGATATTGATACTTACTTTACCACGTACCAACGCTTTTGTAACTATGTTACGGATCTCATACTCACGCTCTGCCAAAAATTTTGGAAGGCGGATATTAAGGTCCATGCTTTTTGAGTTTAGCGAACGGATTTCAACGGAAATAGTATATTGGTCGGCATCAAGGCGAGCACTGCCAAAGCCAGTCATAGACTGCAACATAATCTCTTTACTAAAATGATAGAATGGCAAATTAGGTATAATTATTAACTTTTACGCTCATACGGCACTAAAAGACAATATTGCACATACAGCTCACCTTTTTTTCATGTAATTTTGAGATAAGATATTTGGTGTAGTCGTTTTTCCACCAAGACTTGTTAGATGCCGTTCAAATTGGTTTGCAGCAAAAAATTGTAAAGCTGTGGCATAAAGACCATGACCTGCAAGTTTGTGATTTATCCTTTTCCCGGGAGCTTCTCCTAGAAAGACTATTCCGTTCGGGTGCTATTGCACCTACCTCTCTCCTATTGTGCAGGAGGTATGCAGCAGGCAAACCGCAGAAGATACATAGTGGCCGATGGCCTTGCTACTTTTGAAGCTGTCCTGGAACTGACACATGCTTAGCTAACTATTATCTTAAGTTCAGTAAGAACAAGTATATAAGTTTTAAATCATATTATAAAACAAGGCTCAACGTTATCAGGATGTGCCTTATTTTTTTGACATTGCCTTTCAAGATTATACTATACCCCAGGTAACTAGTGGCTATGAGTTTGATAAAACAATATAATAGTTTACTTTTGTACTTGCTATGCCAAACTCTACTCCTTTCATAGCCGTCACTCCACCGTGATCTTGTTTTAACTGAGCCCTCATCTGGTTCTCAGTACATCCTGCATTACCCATTACACAGCTTATTAACACATTATACTATTGTGCATAAACTTGTTCGTGCTTACTGTATGTAGCACAAGCTAGTTAAATATGTCCCATATTAATTTTTTAATTAGGCTCTCTTACTCTCGGCACTTCATATTAAAAGTGGCTGAATATTTTCCTCTATCCAATTAATACACTTATATATTAATAGTATGAAACCTTATTTACGCCTGTTTGACTTCAGCAATAAAATAGATTATAAAATTGAGATTCTGGCTGGGCTTACTGTTGCCATGACCATGATTCCCGAATCCCTTTCCTTTGCTATATTAGCTGGCTTTCCGCCTTTAGTGGGCCTTTATGCCGCCTTTATCATGGGTTTGGTAACGTCCATACTTGGTGGCAGACCAGGCATGGTATCCGGTGGAGCTGGCGCTACAGTAGTAGTGCTTATTGCTCTTATGCAATCGCACGGCCTCGAATATGTATTTGCTGCGGTGGCGCTGGCTGGTGTTATTCAGATTATTATCGGCCTGTTTAAACTGGGGAAGTTCATTCGCCTGGTACCACAGCCAGTTATGTTTGGCTTTGTGAACGGCTTGGCTGTTATCATTTTTATGTCGCAGGTAGAGCAATTTAAAACGGTGGTAAACGGAGAAGTTACCTGGCTATCAGGCAGCCCTTTGTACATTATGGCTGGTTTGGTAGCTTTAACCATTGCTATTATTGTGTTACTGCCTAAAATAACGAAAGCAGTACCACCTTCTTTGGTTGCTATTATTGTTGTTTTTGCGATAGTGCTTGGCTTCGGGATTGATACTAAAATGGTAAGAGATATTGCAGCCGTAAGTGGCGGCTTTCCTCCTTTCCATATTCCTGAGGTTCCGTTTAACCTGGAAATGCTTCAGATAATTTTCCCATATGCACTTATTATGACAGGAGTAGGTCTAACTGAAAGCTTACTAACCTTGAGCCTGGTCGATGAAATTACCGGCACCCGGGGAAACGGCAACAGAGAATGTGTTGCGCAAGGTAGTGCCAATCTTTTAAATGGCTTTTTCTTCGGGATGGGTGGCTGTGCCATGATTGCCCAGACACTTGTTAATCTTTCGGCTGGAGCAAGGGCTCGTTTGGCGGGTGTTATAGCAGCACTCACTATATTAGTTATTATACTCTTTGGAGCTCCTGTCATCGAAAGAGTACCTATGGCAGCGTTAGTGGGCGTCATGGTTATGGTTGCCTTCGGTACTTTTGAATGGATCAGTTTCAGGATCATCAACAAAATGCCCAAACAGGATGTTTTTGTGGGCATTTTAGTAGCTGTTATCACTATCTGGCTACACAACCTTGCGCTTGCAGTACTGATTGGTGTTATTATCTCTGCTTTAGTGTTTGCTTGGGAAAGTGCCAAGCGCATTAGAGCAAGAAAATATATTGATGATAAAGGAGTAAAGCATTATGAAATATTTGGGCCACTGTTCTTTGGGTCTGTTACTGCTTTCACTGAAAAGTTTGATGTTTTTAATGATCCGGAGGAAGTAGTTATTGATTTCAGAGAAAGCAGGGTTGCTGACATGTCTGGAATTGAAGCATTAAATAAGCTGACTGAACGATACCATAAGGCAGGTAAAAAACTGCATCTAAAGCACTTAAGCCCTGACTGCCGACGAATGCTTAAAAACGCTGAAGACGTTATCGAGGTAAATATTTTAGAAGATCCTCATTATGCCGTAATGACAGATGAGTTGTCGTAAGCAGATACCTCATGAAACAACATAGAAGCAAAAAGGGCTGCACTTATAAGTGCAGCCCTTTTTGCTTCTATGTTGTTTACATCTGCAAATCATTCTATCACCTCATTTACGGCATCAATCATGGCGAACACTTCACCTGGATGATTTCCGTCCCGTTCTCCCCGCTTTTTGCCAAGCCTGACAATGATGATGTCTTTTTTGGGTATAACAATGATGTACTGTCCCAAAATACCTCTCGCATAAAAAATGTCCTGCCCTTTGTAGCCAGGCAGCAGCCACCATTGATACCCATAAAAGTTAACTTTTTCACCATCAGAGGCGGCAGGCAGTCGATTAGGTGTAAGCGAAGCCTTTACATAAGCAGGGTCTACAATAGTATCGCCATTCCAGATGCCATTATTTAGATATAATCGCCCGATTCGGGCAAAGTCTCGGGCATTGGAAAAGAAGCAGCAATAAGCCTTTTCATTACCGCCAGTTCTATCTAGGCTCCATTCGGCATCCTGCTTTGCTCCCAAGGGCTTCCACAACTTTCCTTCTGCATACTTGCTCAAACTTTTGCCAGTAGCTTCTTCCAATACAAAGCTTAACACTTGTGTATCACCACTTTTGTAAATAAAAGCTTTACCGGATTCTTCTACTGCCTCTAACTGGCCTATTACTTGCTTCAAGTCAGAACCATAATAAGCTTCAGTAGTCACAGAAAAAGGGCTGCTGTACGACTCGTCCCAGCTTAAACCGGAACTCATCCAAAGCAAATGTTTTAGCTTTATGCTGGCTTTATTACCTTCTTTGAACGCAGGCAAAAAATCTCCTACAGGCTGCTCCACACTTTTGATTTTTCCCTCTCTGATAGCAGCCCCAACCAATATACTCACAATGCTTTTGGCCATAGAGAAAGAGTTGCTTAACGACTCATCAGAGTACCCGTCCCAGTATTGTTCATAAAGTACAGAATCGTTTTTGACAACCAGAAAAGCTACCGATTCCAACTCCTTATGCAGCTGCTCCAGACCAGCAGGCATCTTCACCTTATTATAATTAGCTGACAGAGCCCAATCTTGTACCTCTGCAGGAGCATTGATTGCACGCTGCTCAAAAATAAGATTATCGTCTATGTCAGCGAAATTGTAATATATGGCTTTGTACACATAATCCTTATCAGCCATGTGTATCCATGCTGCCAGCAGTATCAGTAACAGTATAGCGCCTATCGTAAAACGTCTGACTTTCCGACTCATGCAGATTAAAAGTCGTAGCCAAGTGTCACATAAAACTTAGGACCTTCACGCTGACCGTCTTCCTCACTCCATGCTACATCCAGCTTACCGTACACTCCTAAAAGGGTTGTACGGGCACCTACACCATAACCAACTAAAAATGGATTACGGTAATTTATGATAGTGATTTCAAAAGGATCATACGATGTTTCATCAGTACGGCCTCCTATTACGCGCGTATTGATAGAGTTTTTACCAGTAAAAGGGTTTGTGCCATTATAAGCAGATCCTGCATCGGCAAAGGCTGTCAGTTGCAGGTTACGGAAAAAGCCGGAAGCAATTGGCCCATTGTACAAGTACTTCACAACAGGTACGCGTAGCTCAAGGTTACCTAAAAGGTATTTAGTGCCGGTACGAGTGTTAAAGTTAAACCCTCGCAATGGGTTAACATATTGCATAAAGAAGAAATCTGCTGCTGAGCTAACGGTTACAGCGTTCTGCTCCGATGCATCATCCTGAGACGGGAACAGCCAGTTATCCATACCTCCTATAGAGAACTGTTTAGGTGATTTGCCAAAGAACTCGCCATAGCTCAGGCGACCTGCCAGCACAATCTCTCTATGTAGTTTCTGGTAACGACGTATATCTATATAAAACTTGTTAAAGCTGTCTTCGGTGTTGTCGAAGCTTCTCAGGGAAAGGAGACCTGCTTTCATGCGTGTGCCCTCCATCATATTTACCCCTGTTGCCACTGAGTTATCATACACCAGCTCAATATTCCCCCCACCAAAATTGTTTACATCATCCTGGGCACTAAAGTCATTTATGTAAGAGAGACGTGTATTCACAAACTTAGGCTGCACTCTAATGCTCGTGCTATAGCTAAGCGGGTACACCAATGTTGGCGAAAACTCGTTTTTGCCTAAGCGCACAATTACGTTTGGCATTGTCTCAAAAGCACCTACTACCACATCACGCCTGTACTGCATGCCATAGTCAAAACGAGATTCAAGATTCATGTACTCAGCAAAGATGCGGCTTGTCTCCAGGTCGGTGCGTAAAAATATATTGCCACGGATTATATGATTCTCGAACAGATCGCTCATGTTTACGCCCGCTACAATACCAAAGCCTAACTGAGGATCAGAATAAACAGACGTAATTATGTCCTGCACACTAAAACGCAGATCATAATCCAAAGGGCCTACAACCTGAGGCTCATTTGTAACTCCAGCACGGCGAATAGTTGTTTTAGGCTCTGTAGTACTTGCTGCTGCACTATTTTTAAACTGATAGTTCTCTATGTCTACCTCCCCTTGGCGCCTGGGCTGTTGCTGTTGCTGGTTCTTGCTTTCCTCCTCAAACAGCTTACGTCGCTGTGCCGCCGCAGCCGCTGCATTTTGGGTCGTTCTTGCCCTTGTTTCCAGAATTATCTGCCGCGATGTTTTAGGGAGAGAGTCAAGGGAGGTGGGTGTAAAGTCTGGCAGCAGGTATACATACCCACGCGAAATGTCTCTGGCAATAAGCGCAAGCGTGTTTTTTGAGCTTACATAGTCATAATCTTCTATGTTCTCTATGAAGTTAGATAAAGGAGAAGTTGTACCTGTGCTTATATTGTAGCGATATAAGCTCCTGATTCCGCTTTCTTCACTAATGTAAACAAGATTACCTTCATCAGTAGCACGTGGCCTTAACTCGCTTGCAATAGAGCTTGTCAGCTGTTGTATAGCAGGTTCCCGGCCTTGCTGCTGTAACAAATAGATATCATAGTTGTTTACCACATCGGCAAAGCTTGGGTCTTTTGTTACATCAACTGTATCTTCCCATCGGTTAGAGCTAAAGGCAATACCCGCTCCCCCTTTCAGGAATACAGGGCTGATGTCATCATAAATGTCGTTGGTGAGCTGCTGCTGCACACGCCCATTGGCACGCAGTAAGTATAAATCAGACTGGCCGTTGTTAATGGCACTTACTACAATGGTCTGCCCATCTTCTGAGTAACTCATGTCCCGCACCTGCGAAAACTGATCAAGTGTAGCTGCTGCCGTAGACAGGTTATCATAGAAAGGAATCAGTGAACGTCGTTGTGTAGCATCTATCTGCCGCAACGTCATTTTACCCCGGCGTGCTTCTACAAAACCAAGCTGTGTATTAGAGCGCCAGGCCAATACCGGCAGTTTAAAATCAATTCGCTGGTCTACTACTTTGTAGCCTCCTACCCAAACCACACGATCCTTTCCAGTGCGGACATCCTCCACAACAATTCTGAAGCCTCCGTTATTGTTCTCCACATAAGCTAAAAGTGTACCTGCAGGGTTAAGCGCTGGTTCAGAATAAACATGATCCTGCTTGTTCCTTTTAAATAGCTTTCTCTCATCAGGAAGCGACACAAGCTGATTGTCTGAACGGGTGTTGATTTGCTTATAATAGTTGTGCCAATCCTGTATGAAGCGCTTGTAAGGAATATTCAGACTGCTGGTAATCCCTACCTCCACATCGCGTGTAATACGCGTCAGGTTCAGTATGTTCTGTATAGAGGTGTACCCATAGCGTTCTGCTATATAATTCCATATAGACTGCCCCGTTAACTCCTGGTTACGTTTAAACAGATCATCAGGCCGCAACTGTTCTGTAATAACCATGTTACGCATGTAGTTATCCATGCGCATACTCCAACCTTCAGCAGTGTAAGCAGCAACTCCGGTTATGAACCAGTCTGGCAGACGCAACAGGTAACTGCTCTGTAAAGCTTCTTTAAGGCTGCCACCATACATCATATCGTTCAGCAACAGTTCTGTGACCCTGTAACTCAGATCACGCTTAAATTCTGTCTGAGTACCGTCAAACGACAACTCTACTTTATTCTTCATGAACAGGGTTTCTCCCCCATTCTGATATTGATCGCTGTTCAGGCCAATATTACTCTGCTTCTGGTCTGTAGCAGAGTTGTAAAGTATAAGCGTTATTTTAGAGTAAGGATAATAGCCAATAAGGCTGGTAATACGTTTCAGTTCCTGTTCTGCATAAGCAGCCGCATTTTCGGCAGCCTTTTGCCCGCCCTGATAGAAGTACACATTAAAGTTTTGTGTACTGTACAGCTTCCAATCAAAGCTTTTGTATTGGATACGGCTCTTGCCAAATGTGTCGCGGCTAGATTGCGCCTGAACGGAAGTTCCAACCAGGATGCACAGCACAAACAACAACAATAATCTGGTATAAAAACGCATGCACTTAAGATTGAGGATTATGGTGTTTTATATAGTCGTAATATAACGAATAATATCGCGAAATATGTACATCTGGCAGCAATTCTGCTTCTCCTGCCAATGCCTTAGCAAAGTTATGTGCCAGGTATGGTGCCATTAGTACTCCTTTAGATCCCATACCGTTAAACACACTTAACTGTGTATACTCAGGGTGTACTCCGACCAGCGGACGTCGGTCACGCACTGCAGGTCTGATGCCAGCCCAATGGTTTAGTATATCAAAATCCTGTGAAGTGATCTGGCAGAAGCGTTCAGATAGCTCTTCCTGCCCAGCCTCTGTTGGTTCTTCATTTGGTTTACGCCAATCGTACGTAGCTCCGATCTTAAATCTTCCATCTTCTATGGGAACAACGTAAACAGCTTTGTTATAGATACATTCTGCTTTAAAATTTTGTGTTTGCACCTCTAGTACTTCTCCTTTGGTAGGCTGTATGGGCAGCCACTTAAAGTACGGATTGTTTATAACTTGGTATCCTTCACAAAAAATGAGATGCTTCGCCTCTGCTTGCCTATACTTTACGCCTTGCCCTGTTAACTGCAGATGCTCAATGTTGAAGCGCTCCGGCAACATTAAGCTATGTTGCAGCAAGTCCCGTGCCAGCAACTCCAGCATTAGCGACACTTGCAGATATCCACCCTGCTTGATCATTATACCACCAAACGGATCTTGTATAGAGGGCTGGTTAGTGCTTTGGGTATAGGTGGCTTCTATGTACGCTTGCCAGCCTTCCCCAGCGCTCTTCGCCATCCAGGTATTTTGTTCCTCTATAGAGGAGAAAATTTTGTAGATAGGTTTATGAAAAAAAAGCGGTTGATTATAACGCTCTTCTAACTCATCATAAAAATTATTGGCTGCAGGTATAAATTTATCTGCCAGCCATGATTTGGCAAATCGCTTGCCTGCTATAGGGTTTACCAGCCCCGCCGCTACTTTAGAGGCAGTACTTTGCCTAGGTTCATCTATCACTAAAACCTTTTGCCCCCGCTGCCTTAGGGTATAAGCTAACGTAGCACCGGCCAGGCCATGACCAACAATTATAAAATCATAATTCATAAGGGGCAAGTTACGAGTTGTACAGGTGAAATTTGTAACTTAGGGCCCAGTTTTGTGGACGCTTGACACCAAACAAGAATAATATGAAGGTTACCTGCCTTACCTTTAATCCTTTTCAGGAAAACACGTACCTCCTTCACGACGATACGAATGAGTGCATTGTTGTAGACCCAGGTTGCTATGAGCAACACGAACGGGAGCAGCTGAAAAAGTACATAGAAGATAACAGCTTAAAAGTAACACGCTTGCTGAACACTCACTGCCACATAGACCATGTGTTAGGCAATAAGTTTGTCGCAGCCACCTGTAAAGTAGGTTTGGAAATACATCCTGAGGATGAGCAGACGCTACGTTCTGTACAGGTTTATGCCCCTGCCTATGGGTTTCCGTTATACCAGGAAGAATTACCTGCATCCTTTCTTAAAGAAGGCGACGTTGTTAAGTTTGGCAATACAAAGCTACAGATATTCTTTACTCCAGGGCATGCTCCGGGCCATGTAGTATTTTATAATGAGCAGGAGAAGATTGTAGTCGGAGGAGATGTGCTCTTCAAAAACAGCATTGGCCGTACAGACCTGCCTGGCGGTGATTTCGACACGCTTATTAAAAGTATCAGAACAAAACTTTTTACACTACCTGATGAGGTAACTGTTTATCCTGGGCATGGCCCGGAAACAACTATTGGGTATGAGAAAAAGTATAACCCATTTCTGCGGTAGCACATACCGCCTCTTCATTAAATGAAAAAACATATTCCTAACGCCATTACCTGCTTTAACCTGCTTTCTGGTTGTATAGCGTTATATTTTGCTTTTAATAATCAGTTAGTAAATGCTTCTTACATGGTTAGCGTTGCTGCTGTTTTTGATTTTATGGATGGCATGGTAGCTCGTGTCTTAAACACTTACTCTGAAATAGGCAAGCAACTGGACTCACTGGCTGATATGGTGTCTTTTGGAGCTGTACCTGGCGCTATGGTGTTTATGCTGCTGACTGTTTCGGGGAATACAGCACTGGGAATACCTGAAAGCATACTGCCTTTCTTTGGTTTTCTGATTACCATATTTTCGGCATTGCGCCTGGCTAAATTTAACATAGATACGCGTCAAACATCTTCATTTATAGGTTTACCGACACCGGCCTGTACCATACTGGTGGCTTCTTTGCCCCTTATTTTAGAAAATGGCACTCTGGCACACTATAATGTTATATTAAACCCTTATGTGCTACTGACACTAACGGTACTTCTGTCTTACCTGTTGGTGGCGGAGCTTCCATTGTTTGCACTTAAGTTTAAGAACTTAAGCTGGCAAGACAATTCTATTCGCTTTATTTTCCTTGGGTTGTCAATAATTTTACTTGCTCTTGTTAAGTTCGCAGCCGTACCACTGATTATAGTACTCTACATAATTTTGTCTATCATTAAAAACACTTCACAATCATGAAGTTTACTACCAAAGTTGATGTAGTACCTCTTCTGGAGTTGTTCCCCCCACAAGGTCAAGCTGTTTTGCCTGATGTGCGCGTCGGCAACACATTATAGTGAAGTAGGTAGAGTAAGTCTACAGTAAGCTAGCTGCTGGCTAACCTGATTATGGAATCTAACACCTACGGGTTAACACAGCAACAACAGCTTGCTGCGACACAATAAAACAACAAAATATCTGTTAGATTAAGACAATGATACCTGCACCTGTACTTTATGCACTATGTGATGTCATTGTTTCTATACTCCCTTAGTAAATGAAGTGGTCTTTCCGGTTAGTTGGTGTATGCATACTGTTTACCTGCAACTTACTGATTAGCGGGGTTAAGGCTCAATCTACATCTCCTGTAGTTACACTTAACTGGCAGGAAAAACAGGCTGTGCTGCCTGCACAAAATTTACCAGGAGAAATCGCATCCTTTACAGGTGCTACAGTAGACTACACCAAGCGCCTGCCTTATTACCGTTTCCGCATACCAAGTGTACACATTGGCAGCTTACAACTTACCCAAACGACTTATGCGCCTTTCTCACAGGAAGAACAAAAGCTATTCGGTAGCAGCAGTTTTGGTTCATCCCCTACAGTAAGCATAGTAAACGGAACTGAAAACAAACTACCCCTTAGCTTAGTTACCATACTTCCCATCCGGCTAAATCCGCAGACAAACCAACTGGAAAAACTGGTAAAATTCAGCTACACTTATTCACTAAGACGAACACAGACGGTAAATGCACGTGTTACCAACGCCAGCGACTTTGGGAATAGCTCTGTCTTAAACTCAGGCGACTGGTACAAAATAGCGATAACTTCTACTGGGGTTCATAAGCTTGATAAAGCTACTTTACAGGCACTCGGCATTAGTACGCAAAACCTGGACCCAAAGCAAATTCAGTTATATGGCAACGGTGGCGAAATGCTGCCACAGCCTAACAATTCTCCCCGCCCTGATGATCTGCTGGAAAATGCTGTTATGGTGCCTGGTGAAGAAGATGGGCGCTTCGACGATGCCGACTATGTACTTTTTTATGCACAGGGGCCGCACACATGGGCGTATGATAGTAATGAAGGCCAGTTTAAACACACGTACAACTTTTACACCGACACAGCTTACTATTTCCTTAGAATAGGTTATGCAAATGGTAAACGTGTTACAAGCCGAGGGCAGGCTGGTGGCGCTACGCAAACTATTAACAGCTATAATGAGCGGGCTTTTTATGAGAGGGACCTTAAAAATATGGTGTACTCAGGCCGCGAGTGGTATGGAGAAGAGTTTAGTTCTTTTACCTCTTCCCGCGGCTTCACTTTTCCTGTAAGTGATATAGTATTGGGCTCTGACCTAAAGTTAAAGGCTTTTTTGATGGCTAATTCTCCAGCCAGTTGCACCTTTACCCTCCAGTTAAACAACCAGCCTTTAGGTTCTCAGGGCATTGCTGGTCGCGGCACTTACAGTTACCATCCAGAAGGAATTAACAACATCAGAATTTACACGGTAAGCCAACAGGTACTTGGGGCTCCGTCAGAATGCAAAGTAAACATAGCTTTTAATACAGGTGGCAGCAGCACCTCGCTTGGCTATCTTAATTATCTGGAGCTGAATTACAATCGCCAGTTAAAGCTATATGGAGAACAGACAAGCTTCCGTTCTGTAAGCAGTACCACGTTACCAGTAAATACGTTTACTATTTCAGAAGCTCCTGCTTCAGCTATTGTTTGGGATGTAACAGCCCCTGCACAGCCTGTACAGCAGGAAACCGTAACAACGGGGTCAGGACTTAGCTTTACAACAGCTACAGATATGCTGCGTGAGTTTGTTGTTTTTCAGAATGCAGGTATCAGCCTACGGCCTGTCCCCTTAGGTAAGGTACCAAACCAAAACCTGCATAGTCTCAACCAGAATGGGAACTTAGATTTTGTGGTAGTTACACACCCTGAGTTCCTGACTGAAGCCAACAGACTGGCAGCATACCGCAGCAGCCACAATAATTTAGCAGTCTCAGTTGTAACCACACAGCAGATATTTAACGAATTTTCTTCCGGAGCACAGGATGTAACAGCTATCCGCGACTTTATGCGAATGCTTTACAACCGCAGCCACAAAAGTGGTGACGATATGATGTACCTCCTGCTCTTTGGAGATACCTCCTACGACTATAAAAACCGCACCATTGATAATACCAACTTTGTGCCGATATATGAGTCGCGTGAGTCGTTACATCCAATAAACAGCTACTCTTCAGAAGATTATTTTGGCTTTTTAGATGAGGATGAAGGCGAGTGGACTGAAAACACCTTAGGGGATCATTTATTAGATGTAGGCATTGGGCGACTTCCGGTAAAGACCAATGCAGAAGCAGCAGCTATAGTGCAGAAGATCATGTCTTATGACAGCCCCAGCCAGTTTGGTAAATGGCGCAGCCAGGTAACTTTTGTGGCAGACGACGGTGACTATAACGAGCACATGAACGATGCAGAGTATCTGGCAAACTACCTGGTAAGCAGCTTTCCTGGTTACAACCCAAACAAGCTGTACTTAGACCTTTACCCACAGGAAGCTGTTTCCAGGGGAAAGCGCTCTCCTGAAGCCTCTTCAGCCCTGGACAAAGCAATTACACAAGGTTCTCTTATCACCAACTTTACAGGCCACGGCAACGAAATCAGCTGGACAGCAGAACAGATACTGACCATGCAACAAATTGCAAATTGGCAAAACAGCAACAGGCTGACTTTTATGCTTACCGCTACCTGCGAGTTTGGCCGTTACGATGAACCTCAGCGAACCTCCGGAGCAGAAGCAGCTTTACTAAATGCTCAGGGTGGGGCAGCAGGCTTGCTTACAACGACACGCCCGGTTTACTCCACCGGCAACCGTGTGCTAAATCGTAACTTCTTCGAATATGCCTTTACTCCTGTTAAAGGCGCAATGCCCCGGTTAGGAGACTTGGTTATGCGCACTAAAAACAGCAGCATTTTAGATACAGTGAGTGGTTCCAGAGGGGTAAATAACCGCAATTTCACCTTATTAGGTGACCCGACCATGCAGCTAGCTTATGCCACATTACAAGCCGAGATAACGCATATAAACGGCAAAGCAACATCTTCAGACACCTTAAGCGCTTTAGGAAAAGTAACAATGGCAGGGCGGATTTTGGCGGCTTCGGGAGAAACAAAACAAAGCTTTAACGGTGAACTTCAGCTTACAGTGTATGAGAAAACAACTACTGTAAAAACACTGGGAGACGAAGGTGCTCCTTCGGTGCCAATAAGCTTACGCCAGAATATTCTGTATGAGGGAAAGGCAACTGTAAAGAATGGTTTGTTTGAGGTTACTTTTATAGTACCCAAAGACATTGTTTATACTTATGGTCCCGGCAAAATTACCTTATACGCCAGTAATTCTACCATTGATGCCATGGGTGCATCTCAATCTGTTATAGTAGGAGGCACAGCCCAGGCTGTTACTACAGATAACACACCACCCGCCATAAAGCTATACATGGATGATGAATCGTTTGTGTTTGGGGGAAGCACCAATTCTAACCCGACCTTACTGGCTAAAGTAGCCGATGAAAGCGGCATAAACACAGCAGGAGTGGGCGTTGGACACGAGATTACAGTTGTACTGGATAATGAACAGGATAATCTGATAGTGGTTAATGACTATTATACTTCAGATGCTGATAGTTACCAGTCCGGTACTATTAAATTTCCTTTACAAGATCTTGCGCCAGGCCCTCACTCCGTTAAACTAAAGGCTTGGGATACCTACAATAACTCTTCAGAAGAATATTTGGAGCTTTATGTATCGAATGAAGCAGAAATAGCGTTAGAGCATGTGCTGAATCACCCAAACCCATTTTCAACCAAAACTACTTTCCATTTTGATCACAACAGAGCAGGCGATAACCTGGACATTCAGGTGCAAATTTTTACCATATCTGGTAAGCTGGTCAGAACACTTGAAACTACCAGCTATGCAAGCAAAGCTCATTTAGCTGAATTAACCTGGGATGGCAGAGATGAATATAATGATATACTGGCCAAAGGCGTTTATGTTTATAAAGTCAATGTCAGGTCGCAGCAAGATGGCTCTAAAACATCCCGATTTGAGAAACTTGTAATTTTGAATTAAAATAGTCCTCTATTATTTCTATCTTTGATAAGCTATTAATTTTTTTTTATGTATAAAAGAAGTATTCTTTCTAAAGCAGCTTGCTTTGTTGTGGCCGTGGCTTCGGCTCCTTTCGCATTTGCTCAGGGAGTTACTGGGCAGAGCAACGATGTGAATGCCGTAACTACAGCTGTACCAATACTTACTGTTGCACCAGACGCACGCTCTGCAGCACTCGGCGATGCTGGTGTAGCTATCAGCCCTGATGCCAATGCTCCGCACTGGAATCCTGCCAAGCTTGGCTTTGTAGAACAGGATATGAGTGTCAGCTTATCATACTCTCCTTGGTTAAGCAATGTAGTAGACGATATGTCTCTCAGCTATCTGTCTGGCTATAAAAAGCTTAACGAAACATCTGCCATTTCCCTCTCCCTGCTTTACTTTGATTTAGGGGAAATACAGTTCATAGATGAGAACCGTAACCCAATACAGGATTATAGCCCTAAAGAATACGCTATATCAGTTGCTTACGGACAGGCGCTAAGCGAAAACCTCAGCCTTGGTATCGGAGCCCGCTTTATTCATTCCAACCTGGCTGGGAATGTAAACGTTGGTGGTGCTTCTACTACTTTTGAGTCACAGCCCGGTAACACAGCGGCAGTTGATGTTGGAATTTACTATAATAAAGATCTGAGTCAAAAAGTTAATTTAGCGTTAGGAGCAAACATCTCTAACATTGGAGGAAAGATTGCTTACACCAGCGCTGATGAAAGTGACTTTCTTCCAACAAACCTTAAGATAGGTACCGCAGTAACTTACAATTTAGATGCCTATAATAAACTTACCTTTGTGCTTGATGCGAATAAACTTCTGGTTCCTTCGCCAGGTGCAGATCAAAGCCAAAGTGTGGTTAGTGGCCTTTTCTCCTCTTTTGGAGATGCTGAAGGAGGCTTTACAGAAGAGATGCAGGAAGTAAACCTTTCTGGTGGAGTTGAGTACTGGTATAGTGACTTGTTTGCTGCAAGAGCAGGTTATTTCTACGAAAATCCAGATAAAGGAGGTAGGCAGTATCTGTCATTAGGTCTTGGGCTGCGTTATCAGAAGTTCGGTATTGACGCGGCCTACCTGATCCCGAGTCAGCAAGGAAACCCTTTAGCCGAAACACTACGATTCACGCTTGCGTTGAATCTAGATTAATAAACTACGAACTACATATTTAGAAATGCTTGATAGAACCAAAGCACCTGAAACATATGAAATAGATGCGGTCTCGCTTCAAATTGCAGAAATAAATAATCTGAAGAATGGAGCAAGATTACATGTTATAAAAAGCGAAACCCAGCCTGTTGTCAGGCTGGATTTTGTTTTTAAAGCCGGTAAATGGTACGAACCTGAAAGTGGCGTATCTGACCTTACAGCAAAAATGCTGTTCGAAGGTACTGCTAATCATACTGCTAAACAGATAGCCGAAAAGGTAGCCTTTTATGGAGCTTCTTTCGATAATAACCACGGTTATGATCGCACAGAATTCACGTTATACTGTTTGGCCAAATATGTGGAGGAGCTTCTTCCTCTGGTACTTGACGTGCTGCAAAACCCATCATTTCCTGAAGAAGAGTTTAACTTGCTCTTACAGCGCACTAGGCAGAACGTTAAAGTACAACGCCAAAAGAACAGCTACTTAGCTACACATAGCTTTACAAAAGCCTTGTATGGAGATGAACACCCGTATGTGTTCGGTTTTGACAGTAATGCTTTTGATAATATTACACTTGATAAGCTTGAAGCATACTATAAGAGCAGGTTCAATGTGCAGGAGTTAGAGGTTTTCGCTTGTGGCAGCATCAATGAACCTATGCTGCAATATCTTGTAAAGAATATTGAAGAGCTTTCTTTACAAAGGTCTCATTCATCAGACACAGTAGATAGGATAGATATTGCAAATCCGAAGAAGCATTCTTTAGTAGAAATGCCTGAAAGCTTACAGTCATCTATTAGAGTAGGTAAAAGGTTTCCGCTGATACAGCATGAGAATTATCTGAAGCTTATTGTTTTGAATGAAGTTCTAGGTGGATACTTTGGCTCCAGATTAATGCGAAATATCAGAGAGGACAAAGGGTATACCTACGGCATCTATTCAACCATTTCAGCAAAAGAGCAGGATAGCCTTTTCTATATTGGTACTGATGTTAATTATGCAGTTACAGACGACACTATTAGTGAGATAAAAAAAGAGATAGCTCTCTTACAGCAGGAGGAAATACAGGAAGATGAACTCAATACTGTAAAGAACTACATGCTAGGCAAGTTCCTGAACGATATAGCCACCATTTTTGACCAGTGTGATCGTTATAAACGGATCGTCCTACACAGTCTTTCTACAGAATATTATAGTAATTATGTCACTACTATACGTACTGTTACAGCTCCAGAGTTAAGAGAATTAGCCAATACTTATCTGCCTATAGATGATTTAACAATTTCTGTAGCAGGACGAAATAGTTAGTTTATTCAACTTGATTCTTACAAACAAGAAGCCCCTGTAGCTTTAAACTTACAGGGGCTTCTTGTTTGTAAGAGCAACAGCTTATTTCAGAAAAAAAGCCGGTTTCCTGAACAGCATTGAATTATAAAAGTTAAACAGAAAGATTTAGAAGATATTAATGTGAAGTTGCTGGGTAAGTAGTTTTAAAAATTTCTCTTTAGATACTTTTATCAAAAGTAGATGGTATCGGGAATTCCAGAGCTATTATGCATCAGCTCTCATAGCAAAGCCTCTGCTCTACCTCTTTCTTAAGACCATTTATTGTACGTTAATTCTAATATACGCCAAGTTCGGTAAAGAGTCCCTTACTTATGCCTAGCTTTCTCAACTAGAAACAAGGAGCTAGAAGTAGCCATAGTTTAGTGCTACTGTAGTACGCAACAGAACAGTTTTACTTCAATTGAGGAAATAATGAATTAAGTAAGGCTTGGACTACAAACACATTATACCTTAAATATTCTCCAAGCTGACGTTAAAGTTAACAATAGCTTGGCGTGGCATATTTTGCAACGGTTATCACTCACTTTACTAAAGTTTACTTGCTAACCCTCTTC
>NZ_JAJJWI010000069.1 GCF_020907275.1 Pontibacter silvestris | reverse complement strand
CGCTGGAATCGAAGGGTCCCGTTTTGGTACTCTGGCGGGACCTCCAATCAACATAACAGTTACGGTATAAACAACCTCATTTTATCAAAGTGAGTAATTAGGCCTCTCAAATGCTGCCTTGTGTCCTACCTACTCCTTTACTTCCAATCTATCAGTACTTCGATCATCTGTGTGATACTTTTAAAGTGCTGGCATCAAAACACTCCCATGCCAAAACATGTCCTTTATCAGCCCATGAAGTGTCTTCCTTAGACACTATTTCAAAGCTTATAGTATAAGCCTTATCCTTAAGGGAGTCGAAGCTAAAGGGCAGCTTTATAAGTCGAAACCCTCCCGGCTCGATGCTTAAATCATTTACTTCTCCCTCCCTTAGTACCTTGTCTCCATCAAGTAGCTTCCATTTTAGCAGCACATTGTCCAGCACAGCAAAATCAAGGAGGTTAGAGATGCTAGCCTTACTGTCTTTGCTGACCTGAATTTTTACCGGCTGGTACGCTTTCTTCAGTTTAATTAGGTTCTCACCAGTTAATTGCTCAAACCCTTGGGCAGCGGTAGGTAGATTAACAACAGCATTTTCTAAAAACGGCCTATCCGAATCCAACACCAAAAGACTGTCCTTTAAAGCAGAAGCATGCTCCTTTGAAATGCTTAGATTACCATCTGTAGCCCATGCTACCACGGAGGGGTGGTTTCTGATCTGGTAAATCATCGATAAGCGCTGCCTGAGCCACAAATCATCATAGCTCTCTTTCTTGCTATCCGGCGGCTGCATCGGATACATGTATTGCACAATATACAGCCCGTACTCATCGGCTAAACTGTAAAGGTCATTATTGGCCGGCAAACCATAGACAAGTAACGTGTTAACAGAATGTTGCTTGACATTTCTTATAAACTCTCTGAGGGAGTCCTTGGTGGGTACTGGTGCATCAAGAGGGGGGTGTATGTAGGCAGCTGGCTTGAAATGCACACCTACATTATTGATTCTTAACTGGCCCTCTTTCACCTCAGTAGTTCTGACCCCTACTCTGTCACTAACTACTACTGACGCGTTATCACGGGTGGAAGAGACAAGAACATTAACCGTATACAGGTAAGGTGTTTCGGCAGTCCACTTATTGGAGTACACATCAGGGTGGTTGAAAAAGTAAAACCTCCAGTGCCCCTCAGCAGGGATTTCATTGTTATTACTTATATAGTCCTTGTCAAATGTATAAACTACTTCACCCTTATCGTCCCTGACTTTTTCGGCCGTATGAAAATTCGACTTGTACGTAGCGCTTGGGGAGTGATTCTTTAAATCAATAAAATACATCCAATTCAAGCTTCTGTAGAGGTTAGGATACTTCTTATCTATTCTCAAATGTGTTGATGCGGCATGTACATTTGGGACTGCAAACAAAAGTGCCTTATATACTAAGTTATCTATACTTTTCACTTCCCGATCGCTTATAACCTTTATAGTTACAGAATCACTTTTAGCTGGTATTAGTGAAGTAAGATTGATTTTAGTGTTCACGCCTGGTGCTGCCAGTTCTAACTTATGACCGTTTACCTCTACTGTGAAAGCAGCCTTTGGAGCATATAGCACAAGTAACTTTTCCTTCTGAAGCCACTGCGGAGGCATCTCAACGGTGGTGGAGAAAACAGAGGGGTATTTGCTCCTGACCTGCTGGACTTCTTTGCTCCATACTAGTTCTTGAACTAGCGTCGATGCGAGCGGATTGAATGTCAGGGCTTCCTCTTCATTATTGAAAGGAACAACTATCTGCCCATGCTCCATCAAACTGGCTTTTATGTCTTTAGTCTGTGCCAAAGAGCTGGCAGCAACTATTTGAAATAATAGCCATAACAATGAATAATTCTTCATATAAGTAAATTAGGCAAAATTCATGAATGAAGGGTCCTTACATGAACATTGAGTCAAGCTACGCGCCAGCGAGTTTGAGCCATCTTTTGCGTGTCAGCTATGGCTTACTGCTTCTACTTAT
>NZ_JAJJWI010000068.1 GCF_020907275.1 Pontibacter silvestris | reverse complement strand
ACTTCCTTGTTCAAGGCTCTATATGCGGTTTAACTATCACCGAAAAGGAAAAACATCAAGCACAAAAGTTCAGCAGGAATGTCCCACCGCCAATTTACAAAGACATTGTTATCTGAAGTTACTCCTGCCCCTTTCAATTGAATGATTGCCTGAATTCCAATGGTGTCTGATGGGTTTTGCTCTTGAACAATCTGCTAAAGGATTGCGGGTGCTCGAAGCCTAACCGGTAGGCTATTTCAGACACAGATAGGTTGGAGGTGGACAATATTCCCTTTGCATGTTCAATGAGCTTGCTGTGGATATGCTGCTGTGTGTTCTGTCCAGTCAACGAGCGCAGCATGTCACTCAAATAACTGGCTGACACATTCAGCTGTTCTGCAAGATGTTGTACTGAAGGTATGCCTTTCTCCAAAGTTACTTCATTACTGACGTATGCCGTTAATATATCCTCGAATTGCTGAATCAGATCACCACACACCGCTTTGTGGGTGATGAACTGGCGTTTGTAAAACCTACTGCTGTAATTGAGCAGTAATTCAATCTGGGAGATAATCACATCTTGGCTGAAATCATCTATTCTGCTGTTCAGTTCCTCATCAAGTATTTTGAATACGGAGAATATCGTTTCTTTTTCCTTTTCAGACAGATGCAGGGCCTCATCGGTGGCGTAAGAAAAGAAGCCGAATTGCTTTATTCTGTTGGCTAAGGGATACGATAAGAGAAAATCAGGATGCACCAGCAACATACAACCTTTACTTTTGCTACTTCTGGGTTTTTCAAATGACTGACCCGGTGAGGTGAAAACCATGCCGCCTTCACCAAAGTCATAATAGCTCTGTCCGTATCTGGCTTTGCCAACAGTGTCTTTATAGGCAACTTTGTAGAAGTCCAAAACCAGGTAATCGGGTAATGCTTCAGGAGGCATCTCCATGTCCTCCATACGGATAAGGCTCACCAGGGGGTGTTCGGGTTTCGCTAAGCCAAACTTCTGGTGGAACTCCGCTAGTGACCGGAACTTGTGCAGCCTATTCTCGTTGCTTCTCATATCTTCAAGTGTCTTCAGCCCTCATGCAAAGATACCGATTGTTTCACCATGGCGTTTCTCCTGTTTCTGGATTGTATTCTTCGCTGATGAATTTACCAGTCGGGCCATCTTCTCCAATCATCACATATTTTGTGATGCGCATCCCGCCTTCCTGCACTGTTCCGGTACCTCTGTGCCCATTGAAGTCGGTGGCTACAAATCCAGGACAGACTGCATTCACTTTGAAAGGCGTATCTCGCAACTCATAAGCGAGATTGATGGTGTACATATTCAAAGCTGCTTTTGAGGCAGGGTAGAGGGCTGCCTTGTGGCTATAGTATTTCCAACTTGGATCACTGTGCAAGGTAAGCGAACAGCCGCTGGAAGAAACGTTGACGATTCTGGGCTGCTTGGACATTCTGAGCAAACCGATAAACGCCTGCGTCACTCGTACTACACCATACAAATTGGTATCCATCACTTTCTGATAAGCTTCGGCATCGGCTTCTAATGCTGCATGCGGAAACCCTCCGTTGATACCGGCGTTGTTAACCAGCACATCCAAGACTTCAGTTTTGTTTCCGATGTGGTTTCTGGCAGCTTCTATAGATGCGGTGTCGGTCACATCCAATTGGATGGCCTCCACTTCATCAAACCCTGCTTCGTTCAACTCTGCTACGGCTGCCTTTCCCTTGGTGATGCTGCGGCTTCCGATGAACACATAGTATCCGTTTTCCAAGAGCTGTCTGGCGGTTTCAAAGCCAATTCCCTTATTTCCTCCTGTTATCAGTGCTTTCTTCATTTCCCTGATGCTATCGTTATAGGTTCTTGTACGCTTCGGCGAATTCTTCAGCAAAGTCGCTGAGCTTCACCTTGCCCAGCTTTGGTTTGTTCAGGCAGTAATCTTCATACAAACTACCGTCCTGCTGTGCTTGCTGCATCGCTACCATGCCGTTTGCGATCCACTCGTTGACACCTGCCGAAAGCATTTGGTTTAGTAAAGTATCAGGCG
>NZ_JAJJWI010000067.1 GCF_020907275.1 Pontibacter silvestris | reverse complement strand
GCAAAATGGTGCCGGTAGCTGAACAGGTAGTAGTAACAGGAGTTTGTGAATTGGCTATCTTACCTACAAAGAAAGCAGGATTACTACTTAAAGTAATATTTTGAGGACTATGGACAGTTGTTTTTCCCGTTGAAGAGTAGTCCCATTCATAACGCGTTAAGCTAGAAAAATTCCATGTAACAGGGAATGAGTAATTTGTGGAATATTTCTCTGTGCCAGTAGTAGGGTTTTTAGCCCAAAGCACATATACATATTCTCCACTTTTACTAAAAGCAGCACCTTCTACTGTTTCTGGCATTTTTAAAGCAGCAGTACGTGATGCATCATAGCGATAACCTTTTAAAAGTTTTGTTGTAGTATAAAAGGCTTTTCCACTTGGAGTTATTTTTTCTGAGCCAGGTTTATCTCTTGACAGGTTTTCATAAAAGCCCATTAGTTTATGCTCATAAGAAGATGTGACAGACTGTGTTGCTGCAGGAGCATCGGCAAATTCAGCTGAAATAAAAAAGTGTAATTGCTTGATATTATTTTTCTGTGCCAGCACCAGGGCTTTGGTAGCGTAGTTGCGCTGCATTTCATCACTGCCATAGCGCCAGTCAACCGTACGTCTGCTAACATTTGTCTCTGTTATAATAACATGTTTTTTAGGATAGGTAGATCCATTGTAACCATATTTATTAAGCACTTCCTCTAACCCATCTTTATGTTTGATAACCTGAGCAGCTGCATAATCTGAGTTTTGAAGGTATTTAAAGCCTCCGTTCTCCCACGTGCGGAGGTAGTGAGATGGATAAACGTGATAGCTTAGTACATCAAAGTAAGCACCGCCCTTATTGGGATACTGACTTGTAACGCTTCCATCTACAGGGTTATCGGTGTAGCGAAGCATTGCATCCAGAAATTCTTTATAGCCAATGCCTCCGGGAGCTACGTAATCATCAGGGTTGTACTTCTTTACTACTTCCCATGTAATGCGAAGCATTCTGATGTAATGATAGAAAGGGGCACGGGTATTCACTGTCTCAGACGGTAAAGGTGCCCTGGTTAGCCAATTGGAAACGTCTACGCCGCTCACATAATCTGGCTCATTTACAACTTCCCAAAATTTTATGTAATCTCCATATGTCTGAACCAGTTTGTAGACATAGTCAGCATAATAGTTCTGAGGGTTTACTGTGCCATCGGAATTCCAGATAGGCTCATATAAGTTTGCAAATAACTTAGAAGGTTCAGAGCTGCCTGAGTACTTTTTCTTGTCTTGATGGGCAGAAGACGGTTTTTCTATAAAACAGGTCAGGTCCTTCAAGCCTAGCTCTTCACTATACGATCTAAATGTGTTCAAACGCACAGTAGGGCCCCATTCTTCAATAAAAGCATCAGGAAGAGTCGGTCTGAGTGTGTTTGTTCCTATTTTACTTAGAAGAGTTGCAACACTTTTGTCGTCCCATCCATTTGAATAATATCCTAAATTGTTCCCATATCCAAAGTCTTCAGTATAGGGTTTTACATATTCATTGGCAGTTTTAAAAGAGCTTTGAGCGTAAGAATAAGAAGACCACAGTAAGCAGACTAAGCCTAGTACAGTCCTAGTAAAAAATTTGATGGTCATAAATTGATTGGCTAAAAGTAAAGGTGCTCGTTATTTTGTACTTAAGGTGCCTGATGTACCAGTAAGGCCCAGAACTGGTACATCAGGTATTGACTAATAGGCACTTTTAATGATTTTCTTAGTTATGATCCTGTTGTTACTCTTCATTTTAACTAAGTAAAGGCCCGGCCGAAGATCGTTAGCTTTAAGTGTCAGTTCCAGTGGTTCTCCAGCTTTAACAATTCCATTAAAAAGCTTTTGTACTAGCTTCCCACTCAGGTCGTAAACTTCCAGCGTTGTTTGAGCATTCTCCTGTAGTACAAATCCTACAGTTGCACGATCGGATAGAGGGTTAGGGTAAACTGTTAACTCGTCGTTGCTTGAGGTTAGGTTTTCCTGAGGCTGAACAACTAACGCCTTACTTGTACTGCTTGTTGATAATGTGTTGACTTGGAAAGGAGACAGGTGACTACCAGCTAT
>NZ_JAJJWI010000066.1 GCF_020907275.1 Pontibacter silvestris | reverse complement strand
TCCAGTAAAACATTGCAATTCCACTGTATGATTATTAGTATACCTTCCGTGCCTGGATAAGTTACCCGGCTACGGACGGCTCATATTCCCAACAATGGTTTCTTAGGCAGACCTCTGGTCCCCCTCACCCCAAGACATGGAGTCAGCCTCTTGGGTATCCACCAGAAGTACCGTTACAAGAGCCAATCCAGGCAGCACGGCAGCAGGGCATAACTTCATGTACTTGTACTATTCTGATAAAACACCATGAATATAGTGATATAATTGAAATATTCTGATAAGCTGGGAATTATTACTGTCGCTTTCATGTATGCCTGTTGACTTTTAGCCAAAGTTACTTTTTCATAGTTTTAGATTAGATTGTTAAGGTAATGGGGTAGCCGGTGGCTACCCTTTTCTTTTAGCTGCTCACCTGGGGGGCTGGAAAGTGACAGGGTGAGGGCAGGGCAAGAGTTTAAGGAAGTGTGGTGGGAGCTTGTGCCCCATCATTCGGATCAGAAGGCGGCTTTTTGCTTTCATGCTCCACTATAAGCTCGGTCAGCAGCTTCAGCTGCTCTATTCGCAAAGCCACTCTATACCCATAGTAGCTTATACGCTCCACTGGGTCTTTTTACTTACTCCTCTTTTGAGTAAGTGCCTATTTCACGGGCTGGCTTCAACGATTCAGCTATTCCAGCGCCTCAGTTTTGCTGGTAAAGCTTTGCAGCTGAAACGGCAGTGACAGTGTGTCCTGAATCTGCCGGATGTTTCCCTGTGTCCTTGTCTCCACAGTGGAGCTTGGGGAGTACAGCCGAGCCAATTTCTCCAGCCGTGACGCCATGAGTCCGACAGCCAGGTAAGCAGATATTTCCCTGCTCTCATCCTCACTTACGGAAATGACGGTTCTGCTTGAGTCCAGCAGGAGCCTCTTGATATCATAGTGTTTGACCTTATCCACTAAGATGTTGATGCTGTGCTTTATATCAGAAAGCATAAAATCGTGCAGGTCAGGGTAGGCCACATCTAAAATGTCAGAGGCAGGGTCATAGTCTAATTTCAGAATGCTGTTTTCAAACAGGATCATCTACAGGTCAGGTTAAGGGTATCTGTAAAGATAACAAAACTAATTGACCTCGAAGCAGATGTAGTTGCTGTTACCCCATCGCTTTCAGCCATGCCTTGGCGGTGTCTTTGCTTTCAAAGGTAGTGGCTATCACACCATTGATGCCATAGGAAAGTGTTAGGTCGGCAGAGAGCTTGCTGTACAGGTTGGGGGAGAGCACCCAGGCGAAGAGCCTGCAGCCTGCCTGGTGCATTCCTGGGAACCATTCTACTGCCACCCACTCGGAGGCATCAGACCACATGCCGGTGACGTTGGTGTTGTCATTGAGCACCTTGCTGCAGCGGTGGAGCTGGAGGTAGTGCAGTATGCGCTCGCAGCCATCCATGACACTCCCCCCTGTCTGCTCACCTGTCCAGTTAGCATAGAGGATATCCTCTATAACATCATAGCGAATCGTGATGTGTGGCTCTGAGGCTAATGTTCTTCCGGTCACTGCAACTGTTTACTTTAGGTTTCGGGGGCAAAGTTCAGAAATAAATGCTTCCATACAAGAGTTGCCGTTCATTATAGCGATGGAATAAATCGCTACTGTCTCATCCATAATGTTGAGACAGAGCCTCTATGTTCGTAGTGGGTTTGTAACAAAGATAGCCATCCCCTTGAAATGCCCTAGACACTAACGTGACTTTAAGTTTAGGGAAAGCGATGGGATCAAGAAGCCAGCGGCCTATGTTGAAGCCTTACTTAACCGTATCTTTGCTATCTTAAGAAAAGGGTATTTCCCAAGAAACACTATATGGTAAAGCTGTATTACTTTAAACCAAGTGAGCAGGAAGGTATTGGTGTCAGAGAGTTCCCTTCGGAAGAAGAAGCTGCTTTGTTCATGGCCTGCTCTTGTGAGCAACATCTGGCAATGGAAAGAAGCGGCAAGGTCGTTTTACTGGCAGCCCAAGACGACTTTTATAAAGTGGTACTTTACCGCGTGGCCCTTCAGGAATTTGGAGTGTCTCGTCCTGCTATAGGTTGA
>NZ_JAJJWI010000065.1 GCF_020907275.1 Pontibacter silvestris | reverse complement strand
CTCTTTTCATTCTTATGTTGGTTTACCTGACGATCTCGACCCACCCCTTGTAGCGGGCGTTCCTCCTGGTGGGGTCCACCGTGTAGAACTCCACCTCCACCTCATAGTAGTAGGTGCCGTCCGACAGGCGGGCCCCCTCCCCGTCCACTCCGCCCCAGTTCATGTAGGGGTCGCTCTCCCCCTCATACACCTGCACCCCCCAGCGGTTGTAAACCTTCAGGCGCGCCGAGCGGACGAACACCGTCCTGTCGTCCGGACGGAAGACATCGTTGCGCCCGTCCCCGTTGGGCGTGATCACATTCGGAAGGCCGAAGTGAAGGCAGTTGTCCTTGCAGACCTCGTTGCTCAGCGCGCTCTCCCGACCCGAGGCGTCCGTGGCCGTCACCGCGTAGCAACCCGCAAAAGAGCTCAGCCCCCCGTGCACAAAGCGCGTCTCCGTCGTCGTCCCCAGCACAACGTACTCTTCCTCGCTGCTCTCCCGGAAGTAAACCGTGTAGTAGGCGATCTGGTCGGTGCAGTCCCCCGTCACCTGCGGAACCCACGTCAGCACGTTCTGGTAAGGCGCAGGCGTGGGGCTGGACAGGAACGCCTCGCAGTCCAGCGCGTCCACGCTCAGCACCGGCGGGCACAGCAGGCGCGGAAGCTCCGCGCACGCCCGCTGGCTGCTGTTGAGCAGCGGAGAGGGAATGCCCGCAATGCCGTAGGCCCCCTGCGTCACCACATAGTAGCAGTACGCCTGCCCTCGCGGAAGGCCTGCCCCGCCGAAGGCCACCCTGTCGGTGTAGGCGCCGCTGCCGCCCGTCACCTCCACGCTGTCAATCAGGGTGAACTGCCCCTCCACCTCCCGGTAGATGTAGTGCCTGAAGCCGCTGTTGTCCCACGGCACCTCATACGTCCAGCTCAGCTCCAGGGCCGCCTCGTCCGCGGCTGCCGCGGACACCGAGAGCCGCACGCTCGAGCCCTCCGTGCTGTCGCGCAGCGCCGTCGGCGGCGCCCCCGCCTGCGGCGCCTGGTAGAACTCCAGCCGGTAGCGGTAAGCCTCCTCCGCCGTGTTCAGCCCCCTGTCCACAAAGAAAGTGTCGGCGGCGATGCCTTGGCTGCGGAAAACCTCCGCAAAACCCGGGCCCGCACGGCGGTAAAGCCGGTACTCCAGCGGCCGGGTCAGGTTGGCCAGGTCGCGCGGAGGCGTCCAGCGCACCGTGATCTGCCCCTGCGAGGCGTCCGTCGCGTCCACCGTCACGTTGGTCAGGTACGGGATGTCCTGGTCCACCACCACGCAGGCCTCGTTGGAGGCAAGGCTTTCCCCTCGGCCAGGCCGCGGGAAGGTGGCGTAGACGATGTAGCAGTACTCGGTGCCCGCCCGGAGGCCACCGCCGCCGTCGTTGTCCAGAAAGCTCGTCTCCCCCGCACCCACCTCGGCGATCAGCACGTAGCCCGTGCTCGCCGGAACACCCGTCTGGCACACATCTGGCACAAAGCCCGAGGGGCCCTCCCGCCGGTAGATGCGGATCGACTCGGCGTTCTGGCACAGGTAAGGGTCCCAGCTCACCCTCACGCTGCGATCTGAGGAGGCCGCCGAGAGGTTCTGCGGCGCAGGGCCCACCACCCGGATGTTCCAGGGCTGCAGGTCGGCCAGGCGCGTCTCGTTGTTGGGCCGCACGTCCGTGGCCCGGAAAACAACCTGGTAAGGCGTCTCCCGAACGTCGCCGCACTCCGTCCCCCACACCAGGCTACCGGTCGTCAGACCCGCCGACTGACCCGTCACCGTGAAGGTCGCAGGCGGGATGATCCCGCTCCCGGCAGCCGTCACCGTCACCAGGTCCCCGTCCGGGTCCGTGGCTCGAACCGTCCCACGGAAAACGTCACCGGCAACGATGCAGGTATCCAGCGGCTCGAGCACAGGCGGCCGGTTCGGGGTCTCCCGCACCAGGATCTGCATGTCCCGCACAACCTCCCCCAGCTTGACGGCTCCCCCGTTGGGCGCCACGCGCCACTCCTCCACCACAAAGGCAACGTTGTACTGCCCCTGCCGGCAGGGAGCGTCCCACACCAGCTGCCCGTCCTCCAAGTCCAGCGTCAGATAGGAGGCGCCGGAGGCATCGGAGCTCTGGCAGCTGAACGTCAGGCTCGGAAGAGAGTACCC
>NZ_JAJJWI010000064.1 GCF_020907275.1 Pontibacter silvestris | reverse complement strand
TCCAGTCAAAGGTAGCAACTCCAGGGCTATAGTGGGTCTTGTTGCTTAGCAGACGTGCCTGTTCATTCTTTGCCCCTAATGCCGTGGGCATATTCTTGAGGTTTTCCTGGTGCTTTTCCAGCTTTCTTAACTCGTGCTCGGGAGCAGAGATGAACGCCGCTGGTTTACTGCTGGCTTTCCTGTCTGGCCTATCTGCCTCGTTATCTGCCTTTACCTTTGCCAAGTGCATTTGCACGGACTCCTTGGGTTGCTTTACAAGCAGGCTGTCTATAGAGGCATTGGCCTTGACTGGGGCTGAGCCTACGGCCTGTTGATGCCCGGCCACCATGCCTTTCTTGACACAGAGGCTGAATATGCACTCAAAGAGTGATTCGAGCAAGGACTCCGGGTAAAGCTGGCGGGTCCGGCTCAGTGTCGAGTGCCAGGGCAGCTCTTCATTGATGTCATAGCCCAGGAAGTAGAGGATATCCATTCGGAGGGAACAATGCTCTACCAGCTTTCTGTCAGAGGTGATATTCTCCAAGTAGCCGGTAAGCATGAGCTTGAAGAATACAACCGGATCAATGGAGGGATTGCCTGTGCTGCCTTGCATTCCTTAAGATATAAAATATATAGCTGCATCTCAATATGCCCTTGATGCTAGAGCAATCGCCACCCCGACTTTCTGGGAAGACTATACTTGCTCGGCTCCCTATCCCGCAAAAGGGAAGATTGATGGAGCAATCCATTTTATGGGTTTAACAGCATCTATCAAAAATCTTTTTCAAGCGATATGGCCCCTGCCGCCTGTTTTGAGCAGTGCCATCACGGTGCTTTCGGCAGGAGGAGAAACGGTCAGGGGAGGCTCATTAGCAATGTAGCCCGAACCGTCTTATCTTCGCGGGGCAGAGTGGGAACGCATGCCCCGGCAGCGGCAGGCAACCCGGCTGTATTCATTTGGGCAGGCAAGATCATGGTATACTACTCAGCGTTAAGCTTCACAACCGCTTTAGACCTCTTAGGGACTTTCGCTTTTGCCGTGAGCGGCATCAGGTGGGCCTCCACCAAGAAGTTCGACTGGTTCGGCGCCTATGCCATTGGGCTGGTGACGGCCATCGGGGGCGGGACGACCAGGGACCTGCTGCTCAACGCAACTCCCTTCTGGATGCAGGACGCCTCCTACCTGGTTATCACAGGCGCAGCCTTGCTGGCAACGCTGCTGTTCCGGAACCGGCTTTTCAGATGGGGCAGGGCCCTGTTCCTTTTTGACTCCATCGGGCTAGGCCTATTTACGGTGGTAGGGGTGGGGAAGAGCCTGGCGGCGGGGTTCCCCTTCTGGGTATGCATCCCGATGGGCGCCATCACCGGCTCCGTAGGGGGCGTTCTCCGTGATGTGCTGCTCAATGAGGTTCCGTTGCTGTTCCGGAAGGACATTTACGCCTTGGCGTGTATTGCGGGAGGCAATGTCTATATGGTGTGCTACCGATCCGGCCTGCCGGCCTCATTGACCGAGCTGCTTGCTGCCCTGACCGTAATGGCCATCCGGGTCGTTGCAGTGAGGTATCATGTACAGCTGCCGTTTCTAAAGCCCATGGATGCTGAACACGAGGATAAGGGGAACAAAGAATAAAAACCGCCGGCAATGGCTCTTAAACAGATGGCTGGCAACGGCTTCCGCAGTTCTAAGACGCCAAACAGGCTTTCGCCTCGGGGACAGTTAACCGCTCTTTAGTTTGTTTACTCTACCCGCTCCGTTTCTTTCGCTGGCTTCTCTTCCAGAATCTCCACCCGTGCCTTTTTTACAAGGATAGTGCTGGACTGATTTTTGCCAGCTTATCTACTTGAGACTATCTTTCACATCGAACGCTTTGTGTGCTGTGGCTAATGAAACTATATTCCTTATGTCAGGGTGCTCAACTGAACAAAGCCCCCGGCTACCATCGGCCATAGGCGGACAAAAGGTGTGGGGCTGGTGGAAACGAAGTACTTATTCTAGTCTTTGGTATTCCTCCCGGAATTATCGAAAGCCATCATTAAAACGTAGCCAGTCATGGTACCTACCGCTGTACCTAGGAGGTGATAGAGCCCGCTAACGTCAGGGGCGACAACCTTAAACCGTAGTAATCCTGGTTTTCGAGCACGGAGCAACGGACAGTGTTTGCTCGTTCTGGAATTAACTGATAGTGCGAGCACTGTTGAATAAGCATGACAACT
>NZ_JAJJWI010000063.1 GCF_020907275.1 Pontibacter silvestris | reverse complement strand
GTCTCTGGATTATGTGCTTGTAAAAAGGACTATATGATAAATACAAAAATAATAATGACTGTTTGCTCATTGATCTTAGGGGTTATAGGTATAGTGCTGACGTTCGCTCCTGACATAGTATTATTTAACCTAAACATAGAGAGTAACCAGGCATCCCTTCTTTTAGTGCAGGTAATCGGTGGGCTGTACTTTGGTTATAGTATGCTTAATTGGATGACGAAGGAAAGCTTGATTGGCGGGATATACAACCGACCAATTGCAATTGCCAATTTTACTCATTTCCTTATCGTAGGCCTTGCCATGGGAAAAGCATTGGTTTCCACTCCCCAACTACCAAAAGCACTTTGGATAGCCGGTGGGGTTTACATAGTATTGGGGCTCCTATTTATGATTATATTGTTTCGTCATCCTATCAATTCAACGGGTGACAAATGAAAATGAACAGCTGCCAACACGCGGTATAGCCAATAAGGGTTTCAGCCCGCTATTAGTAGGAAGTCGCACGCAACCCCTCGCTAGGCAACCTTATATCGATCAAATTTATCTCATTTAACCCTCGAATTTTGAGATAGAGCTTTAGCACCAGGTCTTGCCTAGATACCAAAAACGCATCGAACCTAGTGGAGAGACATGTTTGAAAGTGTTTGTTTTTTGGTTTGGTTTGTTTGCCTTCCTCCATTCTAACAGCTGATCAATTTTATCCGATGGCAGGGATGCTCGTTACATAGGGTAGAAACGACATGTTATTATCATGCATCAGATTGAATATATTATAAAGTAAAACTCCGTCACATCCGTTTTTATGCATTATTCATCATCCACAGGTATATGCCGTTAGTCCATCCAAAGCCATCCTGGTTTGGATATTCTCCTCCTCCGGCGGGCAAATCGATATCTACAACATTATATTTTTCCATCATCTTGCCAGTTTCTTTAAAAACTTTATCATTAAGGGCTATCCACCTCTTTTTCAATTTTCCTGCTGTATCAGAGAAATTATAGTTGCGAAGTCCCTCATATGTTAGATACTGCAGAGGAGCCCAGCCGTTAGGTGAGTCCCACTGTTGACCACTCTCGTGGAGAGTAGAAACTACGCCCCCCTTTTTCAAGAAACTGCCTGCAACATGTTCGTGCACATGATGTGCTTGCTCGTTAGTGGCAATTTTGAAGAATAGCGGAAATATTCCTGCCAGCGACATGACTGTGGTAGATTTATTCAAGGCTAAATTATAGTCCATGAAAAACTGCCTGTCATCATTCCAAAAATATTTAATCATTGCTTTTTTTCGCTTCTCTGCCTTTTGAAGGAAATAGCTGGAAGGATCTGAAAATGAGCTTTGGTTATAAGCCTCAGATAACGTTAGCTCAAGTTCATATAGAAGGCAATTTAGATCTACAGGTACAATATCGGTTGTATGAATGGTCTCTATATGATTTACATCTCGGAACCATCGGCAAGAAAAGTCCCAGCCAGATTCACAAGCTGCCCTTATATGTCTGTAAAGTGTTCCAGGCTCCACACCAAATGGGGCGGAGTAATGAGCCATTTGGACATCCTCCTGATAAGATTCAGGACGAGGGGCAGGAAGATCATCCCAGTAACGGTTTAAAATACTGCCGTCTGGTAGTAATACAACTCTACGAAAAGAAGTTTCCCTATCCGAGAGGCGAAAGTACCCGTCCATCCAATAATTATATTCTTTTTGCATATGCGGAAGATATTGGGCAAAGGCTTCTGGTCCATCTATTTCAGCAAGAAGACGTACCATTAAAGCGAAAAAAGGAGGCTGTGAGCGGGTAAGGTAGTAACTGCGATTTGCATTTGGAATATGGCCATAAACATCAATGAGATAGGCAAAATTATGGACCATTTCTCTTATCAGTTCATATTCTCCTACCGATTGTAAACCTAACATCGTAAAGTAGCTGTCCCAATAATATAGTCCTCTAAATCGACCTCCAGGAACAACATATGATTTTGGAACAGGCAACATGGAGCAATCTGGCTGTGACTCCCGTGTTAACAATGGCCAAAGCTGATTGATATGCTCAGTAGCCGGTAACAACTGGTTACTTGTATAATCTGTTATTATAGGCTCTGGAATATGAAAATACGCCGAGACAAAATCAAAAAGCTTAAAATCCTCCTTGTGCTTTTCTATCTCATACAAACTCAGAATTTCTTCTGGGGATCGCTTGGGGTAACAGTCTGCAAAAGTTATGGAATCAGGAAAAACATGATTCATCTGAACATCATGGAACAGCGGTCCAAATAATTGGTCAGGTGGTAAGATGGCTGGAACTACACTGTAAATCTGTGGGGGTTCTATAGATCTCATTTCTTTTTTTCATTGTTCACGCATTTCTGGCTTTTAAGTTGAAAATTATTTATTATTTAAAGCTTTTAGCGTTGTATAGTACTCCCCATTTATAGGACGGGTCACAGGCTAGTCAGTATCATAAAAGGGGGGTATTCTGGGACAGGG
>NZ_JAJJWI010000062.1 GCF_020907275.1 Pontibacter silvestris | reverse complement strand
ACGACTATTAGGATCTCTTTAGAAGTTACCGAGCAACCTTCATGGGAAGTTGCCATCCTTCTGAAGGATGTGCTTTGCTGCAGTAGGCCCGGGTGAAAGGAAGCGGTAGTGGCTCCTTGTATGTCCTGGTACTGGGTTTGTGTCTCAGTCTTTCTCTGCCACTGGTAGGAGTAGCCCTGGGAGGCAGGGCTGCCGATAGGGGATGCGAGGCTGCCGAGGCATACCTGCTGGTCGCCTTCCACCTGGTTCTCCACGGGCGGGTAGTAGAAAACCCTGACGCTGTTGCTGTAGACAGGGCCGCATGCCCCGCCGGTTACCCTCCGGCGGAACCAGGAGGGGCTTGTGGAGACGTTCTGGGGGAGGTAGTCCTGCTGGCGGGCATTGTCCCCGGGGATCTCCTCAAAAGAGCCGGGCAGGCCGGATTCGCTTCTTTCCCACTGGTAGGTGTAGTCCCCGTTCCCGCCGGAGAGGGCTGCGGAGGCGAGCTTTTCCAGCGCCTGCCCCTGGCAGAGGCTCTGCTCGCCGCTTATCTGGTTTACGATGGGCTGCTCTACCTGCAGGAGTACGGGCTCTGAGGTGCTGGTGCATCCTGCGGAGCGGACGATCCTGCGGTACCAGGTGGAGGCCGCGGGTGTGGCCGTGTAAGTGTCGCCCGTCGCGCCGGCTATGTCCTGGAAGGCGCTGGCGCCTTCCAGCCTTTGCTGCCACTGGAAGTCCTCGAAGACGCCGTTCCCTCCGCTCAGGGGGCCTCTTGCCCTGAGTTCTGTGGCAGAGCCCGCGCAGAGAGGGCCTGCGGGTGCGATCTCATTTCCCTCAATGGGCGGGGTGACTTCGATGGTGATGGTGTTGCTGCTGCCCCCTTGGCAGTTGCCCGGGGTGATGATGCGGCGGTACTGCCATGTTCCGGCGGCCAGCCCTTCGGCAGGCTGATAGCTCTCTGTGGCGGCCACGGCCTGGAAGGGTCCTCCGTTGTGGCTGCGCTCCCACCGGATGGTGTTTGCCTCCGGGTCGCCCCCTGTCACAGGCACTGCGCTACTGAAGGTCCCGGGCAGCTCCCCCTGGCAGATTTGGGTGAGGGGGTTGGCGATCCGGTTTACGAGCGGGGCATACACCTCCACCCGCACCGTGCTCTGCACAGCGGCGCAGGCGCCGGAGGAGACGGTTCGCCTGAAGATGTAGGACTCTGTGAGGGGTACTGTGGGGGTGTAGTCCTTCTGGTTGTTGACACCGGGGGCGTCAACGAAGTCGCCGGGCCCGTCCGCCTTGGCCCACTCCCACAGGTAAGTGTAGGAGCCTTCCCCGGCGCCTCCCTCAGGCGCGTCGCCTTCTATCAGCCCGGGCAGGGTGTTGTGGCAGACAGGGGAGGTGTCGGAGGAGCGTATGCCGTAGTTAGTCAGGGGCGGCTGCACCTCCACCAGCACGGAGTTGGAGACAAGGCTGCACTCGCCTGAGCGGACGATGCGGCGGAATGAGGTGGACACCAGCAAAGGCCCGGGTTCATAGGCAGGTGCGGTGGCCCCTGTGATGTTCTCAAAGGCGTCCTGGGCCTCTGTTTTCTGCTGCCACTGGTAGCTGTAGGAGCCGGGGCCGTTCCCACCTGTGGGGGCTTCCCCGTCCAGGGTTCCGGGAGAGGCCCCCTGGCACAGGGTGGCGGCGGGGGCGGCGATGAGGTCTCCTCCCACCAGCGCCGGTGTCACGGTCAGGGTGACCGGGGTCCTGGCTGTGCTGGGGCAGGGGGTGGCGGTTCTGGTGACGGCCTCCACATAATAGGTGGCCGAGGAGGTTGCCGCGGCGACAGGGAAAGAGGCCCCTGTTGCTAAAAGGCTTCCCTGCTGGTTGTACCACTTGTAGGTGAGCGCCTGGTCGGGGTTCTGTACCTGCAGAGTGACACTGGTGCCATAGCATACCTGGGCATCGGCGATAGCAGGCGCCTGGGGCAGCGGGGTCACTTGTATGAGCACCTCGTTGCTGATGCTTTTTTCCTGCTGGCAGCTCCAGGAGGTGACCACTCTCCGGAACCAGGTGTTAGCAGTGAAGAGACCTTTTGGGGTGTAGTGCTGTTGGTAATAAACACCAGGGGCGTTGCTGAAGTTTTCTCCGTCATAGCTGATCTCCCACAGGTACTCATAATCCTCGAAATCGCCTGTTCCCCCTGCCCCTGTGGGCTGAGACCCGGTCAGGGGGGAGGGGGTGGAGCCGCTGCAGATGGCCTGGGCCTGGCTGATGGTGTTGTTGCCCAGGGGATCCATGACGGGTACGGTGACCGTGGAGCGGGGGCCAACGCAGCCTTTGTCGCTGACGGCCTCCACTTGGTAGGTGGCGGCGGCAGTCAGCTCAGGTGTTGAGAAAGCGCTGCCTGAGAAGACCTTGTCTCCGTCAGTGCTGTACCAGTTGAAAGTCGCCCCGTGTGTTGCCGAGGCATAGAGGGTGGTGGAGGTGCCGTGGCAGATGCTCTGGTTGCCGGTGACAACTGGGGCAACCGGTATAGGGTTG
>NZ_JAJJWI010000061.1 GCF_020907275.1 Pontibacter silvestris | reverse complement strand
AAACGTCTCCAGTCAAAGGTAGCAAGTTCATACAACCTGCAGAAATTGCTGTACTTCACCCCAAAAAGAAGCCAGACAGCCGTCATGGCCCTGCCTAGGCCCGAGTTGGAGGGCGTTTTTTGCTTGCATTTTTGGCCAGACCAAGAGCTGACCGTGGAAAAAGGGATAGAAGTCAGAAGGTACGCGAGTGTTGTGCAACAGGCACACAGTTTAAAATACACTCCCTGAGATTAGTCAAGCACACTACTACTAGTCTGAACTTAATAGGTGCTTATCACTACATACATATTTTGCTTTACTGACTACTTTTTCCTTTGGAACGGCCTTTTCCTCCTCCATTACGTTCTCCCTTCCCAAGCTCATCTTTTTTGGACTGATAAACTTGCCATTGCTCTTCATTGAGTATTGATTTTAATTCGGACTCCTTTTCCCCTTGCATTACCTGCATCTGCTGACGCATTTTACTCCGGTCTTCTCCACTACTAGCTCGGTGCTCCTTCATCTTATTCATATATTTCAAATTAAGCTCCTCTACTTTTGCAGTTTGCTCATCGGAGAGCTGCAGTGCAGATTTCATTCGGGAGGCTTGCTCTTTAGCCGTTTCTGCAGGATCCATGCTTGGTCTTTGCTGAGCAAACAGGGTTTGACTAAATAATAGAAACAAACCGATTACTGCTAGTTTTCCCATTAGTTGAATTTTCATAATAAATTTGATTAAAATGTGTAAAAAATAAATATTGATTTAATTAAACCGATAAGAAGTGAATCATTGAGCTTCACTAATTTTTGCCTACTACTTCATACCGCAACTCATTGCCTATTACTAATTCTTTGTAGTAAATACCATTGGAGTGATATAACTTTTCTCCGGAGATGACTACCACTGAGGAATTTTGAGGCAGACTCGTTACCTGGGTACCTATAGCCAACTCTTGCTCTTGAGGTAACTCCACCTGACCCTTGCCCACTACTTCGTAAAATAGTGTACCATTAACAAAAACCTCCTGGTAGTACACTCCATCCAGCACATACAGTTTCTGTTCATTCACTACTATAGTCTGAGCATCCTGGGGCAATTCTGTGACTCTTGCGCCTACAGGTGGTTCAATCACTTCATACTCTTCTTCAGCCGTTTTCTTATAAAAGATACCGTTAAAGTATAAAAATGTACGTCCGCCGATAAAAACGGATTGATAATAGGTAGGAAGTCTCCTTACCCGAATCCCTATAGGAGCAGATACTACCATGTATTCGGCTCCGTAAGGTTGATAAAATATTCCATTTACATACTGGTAATTAACGCCCCGGTGCGCTACAACTATGTGTGGTTGAGTAATTTTTACCACTCTTGTGCCTCTTGCTGGAGCTTTTTTTATAACAACCACTTTTCGTCGATCATCCCGATCATGTCTTCTCTGAGCAAATGCATTAGACTGGGAAAAGACCAAAAAAGCAAATAGGATTAATAACCCATATTTAGTACTCATAGCCATTGTTATTTTATCCAATATTTGTAATGTTTTCTACTTAGATACAGGAAATGATTAATAGTTTAATGATAAGCTTTATCTAATCATATTAATTTGGTGCTTCTATCAAAGTATAATCAGCAAACCGCTGCATTGGTACAGGTGGCTTGCAAGACCAGATGATTGCAGAAGGATATTCCCACACCAAAACCTGTAAATTATCCTTCAAAAATGACCTGTGTATAGTCTGTGAGAAGAGCATATTTCTTCTTGTTAACTATCCATACCCTGCCTTTGTGCCTCTCGATGATCTGTTTGTCCCGTCCTGAAATAGGTTTACACCTAATACTAAATAACATTTACCCTATGGCACACTTGAGAAGGAGCAGCAGTTGTGGTGGCAGGTGCAGTAAAAAGTTTGCCTTACAAAACGTAAGGCAATAGAATGTGCTTATACGAATTGGTATTGACACATAAAAAAGCAAGCCGTTCAGCTTGCTTTTTTATGTATAAGGGGCTTATTTAAGCAGATTTACCATTATGTTCTCTCCTGAACTGGCCATTGTTCTTTCCGCGGTTGGCTTGCATTTGCTTGCGTTCCTCTTGGTAATTAGCGAATTGCTTTTTATTCACAATGCTTTTAAACTCTTTCTCCCAGGAAGCCTGAAGCTTTTGCATCTGCTGGCTTTGTTTTTCATTACGCTCTCTTGTATGAGCAATGCTTTCAATTTGCTTAGCATGTTTTAGGTTGAGGGCTTGTAGTTTCTTTTGTTGGGACTTGTTTAGGTCGAGCTTCTGGGTCAACTTTTCAGTGCGCTGAATAGCCCGCTGTTCAGGTGATAGTTTTGCCCGTTTCTCATTTTTAACTTGCTCTACTTTGCGGTCATTGTCTCTGCCGCCTTGTGAGCCATTTTGTGCTTGTGAAGTTCCAGCTATTGCCAAGCCGAAAGCCAACATCATTACTAACTTCTTCATCTTTTTTTGCTTTAAGGGTTTTCGTTTCTATTTCATTTCCAGATATCTAGTCTGGATGGTCTGCTATTTGCAAAGCAGGTGCCAGGAAAACCCAAAAATCCAGCCAATTCGACCAAACGGACAAAAGCTAATGTGAAACTGACAATGCAAGAAGTAAACTGTGTCTTGTCCTGATATAGATTGACAAAACCTGTCTCAAAATATGGAAGTTGCTGAGATGTATAATTGTCTCTGATCATACCTGTTGAACCAGCCGTAGGTTTGTCATCCTCTCTTCCGTTGCCTTAGTAAGCAAGGGAGCAACGACTTCCACTGCTTATTAAGGCAATGGAAGTCGTTACGGTTTTAACTGGTAGATTATGTTGTAAACTTCACTTTGTAAGCTGTAGAACAGCTTTTCGCTTCATAAAGTAGTTCCTTCTAGTAACCATTCCTGGTGTACAGCAATGACCGTTGCTGTACACCAGGAATGTGGGTGGGTTTTACGAGTTGTATAGGAGACTATGTTAAAAGCGCTTTGTGTTTGTCTCATTATTCCCTCTATTCCTGAGATCAAAGTAATAGATCTTAACGAAGAGCAGTTGCAACTTGCACCCTGTTTAGAATATACTCCTGTTTATCATAAGAGTAGTTATCGGAGAAAGGGCTCTCATTCGCTGGAATCGAAGGGTCCCGTTTT
>NZ_JAJJWI010000060.1 GCF_020907275.1 Pontibacter silvestris | reverse complement strand
TACACAGTTCTTGAGATATTGCCCAGAACAATTATTTCAGCACTGCTAAGGTAGCACCGTCGCCGCCTCTTTCTTCAGCCTCGTTGCTTACACTGGCTACTTCCGGCACAGAGTACAAATAGTCCCGTGCTACTTGGCGCAGTATGCCGTTTCCTCTGCCATGGATAATCTTGATCTCAGGAATACCCAGCATGATAGCTTCGTCAGTGAAGTTCATTATTTTTGTTAAAGCGTTTTCGGCATATTCCCCTCTAACATCAATGGTGCTTGCAAAGTCAGCCATACGTTGTGTAATATTCATGCCACGGGTAAAGCCTTCTGAAGTTGTTTCCGCCTTAGCTTTTTTCTGCTTCGGCACCTGCCCTTCTATCCTTTCCAGGTTATCTACCTTTACAATGGTTTTCAGGCCGCCAAACAACACTTCAGCTGTTTTACCTTTAATGCTTACCAACTGCCCAATTGAATCCTGCCCAACCAGCGACACATTATCACCGGTTTTCAAAGCTCCCCCGCCGTTTACACGCTTGTAAGCAGGACGAGGTTCTTCTTTGCGTACTTCCTGGGCAAAGTGTTCAAGCTCTCTACGGGCCTCCTTCGTTTGCTCTTTCTCGGCCTGGTTTTGCTTGATCTGCTGTATCGTAGACTCAATCTTCTGATTGGCATCTTTCAGCAGCAGCTTCGCTTTGCCTTTGGCCTCTCGCATGATATCCTGCTTACTCTCCTCCAGGAAGTTCTTCAGGTCGTTATACTCTTTCACTGACTTCGAAAGCTTACGTTCCTGAGTTGTTACCTCACGCAGTTTCTTTTCCAGCTCCTGTTTTTCAGTCTCCAGTTCCTCTAGTAAGCGGTCGTAGCGGATTTTATCTTTACCAACCAGACTACTGGCCTTGTCTACAATATGCTTTGGCAAGCCGATCTTACGGGCAATCTCGATGGCAAAAGATGAACCAGGCTTTCCTATTTCCAGCTGGTAAAGCGGTTGCAGATTTTTATGATCGTACCGCATGGCTCCGTTCACAATACCTTCAGTTTTCTCAGCATAGTTTTTCAAATTGGTGTAGTGCGTTGTAATGACACCGTACACTTTGCTGTCGTTCAGGTTTTGTAGCACTGCCTCAGCTATGGCACCACCAAGTACAGGCTCAGTACCAGTACCAAACTCGTCTATCAGTATCAGGCTGTTCTTATCTGCCACCGTCACAAACTTTTTCATGTTGGTAAGGTGGGAGCTATAAGTACTCAGGTCGTTTTCGATAGACTGCTCATCGCCAATGTCAATAAAAATATCCTGGAAAACACCTGCTTCTGAGCCGTCTTCTGCAGGTATTAGCATACCGCATTGCAGCATGTACTGCACCAGGCCTACTGTTTTGAGCGTTACGGATTTACCACCGGCATTAGGCCCTGAAATAAGCAGCATACGCTGCTCACGGTTCAGCAATAAGTCCATTGGCACCGTAGCTTTCCCGGCCTGCTTGTTCGACAGGTAAAGTAATGGGTGTAACGTCTGCTTCCAATTAATATGCGGATACTTGTGCAGTACCGGCTTTGTACCCTCTATACGACGTGCAAACGCAGCCTTCGCTCTTATAAAGTCTAGCAGCCCCAGGTATTGGTAAGCTTTTCGTAGCTCCGGTATAAAGTGGCGTAGCGTGTTGGTTAGCCCAATAAGTATACGCACCAACTCACGGTGGTAAGCATTCTCCAGGTCCTTAATATCGTTATTGAGTTCAAAGATAGACTCCGGCTCTATATACACCGTCTGCCCTGTGTTCGACTCATCATGAATAAGACCTTTAATACGACGCTTATGTTCTGCCAGCACTGGTATTACCAATCGGCCACCACGTATGGTTGGTTCCACATCACCTGGTGTCCAGCCTTCATTTTTTGCATGTTTTATGATAGACTGAATCTGCCTGCGCAGAATGCCCTGCTGTGAGATCAGCTCTCGCTTCAGGCGCTGCAACTCAGGAGAAGCATCATCACGAACGGCTCCTGAGTCATCTACTACTTTATCTAAAGCGGCAATCAGCGATCGTTCTACCGTTACATTAGCACCTAATGCTTTAAGCGCTTCGTATTTGCCTTCTTCTGCACCTGATATAAAACGTAGCGAGTCTCGTATAGTACGCAACGACATCTTTATCTCGTAAAAGCCCTGCACATCCAGGTAAGTGCCCTCTATGGCGGCTCTGTCAAGATAAGCAGTTACGTCAAAATAATGCTGCAACGGAATTTCTGCATCAGACTCTAGCAGCTGTTTAAATTCGTCGGTTTGTTCTAGGAGTTTCTGCACCAGGTCGTGCCGGCCCAAAAACTGCATACGGTTTACAAACTGGCGGCCCAACGGACTAAGACAAAGCTCAGCCAGCATATCCCGCACCTGTGCAAACCCAATTTTTATTTCAAAGTTTTCTGGATAGATCAATGTTATCTTCTAATTTGTAGCAAAATTACGCTTTTTATATAACATCTAAACAGGGCTGTTTTGTTCGTTTTGGTAGACATATGTTGCAATACACGTAGCAGGTATTAGAACACGCATCTCCTTCTCATAAAGAAGCTATAGAAACAATAAAACAGCCTAGTAACAAATCCTTAATTCACAATTTTCAATTCTTAAATAAAAGATATGATCTTAGACAAGCTACAGAATGCATCCCGCTATTACAGTCTGCACCCGCTTTTCGAGAAAGCTTTCCGATTCCTGCAGGAATCAGACCTGACTACTTTACCTATAGGCCAGCAAGCCATTGAAGGGCGTGATTTATTTGCCATCATATCAGAAGGAACAGGCGTGCCTGAGAAAGCAGCGAAGCTGGAAGTGCACCGCAAGTACATAGACATACAGTACGTGATCTCCGGTACCGACCACATGGGCTGGAAAGATTTGGCTATTTGCAGCGAACCCAACGACCCTTATACAGAAGAACGTGATGCCGCTTTCTTCCCAGATAAAACCAGCAACTGGTTCGACGTACCTGCCGGTTTATTTACCATCTTCTACCCTGATGATGCACATGCCGCCATGGCTACGGAAGAAAGTGTAAGGAAAGTGGTATTGAAGATTGCGGTAGAGGCGGCAGGCTAAGAGCCTTACTTCTTAGATGCAAATAAAGGCATAGTAAGATTATGAGGTACTTCTATAAGAGTAATGAT
>NZ_JAJJWI010000006.1 GCF_020907275.1 Pontibacter silvestris | reverse complement strand
TTGATCGTAGTAGAGATGTAGAAAGAAACCTGATTTGTTGGAGGAGCAATATTCAATATGCCATTATTACGCTCTTCTATATTACATCCTATTATGTAGGTTCCGTCTGCAGGATATGTGTACTCCCAATAGAAGACTTCTCTATCTGTTTCGTTACCAATATCTGAGATAGAATATCGATCTACTCGTTGTGTTGTGCCATCGCCATTAGCAATAGTAACCTGTTCATCAAAAATAGGAGATCCCTGGTCCCTGTAAATAGTCATGGTAAAGAAGAAGCGACGGGGATTTGGGTTAGGCGTTGTGTCTCTTTTTGCCGTGATGTCTCCTGCTCTAAGGTGTGTCGCCTGAGCCTCTGTAAGAGAGCCCAGCAGCAAGATTACTATCCACAACAAACAACCTTGCAGCAGACACTTCTTACGTAAACTGTATGGCATATATGTAGCGTTTGACGGTAAACAAGATATAAAGTAAACTAAATATTCCTGTTTTTTAGTATCAACAGACTATTATTCTGCAGGTTGATGTGATTGTAGTTCCTTGTGGTACGAATAACAATTTAGATTGATTCGAAATATGATATTAAAATTGTTTTATAGGAAGGCCACCACTACCTTTGAGAATTAAAAACGCTCACATATTTAACCTTTAACAAATACAGATGAATTGGTTTACTAAAACGTTTTCCAGTACAATCGGCCGAAAAATCGTTATGTCTATAACGGGCCTTTTTCTGTGCTCTTTTCTGGTAGTCCACTTGCTCGGTAACCTTCAGCTCTTTAAAGATGACGGAGGTGCAGCTTTTAACATTTACTCCGACTTTATGGCGCATAACGGTATTATCCGGTTTATGGAGATTATCCTGGTACTAGGGTTTCTCTTCCATATTTATGATGCTATAGTACTAACCAGGAGAAACAAAGCTGCCCGCCCAATCGATTACGCAGAACAGCGTCCGCAGGAAAACAGCACCTGGTCTTCCCGAAATATGGGTTTGCTTGGAACTGTTATTCTTGTTTTTCTTATTATCCATCTTTGGAATTTCTTTGTACCTGCCCGTTTTGGAGGCCTTGAAGGAGTTGTGATTGAAGATGTAGAATATGAGAACCTTTACCTACGCGTAATGGAGTCTTTCAATGTTTGGTGGTATGTAGCGATCTATGTTATTTCTATGGTAGCCCTGGCTTACCACCTGATTCATGGATTTCAAAGTGCCTTCCAGACACTTGGTCTTGATCACAAGAAATATACTCCTTTCATACAGGGTTTTGGATACTTTTTCTCTGTAGTGGTTTGCCTTGCTTTTGCCGCCATTCCGCTGTATTTCTTTTTCTTTAAATAAAAACTAACTATTATAGTTGCTATGATATTAGATTCAAAAATCCCGGAAGGCCCTTTAGCGGAGAAATGGGACAAACATAAATTTGACGTAAAGCTGGTTAACCCGGCCAACAAACGTAAATACGATATTATTGTTGTAGGTACTGGTCTTGCAGGAGCTTCTGCTGCAGCAACTTTTGCCGAATTAGGCTACAATGTTAAATCATTCTGCTACCAGGACAGCCCAAGACGAGCACACTCTATTGCTGCACAGGGTGGTATTAATGCTGCTAAAAACTACCAGAACGACGGAGACTCTGTATTCCGTCTTTTCTATGATACTATCAAAGGTGGAGATTACCGTTCCCGTGAAGCGAATGTTTACCGTCTGGCACAGGTATCAGTTAACATCATTGACCAATGCGTAGCTCAAGGCGTGCCTTTTGCACGTGATTACGGTGGGTTGCTGGCAAACCGTTCATTCGGTGGAGCGCAAGTATCCCGAACTTTCTATGCCCGCGGCCAAACTGGTCAGCAGCTGTTGCTAGGAGCTTATTCTGCTCTTAACCGCCAGGTTGCTTATGGTAAGATAAAAGTTTACCCACGTACTGAGATGCTTGACTTGGTAATGGTCGATGGCAAAGCCCGTGGTATTGTCACCCGTAACCTTATTACAGGTAAAATTGAGTCTCACAGTGCACATGCTGTCGTACTAGCAACTGGTGGTTACGGAAACGTATTCTTCCTTTCTACCAATGCTATGGGGTCAAACGCAACAGCTGCTTGGAGAGCATATAAAAAAGGTGCATACTTCGCGAACCCTTGCTATACACAGATTCACCCAACCTGTATTCCAGTATCTGGAGGACATCAGTCTAAACTGACACTAATGTCTGAGTCGCTTCGTAACGATGGTCGTGTTTGGGTACCGAAAACAGTAGAACTGGCTCAAAAGCTTAGGAAAGGTGAAATCAGAGTAGCTGACATTGCTGAAGCAGATCGCGATTACTACCTGGAGCGTAAATACCCAGCATTCGGTAACCTGGTACCACGTGACGTGGCTTCCCGGAACGCTAAACTCGTGTGCGACGAAGGCCGTGGTGTTGGCTCATCTGGCCTAGCTGTGTATCTAGATTTTGCTGATGCTATTAAACGTGATGGCCTGGCAGCTATCAGTGCTAAGTATGGTAACCTCTTCGATATGTATGCTAAGATTACGGATGAGAACCCGTATGAAGTACCAATGCGTATCTATCCTGCTGTACACTACACCATGGGTGGCCTTTGGGTAGATTATAACCTAATGACAAACCTTCCTGGTTTATATGCTGCCGGAGAGTGTAACTTCTCTGACCACGGTGCAAACCGCTTAGGAGCATCTGCCTTGATGCAAGGTCTTGCGGATGGATATTTTGTGCTTCCTTATACTATTGGTGATTACCTGGCCAAAATGCCGTATGATAAAGTAAGTACTGACCACCCAGCTTTTAAAGAGGCTGAGCAAAATGTAATGGACATTACGAACAGGCTCCTTTCTATCAAAGGTACACGCACAGTAGATGACTTCCATAAAGCCCTAGGACACATTATGTGGGAATACTGCGGTATGGCACGTAATGCAGAAGGCTTACAAATAGCTAAACAGGAAATCCGTAAGCTGCGCAATGAGTTCTGGAGAGATGTAAAAGTGGTAGGTGTTAACGAAGAGTTGAACGTCACACTGGAAAAAGCACATCGTGTAGCAGACTTCCTGGAGCTTGGTGAGTTGATGGTAGAAGATGCCCTGCAGAGAAATGAATCGTGCGGTGGTCACTTCAGAGAGGAATCTCAGACACCAGAAAACGAAGCATTACGTGATGATGAGAACTTTGCTTATGTTGCAGCATGGGAGTTTGCAGGTGTTGATAATGCCCCAGTGCTACACAAAGAAGACCTGAAGTTCGAAAACGTTAAACTAACGCAGCGTAGCTATAAATAAAAAATTAGAAATTAGAAATTATGAGTTAGAAATGAATGTTGAGTAAACAGTGCTCCTTTAACTAATTCGTAATTCGTAATTCGCAATTCATAATTTGAGATAAAATGGCTGGAAGTAATCCAAATGCTAAACCAATGGACCTAACACTAAAGGTTTGGCGCCAAAAAGATAGAAATACACCAGGCCAACTGGTAACATATCCTGTAAAAGGAGTTTCTCCAGATATGTCTTTTCTGGAGATGCTTGACGTGCTTAACGAAGACCTGCTGCTTAAAGGGGAAGAGCCTGTGGCTTTTGACCATGACTGCCGTGAAGGTATTTGCGGTATGTGTAGCTTGTTCATTAATGGTCGGGCACATGGCCCGGAGCGTGGCACTACTACTTGTCAGCTTCACATGCGCCACTTTAATCACGGTGATACAATTACTATTGAGCCTTGGAGAGCAGCAGCTTTCCCCGTACACAAAGATTTAGTTGTTGACCGTTCTGCTTTAGACAGGATACAGCAAGCTGGTGGATATATATCAGTAAACACAGGTGGTGTTCCTGATGCTAACGAAATTCCAATTCCAAAAACTATTGCTGACAAAGCTTTTGACGCTGCTACCTGTATTCAGTGTGGTGCCTGTGTGGCAGCTTGTAAAAACGCTTCAGCCATGTTGTTCGTAAGTGCAAAGGTGTCTCAGCTGGCTCTGTTGCCACAAGGAAAAACAGAGCGTAAAACTCGTGTTGAGAACATGGTTGCCCAAATGGATATTGAAGGTTTTGGAGCATGTACGAACACAGGTGCCTGCGCTGCAGAGTGCCCTGTAGGTATCTCTCTAGAAAACATTAACATGCTTCGAAGAGAGTTCATCGCAGCTAAAGCTACTTCAGAGAATGTATAGTATAAGCTAGTTCTTTTTTTAACAGTAAAATAAAAAGGCGAGGCATTTACTGCTCTCGCCTTTTTATTTTACTGAAAGACAGAGCTTGTAATGTCGTAGATTTACATGTCACATAGCAGATTGCTTTATACCAAAACAAGAATTATAAAGTAACTTGTAAAAACATTGAAATATGATTACACTTGTTTCAAGCACAAACAGACCTAACTCAAAAACAAGGGCAATTGTAGACCTCTATGCCTCCCTACTAAAGGAAAAAGGTATTTCTTATCAGGTATTAGATTTAGCTGATTTACCGGAAGATTTTACTGTATATGCCCTGTATAGTTATACCGGTAAAAATGAGCAGTTCAACAAACTCACCAGCATGGTCTCTAACTCGGATAAATTCATCTTTGTAGTGCCAGAATATAACGCATCTTTTCCTGGCGTGCTAAAGGCTTTTATTGATGGATTAGACTATCCTTATACTTTTAAAAATAAGAAAGCAGCTTTGGTAGGTATTTCTTCCGGAATGCAAGGCAGCAACTTAGCCTTAAGCCATCTTACCGACATTTTCAACTACTTGGGTATGCATATTCTCGCTCTTAAGCCGAAGTTAGCTCATATTGAAAAGAACTTTGATGGGCAAATTATAACCAATAAACTATATCAGGAATTGATAGAACAGCAGATAGAGCAGTTTCTGGAGTTCTAAGATGCACGATAAAAGCAAAAGAGGCTGTCTTTATTTATTAAAGACAGCCTCTTTTGCTTTTATCGTGTGATTAGTACAGACAATCAGTCAACATTATCGTGTAAGAAACGATTATCACCTAATATTTCATTATCATCATTCAGATTAAAGCGGGAAATATTACGTTCTGATGAGTGCACAACTTTATCCAAGGCTACATTACGGCGCAGATAAGCCGGTACATCCAGCTTCTCTTTGATAGCCTCCGACGTAATTTCAGAGCTTAACATACGCAGGCGCTCCCGGCGCTCCTCTGCCCGGCGTTGCATTAACTCACGCTCTTCTGCCAGCCTTGCTGCCTCACGGGCTGCACGATCATCTTCACGAGATGTATAAGAATTATTATCGTGTGTGTTCCCATCAAGTTCAAAAACGATACGCTGCGGCTGCTCTATTGGCCTTCGCACCTCAGGCTGTTGCTCCTGTGCATAATACTGTTGAGACTGAGATGGTGCAGCAGGTGGCGGCGTAGGAGTAGGTGCTGGCGTAGGTGTTGCTACTGGCGCTATTACAGGCTTCGGCACAAATGCAGCAACATCGGCAGCCTCTGGTTTAGCAGGCTCAGTTACCTCTATTTTTTTTTGGCTCTCTAAGTCAAAAACTGTTTTTTTAGGTTCAATAATACCTTCAGAAGCACTTGCAAAACCTGTTGCAATAACTGTAACACGAATGCTTTGTCCTAAGGTAGAGTCTATACCATGTCCAAAGATAACTTCAGCCTCTTGTCCGGCCTTATCCTGGATGTATTCTGTAATTTCAGTCAGTTCATCCATTTCAAGCTCAGCCTGCTCACCTGACATTATAGAAAGCAATATTTTCTGTGCTCCATGAATATCGGTGTTGTTAAGTAACGGAGAAGAAAGAGCTTCTTCGGCAGCACGTAATGCACGACCTTCGCCTTCTGTAGTGGCAGATCCCATTACGGCAGCGCCTGAGTCCTTCATTACTGTTTTCACGTCTTCAAAGTCCACGTTTACTTCAGCAGTAACCGTAATGATTTCTGCAATAGACTTCGCAGCAGTTGTTAATACGTTATCTGCTTTGGCAAAAGCTTCGCGAATGGTTAAGTTACCGAACATTTCGCGTAGTTTGTCATTCAGAATTACCAGAATCGTATCGCAATTTTCGCTCAGGTCTTTTACTCCGTTTTCGGCAGCTACCTTTTTCTTTTTACCCTCAAAAGCAAAAGGCGCTGTAACTATACCCACTGTCAGGATGCCAAGCTCTTTGGCTACTTTAGCAATAACCGGAGCGGCACCAGTACCGGTACCACCTCCCATACCTGCTGTAATGAACACCATCTTTGTCTCGGCGCTCAACATCTCGCGGATTTCCTCTTTACTTTCTAAGGCTGCCTGTTTACCTTTCTCAGGGTTGGCACCAGCACCAAGTCCTTCGGTCAGGTTGGTTCCTATTTGTAATTTGCTAGGTACTGCGCTGCTTTTCAAAGCCTGTGCATCAGTATTACAAATGATGAATTCTACATCTTTTATACCCTGATTGTACATGTGGTTCACAGCGTTACTACCACCGCCCCCGACGCCAATCACCTTGATGATGGACTTACTGTTGGTTGGTAAGTCAAAAGTGTACATTGAAGTCATGCTAAATTCTCCTGCTCTAATGGGTTAATAACTTTGTTTGTTGTCTATATCGTCTGATAAAAAGCCTTTCAACTTCTGGAAGAGATTGCTTCCGCCCCCACTGCTTCCAGAGCTCTTAGGCTGCTGCTGTTGCTGAATAGGTCTGTTGTATTCCTCCTGCTGAGGAACCTCTACATGATGCTCATCACGTTGATCGATTGGCTGGTAACCGGCAAGCACCAGTCCTACGCTTGTGGCATACATCGGGCTCTTTACAGCGTCTACCTTAGATCTTCCTAAGTGCTCATTCGGATAACCTATACGGGTATCCATACCTGTAATGTACTCTACAAGTTGCACAAGGTTTTGTAATTGGGCACCTCCTCCGGTAATAACAATACCTGCTGCCAGGCTATTAGCAAATCCTGATCGAACAATTTCTGCATACACCAACTCTACAATCTCTTCCATTCTTGCTTCAATAATATAGGCAAGGTTCTTCAAAGAAATCTCTTTTGGCGTACGATCACGCAGCCCTGGAATAGAAACGATCTCGTTCTCAGAAGCTTCGTCAGCAATAGCTTTTCCAAACTTCACCTTTAGCTGCTCTGCCTGGTTTTGCATTACCATGCAGCCTTGCTTAATGTCAGAGGTTATGATGTTCCCTCCAAAAGGTAAAACAGCTGTATGGCGTATAATATTGTCTTTAAAGATTGCTAAATCAGTTGTACCACCACCAATATCAACCAAAGCCACACCTGCTTCTTTCTCTTCATCGCTAAGCACCGACATACAAGATGCCAATGGTTCCAGAATGAGATTGTCTATTTCTAAACCAGCACGGGTGATACATTTATTGATGTTGTTAATGGCGTTTGATTGAGCTGTAATGATATGAAAATCACCTTCCAAACGCACACCAGTCATACCGACAGGGTCTACAATACCTTCTTCGTAGTCAACCTTGTATTCCTGAGGCATTACATGTATGATTTCGCTACCCGGAGGTGTCACCAGACGGTACATATCATTTGTAAGGCGGTTTACATCCTCCACCGTAATCTCATTATCTGTTACCTGACGCGTAATGCTACCATTATGCTGAAGGCTTTTGATATGCTGACCGGCTATACCTACGTTAACCACTCCAATATTGATACCTGACTGCTCCTCTGCCTGCCGGATTGCTTTCTTTATAGCGTCAACAGTTTTGTCGATGTTGCTCACTATGCCACGCACTACTCCTTCAGAAAGTGCTTTGCCCATCCCCAAAATCTCCAGCTTCCCAAACTCATTCCTCCGACCAACAAGTGCGCAAACTTTGGTTGTGCCAATGTCCAAGCCTACTACTATTTTGTCGTTCTGCATATCTTATGTATTATTCGCAAATTATCTGATCTTCGTACTCTACGTTAACTCTTTTATATTTGTCCCACCCCATTACAGGCAGCACTTCTTTATAAAAGACCATCAATTTTTTAAACTTTGTTTCTAACTCGGTTGGCTTTCCAAACTCAATGGTATGCTCTCCTACCTGAGGTAAAAACGATATTTTTCCTTTCCCATCAATGTGCATCTGGGCTAACTGTGCTTTCCAAAACTGGTCATTCTCGATGAACTGTAGCAAAGAAAGGTAGGCCTGACCTGCTGAATCCTGAAAAAACCCCTTGTCTAGTGACTTAATATTAGCCGACTTTGTAATAGGGATTACACGAGCAGTGTACCTGTCTGAAAGCGGAAGCACATTTCCCTCCGCATCTAAGTATACATCTTCACTTGATCGTATGATTCTGGCAATAGGCCTGTTTTGCTTTACGCTAACATGAATATCACCATCAAGCCCTCTGAATACATCCGCCTCTTTAACAAAGCTATGTGCTTCAATGCGCTTCTCAAGGTTCTTCAGATCTATTTCCTGATTCGGAAGCCCCTCTAGATTTCGCTCTCCCTCCCGGGTTAGTAGGTCCCTTACCTCCGTATCCCCAATAAAGTAATTGTTGTACTCATTATCAATTATTATTGACACTTTTTTACAAGTTTTTTCATTTTGCCGTGATGAAGCAAAACCTGCCAATGCGCCAATTGTAATAATGCTACAACCTGCAAAAATTAAAGATTTTATTCTACTATTCAAGCCCATAGCGATTATTTTCTAAAAATTTTCTAATAGGGCTAACAAGTGTATCTATATCTCCGGCACCAACTGTGGCCAGCACATCGAAGCTAGAGTTATTGGACAATTTTTCTATCACTTTTTCTTTAGGCACTAACTCTTTTACCGGGCAGTTAGTAAGTTCCAATAACATCTCAGAGGTAACCCCTGGTATAGGTTTTTCGCGAGCCGGGTATATTGGTAAGAGAACCAGCTCATCGGCCTTGTCAAGGCTTTCTGCAAACTCCTTAGCAAAATCTCTTGTGCGCGTGTACAGGTGTGGCTGAAATAGTACTTTTATTTTCTTATCAGGATACAAGGCTCGTAATGAAGTCATAAATGCATCTATTTCTTTCGGGTGATGCGCATAGTCGTCTATGTAGACTTTGCCATTTCCTTCAAACACAAACTCAAAGCGTCGCTTTACACCCCTGAAAGTTTGCACACCTGCTTTTATAATTTGCTCTGGCACCTGTAACAGCTGGGCAACCAGCACAGCCGCTAATGTATTCTCCACGTTATGGAAGCCCGGCAAACCAAGACGCAGTTCCTCTATGCTCCCTAATGGACTCACTGCATCAAACTCAAACCAACGATCCCTTATATTCAGGTCTTGTACATGTGCTTGTCCTTTTTTCAGGCTATATCTTATAACCTGTACACCCTCCTTAATTTTATCCGTTAACCTAGGGTCAGTATTCTCATGCAGGATAAGGTAACCGCCTGGTTTAATCTGGCTGATAAACCGCTGAAAAGTACGTATCAGTTCTTCACTATCCCCATAAATATCCAGGTGATCAGCATCTGCTGAAGTCACAATAGCAACATCAGGATAAAGTGTCAGGAAAGACCTGTCATACTCATCAGCTTCAACTACCACAGTTTCTCTTTCTGCCTCCCCTTTTCCAATGAGAAGATTAGAGTTAAGATTTGTGCTGATGCCTCCCAGAAAAGCTGAACAGTCTACACCTGAATGATGCAGCAAATGCGTTACAATAGACGAGGTAGTGGTTTTGCCATGTGTGCCAGCCACCGCAACTGTAAAAGCTGAAGCCGTGATAATGCCCAATACTTCTGAACGTTTGCAAATCTGATAATTCTGCTCTTTCAGATAAGTCCATTCCTGGTGCTCTGCCGGAATAGCTGGCGTTAATACAACCAGTGTCTCCTGCTTATGCTCTAATACCTCGCTAGGCAATTGGCTCAGGTCATCCTCGTAATGTACCATGATGCCTTCTTGCTCCAGAGCCTCTGTAAGAGATGTGCGGGTTCTATCGTAGCCCCAAACAGAATAACCTTTGGACTTGAACCAGCGGGCAATAGCGCTCATACCAATGCCGCCAATGCCTAAAAAATAGATATATTTATAGTTATCCAGTTTCACTTGATCAATTCCAAAAGTTCTTTTACAATATCGGCAGCGGCATTTGGCCGCGCCATTTTCTGTATTCTCTGCTGTAACCGTTTCTGCTCCTGCTCATTTTGTAACAGCTGCAAAGCTGCTGGTACCAACTCCTGTTGTGCCGCCTGATCACGCACTAGTATTGCAGCCTGCCTGTTTACGAGTGCCATAGCATTCTTTGTCTGGTGATCTTCAGCCACATTAGGCGAGGGGACCAGTATAGCCGGTTTACCTGCCAGGCACAGTTCAGAGATAGACAGAGCTCCAGCACGTGAAACAACTATATCAGCGGCAGCATAAGCTAAATCCATTCGCTTGATAAAATCAAAAGCACGGATGCCTTGCTCCAGGTAAGGTTTCTCCAGTTGCTGAACTTCGGCATAAAAGCCTTTGCCTGTTTGCCAGATTAGTTGGTACCCTGCCTCCGCAATTTGCTTCACCCCTGCAGCTACACTTTGGTTGATCGTACGGGCACCTAAGCTTCCGCCAATAACCAGTATCGTTTTCTGCTCTGATATTAACCCGAAATGCAACAATGCCTCACGCCGCTTATCCTGTATCTCCATGATATCCTGTCGCACCGGGTTGCCCGTCAAAACCAGCTTTTCAGCCGGGAAGAACTGCTTCATATTATCATAAGCTACACACACTTTATCAACACGCTTGGCCAATAGCTTATTTGTGATACCGGCGTAGGAGTTTTGCTCCTGAATTAAGGCCGGAATATTTCTGGAAGTAGCAGCATAAAGCAAAGGGCCACTTGCATAACCTCCCACTCCAACTACTGCATCAGGTTTAAACTCTTTAATTATTTTATGCGATGCACGTACACTGGACAGGACCTTAAGCGGGAAAGATAAATTGTCTAATGTCAGGCGGCGTTGAAGCCCGCTAATCCATAAGCCAACAATTTTATACCCTGCCTCTGGCACCCTTGTCATCTCCATACGCCCTTTTGCCCCTACAAACAATATCTCAGCATCAGGGTTTATGGCCTTGATCTGATTAGCAATAGCCACAGCCGGGTAAATATGCCCGCCAGTGCCGCCACCGCTGATAATAATGCGATATGGTCTGTTATTCTCAGGCATTTACAGGTGAGTTTGTATTTGTTGGTACTTTTGGAACAGGAGCTCCAGCAGCTGCACGCTCAAACTCATCATCGCTACGACTTACACTTAGAATAATACCCAGTGAGATACCTGTAAAGATCAATGAAGTTCCCCCCATACTTAACAGGGGCAAAGGCAAACCTGTGATTGGCCCCAGCCCCACGGCAACTCCCATATTAATCATGCCCTGCATGACCAAGCTAAAACTCAGACCTGCAGAGAGCAAACCGCCGAAAGCACCATTACTTTTACTTACCGTTACCAAACCTCTGTAGAGCAGTGCCAGGTATAAGAACAACACAGCGCCCCCTCCCAGTAAACCATATTCTTCTAAAATGATTGAGTATATAAAGTCTGAATATGGGTGAGGCAAGATATCGCGCTGATCGCTGTTTCCAGGACCCTTACCTACAATACCACCTGTAGCAATGGCAATGTAAGACTGCTCTAACTGGTAAGCTGTCTTGTTAGGGTCCATGAAATCTTCCACACGACTAATAGCCGTACTCATACGTTGCCCCACAGCCAGGGCAACCCCTCCAAAAAGAATACCTGCCACTATTACTGCCATTAGGTACTTCATGGGCACGCGGCCGATAAACATAAGCAGCAGGCATGTCAGGAATAGTAAAACAGCTGTGGATGTATTAGTTAAAGCAATTAAAGCACATATTACTACTGTCCATGTAAAGATGGGTATCAGCGTGCGCTTTACATCGTGCAGTATCTGCTGCTTTTTAGAGAGCATGCTTGCCAGGTATGAAATAAGGGCAAGCTTTGCTAAGTCAGATGGCTGAAACGTCTGATTGATAACAGGAATAGTAATCCAGCGACTGGCATCGTTAATATTGGAGCCGTAAAAATACGTAACTATAAGAAGAGGCGCTGAAATAAACAGTGCCAGCAATGATAGCCTGGAGTAAAAGCGATAGTTAATTTTATGCGCCGCCCACATAAATGCCAATCCAACCATTATAAGCGAAGAATGCTTAAACAGAAAGTACTCTGTATTGCCGTCTCTGTTTCGGTACGCAAGAGTACCGGTTGCAGAGTATACTACTGCTACGCTTAAAAGGGAGAAAGCAAGCACGATGCCCCAAAGCACCGCATCACCTTTCAGGTTTTGCTGTAACCACTGCTTTATCATAACCTTTGGCTTAATGTTATGTATGCTATTTCTTTAATACTATTCTTTCTACAGCTTCTTTAAAACGCTGTCCCCGATGCTCGTAATTGTTAAACAAATCAAAGCTGGCACAAGCCGGAGAAAGTAAAACCACATCTCCTGCCTCAGCCAGCGAACGGCCGAGACGTACCGCGTAATTGATAGAAGTTGTTTCGGCAATAACCGGAACTATTCTGCCGAAAGCCTCTTTTAGTTTATCATTATCTTTTCCCAGGCAAATCAAGACCTTTACTTTTTCACGTGCAAGGTCTGCCAGGGTACTGTAGTCATTACCTTTGTCTACGCCACCGGCAATCCAGATAATAGGCTTCTTTATTCCTTCCAATGCGTACCATACTGCTTCCACATTGGTAGCCTTAGAGTCATTTACGTAAGTAACTTCTTTCGCTACTCCTACTTCCTGCAGCCTATGATCAGCATTTTTAAAAGTCTCCAGAGCTTTCTCTATCTGCTCATCAGACACCTCCAGAAGTTTAGCTACAGCTACTGCTGCCATGGTATTGTACTGGTTGTGCTTGCCAATTAAACTGGACTTAGAAGTATTGATCAAACCTTCATAAAACTTCACCGCCACCTTTACAGACTTATCCTCCAAAGTCACTTTAGCAGCCTTAGCCCCCTGTAAAGAAAACGGTACTGTAGTTCCTCCAAATGTTTCAGAATGAAAAGCTTTTTTTATGTTTTCATCATCTGCATTATAGATAAAGAAATCACTCCCCATCATATTCTGCGCCACCCGCAGCTTAGAGGCTGCATACTTATCCATGCTGTACCCATAGCGATCTAGGTGGTCAGGAGTAACATTGAGCAACACAGCAATATGAGCTTTAAACTGATACATATTATCGAGCTGAAAGCTGCTCAATTCTACTACATAGTACTCATACCTATTATCAATAACCTTCTCTGCAAGGCTCTCCCCAATATTACCAGCCAAGCCAACTTTTAAACCAGCTTCTTTAAGTAAGTGGTAAGCCAGCAGAGTTGTTGTGGTCTTGCCATTAGTACCAGTTATACAAATAAACTTTGCATTCGTGTATCTGCCGGCAAACTCTATTTCAGAGATAACAGGAATCTCTTTCTTTATCGCCTCCTGAATAATAGCAACTTTGTCAGGTATGCCGGGGCTTTTAATGATTTCATCAGCTTCCAGAATACGTTCGAATGTATGTGCTCCTTCTTCAAAAGGAATAGCAGCTGAAGCAAGCTTTTCTTTATACTGTTCCTTTATCTGCCCCATGTCTGACACAAATACATTAAGCCCTTTTGCCTTTGCCAGCATAGCGGCTCCTACTCCACTCTCTCCTGCCCCAAGTACTGCTATTTTCATAGTTAAGATAATTGTTAATAGTTGTTCACTAGCTGTTGACTGTTCTTAAAACTGAAACCACCAACAGCATGTTAGCGAAGCTTTAATGTAACCAGCGAAAAAATGGCCAGCATAATACCTACTATCCAGAACCTGCCTACTATTTTAGACTCATGATAGCCTTGCTTCTGGTAATGATGATGCAAAGGTGACATCTTAAAGATGCGTCGGCCTTCACCATACTTCCTTTTAGTATACTTAAAGTAGCTCACCTGCAACATAACAGACAGGTTTTCTATTAAGAAAATACCACAAAGAATAGGTATAAGCAGCTCTTTACGCACAATTAAAGCAAGAACAGCTATAATACCTCCGATTGACAAACTACCCGTATCTCCCATAAACACCTGTGCCGGATAGGTATTATACCACAAAAAGCCAACACAAGCCCCCACAAAAGCCAGACAAAAGATAGCCAGTTCACCAGAATTAGGAATGAACATTATATCTAGGTAATCGGCGAATATTGTGTTACCTGATACATAGGTAAAAATAGCCAGTGTCATACCTATAATGGCAGATGTACCTGCTGCCAAGCCATCAATACCATCTGTAATATTAGCCCCGTTTGATACCGCCGTAATTACAAGAATCACAAATGGTATGTACAGATAACAGGACCAGTCCTGAAAAATGGCTCCTGCAAAAGAAAACAGGTTGCAGTAATCCAACTCATTATTTTTCCGGAACGGCACTGTCGTTATCATCGATTTCACGTCCATGAATCGGGTTGTAGCATTTACGGCTGAAGAAGCTCCATCAGAAAACAGGTATTGTCGCACTACTACATCGTCATGGAAATACAAGGTTAAACCAACCACCAAGCCTAAACCAATTTGCCCTAATATCTTGAACCTACCAGCCAGCCCTTCTTTATTTTTCCTGAACACTTTAATATAATCATCCAGAAACCCAATCATGCCTAACCAGATTGTAGAAAAGATCATCAGCTGAATGTATACATTGTCAAGCCTGGCAAAGAGCAGGGTTGGCACCAGAATAGCTAATAAAATAATTAGTCCACCCATAGTTGGAGTACCCTTTTTCTCCATTTGCCCTTCCAGGCCAAGGTCGCGGATACTCTCGCCAACTTGTTTGCGTTGCAGTATTTTGATTAATCTGCCACCAAAAATCATGGCAATTAATAATGATATCAAAGTCGCCATACCTGCCCGGAAAGAGATGTATCTGAATACACCCGCTCCAAAGACATCAAACTCGCGATCCAGGTATGTAAAGAGGTGGTAAAGCATTAATTGTATTCGGTTTCCTTTGGCTTAATATTTTGTTATTTTCTATTTTCCTAACTGTCGAAACGTTTCATGTAACACCAGCTTATCATCAAAAGGATATTTTACTCCCTTCACTTCCTGATATGTTTCGTGCCCCTTGCCTGCTACCAGAATAATATCTCTTGTCTCAGCCAGCATGCAGGCTGTTTTTATGGCTTCTTTCCTGTCTAACACAGATAAAGTTTTTTTATAATCCAGCGGCTTCACACCTTTCTGCATATCTTCCAGAATGGCCTGTGGTTCTTCAAAGCGAGGGTTATCAGATGTCAGAATAACTTTATCGCTTAGGCGGCAGGCAATATCAGCCATTACTGACCGCTTGGCTGCATCGCGGTTCCCGCCACAACCTACTATAGTGATTACTTTCTGATTAGGATCCCGTATTTCCTGAATTGTGTTCAACACGTTTTCCAATGCATCAGGCGTATGTGCATAATCTACAATACCTGTAATCAGCCCATCAGAAATAGTGTAATCGAAGCGCCCGGCAGCAGAGCTTAAGCTAGAAAGTACTGTTAAGACCTCCATTGGGTCCTCTTCCATTAGAACACCCACCGCATAGGCACCTAGTAAATTGTAAGCATTGAAAGCACCTATCAGTTTACACCATATTTCAATTTCATTCACCTCCAGATGCAAGCCTTGTAATGTATTATCGATAATACGTGCTTTAAATTCCACTACTTTGCGCAAGGCAAAATAATGTACACTGGCTTTTGTGTTCTGCACCATTACCGGCCCACGTTTATCATCGGCATTTATCAGAGCAAAGGCATTCTTTGGCAACTGATCAAAGAAAAGCTTCTTTGCTTTAATATACTCCTCAAATGTCTTGTGGTAATCCAGGTGATCGTGTGTGATGTTTGTAAAAACGCCACCGGCAAACACCAGACCTGCCACACGCTGTTGCACCATAGCATGTGAGCTCACCTCCATGAAGCAATGCGTACAACCTGCTTTCACCATCTGCGCTAGTAACTCGTTCAGCTTAACGGCATCAGGAGTAGTATGCGTTGAAGGCATTATATCTTCATCTATCTGGTTTTGTACGGTAGAAAGCAAGCCGACATGATAACCGAGTTCCCTGAATAACTTATGCAGCAGTGTAACAGAGGTTGTTTTACCATTAGTACCTGTTACACCAATCAGCTTTAGCTTTTTAGACGGATAATCATAGAAAGCTGAAGCCATATTACCCAAAGCTTCTCCAGAATCTTTAACCAACACATAAGTTATACCTTGCGCTACTTCCTCAGGAAACTGTTCGCAAACAATAACTGCAGCCTCTGCCTCTACAGCTTTACCTATGAAATCATGCCCATCGGCCTGCACCCCACGCACTGCCACAAACACCACCCCTTGTTTCACCTGACGCGAATCAAAAGTAATAGCAGCTACAGGCACCTCCAGCGAACCTTTGGTTTCCAGCACTTTTACATCTTTCAGTATGGTTTGCAGCAACTGCATCAGCTTAATACTATAATTATTTGTTTTTCTTTATTGATAATTGTACCCGGGTCCAGCGACTGCTTCTGTACTCTTTTACCGGCACCTTCCACTTTAACTCTCAGGTTTTGGTTACCCAATATAAAAAGTGCATCACGCAATGTCATACCCTTCACATCCGGCACCTGCCCCTGCACAACAGGGCTTGGTGTTAGGTTCAATGAACGAGAATGTGACTGTGGCTCCACCTTTACCCAATCCTCCTCTGTTGTTTTGGCATGTGTACTGATGCCAATTTTGTTACAGATATAGGTTAAGTCATCCAGGCTTCCGGCTCCTGTATGTGGCAGGCTGTTTTTATTAGGTACTACACGTGCCATCAATGGCTTGTGCATAGCCAGGTCACGGGCATAAGCTTTATCGGCCAGTTCTTTGAACACAGGAGCTGCTACATCTCCTCCATACACATTCACGCCTTTTGGGCTATCTATGATTACTATGCAGCTGTATTTAGGATTATCAGCAGGAAAGTAGCCTGCAAAAGATGTAGAATACTCTCTTACATAGCGTCCATTCTTCACTTTTCTTGCAGTACCAGTTTTACCTGCCACCTTATAATCTGCATTTAAAAGGTTCTTGGCCGTTCCATGCTCCACTACGCCTTCCAGCATAGCCCGCAGTTTCTTCAGCGTTTCATCAGAGCAGACTTTATCTACCAATACTCTAGTTTTAAAGCTTTGCACTACATTATCTGCCTTGCGAATTTCTTTTACAATGATAGGCTGAATTTTAACTCCATTATTTGCTACTGCATTATAAAATGCCAGCGTCTGCAAAGGAGATATCTTAAGTTCATAGCCAATTGCCATGGAAGTAAGTGTCGTACCATACCAGTTTCTATCGCTTGGGCTCTTCATATAAGGACGTGCCTCGCCATCCATCTGAAACCCGAGTGTCTGATCCAAACCAAAACTGCGTAGATAGTTTACATAAGCTGTCTGGTTGTCGCTAAAGTATTTCTCCATCAGTTTAGCCACCCCAATGTTAGACGACTTTTCAAATACCTGCTGCACGGTTAGTTTACCAAACCCACCATGGTGAGCATCAGTCATGGTCGTGTTTTTAATGCGATAGCTACCATTACCTGTATCAACTGTGTCTGTCAAAGGAACCTTAGCATGCTCAAACAAAGCCATCATAGATGCTAGCTTAAAAGTTGATCCAGGCTCCGTACGTCCCTGGTTACCAACAGCGTAGTTATAGTCTTCAATGTAGCCTCCTTTGGTTTTCCCGAGGTTTGCAATAGCTTTGATCTCACCGGTTTTCACCTCCATCATAATAACACAACCATACTCTGCATTTGTTTTTTCTAAAGCTTTGTACAGCGCGTTTTCAGCCACATCCTGCAGGTTAATATCAATGGTAGTCTTGATGTCATACCCATCAAGAGGCTTTACTTCCGTGCCATCATAAATAGGTTTATTACCACCTGCAATGCGTTCAAACAGAGCCTCACCATCAGTACCTGCCAGGTCACCATTAAAACTGTATTCCAGACCGGCTCCGTTTTTATCTTCGTTTATAAACCCAATAGTGCGCTCTGCCAGAATACCAAAAGGTTTAAAGCGCTTCTCTACTTTTTCAAATATAACACCACCTTTATTCTTGCCAGACCTGAAAATAGGCCAGGACGCCATCATTTTCTTGTCTTGATAGTTTATCTGCCTGCTGCTCAAACGCACATAACGGCGACCGGCATGGCGGGCATTTTTTAATTTGCGACGGTAATAGTCTTCTGACTTATCGCCGTAAAAACGAGACAACAGGTACGCCAGAGAGTCTACACCACCATTGAATAACTCTGTACTGGCCACAGTAGGGTCAAAAGCAACACGATAAAAAGGCAACGAGGTAGCCAGAATGCTTTCATTGTCCGAAAAAATATTGCCCCGGGTTGCACGCACTGGCTGATAGTGAATGCGACGCTCTTTGGATATTTTCCTCCACTTATCCCCGTCTCTGTACTGAATCTGCACTATTTTGTAAACTATAGCGCACGCAAAAAGGCAGATAGCCAGAAAAGCTACCCGCACCCTTAGCACTATGGACTTCTTAATATTCATCTGCAGGCACTATAACTTGAAAAGGTGGAGATGAACTTTCTATAAGACCAAAAGGCGCCACGTTACGTGCCACCTCAGATTGTTTACTTGCCTCCATGTAGTCAGACTTGAGCGTAGTATAATCAGCACGCAAGTCTTCTGTTTCTACTTTCAGGCGGTCTATCCGTCTAATTGTTTTTTCAGCATAATGTGTGTTGCCGATATAAAACAGAGTAATGCCTGTTATAAAAAGAATATACGGCATGTACTTAACCGGCACCCCCTCCTCAAATAACGCATCTACACTTGCATACTTGTTCAGAAAACCAAACAAACTAAAGCCCGGCTTTCTTGTTTTCTTCTCTACCCTGGGTGCCTCTACTTCTGGCTTCACGCGTACCGAGTTAGCCTTGGGCGCGCTGGTTTTCTTTACTAAAAGGTTAGAAGCCATATTCTATTCAATATTTACTTTCCGGCTAAAGCAGTATCAGCCTTTAATTTCTTTCATTTCAATCTCTTTTTTCAGCGACTCTCAGCTTAGCACTTCTGGAGCGGGTATTCTCCAGCAACTCCTGACCTGTTGGAGTAATTGGTTTTCGGTTTACAGCCTCCAGTGGCTTTACCTCGTTTCCAAACAGGTCTTTTTCAACCTCTCCAAAAAACTTACCTTTCGCAATAAAATTCTTCACCATCCGGTCTTCCAGCGAATGGTAAGATATCACCACCAATCGGCCGCCCGGCTTCAGCACTTCAACAGTCTGCTCCAGCATCTCCTCCAGTGCTTTCATCTCATCATTCACTTCTATGCGGAGGGCCTGAAACACCTGAGCCAGGTATTTATTCTCTTTCCCCTTTGGCGTGACAGAACTTATTGCCCTCTTAAAGTCCCCGATAGTTTCAATAGACCTTACAGCGCGCTTCTCTACTATTGTCCGGGCTAGTGTACGGGCATTTTTCACCTCTCCATAAATCCCCAGAACCCGATGCAACTGCTCTTCTGAATAAGTTGCCACCACATCTTTAGCCGAAACCTCTGCTTCAGGATTCATACGCATATCCAGGGGGCCGTCAAAGCGGGTTGAAAAGCCCCGATCCGGCACATCGAACTGATGCGATGAAACACCTAGGTCTGCCAGAATACCATCCACAGCATTTACGCGATACAACCGAAGGTACTTTTTCAGGTCCCGGAAGTTTGCTCGCACAAACTGAAAAACCGGGCTCTCTATTTTCTTAGATTGCTCTTCCGCGTCCCTATCCTGGTCAAAACTGTACAACTTACCATCTGTAAGCTTACTAGCAATCAGCGCCGAATGGCCACCTCCTCCAAATGTCACATCAACATAAACACCATCTGGCTTAACCGCCAGCGCCTCGACCGACTCCTCCAATAAAACAGGACGATGATATTCCATTAATTAAATACTCGGTTCCTCTGCCGGTTTATCACCCAAAAACTTCTGGGCAAGCTGTGAAAAATTCTGTTGATCCTTAATCAGGAACTCCTCATACTTATCAGGGTTCCAGATTTCTACACGATTACCAAGCCCAACCACTATCGCCTCTTTCTCCAGCTCTGCAAAACGTGCCATGGTTTTCGGAACTATAAAACGACCAGCACCATCCAACTCTATCTCGGTATTTCCCCGAAAGAAGTTCCGTTGAAAGTGACGATACTCCTCGTTGAACTCATTCAACCCTGCCACCTTATCGTAAATCACCTTCCACTCAGCCTTCGGATACAGCACCAAGCAAGGCTCAAATCCTCTCGTGAGCACCACATGGTTGCCTGATGCCTCCGGCAGGTTGGCTTTTATCTTTGCAGGTAAAACCAACCTTCCCTTCGGGTCAATCTTGCACTCATATTCACCGGAGAGGAAGTTCATACATATTACAGTTTCGTCCGTGTAGATTTCGGAGTATACAAATGTAGCGATTCAACAAAACACTTCAACCACTATCTACCACTTTTCACCACTTTGTGGATAAATTATGGTTATCCACTCCACTTATCCACATTACCTACACCACTTACACGCTATTTTGGGTATAAGTTTTTTTGCAAGAGATCAGTAAATTCATTAAAATTCGAGGATATAAATACCCAATATATTGATAACCAATAAATTACCTATAAAATATACGCAATTACATATGTTTAATATATTTCCAAATGAAAAGTGGAAGAAAGTGGGCAAAGTGGGAGAAAGTGGAAAAGAGTTGCTAACTTTTTATTGAAAAAGACGGGAAGCTTATTGTTTTGCTCCTGCTATCCCTATTTGGCCTGATGAATTTAGCGGGCAAAATACAAGTTAAAATGCAGCAGAAAGCCAGAAACAGGCTAAAAAGGCTGGCTTCAGTTTGGCAACTGCCTAACAAATTGGAATTATTAACAAGAACTCACATTATTGAAAGCTATGGGCAGGAGCGATAGTCACAAAAACATATAAAATTATCTCTTCACAGATAACTTAACTGATACGAGCGAGGAGGATGGAGCAATAATTTCTATTAGCTCTCTTTCGTTTTATATAACTGCCACCAAGGCAGGTAAGGTTTATCGTGATGCTCAAAATGATACCCGAAGAAATAGCAGCTTACAAAAGCCCAAAGGTGGTTCTTATGCTGCGAAGTAGACTTATGCAGGTTATTTTCGAGGTGTTCTCCTTTATGTGGCTGGTAAGTACCAAAGTAGAAAAGCTGAAAAGTAGCCAGTATAGCCGGAAGCATCCAGAAGAGTATAATATTTTCCAGCGGGAAAAACAGTTGAAGCACATTGAAGGTAACAGCCATAAGCAGTATCTGCCACCAGGTGATGTATTGTTTAAGAAAGCTCAAGTACCAGGGCCAGAATCCGCCTCCATGATAGTCAGGGTCATCAGCAGTAGCCACATGCTGATGATGCAGGTGATGCCTTGGCAAGAGGCGTGGATACCAGTTGTAAGCAAATAACAAAGCTGTTACCGTACCTATTGTTTTATTTAACTTAGGTTTACCGGGTGCAGCCACCCCATGCATGGCATCATGGGCTGTAATAAATAAGCCAGTGTACAAGTGGGTCTGCAGTAAAACAAAGAGAAACGTTAAAGGCGACGTAAAATAAACAGACCAATGCAACAGGTAAACGAGCAGCGTAAACCAACAAACAACAATAACTGTTGCTATCACAATCCCTCTATAGTCGTTGCGTTTTGGCATTTGTAAATGTATAAATAGCTAGCTTTTTAGTAACAGTATTAGCTTAAGTTCACAGAAATAAGGTCTACCTTTATAACGATAAAGCAAAGTTCTACAGGGCTAACTCATAACTTAGTAACCTGCTTCTCACCTCCTCCATTAACCACATAGGAGTAGAGGTAGCTCCACAAATACCTACTCGATCCCCGTCTTTAAACCACTCTTCCTGCAACTCATCTACTTTAGAAACAAAAAAAGTATCAGGATTCGTGCTTTTACATACCTGATACAGGACTTTGCCATTAGAAGACTTTGTGCCAGAAACAAACACTACTTTATCAAACTTACTGGCAAAGTTGCGCAGTTCCTTGTCACGGTTAGACACCTGGCGGCAGATCGTATCGTTAGCGTTTATCTCGTACCCTTTTGTTTCCAGCGTCTCTTTGATTTTATAGAAGCTATCGGTGCTTTTGGTGGTCTGGCTATACAGTGTAATTTTCTGTGGCAACTCATACCGCAAGAGTTCATCCATGTTTTCGAAAACAACAGCTTTATTATGTGTCTGCCCTAAGAGCCCCATCACTTCTGCATGACCATGTTTGCCGTAAATAAAAATTTGCTCCTCTTTATCAAAAGAAGTTTTAATGCGATTCTGCAGCTTCAGCACCACTGGGCAGGAAGCATCCACTAAGGTCAGGTTATTTTGCAGTGCCGTCTGATATGTTTCAGGAGGTTCACCATGCGCTCTAATCAGCACAGATTCATTTCGTAAGTTTCTGAACTGCTCATGATTAATAATGCGCAAACCTAACTGCTGCAAGCGCTCTACCTCCTCATCGTTATGTACAATATCACCCAAGCAATACAGGTATCCCTGCTCCTTTAGTATATCTTCTGCCATTTGAATAGCATAGACTACTCCAAAGCAGAAGCCAGAGTTAGAGTCAATAGTAACATGGAGGCTTTTCATATAGTTGTTATACAACTAAAGGCTTATATTGTTTAAGAGCAAAGCGTTGTTGTAATCCCTCGTATACTGTTATGGGTAATAACAACATCAGCATAGAGTACATCGTGTCTTCTACAGGAATAGAAACAATCCTTAACCCGAGAATGTAATTGTTATTATACCACACAACAGGCAAGTAGGTGAGTACACCATTCACAAGCAAAAATGGCACAAGGTGCACCAGGTAAGCCAGGTAGAACCGCCCCAAAAACTTATCCCGGAAGAAGCGCAGATGCAACAAGTGCATCACAACTAGAGAGCAAAACGTAACAGAGGTATAAAGTTTGCCACTATTAAAAGCAGCAATACATGACAACGAAAGCATTAAGAGAACCGCAATAATTTTAGCGTAAGGTCGCAGAATATCTTTTGTGATATAAGCATTCAGCACTGCGTAAATAAATACACAGGCATAGGGCACGGTAACAAAAAACAACACCTCTTCTAAGGGCAGGTTAAACACGGTAATCCCAAGCAAATACTCCTCGTTAAACCCCCATATGCCAAGATCAGTAAACAGCACGTCCCAAGCCATGAACACCAGAACATTCACAAGCATAGCCGGAAATAAGGCGGGCCAGCTTTTATAAAACGCCACCTTCTTATCAAAAGAAAGCAGTAAAGGAAACGTAATAGTAAAGATGTTCAGATACAGGTAGATATACATGCAGTAATTATCAGTTATCACTCAATACAACAACAGCGCCCCTTTCCTTTATCAAAAACAGTTACATACCGCTTTTTGTTTATGACAACTGTCAGATGCGGACGTTTCGCAATATTTTTTTCTCATCTTCTGAGGTAAGATCTTCAGAAAGCATTATGTCTCGCATGATTTTGGCCAGACCTGGTGACAGACCTGAGGCAGGATAATTCTTCAAGCTGTTTATAATGATCTTTTTATCTTCATTCAGATGCTCACTCAACTTAAGGTAACGCGGTACATAATGCTCTACTGTGAACCTTAAAAAACGGATTTCAGGCTCATCTTTATCTAATTTAACAGCCTTCTCAAAAATGGAAGCAGATGTTTTAAGGTGCTTTAACTTGCTGTAAGGGTTCCAGACATACTTGGCCATACTTGCCTCTGAAGCTGCTTTATAAGCCAGTATAACCGGGTGATTCCCGTTATACTTATCCATAAACTTATGGAATTCTTTACCAGCCTCTTCGTCTTGAGTAGCTTTCAGGTACAGCCCTCTTAACTCGGCAATTTTATATTGGCTTGTATCGCTACCTGCTTCAGACATAGCTGGCAAGACAAGCATCACCATAAATAGAAATAATATTTTCAAATTAGATTACATTAAGTTTATACTTGAAGTACGAGCTTACCAGCAAAGCAAGTTTCGTATTATCAGGTACTCTTACGCGCTCTTTTAGAATATGGGTTGCAGGCAGGTTCTGGATTCTTCTAAATAGCTTTCTGTAGTAAACATAGGCCAGATACACTCCCATCCGTGCTGAGCGCGGCAGAGCCATGATACCTTTTAATGCATCATCAAAATCTTTTAGAATATCAGCTTCAATCTCTGCTTTGCAAGTATTATCGAAACACGTAAAGTCTACCTTCGGAAAATATACCCGCCCCCGCTCATCATAATCACTTCTCATGTCGCGGAGAAAGTTTACTTTCTGGAAAGCAGCTCCCAAACTACGTGCCGAATTTTCTAATTGCTTAAACATTTCTTCATCCCCCTCACAAAAAACCTTCAGACACATAAGCCCCACCACCTCTGCCGAACCATAAATGTAGGTATTATACAGCGCACGGTCATACGCATGCCCCTCCAGGTCCATCTCCATACTTAACAAAAAGGCATCAATATATTTTTCATCTATGCCATACTGTTTTACCACCGTCTGAAACGAATGCAGCACTGGGTTCAGACTAATGCCCTTCTCTATAGCTTCATAAGTTTGTTTTTTGAAGTCAGCCAACAGCTCACGCTTGTTGTAGTCGTGAAAAGTATCTACAATTTCATCGGCAAAGCGCACAAAACCATAAATGGCATATATAGGAAAGTGAAGCTTTTTGTGCAGCGTTTTAATGCCTAGTGTAAACGAGGTACTGTATGACTCTGTGACAACTCTACTGCACTTCAGGCAAGTTTCTTTAAACAGCTCCATGCATTTGGGTTTTTGGGTTGATGTATATTTTATCCGGAGCTTTAAATTCTTTTTCTACCTCTTTCGCTACCACCTGCCCTGATATAAGAGAAGGTGGCACTCCGGGCCCGGGAACAGTTAACTGCCCCGTGTAAAACAAGTTCTTTACTTTATTGCTTTTCAGACGAGGCTTCAGTAATGCGGTTTGCTTTAAAGTATTTGCTAATCCATAAGCATTACCTTTAAAAGCATTATAATCGCTGATAAAGTCTTGGTGCGCATAGCTGCGCTTATATATAACAGCACTGCGTATCTCCTGCTTTGTTAGTCGCTCCAGCCGGTCCATTACAAGGTTATAATATTTTTCACGCTGCTCTTCAGTGTCCTGCAAGCCAGGTGCCACTGGTATCAGCAAGAACAGGTTCTCACAACCCTCAGGCGCAACAGTTGGGTCTGTTACAGAAGGCGCACAAACATAAAACAGTGGCTTTGTTGGCCATTTTGGGTGCGTGTATATTTCACGGGCATGCGGACCAAAGTCTTCATCAAAAAACAGATTATGGTGCTGCAGATTTTTCAGGCGTTTATTTACGCCAATGTAAAACAGTAAAGACGACGGTGCCATCACTCTGTTTTCCCAATAGCTGTCGGAGTAACTCTGGTAAGATGGTGGCAGCAACTCCTTTTCTACATGATGATAATCTGCACTCGCCACCACTACATCTGTATAAAAGGTATCTGTAGCAGTTATCACGCTTGATACCTGTCCATCTTCCACATCAATACCCTTCACATCCTGGTTGTATAGAAAGGTTACCCCTTTTTCCTCGGCCAACTGCACCATCCCTTCCACAATTTTATACATTCCTCCCATAGGGTACCAGGTACCCAAGATGATATCGGCATAATTCATCAAGCTGTAAAGAGCCGGTGTGTTTTCTGGCAAAGCCCCCAGAAACAGTATAGGAAACTCCATCAGCTTAATAATTTTACCATGGCTAAAAAACCTCCTGATATGCTTATGGAAAGATTGAAAAACATCCATCCGCAGCACATCAAAGAGCAGCTTTAAACTCATAAACTCTGTTAGCGAACGCCCGGGCTTATATACCAGCTGGTTAATTCCCACTTCGTATTTATAGGCTGCCTGTTCTAAAAAAGCATCAAGTTTAGCAGCACTACCCTTTTCAAGGCTTTCAAATAATGTACGCAGCTTATCCAGCGAGGCAGGAATATCTACAAAATCATCCTCTCCGAAAGCTACTGTATAAGAAGGATCTAAACGTTTAAGGTTATAGTAATCAGAACTTCGTTTACCAAATTTATTAAAATATGACTCAAAAACATCAGGCATCCAATACCAGCTTGGCCCCATATCAAACGTAAAGCCCTGAGCTGAGAAACTTCGTGCACGTCCGCCGGGTGTGGAATTTTTCTCCAGCACCGTTACACTATAGCCTTTATCAGCCAGGCTTGTAGCTGCCGACACCCCAGAGAAGCCCGAGCCTATTACTATTACTTTTGTTTGAGTCATAAAAATGGTTGCTACTACCTGTTTTACTAAGCCTCCTACCTGTATACCTCCAGCATAAGCTTCAGTTCTTTACGGGCAATATGAATGCGGTTCTTTACAGTACCTATCGGAAGATTAAGCTGGTCGGCAATTTCATGATATTTATAGCCAATGTAATACATCATGAAAGGCTTACGGTGTTCTTCACTTAAGTTGGCAATAGCCTTGTTAATGTCATTCATGACGAAAGAAGCCGCCCCTTTGTTTTGCGCAGTGTAGTTTTGATTAATGTTTAAGTACTGCAAGTACTCAGAAGTATCGATACTACTTGTGCGTTTGGTTATTTTATTGTAGTTGTTGATAAAAGTATTACGCATGATAGTGTAAAGCCATGCCTTTATGTTCGTACCTGATTTAAATTTCTCCCTATTCGATAAAGCCTTGAGAAGTGTCTCCTGTACCAGATCCTTGGCATCATCTGCATCGCGTGTCAGGTTCATTGCCACAGGTCTTAAAGATAAGGCTACACTTTGTATAAGAGAGGTATATTCCAGAGCAGTCATTTGTTTATTATTAAAACTTAAATATTAAACAAATGTACGTCATTTGATTCCAATAGATTAATTTCGTTTAATATTATTTAAAAATAAATAAACAAAATTAAAACTAATCCCTTTAACTTAACATTAATGCAACTCTTCACTAACTCAAGGCTTAAACTTTAGGAAGTATAACAAGCAAAAACCCGGCACCTGTCTTAGATGCCGGGTTTTTGCTTGTTAAATCAGCGAAGCTTATTAGCTGAATAAAGTAATAAAGCTTCTCATATCAGGTATGACTTTGATATTAGGAGGAAATATAAGTTCATCCTGCTGTATCAGAATTCCATAGACAAAAACAGTACAGCCTGGAAATGCCGCAGACAAGTTATTTAAATATTCCTGTACCTTATCCCGCTCTGGCGCCGATGTCATCACAGTGCAAATAAAATCAGGTTTGCATTGCTCATAAGTTAACTTTAGGTCTTCAAAAGGCAGGTTCTGCCCCAGGTAAAACACGTGGCAATGATGAGACCTGATAATATAATTCATGTACAGCAATGCCAGTTCATGCAGTTCCCCCTCCGGCAGATACAATAAATAAGTAGGAGCCTGTGCATGCTTGCGCAACACTTGTCCGTCTATTGCCACAATTAGTTTCTGACGCACCAGGTTACTCACAAAATGCTCATGCGCCGGACTGATATTGTTTGTCTGCCAAAGAATACCAATTTTGTTTAGGAATGGATAAATGATGTGCAACATCGTCCACTCAAAACCCATTTGCAAGGTAGCAGTAGACAGCGTTTTGTCGAATTGCTCTTCATCCATATCAATCATGGCCGCCACCAATGTATTTATCTGGTGTGTGCCTTCCTGGTTTGGCTCGTCGCACAGCTGCTGCACTGTCTGCAGAATCTGCGAGCGGTCCATCTGAGCTATCTTTGAAATTTTGTATCCCCGCTCATTCAGCAGAGAAATATTAAGTAAAGCTTTTAAATCAGCATCGCTATAATACCGGATATTTGTTTCTGTTCGCTGAGGGGTAAGAATATTATAACGCTGCTCCCAAATTCGTATCGTATGTGCTTTTACACCTGACAGATGCTCAAGTTCTTTTATAGTGTACTGTGCCACCCTTCTCGTTTTGCTGTTTTTGAACTATGTCGTAAGCTGACTTAAAATATTTCGGAGCCACCCACAACATCCCAAACGCTTCGGAGCCATATTTACCCGGCGTTTTATGGTGCACCTTGTGCGCCATGTTTAAGGCTTTCAGATAAACATTAGACGTTTTACCAAACAGCTTTAGTCTCCTGTGGATAAAAACGTCGTGTATCAGAAAGTAAGCCACGCCATATAATGTAATACCCGCTCCTATCCAGAACCTATAGTCTAAAGGTTCGCTGCCAAAAATAAAGAACAGCATAGCCAGTGTACCATAGTAGGCAAAAAAGAGGTCATTAAGCTCAAAAGCATGGTTGTGACGTGTGTGGTGAGACTTATGCAGGAACCACATAAAGCCATGAAGTACGTACTTATGCATACCCCAGGCAACACCTTCCATTGCCACAAAAGTAGCTAACATAATTCCGAAACCAATCAGCATATCCGAAGAACAGCAAGTTTAGAGAATTGTTTTAAGATTTAAACAGAATTTTACCACTTCAACGTTTCTTTGCTTAAAAAAGCGGCAATACCTCGTTGGCAGTCTTCGCTACCACGGGTAAGTGCATTCATTTCTGCAGCATAAAGCAACCCATCTTCCAGTGTTTTTTCCTGCACACGGGCAACCATTTCTTTTGTCACCTCCATAGAATAGCGGGAATTCTGAGAGCAAAGCTTCTGGGCAAAAGCAAAGACCTCCTGCTCCAGTGTTTCAGGTGAAACAACAAAATTAATAAGCCCTATACGCTGCGCTTCACCAGCTGAAATAAGATCGCCGGTGAGCAGCAGTTCTTTGGCACGCGCCTCACCTATTTTCCGCAAAAGAAACACAGTGACTATAGCAGGTATAAACCCTATTCTGACTTCAGTGTATCCGAATTTAGCCTCTGGCACAGTAAAAGTAAAGTCGCAGACAGTAGCAAGACCACAACCACCGGCAATAGCATGGCCATGTACCTGAGCAATAACCACCTTCTTTAAGGTATAGATCAGGCGAAAGAGCTCCATCAGGTGCGTAGAATCAACAAGGTTATCATGGTAGTTGTATTGCTGCAGAAGTTGCAAATATTCTAAGTCTGCTCCGGCACAGAAAACTTTGCCCTCAGCCCGCAGCACAATTACCTTACAAGTTTCGTCTTCTTCGGCCATGGCAAAAGCCTTTTTCAGGTCTGATACCATTTCAGCATTCAATGCATTACGTTTTTCTTCTCTGGCAAGGGTGATATAGCCGACGCGGTCTCTAACCTCATAATGAACGTATTCCAGCGTCAGTTCTTTAGCAGTTGTGGTCGTATCCGTCATAGTAGCTTTATTATTTTAGGTATTTGCTCTTGGTGTTGGTCTGATTCTCATATACGCAAGCATTCTTATTAAGCTCTAAAACTTTAGCCTCATTTCATGTCTTTATTAAAATCAAAAATCCAACACAACTTTAATTATACATTAGCAATAAATAAGCCATCTTGTTAATTTTTTTTAGCCTTTAATATTTTTTAGGCGTAAAATTTAGTATTTTGCACCCAAAATATTAACTATCGTTTGTATTAAAATAAGTTAACCTTAGCTTTAAGCTATATTGCGGCTTTTTAATACAAAAAATACAAACAGAAATTTGCTAACATTCGTTAGGTATATTATATTTGTTTTAACTAACTTTATTCGCAGAAACTTTGAGCAGAAAAGAACAAATAGAGGAAACAGCCACGGCCTTATTCAAAGCAAAAGGCTATTCGGCTACATCAATGCGCGATTTAGCAAATGAGCTAGGTATAGAAGCTGCCAGCATCTACTCGCACATTAAGTCAAAAGAAGAAATCTTGCAAAAAGTTTGCTTCAGAATGGCACGTGAGTTTTTCGAGGCCACTGACGCTGTTGATTCTCCACAGGCTTCTGCTACTGAGCGACTGACCAAGGCAATTGCTGCCCATGTTAAGGTAATGACGCAAAACACAGAAGCATCTGCCGTCTTCTTGTATGAGTGGCGTCACCTGAGCGAGCCTTACCACAGTTCCTTCCTGTCACTTCGTGACAAGTATGAAGCTCATTTTAGAGGAATTATTAGATCAGGTGTGGAGAGTGGAGAGTTTAAGGTGCCTGATGTAAAATTTGCCACCATGACTGTGTTCTCTGGCCTGAACTGGATACACACCTGGTACAAGCCAGAAGGAAAAATGACACCATCTGAAATTGCTGAGAACCTGACTTACATGATGCTGAACGGCATGAAAAATAATTAATCTACGCCCTGTTACCCTACTAACCCTTAATAAATTACCAGGCAGCACTGTTACCAGTGCTGCCTGGTAAAAAGAGAAAAGCCCAAGATATGACACCTTGGGCTTTTCTCTTTTTATTTTAGTACTACTTTCTTTTACAGGCTATTCATTTCTTCCTGAACAAAATCTGCGAGACTCTTTATATAGTCTGTACTGAAATCGAATTTAATACCTGCTGCCTCATATACCTCTCCAATAGAAACCGTATACCCAAGGCTAAGGGCACGTTTATAAGCGGCAAGGCCTTCATGTGGGTTCTCTTTGTAGTTCTTCCAAACGGCTATAGCCCCAAGTTGTGCCATGGCATATTCAATATAGTAAAACGGCACTTCGTATAAGTGCAGCTGTTTCTGCCAAATGTAGGGCTTGTATTTCTCCAGCCCCTTCCAGCTTACCTCCTTGTGGTTGAAAGTCTCAAAAATGTTTACCCACTCATTATGACGCTCTTCCTGCGTATGCTCCGGGTGCTCATAAATCCAGTGCTGGAACTTGTCGATTGTAGCTACCCAAGGAAAAGTTTCCAGTACGCTTTCCAGGTGAGTTTTCTTGGCTCTGCGTAGTTCGTCTTCATCCTCAAAAAAATTGTCCCAATAATCCATAGAGATCAACTCCATAGACATAGAGGCTAACTCAGCCACCTCTGATGGTGGATGCTTATAAGCATTCAGGCGTAAATCGCGTGTCAGGAAAGAATGTACTGCGTGACCTCCTTCATGTAATAGCGTAATTACATCCCGTAGGCTGGATGTAGCATTCATAAAGATGAATGGCACTCCAATTTCATCTAAGGGGTAATTGTATCCTCCCGGAGCCTTTCCTTTTCTGGATTCCAAATCTAGATGCCCCATTTCGCGCATGGTAGCCAGGCAGTCGCCCAGGAAGGTATCTAATTGGTAAAATACCTGCACTGTTTTCTCTAGCAGCTCCTCACCTGAGTTAAAAGGCTCTAAGGGAGCTTTGCTACTTGGATCTACATCCAAATCCCAGGGCCTGAGCTCCTCTACGCCCAGCTTTTCCTTTCGCTCTTGATCCACGTCTGTAAATAGAGGCACAATGGTTTCTTTAATGGACTGGTGAAAGTCGAAGCAGTCTTGAGGTGTGTAATCGAAGCGCCCAAGGGCAGCAAACATATAATCGCGGAAGTTCTCGAAACCAGCATTCTTAGCCACCTGATCACGTAAGCGCAAAAGCTCGTCAAACAGATCATCCAGCTTCTGGTGGTCTTCCATACGGCGCTCCTGTATAGCAAGCCATGCCTCTTGGCGTACCTCACGATCAGTGCGTTTTAAACGATCAGCGGCACGCTGCAGGGTAACTTCCTCCCCATCTAGGGTAACTGTCATGGCACCTGTAACGGCTGCATATTGCTGTTGCTTTGTACTGATTTCTGTACTAAGCGGAATGTTTTCTTCGCGGAATATCTCTAAGGCACGTTTTACGCCCCGCAGAAATATCCGGTACTTGTCCTCGTCCACGTTCTTTACATAAGGAGACTCCATTAACTTTTGGTTAAGCTCATGGTCATAAGGGGCTACCTTGGGCTCTATCTCCTCAACAAAATACTGAAAGGCTTTGGTTACTTCTTCATTTTGTGTATCGCAGGTCATCCGGATGTAACGCCACCCAAGTTCTTCTGATAATACGCTTTCTAACTCACTCCTATCAGTCATCCACTTCTCTAAGTCCTTTACACTGTTAATTTCACGGGCTTTAAGCTCTTCAAAGTGTGGCTGTATTTTTTCCCAACTTTCAACACTGAAGTCTTCAGGCAGAAAGGTACGCGGTTTACGCTGCGGTATTTTTATACTAGTGTCAGTTGAACTCATATACAAAAGTTAAAGTCGTAATTTATGTACAAACATTGTAACGCACAAAAAAAGCAAAGCCACATTGTGTCTCATGTGGCTTTGCTTTTTATACGGGATTTTTTTTTATCCGATTTCTATTATCACATCATTAGTTAAGGGATGGCCTACACAATTTAGCACATATCCTTCTTCTAACTCCGCTTCAGACAACCCCTCTCGCTCATCCAGGTGCACTTTACCACTGAGGCACTTGCCTCTACAGGCTGTACATAGGCCTGCCTGGCAGGAATAAGGCAAGTCAATGTTCTGCTCCAAACCCGCTTCCAGTATAGTCTGGTTCGGCTTCACCTCTACATTGTATTCAGCACCCTCATAAATAAGCTTTACTGTCTGGGTTTTAATCTCTCCATCATCCGCTGTAGCACTTACATCTCCATGATGCTCTTCCTGGTCTTGCTGGATTAATTTGCTGCTCACAAAGCTTTCTCTGAAAACCCGCTCTGCGGGCACATGCAATACCTTCAGGGCTTTGTCCACCTCGTCCATCATTCCCTCTGGCCCACACATGTAATATAAAGCATCAACAGGTTTTGTAAGCTGTAGCCGCTCCAGAATTTTAATAACCATGCTCTGGTTCATACGCCCGTGGTGCTCATTGTCCTGCGTAGGCAGACTAACTGGCTCCTCCTCTTTGGGTTTTACCAGTTTCAGGCGCTCCAGCAAGCTTAATTTCTTCTTGGGCTGGTTACTTTGTGGCTGGCTGTAAATGTACTCTACATGCAGCCGGCCTTGGTTTGCCTCTTCCAACTGCTTCAGTTGCTCACTAAAAATAACAGCCTCTTTATTGCGGTTCCCATATAACAAGGTAACCCGGCTCTGTGGTTCTTCGCGCAACACTGCTTTTAAAATAGAAATTAGCGGGGTGATACCACTTCCTGCACCAAACAGAATAATGTTGCGGATATTGCTGGTTTCGCAATTGAGGCAAAAATTACCAATTGGTTCCATCACCTCAATATTTTCACCTACTCTTACGTTATTGAGCAAATGGTTTGATACTAAACCACCATTTACACGTTTAACAGTAACAGATAAACGTGGGGCTTCCTGTGGAGTGCTACTGAGAGAGTATGATCGGCGTATTTTTTTGCCATTGATGGAAAGTATCAGCGTCAGGAATTGACCAGGTTTATAGTCAATTATTTGCTTAGCTGGGTGTTCGAGATGAAGGGTAACGGCATCGGCTGTTTCCTGTGTAATCTCTACCACTTTCAGGTTATAATATTGGCTACTCATTATAATATGCTTACTATATAATTTAATACATTGACTATCGTTTTTCGACTGAAAGTTACGACTTTATGTTATGTTCACGGAAAGAACCCTTAAAAAAGTAGCCACAAAAGACGAATCAAGCGTATTGTTTATAAATCCGGTAATATTAGCAGTAGCAGATATAAAAAAATACATGCAACTTTACAGCATGCTGTACAGCCAGAAGTAATGAGCTTTCATGTCTGGTAGCTCATACCTGCTTCCTATTACAACTCAATCACTTAAAAACAAGATGCTTTACAAACTAACACTAAAGAACTGTGAAAAAACCGTAGTTGTAGATGATCGAACCTACGAGTATATTCAGAACAATGCTTACCTCCAGCAGATAGAATTTCTGAAGCACCTTCGCATCCACTCCAACGGTTACGCCTTTTTCCAGAAGAACTGGCCACTAAAAAGTGGCAAGTACAAGAACGAAACAATTTATCTCCATAAAATGATCGGAGAGCAGTTGCTTGAGAAACCAGAAAGCAACAACAAACTCTATGTTCACTTCAAAAACGGGAATAAGTTAGACTGCCGCATTGAGAACCTTGAGTGGGCACCGCTTTGTAAAATTGTTCGCAACACAACCAAAACCGAAAATAAACTCGGGGTACGTGGTGTACATAAAGAAGCTCAAAAGTATCGCGCTATCATTCACTTCAACAAACAGCGCATTAACCTAGGCACTTTTGAAACACTACAGGAAGCAGCACAGGCTTATAGCAAGAAGTCAGAAGAACTTTTTGGCAAAACTAAAAGCCTGAAAACACTTTCTAAGGCAATGCAGGAAAAGTATGTTGAAGAACTAAGCTAATTCTTCTTATACTTGCAAAGGTGGTAACACTACCCACCTTTACTTTTATGCTAAACTCAAGTAACCTTAGTGAAACCCTAAGCAGGCATAGCCATGCTTTTGCCCCTGTATTAGATGCTGATTTAAATGCAGCAGATGTTTGCGCACTGGACTTTTCTGCCGCAAACGAGCTACTGCGCCATATTGACCTTAAAGATACAGCTACTTTTAACGAAGCTGTGCAGCAAATGCTACAGCTTCAGAAAGCAACAATAGGGGTAGGCGGTTATATGGAGAACAGATCGATATATAGCCGCAGTTCACATTTCGATAAAGAAGCCAAGAGCCGCAATCTTCACTTAGGCATTGATGTCTGGTTGAATGCTGGTACAACTGTATTTGCACCTCTGGATGGGGTTATACATAGCTTTCAGGATAATGCTAACTTTGGCGACTACGGCCCTACTATTATTCTGGAGCATGAGTTAGAGCATGTAACGTTTTATACGTTATATGGCCACCTCACACGCACTTCTCTGGAGGATTTACAGGTCGGAAAACCTATCAAGAAAGGAGACAAAATTGCGGAGGTTGGTCCTTTCCCGGAAAATGGTGACTGGCCGCCACACCTGCACTTCCAGGTAATAAGTTCTATGGAAAATAAATCCGGAGATTACCCAGGAGTGGCCATGCTAACTGAAAAAGCTACCTATCAACAACTTTGCCCTAACCCTAACCTGATACTGCAGTGCCGGCACTTGCCTCTGTAGTTGTCATTCCTTTATTTTTTGCCCATCTTTAGGCTTTGGCATAAATATTAAGGGCGTGCCAGGCCTTTTTTATTTTCTTACATCACTTTTAATTTTATGTTCGAGTTCGACAATCTTGGGCAATTAAGCAATTCTATAACTGATTTTGTAGTACTGTATGGCCTCCGGCTGCTTGGCGCCATACTCACCCTTCTCATAGGGCTTTGGGTAATAAACCGCATTGTTCAGGTTACTTACAGCCTGATGCAACGCAAAGATGTAGATATTTCGCTACGTCCGTTCCTGAAAAACCTGCTATCTATAGCGTTGCGCATTTTACTTATTATATTAGTTATAGCGCAGCTTGGTGTTGAAATGACTTCTTTTATAGCCGTGTTAGGCTCGGCTGGTCTGGCTATTGGCCTGGCTTTGCAAGGCAGCCTTTCCAACTTTGCAGGTGGAGTGTTAATCTTAACCATCAAGCCTTTTAGAGTAGGAGATTTTATTGAGGCACAGGGTCAAATGGGCACTGTACACATGATCAACATCTTTAACACAGTTATAAAAACGGGCAACAATCAGGTTATTTATATGCCTAATGGCCCATTAGCAAATAGCGTGGTTGTAAACTATTCGGTGGAGCCAACTAGGCGAATGGAGTTCAACCTGGTAATCAGCCCACAAAATGACCTTAGTGCTGTTAAACAGCTGCTGCAACAGCTAGTCGATACTGATCAGCGTATTCTCACAGACCCAGCCCCTTTTATTGCCGCTACTGGCTTTACAGAATATTCTATAACGATCAGCATGCGCCTGTGGGCAAAAAAGGAAGAGTTCTGGCCGCTTAACTGGGAGATGACTGAACGTATAAAAATTGCTTTTGAGCAGAATGAAGTTAAAATGCCAGCGCCAATTCAGAAGCGTGAGGTAATTAATGTGCAGCAGGCATAGGAAAGCTTATTAGCTCATTTTTACAAACTAAAGGCACCTAACAAAGACCTTTATCTAGACTTTGTTAGGTGCCTTTAGTTGTGCGTTTTCTAAAAAATTAGTAAGCAAAAATTGATAGGGGCAAGTTTCACAAGAAAAAGACGCTACAAAACTTCAGATACAGAGCTATCTATTATTAATCAAACTTAATAGCTTTTACTGGTTTAATACGTGCCACCATAGAGGCAGGAATCAGAATAGCTAGCATTGTCAGTAATAGAGTAATCACATTTAAAATAATAATCATCCCTATATTCCAACTTATCGGTACGGTGTCCATATAATAGTTGTCCGGGTCAAGCGGTATTATTTTAAAATAGTCCTGAATAGCACAAAAACCAATTCCAATCAGGTTTCCCCATAGTAAGCCTTTAATTGTGAGGTTAAGCCCTCTGAAATAAAATACTTTCCTTATCTGGTTATCTGTAGCTCCTACCGCTTTTAGTACACCAATCATATTAATGCGCTCAATAATCATAATAAAAACGGTAGATACCATATTGAAGGTAGCCACAAAAATTATCAGAATAAGGAAGATGATTACGTTCTTACGCAAAAGTTGCAGCCAGTCGAAAAGCTGTGCGTGCCGATCAGTTATTTTCTCTAGTTGCAGGTCATAATTCATCTGCTCAAATACTTGGTCTGCCACTTGGTCTATCTGGTCAAAATCCTTCAGCACTATTTCAACGCCACCCACTAATGTGTCCGGCCAACCATTCAGGTCGCGTATCAGTTGTAGGTCCCCTATCACAAAAACCTCATCAAACTCCTCTAAACCTGTATTATAAATCCCGGTAACGGTTAACTTCCTGGCACGCGGCGGATTCTGGATAAAGTAAAAAATGGCATCATCCCCTACACTAAGCCTAAGTTTACTGGCAATGCGCTGGCTTATCAGGATTTCTTTTGATGAGGCTGTATCGTTAAATGTAATCAGCTTTCCTGCTTCCAGATTCTGCTGCATTGCTTGCAGGTCATAATCTTTCCCTACCCCTTTTAGCACTACGCCCAGTACTTCATCATCTGTTTTAATAATAGCTGTTTTGCGGGCGAAAGATTGAATATGCTTAATTCCTGGAATAGAGGCAGTATCACTGATTCCGATTGTTCTGCTTATTGGTGCCCCTTCAAAAGAATTGTTCGTGTCATACTTACTCACCTGCAGATGTGAACTAAAGCTGAAGATCTTCTCCCGTATCTCATTTCGGAAGCCTTCGAGTATGGCAAACGACACAATCATAATACCAATGCCAGCTGCTATGCTGATAATTGCTATTTTTGTAACCGACGAGGTAAATGAGCCGGCTTGTACTTCTGATATCTTATCGGATATATATTTGGAAATATTCACTCGCCTTTTTGCTAAACTGCCTTAAAGATAGGTATGAATTTTGACTTCTTTCTTATTACTATGATACAGCCCCTATTTATACTTTACACTTCGCTTCTGCTTGCACTGGGCAGCTGCTCTCAGTACCAACCCTCAACTGCTGCCGATGCGATAGTAGTAATTGATTCCACAGAAACAGCTAGTGCATTGCCCCAGACACAGCCATTGAAGACAGGTGCTGAAAGAACAGAAATGTACCTGAAGTTGCTCCAGGGCAAACGTGTCGGTATGGTGGTAAACCAAACTTCTGTAATTGGACAAACGCACCTTGTTGACTCCTTATTAAGCCGGGGCATACAGATAAAAACCATTTTTGCCCCGGAGCATGGGTTTCGTGGCGATGCAGATGCTGGTGCCCATGTTAAAGATGCAAAAGACATTAAAACAGGTCTTCCAATTATATCGCTTTACGGAAAAAACAAAAAGCCGCTGCCAGAACAACTGCAAAATTTAGATATAGTTGTATTCGATATTCAGGATGTAGGGGCTCGCTTTTATACCTACATCAGTACGATGCATTATGTAATGGAAGCATGTGCCGAAAATAATAAACCGCTACTTATACTGGACCGCCCAAATCCGAACGGCCACTATGTAGATGGCCCTGTGCTGGAGCCTGCCCTAAAATCCTTTGTTGGAATGCACCCTATACCTATTGTACATGGGCTAACAATAGGCGAGTTAGCTAAAATGATAAACGGAGAGAAATGGTTAGAAGGACAACGTCAATGTAAAGTAACCATCATTCCTGTTGTCAGTTACACCCACAATACAGCTTATACTTTACCTATAAAGCCATCTCCGAACTTACCTAATGCGCAAGCTATAGCACTTTATCCATCACTGTGCCTTTTCGAGGGCACTAGTGTAAGTGTAGGTCGTGGTACTTCTTATCCTTTTCAGGTAATTGGAAGCCCATACTACAAGCACAAAGATTATTCTTTTATGCCTGAAAGTATGCCAGGAGCCGGAGACCCTCCTTATAAGGGACAGAAGTGCTATGGTTTAAACTTGACAGACACTGAAATGGCTCAACCTTTTACGCTTACTTATGTGCTGGACTTTTATAAGAACTCCACCAACCAGGACAAGTTTTTTAACAGCTTCTTTGAGAAGTTAGCAGGCACACCACAGCTTCGCGAACAAATAAAAGCAGGTAAGACCGAGGCAGAGATAAGAGCCACTTGGGAACCTGCACTTTCAGATTATAAGAATATGCGTAAGCAATATTTACTTTATTCAGATTCAAAATAAAACTATGCCTAAAAATCTCCGCATCGTGTTTATGGGTACGCCTGATTTTGCCGTGCCTACCCTGCAAGCACTTGTTGAACATAATTATAATGTAGTTGCTGTTATTACCGCACCAGACAAACCAGCTGGTCGTGGGCAGAAACTAAATCAGTCGCCTGTAAAGGAGTATGCTGTGTCGCAAAATATTCCGGTGCTACAGCCAACCAACCTGAAATCGGAAGCTTTTCTGGAAGAGTTACGCAGCTACAAAGCCAACTTACAGGTTATTGTTGCTTTCCGGATGTTACCAGAAGTAGTGTGGTCCATGCCTGCCTTGGGTTCTTTTAACATACATGCTTCGTTATTACCACAATATCGTGGAGCTGCTCCTATTAATTGGGCCATTATTAATGGTGAAAAAGAAACGGGCGTTACTTCTTTCTTTTTGAAACATGAGATTGATACGGGAGACCTCATTTTTCAAGAAAAGGTGCCAATATTAGAAGAAGACGATTTTGGTAGTCTGTACGAGAAGCTGAAGCATGAGGGCGCTAAGCTGGCTGTTAAAACTGTACAAGCTATTGAAGAAGATAAAGTTCAGTCGCAAGCACAGCTAACTTCGGCAGAGACAAAACATGCCCCTAAAATCTTTAAAGACACCTGCGAAATAAACTGGAACCAATCAGCTCAGCAAGTACGCGATTTTGTGCGTGGCCTTTCTCCCTATCCTGCCGCTTGGGCACGTTTTAATGAAAAAAACTTTAAGCTGTTTAAAGTAGAAGCCCTAACTGACACAGCGTACTGCCTGGAACCTGGCCAGATTGAGACAGATAACAAAACTTATCTGCATGTGCAAACCGCTGCTGGAGCCATTGCAATACTTGACCTCCAGATGGAAGGAAAGAAGCGTATGCCTGTACAGGATTTGTTGAGAGGTTACAACTTTAACGTATAATAAAATGATAGCTATAGTAGTAGCCGCCGCTGAGAACAACACCATTGGCAAGAACAACGAAATGCCCTGGCATCTTCCGGCAGACCTGCGCCATTTCAAGGAAATCACGATGGGGCACCCTATTCTTATGGGTCGAAAGACTTTTGAGTCCATTGGCAAGCTTTTACCAGGGCGCACTTCCATCATCATTACAACACAGAAAGATTATAAAGCAGAAGGTTGCATAATTACTCATACGTTAGAAGAAGCCATTGAACGAGCCAAAGAACTGGATGAGCAGATATGTATCATCGGTGGTGCGAAAGTTTATAAGCAGGTACTCCCGTTGGTTGATGTGATTCACTTAACCAGAGTGCACCAAACTTTTGAAGGTGATGCCTTTTTCCCTGAGTTGGACATGGATGAATGGCAAGCAGTATCGGAACTGCATCATGAACCCGACGAGAAGAATAAATACAGCTATACTTTTTTGGAGCTTCACAGAAAGTAGCTAAACAGGAAAGGCAGCGACTAAACGCTGCCTTTCCTGTTTAGCTACTTTTACACTGTTTCACACTTAGCGCAAAATATATAATTTGCCATAGCCGTTTTTAAAGGCTTTGTCGCCAAAGGTGTTGCGGTGCTTCATATCCTCCACTCCTTGCTGGCTCATTACCACACGGTATAAATAAACGCCATTGGCTAATTTGTCTCCGTACATATCGGTGCCATCCCAGGCATATTCCGATTTGTTGTTGCCTATACGTATGGGACCAATTTCTTCTTTCATGATCTCTTTTACCACTTTACCAGTTACAGTCAAAATCTGAATTTTGAAGTTATCCGGAATGGTGGCACCAGTTAGTGTAAATATGAAGTTAGTCTTGGTGGAGAAAGGGTTGGGGAACGGGTAAAAGTTTGTCACACTGGACTCATTGACCACCTCAAAACTTATTCGATATGGAGATACTCCGGATAGCTTACCGGTTACATCACGAGCTTTCACCTCCACAGTATATACGCCATCTTCTAGTTTCGATGGTTTATACTCCAGCTTAAAGTCATTCTTTTCATCTGCCGGATAATATCTAACCTCAGAATTAGACATCAAAGGCACCTCCTGACCTTCGCCTTGTGGATCAATCATGATAACAGACATAGCAGAAGGATCTTGCAGGTAAACGCCCTTACTCTCGTCTTTCAATGTTATACTGATCGTAGGACTTGGCGCTACCAATTCTCCATCCATTATATGTATACCGTCAAACGCAACGTCTAAAATGGGGTGAAGCCTGGCCTTAACATTGAAAGGCACCTCATATACATTATTAAAATAATACTGTTCCTGTTGCACTGTCGGATTCACATACATACTTAGCTGATAGCTCCCCTCCAGTTCATTAGTTAGTAAAGTATAATTGAAATAAGCTGTTTTATTAGCAGTTAAAGGTTCAACTTTAAAACTATCAACCCGTGATTGAATGCCATTCCCAGTTAACGTTACCTTCACCAGCAAGGAATCAGTAAAAGCTGTGTTGGAGATATTTTCAAACGCCATTGGTAAAGAAAGACTTCCTTTATCTGCTTGTTCAGATAAAGTTTCTTCGTTTACCTGTACCAGATCAGGCCTAATAACGCCTTCTGGCACTGCATCATAATACACAAACCATTCCTTGAGCTGTGGAGCCGTACGCTCCGTTTCATCGGACAAAAACACAGACAATTGCAGTTTTGGGTATGTTTTTGCATCAATCGCTGAAAGGTCAAAAGCTTTAGTATTTACTTTCTCGACCAACACCTCTTGCTGCCCTGTTGTATCAATCCCTGTTACACTTAAAGTATACTCATCTTCGCCACCTTTATACTCTTCTACATTATGATACAGGGTTCCCCAATTTAAAGCAGGCCCTATAACAGCAGAAGTAACTGTGCCTGACTGCTGATTGGCACTAAGGATTGTCTGAAGTGATATATCCTGAGATAAAGGAGAAAGCTCATCATCTAAAGAAGCAGTAAGTTCATTTGCAGTACCCGGTGTCCCCCCCTTTTGTCCTACAATTGCAAAAGGATAACCATTTTGAAGGTTATCAATTGCTTCGGAGCCAATGCTTTTGAAAGCATTTTTAAGTTCCGCCGTAAAACTACCATATGGAACAGCATTGATACCAATGGCGGCAACATAATAACCATCAGGTACAGCTTTTAAGAAATTCTCCAGCTTAATTCTGTTTGCTACAGTTCTCATATCTCCAAACTCATATAGCTCCGGCATATATGAACAGGCTCCAGAAGAAAAAACACCTGAAACAGTTGTTAATGATTTGTTGTCAATAGCAACTAAATAAACTCTTGGAGTGGCGCTTCCTGCAGGATTACTACATTGCGCTACCACCATAGGCTTTCCATTGATGAACAATCCATAGGAGGTTTCTTCAAACCTTATGTTACCACCAGCTGTTCTAATAGCAATTTCCATTTGCACAGGATCAAAAGTCCATTTTATATTCTCTTTTCCTGTGTTTGTTACTTTATCTGTCTGAACTTCATCAAACTGTCCGTAGTGGCTCTGAGACCATCCGCTTTTCCCGTTAGGGACATACCTGAAAGAGCTTTCGGCCCAGACAGTATCTTCTTCTGCCTTAAAAGTATTAAACCTTGCCCGCCAATAATAAACAGTACTGTCACTAGTTGTAACACTAGGTAATGTTACCTCCCATGTTGGTAAGAGGGAGCTATTAGCCGTATAAGATTGCTTCAGATTGCTGTTAAAGGCTTGTGTGGTATCCAGTTCAAAATAATATTCAGCTCCTGTAATTTGGTTCGTACTACCCTGTGCAACCAGTTTTACTTTATTTGAATTAACTATTCCATATTTAGACGGGCTTAATGTAAGTAAATTACTGGAAGGGAAATAATACTGATACTTCTGAGCGTTGTTACTTTCATCTAACTCTTCAATTTCATTCAAACCATCAAGTGTAACCTCAAAAGAGTTCATGCCAATTGCTGTTACTCCTTCGTTATCGATCTCCAAACGAATAGTATCATGGCTTTGGATCGAATTAACTACAAATGGCTCATAATTTATAACAGTAGTTTGATCAGCCAGTGTTCTGTTAACCTTCACAGATACCGATTCAGTTATAACTTTCCCTAAGTTGCCAACATTAACTTTAAGAATAAATTTGGGAGAAGATGCAGTTACAGCACTTCCGTCCTCATTCTTGATGGAGAAAGCATTTTCCTTTATATAATAGTCTGGCTTCTCAGGAGAGTAAAGTTTTATAGCAGGATCTCCTTGTAAAAGCATATTTAGCACCACAGCAGTTGCCATATCGTTAGATGAAGTCTGCTTTACTTTCCGTATTACTTCTTTCTGGATATTTCCTATCGAGCTGCCATATGTTTCCGGATTCTGAAATGAAGCTGTATAGAAATTTGATGTATATAAATGAAGATAACTAGGATAACCATAATCTGTACTAGCAATAAAGGCTATAGCTCCTCTGTTGGGAGTAATCACCCAATCTTCACCAAAAGAGACAGAATTTGGAATAAAGGCATTTCCTATGTTACAGCCATTCAGCAACATTACTGGGTATTTCCCTTTATTTTTATAACCATTTACATCTCTGGAAACAAAGCCTATATCCAGGTCAGTAATGCTTGTTGAACTATGCCCAAAAAAAGTAATTAATGAAAGGCCGGTATTGACTTCCTCTGCAACATTTACAACCTCAACAGCTTCGCTTACATTTTTCCTGTACTTCTCAATTACATTGGCATCGAGCAAAGGCCCTGAAGCAATATTTTTATAAGAGCTTAAATAAGAAGCAATAGTGTTGATTTCAGACACAGTTTTTCCACCACCTAATTGTAAGATGTTCTTTCTCCAGGCAAGGCCCTGTGGCTGGCTTTCATATTCTTTTACCTTATCCAGATAATTCATTACTTCACTTGCTGATGTGGCAGGTATTCTTCCTGTTGGCACCTGAGGCACAAAAGAGTTATTTCTAAAATCAGCTGAGAAAAAAACATCTGAAGCAGGCACACCTCCTGTGGGAACTAAATCTAAAGCGGCTTCCCCAGAACTTCTGTAATTAATTCTGTCATATTCAAGCCCCTTGCCGATTATAAATAGTTGCTTGGCATTAGATGACGAACTCATAAAGCTCAGGAAATGCCTTACAGCATTAGCAGAATGTTCACCATAATGAAACTGGTTTACTATATCATCAATAAACACTAATAAAGTATCGTAATTTCCTCCAGCCTCAGAAGCTCTGTATTCAGCATAAGCCTTAGGAGCCGGCAAAGTATAATCGCCAACTTGCTGCATCAGGCGCTTATTTGTAAGCACAATGTAATTATGAGCAGCAGGATTTATATTTCTAAAACTGATTCTTTTAGCTACTGGTGGCGTGAGAGCTTTCGAGGCATCGGCAAGCAGTATTTTATGAGTTCTACCATCCTCAGCTCTGATAACATAACCACGGTTTGATGCTGCATCATATCCAAGAGTGCGCACAATATTTTCCAGATTTGTAACATCATAAGCAACAGTTGTTGCGGGAATGTTGCCAAACTCAAAATAAGGAGTGGTTGAACGGGTAGAGTCTGTATAAAGAACCATAGGATTACCCGTAAATAGGGGCTTTTGTGGGTAAGTTACAATACCATAAGCAAAGCTAATAGCATTTCCTTTTGTGGTTGTAGAAACAGGAACAATTTGAAGAGTTACCTGTCCATTAGCAACCTCGCTAAAATTAACAATCTGTTTATCAACCTCATGTGCAAAAAAATCATACTGATAGGTTTTTAATTTTCTTGTAGTTCCTCCAGATGTAACATTAACATCAAGAGTATGGTATTCCTGATAAGCTCCAACTGTAGCAAATTCAACTACAGGTTTAGGCCCACTCGTTTCAATGTTTTTAATACCTGTTATTGAATAACTTCTAGCACCAATCCAACGGTTTGACATATACCCTTCCCCTTGATCCATCCATGGCATTGCATTCTCTCCATATAGCTTGCCCCGAAAGTAAGTTTCATTCAGTACAGTAACAGCTTTTTGCAAATGATACGACTCTGGAATGCGCCCATTTACAGCAGGGTTAGTCTCACGCATACGTTTTCCCCTTTCTGGAGCATAAGTAAGAAAATAAGCAGCTGTATCAGTATAAAGGCTCCTTAGCTGATGAACTTGGTCAGCTGGGTTCTTATAAAGTTCTTGGTCTAGTGCACCGTCATTTTTCTCGCCAAAAAATTCTATATAATCCTGCGTGTCTAGTTTACCGTCACTTTCCCCTGCTATATAAATAGCTACTTCTTTACCTCTTCTGTACAATTGTAAGTTTTGCGGGTTAATGTTCGCAAGACCTAAGTTACTGAGGTAGTCATAATCTAATTTGTAAAGCCCGGTCTCTGCTATTCTTATTTTATAATATGTTTGAGAATAGTTTATCCACTCATTTCCATACGCATTCTGTGCCTGAACAGAACTACCTGCAAGGCTCAAGAGCAGCAAGGAGAAAGAAATAAAGAAACGCCTGTATTGTAAAATAGTATGCATTGCTGTTTGGCTAAACAGTTTACTTTAATTGAAAGAATACCCTAGAGAAACTATGACTGAGGAAGTGCTAGTGCTGGAAATAGCATTACTCTCTTCGTCACTAACACGCGACAAAGCGAGGTCGAGGTTAAAACCATTAGTTTTGAAGCCAATGCCAAAATTTGGCTGCATATGCTTGGCAGTACCACCATCGAAACTTTTGGTCTCCTGGTAGTTGTTAATACCTCCACGAACAAAAATGGTATGAGCATAGGCTAACTCTAATCCCATATGTGGGTCTACCGAAACAACATCGGATTTTAACAGTACATTGCGTTTGCCATCAAAAGTAAAATCTATATCTGTGGCTAGCAGGGCAGAAAATTTGTCGTTAAACTCAAAGTTCTTAGCGACACCTAACACCAGTCTTGGTAAAGTAAGCTCTGCTGTATTTTCCGGCAGTTCATTCCCCGTTTGATAATAAGCCTCTTCGAGCGCCTCTACATTGTGCATCCAAGCAGTGAAAGTGGTGGTTACGTCTTTTGCCATAAGTCCAAACTGCCAGCTACCCCGTTGCAGTTGAGCCCCGGCATCTACTCCAAAGCCCCAGGCATTGGCAAACTCCCCCACATTACGGTAAATGATTTTTGCAGAAGCTCCTAAACTTAACCCTTCTATTAAGGTGCTGCGGCGGGCATAAGACAAAAGCATAGCATAATCAGCCACTGAAAAAAATTTAATACTGTCGTACTGAATATAGCCATATTCATTCTGCAGGCGGCGAGTGTCGGCAATATCGTCCACACCAAGTCTTATAACAGATATAGCTAATGCACTACTGGAATCCAGAGGCATGGCAAAACTGGCAAAATCGTTTTTCGCTATTCCTGCAAAAAGTTCGGAGTGCATCAGTGTCACGTTGTACTTGTCTTTGAGCAGCAGAAGCCCTGCAGGGTTCCAGTAGCCAGCTGTTGCATCGTTAGCGATAGCAGCCTGTACATTGCCCATACCCAGGGCACGCCCTCCTACTCCTATGTTAAGAAACTCATTGCTGTACTTTGGGGTGAATACTTGAGCTGAGGCAGCAGAGTAGCCAAACAGTATAAAAACAGCTACCAAACAGCGAAAGGTAAGTTTTGTCATTACTAGTAAACGTTATCGCATTCTCCCTAAAATATAATTATTAAAATCATATAAACTCCTCCGTTCTTCTTTCCGGAAGCAAAAGCGTCCCCTCTAACATCAAAAGGAACAGATTAGTTAGCAAGTATGCAATCATGTATTTTGTACAAAACTAATCATTTACAACAATAATCAGCATCCTTGATAACTATAAAAAGGACTGCCCGTAAATATTTTTATACAGTACCTTGCTTTACATAGTACCTTATAATATCTTTGACCAAAGATTAAATGAAATCATCATGAAAGTTGAAAACACACAAGTACAGATGCGGAAGGGTATTCTGGAATTCTGTATTCTGGAGATTATCTCTCGTGGTGAAGTATATGCGTCTGATATGCTGGAAGAGCTTACAGCGGCTAAAATGATTGTTGTAGAGGGCACGTTGTACCCACTGCTCACCCGCCTAAAGAATGCATCACTTCTCGATTATACCTGGGTTGAATCCACCTCCGGGCCACCCCGGAAATACTATACACTAACTGAAACAGGCCGCGAATTTTTAGAGCAACTCCGCGAAACCTGGCAAGAACTGGTTAACTCAACTGAACATATCATCCAAAACAAGAAAGATCAGCAGTCATGAAAAAGAACATAAGTATCAACCTGCAGGGCATAATCTTCCATATAGAAGAGGATGGATATGAGCAGCTGAGCAGATACCTGGCCTCTATCCGGACTTATTTTTCTAATTATGAGGGGCATGAGGAAATCATAGCTGACATTGAAGCTCGTATTGCAGAAATATTTTCTGCCCGCCTGTCTCCAGGCAAGCAGGTTATTACAATGGAAGATGTACAATACCTGATAACCAGAATGGGCAATGTAACAGATTTCGAGGTAGTAGAGCCAGTAGAAGCAGAGATGCCACCTTACTCAGCAACAGACACAACTACTGGAACAAACCCTGAAACTGAAACCGAAACCGAAGCTGGACCGGAGGAAGAAGCTTATTCTGAGCCAAGGCATAAAAAGCTGTACCGCGATATAAACCGCAAGGTAATAGGAGGTGTGTGTGCCGGTTTAGCCAACTACCTGAACATTGACATTGTCTGGGTAAGGCTATTTTTCCTGTTCCTGCTTTTTGTTATTGCACCGTTAACAGCAGGCATATCAGCAGCTCCCATTGTCATAATTTACATTATATTATGGATTGCCCTGCCTGAAAGTGCGCATCTTCCTGAAACCAAAGTTAAAAGACTGTACCGTGACCCTGAAGATAAAAAGCTTGCAGGAATAGCCAGCGGCTTAGGTAAGTATTTCGGGGTTGATGTATCCGTAGTACGTATTCTGTTTTTAGCCTCTGTCCTGCTTGGAGGTTCTGGTGTAATCATATACATTATTTTATGGGTAGCAGTACCTGAAGCTGTTACCCTTACAGAGCGTATGCAAATGCAAGGCGATCCGGTTACATTAGCAGGTATAGAAAAAATGCTCCGGGACAACCTTAATATGAAAGGGCCGGACGGAGAAGAAAGCACCTTAGCTAAAATTATTCTATTGCCTGTACGCCTGGTGTCTCAGTTGTTTACCTGGTTAGGCCATGCGTTGGGTCCAATACTGGCTTTCCTGATTACGCTGATACGAGTTGGCGCAGGCATTTTTCTACTGCTGCTCTCCATAGGACTTACCATAGCCCTTCTCTCCACGTTTTTTGTATCACTTGGCCTTGTTGACGTATCCTATTTTGACTTTAACGATTTCCCGGCCTCCGTTTATATCGGGGGCTTTCCCAGGCTCGGACTGGTGGCAGGTTTCGTGGTAGGGCTTATTCCCATACTTTTACTTTTCTTTTTAGGCGTTGCCTTATTGTCTAAACGCTTTTTTCTGCGCCCCATTGTAGGCTGGTCTATGTTTGGCGTGTGGTTAGTAAGCTTATGTGTTATGATAGCAACCATAGTTATGTTCTCCAACAACTTCAGACGCAGCGGCGAAGTGTTAACAACAAAGACGATACCCGTAAGTGCTTATGGAAGTTTAACCTTAGATGCTTATGATACCAATAACAGCTACGACCACATATATGTGGATGTACGGGAACATAATGGACAAGACGTTGAGGTTATTCAGCGTGTAGAGGCAAGAGGCCGCACAGAAGAAGAAGCGCAACGTAATGCACACATGGTTTCTTATCGTGTAATTCAGCGCGACTCCGTTATCAGGTTCGACAACAGCTATGAGTTTAGAAGAGGAGCCGTTTATCGTGACCAGGATCTGGAAATAACCCTGATGCTACCTAAAAATAAAAAGCTCCGCCTGACCCGCGGTTTCGTTCATATGTTACCAGGCGCTACTTTTGACAGAGACTATAGTACAAGCAAAATTGTTCGCAATACCTGGCAGGTAAAGGGAGATATGCTGGAGTGTCTAACCTGTGCCAGCGATACGATTTCAACAGATGAAGACAGTTCTTATGATAACTCCGATTCTGACATAGATATAAACCTGACAGGCCTTGATATTGGCAGCAGCGTATTACTAGACGAAGATGCATACAGCAGCAACTCTGAAACATTTAACTTCAATGACTTTGAGGAGATCACCGTCAGCGGCCCCTACCATGTGCAGCTTAAGCAGGGAGATAACTATAGTATCCGTGTCAGAGGTGAGCGCAGTGACTTACGCCGGCTAAAAATAGATCAGGATGAGAATGAGCTTAACATTGGGTACACTGAAAAGTCTATTAACCTTTTTGATAACCGTGAGCCAATACTCGTGCAGATTACAGCACCTAATATTCGTAAAATTGATTTAAGCGGTGCCATTAAAGCAGATGTTGGCAACCTTACAGCTAATGACTTGGAAGTTAATTTATCAGGAGCAACCAAAGCGGTTATAGATGTAAGAGTCCAGAACCTGAAAGTAGATATTGCAGGCGCATCAGCCAGCTCGTTTACAGGTACCACCGAAACATTAGAGTTAGACGCATCTGGTGCCTGCAAAATAGAGGCAGAAGAGCTGCGGGCAAACTCTGTGGATATTGAAGTTAGTGGCGTGGCAGTTGCCAATGTATACGCTACAAATACATTACGTGCAAATGCATCTGGTGCCAGCAAAATAGAGTACAGAGGCACACCGGCCAACGTAACTATTGATACTTCCGGCCCCAGCAAAATAAGCCGTCGCTAATAACTACACCCGGAGCTGCTTTAGCTCTTTAGTAACATGTTAAACCCGACTGAACTAAAACCCGCTCTTGTTCAGTCGGGTTCAGAAACCGCCACTAGTACAAAATAAAACAACCATGAAAAAAGTAGTACTCGCCGTATTTACAATGACTTTGTTATTTTCCTGTGCTACTAAAAACCAAAGCTCATCTGCAACACATCCTCCCTCCGATGCTTCTAAAGTGCAGATACTTATGCTTGGCTCTCTACATTTTAACCAGTTCTACAATAAGGATATCCCAAATAAGAACTTCTTTAGTGATAGAAGACAACAGGAAATAGCTGAGGTAAACCAACTACTAAAGGAGTTTAACCCGGATATGATTATGGTGGAAGTATCCCCAGAGCACCAGGCGGAGTTGGACAGCCTTTATGATCTTTTCAGAAAAGACACTAGCATTTTAGAGAAGCTGGAGGATGGTAGTAGTGAAATATACCAGTTTGGTTTTAAACTAGCAAAGGAATTAGACCATGAACAACTGTATGCTATTAACTACTATAACAGCACCTCTCAGAGCCTTTTAGCTGCAGGGCAGAACTTCAAGACATTTCAAAACGGACTGGAGAACTTTCAGAAATATTCAAGGGGAGTTACAACAGATTTCACAGATGGTAAAACTACTTTCAGGGATTTTTTGATAACGCTTAATAAACCTGAAACAATTGAGTTATCGCACTATCAGTTCTATAACCTACCTGCTTACGTACAAAACGGCTCGTTTAGAAGCTACAAAGGCTTAAACAAAAATGCATTAGACACTACTCAGATCGGTGCTGAGTTTATCAGCCTATTCTACAACCGCAACTTAAAAATATATTCGAATATCCTTAACAGCCAATTAAGAAACCATGGCAAAAGAATATTACTCATTATGGGGCAAACCCATATTGGAGTGTTACAGGATATAACCGATAACAATCCTGGTTTTGAGGTAATTAATGCTAACACCTATCTCAATAAGCCTGCTGCTTTATAAGTATTCATAATATAAAATACTTAAAAGCAATACTAACCTTACAAAACCGTTTAGATGTTGTACCGCCGTTAGTATGCGCTATATTTAATTGTTCAAGGCTTAGTTTATGAAGTTACATTTCCAGGAACAATTGAGCGTTTGTAACTGCGGGAATAGAATACAATTTGTTTAGTTGTTTGACGAGTGAACTTGGCGGAGCCCCATCTGCTTTCCTTTTTCTAAAAGGTAAGCGTAGGCTTCGTCAGGCTCATTTTTCACTTTTCCTTCCAGTATAGCCTCTGTCAGTATTTCTTTAAGTTCTCCTACTGTTTTAGAAGGCTTCAGCCCAAAGGTCTCCATAATTATTTCCCCGGTTATAACTGGCTGGAAGTTCCTGAGTTTATCGCTTTCCTCTACCTCTACCAGGCGCTTTTCAACTTTATCAAAATTCTGCAGGTAGCGCTTTACCTTATTGTCATTTTTAGAAGTGATATCGGCACGGCAAAGCATCATTAGTGCATCTACGTCGTCTCCAGCTTCAAATAACAACCTTCTGATAGCAGAATCTGTAACAGTGTCTTTCACTAAAGCAATAGGCCGCAGATGTAGCCTTACCAGTTTCTGCACAAATTTCATGTGTTCGTTCAAGGGCAACTTTAATTCTTTGAAAAGCTTAGGCACCATGCGTGCTCCCCTGTCTTCATGGCCATGGAAAGTCCAGCCTACTTTCGAAGAATAGCGTTTTGTATCGGGCTTGGCAATGTCGTGCATAATAGCAGCCCAGCGCAGCCACAAGTCTGCTGAAACCTGCGCCACGTTGTCCAGAACCTGTAATGTGTGGTAAAAGTTATCTTTATGTGAGTTACCATTAATGGTTTCCACACCATGCAGTTCCACCATCTTTGGAAAAATAAGGTGCAGCAAACCTGATACGAACAACAGCTTAAAGCCATAAGAAGGCGTTGGCGACAACACAATTTTATTCAACTCATCTGTTATTCGCTCCTGTGATAAAATTTCGACCCGCTCTTTGTAGTCTACAATGGCATCAAAAGTATCTGGAGCAATATCGAACCCAAGCTGGCTGGAAAAACGAATAGCACGCATCATACGCAGAGGGTCGTCAGAGAAAGTTATGCCAGGCTCCAGCGGTGTACGGATAACCTTTTTTTTGATATCCTTTAGGCCATCGAAGCGGTCTATTAGCTCACCATAGTTCTGTTTGTTCAAACTGATTCCCAAAGCATTAATGGTAAAATCTCGTCGCTTCAGGTCATCCTCCAAAGTACCAGCCTCTACCTCTGGTTTGCGGGAATGCTCCCTGTAAGATTCTTTCCTGGCTCCAACAAACTCTACCTCCCAGTCTCCTGCCCGTAGCATGGCCGTACCAAAATTCTTAAAAACAGAAACTTTTGGCTTATTTGGCAACCTGCTTGAAACAGCTTCTGCTAAGGCAATGCCATCTCCTACACATACTACATCAATGTCTTTAGAAGGGCGCTTCAGCACAAGGTCGCGCACAAAACCGCCTATTACATAAGCATCTGTACCTAAATCGGCTGCGGCGGCGGCCACTACTTCAAATATGGGGTGTTCTGGTAACTGTATTTTATCCATTATAAAAAATCAAAAGCCTCAGGTAGTAATTTTATACTGTCCTGAGGCACAAAAGTAGTCAATAAATTGGAAGCATGTAGGCTTAAGCCGCACTGTTGCTACTCCCGCAAAACTGTTGTCTCTCCGTTGGTCTCTATTTTTACCACTCTGGAAGGTTGGGTGTTCATTTCTTCCTCCTGTCTCCAGCGTACTACATAATCCACACGTTCTTTGATTACTTCTGATATTTCAGAAAAGGATTTTGGTGCAGGCTGCCCACTTTCATTCGCAGAGGTAGACACTAAAGGGCGGCCTATCTGCCTGATCAGCCGGTGGCAAAACTCATCATTAACTATACGGATACCTACACTGCCATCTGATGAAATTAATTCCTTTGGCAGATTTCGGGCACCGGGAAAAACATAAGTTGTTGGTCTGTCCTGCTTTTGCAGCATTGCTTCAAAGTCTCCCGGAATTTCTTTGACATACTGCTGCAGCATTTCCAGGTCAGCCACCAGCACAATCATCGCTTTGGCTTCATCCCTGTTCTTTATTTTGAAAATCTTCTTTACCGCATCGGCACTTTCAGCATCACAGCCAATGCCCCAAACCGTATCTGTCGGATACAAGATTACGTTTCCTAATAAGATTTCCTCTTCTGCTGCCTGTACGTCTTTCAGCAATTCATTCATAACGTTTAGTTTTAGTATTACCTTTTTCAGTACTTCTTGCCATTGTCTCTCAGGTTTCAGCGAGCTTCCTGAGTTAGCTCCACCAGCACTCCATTAGCACTTTTAGGGTGTACGAAACACACCAGTTTGTTATCAGCTCCTCGCTTTGGCAGTTCATTCAACAGCGTAAACCCCTCCGATTTAAGCCGCTCCATCTCAGCCAGAATATCATCTACCTCAATGGCTATATGATGTATCCCTTCCCCCCTTTTTTCTATAAATTTACTAATAGCACTATCAGGTGTAACACCTTCTAACAGTTCAATTTTAGTTTGTCCAACTTTAAAAAAAGAAGTATTTACATTTTCAGATGCTACGAACTCTGTTTTATAGGCCTCAACACCCAAAAGTTTACTATATAAGCTATTAGCTTCATCAAAATTTTTAACAGCAATACCTATATGTTCTACGTTTTTCATTTTGAATTTGTAATTAGTCTAAGTAACCTTTTTTCCCTATTTTTGCAACGATTTAAAACTAATAATTATTCATACTGTTCAGTTAACAGAAGAAAATTAAAGTGCTATGCTTACACTTCCTATATATTTAGATAATAATGCCACTACACCGCTAGACCCGCGTGTGCTGGATGCTATGATGCCTTACCTGACAAATATGTTCGGTAATGCCGCTTCCCGCAACCATGCATTTGGCTGGCAGGCAGAAGAAGCTGTTGATTATGCACGTGAGCAGATTGCTTCGCTTATCAACTGTTCCCCAAAAGAAATCATTTTTACATCTGGCGCAACTGAAGCTGATAACCTGGCGATCAAAGGGGTGTTCGAGATGTATGCTTCTAAAGGTAACCATATTATTACGGCTACTACAGAGCATAAAGCTGTGCTGGATACCTGTAAGCACATCGAAAAATTAGGAGGTAAGGTTACTTACTTACCTGTAAATGAAGAAGGGCTAATTGACCTGCAGCAATTGGAAGAAGCTATCACTGATAAGACGATTCTGATTGCTCTAATGTTTGCCAACAACGAGGTTGGTGTAATTCAGCCTGTGCGTGAGATATCTAAAATCGCTAAAAAGCACGGTGTTCTGTTCTTTACTGACGGTACACAGGCAGTCGGCAAAATACCTGTAGATGTAGAAGCTGATAGCATTGACCTGATGGCATTTTCTGCTCATAAGATGTACGGGCCAAAAGGTGTTGGTGCTTTGTACGTGCGCCGCAAAAACCCAAGGGTAAAAGTTACTGCCCAAATGGATGGTGGCGGACATGAGCGTGGCATGCGTTCTGGCACACTTAACGTTCCGGGAATTGTAGGACTTGGCAAAGCTGCTGAGCTGGCTAAACAAGACATGGAGGCAGATACAGCCCGTATTTCTGCCATGCGTGATCGCTTGGAGAAAGAACTGACTACTATTGAAGAGTCTTATGTAAATGGTTCACGTGAGCACCGGCTGCCACACGTGTCTAATATCTCCTTTAAATATGTTGAAGGAGAAGGCCTGATGATGGGCGTAAAAGACCTTGCTGTGTCTTCTGGTTCTGCCTGTACATCTGCTTCTCTGGAGCCATCTTATGTACTGAAAGCATTAGGATTGAGTGATGACTTAGCACACTCTTCGCTGCGCTTTGGTTTAAGCCGCTTCACCACTGATGAAGAAATTGATTTTGCAATAAACCACGTAAAAGAAGCTGTTTCTAAGCTTCGTGAACTGTCTCCTCTATGGGAAATGTTTAAAGAGGGTATCGACCTGAACTCTATTGAGTGGGCTGAACACTAAAATTAAGATTCAGAAATAATGAATGACTGGTAAAGCAAGCGTCATACTTCATAGTTTCTGATTCAATTCATAATTCTTGATTCATAATTCGTAATTATACATAGCTATGGCTTATTCAGATAAAGTAATTGATCATTATAATAACCCACGTAACGTAGGTACATTAGATAAATCTAAAGCAAGTGTTGGTACTGGCCTTGTAGGTGCCCCTGAATGTGGTGACGTGATGCGTCTCCAGATAGAGGTGGACGAAAACCAGGTGATTACTGACGCAAAGTTTAAAACATTCGGATGTGGTTCTGCTATCGCTTCATCATCTCTGGCAACAGAGTGGCTGAAAGGTAAGACTGTTGACGAGGCACTTGCTATTGATAATATGGCTATTGTAGAAGAGTTGGCTTTACCTCCTGTTAAAATCCACTGCTCTGTTTTAGCTGAGGATGCAATTAAATCTGCTATCAACGACTATAGAGTAAAGAATGGTTTGCCTGCTTTAGAGATAGCTAAATCACATCACTAATTATTTCTTAACCTTGATGAAATGCTTGTAATAAGCAGCGCTTCTCTAAAAAGCAGATTGAAACTCCTTAGCTTATAAGTGGGAACAATCTGCTTTTTTTAAATGTAATCAGTATAAACTCTGAGATACTTTGGTCTTACTGCAGGCCTTGTTAGTGAACTAAGCTTATGATCAGCTGCAGACAAGAGCAGGAGAAGGTTCAGAAATCATAGCAATACTTATTATCTTTATGCCCGTAATAATAAGGTATTGACATTAATAAAAGATATACAACAGAGACACGCTTAAGCATCTTTATTTAATTTTTTTAGCTTAAGCTTATTATTTGTCTCTTAAACTATAAATAGCATGATTACAGTATCAGAAAAAGCAAAAGAGAAAGTGATCAAACTGAAGCATGACGCCCAGTTAGACGACACATTTCGTTTACGCGCTTCTGTTGCGGGTGGTGGCTGTTCCGGCCTTTCCTATAAGCTCGACTTCGACGATGAGGTAAAGCCTATGGACCAGGAGTTTGAAGACAGAGGCGTAAAAGTTGTGGTCGACATGAAAAGTTTCCTTTACCTGGCTGGTACCGAACTAGATTTCTCGGACGGCTTAAACGGCAAAGGCTTCTTCTTCAATAACCCTAATGCTACCCGTACCTGTGGCTGTGGCGATAGCTTCTCGGTATAAATTTCTTAATGTTTAAAATTAAGTAAAAAGGGTCGCTAGCTTTAGCGACCCTTTTTTTATAACCTCATAAAACACAAGATTTCCTGTCCTACAGAACAGAAACTCATGTTAATAGTAGATTTAGTAAGCTCTGGCTAACTTGTTTTCCATAAAGTTCATAAAAGCTCTGTTTACTACGCCTGTTCCACCAGGTGTTGGATAATTACCAGTAAAATACCAGTCGCCTTTGTGCTCAGGGCAAGCTTGGTGCAGATCTTCTATACGCTGATAAATAACCTGCACGTCAGCATTTACGTCAGGAGCTTTTACTATCTCAGATACTTTATCAGATATTTCGTCTGTATCGAACATATCATAGAGTTCCTGCACAAAATTCACCTGCTTGAACTCTGGTGTACCTACAGCAGCCAAGCACTTGTCATATGTTTCTTGCAGCTTAAAAGACAAGCCTCGCTCTTTTAAAAGCTCAAGCAAAGCCCTGAATGCCACAAACTCCTTCATGCGAGACATGTCAATACCATAACAGTCAGGGTAACGGATTTGCGGTGCACACGAAACAATAATAATCTTCTTAGGCTCCAGCCTGTCCAGCATTTTGATAATACTCTTCTCTAACGTAGTACCACGTACTATTGAATCGTCCAGCACTACCAAGGTATCTATCCCTTTCTTTACAACTTCATAAGTGGTATCGTACACGTGCGTTACCAGTTCATCGCGGCTGTCGTTGTCACTAATAAAGGTGCGTAGTTTCGCATCTTTTATGACTAGTTTCTCGGCACGGGGCTTAAACTGCAAAATATCATCCAGTTGTTCTTCAGTTAGATTCTGGTTTAATATAGCCTTACGACGATACCCCCGCAGATACTGCTCTATGCCTTTCATCATGCCAAGCCATGAAGTTTCGGCTGTGTTAGGAATATAAGAGAATACAGTATCTTTTAAGTTATAGTCAATAGCCTCCAGAATCTGGCGGCACAACAGCTTACCCATGTTCTTACGCTCCATGTATATTTCCGGGTCATTTCCACGTGAAAAGTAAATGCGTTCGAAGCTACAGGAAGTTTTCTCTCTTTGCGGAAGGATCTCTTTAAGAGAAGGGTTCCCAGCCTTATCCACAATAAGGGCATGCCCAGGTGTGATTGGCTTTATTTCGCTGTATTCTATATCAAAGGCTGTTTTAATAGCAGGCTTTTCAGAAGCCACCACTACCACTTCGTCATCAATATAATAATAGGCCGGGCGTATGCCATTAGGGTCACGTACTACGAAAGAGGCACCGTAACCTGTGAGACCAGCCATAGCATAACCTCCATCAAAATCACGACAGGAACGCTGTAATACACGTTGCAAATCAAGGTGCTGCTCTATCTGTTGGGTAATTTCCTGGTTAGAATAGCCTTTGGCTTTATGCATGTCAAACTGGCGCTGGTTCTCCTCATCAAGGAAGTGACCAAACTTCTCCAGAACAGTAATGGTATCTGACTTATGCTTTGGATGCTGCCCCAGTTCTATCAGTTTCTGGAACTGCTCATCTACGTTGGTCATGTTAAAATTACCGGCTACAGCAAGGCTTCGGCTACGCCAGTTATTCTCCCGCACCATTGGGTGGCAGTTATCTACGCTGTTAATGCCATGTGTACCATAACGCAGGTGGCCCAGATAAACATCTCCCAGAAAAGGCATTTTCCCCCAAACCCATTCTGTATCGCTTACCCTGTCAGGATACTCTTCCTTCAGTTTTGAATAAGTCTTCCCGATCTTGCCAAAGATGCTGTCTATGGCACGTGTTTTCACAGAGCGGAAACGGCTGATATATTCAATACCTGGAACTGCATCTATCTTAATACTGGCAACTCCGGCACCATCCTGGCCACGGTTATGCTGCTTTTGCATTAACAGGTACAGCTTGTTGATGCCGTACATGGGAGTACCATATTTTTCTGTATAGTACTCTATCGGTTTTCTAAGCCTGATTAAGGCTATACCGCATTCGTGCTTAATTGAGTCGCTCATGGGTGCTGTTAAAGGGCTTTTGTTAGCAACTGGTTAATATATTGCAGCAGCAGGTCAGGTTTAAAGAACAGTACCAGCAGCGGCAATGCAAACGCTGCTAACAGCAGCTTATTAGACAGTGAAATAACTAATTTTTTATCAGTTTGATTCCCTTTAAAGAAAAGGTAATATGGTATTTTGATATAGTAAAATAAAGCAACACCTGTCAGCAATACTCCCGCTACAAGCAGCATCAACAGCACCATGTTGTTATGAAGTGTATAAGCCTCCCATACATTGCTGAAGATAAGCAATTTACCCATAAACCCAGCCAACGGAGGTAGGCCCGTGAGAGAAATAAGGTATAGCACAGCCATTACTCCCAAAAAAGGATAAGCACGCCCCAGCCCTGAAAATCCTTCCAGCCTATTTATTTGTAGCTCATCCTCAGCAAGCTGTAGTATAAGAAAAGTACCGAAGTTCATAAACAGCAACACGGTCAGGTAGAATAAAACACTCGCTTTATAATCGACTCCAAAGGCAAGCAGCCCTACCAGAAGAAAGCCTGCATGAGATATGGACGAGAAAGCAAAAAGCCTGCGCGGTACCTGCTGCCACAAAGCTGTAAAGTTTCCTATTGCCAATGTAGCCAAAGCTCCTAAAGCTAAAAGTAGCTGAACATCTTTGAAATAAGAAGCCATTACAGGGTCAGCAAAGGCAGACAAAAAACGCATAATGACAATAATACCAGCCATTTTAGGCCCTGTAGAAAAGAGTGCGACTATTGGCAGCGGTGCTCCCTGGTAAACATCAGGTGCCCAGAAATGGAAAGGCGCAGCTGATATTTTAAAGAAGAAGCCAGCAAAAACCAAAACAGCAGCTAGCATTACCATCAGTGGGCTAACCTGTATCATAGATGCCCAGAAGTCATTATCGGAGTAAGTTAGCGTTCCGGTTAATCCATAAAAGAAAGACATACCGTACAACATGACTCCCGCCGACAAAGTACCATACAGGATGTACTTTATGCCCGCTTCTACTGATCGTTTCTTCTCTTTTAGCGTGATTGTAAGTATATAAGAAGCAATAGAGACAACTTCAATAGCAAGAAAAACCATTAACAGGTTCACAGACTTTGCCATTAGGTTGAGGCCCAGCACGAGCATCAGGATCAAACCGTAATATTCCCCCTGCCCTTTCTTCAGCCTGTCTATAGATTTATTAAGAACAGAAAGCAAAACAGAAAATGTACCTACCGCACTAAAAAGAATACCTGCATAATGTGCTATGCCGTCAGACACCAGCAACTCTAAAAAAAAAGTTGTTTCAGCATTATTGCCAGCCTGTATCTGAACTACCATTGAGGCGAAAAATGCTGTAAGAGCTATCCAGGGCAGCAAGCTTTTTATCTTAACAGATCTAAAGAGATCGAGCGTAACCAGCAGCAGAAAGAAACCCGCCAACAGTAGTTCGGGTAGCAGAGAGCCAGCACCGGATACTATGGCGTTGATGGTTTCGGTTAAATAAGCTGCCTGTTCGTTCACGGGGTGCTTTACAAAATCGAAGATAAAACAATATTTAACTGCTCCTGCCCATTCTGCAGTACCAGTTCAGAGAAACCTGTAACGGCCACACCTATCTTGTTCAGCAACAACGACGGGAAAATACCAAACAGCAAAGCCAGTATTGCCAATGGCACAAGCATAAGGTATTCCCGCAGGTTCAGATCACTGATAACCGCCTGCTCTCTTAGCTCCGGAAATATCCAATACTTACCAAAGAACATGCGCTGCAGGGCCCACAGGTAATAAGCGGCAGCCAGTAATAAACCAATAACAGCCACAATAGTCAGCCAGCGAGGGAGTAAGCCTGTGGCTTCAGGAGCCCTAAACCCTCCTAACAGCACCAGTAACTCAGAAATAAATCCAGAGAAACCTGGCAAACCTAAAGAGGCAAAAAAAGCAATAACAACGAAAGCTGTATAGGCAGGCATGGCACTTGCAAGGCCTCGAAAATTCACAATCATACGATTATGTGCTCTATCATAAATAACACCTACCACCAGGAAGAGCATTGCCGAGATAATACCATGGCTAAACATCATGTAGATAGCCCCGTTTACGCCTTCGGTAGTTAGTGAGGCTAAACCTAGCAGCACAAAGCCCATGTGAGATACCGAGGAATAAGCAATCAGTTTTTTCAGATCGTTCATAGCCAGTGCACATAGCGCTGCATAAATAATAGACAATACTCCCAAGCCTCCTACAAACACAGAAAAATAAGCTGCTGCATCCGGGAAAACAGGGTACACAATGCGCACTAAGCCGTAGCCCCCCACCTTCAATAACACAGCTGCCAATAGCACTGAAATAGGCGTTGGTGCTTCCACGTGTGCGTCAGGAAGCCAGGTATGAACCGGCACAACCGGCACTTTGATAGCAAAACCGGCAAACAGTAATAAGAAGGCTACAAAACGAATAGGTTTATCCCACAATGTTACATCTGACATAATGTGCAACAGGCTATCAGGTATAAAGTTCGCACTGTCCATCATGGCCGGTATGCTAAAGGTTCGTACCAGATCTGTAGTGGCAATTGTATTATCCTGTAGCATTTGCTGTACTTCCAGTATTACCGCTACCGGCACAGGCACACCATTACCTACTAAGCCTAATTGCCTCGCTGTTGCCTGCGGGTCAATAACAGAGGTGTACAACCCAATCATCACTATTAAGATGAAAAGGGACCCTACTAAAGTGTAGATAAAGAATTTTATAGCGGCATATTCCCTCTTTGGTCCGCCCCAAATACCAATCAGGAAGTACATTGGGAGGAGCATAAACTCAAAGAAAAGGTAGAAAAGGAATAAATCAAGCGCCAAGAAACAACCCATGACACTTGTAAGCAGCAACAGGTACAGTAGAAAGTATCCTTTTACCTGCTTTTGTATAGTCCAGGAAGAGATAACTCCAATAACGCCCACTATACCTGTGAGCAACACCATACTCACACTTATACCGTCAACACCAACAAAATATTCTATCTGGAATTGCCCCAGACTGCCCAGGCTTAAACCAATCCAGTTGAGTTTCTCTACATACTGATACCCGCTTCGACCATCGGCATAAGCATTCCCATCAAAAGAAACATAAAGAAGCAGCGATAAGCCCATCTGCACCAATGTGCCCAGTAAGGCCACTGCCTTAATTGGCTTTTGTAAATAGCCAGGCATAAGTAGAACGACAAGTGCTGCAAGCAAGGGTGTACAAATAAGGCTACTGAGTATAAAATTCATCTATCCGTTGAATCGAAATGCAAACTTAAACATCAAAACACGATGATGTATAGTATAATCAAAATAAATCCGAAAAGTGAGTAAACAAAGTATGATTGAATCTTACCATTTTGCGGATAAAGGCCAACGTAACCGAACAACCTCGATAATGCCCCTACTAACCAGACAGTACCATCTACAATAAGTGTGTCGAAATACTTTATTACTTTCGAAAACACGACCAATGCTTTACTGCCATTATTCAAAAGGCTGTCTATAACCCATTTGTCATTTCGGTAAAGCACACGCCCAGCCAGTAAAGTTGGCTGCACCAGCGCCCTGTTATAAAATTGATCGAGGTAGTAATGGTTATAAGATAGTTTGGCAAAAGTGCTTTGTGGTTTTTCCTGGCTTAAAGCTTCGCGGGTTTTATTTCTGTACTTGCTGATAGCAAAACCTATACCTAACACTCCCAATAAAGCTGACACCACGCCAAATACTATATGTGCGGTATGGTTAGCCTCGTCCTGCCTATGTACTGCACCGATAAGACTTTCTGCCAAAAGTCTGCTATCGGCAGACAGCACCTCTAAGCTAATGCCATTCATCAGCCAGCTATCGGCAAAGCTAAATGGGTTGGTAGAGAAAACCAGCCCTAAAGAAAGAAAAGCCAGCAACACTACAGGCAATGCCATGACATGCTCAACTTCTCTTTTGGCAGTTAGCCTTAATTCTTCCACATTAAAAGGCAACCTGAAATTTCCGAAAAACATAAACCACATGTGGCGGCCCATGTAATAAGCTGTCAGCAAAACTACTGTAAAGCCAACGACCGGAACTATATAATAAAAACTATTGCCATTAAGGCTCATGGTTTGAGCCCAGGCCCAGCTACCAGCCAAAATAGCATCTTTGGAGAGGAAACCTGAAAACAGTGGTAAACCTACCAGGGCAGCCGCAGCTAACAGGTATGTGTAAAACGTAAGCGGCATTACTTTTCGAAGCCCGCCCATGTTCCGAATATCCTGCGGATCTATATTTTCCGGTTGGTGCGTATGGTGCAGCCCCCGATGCATGGCATGAATAATAATACCAGCATTCAAGAACAGCGCTGCTTTGAAGAAAGCATGTGTCGCCAGGTGAAAAAGTGAAGCATCATGTGCACCTGTCCCCATCCCCATCACCATATAACCTAGCTGAGAAGTGGTAGAAAAGGCAAGTACTGCTTTTATATCATATTGTGTGAGGGCGGCAACAGCACCAAGTAATGCCGTTATAGCTCCTACAACAGCAATAACAGTAAGTGCATCTATTGTAAAAAATGCATAGCAACGGGCAAGCAGGTAAACACCAGCCGCCACCATGGTAGCCGCATGAATTAAGGACGAAACAGGCGTAGGCCCTTGCATGGCATCAGGCAGCCACACCTGCAACGGAAACTGAGCAGACTTACCCACACACCCCATAAACAAGCCTAAACCAGCCAGCGTTAATAGCAATGAACTTAACTCTACCAGCCAGGGCTGCCCATTTAAAATATAGGAAAGTGTAAACACTCCCCCAGCCCAGTTACCTGAATTGATCAGGGTACGAAGCGCTTCCAAATCAAAAGTCCGGAAGTAAGTGTACAGCGTAAATAACCCAATCAGCAGCCCAATGTCCCCTACTCTGTTCACTAAGAAAGCCTTTTTGTTTGCCGCCACGGCCGCAGGGCGTTTAAACCAAAAACCTATCAGCAGGTAGGAAGAAAAACCTACCAGTTCCCAAAACATAAATAATAATAGCAGGTTATCTACCAGCACAATCCCCAGCATACTGAACGTAAACAAACCGAGGTAGGCAAAATAGCGGCTATAGCCTTCGTCGCCATGCATATACCCTACTGAGAAAAGCTGTACTAAAGAGGAGATAAACGTCACGATAACAAGCATTAGCACTGCTAGGTTATCTAAAAGTATTCCGGCTGTAAAATATGCGAATGTGCCATTGAAAGCTGGTAAACTAAACCAGTTTATACGACTATGGAACATTGCGGTATTCCAGGTTAAAGCAAATAGCCAAACAGATACAGCAAAAGCCAAAAGCATCATACTAATGCCCAGCCAGTCGCCGTGGCGCGGCAGGCGCTTACCAAAGAAGATCAACACAAAGAAGCTCAGTAATGGCAGCAACATCACCACTAAAGCTAGTGCGGTTTCTGAGGTGCCAGCCAGTGGCTCTAAAAGTGAGGTAAGCTCCACGTATAGTTAAGGTTTGGTTATTTCAACCTCTGTTTTAAGATTAAGAAAGTAATCACTGCCTTGTAATGAGGGGGCAAAGTTAATGATATTGTATAAGTTTTTTCAACATTAACTTTCAGAAAGGTACCAGGGTGAAAGTAATCGCAAATGTAAAAGAGCATCGCTTTAAGCTTAAGAAGTTAAAAGCAAAAGCACTATAACTGTTGAGGTGTTCAACCGCTATAGTGCTTCGTATCTAAAATAATGGTCTAAAAAGACGAGGTTTCTTTAGGTAAATATTTTCAAATCAGAACATGCTTAGTTTCTTACCGCAATCATAAGCCCCAGTTCTTTATAGCGCATACCAAAACGTTTTGCTATATGCGCATTCGTTAGGCTGCCTTTATAGATGTAGACACCTGTGCGATAATGATCGTTAGTGAACAGTACCTCATTAAACCCGCCATACTTGGATATGTCTGTAAAAATTGGCGTAAAAATATTGCTTAATGCGTTTGTCGCAGTGCGTGGAACACGAGAGGCTATATTAGGCACACAGTAATGAATAACATCGTACTTCCGGTAAATAGGGCGGCTGTGAGAAGTAACCTCAGATGTCTCAAAACATCCTCCCTGGTCTATACACACATCTATAATAATAGATCCGGGGTTCATTTGCGATACCACATCTTCCTCTATCATACAAGCAATGGTTCCGTCTTCAGCACCCAAAGCTCCTATCACCACATCTGCCTGCTTTATTTCATTGTAAAGAACAGCCTTATCCAGGGTAGAAGTAAAGATCTGAGAACTGATATTATTCTTTAGACGGCGGAGCTTATAGATCTGATTATCGAAAACCTTCACTTCTACACCTAAGCCAAGAGCAGCTCTGGTAGCATATTCAGCTACTGTTCCGGCTCCCAATATTACCACCTTAGAGGGCGGCACTCCCGTAATACCTCCCAGAATAACCCCCTTGCCTTCGTGGCTGCTGCTTAGATATTCAGCGGCAACAAGCATAACAGTACTTCCAGCAATTTCACTCATGGCACGAACTACTGGCTTCGCTTCCGATTTGTCACGAATAAGCTCGAAGGAAATGGCATTGATTTTTTTGCGAAGAAGCGCGTTGATGTATTCTGAAGTAAGGCTACCAAATTGCAAAGCCGAAATAAGCGTTTGTCCTGGGTGCAGATACTCAATTTCTTCATAGGTAGGGGGCGCTATCTTCAAAATCATATCAGCCTCGTATACCTCTTCTGTAGAATATACTATTCTGGCTCCGGCCTCAGAATATTCGTGATCAGAATACTTAGAGGGGCTTCCGGCTCCAGCTTCAATCCAGATGCGGTGCCCCTGGTCTGCCAGCTGCTTTACAGCATCCGGGTTCAAGCCAATACGGTTTTCCTGAAAAGAAGACTCTTTGGGCAATCCAATAAACAGGCTACGGCGACGCTCTTCTACAGCCAACATTGACTCTTTGGGATAAAGCGCCTGACTGGTGGCTATTTTCCCAAAATCCATGGCGAATTTCTCCGGCATACTATACTTTTTTAATAATCATGGTACGGGCCTCACCTTCGGCGGCAGGCTGAAGCAAAACTAACAGGTAATGATCTGGTAACAGGTTCGGAATCAGTGACGGCCACTCAATCAGACAAAGCGACCCTGAGTCAAAGTATTCCAGAGCTCCTACGTCCAGTGCTTCGCGTTCATCATTAATCCTATAAAAATCAAAATGGTAAATTAGTTTCCCAGTTTCCGCTTCGTACTCATTAACCAGTGCAAAGGTAGGGCTGCTCACGTTATCCTTAACACCTAATTGGCGACAAAGTTCTTTGATAAGCGTAGTTTTACCAGCCCCCATTGGCCCCTCAAAAAGAACAATAGGTTCTTCTCTTACCTCCTCTAAAAGAACAGATGCCGCCGCTGGCAAATCAGCCAACGACGACATCTCTATATGGGCCTTTTCCACTGCGGTATTGTACATTCTTACTTAGGCGAAAGCGTTACAAATGGTATGATAACCTCTTCCAACGACACTCCCCCATGCTGGAAAGTATCTTTGTAATAGTTTACGTAATAGTTATAGTTATTTGGGTACGCAAAGAAATGATCTTCTATCGCGAATACAAACGTAGTGGAAACATTGGCTTTAGGCAAGAAAAATCGTTCCGGCTTTTTAACCGTGAACACATCTTTATCGGTGTAGCCCAGGTTTTTACCGTGCTTGTAGCGCAGGTTGGTGTTTGTATTTCTGTCTCCTATTATCTTGAAAGGCCTTTTCACGCGAACTGTACCATGGTCGGTGGTAATAATAAGACGGCCTCCTTTCTCAGCAATTAACTTTAGAGTCTCAAACAAAGGCGAGTGCAGGAACCAGGATTTGGTAATAGAGCGGTAAGCAGACTCATCCGGCGCCAGCTCGCGCACCATGTTACTGTCTGTGCGGGCATGCGACAGCATATCCACGAAGTTGTACACAATAACATTTAATTTATTGTTATCCAGATTACTAAACTTGTTTAAGAGATCTTTACCAGCTGCAGGGTTTGTAATTTTATGGTAGCTGTACTTTTCGTTAATGCGATTTTGTTGCAGCTGTATATCCAGAAACTCTGGCTCATTCAGATTCTTACCCTCTTCCTCGTCATCGTTTACCCACAGGTTAGGGTAGCGTTTGGCAATTTCAGAAGGCAGCATACCAGAAAAAATGGCATTACGCGCATAAGCGGTGGTAGTAGGCAGTATAGAATAATACATCTCCTCGCTGTCTACATTAAAATAATCTGTTATGAGTGGTTCCAGCACTTTCCATTGGTCGTAGCGCAGGTTATCTATAAGCAGGAAGTAAACAGGCTGCTTCGACTCTTTCATCATTGGGAACACACGCTCCTTAAACACCTGGTGCGACATGAGCGGAGCCTCATCCGACTCTCTGTTAACCCACTCTTCGTAATTGTCCATGATAAACTTGGCAAAGTTGGAGTTCGCCTCGTCTTTCTGCATGTTTATCACGTCGGCCATACTTTTATTTTCGGTCTCGTCTATTTCAAGCTCCCAATACACCAACTTCTTATAGATATCAGTCCACTCCTGCGGGCTCAGGCGCTCGCCAAAAGCCATTCCCAATGTACGAAAATCGCGCTGGTAACTCATGTTTGTACGCTCCGATACCAGACGCTTATTATCCAGTATCTTTTTTACAGAGAGTAGCACCTGGTTCGGGTTAAGCGGCTTAATGAGATAGTCACTAATCTTAGCACCAATAGCTTCTTCCATAATGTGCTCTTCCTCGCTTTTCGTAATCATGACAACAGGAACAGCAGGGCGAATAGTTTTAAGCTCATTCAGGGTTTCAAGTCCACTAATGCCGGGCATATTTTCATCCAGGAACACGACATCAAAGCTTTTTTCCTGAAACTTCTCAATGGCATCGGCTCCACTGTTTACAGGTGTGATATCATAGCCTCTGTCTTCCAAAAACAGAATGTGCGGTTTGAGCAGGTCTATTTCATCATCAGCCCATAAAATATTATATCTTTGCATAGTTCTCTTTTGTTTTAGCAAACTTACTGTAATAAGTACAGTTTATATAGCTTTTTAGTTGATGGTTAATTTGTTAAAAGACTTTTATAAGTAACTATTATTCCTTTGGCAAAAGTATCACGTATCAAAAAAACAAAAGGCCTTTTATTAGGCAAATGAGAAAAATAGGCTAATGAAGCGGACAATGACAAAATTGAAGTGCCTTAGCTTTAACCTCTTCATCTCTCTGCCTGTTGCCTATGCCTTGGTTAAAACAAGAGCGACACAAACAACACGAATAACGAAACCCTGTTTCTTTTGAACAAGAAAAAAATATTCAACGACCCTGTATACGGTTTCATCACTGTTCCGTCAGAGCTTATTTTCGATATCATTGATCACCCTTACTTCCAACGGCTGCGCCGCATTAAGCAGTTAGGCCTTACGGAGATGGTTTATCCGGGGGCGCTTCACACACGTTTCCATCATGCGCTTGGGGCTATGCACCTTATGAACACAGCCCTGAACACGCTCAGAAGCAAGAATAACCAAATCAACGATGAAGAGTTTGAAGCCTCCCTCATTGCTATTCTGCTGCATGACGTAGGCCATGGGCCTTTTTCCCATGCTCTGGAAACAGCTATTTTTAAAGAAGTTCACCACGAAAACCTCTCGCTACACATCATGCACATGCTAAACGAAACCTTTAAAGGCAGACTGAGCATGGCAATCAATATATTCAAAGGTACTTACGAGCGAAACTTCTTTCACCAACTGGTATCAAGCCAGCTGGATGTAGACCGCCTTGACTACCTGAACCGTGACAGTTTTTATACCGGAGTATATGAAGGCAAAATTGGTGCCGATCGTATCATAAAGATGCTGGATGTGGCAAATGATAAGCTCGTAGTGGAAGAAAAAGCCATCTACAGCATCGAGAACTTTCTGGTAAGCCGCCGCCTGATGTACTGGCAGGTGTACTTGCACAAGACAGTTATCAGTGCCGAAAACATGGTTTTACGCACAGTACAGCGTGCCCGCCAGTTAATACAGCAAGGCGTAGAAGTACCCGCCAGCCCCTGCCTGAAATTTTTTCTTGCCTCGGACCTTACAATGCAAGACTTTCAGTCAGACCATAGCATTCTGGAGCGTTTTGTTTCACTAGACGACCATGATATCTGGAGTGGTATAAAAATGTGGGCCTCCCATGATGACATGGTTTTATCCTTTCTGGCAAAAAGCATTTTAAGCCGCAGACTGTTCAAAGTAGTCATATCCAGCAAGCCTATAGACCCAGAAATACTGCTCGGTATCAGCGAACTGGTGCAGGAACAATTTAAAGTAGCGGAAGAAGATGTGAAATACCTGATGATTGCTGGTAAGATAAGCAACAACGCTTACCAGGCTGGTGGAGAATCAATAGACATATTAACCAAGTCAGGATATGTAGTTGATGTAGCTGAAGCCTCAGACTTGCCTAATATTCGAGCTCTAAGCTATGACGTAGAAAAATTTTATGTATGCTATCCTAAAGAGGTAGCGCATTAGTTCCTCTTTAGGCAAATTCGAAGCAGTTTAGTTTAAGTCTCTGAACAGCATTAACAGGATATTTGGGCACAAAGGTGTTGGATGAAAAAGACACTTAATGAAGAGATAGCAATGCGCTGATGTTCTAAAACGGATAAACTATACGAAAATATAATAAAAGTTTGTTGTTTTGCTTGATCCCAAAACTATTACTAAAAAACCTTAGCTGATATCAAAATAACAGCAAAACAAACAAGACTTTAACAAGTTTATAGGCAAGTCTATCTAGACTTAAAACACACTCTTGCTTTTATTCATTTCTATCTGATAGATGTTCTGTTTTTAGTATTGAACAAATTCTATTGAGCAGATATAACTTAGTTTAAAATAGCAACTCAGTTTACTTTTTTAGTATGTTTGCGCCCCCAAATCATTAGCACATTAAATATTTTGCTATAATTTTACAGAATGGAATTTACGGTTCAACAGATAGCTGAGCTCCTGAAGGGCAAGATAGAAGGTGACAGTACAGTAACAGTCAGCACACTAGCAAAAATTGAGGAGGCTCAACAAGGTGCCCTCGCTTTTCTTTCTAATCCTAAATACGAACCACACCTATATACTACCAATGCCAGTGCTGTTATTGTTGCTGAAAAGCTGGAACTGAAAAAGCCTGTAAATACAGCGCTTATAAGGGTTCCTGATCCTTATTCGAGCTTCTCGACACTTTTACAGTACTATCAGGCAGCCATAATGGCCTCTAAAACAGGTGTAGAAGACCCTTCCTTTATCGGGAACAATAGCCATATTGGAGACGGACACTACAGAGGGGCTTTCTCTTATATCGGGTCTAACTGCAAAATCGGCGATAATGTACGCATCTTTCCGCAAGCCTTTATTGGTGACAATGTTCAGATTGGTGATAACACAACTATTTTTGCAGGTGCCAAACTTTATGCCAACACTGTTGTAGGCAACAACTGTACAATACATGCCGGTGCTGTTATTGGAAGTGATGGTTTTGGATTTGCGCCTCAGCCAGATGGAAGTTATAACGCAATTCCTCAAATCGGTAATGTTGTACTGGAAGATGAGGTATCTGTTGGGGCCAACACAACAATAGACTGTGCAACCATGGGGGCTACTGTTATCAGGAAAGGCACTAAAATTGATAACCTGGTACAAATCGCCCATAACGTGGAAGTCGGCGCTCATACGGTTATTGCTTCGCAATCCGGGGTTTCGGGCTCTTCCAAAATAGGAAAGCACTGTGTAATAGCTGGCCAGGTAGGTATAGTAGGACATATAAGTATAGCCGATAAAACCACTGTAGGTGCACAATCGGGTGTTTCCAAATCCGTGAAAGAGTCAGGTACTATTATACAAGGCTCACCTGCGTTTGATTATAAGCAGAATTTACGTGCCTTAACAGTTTTCAGAAAGCTACCAGAATTACAGCGCGACCTGGAAGCGCTTAAAGCAGGTAAATAAATTACTTTCTACAAGCAGCACAGGGCGCTCTTAAAAATAAAGTGGCAAGGCCAAATATAAAACCTTATGTTTGCAAGCATAAAGAGGACAGCAGTATTTATTGTTTGCTGCATCAGAAGCTGGCAGTCACACGGTTGCTATTCTAACTAAAATAAAGCTAGCACTTTTATAAGACTACTGATACGTTAAATGAACGATAAACAGCATACCATAAAGGCTCCTGTAACGGTATCGGGAATAGGATTGCATACTGGCGTAGAATCTAACATGACTTTCAAGCCTGCACCTGTAAACCACGGTTACAAGTTTCAGCGAATTGATTTGCCTGAACAGCCTATAGTTGAAGCAGATGTTGACAATGTGGTAGACCTGTCCAGAGGTACTACTATTGAGAAGAATGGGGCTCGGGTAAACACAGTTGAGCATACACTCGCAGCTTTGGTTGGTCTGCAAATCGATAATGTTCTTATAGAGCTAGACGGCCCAGAGCCCCCTATTATGGATGGCTCTTCTGTTGATTTTGTAAATGCTCTTTTATCAGTCGGCCTGGAGGAGCAAAATGCGCACCGCAATTACTTTGAAATCACCAAAGGGGTAAGCTATAAAGACGAAAAGCGAGGAGTAGAAATAGCAGCTCTTCCGCTGGATGACTACCGCCTGACGGTTATGGTTGACTATAACTCCCCAGTGCTAGGAAGCCAGCATGCCTCTCTTACAAATATAAATCAGTTTGAAGAGCAGATTGCCTCCTGCCGCACTTTTGTTTTTTTACATGAATTAGAGGCTCTTTATAAGCAAAACCTTATTAAAGGCGGTGACCTGGATAATGCCATTGTAATTGTGGACCGTGTTGTAGAGGATGGTGAATTAACGTACCTGGCTGATTTGCTTGGCAAAAAGAAAGTAGAGGTAAAGGCTGAAGGTATTCTGAACAACACCAAGTTACGCTATAAAAATGAGCCAGCCCGCCATAAACTGCTGGATATGCTCGGCGATCTTGCCCTGATAGGACGCCCGATAAAGGGGCAGATTCTGGCAGCCAGACCAGGACATGCTGCTAACATAGCGTTTGCCCGTAAGGTAAAGAAAATGATCCAGGAGGCTTCGGTAAAAGCAATACCTACATACGACCCAAAGAAGCCGCCTATTATGGATATTAACCAGATAGCGGCCATTTTACCACACCGCTATCCATTCCTGCTGATTGATAAGATAATCAACCTGGATGCTACTTCTGTTGTAGGTGTTAAAAATGTAACCATGAATGAGCCTTTCTTTACCGGCCACTTTCCTGAAAACCCTGTTATGCCAGGTGTAATTCAGATTGAGGCAATGGCACAGACAGGCGGCATTTTGGTTTTAAGCACTGTAGATAACCCTGATGATTACTGGTCTTACCTGCTTGGTATTGACAGGTGCCGCTTCAAGCGCAAAGTGCTTCCAGGTGATACAATAATATTTAAATGTGAACTGCTGGCTCCCATCAAGCGTGGTATTGCCAAAATGTTTGGTCAGGCTTTTGTAGCGGGCCAACTGGTAATGGAAGCGGAAATGTCGGCAATGATAGTAAAAAAAGACGCATGAACCAGCCATTAGCATACATTCACCCAGAAGCTAAAATTGCACAAAATGTAGTAGTAGAGCCTTTTGCCACTATTCATAAAAATGTAGAGATTGGTGAAGGCACCTGGATCGGGTCAAACTCTGTTATTATGGAAGGTGCCCGAATCGGTAAAAACTGCAAGATTTTTCCTGGAGCGGTTGTCGCCTCTATTCCACAGGACCTCAAATTTGTGGGCGAGGAAACTACCGCTGTTATTGGTGACAACACCGTAATCCGGGAGTGTGTTACTATTAGCCGTGGCACTGTTGATAAAATGAAGACCGTGGTTGGTAAAAACTGCCTTATCATGGCTTATGCTCACGTAGCACACGACTGCATAGTTGGCAACAACTGTATTATTGGCAATGCTGTACAAATGGCCGGCCATGTGGAAATAGATAATTTTGCTATTATCAGTGCTACCAGTGCAGTACATCAATTTGTAAAAATAGGAGCACACGCCTTTATATCCGGTGGCTCTAAAGTACTTAAAGATGTTCCTCCTTTTGTAAAAGCAGCACGTGAACCTTTATCTTATGCTGGTATTAACTCCGTTGGCTTGCGCCGCAGAGGCTTTACAAGCGAACAGATAAACGAAGTGCAACAGCTGTACCGTATCCTGTTTATGAGTGGCCTGAATAACACGCAGGCACTTGATAAAATAGAGCTGGAGCTTTCACCAAGCAGTGAGCGTGATGAGATTAGCAACTTTGTGCGCAACTCTGGCCGAGGAATAATAAAGAGCTATTTTTCTAAAGATGCAGATTAGCCTAAGTAATTTAGGTAAACGATATAACTACGAGTGGATTTTCCGGAACCTGACTTATACCTTTAAGCCAGGCACTTCCTACGCCATATTAGGACATAACGGCTCCGGAAAGTCCACTCTTCTCACAATTCTGGCAGGCTATAACCTGCACAGCGAAGGCGATATAACTTATACTGAAAAAGATAAAACAGTAGCCCCTGAAACCGCTTTCCGCCATCTCTCGCTTACAGCACCATACATGGAACTGGTAGAAGAGTTCACCCTACTGGAAATGCTTGATTTCCATACCCGCTTTAAGCCACTTCGCCTTAGTCTGACAAACCAACAATTAGTAGAACGCATGGGCCTGCAAAAAGCCCGCAATAAGTTTGTGAAGGATTTCTCGTCCGGGATGAAGCAGCGCCTTAAACTGGGGCTGGCAATTTACTCTGACACCTCACTTCTACTGCTTGACGAACCGACCACTAATCTTGACCAGGAAGGAATCTCTTGGTATCAGGAGCACGTGGAGCAAAATAAGAAGGACAGACTGATTATAGTAGGCTCTAACATTTCACATGAATATGCTTTCTGCGATCAGCAGCTGAACATTACTGATTTCCATCCGGTACAGAGAAAAAATAAGCTTTTTTAACTTAGTTGCTTTCTTGATTGAAAGCCTTTACATCAAGCCTGATATCACATTATTCCAGTACTTTTGTTTTACGTAACCAATTTCAGTTTCTAACTCTTCCTGATTAAGGCTTTGAATTCTGTATGTAAAGAAGCTATTGAGATACTTTTTGAGTAAAAGCTTAACCTGATAACAGCAAAAAGCTTAGGCTACCTCTAGCCCAGGTAATGGTCTAAAGCCCAAAGGCTAAGCAAAAATTAACAGGTACAAACAACGATTTTAGCTCTGGTACTACCAAATTACAAGCAAGCTCGCTAACTTTGTAGCATATCTTTAAACATACACTATGGGACGCGCATTTGAATTTAGAAAGGCTCGTAAGTTTAAGCGTTGGGACAAAATGTCTAAGGCATTTACCCGCCTAGGCAAAGAAATAGTTATCGCAGTAAAAGAATCAGGCCCAAACCCTGAAACTAACTCCCGCCTCCGTACAGCTATCCAAAACGCAAAAGGCGTAAACATGCCTAAAGACCGCATTGAAGCGGCCATCAAAAGAGCATCATCTAAAGAAGAAAAAGACTACGAAGAAGTAGTATATGAAGGCTACGCACCGCATGGTATTGCTGTAGTAGTAGAATGCGCTACTGATAACCTGAACCGTACTGTTGCCAATGTGCGCATGCACTTCTCAAAAGGTGGAGGGTCTTTAGGTAAAACAGGTTCTCTTGACTTCTTGTTTGACCGTAAAGGGATTTTCAAAATTCCTGCTGAAGGTATTAACCTAGAAGAACTGGAGCTGGAACTGATTGACTTTGGTGCAGATGATATTTATGAGCATGAGGAAGAGATTATCATAGAAACTCCTTTCACCGAATTTGGCACTATGCAAAAAGGGCTTGAAGAAAAAGGCTTGAATGTGATCAGTTCAGAGGTGCAACGCATCCCCACAACCAGAACAGAGTTAACAGAAGAGCAGGAAGAAGAAGTAATGAACCTGATTGAAAGGCTGGAAGAGGATGACGACATACAGGCGGTATACCATAATATGCAATAACCGCTCCTGATTTTAAATATAAGTGGCTGCTCAAGGCGATCTGCAGAGAGCAGCCATTTCTTTTACAAGGCTGTACAGCCGGATAATTGTTTTACCTAAGTTAGCACTGCATGCTTGTTTATATATTGTTCATAATAGGCTTTGTTTTACTAATCAAAGGCGCTGATGTTTTGGTGGAGGGAGCCTCCTCTATAGCAAAACGTTATAACATATCTGAAATGGTAGTAGGACTTACTATTGTTTCTTTTGGCACTTCTCTTCCAGAGCTTATTATAAACATCCTATCCAGTATGGCCGGGCAGTCTGAGTTGGCAGTAGGTAACGTATTTGGCAGCAATGTAGCTAACTTACTTTTAATATTAGGTGTAACGGCCCTTATTTGCCCTTTACCTATTCAGCGGAATACTATACTTACCGAAATACCTTTCTCACTTATTGCTACCTTACTGGTTGGTTTTTTGGCTAATGCTGTGTTGTTCAGTAACGATTCAGAGCTGCACATTAGCCGCCCGGACGGCTTTATCCTGCTGTTCTTCTTTTTGCTGTTTATGGCTTACATCTATAATATATCCAAAACCAATAACGATGGGTCTGATCAGGATGAGGAGATAACAGTTATGCCAATGGGTAAGTCTGTTATGTTTATACTCTTAGGAGGCTGTGGTCTGTTTCTGGGAGGCAAATGGGTTGTTGATGGAGCTATAAATATAGCACAGACATTTGGCCTTAGCGAATCCTTTATCGGGCTCACTATTGTAGCCATTGGAACATCATTGCCGGAACTGGTTACCTCTGCTATGGCTGCTTACCGCCGGAACATCGATATTGCAGTTGGCAATGTCGTTGGGTCCAATATTTTTAACTTACTCTGGATACTTGGTATAAGTGCTGTCATCAACCCCATACCTTTTAGTGTCGTAAGTAACTTCGATATATTAATGATGATCTTTGCCAGCACTCTTCCTATTCTCGCCATGCCAATTGGCAAGAGAAACACCATCGATCGCTGGAATGGCATTCTTTTTTTGTTTATCTATATCGGCTATATTTTCTTTCTAATACAAAGAGGCTAGACCTTCGCTGATTTTCAAAAATAGTCCCGCTTTCATACTCATATAAGCAGGTTTTATAAGTGACAGGTTTTAGAGGCGACAACTTGGCCTGTTCAGTAAAATCACCTTTTAGCGTAGCCGCAAAGGCAAAATAACATTACGCCAGTTAACAAACTCACAAGCCACTCCTGGCAAAGCTTACTAGCATAAAATCATGCTCTATTGTTTCAAAAAAGCCCATAGCAGGCCAAAAAGCTAATATGAAGTAGTAATGACGGAGCCCTAAAGTAGCTAAACCGCACCCTAACATTCGTAAGCAATCAACATCTTTACTAGCTTTGCATTACTAGTTCTCTTATAGCATGTTTAAATTTTAAGTATCTGACAATTAACTTATTCTAGTTAATGTGATTTGACAATTATGCCACAGTACCCAACTTTGAGCACTTTCAGGTGTCTTTTCGTGGTCCTTATCCAGCCTGAGGAAGAAGTTGAACATGCCGAGAGCCCGCTCCGTGACCCACCTCCACTTGACGGGCACGAAGCCTTCCGTGCCTGGTGGTTTGGAGCTAATCTCCAGTTCCACTCCCAACAGGTTCTCTTCAACCCATTCCCTAATTACCTGCTCATAGGCCGCATCAGCCAGGATTTCCCCCATCCGGTGCAGATAGTGAGATTCCATAAGCTTTACAGTTTGGTCACTTTTAGCTTACGGACTGACTCGCACTTTTTCACCCCTTTCTAAAATTTAAACATGCTCTAAGAATAAAAACAGTTGCAAAATTTATACCCTTAAACTTTTATTAAGTAAGGCACGCTTCATCTACCTAACGATCAAACATATGTAAATATTAAAATAGAATATCCCAACACTATTGAAAAAACAAAGGACCTTTTAAATTCAACTAAAAGTTTATGAGAAAATATTTCTACATAGCAGTTAACTATGCAATTACAACAACCTGTATAAACACAGTTTCTTATGCAGAAGACATAAGTAAAACTTACCCAATGGTTAACATTAGTAGTTATGCCAGTACTGTTACAGGTAAAGTAACTTCTGAGGAAGGTGAGCCTCTAATTGGTGCAAGCGTAGCTTTAAAAGGAAGTTCAACAGTCATCATAACAGATGCAAGAGGTAATTACACTATCGTAGTACCCGATGAAGGAGGTACATTTGTAGTATCTTACATAGGATTTGTTACTAAAGAAGTTTCTGTAGCACCTGGTACAACTTCTGTTAATATCACCTTAAATACCGATGCCAAAGCTTTGGAAGAGGTGGTTGTTATAGGTTACGGAGAACAGAAAAAAAGCGTGGTTACTGGAGCTATTTCCAAGGTTGGTGCTGAAGACCTGGAAAACATGCCTGTTACACGTGTAGAGCAGGCATTGCAGGGAAGAACATCAGGCTTAACCATTACCTCTAGTTCAGGGCAACCTGGAGCGGCCTCTACTGTAAGAGTACGTGGTACCACTACCATTACCACTTTATATTGTGGATGGTGTACAGGTTGGCGGTGGTATTGACTATTTGAACCAAGCTGATATTGAGTCGATTGAGGTACTGAAAGATGCTGCATTTGCTGCCATTTATGGTGCCCGAGCAGCAAACGGTGTGATTATAGTTACCACCAAAAAAGGTAAAAGCGGCCAAATGACAGTTAACTATAATGGTTATGTCGGCACTCAGGCGCCTTGGCGTAAGCTGGATCTTCTGAACGCACGCGAATATGCTACACTATATAACGAAGCAAGCGTTGCAAACGGAGGAGGCATACGCTTACCTGATCCTGCAGCACTTGGCCAAGGTACTAACTGTCTTTAGCGACGATGCTCGCATTCAGAATAATGAACTAAGCCTTTCTGGCGGAGGAGAAAAATCTACGTTTTATGCCTCTTTCGGCTACCTTGATCAGGAGGGAAGTGTAGCGCCATCCAACTCGCAGTATGAGAGATTTACTTTAAGGCTCAACTCAAACCATAAGATAACCAAGGCCATTACGTTTGGCAATAACATAGGCTATACCCGCACCTCCTCCGTAGGTATAGACCCTAATAGCGAATGGGGAGCTCCTCTTAACAGAGCTATCAACATGGCCCCACTCACACCTGTTGTTGAAACAGACCCATCCCGGTTAAACGCCCCTCCTTTCACCGACCAGCCTGTCGTACGAGATGTCTATGGCAGACCTTATGGTATATCTCAGAACGTATTCTCTGAGATTCTGAACCCGGTTGCAGCACTGGCAGTTGCGCAAAGTAAAGGCTGGTCTGATAAAATTGTGGGTAATGCTTTTGCTGAAATAGAACCTACTACGGGGCTTCGCTTAAGGTCAAACATAGGTGTAGACCTCTCCTTTTGGGGCGATCAAAGCTTCTCACCTGTCTACTATTTAAGTGGCACGTTTAATAACACCTTAAATGATTATACCCGTAATGCCAACAGGGGCATGTTTTGGCTCTGGGAAAATACAGCCTCTTATAATCGCTCATTTGGCTTACACAACTTTACAGCACTGATTGGTACTTCTGCGTAATGTAACTATGGAGAAGAGCAAGGCGGTACAAAATCTGGTATTCCGGTAGAACATTTAGATGATGCATCACTGGCTTTCCCTGTATCGAATGAAAACCAGTTTTTCTGGGGAAGTGAGTATCAGGAAACACTTGCCTCGCTGTTTGGCAGAGTCATCTACAACTATAATTAAAGGTAACAATTGGCTTAAGCAAAGGGACCTGCCTGCATAAGCTACCTTAGTTTATGTTTGTCTAGCAACGTCACACCTCCAGTCAGGCTGCATCAGTACACCGACAGGCGGTTTCAAAAGTTTCCACAAAGAAGCCAAGAAACACAGAAGATGTAAAATAGATTTCCGAAGTGCCCTGCTCCTTGTGTATCTGGGGAAATAAATTCATGAGGACCTTCTGACAGAAACACCGCTCCACCATAAAGAGAACCGGTTTAATGCTTTTAAAGCTGTTTATGCTTATAATTTTTCAATGTGTTTTACCGATTGCAACTTTCAGAGTATATACCCATTATAACTGCTTTTGCTTTTGACAACCACGAGTCCCTTATTTGGCAGGCATGAAACTAATTAGATCAGAAATAGCCACTTCCAGTTTCCCTTGCAGTTCAAAGGAAAGCGACACATGATCTGGCATAGGAGTAATATCATGTACTTGAATCTCATTTACAGTTCCCAAAAGATTAAGCCCTTTCAGATCAAGCCCTTTTTTCAACAGTTCGTTGACCTTTTTCACTTCTCCAGCTATGATCTCTGCCAAGTTAGCCTTTGCCTTTTTTAAGATTTGATTATAAGCCACCTTATTTGCCAGTACTTCTAATGCTGTATTATAGAAACCGCTAGAGGTTTTAGATTCCAATCTAAACTTCCGGACAAATAGCTGTTGCATTGTATTATCATAATCGAGGCTTACCTGTACTTGCAGATCAACCTGATCCCGTTTCAATACTGTGCGGAGAACTCTTAATCTAATCCTAAGGCCAATATTATAAGCATCTGAGTTGGTCTCTTCGAGTCTAACATCCAGAATTTGCGCATATGGTGCTATACTATCTCCTTCATCTGGTTTAGGAATATATTCACCAACCACTTGCTTCTTCAACACATCTTCCAAAGCCGAGTATGTAACTTTTACCGGCACATAAATTTTAATCGGATTATCCATAGGTAAATGCAGATGGCACTTTGTCAGTTAAAGAAATATAGTACTTTACCAACTACTGCCCAAAGTCTTATAGACTTGCCAAATGTAGAAAAAAAAAGCCTCAAACGAATGTTTGAGGCTTAAGACATCGTCTTGCCATGCTAACTTCTTATATACTTTATATTAATTATCAACAAGTTTTAAAATAAATCAAGGCATATATAGACTAAAGAGAAGCGCCCTACTTTTACAGAAACCGGCACTTTTACCAGGAGCATCAGTTGTTTCTGGTATTAGAAGGCAGAGGAACCCGCTTTGCAGGAGACAACACAAAGACTTTCAAAGAACACGACCTGGTCCTTAAAGGCCTAACCTGCCTCATTTGTGGCGGAATGACAACAAGTGCTTTGAGGAAACAAGCAGTTTATCAAGCAGAGGTATCGTCATCTATTTTCAAGAAAACTTTTGGGGAGGATGTATTCAGCAAAAGAGGAATTAAAGAGTATTCATCGTTTATTTCATAGAGCTAGACTAGGTTTAGAAATAAACGGTAAGACAAACCGCTGCATTAGCCGGATGATGATTGATTTGCTGCACCTGAAAGGAGTAGAAAGTATTATTCAGCTGTTAAAGATACTTCATATACTTGCCCTTTCAACAGATTGCTCTTCAATTGCCCATTCAGAATATGTTAAACTGATCAAGGAATCGGGGACAGACCAAATGAGCCGTGTTTATGAACACATTATAAAGAACTTTAAGAAAAAAGTAAGTTTAGAAGAGGTTGTCCCCATAGCTAATGTGTCTTTAAGTTCTTTTACCCCTACTTTAAATTCAGGGCGAACAAAGCTTTTTCTGACTTCCTTAGTGAATACGGATAGGCCATGCCTGCAGCGCTTAAATGAAGAAGATATAAACATTATCCAAATGGGTTACGATAGTGGCTTTAACACGCTTTCTAACTTCACTAAGCAATTTAAAGACATAACAGGTTGTACAGGAGCATCTAAAACTGCTGCACACATTCGAACTCTGAATTAAGTGCAGGTGCCTTCTATTATACTTTATGATAAAATACTAAAAGGCACCTGAACTACAGCATTTATAGCTTATTTCCATTATCCATTAAAAGGGCTTAAAGATAAAGCTGTTACCGGTTCCACGGATATAAATCAGGTTCTTTATTACTTCCTTTGTTTTTCATGTGCAATGGGTGAACAGCTTCCGTTTCATCAAAGTACAGAAAAGCATCATACCTTTCCGGAATAACAGTAGGCACGTAATTGCCATACTGCTCAAACTTTGCATCATACACCACGCCTATGGCCCTATGACCAATTCGCCTCTGCAGTTCTGGTATTTCCTTTAGGTCTTTGGAGAGAATGATTTTATCATCCGTACTCAGGCTGTGAAGCATTTCTTCCCAGCTACCTTTGGCAGCAGGAGGCACTTCCATTTTCTGCATAGGTGCTCCCCATGATTTACCAGCAATAACAGAGCCTTGGTAAGTTCCAAAGCCTACCAGCTTCACATTTTCTCTGCCGTATTTCTCCCGGGCCAGCTGCCCTATATTATACATGCCATCATCGGCCATATCGGTAGCACTGGCATCGCCAATGTGTGTGTTGTGCTCCCAAACAATGGCTTTGGATTCCGGACCATGAAACTCCAATAGGCGGTCCAGTGTCTCCATCATGTGGCTGTCGCGCACGTTCCAGGAGTCTGCTCCTCCCCTTATCATTGCTCTGTAATATTTTTCGGCATTTACCGCTACCAGGGCATTTTGTTTCGTGTTAAAGTCATTCTCCGGATCATCGGTAAACGTAGGCTGCTTTGAGATGCGCTGCAGCATTTCTATTACTTCTTTCTCGCAGTCAGTTGGAACAAAAGCGGTGGCACGGGCATAATTCTGCGGATCTCTGTTGAATGGCTCAAAACAATTAATGGCATTACGGGCAGCATCGGCTGTTTGGCCATCGTTCCGCTCCAGGTAATTCAGTATCTGGTCCAGCGACTCCCAAAGACTGTACACGTCCAGCCCATAGAAACCAACTTTATTATTCCCGGTACGCAGGTGGTTATTTTCCCGCATCCATTCTATCAGTGCAGCTACTTCCCAGTTCGCCCACATCCACGTAGGCCAGCGCCTATATACCTGCAACACATCGGCTATCTTGCTGCCTGAGTCCCGGTAACCTTTTACCAGGCGATTAACAGCATAGCACTCCGGCCAGTCTCCCTCCACTGAGATAAAGCTAAATCCTTTTTCTTCAACCAGGCGTCTAGAGATGGCTGCTCGCCAGGTATAGTACTCTGATGTACCATGAGAGGCTTCCCCCAGCATAACAACCCGTGCATCGCCGATCTCTTCAATTAGCACATCCAGATCTCTCTCTTTGGTAATAGGATTATATTTTATTCGTTTGTTTTCCATAGCTAATTTGTGCTAGTGCTGTTATGTACCTTAAAATTGGTGTATTGTACTTTTATTGAGCACTTTATGTTCCATAAAAAAGCCCCCGCTTTACTTTTAAGTAGAGCGGGGGCAAAACAGACAAAAGTACTTTAACTAAGCCTAAGACTGATTCTGACTTGAGAACACCCTTTTTAACAACTCCGTTGTTCGGGCAACCGGATTCTCGCGAATATTCTCCTCTTCCTGCGCAATCAGCACAAAGAGACCATCTATTGCTTTTTGTGTAGCATAATCATCCAGATCAGGGTTTACTTTCTGTACCAACGGCACCTTATTATACTGCGTCACAATATCGGCATAGTATTTTGTGGCATTTGTTTTTTCCAAAGATTTTACCATCACCGGGTTAAAGGCATTATAAAGTTGCTGTGACGTTGTACGCTTCAGATATTGTGTGGCCGCATCTTTATCACCTTTCAGAATAGCCCAGGCATCAGCTATGGTCATTTGTTGAATAGCACTGACAAAAATGGGTACAGCACTTTTAGCGGCATCCTCGGCTCCACGGTTTAAGGTAAGCACAAATTTATCTACCTGGTTACCTAAGCCTATTTGCCGCAATGTATTCTCTACCCGCTGCACATCTTCCGGAAATGGAATGCGAATAAGGGGGTTTCTGTAATATCCATTTTCCTCTGAAGCCTGATCAGAGCCTTTTTTTATACCAACTTCAAGAGCTTGTTTCAATCCATTCGCTACCTCATCACGGGTAAGAGTACCTCCTGTACCTGCCAACACACCATCTACAGTGCGTTGTACATCAGCCACAGTACATGCAGCCGCAGACATAGCCAAAGCAATAAAGGAAGCGTAAACTAGTTTTCTCATAAGTAATAATTTATTAGTAAAAATTGAAGGAGTCTATCTTAAAGATTTTTTTATAACCCTGATCAAAACAAAAAGATGCACTGCCAGACTTTTACGGAAACACAGGCAAAAGTTAATGCCAGCTAAAACAGCTTATAATGCTTAGACAACATCTAAAGTCTTGTTTCCTGCACTTTTTTAACTGAACATATTTAACTTAAAGCAGTTTTGATACTAAAACATAAATCAGACCAAAAATAAATGGAAGCGGTAATCGCAGAAATAATAACGATAGGCGACGAGATACTCTACGGCCAGATTGTTGACACGAACTCTGCCTGGATGGGTATGGAGCTAACTAAAATTGGTATAAAGGTAAAGCAGATAACCTCTGTTTCTGACAGTGCAGCCCATATAATAGAGGCACTGGACAACGCTAAAACCAGGGCAGACATTATGCTTATAACAGGTGGATTAGGCCCTACAAAAGATGATCTCACCAAAAATATTCTGACGGCTTACTTTAACACAGAGCTAAAACTACATGAGCCGTCGCTGGAGGATGTAAAAGCTATTTTCAGCAGAAGAGGCATTGAGGTAAGCGAACTAAACAGGCAACAGGCCTTCTTACCGGCAGCCTGCACACCTGTGCGTAATATATTGGGCACAGCACCAGGCATGTGGTTTGAAGAGGAAGGGAAAATTTTTGTTTCGATGCCGGGGGTTCCTTTTGAAATGAAACGCATGATGACTGATATTGTATTACCTAAACTACAGGAGCATTTCAAAACGCCTCAGATCATCCACAAAGTTGTACAAACGGCAGGCGTACCGGAATCTACGCTGGCAGATACCATAGAGCAATGGGAACTTACCCTACCGCCACATATCAGGCTGGCTTACCTCCCGCATTTAGGAGGTGTGCGCCTACGGCTTACCGGTCAGGGCGATAATGAAGAAGCACTAGAGAAAGAATTACAACAGCAGGTGGATATTCTCTCACAGATAATACCGGATTACATTTTTGCTTATGGTGAAGTGAAATTAGAAGAAGCCGTGGGGCAACTACTAAAAACGCAGAAGCTAACAATAGCCACAGCCGAAAGTTGTACGGGAGGTTTGTTGGCACACAAGTTTACCAGCGTGCCTGGTAGCTCTGCTTATTATATAGGCAGCGTGATAGCCTATCATAATCATGTTAAAACAGAGCAGCTAGGTGTTAAACCCGATACGCTTGCCCAATATGGTGCTGTTAGCGAAGACACTGTGCGACAGATGGCAGAAGGCATACGCATGAAGTTCAACACAGACATTGGGGTAGCTACAAGCGGTATTGCAGGGCCTGATGGAGGCACCCCGGATAAGCCAGTGGGTACTATATGGATAGCCTACGCTGACAAAGACAAAACAGTAACTAAACTTCTCAGTTACAACAAAGACCGGATTCTAAATATAGAGTACACCACCATAGCCGTTCTGAACCTCATGCGCCAAAGTTTATTGGCCACGGTTGAGGAATAGGTTAAAATACTTAACTTTGTCCAGAACTAGAACCTAGATTTTAGACAAACAGTAAAATTATGTCTTAGCATAAAGTTCAGGATGCATACATTTTATACTGCTAAAATGTTAAGTATCTAAAATCTAGTAGCTATCATCTTAACACATGAACATAGAATAACAACGCATGGCTTTTGTAGAAATGGTTATGCCCAAAATGGGCGAAAGTATCATGGAAGGTACCATTTTGAAATGGCTCAAGAATGTGGGAGACACAATTGAGGAAGATGAATCGGTATTGGAAGTAGCAACTGATAAGGTAGACACAGAGGTGCCTGCTATTGAAGGTGGCACACTGAAAGAGATTTTGGCAAAAGAAGGTGATGTAGTAGCTGTTGGAGCACCTATCGCTATTATTGCCACGAATGGTGAAGACACTACAGAAACTCCCGCTGCTACTGCCACTGAAGAAACTACCACTGCTCCTGCTGCAGAGGCTGAGCCTGCTTCAGCAGAGCCTAATACTGTGTCAGCAGCCAATCCAACTGTAGCCAGACTTGCTCAGCCTGCTCCAGGTCGTTTTTACTCTCCGCTGGTGCTGAACATTGCCCGTGAAGAGGGCATATCTATGCAGGAACTAGAATATGTACCAGGTACTGGTCAGGAGGGCAGAGTGTCTAAAAAGGATATTTTGGCTTATGTAGAGAGCCGTAAAGGTACTCCGGAACAAGTACAGGCTTCTACTGAAGCAAGCACAACAGCAGCGCCTGTTACTAACTCGCAGCCTCAGGCTGCACCAGCAACACAAACGCAGACAGCGCCGGCAATTGCATCTAAGCCAACTTCTTCTTTCAGCAGTAACGATGAAATTATAGAAATGGACCGCATGCGCCGTCTGATTGCCGACCGCATGGTGGAAAGCAAACGTATCTCTCCGCATGTTACTTCTTTTGTAGAGGCTGATGTAACTAACCTGGTTAACTGGAGGAACAAACATAAAGAAGCTTACAAAAAGCGCGAGGGAGAGAACCTTACCTTTACACCGCTTCTGATAGATGCTATTATAAAAGCTATCAAAGACTTCCCGATGATTAATGTATCTGTAGACGGCAATAACATTATCCGCCACAAAGACATTAACGTAGGCATGGCCGTTGCTTTGCCTAGCGGAAACCTGATTGTGCCCAATATTAAGAACGCCGACCAGATGAACCTGAACGGTTTAACTAAAAAGGTGAACGACCTGGCAAACCGTGCCCGTAACAACAAACTTACACCAGATGATCTTTCAGGTGCTACGTACACGGTTTCTAATGTAGGATCTTTTGGCAACGTAATGGGTACACCTATTATTATGCAGCCACAGGTAGCTATTATGGCACTTGGTGCGATCAAGAAAAAGCCTGCCGTTATCGAGACTCCAGAAGGAGATCTGATTGGTATCCGCCACTTCATGTTCCTGTCGCACTCTTACGACCACCGTGTAGTAGACGGCTCTCTGGGAGGTATGTTCGTACGTCGTGTAGCTGATTACCTGGAAGACTTCGACCCTAACACCGTTATCTAAAGATGCGGATAAAAAATAGTTGCTATAAAACCACAGCGCCTGCCTCCAAACCGAAGCAGGCGCTGTGGTTTTATTCTTCGGACTCTTCCAAAAGAAGTGGCACATCAAATATCCAGCACGTTACCTTTGTTATAATTTTAACCATCTGATTCCATTACTTTTCGTTTAAGTCAGAAATCTAAGTAACCATAAATCATGAGAACTGTATTACCTTGGATACTAGCTGCTGCTTTCCTCTTTCTGGCCGTGTACTTTTATTGGCAGAAGCAGGAAGCTGAAAGTCGCTTGGCTATAGCCGATAATAAATTAACTGAAACAGACCAGCAGCTGGATCAGCAAACTGAAGCAGTAGACTCCCTGGAAGATATAGTTATTCCGCCTGATACTATGGAAATGGTACCTCCTGGTGGTGTTAACTTTGTAGATCAATTGGGTGCTTTAAGTGAAAATGACATTCAGAAGCTGCAACAGAAAGGCTTAAAGAATCCGGAGTCGGATCTGATGAACGACCTGAACCGTAAGCAAAGCCAGCTGATACCACGGGAGGGAAGGTTAGGCGGCACCATGGCCATAAGAGACAGCCGTATCTTAAACGACCGATATGCCCTCGCCTATTATGAAGACGGCCACAACGGCGGCTATATGCTTTTGAAATATACCGTTGATAACGGCAATGTAAACTGGCAGGTTCTAGATAGTTCAAGCTTATAAACAGCCTAATCATTAAGAGCTAAAACAACAATAGGCACAACATTTGAGTAGAGGATGTATTATAGCGAAACCATGATATTATTAAATACCATATTACCTCTATTCTTTTCTTTTATACTTGCTGATACCAGTACACTGCAACTACAGGAAACAATAGAAAGTAACCTGACTAAACTAGAGGAAACAAATGCTTACTTTATTAGTGACAATAGCTCCCAAAGTCCCTCTATACAAACTATAGCAACCGATATGCAACTGTTCGGGGTTATAGCAGGCCTTGATCTGAATAATGCAAAATATGAGCAGCACCAGCAAGGTTCTCACCAGGTACAGCATTGGACCTTTGAGCAAGGCAACATCAGAGATATCTACCAGATTGAAAGCACGATGCACCTGGACAGTGTCGTGACACAACGTTACCTGGACAATCGACCTCCTACTCAGCAACGCATCGTTAATGATTTCAATTTCCGTACCTACATAGTCTCTACTGCTACAGAGCCTGCAAAGCTTTACTATATGGCAGAAACAGAACAAGGTCTGCTTTCTTACAGGCTGGCCTCAAAGCAGGTGGAAATAAGCTATACTTCCCCCAAAGAAGGGCTGAATGATATCTTACCTAAAGCCAGAAAAGAAATTAAGCAACTGCTTACCTCTCATCAGGAGTAAAGCTCCAACATAACGGCACAAGAAAAGCTGCACTCTTATAGCAACTTGATTATCAGCTAATGTTTTTAACCGAATACTCTAGAAACAGCAGTGGCTGCTCCCTTATCAGGAGCAGCCACTGCTGTTTTTGAAATAACTACAGCGCTATACTTACAAAGAAGCTAAGCTTTGCTCAATGGCTTTAATTTTAGCTTCGGCATCGGCTTGCTTTTTACGCTCATTGGCAATAACTGCCTCTGGTGCGCCATTTACAAAACGTTCATTGCTAAGCTTTTTCGCAACAGAGTTGAGGAAGCCTTTGGTATACTCCAGTTCTTTCGTCAGGCGTTCACGTTCAGCAGCTACGTCTATGTTACCAGCCATCGGGATAAAGAACTCGTCACCAGCCTCTATAAAGCTGATAGCGCCTTCCACATTATCCTCTACAAAGCTGATTTCATTTATATTAGCCAGCTTACGGATAATGCTTAGGAAAGCATCATAGCTGTTCTGCGTCATCACCTTTATTAACAGGTCGAGCTGTTTATTGTTCGGGATGTTTTTAGAATTACGAATATTACGAATGGCAGCAATTACTTTAAGCACACTGTCCATCTGCTCAATAATCTCCTTGTCGAACGTATCTTTCTTAGGCCATGCTGCTACAATAAGAAATTCTTTCTCCTTGCGCTCTTTCAGGTCATGCCATATTTCTTCTGTCAGGAACGGCATGAACGGGTGCAGTGCTTTCAGAACGTTTTCCAGGAAGCCAACTGTAGCGTCTATAGTTTGCTTGTCTATCGGCTGCTGATAAGCCGGTTTAATCATCTCCAGGTAGCTTGAGCAGAAATCATCCCACACTAGCTTGTAAACGGCCAGCAAGGCATCTGAAATGCGGAATTTCTCGAAATGATCTTCTATCTGAACAAAAGCTTCGTTGAATCGTGATTCAAACCATTTAATAGCCGTTTCATTAGGGCAAGGTAAGGTCTCATCAACTTCCCATCCTTTTATCAAGCGGAAAGCATTCCATATCTTATTACTGAAATTACGCCCCTGCTCTACCAGTTTCTCATCAAACAATAAGTCGTTACCAGCAGGGGAGCTAAATAACATACCGGCACGCACACCATCAGCTCCGTACTGCTCTATCAGGTCAAGCGGATCAGGAGAGTTACCTAGTGATTTAGACATCTTACGGCCCTGTGCATCACGCACAATACCTGTCAGGTACACGTTACGGAATGGCGGTTCCTTACGGAATTCATAGCCGGCCATAATCATACGAGCTACCCAAAAGAACAGAATTTCCGGTGCTGTTACCAGGTCGTTGGTTGGGTAATAGTACAGAATATCTTTGTTATCAGGATCTTTGAAACCATCAAAAACTGAGATAGGCCATAACCACGAAGAGAACCAGGTATCCAGCACGTCCTCGTCCTGGTGCAGGTCAGAAACCTGTAGTTCATTATTTCCACTTTGCTTACGGGCCAACTCAAGAGCTTCTTCTGCCGTAGTGGCGACTACAAAAGAACCATCTGGCAGGTAAAACGCAGGAATACGCTGCCCCCACCACAACTGGCGCGAAATACACCAGTCGCGGATATTCTCCATCCAGGAACGGTACATGTTCTTAAACTTAGGCGGGTGCAGCTTAATCTGGTCCTCCATCACAGACTCCATCGCAGGCTTTGCCATGGCATCCATTTTACAGAACCACTGCATCGAAAGCTTAGGCTCAATAACAGCATCCGTACGCTCAGAAAAGCCCACGTTATTAGTAATATCTTCTACCTTGGCCAGTATACCTTTCTCTTCCAGTTCTTTTGCAATCTTTTTGCGCACCACAAAACGATTTTCGCCTACATAAAGCAACGCCTTGTCGCTCAGTGTACCATCATCGTTCAGTATGTCGATGCTTGGCAGTTTGTGCTTTATACCCAACTCGTAGTCGTTCAGGTCATGGGCAGGCGTTACTTTTAAGCAGCCTGTACCAAACTCCATATCGACATATTCATCGGTAATAATTGGAATAGAACGGTTGATAAGCGGCACCAGAACTGTTTTACCATGCAGGTGCTTGTAGCGTTCATCGTTCGGGTTTACGCAGATTGCCGTATCACCCAAAATTGTTTCAGGGCGTGTTGTTGCAATGGTTAAAGTGTCGTCGCTGCCTTCTATCTGGTAATTCAGGTAGTAAAGCTTGGAGTTTACCTGCTTATAAATTACCTCTTCGTCAGAAAGGGCTGTTTTACCTTGCGGATCCCAGTTTACCATGCGCACACCACGGTAAATGTGTCCTTTGCGATACAGGTCTACAAACACTTCAATAACTGCAGCAGACAAGTCATCTTCCATCGTAAAGCGGGTACGGTCCCAGTCGCAGGAGGCACCCAGCTTTTTCAACTGATCCAGTATAATGCCACCGTATTTATCTTTCCACTCCCAGGCATACTTCAGGAAATCCTCGCGGGTAAGGTCCTTTTTGTTGATGCCTCTTTCTTTCAGCATCGCTACCACTTTTGCCTCTGTCGCTATAGAAGCATGGTCAGTACCGGGCACCCAGCAAGCCTCTTTGCCCTGCATCCGCGCACGACGTATCAGCACATCCTGAATGGTGTTGTTCAGCATGTGGCCCATATGCAGCACCCCGGTTACGTTTGGCGGCGGAATGACAATGGTATAAGGCTCTTTATTAGGATTAGGCTTGGAACGGAAGAAGCCGCGCTGCATCCAGCTATCGTACCACTTCTTCTCTATTTCTTTGGGGTTATACTTTGTTGAAATCGACATCTTAACTATAGAATTCCTGTATAGTGGCAAAAGGCAAAATTAGGTATTTTTTGTGATCAATCCTCACAGCACCTTTAAGACCTGTAAGTGTTTCGGCTATAGACACAAATCTTCGCTTAGTTTAACACACATTATGCAACCTTTAAACCTGATGATAACAAGAAAGCCTGCCGGAGAGGCAGGCTTTCTAAAGCTTTAATGCTTTTTAATATTAACTAGCCTGGTGTAACCAGTCTTTCTTAGCTAATAGTTCCTCCTCTGTCTCACGGTAGTCTGGGTCATCCACACAGCAATCGACAGGGCAAACAGCAGCACATTGCGGTTCTTCATGAAAACCCATGCACTCTGTACATTTATCTGACACTATATAGTAATACTCCTCAGATATTGGTTCCTGTGGTGCATCCCCAGGTATAACATCTCCTCCATCAATTTCTACTTCCGTCAAAGAAGTACCGCCACCCCAGGTCCACTCCATAGCTCCTTCATAAATAGCAGTGTTAGGGCATTCTGGTTCGCATGCACCACAATTTATGCATTCGTCAGTGATCATTATCGCCATAATCGTATCTCCTGTATATTTTTTATACTTTTGTATTTCTTTAGTAATCGAACAACAAAATTAGGAACATTAAGTATCCATATCAAATATTTTTTTAAAGTTATCGTTAAGCCATGACATTAGAGAACAGGATAGAGGCCTTTGTACAGCTTGGGAAACAGCTACAAAGCCTACCTCCAGAAGAGCGTACAGCATTAGCACAAATGGCCTCTGCCAGAAACCCATGGTTTGATAAAGACAACGTTTCTTTCGCCCTGGACGGCATCGTCACACTTTTAAATGAGCAATACCTCCGTGAATGGCTTTACCCTTATCACTTAAAACAGGTTTCACCTAAAAAGGTTGGCGTAGTGATGGCAGGTAATATCCCGATGGTAGGTTTTCATGACTTTTTAGCTGTACTGATAAGCGGGCACTACCTGATGGCCAAGTTAAGCTCAGACGATGAAATGCTGATTAAATACATAGCTAACATGCTTGTTGCTATAGAACCTGCCTTTGCCAATAACTTTGAGTTTGTAGATCTGTTAAAAGAAGCAGATGCCATTATTGCCACAGGTTCTGATAATACTGCCCGCTACTTTGAGTACTACTTTGCCAGTCGGCCACACATTATCCGGAAAAACCGCACCAGCTTTGGTATTCTGACAGGCCACGAAGAACAGGACGACCTGAAGGCACTTGGCGAGGATATTTTCCGCTACTACGGGTTAGGTTGCCGTAATGTATCAAAGTTTTTTGTGCCGGAGGGATATGTATTCGATAAATTCTTTGAGGCAAATGAGCATCATAACACATTGCTTAACCACCATAAGTACCAGAACAACTACGACTATAATAAGTCTTTACTGCTGGTAAACCGTGTGCCGCACTTCGATAATGGTTTCCTTTTGGTAACGGAGAGCGACCAGACTGTATCTCCTATATCTGTTCTTTTTTACGAAACATTTAGCTCTCTTTCTAACCTGCGTCAGAAGCTGTCAGGTGCTAAAGACAAAATCCAATGTGTTGTTTCAGCACATGGCTGGTTTGAGGGCAGCATTCCTTTCGGGGAGGCACAAAACCCTATGGTGTGGGATTATGCCGACGGTGTGGATACACTGGACTTTCTACAGAAGCTGTAACCTGTAAGAAAGATGCGTAAGGGGTTTCTGGTATTAGCAGTAGTTGTGGTAGTTGCCTTAGCTTGTTTAGCAGGCGTTACTGCATTTCGCTATTGGAAAACTGACTATGCTTACCATACCCCCCCAACAGCATCTTTTGTCATCAGCTTTGATGACCGTAACATAACAGACTGGTATCAGGCACGGGACCTCTTCAGGAAATATAATGTTCATGCCACATTCTTTTTAACGCAGCCAGACTCGCTTATAGCAAAAGAGTTACAAATGCTGAAGGAGTTAGAAGCAGATGGGCACGAGATTGCCTGCCATGGCTATACGCACTCTAACTCCCTTACATATACCAAAGAACATGGTATAGCTTCTTATATAGCGTACGAAATTATTCCCGCTATAAGAGAAATGCATGCCAGAGGCTTTGCACCAGTTACCTTTGCTTACCCCTATGGAGCTAATTCCAGAGTAATTGATCGCGAGCTTCTGAAGTACTTTTTTCTGTTGCGAGGTGACTCCTGGAAAGTGAAAGGCAAAGGCATACATGAACTTGACAGGATATTTTACAGCTTCGACGGAGACAGAGTAATAAACAGCTTAGGCATTGATGCAGGCAGTGGTGTCACTCTTACAGATATAGAGGATGGCTTCAGACGGGCACATAAGAATAAAGAGGCTATTCTGATTTATGCCCAAAGCATCAATAACAGTAATGAACCTTATAGTATTGCACCTTCTACATTAGAAAACATTTTTAGAGTAGCTAAAAAATATGAGCTAGCTTCTTTAACCTTTAAAGACCTGGTGCTGTAGGAACTTCATTCTGTTATAAAATCTGTAATTCAAAAATAAAACTGTGTTGCCACAACAAGTTTGGTGTATCTTTTGCGTTAGTATTCAATATTAACTATATTAGTTAACGTTGTTTTAGCAATGGATCCAATAACTAATTCCATTCCTTTAATTGAGAAAGAGCAAATTTCTCAACTACATTTTTCTCGTGAAGATGTGCTGCAAGATGAAGCTGCACGTAAAAAACGCTTATGGGACCTGAATAGAGCCAACTCTTTAGGTAATGCTTATCATGGCAAAGTAGAAATTACTTTCCAAACTTCAGACGGCAAGAAGAAAAGAGTAGATACTACTATATTGTTATGACCCTTAAAGCTGGAAGCTTTATTTCTATTATTTCGATTCTTGGCGTAGAGTTTTTCTAAAGATTACTCCAGGAAGATCTTGTTTTAAACTCAAAGAGCTGCAACAGAATAAATAAACTCTCTGTTGCAGCTCTTTGAGTTTAAGTACGCACAGCTCATGAATACGCTGTAAGGCTTGTGCATAAGCCAGTTAAAGAATATCGCTGTTTCTGAACTAAACCCTTTCCAGCACCTTTACAATCAGGCCATCAATTACTTCTTCTGCATTCTTAGCAAACTCTTTTGTAACGCGATTGGCAACAATGGCATTTAGCGACAGTACCTCATGCCCTAAAAGACGGCCCATGCTATAGTAACCAGCGGTTTCCATCTCAAAGTTAGTAAACCTGAAGTCGTTCATCCGGAAATCTTTGTACACATTCAAAAGCTCCTCACTACGCAAGCCTGCACGTAAAGCTCTGCCTTGCGGCGCATAAAACCCTGGGCAGGTAAGGGTGTTGCCCGGAATCATGTCGTAAGCTATTTTGCTGATAAGAGATTCCGAGGCGTTTACCATGTAAGGCTGAAAGCCAATTCCTAAAGCACTTTGCAAAGCTAATGTAAGACTTTGTTCTTCTTCGCTCTGCAGAAGCGGATAAAACTGCATCAGCGTATCCAAGCCAACAGCGGTATGAGAGGCCAAATGGCTACCCAACGGCACTGTGTCCTGCAAGGCACCTGAAGTGCCCACACGTATTATTCGAAGGTTAATTCTCTCCTCGTTTGGCTCCCGCGACACAAAGTCTATGTTTACCAGCGCATCCAGTTCATTCATCAGTATGTCGATGTTGTCTGTTCCCATACCTGTTGAAATAACGGTAATTCGTTTGCCTTTGTAGTAGCCTGTATGCGTTACAAATTCCCGTTTTGCGGTGATAAACTCTATCTCATCAAAATATTTGCTTACCATAGGCACACGGTCAGGATCGCCAACGGTAATAATAGTATCTGATATCTGCTCTGGCAATAAGTTAAGATGGTAAATTGTTCCGTTACCGTTTATGATAAGTTCTGATTCTGGAATTGGAATAGCCATTGGTTTCTTTTTTAAACACTGTATGTAAGACACTAAAAGCAACTCTTAGCAAATCTATCTCTGATAAGCTGCGGTTTTGTGCTCTTTATTGCAACTAAATAGTATCAGTTGCAATAAAGTAAATTTTAATATTCTCTTATATAGCTTACACCTCTTATTGAAAACGAAAAAGCGTGACTGTTGGGCCACGCTTTTCCAAAGATATGAGAATACGTTAAGCAGATACGTCTGTTTTCTTCCGGCGATTAAATCCTTTTAACGGATTATAGCCATTCATTTCTTTCTGGTAATATCCTGTGCCGTCGTATGGGCGCTTTTCTGGGTGCTCTTTGCATTCAGTAGAGCAGGCACCATCCAGTTCCCAGCCGCACTTCTCGCAGATAGGCACATGCAGGTTACACACTGGGTTTGCACAGTTTACCATGCGATCACTTTCTGTACCACACACGTGGCAGGTAGAAATAACTTTTGGGTTAACTTTGTTCACATCTACTGCCACACGGTTATCGAACACGTAGCATTTGCCTTCAAAATCTTCGCCGCCTACTTCCATGCCGTATTTAATAATACCACCATGCAACTGGTACACGTTTTCGAAGCCTTGTTCCAATAGAAAGGCACTGGCTTTTTCACATTTAATACCTCCGGTGCAATAGGTCAGTATTTTCTTGTCTTTATACTTTTCTTTCAGTTTCCCTACTTTATCAGGAAACTCCCGGAAGTTCTCGATATCCAATGTAACCGCATTCTTAAAACGGCCCACGCTATATTCATAGTCTGAGCGAACATCCAGCACTACCACATCATCCTGGTCTTTCATCTCCTTAAACTCTTTAGGAGATAAGTGTACACCAGTACGTAGGTTCGGGTCTATGTGCAGCAAGCCAGAGTGTACAATCTCCGCCTTGGTGCGCACATGTAGTTTGGTGAAGGCATGTGTTTCAGACTCGTCTACCTTAAAGTCAATTTTTGCAAAGCGAGGATCTGCTTTCATCCTTTCCATATACTTCTCGCAGTCTTCTTTAAGACCGGAAATAGTACCGTTCAGACCTTCTTTTGAAACAATGATACGGCCGAGCAGATTCAGCTCCAGGCAAAGTAAATGGTGTTCTTCCCGAAACGCCTCAGGGTCTGCTATTGGCGAATAACAGTAGTAAAGTAAAATGCTATAGGGTTTGTTCATAACTGCTTAGTTTCTCGCTAAGTGTTTTTAATATCAGTAATTCATTTCTTTGAACGTTTCGCAAAGATAAGAAATTCAATTCTTAAATTTTACTCCCTGTTCTCAACAACCATTCATCTCCTTTTCTTCAGTTCTTAAAAGGATAGATGCGATAAAGAAAGCTATAGAATTAGCCTGAAGAAGTTCACAAAGGGATAAAACAACAGAGCAACGCCTTAAGACATTACGCATAATTTATTTTGATAAAATCTATTATATTAGAATAAATATAAATGAACGCTATGAGGCAATTCACAAAGGAACAAATCATTCAGTATTTAGAGGGCTTGCAAAAAAGGAAAAAACAATTAGAGTTTGATATCAAAGGGTTAAAAACACGTGAAGGCACTACGTTCTATTTACTAACTGCTCGTTATACCACTTTATTAGAAAAAATAAAAGAAACTACTGAATCACTTGAGCAACTAGCCAAGGAGAGCCCTATTCCTTTTAGTTTTGATAAACTTCCACAAATCCCAATCGTTAAGAATTCCCCCACATCACCATATTGGAAATTCAGAGCAGTTAATGACTTCACTTTTAAAATGTTATTGATAAAATGTTATTGAATGAAGAACTGTGGTTTTCTCACCCAAACTACTTTAATGATCCATTTGACACTAATTTAGATATTAGAAAAGTTGTAAAGAAGATAGAAGATAGGCTTAATTTTGCTCCTCTGTTATATCAAGAAATCGAGAAATTCTTGCCGACGTATGAAAATGATTTAAAAAATCGATTCGTCTTTTCTACAAATAGAGGAGCGCCAGATTTTGAGCCTTTTAAGGAGGTGTTAATGTGGAGCCATTATGCTAAAGACCACACTGGAATATGTGTAGGACTATTAATGAGTTCAGTGAAAGTGAGAATAATGGAACGCTCAATGAAGTCCAGAAAAAAGACAGGATATGGGATTTTTGATGGGCAATCATATCTAGATCACTTAACAGATTTACCGGTTGTATATGATACTAATTTTTTAGAGTCAAATACAATCCCTTAGGTAGATGCTTGTGTTGGGCACGCTACTATTAACAGAATTGAAAAATTATTTGAAACTACTTTTGTTAAAGCACCAAATTGGGCATATGAAAAGGAACATCGCTTTATCGTATTCGATAAAGAAAATGAAGGCAAAGTTGGACTTGCCATTCCTTTTGATGGGAATGATATAGAGAATATTATTTTTGGACTCAGGACACCCCTGGAAGATCAAAAAGCTATTATAAATATAGTCAAAGAAAAAGGGTGGTATGTTAAGCTTTGGAAGGCAAAGGAGGGGAAAGGATTATTTGAATTAGAATTTCATGAAGTTTAAAACATACAAGCCTACTACAGATATCTATAGCAGGCTTGTACATCTATCCACTAGTTTAGTGATATCACCTTACTTCACAGGAGCAGCAGGATTACCGAACACAGTAGCTTTGGCTGGTACGTCAGCTATCACCACAGACCCAGCGCCCACACGTGCATTCTTACCGATCTTAACACCAGATACAATAACAGCACCGCTACCTATAAAAGCACCGTCTTCTACCACTACCTCTGAGTTAAGAACAGCACCAGCACCTACCTGAACATTATCGCCTAATTCAGCTTTTGTGTCTATCACGGCACGAGCCTCTATTAGGTTATAGTTCCCAACTTTCGCATTATTATTAACAATAGCACCAGCCGCAACCATGTTTCCATGGCCTAACCAGGCAAACTCTGAAACAGAGCTGAAACGGTGAATGGCATTAACAGGAACAACTTTATACTCATCCTTCAGCATTTTAATGAGTCCTTTACGAGCTGCGGAGTCTTCCACTGCCACAAACACATCGCACTTCTTGCCAATAAGTTTCAAAAACTCACTGTCTTCCGTTTTGCTCATTACCGACACATTATTTATTTCCTGTTGCTGCAGTGCTTCGCTGTCATCCAGGAAACAGTAAACAACAACACTGTTACTGTTGAAGACATCAAGTGCCGCTGTGCCTAACTTCTGGGCACCAAGTATTATTACCGGGTTTTGCATAACTTCTCTTAAATAAGTTGCAAAGGTACGAATAAGCAGATTAGTTTAAAAGGATGAACTAAGGCAAGCGTTGAAGCCTGTTAAGTAGCTTTTGTGTGTAATAATTTTGCAAAAGCAGGTAAACCAGAAAAGGCAGAAACACGACACGATAGCGGCTAAGAGAGCCGAAGTTAGGTGTACTAAGACCAATTATTCCACCTAAAACAAAAATAAACAGCAACAAGGCTACATACAGCAGCTCAACTTTTACAGGAGCTTTCCGAAATAGTGAAGCTAACGACAGAGCCATTAATATAAACAGCAACAGGTTCTCTAATCCCATAATTATATATAGCCACTCCCACGACTCCCCCATAAAAGGCCTGAACACTGCATTTATCAAAGCTTCCGGATAATGAGCAACCATACTTGCCAAAGTAGGCTTTAGGCTTAGCACCATGTGCGGCCCATGCAACGAACGTTGTAGTAAATCTTCATAAGAGAAGAAGACCTGCTCCACTATAAACTCTATACTAAGAAAGTCCCTTAGCTGCGTAGCCACTAGCACTAGTATGGTAAAAGCAGTTATAAACACCGCCACTTGCACTGTTCTTTGCTTTAATGCTACGACAAACTTCGACAAGCCCATAATGACCAGATAACCTAAAAGCAAGGGTAGCAGCAAAGCAGCATAGAAAATTTTTATTCGTACAAAGAGGTACAACATGAGGGGCAACAACAGAACTTCCTCCACTCTTACAGGCTTACTGTGTGCTCTATTCACTGCAAAGGCTACAAGCCAGCACATACTGCCAAACATGATAGCATCTTTTGTAAGCCCTGCGCTCCAGAACACTACAGACGGAAAGAAAAGAAAAGCAACAACTGCCGCTTCTTTCGTGCTGGGAAAGGCAGTGGCTAAAGCTGCGCTTAAACGGCCTGCCCCCCAAAAGCTAAATAAAGAAAAATATAAAGTATTTAAATAATAGGCCCCGTTGGTGAAAAGGTTTAGCACACTAAGAAGCTTGATCAGGTAAAAAGAATTCGAGAAATCCGGCAAACGCGAAAAAGGAATGGTAGCTCTGAAAGCTTCACTTTCAAACTCATTGAACAGCAGGAGCCACACATAATTCCCAAAGTCGTTTTTAGCATAAGCTGTTAATCTAAGCGAGGCTTTATAATAAGTTACAGTATCGCCTGCACCACCATAATACTGAAAATACAGCAGCCCCAGTAAAACCCCACAAAGCAGTTTAAGCACTAAAGCCGGAAAAAAATAAGGCTGCAACTCTTTTACCCACGGCTGTCTGTACAACCACCATACCAGCCCCGCCAGCAACAAAATGTTCAGCAAGTACACTAGTACACTCACGCAGCTAAGCCGTTTTGTTTCATTACTTTATTGCCAATAGCACAGCGAAGGCAGTTTACAGGCTGGCAATATTTTTTATAAAGACTCAAAGCCGCCTGGTTATCAGCAGCCGTCTTGGCCTGCCAGCCTAGTTCCTCGTATTGACGAGTATATTTGTTAGAAGCTTCTTTTAACTGTTCCAGTAGCCATACAGCTTTCTCCAAGTAAGCACGTTCACCACTAAAATTCGCATAGGCGGCCATCAGCGGCACCGCCACATTTATCACCAGGTTCTGTGCACTACTTTTGCCTAAAGCTTTCTGTACGGCTTTTGTTTCTTTCCCTGGCAGGTAGTGTTGCTGCCAGTAAACTGAAACCGGCACCATAAACAGGGCTTCATAAGTCTTTACATCTTTGGCCTCTACTAATTTCGTGAAGAGTGCCTGATGCTGATGTAGTACAGCCGCCAACTGTGCCAGCCTGACCGTTGGAAAATTAGCAGGACGCATGCGCAGGAAGTTCCATTGATGACGCTCCACAACATTTGACTGCAAGCCGTACTTATGGCTCAGAAAAGCATGCTCTTTTTGTAGTTGTTTGACATAAGCATCTTCTGCTTCTTCCAAAAATCCCGCCTGTCCAAATAAAAGTGCCTCCACCTGTAGTAAGGACTGATGATGCCTCCTTACCACAGTCTGAGGCAATGCCTTTGCCAACTGATCAAACGCCTGCTGATTTATTTTAAAGCCAAAGCCTTTTAATAATGTGTTGTAAGTTGCCTGCTCCCAATCGTTCCCATAACTCCGGTAAACCTGTAGCACTTCCTTCCCTTTCTGTTCCAGTCGCTCTGCCAATGTCCGTTCCAGCATTATGGTTTTCGTAATACCAGGCACATTGGGCCAGAAAGCAGCACAAGGTATAGTACTTTTTGCCAGTTGTAGCTGCTGGTAAGTTTGCAGCAGCTCCGGCTTCACACGGCTTCTTAATTCCAGCACAGGCACTACGCTTTCATCATCTATTCGATGTACCGCCTTATCCGCCTCCCAGACCACATGCAGTACCACCTGGTCGTACTTGGGGTCAGACTGATGCTGATGTCTGAACCAGTCTGAAGCCTTTAAATGTATTTCCACACTTCCTGACCACTCTACTTCCCCTATTTTCAGAAGTGCTTCTTTAAAGTCAGGACCAGCATCGGTGTTATAGAAGCCTGTATGCAAAACCTGCAGTAGATCGCCTTCAGCAGTAGCCAGAGCGGTTTTATCAAAGTATTGATGCTGCCAGATGTAGTGCAAAAAGTCTTCCTTCATTCCTTCTGTATTGATGTGCTAACAGAGCAACATTACTACTCTGGTTGCAAGAGAGTAAACACAATATAGGCTCTAAAAAGCATGGTTAAAATAACACATTAACAGTTACGGCAAAAACAAACTAAGCAACTACATAAAATATGGCTAGACAGGAAGATGTTAAGCATTTTTGGGCTAATACAGAAATACTATAGACTTATAATTACTCAGGCACTATTTGTCTTAACTCCCATATATTCTGTTTGTTCAGCAGTATTATTCCAACTGTTTTGTAGTATTTGTGAGCGTTCCAAGTCTGCGGAGATTGTTTTCCGTTCAGCTATAAGGCGCATGATAGATGGAAAGCTTATAGATGCTGTACGTACTGTTCCAGGTATTTTTCCATTTCCTGTTGCAGTTTCAGGGCTTCTTCACGCGCTTTTTTAGCAAAATCACGCCCGGAAGATGCATAAATAATGCCTCGTGTAGAGTTTACCAGTAAGCCGCACTGCTGATTCATGCCTAAGCGGGAAATTTCTTCCAGGCTACCACCCTGAGCACCTACACCAGGCACCAGCAGAAAATGCTCCGGCACCAAGGCTCGTACCCGTTCTACATAATCTGCCTGGGTAGCACCAACTACATACATCATTTGCCCTGCAGTAGCCCAGGTAGAACTGGTTTTAAGCACCTGCTCAAACAAGTACTCTTCGTTTCCATCGGCCAGCGTCAGCACCTGAAAGTCCTGGCTCCCAGGGTTAGAAGTCAGCGCTAGCAGGATTACCCATTTACCGTCCTGCACCAGAAATGGCTTCACTGAGTCTGCTCCCATATAAGGCGCTACCGTAATAGAGTCAAAATTCATGGTTTCAAAAAAAGCACGAGCGTATAACTCCGAGGTATTGCCTATATCACCACGTTTGGCATCGGCAATGGTAAACACTTCTTCCGGTATTACCTGCAGTGTTTTCTCAAGACTTACCCAACCTTTAGGTCCCTGTGCCTCATAAAAAGCAATGTTAGGTTTGTAGGCCACGCATAAATCGGCAGTGGCTTCAATTATCTGACGGTTGAACTCAAATACCGGATCTTCATTATCCAGCAGGTGTTCTGGCAGTTTTTTAGGATCAGTGTCAAGACCAACGCACAGGTAAGATTTCTTTTTAAGGATTTGCTCGAAAAGCTGCTCTCTAATCATGAAGTGTCAGGTAAGTTAGAACTACAAAAGTATCATCTTAAATGAAGAGGTAAAATAAAATTATAGAGGGCATTACACTTTGCTGCAAAAGGTACAGAACAGATGCAACCATTCTTGGCTCAAAATGGTCTTCTTTTAAAGAGTGATTTTATGAAAGCTGCCTATACAATACTTGTACTCACAATTTCTGTGTTACTTCTGAACGGATGTAGCAAAGAAGATGAAACTGTTACTAACCAATGGGTAAACGATACTGCAGCGCTTTACCAACTTAATAACAATAAAATATCGATAACAGAAGGAGTTGCAGGAACATTAACCTTGTCTGAAGGAAATTGTATGCCCATTGTTGATGAAAACAGTACCTGTAAAGTGTATCCCGTGAAAAGAACAGTAAAGGTGTACCCTTACACTACTATGGCAGAGGCTGGCCAAAACGAGCATGTATACTTCACTCCTCAGGCAGAACCTGTTGCAACTATAGAAAGTGATGCAGAAGGCTTTTACCAAGCCAGTCTGACTCCTGGAATTTATTCTGTCTTTATACAGGAGAACGGTAAACTTTATGCAAACAGTTTTGATGGACAAGGAGGGATAAACCCTGTTCAGGTGCAACAAAGAACTGTAAGTAACCTTAATTTAAAGCTTGACTATGCTGTTTATTAAAATAGTTAAGAGGCAAATTAAACGTACGCTAGGTCATAAATAGAAAAAGGCTGCTCTAACAAAGGTAAAACAGCCTTTTTCTATTTATGCTAAGTTTATTCTTTATCTTAAATCTACCACTTCTACTCCTTTATAATTGGCTTTGTTAAAAGTAAAAGTATCAGCTGTGAGTGTTGGGTTAGCCTGGAAGTTTTTAATAGTATAGGTGTAACGGCTTCCATTATCGCGGAACATCTGCCAGCTTTTAAGGCTCTTATCTTTCTGGTTGATGTACAGACGCACCTTAAAAATCGGGCTCTTACGGTCTTCTGGCGAAAGCTCTATCACATCGTATTTAGCACCGTTCATTGTTTCAGAACCTGCATAAGCATACTTATAGCCCTTTTTATACATGTCGAAGATTTTGCTTGGTGCCATAGCTTCGGCCTCTGCATCGCTTTCGGTAATAGTTACCTCGTTTGCATCTTTCAGGTATGTCCAAAGCAGCTTTCCATTGCTGATTACTTCCTGGCCACTTACTTGAAGCCTGTACTTATCTCCACTTACCAATACATTACCTTCCAGGCTTTCTTTAACGCTGGAAGATGAGTTCTCTACAGTCTGAGCAAAAGTAGCCTTAAAGGTTTTCATGGCTTTGTACTTTTGGCTCATTGCGTTCAAAATCTGGCTTGCTTTCGGGTCTTGCTGGGCATTAGCCAGATTCACAAACAACATTACAAGCAGCAGAACGAAAAATATCTTTCTCATGTGTTTAATACTCGTTTATTCTTACTGCATGGTACTCAATAACTGTTCCAAACTGTACTCATCCGGAATTAAAACTTCTCTTGCTTTACTTCCTTCAAACGCACCAACCACGCCTGCAGACTCTAACTGGTCAATCAGTCGGCCCGCACGGTTATAGCCTAGTTTCAGTCGACGCTGCAACAGCGAGGTGCTACCCTGCTGGTGCTGTACAATTATACGGGCAGCTTCTTCAAACAACGGATCGCGTGAGCTAGGATCAAAGTCGGCTTTCTCATTTCCTCCTTCATCACCTACAAACTCTGGCAATAGGTATGCATCGTTATACCCCTGTTGTTCCCCTATGTAATCGCAGATGCGATCTACTTCAGGTGTATCCACAAAGGCACACTGTATACGAATCATATCAGAACCGATGGAGAAGAGCATATCACCCTGTCCGATCAGCTGATCCGCTCCACCTGTATCCAGAATAGTACGCGAGTCTATTTTAGAGGTAACTTTAAACGAAATACGTGCCGGGAAGTTAGCTTTAATAATACCTGTAATAACATTTACAGACGGACGCTGCGTAGCCACTACCAGGTGAATACCAATGGCACGAGCCAGCTGCGCCAGACGGGCAATCGGTGTTTCCACCTCTTTTCCGGCAGTCATCATCAGGTCGGCCAACTCGTCTATGACCAGCACAATGTACGGCATAAACCGGTGCCCTTTTTTCGGATTCAGCTTACGCTCCACAAACTTCCGGTTATACTCTTTCAGGTTACGACAGCCAGCATCTTTCAGCAGGTCGTAACGCATGTCCATCTCCATACAAAGCGAATTCAGCGTGTTCACCACCTTTTTTGTATCCGTGATGATGGCTTCCTCACTATCCGGAAGCTTAGCCAGGAAGTGCCGCTCTATTTTATTGAATAGCGAGAGTTCTACCTTCTTAGGGTCTACCAGCACAAATTTCAGCTGCGATGGATGTCGCTTATACAGCAATGAGGTAAGAATTGTGTTCAGGCCAACTGACTTACCCTGACCAGTAGCACCGGCCATAAGCAAGTGCGGCATTTTGGCAAGGTCTGTAATAAATACCTCGTTGGTGATGGTTTTACCAAAAGCGATTGGCAAATCCATTTCACTCCTCATGAACTTCTCTGTAGAAAGGATAGACTTAATAGAAACCATCTCTTTCTTAGTATTTGGCACCTCAATACCGATAGTTCCCTTACCCGGAATAGGCGCAATAATACGAATACCAAGCGCTGCCAAACTCAGGGCAATATCATCTTCAAGGTTCTTGATCTTAGAAATCCGCACCCCGGCATCCGGCACAATTTCATAAAGTGTAACTGTTGGGCCAATCGTAGCTTTAATACTGGCAATACTAATGTTGTAATTACCCAGTGTTTCTACAATCTTGTCTTTGTTGGCCTCCAGCTCCTCTTTGCTTACCTGTATTTTACTGCTGCCATAGTCTTCCAGCAGTTCAATGTGTGGGTACTGGTAGCGAGCCAGATCAAGCGTAGGGTCATAGTTTTCACCAGCTATGGCATGTTCCTCTTCCGGAGTTTCCTCTATCTGTAAGGCCATGCTTTCGTCCTCCTCAAGTACCTTATCCTCTGAGTTCTCCTCTTCCTCGGCTTCATCCTCCAGCACCACATCATCTCCTAAATCGATGTCCAGTTCCAGCGAAGGAACTTTAGACTGAGGAGGCTCTGGTTTTGGAGGTTCTGGCTTCACAGGCTCTTGCTTCAGCGAACGTAGCTCCATCTCTAAAGCCCGGCTGATTTCCTCTTCGTCATCTTCCTCCTGCTCTTCTGTATCCTCAACATCTTCTTCATACTCTTCATCGTCTTCCAAAGAAGCGGTAGGATCAGCCGTATGGTTGATACCACGGGCAGAAGAGTTAAGCACGTCTCCCAGGGAAGAAGCATGAGAATGCTCTACATCTACATCGGCACCAGCCACTGCTAAAGTTGGCTTACTCCAGTTCAGGCTCGTTATATTAAAGAAGAACACCAGGAAGATAGTCAACAGGAAGCCCAGCAGTAACCAAGTTCCCCAGCCAACCAGGCTACTTAACCAGATAGCAGCCTCTATACCTATTCCTCCTCCCAGAAAGCCAAGCTTGTCCACTGTATCGGTTGCCAGCACTACATATCCCATTGTAAGGCAAAGCCACAGCATGCTAAAGCTGCAAAGCCCCAGTACATACGACACAGAAATATTTAACCGCTTAAACACTATGCGGGCCCCGGCAAAAAATAAGATAGGAATAAAAAAGAAAGCGCCAATGCCCACCCATTCATAAATAAATAGGTGCGACAGCCAGGCTCCTGATAAACCTAGCCAGTTTTCCGCTTCCTGCCCCGACTCTTTTAGAACAGAGCTGTTCACCGACTCAACCACACTTTGGTCGGCATTGCCCGTGAATAGATAAGATACAAAAGCAATTGTCAGGAAAAAAGAAAAAAGAAGAAAAGTGAAACCAACAGCCAGCTTAAAGCGCCTGTCCTGTAAAAAGCCTATTCTAAAGCTCGGCATTTTAAGCTCCGGCAGCTTAAAGTTGAAAGACTTCTTAGCTTTCTGCTGCTTTTGCTTCTCCCCTATTGGCACATTACCCTTACGTGGCTCATTGCGTCCCCGTACTTCGTTCCTGCGCCCTGCATTAAGCGTTTCGTTTCTGTAAGTGTTCTTTGCCATACCCTCTACTAAACATTAAGATCTCAAATTTACACTTTTTCGCTTCACTGCACGCAGCAAAGTAGCAGGCATTTGAAATTATCTGGTGAGTAATTTTTTATTAATTCCTTTAATGAGCCAGGGCCCTTCGTAAATAAACCCTGTATATAGCTGTATTAAATCTGCTCCTGCATCTAGCTTTTCTATGGCATCATCTGCCGACATAATACCACCTACCCCAATAATCCGGGTTTCCTGCGGCAAGTGCTGACGCAGGTATTTAATTATTTGAGTGGAATGCTGCGTAAGCGGCTTTCCACTAAGCCCTCCTGCTCCCATAGCTGTAACCTGCTGATCAGCTGTTGTTAATTTCTCACGGCTAATGGTGGTATTGGTGGCAATAAGGCCACTTAGCTTTGCTTCTGTCGCAATCTCTATAATGTCATTCAACTGTGGCTCGTTCAGGTCTGGAGCTATTTTGAGCAGCAGCGGCTTGGGTTTAGCCATTTTGCTATTCTGCTCCTGCAATGTAAGCAGCAATTGCTGCAGTGGTTCTTTTTCCTGCAAAGCCCGTAGGTCTGGCGTGTTTGGCGAGCTTACATTTACTACAAAATAGTCCACTACATCAAATAGAGCTTTAAAGCAATAAAGATAATCGCTGGTAGCCTCCTCGTTTGGAGTTACTTTATTTTTGCCAATGTTACCACCTACTACAATATTGCTCCTGCGCTGTCGTAAGCGCTCTACGGCTGCATCAACTCCCTCGTTATTAAAACCCATTCTGTTAATGATGGCCTGGTCCTGCGGCAAACGAAACAAGCGTGGCTTCGGGTTCCCAGACTGAGGTTTAGGTGTAAGCGTACCTATCTCAATAAAGCCAAACCCAAAATTTGAGAGTTCATCAATCAGGCGGGCATCTTTATCAAATCCTGCTGCCAGGCCAACTGGGTTCGGGAACTTCAAGCCAAACAGTTCACGCTCAAGCCGCTTGTCCTGCACCTGAAACATACTGCTGCTAACACCTTTGGTAAAAGGTAATTTATAGGCAGCTTTTAACGTGTCAGCTGTTAAATAATGAACTCTCTCAGGATCAAGCTTAAAAAGAAGCGGACGGATAATATTTTTGTACACGGCAGCTAAAGTGAAATGTTGCTTGCAAAGATAGAAAGTGAAAGGATATGGTGCTTACAAAATGGAGGCTTTCTGTATTTCAACTATACAATAGCCTCTGTTTTAGTTGCTTGCTATGGTATTAGCAGCACCCAAGGTCTTTACACAGTATTCCCGGAAAACCTTCTTATAAATGATAAAATGTAAATTAGCCATGGTTAATCCTCTTAAAACCTGGAATTTCACATATTTTTTTGTACCTTTGCAATGGAAGGCTTTGTAACATCCTCACATAACTCCGTTTAAAGATACGGTAAGTTCTTGTTCCTTCAGCGCATTCAAAGAATCAGCTCTTCATGCTTTTTCTTGATTTAACTTAAAAAAAGAATGCAAAATAATGCCTCTCTGAACTTCACTTTTTAAGGAGTTGAAGCGGTAAGTTTAGGTTTCAAGAAACAGGATGCAAAATGCCTGTGGCACAATTTCAGAAGCCTTCCTCCTGTTAGGGCGCATCGCGTCTATCACCAAAGCCCTGCCCTGAGTTTGTAGTATTTTCCTGAGCAGCAGGGGCAGCATGTATAACCTTTAAGATATAACCTATGGCTAGATCTCAAAACACCTTCATGAAGAAGCAGCGCGAAAAGAAAAGACTTAAGAAGAGAGAAGAAAAAGAGCAGCGTAAACAAGAGCGCCAGGAAAACTCTACTGGCGGAAGCCTGGAAGAGATGATTGCTTATGTAGATGAGTTTGGCAATATAACCTCCACTCCCCCGGAAGAAAGAAAAGAAGATTCCTCATCGGATAAAGTGGAGTAGTTCTGATACAGCAGCATTACTATGCTACATGCTCTGAATGTGCTTTTTGCAATAATTTACTTATCTCTCTTGTTGGTACTGTTATAAAGCTCCAACAATGGCAGAAACTCTTAACTAAAGTTGCAATAACAATGGTGCCTGTTTAGTTTAAACAGGCACTTTACTTTTACCATGTCTGATTCCCTTGCGGCCTCTTAACGGGCTGTTATAAACGCAGTAGCACCTTTTATGTACTAAATTTCGATTTATAACTAACTTAAACCTTATTCACTTACTTTGGCACTATCTCCGCTATTGCGTTTATACATTATTACCTGCCATATTTATTACTTTTCTAGTGAATGTTTTATTACACGCTTGTTGCTTTGTCAAATATTCGGCTATAATTCTTACCTCCGATTTTAGCTATTTCATTTTCTGTGAATCCTGACTTCAACATAGCATCAACTACGGTGTAGAAGAAACTGCCTTTTTCGTTTTTCCAGGCTGTATTCGTTTTATTCCCGGATTGCGCATTAGAATTTGCAGGTACTGCCATTTTAGTATCTGTTCCTATACAAACGTGTTCTGTTCCAATCACGTCTACCATGGCACGTATATTTTGTGCGTATTCCAGGGGAGTGTCCGCAAGATGTGTCCAAAGACCAATAACACCACCAGCATTTGCTACAATTTTAGCTTGTTCTTTACTAATGAGCCTCGGCATCATCATTTTTGCCATTTTCTCATTTTTACCTAATTGTGTATTTAGCCCTGTATGAGATATGAGTATTGGCTTAGTTGTTACTTTAAGTGCATCATCAATGGTCTCATTGCTACAATGTGCAAGGTCAACGAGAATACCGAGTCTATTACATTCTTTAATTACATTAGCTCCAAATTCGGTGAGTCCTCCAAACTGTGCCGGGTTGGTATAAATGTCGCCTAATGGCACGAAAGATTGGTTGTCGTGCAGCAATCCTAAATGTCTTACCCCTCTATTATAGGCAACTTCTAGTCGTTCTATTTGTCCTTCAATAAAATGTCCGCCTTCTACTGATTGAATAACTATTGGCTTGTTTTGTTTTCGAGCTTTTTTTAAATCTAAAAAGTTAAGGGCTCGTTTCATGTTGTTGTCCTTCAGAATTTCATCCATTTCGTCTAAACAGCTTATGAATCTTTTATAAGCTTCTCCTGGTTCAGTTAGTTTCGGACGATCAACTTGAAATGTCATACAGATAGCGGATAAACCAGACTTTTTAATCTCTCCAGCCAAATCATATTTTTGACAAATAAAATCTTCTGCCTTAAAAGGAACATCAATATGATTGTGTGTGTCAATGCCGGTAGTTTTTGCTATGATTTTAGCTACTCGTGAATCTGCGTTTTCATTGTTAGCCAAAGATGAAAAAGTGTTTAACATCATTGCTGCTCCTGCACCTGACACAGTTGCGATAAACTTCCTCCTTGACCATTCTTGGTTTGTACTATCCATAATTTCTTTTTCTTTACACCTTTATGAGCACGAAATGCTTGTTCTCAAATATATCAGTACCTACTCCTGCTATCTGCACTATGAATAAATCAATGCATCTTCCTCACCAACACGTGTCGCATCGCTAAGCAGCCTTTTCATTAAAAAGGCACATGTAACAAACAGAATAACAGCCAGGCTATATACCACGCAAAAAGTAGTGGCATTACCAATTAGCACGTATAAACTGGCAAAGGGATCTACATTCTTGGGCAGAAGATAAGGAACAATGGTAGATACTAAGTTATTGGTAAAATGAAAGAATACACAAGGCCAGAGCGAGCGCGTTTTGTAAAAAATCCAGCCTAAGAATAAGCCATGCACAAAAGAACCAACTCCCTGGTAAAAGTTAAGGTGTAGAACAGCAAACATGATACTAGACCAAATAATAGCTTTGCCTGCACCAGACGTTTTAAGCATGCCACGCAAAAGTAAGCCCCGTAATAATAGCTCTTCCAGCACAGGTGCTGCCACTACTACTGTTAAAGACACCAACCAGCCACCTCTGCTCATATCATCCTGCACCATCTTTCTTAAAAAATCAGGTAAGGGAAGTAAACTAAGCAGTGGATCTAGAATTATTCCTGATGTAACTATGATTGGTGGAATCAGCAAGTATAAGCTGATTGGCACCCGCTTTTGATTGGTTTCAGGCAGAAAAATTACTGAGAGCTTCCTTTTACGCTTCAAATATAAGGCAAAGCCTAAAAACGGCATTACATAAGCCAGGAACATAAAAAGAGAACTTTCTATTTCTATTAATTCAAGACTAGGCAAGGCTAAAAGAGCAACCAGGCCCGCTCCCAACATGCTAAACAAGGAATAAATCCCTAAGTACCCCCAGGCTCTTTTTACACTAATAGATAAGTCTTCTGTGGCTGGTACAGCCTCAACCAAAGGAGCAGTTGTAGTAACCTCCATGCTTAAGTTTGTTTAAGTTAGGTGAATTAAGATTATTAGCTACAGCCAGATACAGGCGCGCCTACTATTTATAGCTATTCACATATATATAGTAATATATATTAAAACCTAATCTTTTCTGCTAACTCCTCGGATGGAAGTCCTTGATCACCTGCTTTAGATAGTCTCTGTCGAGGTGCGTGTAAATTTCTGTGGTAGTGATAGACTCATGCCCCAGCATTTCCTGTACGGCACGAAGGTCGGCACCTCCCTCAATTAAGTGGGTCGCAAAAGAATGGCGGAAGGTATGGGGGCTTACTGTTTTCTGAATCCCTGCTTTGGCAGTAAGGTCTTTAATGATAGTAAACACCATTACCCGCGTTAGCTTGGCACCACGGCGGTTCAGGAAAACGTAGTCTTCGTAACCTTTCTTAATAGTCAGGTGGCAGCGTACCCCATCCAGGTACAGGCGGATATGCTTCAGTGCATCCCGGCCAATAGGCACCAGGCGCTCCCGGTCACCTTTACCAGTTATCTTCAGAAAGCCCATGTCTTCATACAGGTTACTGATGCGCAACTCTAATAACTCTGACACACGCAGACCAGAGCTGTAAAGCGTCTCCAGCATAGCGCGGTTACGCGTTCCCTCCGGCGTAGACAGGTCTATGACAGCAAGCAGTTCTTCTATTTCATGAAAGGCAAGTGTGTCAGGCAATTTACGATCCAGTTTAGGAGCTTCTATGGTATCGGTAGGGTCATGCGCGAGCATATCTTCCATAATCAGGAACTTATAAAAAGCACGAATACCGGACAGAGTACGTGCCTGAGAATGGGCAGTCATACCTAGTTCTGTTATCCACTCCAGAAAATCACGCAGTACTTCAGGTGTTATCTGCTCAGGCTGTACTTCCAGGCCTTTAAAACTTAAAAATTCTGTCAGCTTCCGGATATCGCGCTGGTACGCCTCTACAGAGTTGCCCGACAGCGACTTCTCAAGCCGAAGGTATTGTTCAAATTGCTTTATACAGATTGGCCAGTTCATAATCAGGAGGAAAGACTCGTAAAGATAAAAGATAGAATATGCATGGTTTGTCATATTCTATCTTTTATATGACTTTCTTTTATCAATGATAACAGCAAAGATAGTTAATCCTTACCTTTGTACCTTTGGAAATCAGCTATAACGCATACTTAAACCCAAATGAAGATACTCATTCTGAACGGGCCTAACCTGAACCTGCTGGGCACCCGGGAAAAATCTATTTATGGTAGCCGCTCTTTTGAAGATTATTTCGAAGAACTGAAAGAAGATTTCTCAGACCTGGAACTAACTTATTTTCAGTCTAACACAGAAGGTGTTCTGATTGATAAACTGCATGAAGTAGGTTTCTCATACAAAGGTATCGTGCTAAATGCAGGGGCCTACACACATACCTCTGTTGCTATTTCTGATGCTATAAAGGCAATAGATTGCCCTGTAGTAGAAGTGCATATTTCTAATGTTTTCGCCCGTGAAGCTTTCCGGCATAAAAGTATGATTGCTCCTTACTGCACAGGCAGTATTAGTGGCTTTGGGCTTGACAGTTATCGGCTTGCATTACAATACTTTGAGCGTATGAAGCCAAAACAAATCGGATTTGGTGTAAAGAATTCGTAACAATTCCTGTACAGCTACGTCTATTTAAAACTTAAAAACCTATTATATAGCACTTGTGCTATACTTTTGCTACTTTCGCCTTTATGCTTAACTTTTATCCAGGCCCATCTAAAGTATACCCTGAAGTACGTAACTATATGGTAGATGCGTATGACGATGGTATATTAAGCGCGCCCCATAGAGGAGAGCATTTTGTACAGTTGTCGCGTACGCTGCTAGGCTTAATAAAGCGTAAGCTTAACATTCCGCAGGATTACTATATCTTCTTTACTTCTTCTGCCACTGAATGCTGGGAGGTGCTTATTCAGAGCCTTACAAAGCACAAAAGCTTCCATATATACAATGGCTCCTTTGGCGAGAAGTGGTGCGAGTATGCCCGGAAACTACGTCCAAGTTCTGAAGGTACTGCTTTTGACCTGAATGAGCCCATGCCTGTCGAGCAGCTAAACATCTCCTCCGATACAGAACTGATTTGCTTTACCCAAAACGAGACCTCTAACGGAACCCAGGTATCGCCGACAACCATACTTAACCTGCACAACCGTTACCGCGACACACTAATAGCTGTAGATGCGACTTCATCTATGGCTGGTCTGAACCTGAAGTTTATAAAGGCTGATATCTGGTTTGCCTCTGTTCAGAAGTGCTTTGGTTTGCCAGCCGGACTGGCGCTAATGGCCTGCTCCCCCCGCTCAATTTTCAGAGCCAAGCAAATGGGGCAAAAGGCACATTACAACAACCTGGTATCGATGTATGAGAAAATGCTCAACTACCAGACCACACACACGCCCAATGGGCTTAACCTCTACCTAATGAAGCGGGTGCTGGAAGACAGAGTATTTATAAAGAGCATCGACAAGCAGCTAACAGAGCGGGCTCTGGACCTCTACACTTTCTTTGAGCAATTCACCGATTTTAAACTATTGGTAGAGAACCATGAAGTTCGCTCTAAAACAGTTGTAGCCATTCAGGCGCAGGAACGGATAATAGACGAGATGAAGAAGCGGGCAATGCACCACAACATAAGGTTGGGGAATGGCTACGGCCCGTGGGCTCGGAATACTGTTCGTATTGCTAACTTTCCTGCCATACTCGACGAAGAATACGAAGAGCTAAAACGCTTTTTCCTTCATTATTACGCCTAGTACGTTACCTTTGCTTTTTTATTGTTCGCTGTAAGCTTCTATAGCCAAAGCATGGTAAACAACCCGTAATTGGTATAAACAAAAATGTTTAGCTTAAAGGAAATTGCCTCTGTTACGCTTACTCTCTTTGCCGTAATTGATATTATTGGCTCAATCCCTATTATTATTGACCTTCGTAAGCGTGAGGGGCACATAGAGTCAGAGAAAGCCACGCTTATTTCGGGGGTACTAATGATTAGTTTCCTGTTCCTGGGCCAGTCAATTCTACAGTTATTTGGGATTGACTTTCAGTCCTTTGCCATGGCAGGTGCTGTTATTATTTTCCTGCTGGGTTTAGAGATGATTCTTGGTAAAGATTTTTTTCATTCAGATCCTGAATCGAAGAGTGGCTCTATTGTACCTCTGGCTTTTCCACTAATTGTTGGCGCTGGTACCATGACAACCTTACTGTCTTTACGGGCAGCCTATTCATTGCCAAACGTACTGATCGGAATAGTCATAAACCTTATTTTCGTGTACATTGTGCTAAAGGCTTCCAGCTGGATAGAACGTAAACTTGGTAAAGACGGAGCCAATGTTTTACGTAAAGTATTCGGTATTATATTGTTAGCCATTGCTATCAAACTTTTCAAGACAAACCTTTAATCAACTTTGAATGAATAGAGTAGCTGAATAATAGAATATGTACTTCTTTAGCAAAGTGCAGGTACTATGATTATATAATTCTGTTATTCAATCATTCATAATTTCAGTTACTTCCTAAATGATCGAGCTTTTTACAGATGGTGCTTCACGTGGAAACCCTGGCCCGGGTGGCTATGGCGTAGTCCTGCGCTGGAAGCAGCATGTTAAAGAAATATCCGCAGGCTACCGCAAAACAACCAACAACCGTATGGAGTTGCTGGCTGTAATTGTGGGGCTGGAAGCCATAAACAAACCGGGCATTCCCGTTACCATATTCTCTGATTCTAAATACGTAGTGGATGCCGTAGAAAAACGCTGGGTATTCGGCTGGCAGAAAAAAGGATTTGCCGGAAAAGCCAATGCAGACCTGTGGCAGCGCTTCCTCCGTGTGTACGCTAAGCATAATGTTAAATTCGTCTGGATTCGCGGCCACGCCGGCCACCCCGAAAACGAACGATGCGACGAGTTAGCTGTTGCCAGTGCCCTCTCTCCGAACCTGCTCATAGATGAAGGCTTTGAGTCAGGAGCATTTAACAGTAAGTAATTGAGCTTTGAACAATAGAATTGCGGTTGAAGTTATTCGTAATAAGCACTTAAGAAAGAGTTAAACATAGTTTTACAACCAGTTCAATTCATTTAATCCATTTAAAGTTAAACGTGGCAAACTCCTACTTTCAGTTTAAACAGTTTCGGGTAGAGCAGGACAAATGTGCCATGAAAGTCTGTACCGATTCCTGTGTGTTCGGAGCCTATGTAAATGTAGCACAGGCAAAACGGATATTAGACATTGGCACAGGCACAGGTTTGTTAGCTTTAATGGCAGCACAACGAACAAATGCTACTGTAGATGCTGTTGAGATAAATCCGGATGCACAAATTCAGGCTAAAGAAAATTTTTCCAACAGCCCGTGGGCAGCGCAGTTGCAATTACATGCTGAAAGCCTGCAGCAGTTTGCAAAGCATAGTCAACAGCATTACGATCTTATACTTTCCAATCCACCTTTCTTTCTGTCTTCACTTAAGTCTGACAATACAGCAAAGAATATGGCCAAGCATACCGGTGAACTTTTATTTGAAGACATACTAGTTTTCACAAAACAGCACCTAATACAGCAGGGTAAACTTTGCTTGCTCTTACCTCCTCCTGAAGCAGCCTACTTTGCAAAACTAGCTTCCGCTTACAAAATACACTTATCAGAAACAGTAGAAGTTTACACCCGCATCGGAGGGAAATGCATTCGCCACATCCAGACTTATGCTTTTGAGTTGTCAGGTGAGCCTATCGTAAAAAAGTTGTTCATCAAAGATGAAAACGATGTAGACTATACTACAGGTTTTAAAGAATTACTGCGAGCTTATTATCTTTTTATAGATTAGAAAGCACCTCTCAAGTCAGCTATTTCTGCTAAGCAGAAGCCAAGACCGCAAGCTACATAAGCCTTTTTTTCTCCACAAACTCAATTTCTAAACTGCTTTAGCTCTTCCAGCCACTGGTTTATATAAGTCCGGGTAAACAGGTATAACAACGCCATGCCGTTTCACTTTACCCTGCAACAACAACTTAGTCAGTACACCTACAGGCAAACCAACTGTTTTAGCCATAGCAGTATGCACCTCATCTTCACCGGTTATAACCAGTGTGGAAGACTGCTCATGCTTTTCCCCATTCAGCTCATATTCAATAAAATGCTGCATCACGACCATGTCCTTATCTCCAGGCTCCAGTAGCCACTTCTCTTTTAGTATCTTTTCCAGTACCTGAGCGGGAGTAGCATCAGTAAGTAACACAGGAGTATCTGTAAGCAAATCGAGCCACTTTAGCTTTTGCATCACCTCGCCACCTTCCATAACACCTAAATAGGTACTTAGCCGCTGTTCAGTTGTCTGGTGCATTTCAGCAGTAGGAGGCAGAAAAGACTCCACATTACGTTTGTATGTCATGGTCTCTGAGCCACTTAAGGTGTAACTATCATCGGTAAACCCTAACTGTACAAAAACATTCCAGGCTTTGCAGTAGCCTTTACGGCGCAGAGTACCACGCAGCATCGTTGGGATATCCTGCAAACCATACAACTCTCTATAATTTAACGAGTACTGGTTAGCATAACCCTCAAATGAACCGTAACCGTCTACATATAAATCCTCTGCCTGGCTGAATAACTGGTGGTACGGAATGTATTTATATAACCCGTCTTTGATGTACTTTGCAGTTCCCTGCCCGGCCAATACCACATTCCGGGGGTTCCAGGTAAACTTGTAATGCCAGGGGTTGTTGTCATATTCCGGGGCTACTAAGCCACCTGTATAAGACTTAAAAGCTAATAGCTTACCACCTTTCTCTTTTACCTGTTGTATTGCCGCCATAGCCGACATGTGGTCAATACCAGGGTCCAGCCTACACTCCATAAGTAGTGTCAGTTCTTTCTCCTTTGCTTCCTCGTGCAGCTCCTGAAAAGCGGGGCTTACATAAGATGCCGTAATAAGATGCTTTTTAAGCTTTACACACTCCCGCGCCACCTGTATGTGGAAAGCTGCCGGTAACAGAGAAATCACAAGGTCTGCTCTACTTATCTCTCCTGATTGCTGCTCCTCGTTATGTACATCAAAAATAATGGCTTTGGCGAAAGGTAAAGGCTCTACTGTAACCTGAAGGTGTGCGACAGTTATATCTCCTATAGTTATTTGCCAACCTTCAGCAGGGCGTTGTTCAAGAGATACTTAATAAGAGAGGAGGCCGAACGACCAGCGCCCAGCAGCAGAATATCTTTCATAGTTGGATGAGGTTTAGGTTTTAAATTAACTATTAGAGAGGCAAAGCCAAAGAATTAAAGTGGTATTATCAACATATTAAGTTATATTTATAGCCCTTTTCTAATTTTGACTCTTAATAGAAGAAATGGTAAATAAGCTAAATATAAATATCAGTGTGGATGTGCTGGCTCCGGGTGAGCTAAGTGAGCAAGAACTAAAGGCCATGCAGTTGGCCCAGCAGGCTGCTAATGATGCTTACGCTCCTTACTCAAACTTTTTAGTAGGTGCTGCACTTGTATTAGAAGATGGCAGCATGTTTAAAGGTAGTAACCAGGAAAATGCTGCCTACCCATCTGGTTTATGTGCAGAACGTACAGCACTGTTTGCTTGTAGTGCTCAGTATCCTGATAAAAAAATAAAGATGCTTGCCGTTACGGCCCGCCGCAGAAGCGAATCAGAACACGTACCGGCAATGCCATGTGGTGCCTGCCGGCAGGTAATGGCAGAATACGAGCACAAGCAACAAGAACCCATACCAGTGTTACTGCAAGCTCCTGATAAAAAATTCTATCGCTTTAAATCGGTAGCTGACATGCTTCCATTGCTGTTTACGAAAGATAACCTCTAGCCTGGTACCACATAAAGGCCACAATTTCAGGTTTCTACTCTACTGCCTATGCAAGAAAGCAAACTGATCGTTTCCCGCACTGCCCGTTATTATACGCAGGGTACTCCATCAAAACAAATAAAACACTTGTGGATTGTGTGCCACGGATACGGCCAATTGGCACGCTACTTTCTGCGGCAGTTTTCTGTATTGGAAAATAAAGATACATTAGTGGTAGCACCGGAAGCTCTTTCCCGCTTTTACCTAGAAGGGTTTTCAGGTCGTGTCGGCTCCACCTGGATGACTAAGGAAGATCGCTTATCAGAGATTGAAGATCAGGCGAACTACCTTAACCTACTTCTCAAAGAACAGTTGCGGCAACTCCCCGACGATGTAAAAGTAACAGTACTAGGTTTTTCACAGGGAGGTGCCGCCGTTTCCCGATGGCTGGCTTCAGGTCAGGTGCCGTGCCATCGGCTCATCTTATGGGCTGCGTCCTTTCCGGAGGATATTACCTTTGATGCTAACAGCCATGCGTTCAGAGATGTTCCGGTTTCCGTGGTATATGGTACACAAGATGCATTCATAACTCCTGAGACACTGCAAAAGCAACAGCAACTCATGCAAAAACTGGGTATCATTCCCTCCACTTATACGTTTGAGGGCGGCCATACCATAAATAAGGAGATGTTATCAAGGCTAAATAAACAAATGATTTAATTTGACCAGTTATATACTTTATTCAATCATTCCGTATTAATTCGCTCTCTCCCACATTCCTTCCATTACTACTTCAAGCAAATGACTATCCGGGTCCCGAAAGTAGAAAGACAGGTAACCTCCTCCCCAATCATATTCTTGTTCAATAGGGATATCCTGCTCCTGCACTTTATGCTTTAAAGATTCATAAGCTGTCTGTTCTACCTCAAAGGCTAAGTGCAATTGTCCTGCGCCAAAGTGCGGAGGTAAAGTCCCTCCATCTTTAGAGACATCTGCTATAAAGCAAAGCAAAACTGAACTACCCGCTCTGAAAAACACATGTCGCCCTTTTACCTCTCCTATCATGTCTAACCCTAGCTTACCATTATAAAAAGCTTTGGCACGTTCCAGATCAGCGACATAAAGGCAGGTTTCTTTTATCTTTTTAATATTCATGATTGAGAAGTTCTTAACATCATGCTCCTTTTACCTACGGAGAAACAACAGGCTGAGTACTTTTTCCGGTAAAATCAACTTTAATTATAAGGCTGCAAAGCACACTTATGAGCCTGGCTTTGTTAAAAGCAGCTTTACCAGTTTTATCAATATCAATGTTTTAACTATATTAACGTTGCCATAATAGAACCTTACCTGATTATGATACCTTAAGATGTATATGCAGCTTTATTGCTGTTGATTCATATTTATAGGTTCTATCAGTAAAATAAACAGCATTACAATTAACTAAACAACTCTAATTCTAACTAATTACCCTCACAATGCTTAAACCTTACAAGGCCCTAAGTTTACTATTGCTTACGGCTCTGATTCAAACATCCTGTTCTACTTCCAGATCATCTGCAAACACAAACCAGGCTGTAACCGCAACGCAGGGAGCTGAAAAGCCGAAGCCTACCTCTAAAAACGGCATCAAAAATTACGCTGATGTTATTACTAAAGAGGCCGTGTCTGACAAGGGTGTGTTTACAGTACACAAAGTAGCAGACAAATATTACTATGAGATTCCAGACTCCCTCCTGCAGCGCGACTTTCTGTGGATAACCCGATTTGCCAGCTTACCTTCAGGGCTTGGTAACGGTTATATAAACGCAGGTTCCTCCGTAAATGAGCAGATGGTTGTGTGGCAAAAGTTTGAGAACAAGCTCCTCCTGAAAACTAAATCCTATAATAGCATTGCCGCAGACTCGCTGCCTATTAATCTTTCGGTGCTAGCAAACAACTATCAGCCTACCATTTATGCTTTTGATATTGCGGCACTTTCTAACGACTCCTCAGCTTATGTAATTGATGTTACCAAGTTCTTTTTAAGCGATATTAAAACTTTCAGCGGCTTAAGTGCCGACATGAGACGGAACTATAAAGTAACGAAGCTGGACGATAGCCGAAGCTTTATCAACAGTGTCAAGAGCTTTCCGCTGAACATTGAAGTAAAGCAGGACTTTACTTATGATGCCACTGAGCCACCTTCTAATGCAACCACTGGCTCCATTAGTCTGCTGATGAACCAGTCGATGGTACTTTTACCGAAAGTACCTATGCAGGCCAGAATAAATGATTATCGTGTTGGCTATTTCAATATCAGGCAGATTGACTATGGTTCTGAAGCACTGAAAGCAGACGAGAAATCCTACATTCGTCGGTGGAGACTGGAGCCTAAAGATGTGGAGGCTTATAAGCGCGGTGAATTGGTAGAACCTATAAAGCCCATTGTATATTATCTTGACCCGGCCACGCCTGATAAGTTACGACCTTACATTAAAGCTGGTGTAGAGCAGTGGCAAAAGGCTTTTGAGACAGCCGGTTTTAAGAACGCAATCATAGCCAAAGATCCGCCGTCACCGGAAGAAGACCCTGATTTCAGCCCGGAAGATGTACGTTACTCTGTTATCCGGTACGTGGCCAGCACTACCAGAAATGCTGTGGGCCCGAGCGTATCTGACCCTCGTTCGGGAGAGATTATTGAAAGTGACATTATCTGGTACCATAACCACCTCCGATCGTACAGAAACAGGTATTTGCTAGAAACTGGTGCTGCTAACCCTGGTGCCCGCACCCTTAACACACCTATGGATGACCTGGGAGAAATGATGCTGGAAGTGATCACGCACGAGGTAGGCCATGCGCTTGGTTTACCTCATAATATGAAAGCCAGCTCGGCCTATCCTACCGACTCGCTAAGATCGGGCAACTTTACACAGGAGTATGGTATCGCCGCCACTATTATGGACTACGCCCGTTATAACTACGTAGCACAGCCTGGTGACAAAAACATTCGTTTTATACGGCAGCTAGGCCCTTACGACCACTACGCTATTAACTGGGGCTACCGCTATTTACCAGATGCCAAAAGCCCGGAAGATGAGGTACCGGTACTTTCGGCATGGATCAAAGAAAAGACAGGCAACCCTATATATCAGTTTGGCAGCGGTAGCGGAGGCTACGACCCCGACAGCCAGACAGAAGGCATTGGTAATGATGTGGTAAAAGCCAGCAATTATGGTCTAAAGAATCTGAAGCTTGTCGCTCCTAAGCTATATGGCTGGACTGCCGCACAGACAAATGACTATGATGACCTGGATGAGTTGTACGGAGAACTGTTAGGTGTGTGGAGCCGCTACATCGGGCATGTGGTAACGAATATAGGTGGCGTGCATGAAAACCGCCTGAAGCCAGACCAGAAAGGCTATATTTACACGCCTGTTACTGCCAAAGAAGAGGCTGCCTCTTTAGACTGGCTTTTAAAGAATGCTTTTTCTTCGCCGGAATGGCTGCACCAGTCAGAAATAAGCCGAAACATTCACCATGCAAACCATGTGGAAAGCGTACGTAACCTGCAGGTAAGGCACCTGGACAACCTGCTTTCCTCTGCCAGAATGGCCCGTTTAATGGAAAACGAGGTAAACAAGGTAAATTATAATGCCTTAGATATGGTAAAGCAACTGCAGCGAGGCATCTGGAGTGAGATTTACAGCGGAGCCCAGATTGACATCTACCGAAGAAATCTGCAAAAAGCTTACCTAGACAGAATGGACTACCTACTGAACAAAGAAGAATCGAAACCAACCAGGTATAATAGCACAACTGTTGAGATCAGCCAGTCAGACATCCGTTCCATTTTACGCGGAGAGTTAGCCAACCTGCAAAAGCAACTAAGAGCTGCTCAACGGAACTACTCCGGTGACCTTAGCAGGTACCATATTGATGATGTATTAGTCAGAATAGACAACATACTAAACCCCAACAAGAATTAGCTGCATGAAGCATATTTTGAAAAGAGCTCCTTTAACAGGAGCTTTTTTTATACTCTTTGCTTAAAGAACTTGCACAACAGGGGCAACAACAGTTTTATCAACAAAACAAATGCTTAAATATTACTATTTGAAACAAACACGCAGCAGTTTTCCGTAAATAATAAGCTTGGGCTTTACTGGCCCTACCATTCAACTAACTATTTATGAAACTTATGTGGAAAGTAATATTGGTATTTATGTCGGTGCTTGCGCTGGTTTTCTTTTTTACAGGTGACTTCTTTTTATCAGCCCCAGCAAGTACTGAAAACACAGCTAATAAACTTGAAACACTCGCAAAATTAGACAAAGAGGTAGAAGAAAGTTCTGGCATAGAGCAAATACCAGGAACAAATAATAAATACCTAACGCACAACGATGCAGGAAACAAGCCTCGCCTTTACCAGATAAATGAGCAGGGAGAAGTAGAGCAAACGTACAAACCTGATTTACCAAACGTAGATTGGGAAGATTTAACCCAGGATAACAGCGGCAATTTTTACATTGCAGATACAGGTAACAACAGTAACAAACGTAGAGAACTGGCTATTTATAAACTTAAGCTAGGTAATTTGGAGCAAGCGCAGGCCATTCGATTTTCTTATGAGGATCAGGATGAATTTCCCCCATCTAAGAAAGACCGCAACTTCGATTCTGAAGCTATCTTCTGGCATAACAATAAGCTATATTTGATATCAAAAGACCGGGGACGTAGTGAAACTGCCAAAGTTTACCAGTTACCTGACCAACCAGGTAAGTATCAGGCAAAGCTAATCGGAAGCATCAAAGTTAAAGCTCAAATAACAGGCGCTGCTATAAGCTCTAACGCTGAAACTATCGCGCTGCTGAGTGACGAAAAGCTGCATATTATTAACGGCTTCAACTCTGTTGAAAACTTTTATGAGGGCGAACTACAGAACATTTCTCTTAAAGAGGCAGGCCAGACAGAAGGTGTAACTTTTATAAATGATAATACTTTGATGTTGACCAGTGAAGGGGGGAATCTGTACAGATACAGTTTACAAACCGCTTCGAGTGCCACTCACCAGTAGCTTATAAATGAAGAAGCCCTGCCTTAACTAAGGCAGGGCTTCTTCATTTATAAGGAGTTTTTATTTGCTTTTAGCAGGGCTATCAGGTAATCGTCCTCCAGGAAGAGCTGGTTTAGGGTTTATTATTACCTTTATCAGTATCGCGATTCCTACTAAAATCAGAGGTATACTTAGCAATTGCCCCATATTAAGCGCCATGGTATCTTCAAATGCTTCCTGGTTCTCCTTCAGGAACTCCACCAAAAACCGGAAAGAGAACAGCACTGTAACGAAAATACCAAACAAGAGACCACGAGGCAGTTCTGATTTCTTTTTAAGCCATAGCCCGTAAAGTAGCACAAACAATAAAAACGCTGCTAATGACTCATAGAGTTGTGTTGGGTGGCGAGGCACTTGCGAAAACTCAGTGCTGCGCAAAAATATAAAGCCCCAGGGTAAATCTGTAGGATGACCGAATATCTCCGAGTTCATCAGGTTACCTAACCGGATAAAAGCGCCACCTAATGCTACCACAACTACAATGCGGTCCAGTACCCACATGTAATCAAACTTTTGTTTGCGGCTGAAAAGCCAGAGGGCTAATAAAATACCAATGGTTGCTCCATGGCTGGCTAATCCTCCCTCCCATATTTTTAAAATCTCAATAGGGTTACTCAGGTAATAATCAGGAGCATAAAACAAGGTGTGTCCTAAGCGGGCTCCAATAACAGTACCTATAATCATGTAAAGCGTGAGTACATCAACGTCTCCCTCGGTGCGACCTTCAGCCACATACATTTTTGACATGATTATCTGACCGAATACAAAGGCAAGGGCAAAAAACAAACCGTACCAACGTATAGTCAAAGGGCCAAGACTGAAAATCTCTGGATCAACATTCCAGGTGATATAATGTAGTAAACTCATGTGCAGGATTATGTTCAGCCAAAGTTACAAGAATTCAGGCAGTGAAAAAACGGAAAGCTTAGATCAATATTATCTATACCCTATGCTCTGATACAAAAAGTAGTAGAATACTTAAATTTCTAGCAGAATGGCTCTTAAAACAACAGACTAAGCACACATTTTATTAGTATTGCCTGGTCTGTTATTTTATTATATTTCAGATCAGCGGGTAATGTTATCCAATTTACCAAGTTCGTCTTTGAACCCTCCGCTCAGTATTGGGAAACGGAGCCAACTGCGAGGGTCCAGGTTATAATCATCTAAATGAAACGACGGTGCAAAACGCTCACGCTTCCACTGGTTTCTTCCCCATAGTGTATAAAACTTTTTTACCCATTGCTTTAGTGTTTCAGGAGAGGCAACTCCCTGATCCAGCAACTGCTGGTATACTTTATCCGGTGCTAAGCGATCATAAAACGCTAACCGCTCAATCTGGTTCAACACTTCATATGGCATCAGGTCCTTTTCGTCTGTCTGTGCTTCCTCAGACGGACGAAGCTCTGCACTTGGCTGCAAACTATTCACATACTGCAAGCCTTCATAGCTTAACTCCTGCTGAGCCCACAGTAGTAACTGTCGTATAAATGCTTTATCTATACCTGCTATGGGTGATATACCGCCAGCAGTATCCCCATCCATAGTCGTATAACCTACAGCACCCTCACTTCGGTTAGAGGTAGCCATTAACAAAGCATTCTTAATATTTGTGAGCATCCAGATGCCAGGAGCACGCACACGCGCTTGTATATTTTGCAGTGTTATATCATCGTGCTCCCAGGTTAGCGGCCTGTGTAGTGCTGACTCTATTTTAGAAGTGTAACTTTGTACTTCTTCATCAATGGTCCAATTATAAAAGGCGGCGCCTATTGAATCAGCCAGTCCTTTAGCTGAATTAAAAGTATCATCAGAAGAATTGACAGTACCTTGGTAAGCACAGGTAAGTAACCTGCTTACCAACTCTTTTACCGCCTGGCCTTCTGGCATAGCCTCAAATTCAGCCATTTCCGCAGCTGAAAACATTTTAGCCTTAGCCACAAATGCCGATACACCTAAGCTTTCAATACCTCTTCGCACCATTTCAGCTACTGCCACGGCACATAACGAGGAATCTGCACCGCCACTTAACGAAAGTACAAAGCCACGGCTATAGGTCTTTCGCATATAGTCGAACAAGGCTAAAGTAAGAGCGGCAAAAACTTCTTTGTTCTCATCAATAGGTGGCAAATATTCTATCGTTTCTTCTATGGTAGGGTTATCAGAAAAGCATACTTCAGCACACTCCATATCCACATTTTTGTAGCACAGCAGCTCATTACGCCTGATCAGCTTTCCATTCTGAGCTATCAGCACCTCCCCATCATAAATCATTCGCCCAGCCTCATTGCCTAATAAATTAGCATATACATAGGCACATTGGTACTTCTTAGATGCATCTACTACTAATCTGTAGCGAATATCTGTCTTGCTTAGTGCAAAATGACTGGCACTTGGGTTTAGTATCAGCTGAACTCCTTTGAGCACGTGGCGCTCAGCCGGACGGTTTGGTCGCCAGGCATCTTCACATATCTCAAACGCATACTTAACTCCCTGCTCTTCATAAATTATATCTCCAACAGAGTAAATATTGCCAAGCATTTCAAACTCTTGCACTACATCGGCTGGCCAGGGTGTAAACCAACGAGGTTCATAATGTACCCCGTCGTTGGCTAAGAATTGTTTAGCCGTAAAACCTACAATTTCTCTGCTTTTTATAACACAGGAAGTGTTATAAACATTATTTTCAAGCCAGAGCGGAATACCAACACAAACTGTTATGTTCTCGCACCATTCCTTTATCTCCAGCAGCTTAAGAAAGGCTTCCTCAGCGAGCCAGGTACTCAAAAATAAATCTTCACAACCATAGCCTGTTATGCAAAGCTCCGGTAACACCAGAATGTCTACATTATTACTTATAGCTTCTGTAATGGCATCTTTTATATTCTGTAGATTGTTTTCCCAATCAAGAGGGGTTTGATTTAAGGCGGCACCAGCCAGCATTAATCTTGTTTCTTCCATGGAGTTCTATAACGCAACTAAGTGAAAGCAAGTTAAGTGATGTCTGCAAAAAAATATAACGGATACGAAAGAAAAAGAAGCTTAAAGAGAACATAGCAGCACTTTCTCCTTAAGGAGAAAACTTCTGATATCAATTGCTAGTATCAGGAAAATGGGTTGGCGGGAAAGTTTAAAGCACAGAAGCAGTTCACTTTGTGAATTAGCAGAGTATAAGCTTCTACGTCAGAGATAGGTTTGGTCAGTTCATCTCTATGTTAGTAGAACTTCCAACCATAAATCTGTTCAAGCTCATTAAACTAATAAGATCCGAAAAACTGAACGACTCAAAATAATATAACACAGCAGTTCAACTTATAAACCAAAGCCTATAGTAGCTAACTGATTTTCAGGAACTCCAAGCTTTTTTCAGCGGCTGCCTGTTCTGCTTTCTTTTTAGAAAGTCCTACACCTATCGCAATAGGTTTGTCGTCTATATAAACTTCGGACGTAAATTCTGTGGTGTTGCCCTGCTGCCTGCGCTTTACTATTTCAAAGCGAATATCAAGGTTCTGGCTCTGTGCCCACTCTATCAACTTACTCTTAAAGTTAGAAGTGGTATTAACCAGTTTGTGCAGGTCCACGTGTGGCTTTACAAGCTTATTTAATATAAAACGGCGGGTATCATTATATCCTTTATCAAGATACACAGCGCCTACCAATGCCTCCAGAGCATTGCCATTTACAGACTTATGGCGCATACCTTGGTTAGAGGTATCTACCTTAACCAGCAGGTTTAAGCCAATTTTCAAGGCTATCTGATTCAGAGACTCACGGTTTACAATTCGTGAACGTATTTCAGTCAGAAAGCCTTCGTCTTCATAAGGAAATTTATTAAAAAGATGCTCCGCTACAACTGAACCTAATATCGCATCACCCAAAAACTCCAGTCGCTCGTTTGTCTCATGCTTGCTAACAGCAGCCTGACGGACAAACGAGGTATGGGTAAGGGCAAGTTTATATAAGCGGATATTATCGGGTGTGTAACCAATAATGCCGGCAATCGCGCGTACTAAATCTTTGTCCTTTGTAAAAACTTTTTGATAAAAGCGCCGAACCGGTTTAAATGGGCCAAACACTAATCGTTCAATTGACGGAATACAACAGAGGTATTATGACCACCAAAGCCAAAGGTATTACTTAAAGCAATTTTAACTTCACGCTCCTGCGCTTTATTAAACGTCAGGTTCAGACGAGGATCAAAAGCTTCGTCGTCATTGAAATGGTTTATCGTTGGCGGAATAACATTATTCTGAATAGCCAGGATAGATGCAATAGACTCAATAGCACCAGCAGCACCCAACAAATGCCCAGTCATAGACTTTGTAGAGCTTATGTTCATGTTATAGGCATGATCACCAAATACACGCTGAATTGCTTTTACCTCTCCCACATCACCTAGTGGTGTAGAAGTACCGTGTACGTTGATATAGTCAACATCTTCAGGTTTAATATTGGCATCACGCAGTGCATTTTTCATCACGTTAAACGCGCCCAAGCCTTCAGGGTGTGGTGCCGTAATATGATGAGCATCGGCAGACATACCGCCTCCGATTATTTCAGCATAAATTTTGGCACCGCGTCTTTTAGCATGCTCATATTCTTCTAGAATGATAGCACCGGCGCCTTCTCCTAACACAAAGCCATCACGGTCTTTGTCGAACGGTCGGGAGGCAGTTTCCGGAGAGTCATTTCTTTCTGAAAGGGCCTTCAAAGCATTAAAACCACCGATACCGGCCTCCGTTACAGCAGCTTCAGAGCCACCACTAACCACCACATCAGCCATTCCTAACCGGATATAGTTAAAGGAATCAATCAGGGCATTTGTAGCAGAGGCACAAGCAGAAACTGTTACAAAATTAGGACCACGGAAGCCATATTTAATTGAAATATGCCCCGCACTAATGTCAGCAATCATCTTCGGAATGAAGAAAGGATTGAAGCGTGGAATACCACCGCCATTGGCGAAGTTCACACACTCCTCCTGGAAAGTACGTAAACCGCCTATTCCAGATCCCCAGATAACGCCAATGCGATCAAGATCAACATTGTCTTCGATCAGTCTGGCATCTTTTACAGCCTCGTCGGCTACAACCATCGCAAACTGAGTAAAAGGGTCCATTTTACGGGCCTCTTTTCGCTCGAAGTAGTTTTCTGCCTCGTATCCTTTTACTTCACAGGCAAACTGCGTTTTAAACTTACTTGCATCAAAACGTGTGATAGGCGCAGCCCCACTCACGCCGTTAGTCAGACCATTCCAGTATTCAGAAACAGTATTTCCAACTGGCGTGAGTGCGCCTAGCCCAGTCACTACAACTCTCTTAAGCTCCATAAGCTGCTAGTAGAGGATAGATAGTAGATTTTTTGAATAAAATAAAAAGGGAAGTTCTTATTTCGCGTGCTCTTCAAGGTAGCTGATAGCTTGGCCTACAGTACCGATGTTTTCAGCTTGATCATCTGGAATAGAAACGTTGAACTCTTTCTCAAATTCCATGATAAGCTCAACGGTATCCAATGAATCAGCGCCAAGATCGTTAGTGAAGCTCGCCTCCGGAGTTACCTCTGACTCTTCAACACCAAGCTTATCGATAATGATAGCTTTTACTTTTTCTGCGATTTCTGACATTTTTCTTATAGTTAATTAAAACACTGTGCAAAGAAATATATTTCAGCAGACAATGTCAAAAAAAATTACTCTATTCGTCCTTGTGCAAAAGTTTTATGCAATATCAGCCATTTTAATCTCAGACCTTCTTACTTTTGGGATTCGGTATGGCATTATATGAAAACGTTGAGCCTAGATGTGGAATATGATTATAATTTTGACCTGTATGGAATGGTATCGTCAGGAAAAGATTATAAATTAGCGTGGTCATTAAATAAATTGCTTGGGTTGCACCTTACAAAGCAGCAAGACCTGATTTACAATCTGTTTGATAAAGAGCAACTGGTAATTTCTAATTATGAGCACAGCAGCGAACACAGCGTTGTGCGTTTGTTTTGTAATAGAGCATTAGGCACCAGTACATTAAAGAAGCCTTATTTGCTCCCAGATATAAAAGAGTATGATTACTTGCTGCAAATTACAGGGGCTTTGCAGGAGTTGTGTACCCAAGATTTTATTACTAACTTATTACGTATACCTTTAGTACAGTACATTAAAAAATTTGACCCTCTTACACTTAAGTTTAAGGAAAACCTTTTATTCTAATTTATGGAAGTATCTTTTAACAAGACAAAAGTTCTTGCTACAGTAGGCCCTGCTAGCAACAGTTATGATATGCTTTTGGCGCTTGTACAGGTAGGTGTTGATGCATTCCGCCTCAACTTCTCACACGGAGCGTACTCTGAGCATCAGAAAGTGATTGATCATGTACGTAAAATAAATAGTGAACATAACACAAACATATGCCTTGTTCAAGACCTTCAGGGGCCTAAAATAAGATTGGGCGATGTTGAAAATGGCAGTGTTGAGATAGTAGAAGGCCAGCACATAAAATTAGTTTGTGATGGCTCTGTTAGTACTGCTGATAGATTATCTACTATTTATACAGGCCTGGCCAAAGATGTAAAAGAAGGTGATGCCATTCTTTTGGATGATGGTAAGCTTGAATTAAAAGTTCTGTCTACTGACAAAGAACTTGAAGTAGTAACGGAGGTTGTTTATGGTGGTATTGTAAAGCCTCGTAAAGGTATAAACCTTCCTAACTCTAAAGTTTCTGCTCCGTCATTAACTGAAAAAGACGTTGAAGACCTTCACTTTGGCCTTGATAATGATGTAGAATGGGTGGCGCTATCGTTTGTGCGTACTGCAGAAGACATTCATGAAATTAAACGCATTATTGCTGAGCGTGGAAAAGACACACGTGTAATTGCCAAAATTGAGAAGCCAGAGGCTATCACTAACATCGACGCCATTATTGAAATCACAGATGCTATTATGGTGGCCCGCGGTGACCTTGGTGTAGAAGTTGGAATGGAGCAAGTACCAATGATTCAGAAAATGCTGATCGAAAAATGTAACAAGGCTGCCAAACCTGTTATTGTCGCTACGCAGATGATGGAAAGTATGATTGTGAACCCTCGTCCGACACGTGCAGAGACAAACGACGTTGCGAATGCTGTAATTGATGGTGCTGACACTGTAATGCTTAGCGCAGAGACAGCCGTAGGTGCATATCCTATTGAAACCATCCGCAGCATGAACTTAACTATCAGCAATGTAGAGAACCGTGCTAATATCTTCTATAAGCAATATACACCAAACCATAACTCTGAGACATTCTTGCACGACAGCCTGGTAGCTAATGCCTGCAGCCTTGCCCGCGACACAAATGCAAAAGCAGTTATCGGCATGACGAAGTCTGGTTATACTGCTTTCCAAATTATCAAGCACCGACCTAAGGCAGATGTATTCATCTTCACACAAAACCCTAGGCTCCTGAACACATTAAACCTGGTTTGGGGCGTTCGAGGTTTCTATTATGATAAGTTTGAAACTACTGATGCTACTATCACTGATATAAAAGAGACTTTGCTGCAAAGCGGACACATTACTACAGGCGACGTATTTATCAACATGGCCAGCATGCCTCTTAATGAGAAGAAGCGTACTAATATGATTAAATTAAGTATTGCCTAAACATAAAATTATACACATCAATAAAAAAAGCGGGAAGCGTTATAAACGCTTCCCGCTTTTTTTATTGATGTAAACGTTAACTACTAATTATCCAGGTTAAGATCTACTCAATCTGGTTATGTCTTCTGATGTATAACTCTACCCTTAGGCTTCTAGTTAAGAATAATTGGTTTGCCTGATAAACATGTGTTAATCAAGTTACTGCCTTTTAAAGGCTGTTACATATCTTTCTAAAACTAGTCATTGATGCTACTGGCTGCGTTATTTCAAGCGAAGCGATGATTGATTCGACAAAGAAAAGATTGTTCAGGCACCACCGCTTTGAAAATGTATTTCTGCACCATTCCATAAGAGAGCATATTTATCTGCTCTCTCAGAACTTGGATTACAAACCTTATCCCCTTCCTTGAAAAGGCAATCGTTATTATTTGTAAACTGGCACAAATTGTCTTTGTCGTACTCACTTGAATAACCATGCAGGTTATAGCTTCCGTTCCCCTGATTATCAATAGTATAAATTTTTGTTCGTATCCATGTCCAGATAAGAACTAGGCTCATCCTCGTTCTTATCACAGGCTATTAAGGTTATGACAGCTAAACCTAAGTAAACAGCTCTTCTCATACACAGAAAGCAACTGTTTAAGCACAAAAAGCCTTACACGGAAAGTGTAAGGCTTCACAATAGGAGTTACCAACAAAAACTAAGCTGCAGTAGCCAGGCTATTAACGTATTTCGCTAATCTTGACTTATTGTTAGCTGCTTTGTTTTTGTGGATGATGTTTTTCTTAGCCAGACGGTCAATCATAGAAGAAACTGTCTTGTACAGTTCTTGCGCCTCGGCTTGATCAGTCGTGTTTGTCAGTCTTTTGATGAAAGTACGAGTAGTTTTCGCCTGATATCTGTTACGAAGACGTTTTGCGTTGTTCGCTCTGATTCTCTTTAATGCCGACTTGTGGTTAGCCATATTATTCTATAATAATTAATTCTTTTACTTCCGTTCCTTGAATGAGTTTGCAAAGGTAAAGTGTTTACTTTTAATATCAAAGAGTATCCTAATATTTTTATTATACCCTTATTTATAAGCTTTTACACCTGTAAAGCTTTCTTGCTACAGATGCTATCTTTTACAAACAGTACTTAAATAGCTCACGCTATTTGTAAAGCAAAACTACATATTCTAAACATTATTTCCCAACAAGTGCCATTTATAAAGTCACAAAACATAAAGTCAGCTTCAAGGGAAATTCGCTCAAAGTAAATTAACTAACTTTACTTTAATGAGCAATAGCTTATGTTCTGGCGCTTCAATATTGGTAACAACATTCATGTAATGCCTGAACTTATCGGCTATAAAAGACCGTTAAATAAATATTGATCAGCTTTTTACCTTATTTTTGGGAGCTAAGGAAGACACAAATGCCAGTTGTAGCATCAAATTACAAACCACCATTCTATTTTTTTAATGGCCACCTTCAGACCATAATTCCAGGCCTTTTCCGGCAGGTTGAGGGCGTGGAGTACGAGCGGGAGCGCATTGTAACACCCGACAATGATTTTATTGATGTAGATTGGTCAAGAGTTGGCTCTAAATCACTCTTGATTCTTTCACATGGTTTAGAGGGAGATTCAGGCAGGCCTTACATTCTGGGTATGGTGAGGGAGTTTAACAAGCGCGGCATAGACGCTCTAGCATGGAACTACCGCAGTTGCAGTGGTGAACCTAACAAGTTACTCCGCTTCTATCATCTTGGTGCCTCTGACGATCTCAATTCTGTAGTACACCATGCACGCGGCAAAGCCCACTACGATACTATTTATCTGGTAGGTTTTAGCGCCGGAGGCAATATTACCCTTAAATATCTAGGCGAAGCCCCTAACCTGGTACCAAAGGAAGTAAAGCGTGCAGCGGCTTTTTCTGTTCCTATTGATCTCAAAGCTTCTACAAAAAAAATATCTAAGGTGTATACGCGTCGGTTTATGAAGACACTGGTACAAAAGCTAGAGCAAAAAAAGCAGCTTTTCCCAGGCCAACTAGACCTGAATGATTACAGCCTGTCCTGGTCTTTTCCAGAATTTGATGATCGTTATACGGCACCTCTACATGGCTTCAAAAACGCTGATGAATATTATGCCCGCTCCAGCAGCAAACAATTTCTGACAAACATTCAAATACCAACGCTTTTAGTTAATGCCCAAAACGATCCGTTTCTTGCAAAAGAATGTTACCCTATAGAAGAAGCCAACCAAAACCCCAACTTCTATTTTGAAGCTCCAGAGCAAGGAGGGCATGTAGGTTTTCCGGAAGGCTTCCGCAATAACATTTACTACGCTGAGGCAAGAGCGGCGGCATTTTTATTAAAAGAAAAATAATTTCAAGCTACTCCTGACAGATAAGTAAGCTACCACAGCCCTAAAAGGCTATAGCATCGTTACATACACTACTTTTTTGGTTTCAAAGAACTCCTCTGCAAAGAAATCTTTCAATTCAAAGGTTTCTGTTATCAGGCCAGACTCTGCTAGTTCCTCGGTTAAATCGCCACCTTTTAAGTAATAAATTCCTTTGTTAGGAATATCACCTTTTTTAAAGCTGTTTGCCACCCACGGGTAAAAGTTTGCCAAGCGAGTTACGGCACGGCTCACCACATAATCAAACTTCTCACGCACTTGTTCTGCTCTGGTGTGAGAGGCTACTACGTTTTGCAAATGCAGCTCACGCGCAATCTCCTGAACCACATGTATTTTTTTTCCGATAGAATCTACAAGGTGAAAACGCACTTCCGGAAACATAACGGCCAATGGCAAGCCTGGCAAGCCTCCTCCTGTACCTACATCCAGCACATGCGCCTGATCAGGGAACTGAATAACCTTCGCTATACCCAGTGAATGCAAGATATGGTGTACACCCAGTTGCTCCATATCTTTTCGTGAGATCACGTTTATCTTCTGGTTCCACTCCTGGTACAGTTCACCCATCTGCTCAAACTTTTGGAGTTGGTCTTCAGTCAGATCAGGAAAGTAACTAGATAGTAACGTACGAATAGTGGTAGAATGAGACATCCTTTAAGTTATAAAGTAAGAATTATGAAGTATAGGGCTATCAAGCCATTAAAAAATATAAAACAGCGGCAACAAAACTTACTATCGCCACAACAGCTAAAGCCATAAAGATATCAGCTAAAAGCACAACTCCTGCATTCCTGAACTGCCCTTCAAACTTTCTCTCTAGCTCCTGCTGCACCTTTTTTTTGTTCCGGTAGCGAAGGAATAAGTATCCTCTGCCGAATAATGAAAGTATCTTTTTGCCAATCATAAATTCCATAGAGAAGTAAAGTTCCGCCGGAAAAACGATAATAACTGCAAAAGTATAAAATACCACAGACACAGCGAAAACATAAAGCCTCCGCTAATGTATAGCGGAGGCTTCATCAAAATTATCAACCTTAATTCAATTTCTTATTATACTAAATAAGGTGCTTCTTATTTTTCACCATATCATATAGTAGCTCACGGGCACGGTGCAGCTGCGCTTTCACTGTCCCCAGGGGTGCATTTAGTTCGGTAGCAATTTCTTCGTAGCTCAGCTCGTTAAAATAACGCAGCGTAACCAAGCGCTGGTATTTGTCCGGAAGTTTAGCCACAACATACTGCATAATCTCAATCTTCTGATTCTTGATCGCTTCTTCCTGCGGGTTAAGGTTTTTATCTTTGAAGTCTATTGTTATCTCATCACCATTATCAATTTTAATAGCAGAGTCTATAGACATAGTCTTAATTCGGTTTTTACGAATAAAGTCGATGCAGTTGTTGGTAGCAATACGGAAAAGCCATGTACTGAAAGCATACTCCGGGTTAAACTTATGCAGGTTACGGAATGCTTTGGCAAAAGCCTCTATGGTTAAGTCTTCAGCATCGTCGGCATTGCGTACCATTTTAAGCACTACGTGGTATACTGGCTTTTTATATATGCTCATCAACTCAGCATAGGCTTTTTCATCGTTTTCTTCTACTGCTGCCTGAATCAGTTTGAAGTCGTGTTTAGCTTTTGCAGAGAATTGTTTATTTACTTCCATCTGAACTTTTTATACATTAATACAGATACCCCAAGGAAGAGATAGTTGAAAAAATAGACTATGTCGAGAACAGGTAGCAGCGGTATAGACAATTTATCATCGAGCCTGTGTGAAGCACGCACATAAACCGGAAAAACCATTAAGTACCGTACGCCTATTAGCGCCCCTAATATAGCTAATTGAACATTTGTAAAAAGAAGTATTATAGAAAGTACATAAAAAAGAACGTTTGATGCTACAAATGCTCCTATCTTTCTTTTATCAGCTGCTTTATACTGTCTCCCAACGGACATATGCCTTCTTTTCTGAATCAGCCATTCCCGAAACGTCTTTTTGGGAATGCTGGAGGTCTGCCCTTCCTTGTTGATAACAATGTTTGCTTTACTATTTCTAACAGCGTCGCGAATAAAAAGATCGTCGTCGCCGCCTACTGTTTTTATATGGGATGCAAACCCCTTGCTCCTAAAGAAACATGCTTTTGTGTAAGATAAGTTTCGGCCTACGCCCATGTAAGCATGACCTTTGTATGCATGAGACAAATACTGAATTCCGGTAAGCAAGGTTTCAAATCGGATAAGATGATTTAAGAATCCCTTTATCTTTATATACGGAGAATAGCCCAGTACAATTTCTACACCGCCTGTGTAGCCACTTTGCATCTTATAAATCCAATGCCTGCTACACGGGCGGCAGTCGGCATCAGTAAACAGCAGGTGCTCATATTTAGATGCTCTTATGCCCAACGCCACTGCGTATTTCTTAGAATTCAGATAATCTGGCGTCTTTTTTATCGTAACGACTTTTAAGTTGGAATATTGCCGTTCCAATTCATATAAGTAGAACTCTGTGTCATCTTCTGAGCGGTCATTTACCACTACTACCTCAAATTCCGGATACTCCTGGTCTACTAGTTGAGGTAGTAGTTCCATCAGATTCTCCAATTCATCATGGGCAGCTACTATCACTGATACAGGCCTCTGCTGGCCACCTGTTTCAGGATCATTATACTTTGTAAAAGGTAAAAAATAATAAAAAGAAAAATATAGCTGCACCAGCACACAAAGGCCTAGCAGCACCAGCAGTATAGTTAAGATCAATGGGAGTAATAGTTATTATTTGTTATTTACTGGCTGCCAATTATGCTCAGCCTTACTATTAAAATTTCTATGTCATAGAACATTAACATACGAGGCACCCAGCACTGATTTTATATTCAAATTTAGCTATTATACAATCATTTCCGAAGCCTTGTCTAATTTTATAGTAAGCTATGTTTTGTGCTACTGATGTTCTTATCTTTGCCGATTATTTTAAACAGTTTAATTAACCATAAGCCAGCACCTTAACTGGCGCATGATTGGCGCTGTTCTTGCAGTAGATAGCGCTGACAACCTGAACTATGCAATTTTCACTATTAGCCAAAGATACACAGTCTAAAGCCCGTGCGGGTGTTGTACAAACAGACCACGGAGCGATTGAAACACCGATTTTTATGCCGGTAGGTACAGCGGGCACTGTTAAAGCCGTTCATCAGCGTGAGTTGAACGAAGATATAAAGGCCGAGATTATACTTGGTAACACCTACCACTTATACTTGCGCCCTGGCATGGAAGTACTTGAAAAAGCAGGAGGTCTGCACAAGTTTAACGGCTGGGACAGACCAATTCTTACAGACAGTGGGGGCTACCAAGTGTTCTCATTAGCAGGAACACGCAAAATAAAGGAAGAAGGCGTTAAGTTCAGATCTCATATTGATGGTTCTCTGCTGGATTTTACACCAGAATATGTAATGGATGTGCAACGTACCATCGGAGCCGACATCATTATGGCTTTTGATGAATGCACCCCCTACCCTTGCGACTACGGCTATGCTAAAAACTCGATGGAGCGCACGCACCGCTGGCTACAACGCTGTGTTGACCGCTTTGACAGCACTGAACCCAAGTATGGTTACAGCCAGACACTTTTCCCTATTGTACAAGGCAGCACCTACAAAGACCTTCGTGTAAAGTCGGCAGAAACTATAGCCAGTTTTGGCCGGGAAGGCAATGCCATTGGAGGTTTGTCTGTAGGAGAACCTGCTGAAATGATGTATGAGATGACAGAGCTGGTATGCGATATATTGCCAGCTGATAAGCCTCGCTACCTGATGGGTGTAGGTACGCCAGCTAACATTCTGGAGAATATTGCTTTGGGGATAGATATGTTCGACTGTGTGTTACCAACCCGAAATGCCCGTAACGGCATGCTGTTTACTACACAGGGTATTGTAAACATACGCAACAAGAAGTGGGCAGACGATTTTTCTCCTATAGATGCTGAACTGGGCGGTTATGCCAGTACGTTTTATTCCAAAGCCTACTTACGCCATCTGGTACACGCCGGAGAAATGCTCGGGGCACAGATTTCCAGTGTGCATAATCTTACATTTTATCTATGGTTGGTAAAACAGGCACGTCAACAGATCATTAACGGAACTTTCCGCGATTGGAAAGACATAATGGTAAAGAAACTAATGACAAGGCTCTAATAATTAATTAGATATAAAAGATTATGAGTTAGAAATTATAGTATGCCGCTAGTTGCCTTCTCTCAACGGGCATTTATAATTTCTAATTTTTGATTCATAATTAAGTAAAGCGTGAAACTGCTCGACAAATATATATTAAAGAAATTTCTGAGTACGTTCGTATTCACAGTACTTATATTGGTAGCCGTTATTTGTGTAATTGACTTTACGGAGAAAAACGACGACTTTATAAAGCATGACGTGGCCGTATCGGAGATTCTGTTTGACTATTATATAAACCTGATCCCTTTCTGGGCCAATATGCTCAGCCCGATCACCGTATTTATTGCCACTGTTTTTGTAACAGCTAAACTGGCTTCACATACCGAGATAGTGGCCATGCTGAGTAGTGGCATTAGCTTCAGGAGGCTATTGGTCCCTTATATTATGGGGTCAACCATTATTGCGGCAGTCATATTTGTATTAATAGGATGGGTAATTCCCAAGGCTAATGAAAAAAGCGTTGCTTTCCAGGTAAAGTATGTTAAAAGCCCTTATACTTACGATGGCCGCAACGTACACTTTAAAATAGCTCCTAAAACGTATGTCTACATGGAGAGCTATAATAATACAGCTAAAATTGGCTATAATTTCGCATTAGAGTATATAGACGGTACAGAATTAAAGAAAAAGCTATCCTCTAACCATGTTACCTGGAACGAAGAGAAGCAAAAGTGGCACGTAGACAGTTATGTACTGCGCACCTTTAACGGAGAGCAGGAAACCATTCTGAAAGGTGGTGCATTAGACACAACCCTTAATCTTTTACCAAAGGATTTTGAAAGCACTTATAAATTAGAGCAAACGCTTACCATTACGGAACTGAACGACTATATCAATGAAAAAATTGAACGCGGAGCTGACGATATTGAAGTTTACCTGATCGAAAAGTACGAGCGTTTCAGCTACCCGTTTGCCATTATTATACTTACTGTTATAGGGGTTATTGTAAGCTCCCGCAAGGCCAGAGGAGGTGTTGGTTTCCAGGTTGCACTGGGCTTCTTTCTTGCTTTTGTTTTCATCATTTTTGTGATTACCAGTCGTAGTCTGGCGCAGGTAGGTGATATTCCGCCACAAATTGCCGCCTGGATACCAACTATCGTATTTACAGGAATAGGTTTCTTACTGTACCGTTACGTTCCACGCTAATGCCTCGTCTGAAAGATTTTATTGAGCTGCACTTTATCATTTTCCTGTGGGGTTTTACGGCCATTCTGGGCAAACTAATAAGTATACCTGCTGTAGAACTGGTATCTGTTCGTACACTTATAGCTACCCTAGCGCTAGGAGCCATCATTTACAAACGCGGCACTCCTTTCTGGCTGGGCAGCCTTAATATCTTAAAGATTATGGGAGTAGGCTTTTTAATAGCAGCTCACTGGATATTGTTTTTCACCTCAGCACGAGTGGCATCCGTGTCAATCTGCCTGGCAGGCATGGCAACCTGTAGCTTATGGACGGCTATTCTGGAGCCGCTAGTCAGCAAGAAACAGATAAAACCTCACGAGGTGTTCTTAGCTCTTCTCATCATAGTGGGGCTTTACATTATTTTCAGGTTTGAGTTTGACCATGCGCTTGGCATTCTGATGGCAGTAAGCGCTGCTTTACTAGCCTCTGTGTTTACTATCATAAACTCAAAGCTAGCTAAAGTCCACCCCAGCACTACTATCACCTGCTACGAAATGGCAGGTGCCTGTATCGGGTCTGTAATTTTCTACCCACTTTACACACAGTTCTTTGCGGAAGACGGAGCCCTTAACTTTTGTTTAACCGGTAGGGATTGGGTGTACCTGCTTTTACTTTCTCTAGTATGTACGGTGTATGCCTATACAGCTTCTGTGCGCCTGATGCAGAAAATATCGGCTTATGCCATGAACCTTACCGTAAACCTGGAGCCAGTCTACGGAATAATATTAGCATGGTTCATTTTTAACGAAGGCGAAAAAATGTCTACAGGCTTTTATTATGGTGCCGGTGTTATTTTGTTAAGTGTATTTGTCTACCCCATTTTAGATGCTTACTCAGAGCGCCAGAATAAACTAAAAAAGTCCTTGCCAAACGATGTAGTGATTGGGGAAGACTAAATCTGTTGGCGCATCTCCTTTAAAAAGCCCAAACACTGCTGAGCCGGAACCTGTCATAGAAGCATAAGCGGCTCCGGCATCATAGAGCTTTTCCTTTACTTTAGGCAGCTCCGGGTACTTAGGGAACAAAACCTTCTCAAAATCATTTTCCAGAATATTTTTCCACACAGGCACCTCCTGCTTTAGTAGTATTTCCATACCACAGCTAGGCTCTTCAGGCACAACGTTGCCGTAAGCCTCAGCAGTAGATATATGTATACCCGGATGTACTATAACACAGCTATAGCCTTTCAAATCCAGCGCTACAGGCTGAAATATATCTCCTTTTTCAGAGACTACTACAGGCTTGTTCCGCACAAAGAAAGCACAGTCGCTACCTAACTTACGGGCATACTCTTCCAATGTATCAGCATTTAAATCCAGCTCAAACAGCTTATTAAGTATACGCAGGGTAAAGGCAGCATCGGAAGAACCACCGCCTAAACCTGCTCCCATAGGTATTACCTTATGTAAATGCATGTGCACCGGAGGCAACTTAAAATCCTGCTGCAAAAGCTTATATGCCTTATAGCAAAGATTCGTTTCCAGCTTACCTGGCACCGAAAGACCAGTTATATCAAAGCGCTCTTCTTTCGAAGGCAGAATTTCCAGAGCATCACACCATTTAACCGGATAAAAGCAGGATTGCAAATTGTGGAAACCATCAGGCCGTTTAGAGGTAATATATAAACCCAGATTTATTTTTGCGTTAGGGAAATCAAGCATCAGCTTACGTTTACTTCTTAATTATACTGCAATCTATAAATTTGTACCGACATGGCAGATGCAGCCTGTGCCAAATCTGAATTTTGTACGTACTACAGCTGTTGCGGTATAGGTGATTATTGTATATTGAAGACCTAACTAATAAAAGAAGCACTTTCCTATGTACAAAAAGTATGGTAAGCGGTTATTAGATATTGTAGTAGCTACAGTACTGCTGCTATTAAGCCTGCCGCTATTTTTACTGCTGTACCCTTTCTTGTATGTAATTTATGGTGGCAATGTGTTCTTCAGGCAAAAAAGACCAGGCCTGTATGGGACACCTTTTTATATATACAAGTTAAAATCCATGACAGATTGCTGTAAAGAAGACGGCACTCTACTACCTGATGCTGAACGCCTTACTGTTACAGGGAAAATTATTCGAAAGTTTTCGCTCGATGAGCTACCTCAGCTTTACAATGTTCTTCGCGGAGAGCTAAGTATAGTAGGGCCACGCCCCCTACTCACGGAGTACCTCCCGCTTTATACAAAAGAACAGGCGCAGCGGCACCATGTAAAACCGGGCATAACAGGTTGGGCACAAGTGAATGGCCGTAATGGTATCAGTTGGGAACAGAAGTTCAGCTATGATATTTGGTATGTAAGAAATTTGTCCTTCAAAACAGATTTGCTTATTCTGTTTAGGACGGCGATAAACCTTCTCCGCCCTAAACACATTAATGCACCTGGCCAGGCCACTGTAGCTCCTTTTACAGGCAGCCGAACCTCCAGCCCTTCCCTCTCATGCTAAAGCCTATTGCTATAGTCGGAGCCGGTGGCCTTGGAAAAGAAATACTGGTGCTGCTACACCAAATAAACGAAGTAACTCCAGTTTGGGATATAAAAGGCTTTTATGATGATAACACAGAACTACAGGGCCAGTTAATTAATGGCTTTCCATGCCTGGGCACCATTAATGATTTATCCTGTACTACTTCAGAACTATATGTTACTGTTGCGCTGGGTTCTCCTCATATAAAGGCCCAATTGGTGAATCGTCTTCAGAATCCAAAGTTACATTTTCCAGTACTCGTACATCCAACTGCAGCACTAAAGCCTTACCAACATATCTCCATAGCGGAAGGTACAGTAGTACTACAAGGAGCAGTGCTGACAACAAATATCAAAACAGGAAAACATGTACTGATATACCTGAATTGCACCGTAGGCCATGATGCCGTTATTGGTAATTTTTCATCATTGATGCCCGGTACAAATTTAGGTGGTAACACTATACTTGAAGATCAAGTATTTATGGGTGCTAATGCAACAGTGCTACAGGGAATAACCATTGGCACTGGCGCTATTGTGGGAGCCGGGTCAGTCGTAACAAAGAACTTACCAAACAGGTGCACAGCTGTCGGTGTGCCTGCAAAAATCATAAAGCATGACCAACTATAGTCCAGGAAGAATATTTTTGTCTGCGCCTCACATGGGAGGCCACGAGAAGAATTATGTACAAAAGGCAATAGAAGACAATTGGGTCACTACGGTAGGCCCTAATATCCAAGGCTTTGAGCATGATATCTGCCAGCATACAAATGCCCGCCATGCAGTAGCGCTTAACTCTGGAACAGCCGCCATACATGTAGCCTTACGTGTAGTAGGTGTTAAAGCCGGGGACGAAGTATTGTGTTCTACTTTTACTTTTGTAGCTACTCCTAACCCTATATTATATATAGGTGCCACACCTCTTTTTGTAGACAGTGAGCCTGACACCTGGAATATGAGCCCAACAGCTTTGAGAGAGGCTATTGAAAATCGGCTCAAGAAGGGGAAGAAGCCATCCTGCCTCCTACTGGTTCACTTGTATGGTATGCCAGCCAAGCTGAAGGAACTCATTGAAATAGCGAATGAGTTTGAAATACCTGTTATTGAGGATGCCGCAGAAGCACTAGGTTCTCGTTACGGGGGACATCAGGTGGGAACGCTGGGACAGGCTGGTGTTTTTTCTTTCAATGGGAATAAGATTGTCACCACTTCAGGAGGCGGCGCTTTAGTAACGGCAGATAAAAACATAGCAGAACAAGCCCTGTTCCTGGCTACGCAGGCAAAAGATCAGGCTACACATTACCAGCATTCACAACTTGGCTATAACTACCGCATCAGCAATATAAGCGCAGGCATTGGGCGTGGGCAAATAGAGGTACTGGAAACACGCGTAAAACAACGCAGAGAAATTTACAATTACTATAGAGAAAAGTTACAAGACATTGAAGGCATCATTTTTAAGCCCGAACCCAAAGGTTGCTTCTCCAACCGCTGGCTTACCACTGTGTTGTTATCGGAAGACCTTAAGGTAAGCCCTGAGGAAGTGAGGCAAACACTAGAAAAGGAAAATATAGAAACCCGCCTCCTCTGGAAACCAATGCACCTGCAACCTCTCTTCAAAGATAGTTTGTACTATGGTGATGGTCTTAGTGAAAAGCTTTTCAACAGAGGCCTGTGCCTGCCCAGCAGCAGTAACTTATCAGAGGAAGAGCTTGACAAAGTAGTAAAAGCACTGAAGCGGCAATTTGAAGTATAGGTGCTTCTTCTTGGCATTACTGCTATAATGCCTTTGAAACTGAAGCAGTCTGAACAGGAAGAAGCGCTCTCAAGACTGCCTCTTCCTGTTCAGACTGCTTATATACATTATTAATTAATGTTATCCAGCGCTGCTTCCAACTCAGCTATAAGCTCTTCAGGTTCTTCTATCCCGACAGATAGCCTTATTACGCCAATTGTTATTCCCATATTCTGTTGCTGCTCCGAAGAAAGAGATCTATGAGAGGTACGAAGCGGATGAGAAATGGAAGTATTAACTCCAGCCAGCGACGGAGCAAAAGGAATATGTTCCAGTGCCCTCATAAACTTGTTAACAGCTTCCTCTGTATCATCTTTTAACCGGAAAGAAAGCATTCCCCCGAACAAGCCTTCTCCTTGCTCTTTAGCCAACTCATGTTGTGGATGTTGCTCTAAGCCCGGGTACCAAACCTGTTCTACTTTTGGATGCCCCTGTAAATAAGCGGCTATAGTCAAAGCATTTGAGCAATGCTGCCGCATACGTATCCAAATTGTTTTAAGTCCTCTTACTGCCAGCCAACTGTCGAATGGGCTTAAATTTAAGCCATAGGTCATCATAACTTTCAATACACGCTGTGCATCTTCAGCCTCTTCGCATATAACCACTCCTGCTGTTACATCACTATGACCGGAGAGGTATTTCGTTACACTATGTACCACTATGTCGGCACCTAACAACAGTGGCTTAGTCAGTATCGGCGATGCAAATGTGTTATCAACTATCAACTTAATGCCTTGCTTCTTTGTCTCCTGTGCCAGACGCCTTACATCCAGTACCTGCACCAAAGGATTGCTGATTGTCTCAGCCAGCATCATACGTGTATTAGGCTGCACATACTCATGTAAAGAATAGGTATCAGAGGCAGGCAAAAAACTCACTTCTATTCCCATTCGTGTTAGCTCTTGCCTTATCAAAGCAGACGACCCTCCATATACCTCCTCAGCACATAAAATATGATCCCCAGCTTTGCAGAACCCTAGTATAGCAGCTAAAATAGCCGACATGCCCGATGAAGTAACCACAGCCCCAGCTCCTTGTTCCAACTTATTTACTTCCTGTGCCAGTTCGTCAGAATTAGGATTGCCATAGCGGGTGTACATATAGCTTTGTCCTGGTTGTTCAAAATACAGTTCCAGTTCATTCAGGTCTTCGAAGTTGAAAACGGAAGTCTGGTATATAGGCGTAATTTTTGGCTTGATATCCACTACTATGAGTTTTGGTTTAAAATGTGAGGTCTCTACAAAAATAGAAAAACCTGCTATTTTCACACTCGTCTTTAGTTTTATTTCAGCGGATACAACAAATAAAATTTGGCTGTGGTCTAGAATGTATGATATTGGAATAAGTATGGCAGCAAGGGTATTCATAGGAAGTTATGTGCGAGATAACTATCCAGGTAAACTGCCCCTACTGCCACAGTATGAAGGTAGTCAAAAACGGGGGAAAGCGCACGGGCAGGCAGAACTTTCTGTACCGAGGCTGCGGCAAACAGTTCCAGTACGCCTACCAGAAGGCAGGCTGCCGACCTGAGGTAAAGCGGCTGGTGTTGCACATGCTGGTGCGCAACTCCGGCATCCGCGACATTGAAAAGGTGACGGGCGTGCACCGGCAGACGGTGCTCAGGTGGCTAAACCAGCAGGCTGCCCAATGCCATTTCAAGCACCGCCTCAAAAGCTACTCCTCTGTGCAGATAGACGAGGTGTGGACCTTTGTCGGTCAACGCAAGAAGCGCAAGAGATGGCTTTTCTACGCCTATGCTCCAGAAACCGACGAGGTGCTGGCATGGAGCTGGGGGAACCGCAGCCAACAAACTGTCAGAAGGCTTTACCGGCAGCTCCAGGCGCTCGATATTGGCTGGCTGTGCACTGATGACTGGCCCGCCTTCGGCAAAGTGCTGCCAGTCGAAAAGCACCTGTGGGAAAGACTTACACCAGGAACATCGAGGGGGTGAACCTGTGCCTGAGAATAAGAAACAGAAGACTAGTCAGAAAAACAGCCTGCTTCTCTAAAAAAGAGCAGAATCATTACAGTGCCATGAAGCTAATATTCTATTACCGAAACCATCATACATTATAGACCAAAACCTAAAATTTAAACAATCAATAAACAATTATTTCTCCCCTTCTCTGCTTTACCGCTTAAAACGGTAGAATTTACCAACCAATTAAATGTGACAGTTACATAAAAAAAGCCTTCTGCTTATAAAAAACAGAAGGCTTTTTTTATGTAGTACTTTATTTCTTTACACGATTACAGACTCAGCAAGCACAATAATTTTATTGTTCAGTACTTCTACCACACCACCATCTACAGTAAAGAACTCCTGCCCTTTATTAGTAGTGATACGGATAGTGCCTTTTTCCATCGTGCTGATGAGTGGCGCGTGCGAGTTCAGCACTTCGAAAGAGCCATTTGCTCCAGGAAACTGTGCGGTCTCCACCTCACCGGCAAAAACCTTGTTATCAGGTGTGATTATTTCTAAATACATCTTTAGTAGTTAAGAGTTTAGAGTTAAGAGTTAAAAAAGAATTGGCGAACACAACTCAGAACTTTTAACTCTTAACTTTTAACTATAAAATCTATCTTGCTTCGGCTAACATTTTCTCACCTTTCGCAACAGCATCTTCAATGGTACCTACCAGGTTAAATGCTGACTCAGGAAGGTGGTCATGTTTACCATCCATAATTTCATTGAAGCTTCTGATAGTATCCTTGATATCAACAAGCACACCTTTCAGGCCAGTAAACTGCTCTGCCACGTGGAACGGCTGAGAAAGGAAACGCTGTACGCGACGTGCTCTGTGCACCACCAGTTTATCCTCGTCAGAAAGCTCATCCATACCAAGGATGGCGATAATATCCTGAAGTTCTTTGTAACGCTGCAGAATTTCTTTGACACGCTGCGCTGTGTTGTAGTGCTCATCGCCCAACACATCAGCAGATAGAATACGTGAGGTAGAATCCAGAGGGTCTACCGCAGGGTAAATACCTAGCTCAGAGATTTTACGGGAAAGTACTGTAGTAGCATCCAAGTGAGCAAAGGTTGTTGCTGGAGCAGGGTCAGTTAAGTCATCCGCAGGTACATAAACAGCCTGTACAGATGTAATTGAACCACGTTTTGTAGACGTAATACGCTCTTGCATGGCACCCATTTCAGTTGCCAGCGTTGGCTGATAACCTACCGCAGATGGCATACGCCCCAGAAGGGCCGAAACCTCAGAACCTGCCTGAGTAAAGCGGAAAATATTATCAATAAAGAACAGGATATCACGACCAGCACCAGCAGTGTCTCCACTGTCACCATCACGGAAGTTTTCGGCAACAGTAAGACCGGCAAGAGCAACTCGGGCACGTGCCCCAGGCGGCTCGTTCATCTGACCGAATACCAGGGTAGCCTGAGACTTAGCCAACTCATCCATATCTACTTTAGCGATGTCCCATGCCCCCTCTTCCATAGCGTGTTTAAAAGCATCGCCATATTTAATTACACCTGATTCAATCATCTCACGCAACAGGTCATTACCCTCACGTGTACGCTCACCAACACCGGCAAACACAGAAAGACCAGAGTAAGCTTTTGCAATGTTGTTGATCAACTCCATGATCAGTACTGTCTTACCTACACCGGCACCACCGAAAAGACCAATTTTACCACCTTTTACATAAGGCTCCAGAAGGTCTATTACCTTGATACCTGTATAAAGCACTTCTGATGAAGTAGCAAGATCTTCGAAACGAGGAGCTGCTCTGTGTATCGAAAGGCCACCAGTGCTTACTGGTTGTGCAATACCATCAATGGCTTCGCCAATCACATTGAAAAGGCGCCCTTTAATACCTTCGCCTGTCGGCATTTTGATAGGAGAACCCAGATCCAGTACTTCAGCTCCACGAGTAAGACCTTCTGTAGAGTCCATCGCGATGGTACGTACACGGTCTTCGCCAAGGTGCGTCTGACATTCCAGTATAATTTTCTGGCCATTGTCTTTCGTCACTTCAAGGGCATCCAAGATATTTGGTAGCTTAGTGTTTTCACCCACAAAGCTAACGTCCACAACCGGGCCGATAACCTGGGTAATTCTGCCAATATTCGCCATTTGACTTTTTATATTGATTAACTTTTTGTATAAACGGAGTTGTATTAGGGTGCAAAATTAAGGTATAAATCTTGTAAAACCATACAACCCAAAGAAAACTTTTGCCTTCTTTAGTATTAATCAATAATAGTTTAAGGCTTATTCGCTTAAGCATTAATTATAGTCCAAACCATGAGCCTTACATATGTAGCATAAAGTACAGGTTTATGAACCGCTTAAGCACAAATGTTCTACACTTACTTTTAGGACAGTCAGTAATAATCTAGAATTAAGAATTGAAGAACAGACAACTATCACAGGTTCTTTAGTTCCTCGATCTGCTCATCATTCAACAAGATGTACCTGTTGTTAAAGGGATTAGCATAAAACTTCTCTGCGATGATATACTCACCGGACTTAAGCTTATGGATGTTGTAGCTAAAAAGCGGGTTAGAACGCTCAATTACAAGCTCTGTATGGCGAAGATCAAGCTCTTTTCCACAAGTAGTAATAACGATATCAGGATTTATAGTCATATTGAAACCCGGTAATAAAAATAGGTAATGCTGAATTCTTTACGAAAAGAAACCTAGCTTGTGACACCATATTACCAGAAAAAAACATATATCTATTATAAAAGAAGATATATACTAAATACTCTAAATAAACTTATATAAGCAACATTATTCTTACCCTTTCTCCTGCAAAAACATGTTAAATTGTATTGGCTCCTTACATTCTTAACTATCAGTTTTGCATTCCATCCAACTAAGCCAAATAAACGTGAGATAAGAACTCACAACAGTAGAAACAGCACAAACCCTGTTCCTCTGAAAGAGGAAATTGAACCTATTGAGCAAATTTAGGGCGTCAACAAACTTTACGGGGCTAAGCGTTTTTCTGTAGTCTGGCCGGAGCACTGTCCAATTACCTAACTTAAGGCTACCTAAAACATCGCCTCGTGTATTAGTAGAGGCAGGCAAAATAGACAGGTTCCTTTATTCCTTATCAATCCTACTAGACATGCTGAATGTAATAGATAACAAAGACACCAGAACGGCTCTGGTTTTCCAGAACGTTGGAAACCTTAGTAGTCTCGTAGGACACGTGCAGCCCCCTCTTCTGAGTGCTGCATTCTTACCATAATATAAAACTATCTCCTGCCCCGTTCTTTAATAACAATAGAGCAATAGCAAAAAGTACAGAATACTATAAAAGAAGTAATCGCTCAGAAACTGGTAAGACCAGCGCACTACCTTACTGAAGCAAGTTTATATTTCGCTTCTTAGTCAGCCATGCCAAATTAGTTAGGTTTTGACGTGGAGGCAGAGAAAAAATTCAGAAAAGATGAATTTTTATTTGGAGAAAGTAAGAGCCGTGTTGTTCTGTCGGTAGTACTGGAGCAATAAACTGCCGTTGAAAAAGCTACCCAAAATAAAAGGGTGAATCTCACTAAATTAGACAATGTAACAGGCCTTAACTGCCATATATATGGAGACCTTTCCCACAGTATCAGTGTAGCTAAAAAGTACTTTGACACCTCTCTGGAGCAGATTTCAGATTAAATTTTAAAAAAAATTTTACAGCAAATGTTTGCAGTTTAAAATCGTCTCTCTATCTTTGCATCACCAAACGACAACAGAACAACAGTTCTAAAGTTTAGTAGGGAGATTGTCCGATGGTGTAACTGGCAACACGTCTGATTTTGGTTCAGAAGAGTCCAGGTTCGAGCCCTGGTCGGACAACTTAAAAGAGAACAACATGCGGCGAGTGTGTTGTTCTCTTTTGCTTTTATAGCAGCCTGTAACTATTTAAATACCAGTTTTCTGGTGCCAAGTATCAGGATTGTTCGTAGCTTTGCAGGCATAATAAACTAAACCTAAACCCAAAATTCTTTAGTATTTAGCACCATTATGCCACAGGTTAAAATTTTCTCTGGTACCGCTTCCAGATATTTAGCTGAGAAAATAGCTACTGCTTATGGGCAGCCACTCGGTGATCTGACCGTCTCCAGTTTTAGTGATGGAGAAATAGGCGTACACTTTAACGAGTCCATTCGTGGAGCAGAAGTATTTCTTGTACAATCTACTTTTCCGCCAGCTGATAACCTGATGGAGTTAATGCTGATGATTGACGCAGCAAAGCGTGCATCAGCTCATAAAGTAATTGTGGTAATGCCTTATTATGGCTACGCACGACAAGACAGAAAAGACAAGCCACGTGTATCTATAGGTGCTAAAGTAGTGGCTAACGCTATACAGTCTGTAGGCGCAGACCGCTTGATGACCTGTGATTTGCATGCCGGACAGATACAGGGCTTTTTTGATATACCGGTAGATCATTTAAATGGCTCTGCTATTTTTGTACCCTACCTGCGTAGTCTGAACCTAGGCAGTGATCTTATTTTTGCATCTCCGGATGTAGGTGGCGTGGTTAGAACCAGAGCTTTTGCCACTAATTTTGGGGCAGAAATGGTAGTATGCGATAAGCATCGCAAGCGTGCCAACGAAATTGCCTCTATGCAGGTAATTGGTGATGTAGAGGGGATGGATGTAGTTTTAGTGGACGACATGATAGATACAGCAGGTACTATCACAAAAGCTGCGCAACTGCTGAAAGAAAAGGGCGCTAAAACAGTACGCGCCATAGCAACGCACCCAGTACTTTCTGGCCCTGCTTATGAGCGCATAGAGAACTCAGTACTCGAAGAACTTGTTGTATCAGATACAATACGTCTGAGGCAGGAATGTTCTAAGATAAAAGTACTTTCTTTCTCACAGTTATTTGCCAGAGCGATTAATAGTGTAGTAACGCACGACTCAATCAGCTCATTATTTATTTAACAAGGCTATACTTTTGTAGCAATAAACAATTTAAAAACAATTTTTATGAAAACGTTAGAGATTATAGGGTTTAAAAGAGCAAATCTCGGCAAGCAAGTTTCTAAAGAACTACGCAATGAGTCTTATGTACCAGGCGTACTTTATGGCGGTGCTGAGCAAGTTCACTTCTATGCACCAGCTATTCTGTTCAGAGACTTGGTTTATTCTCCAGAAGTATACGAAGTAGACCTTAATATCGAAGGTACTCATTACAGAGCAGTTCTTCAGGATGCACAGTTCCACCCAGTAAACGAAATGCTTCTGCACGTTGACTTCCTTCTGCTACAGGACGACAAGCCAGTTAAACTTGATATTCCTGTGAAATTAGTAGGAACATCACCTGGTGTGATTCTTGGTGGTAAGCTTGTAACAAACCTGCGTAAGATGAAAGTAAAAGCACTTCCTGCTAACCTTCCTGATTATGTAGAAGTTGATATTTCTGATCTGGAACTTGGAAAGTCTATCAAAGTTAACAAGGTTAAGCCTGTAAACTACGAGATTCTTAACAACCCAAGCGCACCAGTTGCAACAGTTACTATTCCTCGTGCTCTTAAGAGTGCACAGATGGAAGAAGCTCGTGCCGGTAAAAAATAAGCCAAATATAGCTTTCTTATTAAATCCTGTCCTGCCCCGTGCAGGGCAGGATTTTTAGTTTAAACCTGCTTTTGAGATGCTATATATCCAGGCCTTGCACCTAAATTCTTTAACTGCTACTAAATTTAGTTTGTTTTAACAGGCAAAATACAACTCTAAAACTAAACAGCCATAGTCTAACGTCTTATAGAATGTTACAAACTGTAAAAAGGTGGCTGGGCTTAACTAATGAACAACCTGCTACTTCTGAAGATACAACCATGAAATACCTGATCGTAGGCCTCGGAAATATTGGCCCTGAATATGCTGAAACTCGTCACAACATTGGCTTTATGGTACTTGACTACCTGGCACAGAAATATGGGCCTGCCAGTTTTGAAGTTAACCGCCATGCTTTCGTGACAGAGATAAAAACCAAAGGCCGCACCTTTGTATTGGTAAAACCTACTACATACATGAACCTGAGTGGAAAAGCAGTTGGTCATTATTTAAACAGCCTGAAACTGTCGCCAGAGCAAATGTTGATTATTACAGATGACATTGCACTCCCTTTCGGTAAAATCCGCATTCGTATGAAGGGAAGTGCCGGTGGTCATAACGGGCTAAAACATATTGAGCAGACACTCGGGCATAATAACTACCCTCGCCTCCGCTTTGGTGTAGGTGACGCCTTTTCAAAAGGCAAACAGGTCGATTACGTATTAAGCACGTTTACAGCAGATGAACAGGCAGAACTACAAACATTAATAGAAAAATCTGCTGATGCCGTTGTTTCATTTGGTACTATAGGGTTGGAACGAACGATGAACTTCTATAATACAAAATAAAAATTGCTGTTCTAAGTTTACATCGGTAGTCCACGTACTGTATTTCCTCTACAGCCTGCTTTTCAAAGCCATCATTTGGTAACCTGTTTACTAAATAAATAAAGCCTCTGCTGCTAGTATCAGCAGAGGCTTTATTTATTTAGCTGGCTGAAATACATACATTTGTACCAATGCCACCTTACCGACTTCTTAAACTATGAAAAGAGTTTTTCTTCTCTACCGCAATGCCTTTGGCGGCCTTTCCAAACCCGCCTGGATGATGTCGCTGGTAATGCTTATAAATCGAAGTGGCGCTATGGTAACGCCCTTCCTGAGCGTTTACCTTACAGAAGTGCTGCATTATAGTTTAAAAGAGACAGGGGCTGTACTGAGTATCTATGGGCTGGGCTCTGTGTGCGGAGCATTTTTAGGCGGCTGGTTAACTGATAAAGTTGGTCACTTTAAAGTGCAGTTCATTAGCCTCACACTGGGAGGTAGTCTATACTTTGTGCTCCTGAACTTAAGGGAGTTTGAGTACATGGCTGCAGGCGTGTTTATACTGAGCTTAGTAAACGACTGTCTCCGCCCTGCCAACGCCTCCTCAATTGCCTCTTATGCCAAACCTGAAAATGTAACCAGGGCCTTCTCTCTTAACAGAATGGCCATTAACCTGGGTTTTTCAGTTGGTCCGGCCATAGGAGGCTTGCTGGCTGCTTTGTCGTACAAGTGGCTTTTTCTTGCTGATGGCGTTACCTGTTTAGGTGCAGGTGCTTTCTTTTTCTTTTATTTCCGCCATAAACAAGGCCATCAGCCACAGCATGAGTCAAAGCAGAAGCAGCAAGTTGCCACAACTGCCCGCTCACCTTACAAGGATTTAACTTTTATGCTTTTCGTATTGCTCTGCTGTAGTTTTGCAACTATCTTTTTTCAGTTGTTTTCTACCTTGCCGTTGTATTATAAGCAGGTGTTTATACTTTCAGAAAGTAACATAGGTATACTAATGGCTTTGAACGGCTTTATTGTTTTCCTCCTGGAAATGATTCTGGTATACCTGATAGGAGATCGCGTAAAAAAAGCTGTGATTATAGTGGCTGGCGTATTGCTTCTCGGCTTTTCCTTTGTACTCTTTAATATGATACAGCACATTAGCGTACTCTTCCTCTCTATGCTGCTTTTAAGTATAGCAGAGATATGTGCCATGCCTTTTATGACTACCATCACTGTAGAACGCTCCACCACCAGTAACCGTGGTGCCTATATGGGGCTTTACACAATTGCCTATTCTGCGGCACACGTTATTGCCCCATTTTTAGGCACCCACATTATTGCAGCGTATGGCTTTTCCACACTTTGGTGGGCAACTGGCGGGTTAGCAATAGTTACAGCCTTGGGAATTTATTTTGTAGTACAGGCAATGGAAAGGCACAGATCCGACAGAGAGACTATAGCAGCCTTAGCAGTAGACAACAAGATGGTAACAAGTTAAGGAATGCAGTAAAACATAACTTTTTAAATCCCATCAAATCCCTTTAGGTTTTATAAACACACTGCTTACTTAGCCATGTCACAACTTACAGTACAAGAGGTTTTGGCTAAGTAAGCTTCTTGTACTATAAGCTGTTGATTTCTTTTGATGCTCTGCTTTTAATTACAAGGGCTGCTTTTTGTAGTATCTTCATTAATTGTTCCAGTTCGATGGGCTTGCTGATATAAGCATCTGCACCTGCGGCCATACATTCCTGCTCATCTTCCTTCAAAGCGTTGGCTGTAGTGGCAACAATGTAAGGTTGTACTCCAACGCCATTTTGCACCCTTATGATGCGCGTTGCTTCCAGGCCGCCCATCTCCGGCATCTGCACATCCATCAAAATAATATCATAAGCTTTCTTTTCGATGGCCTCTAACACCTGTACCCCATTCTCGGCCAGCTCCCACGCATAACCTAACTTTTCCAACACCATCTGTGCAAAAAGCTGGTTCATTGGGTAATCTTCAGCAACTAAAATCTGCAAAGGGTATTGTATGGCAAAACTATCGGTCAATTGGTTTTCTTCCAGCTCCTGCTGTTCCTCGCTTCGGAGCATTTTCAGGCAGTTTACCACTTGTTTGTGTAACTGCAACTGTTTTACAGGTTTTAGTAATATATTATAGAACAAGTTCTTCTCACTATATTCCAGCACGTTCCCGATAGAGTTCAGCAAAATAAGCGGAAGCTTCGTATCCTGCTGCCTTATGGCCTGAGCCAACGCTACGCCATCCATCTCAGGCATATTCATGTCAGTGATAATAAGATCGCACTTGTGCGTTAGCAATAGTTCTAAAGCCTCTTTTGCTGAGGCTGCCACCAATGTCTTAAACTTCCACTGCTGTAGCAGGCTTTTAAGAATGTCTCGGGTAGTAGCATTATCATCTACCACTAAAACCTGTTTCCCCTCCAACTCCAAAAGAGTCGGAGGAACATTAGTTTGAGCAGCTTGCGGACTTGCCTGCACAAGAACTGTGAAATAAAAAGTTGTCCCTTTTCCCAACTGGCTTTTTACACCAATACGCCCTTGCATCAGCTCTACCAGCCGCTTACAAATAGCCAAACCCAACCCTGACCCTCCATACTTCCGGGTTGTTGAAGAGTCTATCTGCGTAAAGGCCTTGAATAACTGGCCAGACTTTTCGTCTGCAATACCAATGCCTGTGTCTGTTATATCAAAAGCTAATTCAACCTGCTCCTTACTTAAGAAGCGTAGGCTTTTCACTCTTACTACAACCTCCCCTTCTGATGTAAATTTAACCGCATTCCCAACCAAGTTTATTAATATCTGTTTTAACCTGGTGCTATCTCCAACTACCTGTTGTGGCACATTGTGCTCCATCTGATACAGAATCTCCAACTGCTTTTGATAGGCTTTATCAGCAAACATATCCAGTACTTCTTCCAAACACTCTCTTAAGTTGAAGGGATGGTATTCCAGCTCCATTTTCCCGGACTCTATTTTAGAGAAGTCAAGGATATCATTAATAACAGCAAGCAAGCTTTTACCAGAAGCCCCAATTATTTCTGTATAAGTCTGCTGTTCCGGGTCAAGCTTCGTTTTAGACAGCAACGAGTTCATACCTATTACACCGTTAAGCGGGGTGCGTATTTCGTGACTCATGGTCGCTAAAAATATACTCTTTGCCTGGTTAGCTCTTTCTGCTTCTTTACGGGCGCTTTCAGCTTCTTCCCTGGCCTTCTGCTCATGCACTTTCTGGTTCTCAAGCTGCTGGTTCAAAACCTTTAAACTTTCCGCCTGTTGTTGCAGCTCTTCCTTTTGCCGGACTACTTCAGAGGTTCGTTGCTTTACCTGCCGCTCCAGCTCCTTCCTTTTCTGCTCAATTGATTTTACCCTATACTGATTTGAGACAAAAAAGGCACCAGCTATTACAGCGGTTACGAGTACTTTAAACCACCACGTCAACCAAAAAGGAGGCTTAATGATAATTCTGACAAAAGCACCCTCTTCATTCCAGACGCCGTCATTGTTAGAAGCTTTAACCTGAAACACATACTCTCCCGGATCAAGGTTTGTATAAGTAGCTTTGCGTTGTGTGCCCACATAATGCCATCCTTTATCAAACCCTTCCATTTTATAAGCATACTGATTCTCTTCTGGTGTCGTAAAGCTTAAAGCTGCAAACTCGAAAGACAGCACCGACTGGTCGTAGTCCAGCTCAATTACTTTTGTTTCGGCAATGTGCTGCTTTAGAGGTGAGTCTTCTGCACCAATTGCTAAGGATTTGTTGAATAGCTGAAAATCTGTAAATACAACAGCAGGCGCATACTTATTCTCTGGTACGCTGGCAGGGTCTATAACATTAAACCCATTCTGCCCTCCAAAATAAATTTCACCAGTACTAGCTCTTAAGCCCGACCCAGGTAAAAATTCATACCCCTGAAGCCCATTAAATAAACTGAAGTGTTTGCTTGTCTTGTTAACAGGATCAAACCGACAAATACCGTTATTGGTACTCATCCAAAGGTTGCCCTTTTCATCTTCGGCAAGGTAGTTAATAGTGTTGTTGGGTAAGCCTTGTTCTTCTTTATAGGAAATAAACTTCTTACGCTTTTCATCAAACATATTAAGGCCACCTCCCATAGTACCTACCCACATGTTTCCTTTTCTGTCTTCTAAAAAGGAAAGTACAATATTACTCCCTAAGTTACTGTTGCTCTTATGGTAGTGTGTAAACTTTTTAGTTGAAGGATTAAAAACACTGACTCCAGCGCCATACGTACCAATCCAGATATTCCCAAGCCTGTCCTCATAAAGGGCACGGATAACGTCATTTGCAAGGCTATCTGGCATATCAACATAGTGCCGGTACTTTTTAATAGTCTGTGTCTTATTGTTTAGTACGTTAACTCCTCCTCCGTTTGTACCAATCCAGACATTACCGTTTCTATCTTCCAACAGAGCATACACATTGTTGTTGCTTAACTGGTCCGGTCCCTCTCCCTGCTTATAATGCTTAAAGGTGTAGGTTGTCGGGTCATACCTGTCCATTCCTCCTCCATAGGTACCAATCCAGACATAGTCATTCTTTTTGCTCTGCAGCACCGTAAGTACAGAATAATTTGCCAGTGTATATTCCGGGTTAGCAGGATCAGGATTATAACGCAAAAACTGATTAGCAGACTTCTTAAACAGATTCAGAGCTCCACCATCAGTACCAACCCATATATCGCCTGCTGCACTTTCTGCAAAAGCGCTAACAACATTAAAGCTCAAGGTAAAATAATCGGCATAATGGCTGCTGTATTGCCTAAAGAAAGCCAGGTTCCTATCATATTTGTTAACTCCTCCCGAATATGTCCCTACCCACAGTATTCCCTGGTCATCCAGTAGCAAAGAGAGTACAACACTGTTATTTAAGCCTCCCTTATCAATGGGATTACTGACATATCGGGTAAATGTGCCTGTTTTGGTATTGAAGAGATTTAAGGCCTGCTCAGTGCCAACCCACAAGTTGCCGTTTCCGGCACTGATGACAGAAGCTACAGCCTGACCTCCAAGGCTTTCAGGATTTGCAGGTTCATGTTTATACTGCTTAAAAGTACCACTGCTCCTGTTAAGCAGGTTAAGGCCATTTTCTGTACCAATCCAGAGATTATTCTCTCTGTCTTCAAACATGGATTTAACAACATTATGGCTGATACTTCCTGGGCTATTTTCACTAGATAGATAATGCTTAAATCTTCCTGACTTTCGATCTAAAAGATTAAGCCCCTTGCGTGTGCCAACCCAGAGATTATCCTTCGTATCCTCAAAAACTGCGTTAATAGTGCCATGACTTAATGCATGATCTAGTGTTGAATCAGGCAGAAAATGAGTAATCTTTGTTGCTTTTTTATTTACCAGGTTCAACCCCCAGTTAGTACCTATCCATAAATTCCCCTGCCCGTCTTCATAAATGGAAGTAACATCTTTATGACTGAGACCAGGCTTGCTATCTGCACCTTCAAAGAAATGAACAAACGAATCTGTTGTTCTATCATAAAGGCTCAACCCTCCCAGATTACTACCTATCCATAAACGCCCTTGTCTATCCTCATAAAGTGTTGTAATATCGTTGGATCGCAGGCTTTTAGAATCTTTAGGATTGTTTCTGTATATTTTAAACTCATAGCCGTCATACCTGTTTAAGCCGTCCTGTGTTCCAAACCACATAAAGCCATACTTATCTTTCAGTATGCACTTTACTGTACTCTGTGAGAGACCATTTATGTTTGTCAGGTGTGTAAACCTGATATCAGGCTGCTTTGCAAAAGAGAATACAGAATAGAAACAAAACAATAAAAAAGTAAGGTAAACTTTCAGCATATAGTCGCCTGATACAGCCACAGCGGCTTATTTGTTCTTAAAAACCCATTAAGGTACTTTACCAACATACTTTCAAAACACCTTTAAATTAATAATTGTAAAATGTTATAGCCTGCAATTAAATATACAAGACACAAGCTACATAAAGCAATATTTTACAAACAAAAAATTGAACTTTTTAATTTTAATTAAATTAATGTTGCAACATTTTTATGTAAATATTTTAAGTTACAAATAAAACTTAAATTCAATAAATCAACTACTTTAAAGGTTATTTATTTTACAAAAGTCAGAGCAAAATCTTACTAAGCCAAACATCATAGCTTATACAAATTGAATTATACTAACACAAAGCGTACAAAATAATAGCCAGAATAGCAGCTGCTAAATAGGATTCTGAATGAATATGAATCTACAAGATTAACTGCTAGTAGCTAGTAGTGAAAGGATAGAATTAAAAGCCTACTAAAGCATCTGCTTTATTTTAACTGCTAGCAACCTTTGTTACAAAACATCCGGTAGTAATGCTTTTGTTATGAGACGGAGCATCTATATGTGTAACAAAAAAGGCTTGCTCTTAAGAGCAAGCCTTTTTTGTTATTTTATGTAACTTGTTACCTCACGCCGCTGCCATTCTTCAGCTCCTTACTTGGTTGCACAAAGGCCAGAGAGCCATCAGCATTTTCTGCCATCAGAATCATTCCCTGGCTGGTAATTCCTCTGATTTCACGTGGAGCAAGGTTCACCAATATACTTACCTGCTGTCCGATTATCTTTTCAGGATCAAAGAACTCCGCAATGCCACTTACTACTGTGCGCTGGTCAATACCAGTATCTATCTTCAGTTTCAAAAGCTTTTTGGTTTTGGCTACTTTCTCAGCTTCCAGAATAGTACCTATGCGGATATCCATTTTAGAGAAATCATCGAACGTGATATTTTCTTTAGCAGGTTCGGCCTCAGCATTAGCCATTTCATTCTCTTTTTTAGTATCCAGTAGCTTCTGCACCTGCGCATCTACAGCGGTATCTTCCACTTTCTCAAATAGTAATTCAGGTTTACCGATAATGTGGCCTGCAGGTAACAGCTCTGCAGAACCAGCCTGCGCCCATTTCCCCTGGTTCATGTTCAGCATACTGCGCAATTTAGCGGCAGATTCAGGTAAGAACGGCTCCATTAAAATATTCAGGCTGCCAGAGATCTGCAATGCAATGTTCATGATTGTTTGCACGCGTTCTGCATCTGTCTTAATCAGCTTCCAGGGCTCTGTATCAGCCAGATATTTATTTCCTAAACGAGCCAGATTCATCAACTCACCTAATGCATCGCGGAAGCGATAACGCTCCAGGTAAGAAGCAACTACCATTGGCATACCCTCCAGTACACCTAACACATCCTTATCGTAATCTGTCAGCTCACCCCGGGCAGGTATTTCGCCTTCGTAATATTTCTGCGTCAGCACTACAGCTCTGTTAATGAAGTTACCCAGTATCGCCAACAGCTCGTTGTTATTACGGGCCTGATAGTCTTTCCAGGTGAAGTCATTATCTTTTGTTTCCGGTGCATTAGCGGCTAAAACATAACGCAGCACATCACCTTTACCTGGGAAATCCTGCATGTATTCATGCAGCCATACTGCCCAGTTGCGGGACGTAGAGATTTTATCTCCTTCCAGATTCAGGAACTCATTGGCAGGCACATTATCCGGCAGCACGTAATCGCCATGCGCCTTCAGCATAGCCGGGAAAATAATACAGTGGAACACAATGTTATCTTTCCCAATAAAATGTACCAGTTTAGAGTCTTTGTCTTTCCAGTAAGTTTCCCAATCAGGAGTAAGGTCTTTTGTGGCAGAAATATAACCTATCGGCGCATCAAACCACACGTAAAGCACTTTTCCTTCGGCACCTTCTACTGGCACAGGCACGCCCCAATCAAGGTCGCGGGTAACGGCACGCGGCTGTAAACCTTGGTCAATCCAGCTTTTGCACTGCCCATATACATTAGGCTTCCAGTCCTGCTTATGCCCTTCCACAATCCATTCACGCAGCCATGCCTCATAGTCATTCAGAGGCAAATACCAATGTTTTGTTTCGCGCAGCACAGGCTTTAGTCCGCTTAATGTGCTTTTAGGGTTGATAAGGTCTGTGGCATTCAGGGAAGTACCACAAGACTCACACTGATCGCCGTAGGCATTTTCGTTTCCACACTTCGGACAAGTACCCACTATGTAGCGGTCGGCCAGGAATTGCTGCGCCCCCTCGTCGTAATACTGCTGCGAAGTCTGTTCTATAAACTTGCCCTCCTCGTACAGTTTCTTAAAAAAGTCAGAGGCTGTTTCACGGTGCGTTTCAGAAGAAGTACGGCTATAGATATCAAACGAAATATTGAAATCCTCGAAAGACTTCTTTATTAGCTCATGATATTTATCGACAGCCTGTTGAGGTGTGATTCCTTCTTTTTTAGCCCGGATGGTAATAGGCACACCATGCTCATCAGAGCCACAAACAAACTTCACATCACGCTCCTGCAAACGCAGGTAACGCACATAAATATCGGCTGGCAAATACACACCTGCTAGATGGCCAATGTGTACCGGCCCATTGGCATAGGGCAAAGCAGCCGTTATGGTATATCTTTTTGGATAATCTGTCATGTTTCTTCTTAAAAAAACAAATATACAAATACAGAATGGAAAGCACCGCCACCTCTGGTCAATCTCATTAAATCAAACCTATTTACGGACCATGCTTTCTCTTTTTCGTACAAAAAATATCACCTTTTAATACTTTGATTATGAACAACAGAGATAATTTCAGAACACGCAGAGACGATGGCGATAACTTGGGTAAGAAAGATCATCAGCATAAAATAGAAGATAATCCTGCTCCAAAAGATGCCAGCCATGAGTCAGATCCCACTCCATCAGAAAATGAAGTATACGTAGATATAGAGCCTGCAGAACTGCATGTGGAAGATGAGCCACTAGATGTAAGAGATGAGGACGAAGAGGATAAATAAAATAGCAAACACCCCACCTTTAAGTTTTTAAAGATGGGGTGTTTGCTATTTTAGCAACTTAGTTGCTGTATGGCCAGGCTCTTGTATTATAAGGCCAGTAAATATTGTGCCTGGTAGAGTCTACTGGCGCATGAGGCAATAAAACAGGCCGCCTTTCTGGTGGTGTCATAGCGGGGCCGTTCCGGTCGAACTCTTCTATGTTTCGCTTCCGGTTTATTTCACTTGCCTGGTTATCCATGTGTTGTCGCAATCCATACTGACTATCATCCACAAGCCGTACCCGTTGGTTTACGTTTTGCTGAATGGCTGTACCCTCCCCTCCTTCCGAAAGCGATCGGCAACTTATTATTGCCAACAACATCAACCCTATACTGTAAATTACATATATTTTCATACCTATTCATTCTATAGTTATACTCACTCCTCAGCTCAGAGTTCCTATAAATAGGTATACGAAGGAAAAGTATAATAAGAGAAAGCATTAAAGTCTGAAAACCTATTCTTATCTAATCCGGGAGCAAGTTATCAACAGCCACTACTCTACATAGCAACCAGCTACAAATGCTATCATTTTACCTTTTTAATAGCTAACATTACACTATTATTACTAAGCGAAACACTAACCATGTTATCTACCTTACTTTTAGCTGCTGTTTTAACTACCGGAGTTCCCGATAAGAAGCCTGACTTAAAAACTCCGTACGAAAAAGGCACCGGTAACCAAACAGCCACCTATAACGAAGCCATTGACTGGTATACCAAATTTGATGACGCTTACGATGAGGTAAAAATGATTCCCTATGGCATGACAGATGTTGGGCAGCCATTACATTTGGTTGTTGTGTCCACAGATAAGGATTTTGACCCGGAGTCCATACACAAAAAGAATAAACGTGTGTTGCTGATTCAGAATGGTATTCACCCGGGTGAGCCAGAGGGAATTGATGCGACCATGATGCTGGCGCGAAATTACCTTCAAGACACAAAGCTAAGAAAGCAGCTCGATAACGTGGTATTAGCCATTATACCTATCTATAACATTGGAGGTGCCTTAAACCGCAACAGTTACACCCGTACCAACCAAAACGGACCGGAAAGTTATGGCTTCCGGGGAAATGCCCGCAACTACGACCTGAACCGCGACTACATTAAAGCTGACTCCCGCAATGCACAAACGTTTCATGCTATTTTCCATGAGTGGGACCCGGATATATTTTTTGATAATCACACATCTAACGGAGCCGATTATCAGCATGTGATGACACTGATTCCGACGCAGCACAACAAGCTAAACCCGAGCTTGGCAAGCTATCTTACCCAAACCATGGCACCTGCTTTGTATGAGGAAATGAAGAAAGACAAGTTCCCAATGGTACCTTACATGAGCACGGTTGGTGAGACACCGGAGTCAGGCACTGTCGCATTCTTGGAGTCTCCACGTTACTCTACAGGATATGCCGCTCTTCATAACACCATTGGTTTTATGCCTGAAACGCACATGCTCAAGCCATTTGACCAACGTGTGAAATCTACTTATAAGCTGATGGAACACCTGATCGAAACCATACACCGTGACTCCGAAAAAATTGCTACGGCCCGAGCAAAGGCCAAGCAACAAACTGTTACGCAACAGGAGTTTGCCCTAAGCTGGGAGCTTGACACAACACAGGTAGAGCAGATTCCTTTTTTAGGATATGGAGCAAAACATAAGCCAAGTGAAGTTTCCGGGCAGGAGCGCCTTTACTACGACCGCAAATCTCCCTGGTCCTCCACTATACCTTACTACAATACATTTAAACCAACCATTACAGTACAGAAGCCAGTAGCTTATATCATTCCGCAGGCATGGCACGAGGTAATTGACCGCCTGATGCTGAACGATGTAAAGTTACAACGCCTTGGCAGAGATACTACCCTAACCCTCGATACTTATTATATTACCGACTACAAAACAGGACAGCACCCATACGAAGGGCACTACCTGCACTCTGACGTACAGCTGCGGACGCAGGAAATGTTGCGTCAGTTCTTTAAAGGCGATTATGTAGTGTACCTGAACCAGGAAGCCAACCGCTTTTTAATGGAAACACTGGAGCCACAGGCAACGGACTCTTACTTTAACTGGAACTTCTTTGATTCTATCCTGATGCAAAAGGAATATTTCTCGTCTTATGTGTTTGAAGATCTGGCGGCAGAAATACTAAAGAACAACCCTGACCTGCTTCAGCGCCTGGAGGAAGAAAAGAAAAAAGATCCTAAACTTGCCAAAAATGCTCGTGCCCAACTGGATTTTGTATACCACAACTCTCCGCACTACGAATACACACACATGATGTACCCTATAGGAAGGTTAATGCAGGACATAAAGCTGCCCTTGTAAAATATTATAAAGCAGAAAAGCCACCTTAACGGTGGCTTTTCTGCTTTATAACCAGGTTGCACTTTTAGCTAATGCTATTCGTCTTTTAAGTAAGCAGAGTACATCCAAACAAGCTTCTCCTGCTCGCTTAGGTAATCGCTCATCAAGGAGTTGGTACCTTCATCATCCGCTTCAGCAGACATTCTATGTATTTCCCGCTCTAGGCTTATTAGCGTACTAAAGCTGTTCAGCACCTCTTTTATAGCGGTATTGCCATCAGAAACATTAGATACTTCTTTAATAGCTGAGTTATTAAGATAATCTGTAAAAGAATGATAAGGCGTATGTCCTAACGTAAGAATGCGCTCCGCTATTTCATCTATCTTTAAGATAGCATCGTTGTAAAGTTCTTCAAACTTTGCATGAAGCTCAAAGAATTTGTTTCCTGATATGTTCCAGTGAAAGCCTCTTGTATTAATGTAAAACAATTGATAATCAGCCAGCAGAACATTTAGCTTTTGTGCCAGTTGCGCTGCTTTCTCAGCATCAATGCCTATCAGATTTTTGGTTGCCATAGTCTTTTTAATAGTGTTTATGAATCGTTTTATTATTATTAACGTGAATTTAAGTTAACAGAAACAGACATTCAATGATAAATGTCATCCCTTTCGTAACGTAAGTATTCCCTAAAGGATATTGATTTCATCTCTTTTAGAAATTCAGTTTCGCATGTAAAACAATTATGATTAGATTTACATGTATATACATTAAACCAAACTAACGTATCATTAATGAGCCTTATAGATAACCTGAACTGGCGTTATGCTACCAAGCGCATGACTGGCGAGAGGGTGCCACAGGAGAAAGTAGATTGTATCTTAGATGCTATTCGTTTGTCTGCCTCATCTGTTGGATTACAACCTTACACCATATTTGTTATTGAAAACGAAAAACTGCGCAAACAAATACAACCAGTAGCCTGGAACCAGCCACAGTTGTTAGAAGCTTCTCATGTAGTGGTTTTTGCTGCCTGGGACGGCATCAGCGAAGCACAGGTAGATGAGTATATGCAAAATATTGCTACCACACGCGGAGTGGCAGAAGAAACCTTAACTGACTTTAAAAAAAGCATTATGGGATCTATCACTTCCAAAAGCCAGGAGCAACAATATGAGTGGGCGGCACGACAGGCTTATATTGCCTTAGGTACAGCACTGGCGGCAGCGGCAGAACAAAAAGTAGACGCCACGCCTATGGAAGGTTTCGACCCGGCTGGGCTGGATGCTTTACTCAACCTGAAAGAGAAAGGCTTGCGCAGCGTACTTATGCTGCCATTAGGTTATCGCCAGGGAGCAGCAGACTTTTTAGCAAGCGCTAAAAAAGTACGCAGAGACAAAGAAAAGCTTTTTGTAAGGATTCCTTAAGCACCAATCCCGTTCATATAGATAAAAGCCACCGTTGAGGTGGCTTTTATCTATATGAACGGGATTACATTTTTTGTTCCCTACCAGAGCACCTATTGTAGCATAGAAGCTGTATTTGGCGTAGACAGTAACTCCTGAAACACTTCCCAACGCTTTTCCGGGTTATCGGCTGTGCCGCCGTGTGCTTCTACATATTCTCGCACCAGCTCCTGCCCCAGGTTGTAGTTAATAACGTAGCTTCTGTAGCGATCAATGAACCGGGTGCGCTGCAGGGCTTTTCCTTTTTCGTAAAAGTTGTACTTCATGAGCCAGTCCGCAGCCTCTTCATGACTTATGTTACCATCTAAGTAAAGCCGTGCTGCTTCGTTACCTGCAAAGTTCAGCTGGTTTATCTTCGACAGGATACTATAATACCGTTCTGCTTCGGCAGTATCCAGGCCTGCTAAGGGAAACAGTACCTCTTTCTCAAATGCCAGGCGCTCCTCAGCAGGAAAGGCAACCTCTATTCCGTAATTAGCACTCCCTTCTGCAATCAACGACTGCGGGCTGAATAACGGGTAAACAGAAAACTCTTTCCAGCCTTTAGTATTTACAAGGTGTTGCTCCAGCAAAGTGTTAAATACATGATGCCCCGGATAACCTTCGTGACAAGCCAGGTCAATGGCACGTTCAATGTTGATAGCAAAATCAGTATTTACCTGAATTAAACTATAGCCATTTCCCTGAAAGTAGTTGTAGCCCGACCAAGGTTTATCTGTCACATATTCCACCCGAAAGTTCTCGTTTTCGGGAAGCTTATAATGTGCTTTAGTTCTTTTGCGGGCTTCGGTAATGGCAGCCTGAAACACAGCATCCAGTTTCTCTTTCGGTATGATAAACTCAGCACTGTAAGTACTCCATCTATCGGCTATGTTGCCTTCTCCTGGCAACTCTTTATCTATGGCGTTAAGCAAAGAATCAAAGTGAGCCACCTCATAATGTGGCGGCATAGCATCGTAAAGCAGTTCTGCTTCCTTATCAAAACTAAACTCTCTTCCTTGCATCATCTGCACCTTGGTAATAATGGCCAGCACCTGCTTCTTAAACATGATAAGCCTCTTCTTTTCCAGTTCGGATAAGGTATCTGTGCTTTGATTTTGCAGGTTTTCCTTAATCAATTGCAGCTCCTGTAACAACCCTGATACTGGCAGTGAATCAGTAGCAGGCTGTTCCTGAGGCTTCCACTCTTCAGGGCCATAATAGGCATCCACTACATCGCTGTCGTACTGGCCAAGTTTCAGAACGACCTTTACATAACGCTCAGCCAGTTCATACATTGGCAATACCTGTAGTGCTGTTTCTTTTTCTTTAGTAGATGTACAGGCCCAGAAACAGGTAAATAAAATAAGGAAGAAGGTCTTTCTCATTGATATGCAGGAATAGACAGCGGCAGGTTTAACGCCTGCCGCTGCTCTTTGTTTGTAGTTTTATAACTGATTAAACATCAATTTCACCTGTCAGATAAGCTACTGCTTTACCAGAGATATTTACTCTGTCGCCTAGCAGCTCGCACTTCAGGTCACCATGGCGCTTAGACAGCTGCTTGGCTGTTAATGACTTTTTCCTTAGCTTATCGCTCCAGTAAGGAATAAGTGTCGTATGAGCAGAACCAGTCACAGGGTCTTCGTCAACACCTACCTGCGGCGCAAAAAAACGTGAGACAAAATCCACTTCATCTCCGGGAGCCGACACAATAATACCGCGAGCCTCTACCGTAGCAAGCAGGCGCAAGTCAGGTTTCATAGCCTCGATATCCTGTTGTGAGGCAAAAACCAACAGGTAGTCTGTTTTTCCTTTATAGGTTGCTGTTGGTGTATTTCCTAGGGCTTCTACCAGAGCTTTAGGTGCCTCTGCCTTCTCTATAACATCAATTGGGAAATTCAGCGTCAGCTCCTCTCCTGTTTTTTCAACTGACAACATGCCGCTTCTGTGCGAGTAAAGATTTAATCTATCAGTAGCATGATTATAGAAGTTAAACAGCACATAAGCAGAAGCCAGCGTAGCGTGTCCGCAAAGATCTACTTCCACGAGAGGAGTAAACCACCTGATCTCATAGTCATTTTCTCTTTTAACCAGGAAAGCTGTTTCCGCCAGGTTGTTCTCCGCAGCTATGTTCTGCATTTTCTCATCTTCGAGCCACTCGTCTAACACACAAACAGCAGCAGGGTTGCCTCGAAATACTTTATCAGTAAAGGCATCTATCTGGTATAGCTTTATTTTAGGCATCTGTTCCAATTATGTTTTTAAACTGATATCTGGCGAAAAATACAACAAACATTGGGAAACATGCTTATTAAAGCTCTATTAATTCATTTGTATATAGAATAGAGGTAAATGAAAAAAGCCGTTTAGCAGGAGCTTTGCTATACGGCTGTGATATTCAATAACAGTCTGCTTCTTGTTATATATCAACTGAGTCATAAACAACCACTTTAGACCACAAGTGAGAGTAGTTATCGACAAACTTTAAATGAACAGGGTGCTTCTGGTACATTTCCTCCTCTTCCAGATTATCAAAAAGAAGCATCCAGGAGATATTGTAACCTTTTTCTATAACATCGCGATTTGTACTGGCTGGCACACCGATGTGTGCGGTGCGTATTACATCAATTGTTTTTAGTGTGTTAAGTCCTTCCACCAGCTTTTCTTTGTCAGCTGCAGCATCCGGATTCTTCAACCAAAAGTAGACGTGGTGTATAAACACCTTCTTTTGCTCTTGCCGCCCCCTATACAAAGAGGGCATTAGCCCTAGCAAACCAGTAAAAGACAGAAGAGTGGTATTTCCCAGAAACGATCTTCTTGATAGCTTTTTCATATAGTTTCATCTTGTTTAGGCTAAAATACTCTAGGCTAATAAGGCTACTCCCCCTCTACCTGCCTCCTCTGATTTGCCTTCAGCTTGTATGAAGATAGTCATTTATCCTGATAAAACAGCATTAGCCCTGCTGCCTTTCCTGCATTGAAGGAAGTTAGTTAACAGGCAACTGTAACTGATAACTTGGGCGGCTTGATGTAATAGTTAGCTTGTAATCTTTTATCCAGGGGTTATACAGGCGTAAGGTTTTGTAGTTGGTGCCATTGTCTAACGCAAACTGCGGTAAATCAGGAATAGATTCCTCTACTGTAATAGAACGGCTTTGGGTTGGAGAATATCCTTTAATATTATTTACATCGAAACCATAGCGCGCGGGGTGCTCTAATACTTCTTTTAAAGCCAGCACCCGAAACATATACCGGGACGTTTCAGGGTTCAGATAGAGGTCATAATAGGAGGTAACATGCTGGTCATCAAAGGCGCGTTGTAACCCATTCATACCGCGGTTATAGGAGGCGGCAGCGTTAGTCCAGGTGCCAAATTTATCTTTTGCCTTTTTGAAATAAGCAGCAGCGGCAACTGTTGCTTTAGCTAAGTGATAGCGTTCATCAATCTCACTGTTAACTATGATGCCATAGCCCCGGGAGGTTTCCGGCATCAGTTGCCAGACACCAGCGGCACCGGCAGGCGAAACTACATTACCTAACAGGCTTTCTGCTAATGCCACATATTTGAAATCATCCGGCAAACCTTGCTCCCTTAGCGATGCCTCAATTTCAGGTAAAAAACGGGTAACACGCTTCAAAGCTAATATAGTGTTGGAATGGAAATAAGCATTGGATTGCAACTCCCGGTCCAGGCGCTCTGCTACGTCTGGTATGTCTAAGGGAACAGGCTCGCCTGCAAAAGTCATTTGGGCTGGCACAGGATAAGACTTGTATTGCCTGGACACAAATTCGGGAGGTGCTGCCTGCTGGCTGCAAAAGTTAATCGTTCCCATCAGGCCAAAACAAAGTAAAGCAGGTTTCCAGTAACGTGGGGTAAGCATAAGCGTAATATTGAGGATTTTGGTAAGTCTGGTTTAAATTAGATGCAGACAGAAGTTGAATCATAAATATACGAAAAGCTGGCCGTTTAAGAATGGTAAGTGCTTTCTTTTTAGGATATTTCGGCAGACTTTAAGCAACATAAACAAGGAAGCACTTTGTTAAAACTGGCAACTACTGCAACATTATAAGTCTAAATTCTCAGCTTAAAAACTCTTTTAAACGCTTAATGCTTCAGAGAACAAGCTTTAAAAAGTTAACATCCCTGATAGAACAATACAAAAAATAAAAGGCATTCAAACTGTAGAAGCCTGAATGCCTTTTAGTGCTATGTGCAGCAGCTCTTAATTAGCTACAAAAGTGATAACCCTTTCCAGCCATTGTTATTCCATCTTAGAGGAATAACAATGTAGATCACCTGATTCTACTCTGAAAAATCATGAGCCATTTCCTGTTGCGTTACCATTTCAGTGGCTGGGTTTTCGTCTTCCTCCATTTCCAGCAGTAAGTTCGCTACCAAGGCAGTCCAGCCGGTTTGGTGGGAGGCGCCAAGCCCTTGGCCAGTATCACCATTAAAGAATTCATAAAACAGGTGATGCTCCTGAAAGTGCTCGTCTTCCGCAAATTCAGCATGATCAGAATGGTAACGGTACTTACCTTGCTCGTCCTTTTCAAAAATCTTCAACAGCCTATTTGTAAGTTCCCGGGCAATTTGCTTCAGATTTAACTTATTACCTGACCCTGTTGGAAACTCATATACATAAGTAGGACCATAAAAGCTATAGAACTTCCGAAGCGCCTGAATGATCAGGTAGTTTAACGGAAACCAGATAGGGCCCCGCCAGTTCGAGTTACCTCCAAACATATAGGAAGAACTTTCGCCAGGCTCATACTGAATAACATGCTTCCCGTTATGGTCGAACTCGTAAGGGTGCTCCAGATGGTGCTTTGACAAAGATCTAATGCCATATTCTGACAAGAATTCTTCTTCATCCAACAATCTCTTTAAGAGGTGCTCTAAACGGTAACCTCGCATAAGCGAAAGTAAAAAATCGCCGTTCTCGTTCTTCTCCTCAAAGCGGGAAATCAGGGAAGCCAGGTCAGGGCGGGTACGCATAATGTTGATCGTCCTGATCTTAAACTCATAGGAATGGTCGAATATGTTTTTGCTGATCAACTCCACAGCAAACAATGGTATAATGCCTACTAAAGAGCGGATCTTAAGCCGCTGGCTTCCCCCATTATCAAACTGCACGACATCATAGAAGAAGTTGTCTTCATCATCCCACAGAGAAATGTCCCCCTCCCCTATGTGGTGCATAGCCCAGGAAATGTTCAGGAAATGACGGAAAAATTTAGCTGCAGATTCTTCATAAGCAACATTATGCCCGGCTAGCTCCAACGAAATCCGCAACATATTAAGGGAAAACATAGCCATCCAACTGGTAGAATCCGCTTGCTGCATATGCTTAATGCCTGCAGGCATCTTGCTACGGTCGAATACACCGATGTTGTCCAGCCCCAGAAAGCCACCTTCAAAAAGATCTGTACCATTCTCATCTTTGCGGTTTACCCACCAGGTAAAGTTCATCAGCAACTTCTGGAATGCTCTTTCTAGGAAATCCCAATCAGGAACACCGGTCTTCTGTTTGTCTTTATTATACACTTCCCACACAGCCCAGGCATGTACAGGAGGATTCACATCACTAAAATTCCACTCATAAGCTGGTATCTGCCCATTTGGGTGCATGTAATACTCCCGTAGCATCAGTTGCAGCTGGTCTTTGGCAAAATCAGGGTCTACATGAGCAAAAGTGGTGGCATGGAAAGCCAGATCCCAAGCAGCATACCAAGGGTATTCCCATTTATCAGGCATAGAAATAATGTGCCTGTTTGTAAGATGGCTCCAGTCAGTGTTTCGCTTCTTGAGACGGTCAGGTGGTGTATGGCCCGGTTCTCCGTGCAGCCACTTGTACACATCCATATAATAGAATTGTTTTGTCCAGAGTAATCCACCGAAAGCATTCCTAACCAACTTTTTGTGCTCCTGCTTCAAACCTTTAGGGGTTAGCTCGTCATAATAGCTGTCTGTTTCAGACTTACACTGCGCAACAATATTATCAAACTCAACCAGGGCATCTGTTAAAGGTTGCTTGCTTAACCTCACTCGAAAAGTTTGTTTTCCTCCTGCCGGGATTTCCTTTTTGTACCATATAGCTGCCTTCGTACCATATTTTTCAGGGTTTACAGTTGGCTCACCTGTTACTACATAGTTATTGATACCATCCTTAACATAAGGGTATTCATTGGCAGTATGGTAAATATGCTGGTTATTGGTTTCATTCTCACAGAAAACCTGCTCCCCTGCCTCATGATAAAAGAACAGGCTCCCATTCCTTGTAGAAGCAGTTTTTATATAATCCAAGGCTTCAGATGTAATCTGAGGCCTCGCAAAACGCGGGTTATGCTTCCAGTAGTTACGGAACCATAAGTGTGGCAATACATGTATAGTAGCAGCTTCCGGTCCTCGGTTATACACCGTTATTTTCATCAGTACATCGTCTACATCAGGTTTTGCATATTCGATATAACAATCAAAATAACGGTTCTCCTTAAACGCTTCTGTATCCAACAATTCGAACTCCGGCATTGTACGGCTTCGCTTATTCTTTTCAATTAACTCATCATAAGGGAAGGACGCCTGCGGGTACTTGTACAAATATTTGCAATAGGAATGGTTAGGCGAAGAATCGAGGTGGAAGTAAAGCTCCTTTACATCTTCTCCATGGTTTCCCTGTTCATTTGTTAATCCAAAAAGCCTCTCTTTTAAAAGCGGATCGTTACCGTTCCAGAAAGCCGGGGCCAGGCACAGAATTTGGCGGTCGTCACAAAAGCCGGCCATTCCCTCTTCCCCCCAACGGTAGGCAATGCTGCGCGCCTTTTCATGTGTAATACAGTTCCACGCATCTCCGTCAAAGCTATAATCTTCTCTTACAGTACCCCATTGCCGCTCAGTCAGATAAGGTCCCCACTTCTTCCAATTCTTTTTATCTTCCAATTTTAAAGAACTATTTTTCTCCACAATACTATTTGTCATTGCAATAAAAGTTATAATAAGCTAACTGAAGCTTATTATAATTAAAATAATATTCAAATTATAAGATTACTAATATTCAGCACTTTAATATACAGCCATAATCATGAAACAACCTAACAAAACAATCAATTTATTAATTCAATGCTTAATTGCCCCCTACCTCCTGCTTGTATAATTACCTTATCGCATAATTTCAAAAACTGTATTTAAGCCAAATTTACTTTTTAAACTCCAATAACAGGAGCCATATTTTTTTATATTTCCAACATACTTCTTAAAAGCCGGCTTTGCTTAGGCTTATCTGCCTATAATCTATCCAGAACTTACACTGCTATATCAGGCTACAAGCAATCAGACACAACTTTTCACTTAGCTTACTGAGTATAACTTTTGTATATCCATCTATCAAACTAAAGCAACTATTATGCAAGAAGTAAGTGTCAAACCTATTGTTCTCCAGCCAAACGGTCCTATTCCTAATAACCCAACGTTACCTCTGCTTCTTTACCAGCAAGTAGTCTCTGGCAGTAAGGATACTGAAACCTGGTTTAAAGAAGTTTTCAAACAAAACAGCTGGACTGGCACTTGGACGAATGGGGTATTTAATTATCACCACTATCACAGTTTGGCCCATGAAGTGTTAGGAGTTGCAGCAGGTTTTGCTACACTTGTCTTCGGTGGCCCAGGAGGCGAAGAAGTTGAGGTAAAAGCTGGAGACATAGTTGTTTTGCCTGCCGGCACAGGTCATTTCAAAAAAAGTGCATCATCAGATTTTAGTGTAGTTGGGGCTTACCCCAAAGGGCAGGAAGATTATGATATCTGTACTGAGGATGATAATATGGAAGAAAAAAAGCAGAACATTAAGCTGGTCGCTCTACCCACAACTGACCCTGTTGCCGGGCAAGACGGACCACTCATGCAACACTGGAAGAAGTAGCAGTTATTCTCCACTCCTGCTTAGCTTCATAACACATTGATTAGTTTAACAGGCTCAAGTTAACTACTCCTGCCCTTATTCAACGTGTTCTTTGCCAACAAAAGCACTTCATGTTTAACCTCCGCTGCCTTATTATAGTAAACTTTAAGAGGAACGATATAAATAAGATAGAAATATGAAAGTACTTATTGCAGGAGCACATGGAAACACAGGCAAAACCATAACAGAATTGCTTAGCAAAAGCAACCAACACGAGGCCTATGCCATGATTCGGAAAGAAGGACAAGCAGACGAGCTAAAGAAGCTTGGCACAAACAATATTGTACTGGCTGACCTGAAAGATGATTTGTCAGAAGCTGTTAAGGATAAGGATGCGGTCATTTTTGCGGCTGGCTCACAGGGTAAAGATGTGATAGGGGTAGATCAGGATGGCGCTAAAAGACTGATTGATGCCTCCAAGAAGGCAGGTGTCAAGCATTTTGTTATGCTTAGCTCTTACAGCGCCGACACCCCACAAGGAGAGTTGAAAGAGTATTTGAAAGCAAAAGGCGAAGCAGACAGGTACTTACGCGAAAGTGGTCTTACCTATACCATTGTTCGCCCCGGTGGTCTCGGTTCTGATGAACCTATCGGTAAAGTAGAAGTAGCAGAGCACTTCGAAACAAGAAAAGAAACACCTATACCACGCGCTGATGTAGCTCAGGTGCTGGTCGGCTGCCTGGAGGTTGATAATGTTAAAAATAAAACTTTTGAGCTTTTCACTGGTGATACACCTATAAAAGAGGCTCTGGAAAGCTATAAGGGTTAATTAAGAGAACCATCCTAAATAGGATAATCTGAAAACAGTAAAAGCCACTGAGTAGTGGCTTTTACTGTTTTCAGATTGTTTTTAAGAGCTTGCCGCTGAGATAATCTTTTAATTCTGAGACTGCCCTAACCTGCCATCAAAACTCACATATTACTTCTACAGGATGTTCTTCAGGTCAGAGAACTTTTCTATGGTGGCTACTTGCCCACTCTCTACCTTGCCGAAACCATAAGCTGCGAAGATAAAAGGAACCTTAGCTCCCACACTTGCCTTGTAATCTCCCAGAGTATCACCAATGTATACCGGAGATTTAAGGTCATTACGTTCTACCACATCACGTATATTCTCATCTTTTGGCCTGTTCTTCGTACCGAAGCACTGATGATCTTCAAAATACTTCTCCATATTATGAAACTTAAGGAAAGCTTCGATGTAGCCAGACTGGCAGTTACTTACTATAAAAAGCCTGTATTTGGTCTGCAGATACTGTAGTGTACTCTCCAGTTCATCATATAAAACACCTCCGTAGGCATACATATGCTCCAGTTCCTCTTTTCCGCTGACTTCCATAAATGCCTTGCGCTGTTCTTCATCCAGAGAAGGAAACAGTTTCTCATAAATAGCATCGTAAGCCATGCCAGCAATAGCCCGCACATCAGCTTGCGTTACGTTTTCTTTTACATAACCTACTTTTTCTTTGGCTGTTTGCCACGCTTTTGCCACGGAAGAAGTGGAATCCCATAAAGTACCATCCAGGTCGAAAATCAGACCATCATATTTATTTGTCATCAGAATCTTCTTTTAAAATTTGGCCTAAAGTTAGTAAAAAGAGTTTGAACGCTTTTTTAACAAAATAAATGTTACCTATCCTGATCCGGCTGCTTTGAACTAACTGGCTCCCTATCAAAAAGAAGCTCTTATTAAAGAATAAGAGTTTAAAAGTCTATATTTGCTTCTGCCACTAAACCTTCGGCTGATTTAACTTAAAGATTATACCCTTGGCTACAGTTTTAGACATTGACAACCTTTCTAAGAGTTACGGAAGTCTGCAGGCACTCGACAGACTTACTTTAAATGTAGAAAAAGGAAGCATCTATGGGTTGTTGGGCCCCAATGGTAGTGGTAAAACGACAACATTAGGTATTGTACTTAATGTGCTGAAGCCTGACAGAGGCAGCTTCCGGTGGTTTGGTTCTCCTGTTTCCCGGGCAACTAAGCATCGCATAGGCGCCTTACTCGAAACACCAAACTTTTATCCATACCTTACAGCTAAGCGTAACCTGCAGATTGCAGCTGATATTAAAGGCGTTGGCCACAGTAATATCAATAAAGTACTGGACTTAGTAGGACTTGGCACACGCAGCAACACCAGTTTTAAAGGATTTTCTCTGGGAATGAAGCAACGGCTGGCCCTGGCCTCTGCCATGCTCTCCGATCCGGAAGTGCTGGTACTGGATGAACCTACCAATGGCTTGGACCCACAAGGTATAGCAGAGGTCAGAGATTTAATATTACGTATTGCAGCACAGGATAAAACAATTATCCTGGCAAGCCACCTGCTGGATGAAGTAGAGAAGGTATGCACCCATGTAGCAGTACTACAGCAAGGAAAGCTTCGTGCTAACGGAGAAGTAAGTAATATTCTATCGGCCAACGAGGAAGTTATTATCAGTACACCAGACACCGTACCTGCACTAGAGTTACTGGCACGCCTACCTTACATTATCAGTTTCAGACAGGATAAACAAAATATAGTTCTGACACTACAGGATAACTACAGCAGCCTGGATGTTAACCGCGACATGTTTGCACAGGGTATTGTACTCTCGCAATTGTTTGTGCGCCGCAAAAGCCTGGAGGCTCAGTTTCTGGAAATCATCAAAGAATAATTCTTATGAACTTACTCCGCATAGAGCTTCGAAAGGTATTACCTTACCGTACTTTCTGGTTTATTCTAGGTATATATGCCCTACTGATGGTGCTTATACTTTACGCCAGCAGCCATATAACTGTTAATGGCACCGACCTTGGCACAACAGCTTTTACATTGCCGGAGCTGTGGCAACGGCTTACTTATGTAGCAAGTTATTTTAATTTGCTGCTGGGTGTTTTAATCATCATCTTAGTGTCAGATGAATATAGTTTCAGAACTATAAGGCAACAGGTTATTGATGGCCTTTCGAGGCAAGACGTTGTAATGGCTAAGTTCTTTGTTGTGCTTACTTTAGCTATTACCAGTACAGTGTTCTTACTGGTAATAGGCTTGTACTTTGGACTGGTTCATGGCACTAACCACTCGCTTAGTGCCATTTTCAGCCAGTCAGACTTTCTTCTTTACTACCTGGTGCAAGCTGTTGCTTACATGTCATTGGCTTTACTAGTTAGCTTCTTTCTCAGGAAAAGCGGACTTTCTATTATTGCATTTATAGCTTATGCTAAAATAATAGAGCCAATTATTCATTTCAATGTACCTGATACACTGGACAAATACATGCCCATGAAAGTGTTCAACAGTCTTACGCCTATGCCAGGGCAGGAGATACTCGACCAGCTGACTATGCCTACAGAACTGTTATCTCCTGCATGGGCCGTTTTGCCATCGCTCCTGTACATAGGGCTTCTTCTGCTGCTATCGTTCTACACCCTGAAGCTTAGAGATATATAAAGGATCAACCAGCGAGTTGAAGAAGCTCACAATAGCAATAAGCTGATGCGGTCGCTCGTACTCCAGATTTCGTTTTTTCACGAATTTCCTGACTTCCTTTGATTTATCTCCAAACAGAGCATTCAAGTCTCTTCTTATTCTGCGCAATGTTACCACCTCTCCGTCTGGCAATACGGCATAGTAAGATTCTTTTACGTCCTCTACCCATCCGTTAGCAGGCAGGTAATTCTGGTTATTGTAGTTATTCTGAAAACCAGCTTTGCCTAAATAGGATTCGCGCATTACAAGCGTAATGGGGCCTTCAATTAACTGCTCAAAAAAAGTAGGCTTCTTAAAATCAGTATAATCCCTTCCCTGATCCCACATAAGTGTGCGGAAGTAATAAGGTCTGCCACTCGGCCTGTCCTGGGCTATAAAATATTCTACACTTATTGGCGAAAAAGAGCTAATAGTGCCATCATCATGTATCACGTTTAGCACCTCTTCGGCTCTATGCAGAACAAGCTCGCCATACAAGGTATCGCCTGAGGTTAGTACGACTTTGCCGCTCGGCCACTCCTGCACACCAGCTTCAGACATGAACTGAGCCTTAGTAAATATTGGGCTAAGGCAGAGTAACAGACATAAAAAATATCCAATTAACTGTTTTGTCAACTTCATTTTCATAGTTAGTAAGTTAGATTTAGATTCAAACATCACAATTTTACAAGATAGCAATATAGAAAGTTAGTAATTAATTATCAGGTACTTATGTTTACCAAGACAGCTTTAAAAGGTTTATAACTTTATCTAGAATGATTTTTACAAAACAAAAAGCCTGTAGCGAAATGCAATTATTTCACTACAGGCTTCAATAAACAGTTAAAATATTTCTATTTATCCAATGTCAGATTTTTTAATATTTCATGTCCCAGCTTATCCCGCTTGGTAGTCAGATACTTCTGATTATGCTCGTTAGGTTTTATTTCAATCGGTACTCTGTCTACAATCTCTAAGCCATACCCCATCAAACCTGAGCGTTTCTTTGGATTATTAGAGATCAGTTTCATTTTAGTTATGCCGAGGTCGCGTAATATCTGCGCTCCTACACCATAATCACGCTCATCCATACCAAAACCCAGTTTAAGGTTTGCTTCCACTGTATCCATGCCCTGCTCCTGCAGTTTATACGCTTTAAGCTTGTTTAACAAGCCTATGCCTCTGCCTTCCTGGTTCATATAGACAATTACTCCCTTACCGGCTTCCTCTACCATGCGCATAGCCTCATGTAGCTGTGGTCCGCAGTCACAACGGCAAGAGCCAAATATATCACCTGTCACGCAGGAAGAGTGTACCCGCACTAACACAGGCTCATCTTTCTCCCAGGTGCCTTTCACTAAGGCTAAATGCTGCGCTCCATTGCTCCGTTGCGTAAAAGCATACAAGTCGAAATTACCAAAGTCAGTTGGCAACTGCACTACAATCTCACGATCAATCAGGCTCTCTTTCTGTAGCCTATAGGCAATCAGGTCTTTTATAGTAATCAGCTTCAGGTTAAACCGCTCTGCCACCTTCACTAAATCAGGTAAGCGGGCCATGGTGCCATCTTCGTTCATAATTTCGATCAGTACTCCCCCAGGATATAAACCTGCCAAGCGAGCTAGATCAACAGCAGCCTCAGTATGCCCGGAGCGACGTAAAACACCTTCTTTCTTGGCCTTTAAGGGGAAAATATGTCCTGGCTTGCCCAAATCTTCCGGATCAGTATTGGGGTTTACCAGTGCCTGAATGGTTTTTGCACGGTCAGATGCAGAAATGCCGGTCGTACAGCCGTGCCCTAGCAGGTCTACAGACACAGTAAAAGGAGTGGCATGCAAAGCCGTATTACGGCCAACCATCAGTTCAAGGCCTAGCTCATCACAACGCTCTTCTGTGATAGGGCAGCACAACAAGCCACGGCCATGTGTGGCCATAAAGTTTACAATCTCGGGAGTGATTTTTTCTGCTGCACAAATAAAATCACCCTCGTTTTCGCGATCATCGTCATCTACCACAATAACTACTTTACCTTGGCGGATATCTTCAATCGCATCGTCTATAGAGTCGAAAGGCCTTTTTTCTTTCGTTGTATATGTATCCATTTTCCTAGAATTAATGGTTCTCCTGCCTTTCTGATTCAGCATAAAGACAGAATATTAAACAGCGCAAATTTAACAACTTTATGCTGCAATATTGTTTTTGTTTAGATAACACTTTAGAAAGAGGAATAGTTGAGTCTGAAATTCAGAATTTAACAGCAAGGTACTGTTCAGACACAAGAAAAGATGCGCAAAAAGTTGGTGACTGACAGAACAAGGAGGTACCAGTAAGCGGTTTACACAAGCTTGTTAGGAGCCTTACATAAGCTTTGCTAGAGCTAAAAATTCAAGCTGTAACCCGGGAACTATTTATTTACTACAATACCCAACATATCTCCGATTTGCTTCTCGAAAGATTTCAGGGCAAGTAGTACCTGTAGCTGACGGTCCTGTTCGGATGGATCTGTAACGAGGCGTAGTTTTTCCATCTCTGTTTTTATAAGCAACTGCACATTTCGCCACTTCAGACGCAGCACAGCACGCTCGGCACCATAAGAAAGTAAGTCAACTTCAGTAGGCACATAAATCTGGTGTGTCTCCCAATTATGACTCAGTTCATAAGGGTCAGACAATAAGTTAGTGGCCTCTGTTCTGATTTCCTGGTCCGGGAAGTTGACAAAGTCCTCTGCAGAAGGCACAACCCCGGTACATAACTTGTCTTTAACCAGATTCAACAACCGGCTATACAGGGGAGTTCTAAACTCCACATCCTCCAATTGCTCCAGCATATACTGGCAGGTTGTCAGCCCATCTTCCAGCATACGGTTTGGGTAGTTGAGCAGCATACGAACAATCTCCCGCTCGTAACGCTTCAGTGTCTCCTCATCAGAAACAGGTTTTTCTTCCTCTGGCTCAGCAACAGGCCTGTAGGTTTCAGGCTCTCTAGGGCTACCTATCTTGGGCTGCTGACGCCCCTGTAGCTGCATTTTGTTGTACTCTGATATGAGTACCTGCTCATCAATGTCAAAAATAAGGCTACAGCTACGAAAGAAAACGGTGCGCTGAATAGAGTCAGGAATTTTGGCAATTGAAGCCACTATCTCCCGAATGGCCTCTGCTTTCTTTACCGGGTTACCTTTTGCTTCGGCTGCATATAAGCTGGTTTTAAAGGAGATAAAGTCCTGCGAATGTTCCTGCAGGTATGCTTTAAAAGCCGTATCACCTACTTTATGAATATAAGAGTCTGGGTCTTCACCTTCCGGAAAAGTAACGACATTAACATTTAAGCCATTCTCCAGAATCAGATCGATACCACGCAAAGAAGCTTTTATACCTGCCGCATCGCCATCGTAGAGCACCGTAATGTTTTGGGTATAGCGTGCGATTAACTTAATCTGACCCTCTGTAAGCGAAGTTCCAGATGAAGCAACCACATTCTCAATGCCCCCCTGGTGTAGCGAGAGCACATCTAAGTACCCTTCCACCATATAGCACAGGTCCTGCATCCGGATGGCCTGCTTTGCCTGAAATAAGCCATACAGCACATTGCTTTTATGGTAAATTTCAGATTCGGGAGAGTTAAGGTATTTCGGGCTTTTCTTGTCGTTTGTCTTAAGCGTTCTGGCACCAAACCCTACCACACGACCAGAAACATTATGAATAGGAAACATGACACGGCCACGGAAGCGGTCATATTTTTTACCCTCTTCCTTTACTATGGTCAGTCCTGTTGCCTCCAGGTACTCCTGCTGATACCCTGCTTTTAGTGCTGCATCTGTCAGGTTAGACCATTCGTCTAAACTGTAGCCCAACTCAAACTTCCGGATAGTATGAGCACCAAGGCCGCGTTGCTTCAGGTACGATTGCCCTATTCCACCCTGCTCATGCTGGTGCAGGTTATGTTGGAAGTGCTTATTGGCAAAATCTGAAACAATAAAAAGGCTGTCACGCTCATTCTGCTCTCTGGCATACTCCGGGTCTGGGTTATCTTCCGGAATCTCAATACTATATTTTTTAGCCAGATACTTCAGTGCCTCTGGAAAACTGGTGCCCTCCACATCCATAATGAACTGCACTGAGTTACCAGCCTTACCACAGCCAAAGCACTTGTAAATGCCTTTTGCTGGCGAAACAGAAAAAGAAGGGGACTTTTCGTGATGGAACGGACAACAGGCCCAAAGATTCTGCCCCTTTTTCTTCAGCGACACAAAATCTCCCACAACCTCCGTTATATCGGCTTGTGCTAAGATCTGGTCAACGGTTTCTTTTGGAATGAGGGACATGGTGCTGAAAAAACAGTAAAGGAATTACAAAGATAACATTCTACCATAACAATAGAAGGAGGTTTGCCCAAAAGTACAGCAGAATATCCAGCAGTTACTACCGTTCATCTGCTAACAGTTCTTTATAAAGATGGTAGTTTTCCTCATCAAAGCAAACAAAGAGTATTTGCATTATAGAATTTTCGTGCTCCTGTAACCATTTCTTTACTGTCTGCACTGCCACTTTAGCTGCTTTATCTTTCGGATAGCCGTAAACACCTGTGCTTATACTAGGAAAGGCTACATGTTGCAGTTGCTTTCCAGAAGCAATACGCAGGCTATTGCGATAGCAGTTTGCCAGCAGTTCAGGTTCACCGTTCTTTCCGCCCTGCCATACCGGCCCCACCGTATGAACAACATATCGGGCAGGCAATCTGCCTCCTGTCGTTATCACAGCTTCTCCGGTAGGGCAACCACCTTGCCTTGCCCTGATTTGTTTACATTCTTCCAGTATTTCCGGCCCTCCGGCACGATGAATCGCACCATCCACTCCTCCTCCTCCCAAAAGGCTACTGTTAGCAGCATTTACCACAGCATCTACCTCCAACTTTGTAATATCTCCTTTCACTAATTCTATTTTTGCTGATAGCATAAACTTATATTTAAGGAGATTTTACGAAAAATTCGTTAATGTCGCTATTTATGCCTGCTTGTAAATCATCATCTGCCCTTCTCTACACTCCAACACCAATATATCATCATTAACAGAAAAAGATATTACGTTTGGTAACAGACTAAAATAGTGCGCTTCAAGTTCAGGACTTACCACAAAGGTAGTTGCTACTTGGCTTAAAGTAAGCTTATTAGCAGGCTTTCTGCTACTATCGAAGTTAAACCCACCTGTATAAGAGTTGTTGATACCAAAGCCGTAAAAGCTATGCATATAATTTGTGCTGTGCGCCAGGTTTGATTTTTGCCGTGTAAACTCAATCCAGATGCTAACACTATCTGAAGGAGGTTCCAGTGTTCTGACAGTTTCCTCTATTCTTATAAGTTTCCACTTATTAAATAACTCGGCGGGATCTTCCTCTTTGTTCATTTCGAGGCAGGAAGTTATCATAGCAATGCCTAAGAGTAGGAGCATCAGGCTTCTTAAATTGCTTTTACTGGTTCTGTTCATAGTTTTGTAGAGTTAATATAGTGGCATACACTTACATGACCCTACAGCAAAACGGAGGGTTGCATCACATTTATTTGTCTTCCAGCATAATTTTAAAACTAATCTTATCTGCATGTTGTTGAACACGACAGACCTTTAGCATGTGAATAGAAGTTTTTGTTCTTATCTTTGTAGGGCAATACTTGCAATATTATTTTTATGGCTATCACAAAAGAAGATATACTTAAAGCCTTAAGCTATGTAGAGGAGCCGGACCTGGGGAAAGACCTGGTAACGCTGAACATGGTGGAGGACGTAGAGATTGAGGGCAATAAAGTAAGTTTTAAAGTTATACTTACCACTCCTGCCTGCCCCATGAAGGACCTGATTCAGAATGCCTGCATCCGTGCTATTCATACTATGGTAGATAAAGACGCTGAGGTAACAGTACATATGACCTCTCGTGTTACATCAGGCAGAGTAGATAATTCTGCCGTAATGAACGGTGTAAAAAATATCATTGCTGTAGCATCCGGTAAAGGTGGAGTAGGAAAATCTACTGTTACAACTAACCTGGCTATTGCCCTTGCGCAATCAGGTGCCAGAGTTGGTTTGATTGACGCTGATATTTCCGGCCCGTCTATACCTACCATGTTTGCTACTGAAGATGAGCGTCCGCGCATGATTCAGGGCGATCATGGCAAGAATTACATTGTTCCGGTAGAGAAGTATGGCATCAAGATGATGTCTATTGGCTTCCTTACTCCACCTGATGGTGCTGTTATATGGCGTGGCCCTATGGCTAGCTCTGCCTTGCGCCAGTTTATTTCGGATGTTGATTGGGGAGAACTGGATTACTTGTTGATTGATTTACCTCCAGGAACATCTGACATTCACTTAACCATGGTTCAGGCACTGCCTGTTACAGGTGCCGTTATTGTAACCACCCCACAAAAGGTAGCCCTGGCCGATGCTATGAAGGGCTTGCAAATGTTCCGTCAGCCACAAATAAACGTGCCAGTGTTGGGTGTTGTGGAAAACATGGCTTACTTTACACCCGCGGAACTACCAGAGAATAAGTATTACATATTTGGCGAAGGCGGCGGAGAACAACTGGCTCAAAAATATAATGTTCCCTTATTAGGCCAGGTACCTTTGGTGCAAAGCATACGCGAGAGCGGAGACGCAGGAGCACCTGTGGTTTTACAGAATGACTCTCCGGCAGCGGGCGTTTTCAGAGAATTGGCTCAGTCTGTTGCACAACAGGTTTCTCTCCGTAACGCAACAATGGCTAAAACACAGATTGTAGAAATTAAAAGCTAATGCAGATGGCAGTCACGAACATAGACAATGAATTCTTACTCCGCATCGAAGGTGCGCTAGACCAGATCAGACCTTATTTAGAGGCTGACGGAGGCAACGTAAAGGTGCTGGAAGTAACCGATGACATGGTATTGAGACTGGAACTTCTTGGTGCCTGCGGTGCCTGCCCAATGTCTACCATGACACTGAAGGCAGGTGTAGAGCAGTCGGTATTAAGGGCTATACCCGAAATAAAAGCAGTTGAAGCTGTTAACCTGACGCCAATGCATCAGTAATTTTATATAGACCTCATAAACGAAACCGGGGCTTGCTGCTTAAGCAGCAAGCCCCGGTTTCGTTTATGAGATCTTCTACTCCACTACAGCATTACTTTAGTTTTTTGGGAACTTTGTGATCTCAGGATTTACTGTTCTCTCCTATCTGGTTTAGATTAGCCGTTTTGAAGTGCTGGTACACGCGGAGCACAACCGCCAAAGCAACAGCGGCTTCAGCGGCAGCCACAACTATCACAAACAGCGAAAACATCTGCCCTTGTAACAGCACAGGATCATATCTGCTGAATGCCACAAGGTTTAAGTTAGCTGCATTAAAGATAAGCTCTATGCCCATCAGCACCACAACCGCATGTCTTTTTGTAATAACGGCTAAAACACCTAAGCTGAAAAGCACAGCAGCCAGCATCAAAATATGTTCCAGAGGTACCTGTTCCATTCTTACACGTTCTGTTTATCTGTCGCAATATAGGCTGCTCCCATTAAAGCAATCAGCAATAGCAAAGAAGCTACTTCAAAAGGCAATACAAAATCTGTCATCAGTTTTATGCCGATACTTTGAACCGTACTCTTCTGGTAACCTAATACATCGGCATAGGCGCCAGTTCTTATCCACGCTAAGGAACTGAAGCTGGCTCTTGTAATGGTGTACGCCAAACCAATAAATATCAGTAGTGATATAATAATACCCCAACCCTTATTTACACTTTCCGACAGCACTGACTTATCATGCACACGGCTGCTTAGCATAATACCAAAGAGGATAAGCACCAGCACACCTCCGACATACACCATCAGCTGTAGCACAGCCACAAAATCAGCAAACAGTAAAACATATATTCCTGCGAGGCTGAGCAAAGTTACCAGCAACGAAAACCCTGCGTACAGCAGGTTACGCGTCAACACCATATATGCTCCCGAAAGTACGGCCAGAGCGGCAAAAATGTAAAAAAGCATTTTTTAGTTATTAGTAACACCCATGTTAAAGCCTTTAAAAAAACTAAAACTACTACATAGCTCAAGCTATAGCAATTAAGACTTTTTTCTTGCTGCCAATGCAGCAGCCTTCGCAGCGGCCTGTTCCTCTTGCTGCTGCTCGAAAAGGCGTTGCTTTTCCTGCGCCTGCTCCGGTGAAAGATCAGTAAAATGGTAAACCATATTTTTTATGTCTACTTCACTAAAATCATATACCGGCGTCATGGTAAGGCAATCTGTGGGACATACAGAGGTACAGAGGCCACAATAGCAGCATTTAGCCATATCAATGTCAAATACTGGCGCATATAAACGCTTTTTAGTGCCATCAGAGGTAGTGCCAATATCCTCCGTCGCCTTTACTGACTCAATAGTAATACAGTTAACAGGGCAGATTTTGGCACAAAGATCACAGACTATACAATCCTCTATTTCATTGTGCAAACGGTACCTGCCGTTGTCAGGTACAGGTATAGCCTCATACGGATAAGTGAGTGTCGCTAAACCATCAGGCTGTTTAAAGTAATTCTCATCACTCACATACTCGGGTGTGCGGCGGTTTTTCGCGTTTCGGAAGTGCTGCATTGTCAGGCGGGCACCACTTACCAGCGACTTCACCACATCCCAAACCCCACTCTTATTTCTGATTGCTTCTTTTTCCATTTCTAAAGGACCTAAGATATTAGATACAAGATACCAGCTTTTTACATGCTCTTTTGATTATATACCTTAGCTGACACCTGTGCCTGATGTTTAAACCATTAATAATCGCCAGATACCTGCTAATAATACTAAGCCCAAAGCTACAGGAGTAAGTACTTTCCAGCAAAGGTGCATCAATTGGTCTACGCGCAAACGAGGATATGTCCAGCGAGCCCACAACTGCACAAACAGCAGTACCAGCGTTTTTGAGATCAACCAGAAAGCCCCCCACAAAATTCCCGACAGCTCTCCTACTGTTCCTGTTGTCAGGTACGCCAGTTTGAAAGGTCCTATGTTTGACAGTGGCGTATTCCAGCTACCCAGAAACAGTATCACTGCAACCAAACAAACTAGTACCATCATGGCATATTCTGCCAGAAAGAATACGGCAAACCTGAAACCAGAATATTCCACGTGAAAACCAGCCACCAATTCTGACTCTGCTTCTGGTATATCAAAAGGAGCACGGTTGCATTCTGCCAGCGATGCGATAAAATAAACCACAAAGGCCACTAATAGAAAAGGTGCTCTGAAGATATTCCAGGTAGTAATACCCCCAACAGCTGTTGTATTTATGCCTAATGCTTCAATGCCGAAAAGCCAGTTTGTATCATATTCCAACCCCGGAAACAGATTCATGATAGCGCCTTGCTGGTAACTGATCTCCTGGAAGTCCAGCGATTGGCATATCATAACGGCAGAGAGGATGGCTAAACCAGCAGGAATTTCATAGGACACAATCTGAGCTACAGAACGCATAGCTCCCAGCATAGCATATTTGTTGTTAGAGCCCCACCCTGCCATCAACAATCCGATTACATCCAGCGAAACAATGGCCAGAAAGTAAAACACCCCGATACCAATGCCAGCAGGCACCAGTCCAGGTGATAACGGAATAACAGCAAAACCAGCAAACACAGCAACAAATATCAGGACAGGAGCTATAGCAAAAAGCTTTTTATCGGCAGCAGAGGGGATAATATCTTCTTTCTGCAGGAGCTTTAGTACGTCCAGCAAAGGCTGTAAGGTACCATACGGCCCTGCCTCCGTTGGCCCCAGGCGGTCTTGCATAAAGGCCGCCACTTTACGCTCGGCATACACCACCACCACTACTATCAGCAGCATAAGCGACAAAGTGAGCACAAAAGCAAGCATAAGCGATTTGTTCTAATTATAATATCAGAGCAAAGTTAAACGATAATGTGACAATGTGCTAATGAGGTGAAATGCAATACTGCGTTACAGGTTTTCCAAACTATAAGAGAAAGCCCAAATAGCTAATGCAATTAACTGTTCTCAAGCAAATGCGGCACAAACTGTGACAAGTTCGTAATAATTCCTTTTTCGCGTCGGAAACCAATGGCACAACCTTCTCCAGCCCAGAACACACCTGCCTGGTACAGATAGCCATTAGTGTCTTGTGGAAGCTCGCACCATTGCTGGTATACCTGCTGCTGGTGGTCATATTCTCCTTCCATTTTAGCGACAGATACCTTGTCTACTACTTCTACACTTTGTCCTTCGCGGCCAAAATAAGGTTTGCGAATATACTTACCCCTTAAGGGTTCCAAATCTGTTTTCAGTAACAGCGGGTGATATGGAAAAGCATTCCAAAGCCAAGCCAGCATGCCTTTACTCTGGAACAATAAAGAATAAGCAGGGTTAGCAACAATCACGGTGCGTGTGCGGATTAAGAGTGTCAGGCTTTCGAGCAGTTCCGGCTCCTCCCAGGCAATTTGCTCCCAGGGCAGGAGCTTAAACAAAAACGGGAACTGCCGCCATTGCTCCGACTCTACCTGTGCCCAAACACCTTTCTCGGCACCCTCAGTAGATACACTTATATCTTCAACAGGGCATAAATGTGTATCGAAACCTGCTTCCCGGGCTGCCTGCGCCACTACGGCACAGTTGGTTTCATCTTCAGCACTCTCTCCTAAGTAAGTAAGCAGTAAGGCAGGCGGTAAATCATCGTTCAGCATACGCCAGGTCTTTAGCTGCTCTACCAAGGCCTCATACAAACCAGAATACTGATTAGCCTCCTTTTTACCTGCAGCAGCCAGACTTGCCCATTGCACTACAGCTGTTTCCGGAATAGATGTGGCGGTATCGGCATTAAACTCCAGTAGCTTTGGTCCCTCAGGGGTTTGTGCAAAATCGAAACGTCCGTAAAGGTGCCAGTGCCTTTCATCGTTCCAGGAATGGCGCACCAATTCCCAGAGGTTTTCAGGTACGCCCAAAATTTTCAAGAATGCTTCGGGTAAGTTATCCGGCACAGATTGCACCAGCATGTCATACAACGTATCAGCAGCATCTAACAGGGCATCAGCCTCCTTCTCCGGCAACACCACGGCCTCGCCAGGCACATAATTTGCACAGCCATCTTCCACACACCAATCCCAGCCGAGCCCGCGTACAGCTATTTCCACATCACCCTGATGTTCTTCCAGGTGTATGCTGGTTCTATTGTTACTCAACATGAAATAATATCAGACTAAAAGATAATAGACAAAGATTCAAAGGCACTAAGATTTTAATGACTTTAGCGATTTAAGCTCCTGCGCCACCACTACGCCCTCTGAAAAAGCCACTCCGCCCTGACCTTGGTGCCGTAGCCTGTTGGCGATAGGTCTGTACATTTTGCCTCCAGGTGTTTGTTCGCTCCATAACATTGGGGCTTGCATAGTAAGCAGGGCGGGGAGCTGTTGCACGGCCAGCCATAAATCCTAAACCGCTCCACCAAAGTACACTGCCTAAGCCAAAACCACCGGAGTGGTACGCCGTCTGGTTATTAGCAATTCCCTGCATCTGGTTCTGCAATTCCAGCCCCTGCAATGTATCAACACGACCATCATTGTACTTTAGTATAGCCATGCTTTGCCCCGGAGCAGTAGTCCGCTCATCTGTAATTTTCCACTCGTCAGGAGCTTCTTCTGTCAGCTCTGTAACAATTCCATCGGGCACCGCAACCTCTTCGCCAGAGTTCCACTCGTTGTTGCGGTTGTTTGTATCACAGCCTGTAAGGCCTAGGCATGTAGCTGCAGCTACTATAAATGCATTGCGTTTTAAATCGCCTACAGAAAGGTATCTTTTCTTCATCAGTATTGATTTTTGTATAGCTTGCTGATATACTTGTTACGGTAATATTTAGGCTGAAGATCATGTTGTACCTTCTCCTCATTAAAAACACGAGTGCTACTTAAAACAGCAAGAGGCGTAAGGGCAAGAATAAGGTTTGGTTATACACTATATCTCTTCTTGCCCAAGATAGGAAAACTATATCAAACAACAGGCTTGATTAACATAATGTCCCTGCACAATTTCTCATTCATTTTTAGTGCAGAAAACTAAGTTATTCCCACAATGGGTAATGTTCCAGGTTTACCTGCCGCTTAAAGAATATCCTGGTACTTTCTTCGAAAGAACGGGTGAAGTCGGAAACGTAGAACTTATGGTCACCTGTGAGCTTCTCCGCCGTTAAGTCGTTCTGTTCCAGAAAAGCTTTTACATGCTCTGCCACTATTACGCTGGCATCAAGCACATCTACCTTTCCATTATAATACTTTTCTATCTGCTTTTTAATAAGCGGGTAGTGGGTACAACCTAATATTACAGCCTCTATATCGTTCAATTCCGCATCAGAAAGGTACGCATTAATAACACTCTCCGAAATAGACTCGTTAAAGAAGCCTTCTTCTATCATGGGGGCCAGCAGCGGCGTAGCCAAGGATTTCAGCGTAATATCCAGGCCCAGTTCATCTACCTTCTTACGATATACGTTAGAGTTTACCGTTTGCTTTGTTCCGATAAGGCCAATTGTTCTCCCCCCGTACGTTGCCCCGATGTGCTGTACAATAGGGTCTATCACATTCAGCACTTTCGCCTTGCTTCCTACATACTCTCTTACCAGGTCATAAGCTGCAGCAGAGGCTGAGTTGCAAGCTATTAAGATAACCTTACACTGCTGTTTTATCAGCAGGTCGCATATTTTAACTGCATAAGCCTGTATCGCCGCCGTCGATTTATCGCCATAAGGCAAGTGGGCAGTATCGCCAAAATAAATCAGGCGTTCGTTTGGCAGCACTTGTAATATAGCCTGCGCTACTGTGAGCCCACCTATACCACTATCGAACACACCAATAGGTCTTTCTCTTTTATCCTGTACCATCGGAGCGAAATTAAGTAAAAAGGCACAAAAGAATCGTTGGCCATTTAAATTAATCTGACTGCTTTTTTTAACAATCTCCCGGAATCATTAAAGCTCCAGATAAGTTATAAAAACAATAAGCATAGTCATATTATAAGTTTACCAAGTATTTTCAGAGATATTGTTTGTTCGTAAGCTTAAAACTCTTACTTTTAAGTCAAGACATTAATAAACAGCTGCTTAACTAAACAAAAACGATCTGCGAATTAATAGGGAATGTGGAAGCCTGTTTGCCTTTATAAGGCAAGACTACTGAGAAAAGAATAACAGAAAAGCCCTTATGCAACCTACACTTACAAAACAAACTTTAAATATACAGCACCGCACAGAGTTGTATGGCAGCTTTGCAGCACGCTTTGTTTCTTTTCTGGTAGATTCGACACTTTTAGTATTCTTATACTCTTTCTTGCTGTACTTTACTACCAAAGATCATGGGCAGCTTACCACCTGGAAAGAGCTACTACAGGAGGACTCTGTTACACTAGATGAGGGCGTCCAAGCTTGCAAAACACTGTTCTACAATCTTTACTTCCCGGTATTGCACTGGTTGTACTACACTTTACTGGAATCTTCTAAAAGACAGGCTACTATCGGTAAGTTTACCTTAGGGCTTAGAGTAACAGACCTGCGGGGCAAACGCATTAACTTCCTTCAGGCTAACCTCCGCTACTTTTCAAAGGTAATTTCCTGCTTACCCGTGTTCCTGGGGTTCCTGGTAATGCTGAGTACCCGCAGGCGACAAATGCTGCACGACTACATTGCTCGTACGCTTGTCTTAACAGATTAGCCAATTAACTTAAAAATTGGACAAAAAAAACGCCACTCTTTTCTTATCTCCCGTATAAACACACAGAGAATATAAAGAGAACATAATAGAAAGGAGGAAAAGCTATGAGATTTATTCCAACCCGCTTTCACGGGATATTAGACTATATTTATGGTGCCTTACTAGTGGCTTCGCCATGGTTGTTTGGCTTTAGCGATGTTACATATGCCACATGGACAGCCGTAATTGTCGGTGTTGTTGTGCTGATGCAGGCAATTATAACTGATTATGAAGTTGGTGTTATTAAAAAAATGCCGATGCAAACGCACTTAATGCTTGACTTTGGTATTGGTGTACTGCTGGCACTGTCACCATGGATATTCGGTTTTGCGGAGGATGTGTATGCCCCGCACCTGATTTTTGGTATTGTTTCTATACTGACATCACTTACAACACACCGTGTACCGAGCCGTGCTTATAAAACTGAGCATGCAAGTCACCGTAATGACATCAGATAAAAGGAACTAACATCTAAAATAAAAGAGGTCGGCTAAATTAGCCGGCCTCTTTTATTTTTGCCCTATTTATAGCTCAGAAATAGCTAAATTTGTTTTATGAATTATCTATCAGCAGAAAATATATCTAAAAGCTTCGGAGACCGCTGGCTGTTTAAGAACCTGAACTTTGGCATTGGCCAAGGGCAACGGGTGGTCTTAGTTGGTATCAACGGATCCGGGAAAACAACCTTACTTAATGTACTTGCCGGAAAACTACCTCCTGACGAAGGCAGCGTAAGCTTACGGAAAGAAATAAACATTGGCTTTTTAGGCCAGAATCCTGAGTTTGATGAAGAGCTGACCGTGCAGCAGACTATCTTTCTGATGCAGAATGAGGTACTGGATACAATAAGAGACTATGAAGCAGCCATTGCAAACCCAGACACCAGCGCTGATAAAATGCAGCACCTGATGATACGTATGGATGAGTTGCAGGCTTGGGATTTTGAAGTAAAGGTAAAGCAGATTCTTTCTAAACTTGGTATTGAAAACCTGGATAAGCAGATTAAGCACCTATCAGGTGGGCAAAGAAAGCGTGTAGCCATGGCCAGGGTGCTAATAGAGGAACCGGAGCTGCTTATTATGGATGAGCCTACTAACCACCTGGACCTTGATACGATTGAGTGGCTGGAAAATACACTGTCTACCCAGAACACTACTCTACTGATGGTTACCCACGACCGCTATTTTCTGGACAAGGTCGCTAATGAAATTGCAGAGCTGGACCAGGGCGAGATATATACATACAAAGGCAATTACAGCTACTTTTTAGAGAAAAAGGCAGAGCGTGAAGAAGCTGCCGTAGCAGAAACGGAAAAAGCCCGAAACCTGATGCGGAAGGAACTGGAGTGGATACGTCGCATGCCTAAAGCTCGTGGAACTAAGGCAAAATATAGAGTGGATGCCTTTGAGGACCTTAAAGAAAAAGCTGCTAAAAAGACCAGCGGTCCCCAGTTAGAACTGTCTGTAAAAACAACGAGGCAGGGCGGCAAAATTATAGAAGTAGATCATATCTCTAAATCGTTTGGTGCTAAAAAGATAGTAGACGACTTTACTTATGTCTTTAAAAAGCAAGACAGAATAGGTATTGTGGGACCAAACGGAGCAGGTAAGTCTACTTTCCTGAACATGCTGACAGGTAAACTACAGCCTGACTCCGGCACAATAGAAGCCGGACAGACAACTGTTTTTGGTTATTACACGCAGGATGAGCTTACTTATAAAGAAGACCAACGTGTAATTGATATTGTAAAAGAGATTGCCGAAGTAGTAGAAATGGCTAATGGCGAAGTAATAACGGCCAGCCAGTTTCTGCAGCATTTCCAGTTTGCACCACCACAGCAGTATACTTATGTGAGCAAGCTAAGCGGTGGTGAAAAGCGACGCCTGCAGTTATTGCGTGTGCTCATTAAAAACCCTAACTTCCTTATTCTGGATGAGCCTACCAACGACCTTGATATTATTACGCTAAACATTCTGGAGGATTTCCTGCTGAACTTTGGCGGCTGTCTGCTCATTGTATCGCACGACCGTTACTTTATGGACAGGCTGGTAGAGCATCTGTTTGTGTTTGAGGGTGAAGGCCAGATACGCAACTTCCCGGGAAACTACACCGATTACCGTGAGTGGCAGAAAGAACAGGAGAAGTTAGAGAAAGAAGAGCAGGATAGTAAACCAGCTGCAACACCAGCCCCTGTTGTTGCCGAAGCAAAGCTAGATCAGCCAAATAGCAATCGTAAAGCAACTTATACTGAAAAACGTGAATATGAGCAACTTGAGAAAGAAATTGCAAAACTGGAGACAAGAAAGGCGGAAATAATAGAAACAATGAACAGTGGCACTACCACCGATCATGAACAACTGACAACATGGGCTACCGAATTAGAAAGTATCAACGGTCAGCTGGAAGAAAAAGAGTTCCGTTGGCTGGAGTTGGCAGAACTGATGTAACATTGTTAAATGTGTTTTTTTAACCCTGAGGCTTGATCGTAGAACTCTAAGAACTCAGGGTTAAGAAAATTTTGTTTTTTTCTTCCTTCTGAAGATAGTTGGTTCAAAGCGACAGTCAGCTTAGAAACTAACTTAGCTTAACATAAAACTTATTATGCCAAAAGCAGTTTCTATGCTCATGAATTATACAGCCCGCCCCACTTTTGGCACTTTAGCTAAGTCACGGTCTACAGATTGCATAGTATCTTATTTAAACTGGGCTGTGTCTGATAAATACCTTTCAAAGGAAGAACTCAGAACTTTAAGCACTGCCTGTTTGCTCTAACGACATTATCTGAGACTACTGAATAATCAGATTTTAATTCATCAGACATAGCCTAATTTAGGAAGATGGCCCCTTGTTTTTATAGTCAATATTATGCTGAGCTCATGCAACTTAGTTTATGTCAGTATAATTAAAATGTCAGTATTAAATATCATGTTTAAATCATAATTTTGCAAAATCATACATCTGCCGCATATGGACAACGGGTATATTAAGAGCAATAACTTTTGTGAGACCAAATGCTTTCAGATGTACAAATGGCTTTAGTTACCTTGCTTAGTTAGATAAGTTTAATGTATTATCTGATATCAAAACACAAATAGTTAACTTACCTGCCTCTGCCAAGCAACATGTAAACTAACCGCATAAATGATTGAGCCTACCACATTAAAAACAGTAGAACAGGAATACGTGTATACTTTTTCCATTTGTACTTTAGTAAATGATTTACAAGAGTATCAGCTGATGAAGTCTACTTTTGAAGGCTGCGGTTTTACAGATGATTGTGAATATTTTTATATGATAATTCTAAAAGCAACGTAGTGGATGCCTATCAAGCTATGTCAGGTTTTCTGAGATAGGCTAAAGGCAAATATATTATTGCAGTACATCAGGATGTGAGATGTATAGATTCAAAGCAACATCTTATATCTTGTATTGAAAACCTTACGAATATTGATCGCAACTGGGCAGTCTGTGGCAATGCCGGCTGCAATGATTATCATGAGCAGGTGCGGTATTTGGATAATGCTGGCAAAGTAATACAGGATAAAGGCTTACCTAAAAGAGTTAAATCTTTAGATGAAAACCTCTACTTATCATCAACCGAACTGCTAATTTAAGTGTATCCGGAGACTTGGCTGGCTATCACTTATATGGCACCGATTTATGTATTATTGCTGATTTCTTAGGTTATACCACCTATGTAATACCATTTATGGTTCAACACCTTAGTCTGGGAGGCTCCAAAAACTTCAGAGAATCTATACAAATGTTTAAGGAAGGATACGCCAAAAAGATGAGAAACCGCTGTGTGGAAACAACCTGTACCCGCTTTTATATTAGTAATGGAGTCTTTAAAACAAAACTTTATAATTTTCCTCCTATCTTTAGTATGATTAAAGCTACTCTTATATGTAAAAATATCTTAAAAGTGCTTCACCATAAGCAGTAGAGTCTAATGCAGCCATTGTAATGTAAAAAAATTTATGACTAATTATATCGATAATAAGGCTGTGTTAAATTTAATTATCTATAAGCTAAAGATATACCTGACATAATGTAACTGTAACAGAAAAGCTACCAAGTTGTTAACACAAAAAACTTCTACAAGCTTTTTGCGTTAACAACAGAAGTTCGTACTATTGCAGGACTAACAGCCATTATGCAACAAACAACAGCAGCCATAGTAACTACACTTTCTCTGCCAGCTTCACCTGGTCAGGTGCTGTTGAATGCTGTTTCTTCCTATTGCCTTCGTGCTTATCGTTATTATAGCTATGGTTATTATTATCACAGCTATCAACGCTTCTGCCAAGGCATCAATCTTAAGAATTCATTAGAGAGCTAAGTCCGTATAAAGGGCATAAGTTCCAGAGATCACGATACCAAAGCAGAGCGAAAGCCCTGCTTTTTTTATTTCTATACATTCATCAAAAGAAAACACAAACATGAACCTGACACAAAACTACAGCAGTTATACCGAAGAAAACCATAATGTTTGGGCTATTCTATACGACCGCCAGATAAAGAACCTGCCTGATAAAGCTGTTCCAGAGTTTTTAGAAGGATTGAAGAAGGTAGGTTTTCAGTCAGAGCGCATACCGGACTTTGAAAAGGTTAACCAGCGCCTAAAGCCGTTAACAGGCTTTGAGGTAGTGCCCGCTCCAGGTATTGTAGATGACGCTTTATTTTTTGAGTTGATAGCTAACAAAAAGTTTCCGGCAACTGTCTGGATCCGGAGCTTAAAGCAACTGGATTACCTGGAAGAACCGGACATGTTTCATGATGTATTCGGGCATGTGCCCTTGCTTACTATTCCGGTATACTGCGAGTTTTTAGCTAAACTCTCTGCTCTAGCGCTCGAACATATAGATAAACCAGAAATTATTGACAGGCTTACGCGCATCTACTGGTACACTATAGAATTTGGCCTATTCCGAAACAGCGATGGAGAGGCTAAGATTTACGGAGCAGGTATACTCTCATCAGTCGGCGAAAGTAAGTTGTCTGTGTCAGAAGAAAGTGTAAAACATGACTTTGATGTGCAACACATTCTGGACACACCTTATATAAAAGAGACATTCCAAAGCCAGTATTTCTGTATCGACAGCTATGAACAACTACTTAACAGCCTGCCACAGTTGCGAGAGGCATTAGTTAAATTGCGTTCAAAACTTGAAACTGTGTAACACAAAACTAAGAAGCTGTTCAGGAGCAAAGAACCTGAACAGCTTCTTAGTTTTGTGCTTTAATTGGTTAGCTCAGGGCTAATCTGAAAGCCTAACTTACGTGGCTTAATCAGGTGCGTATTCTCAAGTTTTTGCTTCAGGGTTATTCGTTCTATTTCACTTATATCCTGCCCCATCAGGTCATTATTAACTGCTGCAATCATGGCACTTTCCACTATTATCCGTAATGTCTTATGGCAGATTACGTTCTTAGCTATATTAGAAATTTCATCATAAGGCAGGTTTAACTGCTTTACCCCCTCAATGCAAAAGTGCTTTTCTATATTTATAAGCATACGGCCTACCAGATAACCCGGGTCCTCCAGCCGGTTATACTTAATAGTATCGGCCATAAAGTTGTAGGCCATGATATGCCCAAAGAACCTGCGTCTGAAATCCTCCTCTATATAGCTGTTTCGCATAATCTCATAATCATCCGGAAAAGTAATAATATTAGAATGCATCACAAAAACCAGCAAATCGCCGCTGAATTTAATATGAAATTCATAGTCACTCACATTGCGGTATTCAATCATCACATTAGCATCCTGGCTTGTAATACGCTCTGTCAGTTCATCAACTAACTCAATCGATATCGATTTCAGCTGCGCAAATGTTTCCTTTGTATTCCGGAAAATGGCCTGCTTTGTCTTCGACTTCTGTTCCAGTCCAAAAATAATGTCATTCAACTTGTCTTCCATGTTTTAATTGTACGGTGCCTATACATGTTTTAGATTCTAGTTTTACCGTAGTTTAATGCACTTTGTTTGGTGATAGTTAAGAATGAAAGTTGTTTTCATGTATACCTTGCTGAAAAATAAAAAGCCGCAAACTACTCCATTTGCGGCTTCCGATAAACTTTAAGAAAATAGTTTGCCTCAGTAGAGCACAAACAGGGGCTAAGCTTCTAGTTCCTCTAGCTGTTCTTCGTTAAGTTCCAGATTATGATAAACTTTTTGCACATCGTCGTCGTCCTCAAGTGCATCAATAAACTTAAGAATTTTACGCACTGCTTCATTATCATCAACCGGTACAGTGGTTTTAGGTATACGCTGTAGTTCTGCACTCTCCAGTTCCAGGTTTAGTTCTTCCACCTTCTTTTGCATTGAGCCGAAGTCTTCCATGGCACAGTATACAGTAACATACTCCTCCTCAAACTCAACTTCCTCAGCACCAGCGTCAATCATTTCTAACAGAAAGGCTTCTTCATCCTGTGTAAACTCTTCGTTCTTTTTCACTACAAACACACCTTTTCTATCGAAGATAAATTCCAGAGAACCATTTGTTCCCAGGCTGCCATTGTGTTTGTTAAAGATGGTCCTCAAATTCTGTACTGTACGGTTAATATTATCGGTTAGCGTTTCTATAAAAACAGCCACGCCATTGGTTGCGTACCCTTCGTAGCTTACTTCATTATAGTTGCTGTCATTTCCTTCCCCTTTCTTTATGGCTCGCTCTATATTGTCTTTCGGCATGTTAGCCGCTTTGCTGGTTTGAATGGCCAAACGCAGACGTGGGTTGCCGTCGGGGTCAGGACCACCCTCTTTTGCAGCTACAGTGATTTCTTTAATTAACTTTGTAAAGATTTTGGAGCGCTTAGCGTCCAAAGCCCCTTTTTTGCGCTTAATCTGCGACCATTTACTATGTCCTGCCATAGTTGTTTTACTTAGATTTTTTTAATGAATCAATTACAGATTTACAGGCAAGACTTATACCCTTACCCAATATCTACTTCTTCTTTTACTAACTCAACAGAACAAAATAAGGTAAAAATTCCTAATCTGCATAAAAAGGGCAGCCCCGTTTGTTAATGAGGCTGCCCTTAATTACTTAATCAGTATGTTCTTCGTTTCTGCTACAGGAAGAAAAAAATAGCGTTAATAATGTTTAGCACCAATAGCAGAAAAAGGTTTGGTGAGTCTTGTATTATCTTCTTCATATATGTAAGCCGTTAGCATAAATTCAACATTATTTTTTTAGCATTTGCTACTTCTGATGAATACGCCTTAAAACACAAAATGTTACATATCTAATAAACTCTAATTCACCCCTTCAAGTATCTTAGAAAGGAAATATTGCCGTAAAACATCATACCCAAACAACAGTTTACATAAATATAAAATCAAACATCATAAAAACAGGTACTAAATATTGTATTTTTTATAGTTAAACCTGAAAATATTTTAAATTAGAAGGTTGAGTTACGACTGCAGTCTCCTGAGAAAGCAAGCTAGACTACCACAGAACAAGAAATAAAGCAGGAATTATTGTATCTTTACTTTAGTTAGGGTTGTTATGTGTATTTGCATAGCTTGCCTTACATAATTTATAAACAACAGATACCTTTGGATTTCAGATCTTTTAATTTACACGACGACGTACTGACTGGTATTGAATCGATGGGCTATAACTCCCCTACTCCTATACAGGAACAGGCAATACCACTTATACTAGAGCAAAACGACATGATTGCGTGTGCTCAAACCGGTACGGGCAAAACAGCCGCTTACCTGTTGCCACTGATTGACCATATCTCTCACGCAAATTATAACCACACCAGTACACTTATTCTGGTGCCTACCCGTGAGCTGGCCAAGCAGATTGATGAGCAGGTAGAAGGCTTTGGTTACTTTGCCTCTGTTAGCTCTATTGCCATTTACGGGGGTAACAAAGGCGATGAGTGGGAGCAGCAAAAAAGAGCCCTGACTACTGGTGCCGATATTATTATTGCGACACCTGGCCGCCTGCTGTCGCACATGGCCTTAGGCTATGTAAAGCTTAACCAGCTAAACCATTTGGTACTAGATGAGGCTGATAAAATGCTTGACATGGGCTTTATGGATGATTTGTTAAAGATAGTAAAGCAACTGCCTGCCCAGCGCCAGACGCTGATGTTTTCGGCTACCATGCCCCGTAAAATCAGAGAGCTTACGAAACAGATCTTACGTAATCCCGCGGAAATTAATCTGGCTATTTCAAAACCGGCCGAAGGTATAGATCAGCGCCTTTACCTGACCTACGACAACCAGAAACTGCCTCTGCTGGAGCATCTGTTGCAAGAACTGGAAGTACAAAGCATGATTATATTTACCTCCCGCAAGTCTAACGTAACTCCAATTGTACGCTCATTGCGCAAAATGGGCTACGAAGCTGATGGAATTCAGTCGGATATGACACAGGATGATCGAGAAAAGGCGCTACAGGGTTTTAAAAACAAGCAATACCAGATATTAGTGGCTACAGACATATTGTCAAGAGGTATTGATATAGACAGCTTAAGCCATGTGGTAAACTTTGATATGCCTCAGGATGCAGAAGACTATGTGCATCGTGTTGGCCGTACAGCCCGTGCTGCTTCCACAGGTATGGCGCTTACTTTTGTAAACGAGAAAGACATGTACCGGGTACGCAGAGTAGAGCAACTGATAGAGCGGGAACTGCCTAAGCTACCTTTACCAGAAGATATTGGTCCTGGTCCGGCCTATGACCCAGGTAAACGGGACAATGACAGAGGCAAAGGAGGCAGAAAAAGCAACGGTAACCGCTCTGGAGGAAACAGACGCAGAAGTGACAAACCTACAGAAGCAGGAGCACCACGCAGCGATGACAGAAACAAACCTCCAAGAAAGAAAAATAATGCTCCCCGCCCTGAAGGTGCACAGGCTCCTCGTGCACCTCGTGCAGAAGGCCAGCAAGCACAGGGAGAAAAAAGTAAAAGCAACAACCGCAACAGGAACCGGAACAGAAACAAGAATAATAGTACTACCCCAAAACCTCAGGCTGACAATCAGCAAGGTACCCAGGGCTAATTTAACAACGAAAGACACTATACCAACAAAAAGCCCTCCGATATCAGAGGGCTCTTTAGAATATATATTAAGTTAATGTAGCTTCTGTTACAGGCCAAATGCATAAGCCAGTCTTAAGCCAAAAAAGTTACTGGCTTTTCCTCCATCATAGAACTTGCTGTTGCTTTCGAAGCGAACACCCGCATCTATAAAGCTTTTATCTCCAAGGTGAAACAGGTAACCAACCTGAGGAGCATATACAAAGGCTGCAGCGTTATCAGCATCCAAGTCTGAATTATTCGTAAGGAAAGTTGCCCCTGCTTCGCCTTGCACATAGAAATTACCAACCGGGAAAAACTTTAAGCCAGCTTTTGCCGGAATCAGATTTAAGTCGGAGCCATCTCCGCTGGCAAAAACATTATTATATCCAGTGTTTATAGTTACATACAGGTCGTTGTTGATAACAGGAATGTCAGCCTGTACTGAACCACCTAAGTTGAAGTCATAAGCATCTGCAAGTTTCCCTACAGCAACTCCAACTTCTGGCCCTACGCTCAGGCGAACACCAGTCCCACGAGAATCAACAGTTTGTGCTTTTACAGCAAAAGAAGAACCTATTAAAGCTAGAGCCAACGCCCCAATTCTGAATAACTTTTTCATTTTTGTAGTTTAAATATGTTATAATAAGTTTTATTTATATGGCCAGGAATAAACAAACATTACCTGTAGATGCTGCTTTAAGAGCATTAAACTTGGTTTATGCGGCTACCTCCTTAGCTCATTTGTTGATACAAATGTCTAAAAAAGCAGGCGTATGACAGGTGTGACTTTAAGACATTGTATAGTAAATCCGGGACATTGCTCTAAAACAGTGTACAGCTATAAGGCCCCAAGCATAAAAAAACCGGTGAAGTGTTCACCGGCTTTTCAATTCTAGAATAGGAGCTGCATACATTTCTAGCTGACAACACTGCTGTAGTGCGCGTGGTAATCTACAGCTGACAGGTTTCGATACTGCAGTGGTGTATGCTCACTAAACCGATGAAAGAACTTTATAAAGCTAGAAGGTTCTTCAAAGCCTAATTCATAAGCAATTTCTTTTACAGATAAACTTGTATGGTGCAGCAAGCGGCGGGCCTCCAGCATAATCCGGTAGTCGATAAGCTGCCGGGCTGTTTTACCGGAGGCTTCTTTACAAATGCGGTTTAGTTGTTTTGTGCTAAGGTTTACTCTTTCTGCATAAGACTCCACATCTTTCACTTCTTTAAAGTCCTGGTGCATCAGTTGCAGAAACTCTTCATAGCGAGAGTCCAGGTGCTTCAGTTCAGGAGTAGTAGCTGCCGATAGTCGTTTAAACTCTGTCAGCAGTATAGCCAGATAGGCATTCACAGCTGTGTCTTTCCATGCTTCCTGACTTTGCAACTCTGTGTGCAGCAAGTTAAATATCTGATCTAGCTTGCGCTGGCTCTCTAGCGGAATATCGAGGCTTTGCACCTGTAACTGGCTATAAAGCAAATCAACTAAGTTACTGCCATAATCAGCCAGGTAATCCAGATGAATAAGAAGAGTCCAGCCTTCTAAGGTTGTTTCCTGCTGTGTGTCCAGGTGGTGAATGGCATTGGGAGCAACAAAGAACATACGCCCCGGCTGAATGTCCTGCGTTGTAAAATCCACTGTAAAGGTGCCACTGCCTTGCTTTAACCATTTCACCACAAATATATCGTGTTGCCCGAATGGCAGTACCAGTCGCTCCGACAGATCAGCATTAAAATAAAGTACCTGCACAGGCTCCTGCTTGTTTAGGGCAGCACATGTTTCTGTAGCTTGTGCAGTGCTAGTAACAATCATATCATTCAGTTCTTATAAATTCTAGTTGCAGGCAGCTAAAAATATACCATACTATATATAAACCATCATTATACAGTAAATGGCAGTATACCCTCACAATATAGTTCAGGATATCAGTAGCTTATATGTTTCAAAAAAGATTACTCTTGCCATAATGGCACTGACACAAAAGTTTCGTGTTGCATATTTTTTCATTAATAAGATAAGCCTCCTATCTTTAAGCTAAAGCTTACACTACACCAATAACAGCTAACCAATAGAAATGAGAGCATTACTTTTGATTGATATCCAAAACGATTTCTTACCAGATGGCGCTTTGGCAGTACCTGAAGGAGACCAGATTATACCAGTTGTAAACAAGCTGCAGGAAGAGTTTAACCTTGTTGTAGCAACGCAGGACTGGCACCCGCCGCAGCATAAAAGTTTTGCCTCTAACCATGCGGGCAAAAATGTTTTTGAGACAATTGACCTGCATGGGCTAGAACAAGTGCTTTGGCCAGACCATTGCATACAGGAAACTGAGGGAGCCAACTTTACTAAAGACCTGAAAGCAAACAAAATTGAGGCTATTTTCAGAAAAGGCACTAACCCGGAGATAGACAGCTACAGTGGTTTTTATGACAACGGACATTTAAAATCTACCGGACTGGCAGATTACCTGCGGGGGAAACAGGTAACGCAACTGTATCTGGTAGGGCTGGCAGGAGATTACTGCGTGTATTTTTCGGCCAAGGATGCCATACAGGAGGGTTTTGAGGTTTTCCTGATTGAAGATGCCATTCGATCGTTAAGTGCTGATGACTTCAAAAAAGTAAAGGAGGACATCACAAGTATGGGAGGCAAAGTTATTCAAAGTGGTTCTATCCTTAAAACAAAAAACACTAACTAAATACTTTACCGGAGGCAGACAAGCAGATATTGCAGCTGAGGCTAGCAATAGTTAATTGCAAAAGGAGCAGCTTTGATGCTGCTCCTTTTGCAATTGATACCTCTTAAATTTAAACACGAAGCAATTAGTAAGCACTGGCTTTCGTTAGCTTTTCGATAGCTGTACTGTCTAACTTCAGTTCTGCGGCTTTAACAAGCGCATCCAGTTGCTCTAGTTTAGTTGCACTGGCTATAGGGGCAGTTATGCTTGGGCGGGCCATCAGCCAGGCCAATGAAACACTGGCCGGAGTGCTATTGTGCTGTTTCGCCACTTCATCAAGCGCCTGCAATATATGGTTGCCTCGGTCATCCAAATATTTCTTCACTGCCTGGCCACGCTGGCTTTTAGACAGGTCATCTTCTGATCTGTATTTACCAGTAAGGAAACCGCTGGCCAAAGAGAAATAGCTTATAACGCCAAGGCCATATTCATTGCAAACAGGTTCTATATCTTTCTCATACCCTTCTCTGTCGTACAGGTTGTATTCTGGCTGGAAAGTTTCGTAGCGAGGTAAACTACTTTTTGCACTGGCTTCCAAAGATTCCCGTAACCTTTCTGGGCTAAAGTTGGATGCTCCAATCGCTCTTACTTTACCCTCCTTAATTAATTCTCCGTACGCTTCGAGTGTTTCCTCAACAGGTGTTTCAGGGTCATCGTAGTGCGACTGGTACAGGTCTATGTAATCTGTTTGCAATCGCTTTAAAGATGCCTCTACAGCTTGCTTAATATAGCTTTTAGAGAGACCTTTCATTCCCTCTCCCATTTCGCTGCCTACTTTTGTCGCAATAATTACTTTATCTCGGTTGCTGCGTTGCTTCAGCCATTTGCCAATAATAGCTTCAGAATCACCACCGTTATTTCCAGATGCCCATCGGGAGTACACATCTGCGGTGTCGATGCAGTTAAAGTCAGCATCTAAAAAGGCATCCAAGAGTTTGAACGATGTTTCTTCATTAATAGTCCACCCAAACACATTGCCACCAAATACCAAAGGAGCTATCTCTAATTCTGAATTGCCAAGTTGTCTTTTTTTCATAGAAATCATTCTTTAATGTTTATACATTAATTTACGAAAATAAACTGTGCTGGATTAACTAAACTAGACACTGGCTAGATTCTCTTACTGTTAAAGCTTTCAAGACAATAAGAACAATGTTAAACTCTAAAATTATTGACGCATTTTCCATAAGTTCTTGTACCTACAGTTTATCCAGCGATACCACACCTATTGTTTAGAACTCAATAGCTTTGCCCTCTTCTCCCGCCGCATTACTGTAAACCTAAAAAAACCAGCTCCAAAAGCTATTCAGCATGCTTTTGGAGCTGGTTTTCCTCAATCTTTCTTTCTCCTACAATACCTGCCCGAGACCAAAGAAGAGCACAAATAGTAGTGTAGTAATAGCCATCTGCTTCAGGTATGGATCCAGTTCTTTGGATGTTTGTTTGCGCCAGACGTTTATGCCATTGATAAAAAGCAGTGGAATGACCAGCACGAACAGGAACTGCAACCAGTTATGGAAGTTTAGCAGTACATAGAAAAAAGCGCTAAATACACCACTGCACAATAAAAGCACATGATAAACTCGAGCCCATTTCGGACCGATACGCACTGGTATAGAATGCTTTCCTGCCAGCAAATCAGAATTAATATCCCGAATGTTGTTTACATTAAGCACAGCTGTTGCAAAAAAGCCACAAATAAGGGCAGGCAGTATAACCACACCGCTTAGTGCTTGTGCCTGCAGAAAATAAGTGCCTAACACACCTACCAATCCGAAGAAAACAAATACCGAAGCATCACCCAAACCAGCATAACCGTATGGATTGGAACCTGCCGTGTAATTGACAGCTGCCCAGATACAGGCAAGCCCAATCAGCAGGAACAGTAAAGCCAGCAGGAGCCCCTCTGTACCGAAAGACACCCACAACAGCAGTAAACCAGACAATAAAGAGAGCAGACCAAACAAAGTCATCCCTTTTTTCATGTGCTCTGCTTTTATATGCCCTGCCTGCACAGCTCGCATTGGACCTTCGCGGTGGACGCTGTCAGCACCATGTACCGAGTCGCCATAGTCATTGGCTAGGTTCGAGAGGATTTGCAGAAATAAGGTAGTAAGCACACAAAGGCCTACAATAGCTGCATCGAAAACACCGTTAGCTGCCGCCATAAAACCGCCCATACCTATACAGGAAAGAGCCAACGGCAATGTACGTGGCCTAAAAGCCGAAATCCAAGCTTTTACTAAGCCTGGACTTTGGGTAGATGATTGTTGAGATATATTATTCAATTATTACTTGACAAAACGTGTCTTAAAATAAGGCGCAAGCATTTGCTTAAGCCTGAATTTACTTTTGAATAGCTGCTAACAGCTCTTTATCCATTGGTTTTACTTTAGATGGGTAAAACGCTACTACCTTACCATTTTCATCTATCAGAAACTTGCTGAAGTTCCAGCTTGGCTTGTCGTGGTTTGGTGAGTTTTGCTCCAACCAGGTGTACAATGGGTGACGGTCATCTCCCAGCACAGATATTTTCTCAAACATCTGGAATTCTACGCCATAGTTCTTTTGGCAGAAAGAAGCGATTTCTTTGTTAGAGCCAGGCTCCTGCCCTCCAAAGTTATTAGCCGGAAAACCAAGCACAACTACTTTGTCCCCATACTTTTCGTGTAGCTCCTCCAGGTCGGCATACTGTGGCGTAAAACCACATTCAGAGGCTGTATTTACCAACAGTACTTTTTTGCCTTTGTACTTTGAGAAATCGATCTCCTTGCCATCCAGAGAAACCATTTTGAAATCATAAAAGCTGCTTTGTTCCTGTGCATCAGGTTGCGTTACTTCGGTTGTCATAGTTTTTTCGTTTATAGTGGTACTATTTGATTGCTTACAGGCGGCGCCAGCTATTGCTGCACCCAGTACGACTGACAAAACCAACTTTTTCATTTTATTAACACATTATGTGATATACACAGAAATACAGACTACAACAGCTAACAAATCACTTTAGGTTATGTTCAAAAAAATAACCCTTTTGATCACTTAAAGATAAATGACCAATAAAAGCTTACATGCGCTCAGGCACATTAATGCCTAATAACCCCATACTTTCACGTATCAATCGGGCTACCATAGCTGAAAGGGCAATCCTGAAGTTACGTGCCTGCTCATCTGTCTCATTAAAGATAGATATTTCTTGGTAGAAACGGTTATAAGCTTTAGCCAATTCGTAAGCATAGTTACCGATTACCGATGGGGCATATAAGTTACCGGCTTCTTTTACTACTTCCGGATAATTTACCAGTTGCACAATAACCTCCTGTTCCGCCTCATGTAAATTAGCCACCCCTTCAAATGATGTAGCTTCTGCTACTATGCCCATTTCTGATGCTTTACGGAGAATGGCCGCTATACGGGCATGTGTATATTGGATAAAAGGTCCTGTATTGCCACGGAAGTCAATAGACTCCTGCGGGTTAAACAACATGCGTTTCTTTGGGTCTACTTTCAGCAGGAAGTACTTCAGGGCGCCTAAAGCCAAGGTATGGTATAGCTCCTGTGCCTGCTCAGGCGTAAAACCTTCAATCTTGCCCAGCTCTTCTGTCTGCTGACGCGCCGTATCAATCATTTCCTGCACCAGTTCGTCGGCATCTACTACAGTACCTTCCCTGGATTTCATTTTTCCTGAAGGAAGATCTACCATACCGTAAGACAGGTGATAAATGCCTTCGGCATAAGACTTCCCTAATTTCTTTAGTGTCGCCTTTAATACCTGAAAATGATAGTTCTGCTCATCTGCCACCACATACACCGATTCATCATACGGAAAGTCGTTGTACTTTAGCTCTGCCGTACCCAAGTCCTGCGTAATATACACAGAAGTACCATCGGCACGAAGCAGCAGTTTCTCATCCAGTCCCTCGTCTGCCAGGTCTACCCAAACAGAACCATTCTCTTTTCTGAAGAAGACCTCTTTCTGCAGCCCCTCCTCTACACGCTCTTTACCAAGCATGTAAGTACCAGATTCATAGTAAAACTTATCAAAGTCAACACCAATATTGCGGTAAGTTTGATCAAAGCCAGCGTACACCCAGCTGTTCATCAGCTTCCACAGTTCTACAGTTTGCTCGTCTCCTGCCTCCCACTTCTTCAGCATTTCCTGGGCTTCCAACATAAGAGGTGCTTTTTTCTTCGCTTCCTCTTTATCCATGCCTTGTGCCACCAGTTCATCTATCTGCTCTTTATAAGCCTTATCGAACAACACATAGTATTTTCCTACCAAATGGTCGCCCTTAATGCCACTGCTTTCTGGTGTTTCGCCATTTCCCTGCTTCTGGTAAGCAAGCATCGACTTACAAATATGAATGCCCCGGTCGTTCACCAGGTTCACTTTCATCACATTATGGCCATTCGCTTTCAGAATCTCAGCTACAGAATACCCCAAAAAGTTGTTACGCAAGTGCCCTAGGTGTAGGGGTTTGTTTGTATTTGGCGAAGAATACTCCACCATTATATTGCGCCCACTTGGTTCAGCCTGCCCGTAAGCCCGGTTCTGCATTAGCTCTTTAAAAAGCCTCAGCCACTCTGCCTCTTTCACTTCCAGGTTCAGAAAGCCTTTCACCACGTTAAAGTCTTTTACTTCCGGTGCATGCTCTTTCAGATACTCGCCCAGTGCCTGCCCGATTTGCTCCGGTCCTTTGCCAAGCTGTTTGGTGTAAGGAAAAGTTACAAAAGTAAAAGAGCCGGCAAACTCCTTGCGCGTTGGCTGTAGGCTTATCTGCGAAGCATCAACAGAAAGGTTAAACAACGTTTGCAGCGCTTGGCTGATGCTCTGACTAATAGCGTTTTGAAGTTGCATTAAATTGTAGCTATACTTTTAGATTCTCGGTATAAAATTGCATCCGTGGCCGCCTCCAGTATATCGAAAGCATTTTCTGCCATGGTGTTTTCAGTATCTAAGGTAGGGTTAATCTCGGTCATCTCATAACACACCACACGAGGGTCCTGCAACAGGTAAAAGCACAGGCGCTTTGCCTGGTCTACCGTAAGGCCCGTTTCTACGGGTGTACCTGTTCCTTTAGAAAACTTAGGATCCAGGCTGTCTACGTCAAAGGAAACGTATATGATATCGCACTCCTTCAGAATGTCCAAAGCCTCCACTGCCACCTGCTGAGCTCCCTTTTGGTTTAGCTCACTGTGCGTAAAGTTTTTGAGGCCATGCTTTTTCATGATGAACTCCTCCGGCTCTTCCGTATCGCGCACTACCACATATACCAGGTGCTCTGGTTTCAGTTTTGGTCCGTCAAAGCCGAGCTTCTTAAGGGAGTTCCAGTAAAAGAGCGTTTCCGGAGCCGGGTCGTTTATCTGGCGCTCAAGGTTGTCCAGGTTCAGTGCCATGCCCAGCGGCATACCATGCACGTTACCCGATGGCGATGTATAAGGAGAATGTATATCAGCATGCGCATCTATCCATATTACCCCCAGTGTTTTATCAGGATATGCTTTTTTTATGCCAGCAATAGTGCCATGTGCATTAGAATGATCACCTGACAGTACCAACGGGAACATTCCTAGCCCAATTGTTTGTTCAACATTATTGCTGATATTCTTATGTACAGTGTAGATGTTGTCAATGCGATGGGCATTCGGGAATAAATCTTTATCAAATAAAGTGTAGTTGAGATCAGGTACAATGGCAGCGTTGAAACGCTTGAAATAATCTGAGCCTTTATCAAGGCAGGCTACTCTGAGCGCATCTATTCCCATACCGGCTCCTCGTGTTCCGGCTCCTAACTCTGATCTAACTTCTATCAGTCTAACTTTTTTCATCTTTTAATATTTTGCCCTTTTCAATATGGAACGTATCAGCAATGTACTTTAACCCCGAAAAAGTGGGTTCTTAGAACAGTTACAGAATGGTTTCACATTTAATCTGAACAAAGTTTTTGCAAAGATGGTAAATAACACTCAATATTGCATGTTTTCTTAATTCCACAACATTTAGAATGGATAAATATACGGATCTAATCCACCAGACATTTGATTTCCCAACAGATGAGTTTCAGGTAGAAAACAATGAGTTACTGTTCAACGGCATTCCGTTGATGGACATCATTAAAAAATACGGTACTCCTCTTAAATTAACATACCTCCCCAAGATCAGTTCTCAGATTCAGAAAGCCAAGCTCATCTTTAAGGAGAGCATAGAGAAGCTGAATTATAACGGGACCTATACTTATTGCTATTGCACAAAGGCATCGCATTTTTCTTTTGTGATGGAAGAGGCCCTAAAGAACGATATTCATATTGAAACGTCTTCAGGTTACGACATACAGATTGTGCGTGCATTGCATGCAAAAGGCAAAATAGATAAGAATATCTATATTATCTGCAATGGCTTTAAGCGTGAACGTTATCGTGAATGGATCTCAGACCTGATAAATGATGGCTTCGTAAACTGTATGCCTATACTCGACCACCTAGGTGAGATAGAGTATTATAAGGAGAATGTGCATGTAAAAACGAAATTAGGAATTCGCCTGGCTGCAGACGAAGAGCCAAAGTTTGAGTTTTACACCTCTCGCCTCGGTGTGCGTTACAACGATGTGATTGACCTTTATGAGCAACAGATAAAGAACGACCCGAAGTTTGAGCTGAAGATGCTCCACTATTTTATCAATACAGGTATAAAAGACACCTCCTACTATTGGTCAGAACTTAGCCGCTTTATACGTAAGTATTGCGAACTGAAGAGGCATTGTCCGGAACTTGACACAGTAGATATAGGAGGTGGTTTCCCTATCAAAACATCTATCCAGGCTGACTATGACTACCGGTATATGACAGAAGAGATTCTGCGTACTTTCAAGCGTATCTGCGCAGAAGAAGGAGTGCCGGAGCCAAACATCTTTTCTGAGTTTGGAATTTTTACAGTAGGTGAAAGTGCTGCGAATATTTACTCTATTCTGGACGAAAAACTGCAGAACGACAAGGAGCTGTGGTACATGATAGATGGTTCTTTTATAACCAACTTACCAGATGCTTGGGCACTAAACCAGCGCTGGCCACTATTGGCAGTAAACCATTGGGACAAAGAGTACCGCAAAATACAATTAGGCGGCATGACCTGCGACAGCCAGGACTATTATAATTCTGAGATGCACTCGTTCCAGGTATTCTTGCCAAAGATACCAAAGAAAGAGCCTTTATATATTGGTTTCTTCCATACCGGGGCTTACCAGGAGCAGTTAAGTGGATATGGCGGAATTAAACACTGCTTAATTCCATCTCCACAACATATATTGGTAGACCGTGATGAAAATGGTGAAATAAAAACATGGCAGTTCGCGCCGGAGCAAACTCCTGAGTCTATGTTAAAAATACTTGGTTACCAAATATAACATAGCGGTAACGAACTTTTTATGGATATTTTGCTTTTAGAGTTATTATACTATTTTTGAAGCTTAATACCCCCAAAACAATACCATCATGAAGAAAATACTAATTTTAAGTGCAATCATCCTAGGGTTAGGCACAACCTCCTGCAAGACATATTGCCCTGCTTACAACTATGCTAAGCAAGATAATGGGGTAAAGGCCAAAGTACCAGCTCCAGCCACTTCTTTAGAACAAGTGAAAAGCTAACATAACTGCATGTTGTACAAAATAAACAAATAAGCCGGCCTGTTAAGCCGGTTTTTTTGTTTCTGAAAGTACAACATGCGCAGCCTCCCACAGGTCTTTTACCTGCCGGTCGTGTTTGCAAGGCGCATGGTATTCCCCTACCAATATGGTCTTCACACCGGCTTTCTTGCCAGCTTCCATGTCTCGCAACGCATCCCCTACCATCCAGGAAACAGCAGGGTCAATGTTATATTTTGCAATAGCACGTTCCAGCATTAAACTATCCGGCTTACGGGAGAGTGATGCAGAAACTGTATGATGGCCGGGTGCATAGTATATAGCATCTATTATAGACCCGCAGCTATCCTGCAGTTTCTGGTGGCAAGCCATGGTATCCCGTTTGGTATATAATCCTTTAGCGATACCTCCCTGGTTTGTAACTACAATAAGCAAAAAGCCATTCTCTTTCAGCAACCCCAACGCTTCACGAACTCCTGGTAATACTTCAAAGTCCTCTAATCTGTAAGTATAATCACCACGTTCACGGTTCAGTACGCCATCACGATCTAAGAAAACACACTTTTGCTTTTGCATGGGCTAGGTTAAGTTGAAGCACAAATTTAAAGATTTATTTATTCTGAAAAGGTTACGCAAAAGAAGAGAAGAAGAGTTAGTACACAGTAGCAATCGCTAGCACTCTTATGGCTTTAGGCTTTTTTATACCTGACCTTACATTTACAAACCTCATGGGACTTGTACTGGAAAACAGTAGCTCTTCTTACCTCGTCTGCACTGAACAAATTCACCCGCCAAAATGGCTTGCTCACAAAATTAATTTAGCCTGAACTTAGCCCTCAATAGCTGATTTGCTATATTTGAGGCATGAAAGATGCGCTTGTGATTATCCCTACCTATAACGAACGGGAAAATATAGAAGCTATGGTAAGGAAGGTGATGTCGCTGAGCCATCCGTTTGAGCTATTAATTATAGACGATGGGTCTCCTGACGGCACCGCAGATATTGTGCGCATGCTGCAACAGGAGTTTCCAAACCGGCTGCACCTGGAAACACGCCAGGGCAAACTAGGCTTGGGAACTGCTTATATTCACGGTTTTAAGTACGCCCTGCGTAATGGCTACGAGTACATCTTTGAAATGGACTGTGACTTTTCTCACAACCCTGATGACCTTATCCGATTGTATGACGCCTGTGCTGTTGATGGTTATGACTTGGCCATTGGTAGCCGTTATGTGCAAGGGGTAAACGTGGTAAACTGGCCTATGAGTCGTGTACTTATGTCGTGGTTTGCCAGTTTATACGTGCAGATGATAACCGATATGCCTATAGCAGACACAACAGCTGGCTTCAAATGTTATCGTCGCAGGGTGTTAGAGACTATCCAGTTAAATAATATCCGTTTTGTAGGCTATGCCTTCCAGATTGAGATGAAGTTTCTGACCTATAAATACGGCTTTAAGATTAAAGAAGTACCCATTATTTTCACAGACCGAACAAGAGGACAATCCAAAATGTCTTCCAGTATTTTTAAGGAAGCTGTCTTTGGCGTGCTTCAAATGAAGATCAGCAGCTTCTTTCGTCATTTTGATCGCTATTAAACTGCCTGCTGTATTAGTTTTAGTCCTTGCTGTACCAGCTTTCCAGTAAAGCACTAATTAATTACAGTTAGCGCTAGTACATCTGTCACACTTTCGCTATAACTTTACATTCCACTTTATTCAGCATTTTAAGCTGGTTTTTTATGAATGATATCATCTTCTGGATAATATTTAATGGCTTTGTGCTGTTGCTGCTGGGGCTCGATTTATTCGTTTTTCATCGTAAGGAGCATGAGGTAAAAATAAAGGAAGCACTCCTGACCAGTTTATTCTGGATTGTGCTCTCTCTCCTGTTCAATGTTGTTATTTACTATTGGCGAGGCCAGCAGCCTGCAGTAGAATTTCTTACGGCCTATCTCATAGAGAAGTCTTTGAGCGTAGATAACCTCTTTGTTTTTATCCTTATCTTCAACTACTTTAAGGTACCACTCAAGTTTCAGCATAATATCCTGTTCTGGGGCGTGATAGGGGCGCTGGTGTTACGTGCACTGTTTATATTAGTAGGAGTTACCCTGATTGCTAAATTCCACTTTATCATTTACATATTAGGAGCCTTTTTAGTATACACAGGTATAAAAATGGCTTTTACTTCTGATGAGGACGTAGACCCAGGCAACAACCCTCTGGTAAACTGGGCCAGCAAGCACCTGCGTATTAGCCGGTCAAATGCCGACGGTAAATTCTTTATCAAAGAGAATGGAAAACTGTTTGCAACACCTCTCTTCCTGGTGTTACTGATGGTGGAAAGTACTGACGTGGTGTTTGCCGCAGACTCCATTCCTGCTATACTGGCTATTTCCAAAGATCCTTTTATAGTGTATACTTCCAATGTGTTTGCCTTACTGGGGCTCAGAGCATTATATTTTGCCCTGGCAGGTATTATGCAGCTTTTCCATTACCTGCACTATGGCCTTTCGCTTATCCTGATGTTTATCGGTGCCAAGCTCTTACTGAGCGACATCTATCATATTGATATGCATTATGCCCTTATCGTGGTTGGGTCTATTCTCGCGCTATCTGTTATTGTTTCCCTCCTCTTTCCAAAGAAAGAGAACGATTTACCTCCGCCACCCTCTGATCTTATCTAAAGAAGTAGCAACAAATAGCAACTATTCAACAATACAACCTTTGCAACCTCATTTTCACAACATTTTAATGCTTATTATAAAAAAATATAAAATTATGTTGCTGTAATTAGTATCAAGAAAAAGGTTTTACTATATTTACACATCTTAATAAGAAGAACACCATGTTATTCGTCAATACACAGGCATTTAATCTCAAATCTATTTGCGCACCTGCGGGGCCGCTATAGGGTTATGCTTGGCATTTGATAAAATAATGAAAAGATAACACCTGGAAAGCCCCGCCACAAGCGGGGCTTTTTTACTTTTAACCGTATAAAACAATGAGTAACTCCTAGAAATCATGAATGCAAACACACCTAACATGAAGCCGGGTCACCGCAAAAGCGTGCTTGCTAAAACTACTAAATATCCTGTAGTGATAGCAGGCCCATGTAGTGCTGAAAGTGAAGAGCAGATGTTAAAAACTGCCTTTGGTCTTAAGAAGCTACAGGGTGTATCCATTTTCAGGGCCGGTATCTGGAAGCCCCGCACACGCCTGGGTAGTTTTCAGGGGGTAGGTACCATTGGTTTAGAGTGGCTTAAAACCGTGAAGCAGGAAACAGGCCTGCTCACGACATGCGAAGTGGCCAATGCGAGTCATGTAGCCGAAGCTCTAAAGCATGGTGTGGATGTGTTAATGATTGGAGCTCACACGACTGTTAATGCTTTTCTGGTACAGGAAATAGCTGACTCACTACGAGGAGTTGATGTGCCTGTGTTGGTTAAGAACCCTGTTCACCTGGACCTGCCACTTTGGGCTGGAGCCATTGAGCGGTTTTACCACAGTGGCATCCGTGACTTGGGTGCCATACACAGAGGTTTCTCTACACTGGACAATGCCCCTTACCGTAACCACCCTAAGTGGGACCAGGCAATAGAACTGAAAGATATGCTGCCCGATGTGCCTATGTTTTGTGACCCTAGCCATATTGCCGGTAAGCGTAGTTTACTGCGCCCGGTTAGCCAGCGTGCTGTAGATTTAGGATATGATGGCTTAATGATAGAAGCCCACTATAACCCGGCGAAGGCACTAAGCGACCCTCAGCACCAGTTAATGCCGCAGGAACTCGGAATATTATTGCAAGTACTAAATATTGATGGCATTGATGCTGATGGCACCCGAAAAAGAGTACAGTTGGAAGAGTTGCGTAAAGAGATCGAGCACTTGGATGACGAGTTGCTGGATTTATTAGCCCGACGTTCTAAAATGTCTTCGAAAATAGGCAAGCTAAAGAAAGCAAATGTTGGAGATGCGCCACAAATTGTTCAGTGGGATCAGGTTCTGGAAGGCTTGCTTTCACAAGCAAGCGACGCTGGCATAGACAAAGAGTTCGTGCAGACTGTTTTTCAGGAAGTAAGGAAACACTATGCGCAAACCTACCTTTATAAGGCTTGAAATTAAGCTGCACTAAAATGCCCGGTTGGTTCTATTATCAGACAGGCATTTTAGTATAGCTAATTGTTATATTAAGAAGCCCATTTTTGAAAACATACCGCCACCTCCCTTCTTTAAATTTTAAATCTACTGCGGCCTCTTCACACCTCTCAGTACACGTATGCATTCAAGGTAAACTAACTATTTCTCATTACTATCGTTAGTAATTATCTGATTAATTGATGGATCGTGTTACAACAATTAAATGTGGCAAAACAGGCAGTTAGGAGATATCTGTAAAAAAAGAGCACTTTTTATTTGGTAGTAAAATTATCAATTACTAAGTTTAGAACATCATAATAAGAACGACATGATTTCACGCAACGCATTTTACTTTAGCTTTTACTTTTTTGGTACCCACAGGGGCTCCAAAGGAACGGCTATTGCGTTGTAAAAACATAAAGCTTAACCTTAGAAGCCCCGCCCAAAGCGGGGCTTTTTGTTTTATATGGCTAAAATGGCAAAAGAACTTAAAATTGCGATTCAGGGAGGACCTGCTTCTTTCCACGACACGGCAGCCCGTCAGTACTTTGCACAAGACGAGGTAGAGATACTGCCATGTACTTCTTTCGCGCAACTGTGCGACACCCTGCAACAAGGTACCGCCGATTTTGCCGTAATGGCCATAGAAAACGCGCTGGCTGGAAGTATACTTACCAACTATAACTTATTGCAGCAGCACGACTTCAGCATTATTGGGGAGATCTGGCTGGCAATAGACCAAAACCTGATAGCACTTCCAGGCCAGCAGCTACATGAAATTGAAACTGTTTCCTCTCATCCGGTTGCCTTATTGCAGTGCGGCGACTTTTTAAAGAAGCATAACCACATACTGCCCAAGGAGGCGAGCGACACTGCAGAAAGCGTACGTGTTATAAGAGAGGGAAACCAGACAGGAGCAGCCGCCATTGCCAGTAAGCAGGCTGCACTACTCTACAGAATGGATATTCTGCAGGAAAACATAGCAGATCGAAAGGATAACTATACACGTTTCCTGGTGCTTTCAAAAGAGCCTAAGCAAAAAATTAACAACGCACCCGATAAGGCCTCCCTTATACTACAGTTACCCATGCTAGGGAATGCTTTAGGTGCTGTAGTAAACAGTTTACATACACATCAGTTACATGTTTCGCAGATACAGTCAATTCCGGCGCTCCCTGGCAATACGAATCAAAATGTAGCGATAGACATAGAGAGTGCCGACACACATAAGCTACAGGTAGCTGTAAACGAGCTTCGCCCTCTGGTGCTGGACCTGAAGTTACTTGGCCTGTATCAAACAGCTCTGAATCCGGTTCAGTTAGAGCAACAAGCAAGCATGGCAGCCACTATCAACAGCCTTAACCTTAACTAAACAGTCATGATTATACCTAAAGCCGAGCGACTGAGCCATGTGCAGGAGTATTACTTCGCTAAAAAGCTGGCAGAAGTAAGTGCTCTGAACGCTAAAGGCAAAAATGTTATCAACCTCGGAATAGGAAGCCCGGATATGCCTCCTTCGCCTGCTACGATTGATGCGATGACATCGTCTGCAGCACAAAACGCAGGACATGGCTATCAGCCATATCGTTCATTACCAGCGCTCCGGCAAGCTATAGCCGATTGGTATACCTCCACTTTTCATGTAAATCTTAACCCGGACACAGAAGTACTTCCATTAATGGGTTCTAAAGAAGGTATTTTTCATATCTCTATGGCTTTTCTTAATCCTGGTGATAAAGTATTGGTACCTAATCCTGGTTATCCTGCCTATGCCACCACTGCACGCCTTGCAGGTGCTGAGCCAGTTTACTACACCCTTAGCGAAGAAAACAACTGGTTACCAGATATGGAGCAGTTAGAAGATCTGGCAAGCCAGGGAGTAAAGCTGATGTGGATAAACTACCCACACATGCCAACAGGCGTACAAGCTACGAAGGAGGCTTTAGAGCAACTTTCAAAACTAGCCCGTAAATACAAGTTCCTGTTAATAAATGATAATCCTTACAGCCTCGTACTGCCAACAGCGGCTCCACGAAGCCTACTCACTGTTCCTGATGCGATGGATTGCTGCCTGGAGTTAAACTCTCTTAGTAAGTCGCATAACATGGCTGGCTGGCGGGTAGGCATGTTATTAGGCCGTCAGGATTACATCAGTACTGTACTTGCCGTGAAAAGCAACATAGACTCTGGCATGTTCCAGGCTTTACAGCATGCCGCTATTGAGGCACTACATAACCCGGACGAATGGCACCAGCAGCGCAACCAGGAATATGCGAAGCGGAGGCAACTGGTGCACAAGCTACTGGATATTTTAGAGTGCAACTACCAGAAAGACAGCGTTGGCATGTTTGTATGGGCTAAAGTACCAGAGCATGTTTCTGATGTAGAAGTTTACTTGGATGAACTGCTTTACGAAGCAGGCGTTTTTTTAACTCCAGGAAAAGTTTTTGGTACCCAGGGGGAACGCTTTTTAAGAGTATCGCTTTGTGTATCTGTGCCTCAGATAGAAGAATCAATAAAAAGAATAAAACAACACACCTTAAATACAGTAAGCCATGAGCTCAAATAACTCTAACCTAAAATTAGTCGCAAAAACAAAAATTCTAAACGGAGGCCCACTCCCAACTGTTATTGCAGGCCCCTGTAGCGCTGAAAGTGAAGAACAAATGCTACAGACAGCTCGCGAACTGAAAAAAGACCCAAGAGTAAGTATATTCAGAGCCGGGGTTTGGAAACCACGTACGCGCCCAGGCATGTTCGAAGGTTATGGAACAGCTGCGTTGGAATGGCTTAAAACTGTGAAGCAGGAAACAGGCTTGCAAACTGCCGTTGAGGTAGCAAACACAAGCCATGTGGAAGAAGCGTTAAAATATGGTGTTGATATTCTTTGGGTTGGTGCCCGCACTACTGTAAACCCATTCTCTGTACAGGAAATTGCAGACGCTCTGAAAGGAGTTGACATACCAGTAATGGTGAAGAACCCTGTAAACCCTGACCTGCAACTGTGGTTAGGGGCCTTAGAGCGTTTAAATCAGGCAGGTATAACTGATTTGGCTTTGATACATAGGGGATTCTCTACTCCGAACAATAAACCTTACCGTAACCACCCTAAATGGGAAACCATTCAGCAAATCCGCAGCCTTGCACCGGGTGTACCTTTATTGTGCGACCCAAGCCACATTGCCGGCCGCAGAGATTTATTACAAACTGTTTGCCAGCAGGCACTCCATTTAGGTACAGATGGTCTGATGATAGAGACCCACATTAACCCTGATGTTGCGTTAAGTGATGCCTCACAACAGGTTACACCAGAAAACTTAAATAAGCTCCTTACGGTTCTGGACCTGGATTCAGTGCATGAGGCAAACCCAGAGCAGCTACAGGATCTGCGCAGCCTGATTGATAAACTTGACAATGAGCTAATCAATATTCTGTTTCTTCGTTCTGATGTTTCCAAACGAATTGGTGAGTACAAACGTGCTAACGCCCTGGATATTTACCAGGCTGGCCGCTGGAACCAAGTGGTAGAGAACAGGTTAAAGGTTGCTATTGAAACTGGTCTTGATGAAGGTTTTGTAAAGGCAATCTTCGATGCTATACACCAGCATTCTATGGGCATTCAGAATGAAGTAATGAGTTCGGCTCCGTCTATGCAGAAAGTAGAAGAATAAGATATGCTCACTTTTATATAAAGTTAAAAGGTGCAGATGATCCATTTATCTGCACCTTTTTAGCTTAAAAATTGTGAGGGAGCTGTACAAGGATCAAAAACCTGGAAAATGTTTTTATAAAAAGGCACAGTTTTGTTCATTAGGTTGTTACTTAGCAGTATTAATCATTCAACTTAGATTTACATGAGGACTCCCATCAGTCGTTTGCGCATCGTTGGCATTTATGAAGGTATTTCTTATCTCCTTCTTCTTGGTATAGGCATGCCCCTAAAGTATATGGCAGGCATGCCAGAAGTAGTAAAGTATATGGGTTGGGCACACGGTATACTCTTTATCCTATACATTGTAGCATTGCTACAGGCAACTTTAGCACTTCGCTGGTCAATTAGTAAAGCGGCGGCTGGTGTAATTGCATCTCTACTCCCGTTTGGCCCGTTTATATTAGATGCTCGCCTGCTAAAAGCGGAAGAGGTTAAACTACAGCAAAATAACGTAGCCCTGAAGCAGTCTGCTTAGTAATAACAGAAAGATACAAGTACTTTAATCCCTTTTCTGAAGAAGAAATGCTTTGATAAGCAAAACAGGAGCAAGAAGAATTGGAATTACCGACCCTTCTTGCTCCTGTTTCCTTTTATGCGCTTTTTTATTCTGATTATAAAGCCAATCCTTAATCAACTAAGCACTGGGCCTACTCCCCTTTTACCTCAACACCCGCTTTACGGGCCATTGACTGGGCTATCATACTGGCTGCCAAAAGCTGCAAAGCATGGTACACCATTATAGGCAGTAAGATGATACCGACAATATTGGCATCAGGAAACAAGACTTTAGACATAACAGTACCATGCACCAGAGACTTCTTTGAGCCACAGAACACAGCGGTTTTCTTATCCTCCCGGTTAAACCCCATCAGGCGACTGATTAATGTTATAAGGCTGTACATTAAGAAGAACAGACCAACCATGCATGCGCCTAAAAGTGTTAAATCAACCCAACTGTAGCTGCTGAACATATCACGCGCAAAAGACTCACAGAAAGAGGTATAGACAATAATGAGAATGATGCTCTGGTCAAAGTAGCGTAGCCGTTTACGATTTTGCTCAGCAAAGTCTCCCCAACGGCTGTTAAGCAGTATTCCCAGCACGACAGGTAAAAGCACCTGCAGTATCAGTTTACCTAATACCTGCCAGATATTAAACTCTTCCACACTTGCTGTCAGGAACAGCCCCATCCACAACGGAGTTATAAAAATGCCTAATATACTGGAAACACTTGCATTAAAAATAGCAGCAGGTATGTTTCCTCCTGCTATAGACACCATTACCACAGATGACGAAACTGTAGACGGTAAGGCTGCCACATAAAAAGCGCCTAACCACAGCATCTCGGCACTGCTACCCTTAAAATAAGCATGAAGCGGCAGCACAAGCAATGGAAAAAGGACAAAAGTGCTTAATTGAACTACTGTATGTAATTTCCAGCTACTCAAGCCAACGCGCAGTTTTTCGGGGCTTAGACGCAATCCGTAAAAGAAAAAAATAAGCGATAAGCCATAGTTGGCAATATCGCCTAACGATAAAGGCGCTCTGTCAATACCTATGCTCGGCCACAGGTAAGCCAGCCCTATCATACCTATCAATGCCAGCAGAAACCAATCTAAACTTGCCCGGGCTGCCAGCGCGCCAATACGCGGAACAAGTCCTACAGCTTTTCTTACTTCCTGTTCTTGTAGTTCATTCTTCATTTATGATGCAGGGTTAGGATCAAACTTTTGGCAAAGGCTGCTATAGCTAAAAAGCAACGCTCCGCAAGTATACTGCGGAGCCGTTGCTTTTCTTAATTTATAGCTTAAAAATCCAGTAAATCTATGGTGTTCAGTTCAAATTGCGTAGTATCCATTTCTTCCACCACAGAGGTATCCTGTGCTGTTACAATTAAATCTCTGGCACGGCCATACAGTTGCACATTAGGGGATAAGCTATCATACACTTCTCTTGAAATTAATCCACGACGCAACATATTGCCCCCTATCAGCCTATAATACCCACTTTTGTAAGGGCGTAGATTACCATAACTGTCAAATGACGACCTGAACCTTTTCGGGCTCGGAATAATACTTGTCAGGAAAATTGCCTCAGCCAGATTAAGCTCCGACGGTTGCTTGCCAAAGTAAAACCTGGAGGCATCTTTGGCACCATACACATCAGGCCCCCACTCTATAATGTTCAGATACACTTCAAACATCCGGTTCTTCGACACCAGGTCCAGATTCTCTATCATCCATACAATAATAGCCTCTTCCACTTTACGGGTAACCGTTTTCTGGCGCGTAAGAAATACGTTCTTAACTAACTGCATCGAGATGGTACTACCTCCCCTGGCAAATTCTCCCTCCTTCAGGTTTTTGGCAATCGCCTGCCTGAAAGCTTCTTCATGAAAGCCATTGTGCTGATAAAAATAGGCATCTTCGGCTGTAAGAATAGCATTGCGCAGGTAAGGAGAAATTTCACTGATAGGGCTAAAGAAGGGGTTAGAGGGGCCTACTGTAAAGGTACGCACAGGTTTCCCGTACTCATACACCGTATGCACAAAGGAGCCATTTATCTTTTTCAGGTTCGTATTGCCGTATTGTACAATTTTAAAGTCATCAGAGGCATCCAGGTCAGAATTAAACCTGACCTGGTTTACGCTATCCATATTTAAATGAAAGCTCATTTTATATTTCAGCTTACCTTGCGCTCTTATGCCCTCCAGGTTCTCAAATAAGCCGGATGGCAAAGATTCAAAGAAATTGTTGGCAGGTACCTCTTCTGTCTTAACTTTCAGGTCTATTATTTTTGAAGTCGCATTATTATAGGCAGCATAAATATTTGCTTTTGCTTTATTTACGCGCACTTCCGTCAGGCTATCGATTACGTAAAGGTTTGGCCCCAGCGTAACCACATAGTCTACAGCACCTTCTTTCACGTGTATGTCCTCATCAGCAAGCTTTTCGTGGTTTACGATCAGGTCGTTCACCATAGCAGATCCCCTTACTGTTAACATGTCACGACGGAAAGTTTTATTTGTTAGGCTTAAGTGCAGTGTATCAAAAGCTACCTTACCAGCAAGTTTCTCTTTCACATAAGGCAGAGTAATGCCACGGTCATCAAAAGCAAAAAGGTCTACAGATATCACATAATCCCCCGGATCAATAGCTCCTTGCACGTGCATGTTATTCTCCAACGAATCAACTTTAACAGACATTCTCGCATCTATTTTGCCATCGTCCATAGTAAAGTATGGCATTTTAACGTCTATGGTACGGTTGGTGGAGACATAAGAGGCATTCAGATTTTTGAAGTATACCTGGTCAGGCACATTGTCGAAAGCAGTTTCAATAACACGGTTCAGCAACGCACCGTAATTCCTGCCTTTTGCTTCTGTCGTATCAACTGGTGCGTTATCATCTTTTTTAAAGAGAAAGCTGAAATTGTTCCGATCGCCATTTTTTACAGCTGTTAGATAGCCGTTGGCTACCTCCAGGCGTCTGAAAACAACCCGGCCTCTAAAAATGGAACTGACACTTACAGTAGCATTTACACTATCGGTCGTAAACAGAGTGGCTTGGTTATGTGGCGTCAAAGAAATGTTGCTGAGTACAACCGTGTTCCAACTTGCAAATTCCGCATTACCAATATTAAAGTCAACAGGATATTTGTTTTCAACTTTAGTGATAACACGCCCAATGGTGTACTGCAATACTCTGCTTCTAAATACAAACAGCAGGATTACCAGTATCATAATGAAGGCTAGCAAAATGCCAGCCCAAATAGCAATTTTCTTTTTCAAACGATTGTCCAAAATATTCAGGTGCGAATTAACTAATAAGATTCAGTAAAAAGGGTATGACTTATATTATATTTTAAAACGTAACACCTTTACGTAATAACGTATAGTTCATGTTATATCCCCCTCTCATACGCTTGGCGGTCTGATTAGGTACAATTGCCACACGTAGCTTACTCCAGACTTACAATCATAGTGCCAAACATGAAGCAATAAAAAGTTTAACAACTACTTAACCATCATAATTCCAACGCCTTACATTTAGCTTCTTATAAAGGCAATGTGTTCTTTGGATATCTCTTGTCTTTTGCGTTCGGGATAAGAACTATGCATAATTCGCCTTTCTGTCTTTATCATTAACCAATACTGTGTATATTTGAACAAAGAACCTCTTTTTAAAAATGAACCTTACAACGCTTACTGCCATATCGCCGGTTGATGGACGCTATCGCCGCCACACTTCTGAATTAGCTGGCTATTTTTCTGAATTCGGCCTGATCCGCTATCGTGTACTGGTGGAAATAGAGTACTTTATCGCCCTGTGCGAACTGCCTCTCCCGCAGTTGAAAGAGGTACAGCAAAGTCAGTTTCCTGAGTTACGGGCCATTTACGAAAACTTTTCTGAGGCTGATGCCCAGGCTATAAAAGAGACAGAGAAAGTTACCAACCATGATGTAAAGGCTGTAGAGTATTTCATCAAGGCTAAGTTTGATACACTTAGCCTTAGCCAGCACAAAGAGTTTATACACTTTGGCCTTACCTCACAGGACGTAAATAATACGGCTATTCCGCTTTCGTTACGTGATGCAGATAGAGCCATATTGGCACCTGCTTACCAAAGCCTGCACCAGAAACTGGTAACTCTGGCACAGGACTGGAAAGCAATACCGATGCTGGCCCACACACACGGGCAACCCGCCTCTCCTACCCGATTAGGCAAAGAGATAATGGTTTTTGCAGAACGTCTGGAAGCCCAACTTTCACAAGTGCGCCAGGTGCCTTTTTCTGCTAAGTTTGGTGGTGCTACCGGTAATTTTAATGCGCACCATGTAGCTTACCCAGATACTAACTGGCCAGACTTCGGGAATAATTTTGTGCAGCAAGTATTGGGCTTGAAGCGTAGCCAATACACGACACAGATCGAACATTACGATAACCTGGCTGCTTACTTCGATGGTTTAAAGCGCCTCAACACTATATTGATAGACTTCTCCCGTGATGCCTGGCAATATGTATCGATGGGCTACTTTAAACAGAAAATTAAAGCTGGAGAGGTAGGTTCTTCTGCCATGCCACATAAGGTAAACCCAATAGACTTCGAAAATGCCGAAGGTAACTTAGGGATAGCCAACGCTGTGCTGGAGCACTTATCTGCAAAATTGCCAATCTCCCGCCTGCAACGCGACCTGACTGACTCCACGGTACTTCGTAATGTCGGTGTGCCTTTGTCACATATATTGATTGCGTTAAAATCTCTGGAGAAAGGTATTGGTAAGCTGGAACTGAACCAGGCGGCACTGCAGCATCATTTGGAAGAAAACTGGGCTGTAGTGGCAGAAGGCATACAGACAGTGCTTCGCCGGGAAAGTTACCCACAACCTTACGAAGCGCTTAAAGCCCTTACACGCAAAAACGAAAAGATTACGGAGCAAGCTATCAGCAGCTTTATAGATTCACTAGAAGTTAGTGACGACATAAAAGCCGAATTAAAGAAAATAACACCTTACAACTATACTGGTGTTGATTTGGTGTAAAGAAGACTTTAATTAAAAGAAAGCCCCTTGTAGGTATTCCTGCAAGGGGCTTTCTTGCTTTTGTTCTTGTTCACACCTTTCTCTATAAACGGACACAAGCATCCATCCAAACTTTAATTTGTTCATTAGTTCGATTACTGTTATTTGTTATATTTGGCAGTATAAAAGTAGTTTATTTCGTTTATACTCAAGTTGTGTACAAAACAAACATAAAATAAAAGCATGTATAAAAGTTGGCAAGGCGTAAAGGCTTTAACCATACTAAGAAAAAGGCCAATACTTTGGGCAATAATTTCCTTCATAGTTTACTTTTCTTCAGTTGTAGCAGGGTCAATTATTCAAAAAGCTTTAGGACTGAAGCTTCAAATGGGTTGGGGGCAGCAAATAGCAAGTATTCTGATTGTTTTAATCTTTGCGAGCTTTTTCAAAAGACCTAAAGAATTACTGGGTTTATCGATACCGAAACATAACCAATGGCTCTTGATATCTGTACTCACAGCATTATTCATAATTACTTTTTCTGTAATTGCGAAAACGATTGGAGATGCGCCAGCCGAACTTGAAAGCGTTGAATATTACATTTATGAAGCTACAATGCCTGGATTAGGCGAAGAGCTTGGTTTAAGAGGATTGGTTTTCGGTTTCTTACTTTATTATGCAAAACAGCATAATCTCTCAAGTAAAGGGGTTTGGATATTAATGGTTTTACAAGCCTTGCCTTTTGGCATCTTGCATATTCTTCAAACATCGGGAGTTGAGGCTTTTTTAGTTTTTACTTATACTTCCACTGCTGCAATAGCATTAGCGTGGCTTAGGGCAAAAACAGACTCTATAGTACCTTGTATCATTGCTCACAATATCACTAATGCTTTTGGTGGCTTTTTTTACTACATTCTAATGAACTAAAATTTACTGCACACAACCACACCTAAAATGCACTAAAGCGCATTTTAGCCCATTACGTTATATGTGCAGTAAACGTTAGTAGCATCAAAAAAGTATGTTATACCTAAAAAGTCGCTGTCATGGATAAAATCCCGAAAAAGACCAAGGTTATGGGTTTGATTTCTATCTGTTTATGGGTTATCGGAAGTGTTTTCTTATTCCAAGAGAACAATGGCAAAATCATTATCATAATTACTGCAGTAGCTATGATAGCTAGAATTCGTTCTCAAATAAATAAAGACAGAAAAGCAAGTTCCGAATTGTGAGACTGGTAATACTAAATATCTAGTCTCAAGAGGTCAGCCAATCTAGGAGCAAGTAATGGAGTGTGGAAAATGATATTAATAAACGAGCCCTAACAACAGAATAAAGCAAGCCCCAGCCAGCATAGTTGCCATTGACAATGCAGGTAACAAACCTCGCGTACTTTCAGATGGCATCTGCAAATGGTCGCCTGCTTTATTCAATGGCCGATAGGAACATGCACTTTAATTCAGCCTCTGCGATTTTTAACAACGTTAAGATCAGTAAAACCCTAAATTCATACTTCGGCTGCTAAGGCATACACGCCTTTAACAAAGTTATTCCAGCTAAACTGCTTTTTATGATGCTTAATGTTTTGGGCAAAGAAAGAGGCTTTATCAGACGCATAAAACTCAGAGATGGCATTGGCAATAGCATCAGGTTCTGGTGCTACTACATAACCCACTTCCCCAGCGGGTATCAGTTCAGCAAGGCCGCCAACATTGGTAACCACCATCGGTTTATCAAAATGATATGCAACCTGTGTTACGCCACTTTGGGTGGCATGTTTGTACGGCTGCACCACCAGATCAGCAGCACAGAAATAATGGCGCACTTCCGCATTTGGTATAAAATCAGTTCGCAGCACCAGTTGTTCCTGTAGCTTATGTTCGTCTATTAGCTTCTTATAAGGCGCAGCATCTTCATAAAACTCTCCGGCTATAATCAGCTTCATGTTTGGGTTCTGCTTCAACCTTGGGTCTGCAAAAGCCTTCAATAAGAGGTCTAGTCCTTTATAAGCTCGAATAAAGCCAAAGAAAAGAACATATTTAGAGGCTGGGGTCAGGTCTAATGCAGCACAGGCTTCTTCCTTGGTTTCAGTTGCACCAAAATTATCGTAAAGCGGATGCGCCAGGTACAGGTTTGGTTTCGTAGGCTCAAAGCGTTGCAGGTCCTGCTGCACAGCACGCGACATAGTCAGGAAGCCATGGCAGGCACGAAGAAAGTATTTTGTAAAAGATACATCTCCGGGTCGCTTTTCATGCGGCACTACATTATCTGTAATAGCTAGTAAGCGGCTGTGCTTATTTCTCCGGATAATACGGGCGATAGTACCTAAAGCTGGTCCCATAAAAGGTAGCCAGTACCGGAAAATAACAATGTCAGGCTTTAAATTTCTAATGTAATTTCCTGTACGCACCCAACTGATAGGGTTAACTGAGTTGATAAGCACCTTTATACGTAATCCTTTAGGGGCCGCTTCTTCGGAATACTGGCTTTTGCCCGGAAACAAAAAAGAAGGGTACTGCAGGCTAAAGGTTACAATATCCACCTCATCGCCTGCCTCCTGAAAAGCAAAGGCCAGTCGTTCGTTAAAAGTGGCCATACCACCACCTCGCAATGGATATGCTGGCCCGACAATTACAATACGTCTTGCCATTATTTCTTTATCATACCGACACGGTCCCGAATTAAGTACTCATTTCTTCGGGATGAAGCCATGGAAACCATCTCCGCTAAAAAGCCAGCTAAAAACAGTTGTACCCCAACTATCACAGCTACCAGTGCCAAAAAGAATAAAGGCTGATCTACTACATCACGCACACGCCCATCGCCATACAACTGGAATACCTTCTGCACAATAAGCCAAAAAGTAATGCCTAATCCCACTACAAAAGACAAAGTGCCTAAGGTACCAAAAAAGTGCATCGGGCGCTTCTTAAAGCGGCTCACAAAGGTAATAGAAAGTAAATCAAGGAAGCCATACACAAAGCGTTCCAGTCCGAACTTGGTGGTGCCATATCTCCGCTCCTGGTGCTGTACTACCTTCTCTCCTATCTTTGTAAAGCCATTCCACTTGGCAATTACAGGTATATAGCGGTGCATTTCGCCATGCACTTCAATGCTTTTCACCAGTAACTGCCGGTAAGCTTTTAAACCACAGTTAAAGTCGTGCAGCTGAATACCTGAAAGCTTACGGGTGGCAGCGTTAAAGAGCTTCGTAGGAACAGTTTTACTAGGCGGGTCATAACGCTTCTTTTTCCAACCAGACACCATATCAAACTTTTGGTGCTTAATCATATCATACAAAGCCGGTATCTCTTCCGGGCTATCCTGCAGGTCGGCATCCATAGTAATCACGACCTCCCCTGAACAGCGTTTAAAGCCCTCGTTTAAGGCAGCAGACTTACCATAGTTCCGGTTAAAGCTGATACCTTTCACCGTATTGTCTTCAGCCCCTAAATCATGAATAACGTCCCACGACCGATCTGTGCTTCCATCATCCACCAGTATAATTTCATAAGAAAACTCATGCGCATGCATCACTCTTTTAATCCAGCGCACCAGTTCAGGCAGGGACTCTTCTTCGTTAAAAAGCGGAACTACTACCGAAATATCGTAAGGGTATTGCATCTTTTATTCAAACTCCGGACGCGAATTTTTCATGATCGCAGAAACTATGAGCGACAGAATAAAACCCACTATTATATAAAGAAGGATGCCCCATACTACTAAAAGTGCCGGACTGGCAAACTGCTGGCTCATCGCAATAGCCTGATCAATCTGCTCATCACTCATACCTCTGTTTTCTAATTCAATACGCTGTTGTTCCATCATGTTATCCATAAAATTAGGATCAACAAAAGTAGTATAGATATAAGTAAAGACACTACCGAACACGCCAAACATAGCTGATACAAGCGTGCCTATTCCCAGCCCCTGTCCATAAGACATATAGCCATAGTTACTCTTTTTATATTGCTGCATAGCTACCACAATAGTACCTATCAGGATAACATAACTTAAAGTACTAAGCCAGGGATTGGTGTTCAGGTTGGTCACCATTAAGATAAGCGAGTAAACAACCCCTATCAGGGCACCTACAAAACCGTATTTAAGTGCAACAGAGAAAACAGAAGGCTCTTTTTCAATCATTGGTTTATCTTTTTATAGTTTTACATGTACTACTATTTCCGAAAAAAAACGGCACCAACAAGGGCAAAAGCGGCTCCTGCCAACAACCGCCTGATAAAATCATCAGCAGCCAGCATGCCCGGAGTAAGTGAAGACATCGCTTCATAAGCTTTATCAAAATTCTCCTGCCCAATAACTGCTATTTGTTCCTCCTTTGTATCAGTAAGCAATGTCTGCATCTCTGTTATATGCCTTTGCAGCAGTTCAGGCCCTACTAGGTAAATTAATGCTAAAACAAGTAAAGAGGCAGTTAAGGCGGTATAAAAAGATGTAGAAAGCCCAACACGTAAACCACTTAAAAAGCCCAGTTCGGTATCGTTGTACTTCTTATAATATTTGATTGCCAAAAGTATAAACACTGGTATAGGCACAAAACTTATTCTGCCCATATTTCCAAAAGGGTTTACGCCAACAAAATAGAGTACCAACACCACCACAAAGCAGGCTATACCGCTTAGCACACCATAGCGTACGCCTACTCTAATTATTGCTTGATTAAACATGCCTGTTCTTGTTCTTTAGACTTATAGCCTGTTTCGAACTATATAATTTTAATTTATTTACTAGAATGATTAAGCACCACCTGCCCTTTATGAATGATACCTGCTACTTTCCCTTTCAGCGCCTGCCCTACAAATGGGCTGTTATCTGACTTTGACTTGAATTCACCAATGACTGGAGTCCATACCTGGTCAGGGTGGAAAAGAGTAAGATTAGCAGTTTCGCCAACGGCAATTTGTGGTATCGGCAAGCCTAAAATTCTGCGGGGATTCATGGTAAACTTCTCTACCAATGCTTCTGTGGATAAAGTATCCCTTAAAGAAGAATTCGCAACGGCAAAAGCCGTTTCCAGGTTAATGATACCAAACTCCGCCAGATCAAACTCCAGCTTCTTTGCCTCCGTATCCTGAGGAATATGCGCCGAAACAAGCACATCTATCGTGCCATCTGCCAGCCCACGTTTTATGGCTTCTACATCAGTTACTGATCTGAAAGGAGGATTTACCTTAAAATTAGTATCAAAAGAGGCGATCGTTTCATCTGTAAAGGAGGCCTGGTAACTAGCCACATCGCAGGTAACCTGTAAACCCTCAGCCTTTGCTTTACGAACAGCCTCTATAGACGCTGCACTTGAGAGTAATGAAAAGTGAAGCTTACCTCCTGTATACGCTAATAGCTGGATATCTCTGGTCACGGCCACTTCTTCGGCCAGCGATGGCATGCCTTTCATACCAAGTCTTGTACTTGCCTGCCCTTCATGCATCTGCCCATGATCCATTAATCGCGTATTCTCCGGATGGTTCATGAGCAATCCGTTAAAGATCTGCATATACTGCAGTGCCTTCAGTACCATGTCAGCCCCTTGTATTGCCCTAAGTCCATCTGTAAAGGCAATAGCACCTGCTTGGTGCAGATCTATCATTTCTGTCAGGTCTTTGCCTTCTGCATCTATAGTTACAGCGCCAGCGGGGTGTAATGTAACAGGTAGCTGTGCTGATTTATTCTTTACAAAGGTTACAGCCCCTTTGCTCTGCACGACAGGGTTTGTATTAGGTAAACAAAGTACTTCTGTAAATCCTCCGGCCGCTGCCGCCGCCGCCAGTGTTTCCAGGTCTTCTTTGTATTCCAGCCCAGGCTCACCAACATAAGCAAACATATCTATCCAACCTGTTGATACGCACAGGCCGTCTATGCTAATTAGCTGGTCTGATTCTTTTACATCGGGTCCTATATAAACTATAGCCCCATCTTCTATCAGAATGTTTTGGTTTTGCTGGTGAAATTCAGATTCAGGGTGATAAATGGTAACTGCTTGCAGGAGTACTTTCATATCAGAGGAGTCTAACAAGTGCTATTTCGGCCATTAAGAAAAACAGACACAATATTAGGCAATATTTCCAAAGCTTAACGCCAAAAAATTGTTTTTCGAACTCACCTTTTACAGAAAATGCGTCTCCGTAATCATAGACATGAATATTTTCTCGGTTTTTACCTGCCAGGCCGCGTAATTCATCCGGAGAATATTGCTCCAGATAAGACTCTTCCTGGCTATAATTAAAAGCAAGTGTGGTATAAGTAGAATCCTGAAGCTGTAAATTATAAAATCCAGCCTCTCCCATTTCAGAAGGAACAGTAAAATATAAGCGCCTGCCCCGTATTTGCTGTTCCGGAATAAATGCCAGGCTATCGTGCTGTAGTTTGTAAACGCCTTCACGGGTAGAGTTGATACCACCGGCAGGCAAACTAATGGTACCCTCTGCCAGCGTATAAGATAGTTGCTGCTCTTGTTTATAACTAGAAATAGCTATTTTGTACATGATAGGCACAAATAAAGCATGGCTGGCCAAGCTGCTAAAATCATCTCCCAGCGGCGCTGCCATTAGAAACAGATGCCCTTTGCCCCTATCAAACCGCGATAAAAAAGGAGCTCCACCTCTGTATTTCAAAACATCTTCTGAAGCTCTCGCCCAAATAACGCTCCGAACAGCTTCCGGCATTTCCATTTTAGGGTCATAATCCGAAAAGATGCTCTTGAAAAAAGGATTTTCCGGATCAGGTGCATTGAGCATTGTTTTTGTTGCTTCAGCTGAAGCTTCAGACATAGTAGCCGGCACGCTCAGGTTCTGAAACAAGGACTCATATCCATTAACATCACCTTTAGCAGCTGGTATTACGGCTACAGTACCTCCGGAATTAACATAATTTGCTACTGAAGCTGCTAAAGCAGGAGACAAGCTGCTTACCTGATTTAAGACAATAAGCTGGGATGCATTAACCTGTGCATAATCAAGATTACCAGCATTAAACTGGCTAAGCCTAAAGAATGATTCATTCCCATACAGGCGTTGTACCGAGTTTACAGCGTTATCTGTTATTTCCGCTATTTCTATGGTAGCAGAAGGAGCTAAAGTAAAATAGTAGGCATTATCAAACTCAACCGGAAAATCCTCTACCTGCACATAAGCTTTTTTTAGACTTCCTCCGTTTAATCTAAAACTAAGCACTGCTTCTGCTGCCTGTTTGGCAGCTATGTCTATACTTAAAGCAGCTACTTGCTGATTGTCAATAAACAATTTAACAGGAACATCCTTTACAGGTTCATTACCTGCATTAAAGATTCTTACATGGAGTAAATTATCAGATGCAGGTCGTATAAACTCATCTTCCAGATAAGCTGAATCTATAGCAATATTCGTAGTTGTAGCTCCTTTAAGTGGCAGAATATGGATTTGACATGTTGAGTCCAGTTCAGACAGCAGACGTGAGTTGTAAGTGCTCTTCTGAAAATCAGAAATCAGAAATATATGTGAAGCATTACGACTATTTCTTCCGACAGTGCCAGTCGTATTTGCCGTAAAAGCTAAATTATCAAGTAACGAACCGGCTTCACCTGCCTGTACTGACGAACCTAAATTTGACTTATTGCTTGAAACAATGGAAAAGGCTGTACTGACAGGGAAAAGATCTAACACACTATGGGCTTTGTCCACAGCTGCTGTTAATAAATCTAAATCCTCTCCTTCCTGCATGTTCTGCATACTATAAGAATTGTCCACTACCACAGTTACATCTGATGCATCAGCAGCAGCAACAGACTCAGCAGCCGGTAAAAACGGCTGTGCAAAAGCGAGTACTAAAAAGATAATAAAAAATATCCTACAAAGCAGAATCAACCATTCTTTAAGTGTTCGTTGGCTTGCAGTAAGATCTTTCGATGCCTGAATAAACCTAACATTACTAAACTCTATTCGTTTAGCACGCCGAAGTTGCACCAGGTGTAAAATAACCGGAACAGATATAGCTGACAAGGCAAACAGGAAGGAAGGATATAGAAATGCCATAGCAACAAGTTATAGAGGAATAGCTAGAAAAGCAATGTTTACTATTGCCTGTGATATACTCTTACCTTTATAAAAAGATTAAAAATACTAGAAATATGAGATAGTTACTAAGGCTAATATGACCTAGCCTTTGTATTAAGCTAACTTATCTTATGTTTAATACAAGAGGTGAAGGGATATTAACTCTAACTAACTATTTTATAACGGAAATAAACCAACAGGAATAAGATTTCCTTGTCTCAAGATAAGATATTACAATAGTTTAATACAGCACTATAAAAAAAGCTTTAGAATATTTTATGCTTTTAAAAAAAGCACGGTCTCTC
>NZ_JAJJWI010000059.1 GCF_020907275.1 Pontibacter silvestris | reverse complement strand
GTTCTAAAGTTGGGGAGCCGACAAATACGTATCCTCTGCCTCTTTTACATCGGGGATAATTTTAGAGGCCAAAACAGCAAAACTCTGTGCCGGTAAAGCGGGTCTAATAGCGAATACGGTTATATCTATTCTATGCTTGCCAAGTCGATTCAACCCACTCCATATTATTGGATGTAACACATCCTCCTAACCATTTTATGCAACATTTTCCAGTTCACACCGTGATTGGGTCTTTAATATTACACAGCAGCACCCATACCTAACCATGATAACAAGCAGAAACCTTAAATGGAATGTCGTTCTCCATTATACCTGGAAGAGTATGCTCTATTACTTGCTCTTGTCCTTGGCAGTTTATCTGATGCACGACTACTTCGAGGTTCTAGAACTGCATATGCCCTTCAGTACTATCTCTGCTTTGAGCACAGCGCTGGCTATCTTTCTGGGATTTAAGAACAACAATGCCTATGACAGGTGGTGGGAGGGCCGCAAAATATGGGGTTTGCTAGTAAATTACAGCCGTGCCTGGGCCCGAGAGGTGATAACCATGATTATACTGCCCGATGCCACACAGGCCGCAGAGGTAAAGAACTTACAGCGCCGCATGGTGTACCGGCACATTGCCTTTGTTCATGCACTCCGGGTATTTCTTCGAAAAAAGCACTCTTACAACCAAACAAACCAGAAAGAAATATTTGAGGAGTCGAATGAATATAAGGATACTGCTTCGTTTCTTATGCCAAATGAGTACAAGGTGTTCTGCCATAAAAATAATCCTCCAAACTACCTGCTCGAGCTACAGGGGGAAGACTTAAGAAGGGCCTTCAACAAAGGCTGGATCTCCGATTTCAGGTTTGTGAAGCTGGAGGAGACGCTCGTGGAGTTTAATAACATTCAAGGCATGAGCGAGCGGATCAAGAATACGCCGTTCCCCAGGCAGTACAGCTTTTTCTCCCGTGTTTTCGTTTTCATACATGCCTCTCTGCTTCCTTTTGCCTTTGTAGAGGAGCTTGGTTGGGCTACTATACCTGTCTCTGTTATCATTTCTTTCGTATTCCTTTGCCTCGACCTGGTAGGTGAGCGCGCTGAGGACCCCTTCGAGAATAGGTTAGAAGATGTGCCGCTCACAGCTCTTAGCCTGACAATTGAGACGAATTTAAAGGAACAGTGGGGGAGCAAGGACTTTCCGTCACCGAGGCAGGCGTCTCACGGTGCAGTTCTGTAGGAATACAGGAGGGAAATCCTGGACTATGCTAGTAGAGCAATTAATCCCTTTTCCAATAGCCACTGCCACCCTGAACCCCTTGGGAAATAGCCAAAGGTGTCATAACTTTCTAAAAATTTTTCTGTTAACTTATGGCAGGCCAGGGCAGCTGGTTAATGTTTTTTAGGACGGGTCACCTGTCCGACGGTCCCGGAAAAGCCCGGAATCATGATACAAAGAATGGCGCAGCAACTGCCTGCAGTTGCTGCGGGGCAAGTGGAGTATCCCAACAGCAAGAAGAAATGCTGGGAGAAGGTGACGGCCAGATTAGCTGTTGCTAAGTCGGGGCTACCCCTATGTGCTAAAACTCGACATGCAGCTGTCCCATAAAAGGTGCCTAACAGCAGCGTAAGCTGTAGATGCTCTATTCTCCCAAAACACTACCCACATCTCGTCTCTGATCCAAAACGCATCGCATCACGATATGGTTGGCGGCAATAATATCGTAGAAGATAATGTAAGTGCCTCCGGGGAAGCTTCACTAGTCTTTCCTCAGCTCATTCCTGGTCAGGCCAACCAATAGGTTCTGTGCCAGGTGCTGACAAGCATTCCTTACGCAGACTCCTTGGGGGGAGGCAGGGGCGTCCGTCCTTTTTTTGATGGCTGCTGCGTCAAAGTCTTGTAAAATATTTATGGTGAACAGGAAGAAATAATGAACGTATCTATCACCAGATATGTAGTAGGTGTATAATTAACAATACAATATGAATAACGGAACAGTAAAATTCTTTAATGACCTGCAAGGGTTCGGGTTCATCAAAGAAACAGATTCAGATCAGGAGCACTTTGTACACATTTCAGGGCTGGTAGACGAGATCAGGGAAAACGACGAGGTGACTTTTGACCTGCAGGAAGGAAGAAAAGGACTGAACGCGGTTAACGTGAAGCGCGCTTAGTTTTAACATATACATCTCATCAACAGGAAGCCTTACTTAAATGTAAGGCTTTTTTGTTTGCCGGCGGTTGCTTTGTAAGCCTCTGGTCTTCTCTGTATCTGCTGCAGCTGGCAGGCATGCAGGCCGAACTTTTTGAGCATCCGGTAATGCGATTGCAGTGCCTTGAAGAAGGTAGGGTTCTCGATATAAGGCAGGCCGAACTCCTGTGCCGTTTGCCTGACAATACCTGAAATAGCCGGGTAGTGGATGTGGCAAACCTTAGGAAACAGGTGATGCTCAATCTGCTGGTTCAGGCCGCCCAGCAGGAAGCCTGCCAGCCTGCTCCTTGTGGCGAAATTGGCAGTTGTTCGCATCTGGTGATCGGCCCAGGCCTCTTCCATGTTCCCTTTTTCGTTAGGTAATGGGAAGTCTGTCCCTTCCACCACGTGTGCCAGTTGAAACACCAGGCCCATCACCAAACCTTCCGCCAGATGCATGCCTACAAAACCAATCACAAACTGCCACCAGGTTATCTGCAGCACGAGCAGGGGCAAGACCATAAACAGGAAATAATAAATGGCTTTGTAGAAGAAAAGGTTGAAATACTCCCGCCTGGGGTGGTTTAGCGTAGGGTGCTGGCCGATTTTCTTCTGAAAGAACTTCACATAGTCTTTGCGGAGCACCCAGGAAAGAGAAGACAGGCTGTAAAGGCCAAAAGCATACAGGTGCTGAAAGCGCTGTACCTTGTTGAGTTTGTCATCCGGGTGCAGACGAATCAGGCCAGGAGCTACTTCAATGTCCTCGTCATGTCCGGGAATATTTGTGTAGGTATGGTGCACGATATTGTGGGTAAGGCTCCACACATATGGGCTGGCCCCGATCAGGTTGAAGGTGAAGCTTAAAGCTTTGTTTACCTTTCTGCTTGCCGAAAAGGAGCCGTGAATGGCGTCATGGCCGATATTGAAGCCTATAAGGGCACAGCATATGCCCAATAGCAAGGAAAGGCCGAACATGGTCCAGACCCCGAACCGGCCGGAGAGAATTAACAGGTAAATGCCAAGGGAGAGAGTCAAATAAAAAATCGTCTTTCTCCACATGGCCTGGTTGGCATATTTAGAAACGCCTTTTTCCTTTAAGTAAGCATCTACACGGCTGCGGACGGTAGAGAAGAAGCCTGATTGCTGAGTATTTATAAACTTAACTTTTGGGGACATTTACAGAATGCAGGGTTTGTTTATGTACATATCCTATCTAAGGAATAAATACGTGTATAGGAAACCAGCGTTACGGCGTACTTGTACAGAAACATGTTGATTAAAGAAATCGCAATAAAAGACCAACTTATTTAAGGATTCAAGACCACAGGAAAATTATGTCTAGTCCTGAAATCGTCGGATAGCGCGG
>NZ_JAJJWI010000058.1 GCF_020907275.1 Pontibacter silvestris | reverse complement strand
CCCACCAAGCAATGTCCCCTGTCTGACAAGGTTAGGCGCCAAGCAACTCAAGGGCCGTATTTCAAGGATGGCTCCACGACGCCTGGCGACGCCGCTTCTTAGCCTCCGGCCTATCCTACACATGAGTTACCCAGCGTCAATGCTAAGCTATAGTAAAGGTTCATGGGGTCTTTCCGTCCCGTTGCGGGTACTCGGCATCTTCACCGAGACTACAATTTCACCGAGCTCACGGCTGAGACAGCGCCCAGATCGTTACACCATTCGTGCAGGTCGGAACTTACCCGACAAGGAATTTCGCTACCTTAGGACCGTTATAGTTACGGCCGCCGTTTACCGGGGCTTCGATTCAATGCTTCGCCTCACAGCTAACATCCCCTCTTAACCTTCCGGCACCGGGCAGGTGTCAGGCCTTATACTTCATCTCTCGATTTCGCAAAGCCATGTGTTTTTGTTAAACAGTCGCCTGGGCCTTTTCACTGCGGCTTCTCCATCGCTGGAGGAAGCGCCCCTTCTCCCGAAGTTACAGGGCCATTTTGCCGAGTTCCTTGGCCGTGATTCACTCGAGCACCTTAGGATTCTCTCCTCGACCACCTGTGTCGGTTTGCGGTACGGGCGGCACATCATTTAAACGCTTAGCGGGTTTTCTAGGGAGCCTGATTAGGGACACTATCTCCGCCCCCGAAGGGTTGGAGTACTTTCAGGTTTCATCTACCCCAGCGTACTTAACAACTGGGACAATAACTACGCCCTTAAACGCACTATTCCGTCAGTGCGCGGTCCTTTCACTTCTCCGTCACCGCATCGCTATGATGGGCCGGTGCTGGAATATTAACCAGCTGTCCATCGAACTGCGCTTTCGCCTCGCCCTTAGGACCCGACTAACCCTGATCCGATTAGCGTTGATCAGGAAACCTTGGTCTTTCGGTGTGCGGGTTTCTCGCCCGCATTATCGTTACTTATGCCTACATTTGCTTTTCCCTACGCTCCAACGCACCTTGCCGGTGCGCCTTCGCCGCGAAGGGAATGCTCCCCTACCAGTATATTGCTATAATCCGCAGCTTCGGTATTAGACTTGATGCCCGATTATTATCGATGCCCTCTCGCTCGACCAGTGAGCTGTTACGCACTCTTTAAAGGAATGGCTGCTTCCAAGCCAACCTCCTGGCTGTCTAAGCAAGTGGACCCCCTTTGTTCAACTTAGTCTAAATTTTGGGACCTTAGCCGGCGGTCTGGGTTCTTTCCCTCTCGGCCCGGGACCTTAGCACCCCAGGCCTCACTGCCGCGTATATCAAATGGCATTCGGAGTTCGTCAGGATTCGGTAGGATGTGACTCCCCCTAGTCCTATCGGTAGCTCTACCTCCATATGACTCGACCGCGACGCTGCCCCTAAAGGCATTTCGGGGAGTACGAGCTATTTCTCAGTTTGATTGGCCTTTCACCCCTACCCACAGGTCATCCAAATACTTTTCAACGTAAACTGGTTCGGACCTCCATTTGGTTTTACCCAAACTTCATCCTGCCCATGGGTAGATCACAAAGTTTCGCGTCTACCCCCCCTGACTCTGCGCCCTGTTCAGACTCGCTTTCGCTGCGGCTCCGTCTCTCAAGAGACTTAACCTTGCCAGGGAGGAGTAACTCGTAGGCTCATTATGCAAAAGGCACGCCGTCAGTCCACAAAGGACCTCCGACAGCTTGTAGGCGTATGGTTTCAGGGTCTATTTCACCCCCTTATTCAGGGTACTTTTCACCTTTCCCTCACGGTACTGGTTCACTATCGGTCTCTCAGGAGTATTTAGCCTTACCGGATGGTGCCGGTGGATTCAGGCGGGATTTCTCCGGTCCCGCCCTACTCAGGATACCACTAGGGCCAAAGAGCTTACGCACACGGGACTATCACCCCCTATGGTCATCCTTCCCAGGATGTTATGCTTCAATCTCTGGTCCCACAACGTGGTCCTACAACCCCAGCGCTGCCGTGACAGCACTGGTTTGGGCTCTTCCGCGTTCGCTCGCCACTACTTGCGGAATCATTGTTATTTTCTCTTCCTCCGGGTACTTAGATGTTTCAGTTCTCCGGGTTCGCCTCCTTATCGGATACTGTGTCTTCAACACAGTGGGTTGCCCCATTCGGATACCTGCGGATCAACTTGTATGTGCCAATCCCCGCAGCTTTTCGCAGCTTGTCGCGTCCTTCTTCGCCTCTGAGAGCCTAGGCATTCCCCATACGCCCTTCTCTGCGTTCTTGCCGGCCGCCCCGAAAGGCAGCAGGCCCGCTTCTTATTTGCACACAGCCTCATAGGCTGTGCCTTTCTCTTACTTTCTCTCTTCCATCATGTCAAAGAACCTTCTCCTGGTCTTCAGGACACGGGCATGCGCCCTGCCCCTTGCCAGGTGTGAAGCAAAAACCTGCCGTCTCTGCTTTTAAGCTGTTACTGTTGTGAGTGGAGAATAACGGAGTCGAACCGTTGACCTCCTGCGTGCAAAGCAGGCGCTCTAGCCAGCTGAGCTAATCCCCCTTGTTCAGGTCAGAAGCACCGCTCCTGGATCCCTTTACATGCCCAACTGCCGTTGGGATGGTGGGCCTGCGTGGACTCGAACCACGGACCTCTACATTATCAGTGTAGCGCTCTAACCACCTGAGCTACAAGCCCTCTCAAGTGGCCTTCTGCGCCCGCCGGGCGCCTCACAGCTTCAATACTTTTTTGGGTTTTTTGAGATCATTGCCGAGACAGAAACGGAGAACAGGACGACTCCTGCCGAAAGGGTACCCCCTGCGTCAAAAGGACAGGTCCGGGTCAGACTCCAGAAAGGAGGTGATCCAGCCGCACCTTCCGGTACGGCTACCTTGTTACGACTTAGCCCCAGTTACCAGTTTTACCCTAGACGGCTCCTTTGACGGTCACCGGCTTCAGGTCTCCCTGACTTCCATGGCTTGACGGGCGGTGTGTACAAGGCCCGGGAACGTATTCACCGCGTCGTTGCTGATACGCGATTACTAGCGATTCCGGCTTCACGGAGTCGAGTTGCAGACTCCGATCCGAACTGAGACGCACTTTTTGAGATTGGCTCACCATCGCTGGCTGGCAACCCTCTGTATGCGCCATTGTAGCACGTGTGTAGCCCTAGGCGTAAGGGCCATGATGACTTGACGTCGTCCCCGCCTTCCTCACTTCTTGCGAAGGCAGTCTCTCCAGAGTCCCCACCATAATGTGCTGGCAACTGGAGATAGGGGTTGCGCTCGTTGCGGGGCTTAACCCAACACCTCACGGCACGAGCTGACGACAGCCATGCAGCACCTTGCTTTGTGCCCCGAAGGGAAGTAGCATCTCTGCTACCGTCACGCGCATTCTAGCCTAGGTAAGGTTCCTCGCGTATCATCGAATTAAACCACATGCTCCACCGCTTGTGCGGGCCCCCGTCAATTCCTTTGAGTTTCACCCTTGCGGGCGTACTCCCCAGGTGGAGTACTTAACGCTTTCGCTAAGACGCTGGCAGTGTATCGCCAACATCGAGTACTCATCGTTTACGGCGTGGACTACCAGGGTATCTAATCCTGTTCGCTCCCCACGCTTTCGTGCCTCAGCGTCAGTTTCGGCCCAGCGAGCTGCCTTCGCAATCGGGGTTCTTGGTGGTATCTATGCATTTCACCGCTACCCCACCAGTTCCGCCCGCCTCGACCGAACTCAAGCCCGCCAGTATCAACGGCAGTTCCAGGGTTGAGCCCTGGGATTTCACCGCTGACTTAACGGGCCGCCTACGCACCCTTTAAACCCAATAAATCCGGACAACGCTTGCACCCTCCGTATTACCGCGGCTGCTGGCACGGAGTTAGCCGGTGCTTATTCATCTGGTACCGTCAGTTACCCCCGCAGGGGCGTTTTCTTCCCAGATAAAAGCAGTTTACAACCCAGAAGGCCTTCTTCCTGCACGCGGCATGGCTGGGTCAGACTATCGTCCATTGCCCAATATTCCCTACTGCTGCCTCCCGTAGGAGTCTGGTCCGTGTCTCAGTACCAGTGTGGGGGACCATCCTCTCAGAACCCCTAGCCATCGTCGCCTTGGTGGGCCGTTACCCCAACCAACTAGCTAATGGCACGCATGCCCATCTTCTATCGCCAAAGCTTTAACAAAAACACGATGCCGTGTCCCTGTGTTATGCGGTATTAATCCGGGTTTCCCCGGGCTATCCCCCAATAGAAGGTAGGTTGCATACGCGTTACGCACCCGTGCGCCACTAACCCAGATCCCGAAAGATCTGAATCCGTTCGACTTGCATGTATTAGGCCTGCCGCTAGCGTTCATCCTGAGCCAGGATCAAACTCTCCATTGTAAAAAAATATTCTTAAATGTCTACTGTCTGTCCCGGCCCTGTCTCTTTTT
>NZ_JAJJWI010000057.1 GCF_020907275.1 Pontibacter silvestris | reverse complement strand
CCGCGCTATCCGACGATTTCAGGACGGGTCAATATAAATGGGTGTAAAGCAAACATGCAGTAAATTAACTCGTCCATGAGCAAAGGTTCTAAACAAGAAGCAAAAGTAGCCTGAACAATTAACAACAACTGAGAGGCACAAGAAAGTACCAGGAATATTGGCACGCAACCTCTTGAAAGAAACTATGTACGTATAGCTGCACTTGAGAAAGAAAAAAAAGTTACCTTAGCTTGAATTAACTCCTTAATTTTGTATTTATTGGTAATATTTACTTCTGTGCATAATGCAAGAACTTAAAAGTGTTTTTGGGAAAAAGTTTATCACCATATCCATAGACATTGAAAACAAGTGGATACACACAAATTGGGTAGGTTACTTAACACACGACAATATCAAAGCAGGTGCTTTGGCATATATGAATGCTGTAAGGGAGTCAGGGTTTAGCTGCGTACTCAACGATACGAGGGAGGTTCTCGGAAGCTGGGACCATTCTCTTGATTGGGTTGTAAACGAATGGGCATCGCAGGCAGCCTCTGCTGGTATTAGGAACTTTGCCCTTATTGCTTCACCTGAGTCTTTTGCAGAGTCAACAGCTTCTAACTTTCACGCAAACAACAAAGCATTTGAGGTTAGGGTGTTTGCGGATAGAATGAGTGCCGAGGCTTGGCTACGGCAGCATTCTCTGAGTAAATAAAACAATCAACAATATTTATTCAGAAGCGTAATGCTTACTAAATTTTTTTAAAGATGGAGCAGCAGGTAAGGTTGAAGAAAGTATTTGGCGATGTGTTTTTTACAGCCACAAGAATTAACAATGACTCTATTTTGTATGCTCAGTGGTTTGGTGTGCAGTCAGTGGAAACAGTTAAAGAGGGTGGCTACAAGATGCTTGATATGATAAAGGAGCAGCCTTGCGCCAAGCTGCTGAATTGTAACAAAAATGTGGTCGGTTCCTGGGATATGGCACTTGATTGGGCAGAAAATACATGGACTCCCCTTATGAAAGAGGCAGGCTTACGCTATCTGGCACAGGTTCTGCCGAGCAGTATTTATGCAACGCTTACCATCGAAAACCTAATACAGCAGATAGGCAAAGACTTGGAAGTAAGGATATTTGAAGATAATGAAGAGGCAGAAGCTTGGTTGCTATCAGTAGACAGATAGCAACTAATGCTTTAACGTAAATTGCCTATGACTTCTCTATATCATCCATTAAAATAGCAGCGAGGCTTTGAAGCATCTTCTGGTCTGACACAGAGAACTCTCTCGGCACCTTGTCAAAATGCACACAGCACCTATATTGAAACCATCTGATGTGGTCGTAAGTGTTTGCAACGAAGCGTTAGAGCAGCACAAACATGGAGCCGTGCATCAGGTGTAATGCATCGCCTTGTTTTTCCATACAGATACATTCTATGTATGTACAATATTACAAAATAATCCTGTTAGACTCGTTATAAAGCAACAGGTGACACCATAGACACTATACGAAGACAATAAGTTTGCGCCTTATGATAAAAGGTGCTACTATCTACAACCATTATCATATTATTGTAATTTCATAACGAAATTTAAGTTATTCAAGATTTACTCAATCTATTCACTAAGTACCTGCGCAATCTTATCTTTTCTGCGACCTTTCATCCAGCTTTTAAAGCCGTTCAGCGAGTTTCGTAAGCCCAAGCTTATGCTTGTTCCGAATGTCGTTTTAAGCTGCTCTTGGGCTTTGATTTCGTCTGTTATCCAAGCTTCTGTAATAACATCGGTAAGCTTCATCAGCTACGAAATGTACTCCTGCGAGTATAGCACCACCGAATAAAGCTGTACAGAGCAGTGTCGTAGAATATAGGAACCAGAGTGCAAATGCTGTGGTAGAATTGCCTGCACGTAGCGTATGAGGTTTTGGCACATCCGACACTGGCACTGAACCATAGTCTTTGGTATAGCTATATTAAGATAAACTTTGAATCTTGTTTGCATGGGGTATATAGAAAAAGTCCTCATCATTGACGATGATGAAACCAGCATATTTCTGACCAAGCGCATACTCAGCAGCATGGGCATCGGCTCTGATGTTCAGACAGCGCTGAACGGTCTGGATGGGCTGAAGCTTCTCAGTGATGCGAAGAAGAAACAGCTTCCGCAACTTATCCTACTGGACGTAAGGATGCAGGGGATAGATGGCTTTACCTTTCTTTAGGAACTGGGAAGGCTTGACTATGTAAACCTGATTGACACGAAAATCGTGCTGCTTAGCAATTCAAAAGACCCAAAGGACATAAGGGCAGCCCAAAACCACATGGCGGCAGCATACCTGGAAAAGCCTCTAACGAAGGAGAAGCTACACAGCGTGCTTAACCACTAAAGCCTTGAGGCTGGCAACCTCGATGTAACGCTGCTTCAATAGCAGAGTGGCTGTACAAAGCCCTTATGCTTACTTGCATCCGGGGTGTTTGGCTTTGATAACTACACATTCAGATACTGCGTAATGCCTCAACTTAAGCAATGTGGTTTTGAAAGAGCAAATAACAATGATGAAAGAATCATCCAACAACAAAGGTAAATTCGAAAAGCTAATCGAGTTAAACGATGAACTCGAAAACTATTTCAATAACACGATAATACCGCAGTTGTTTGTGGATGCAGATATGATTCTGCGCAAGTTCACGCCCGCTGCTATGAAGCACTTCAAGCTTTCAGCCGATGATGTGGGCAGGCACATAGACGAGGTGTCCAACAACATCCGCTTCCCGACCATCATCGAGAACATCACCGAGGTGATTGAGAGCAGCAAGGATTTGGAGAAGGAAATCCAGACAACCGATAAGGTGTGGTATCAGATGAATATACTACCCTACATCATCAGGAAAGAGAATAGGACAAACGGTGTTATCATCACCTTCATCGACATCAACGACCGCATCCAAGTCCTGAAGGGGTACGAGAGGCTGAGCAGAGACTACGAAAACATAATCCACTCCATCTCCCATGACATAAAAGGTCCGATTTCCAACATGGAGGGCTTAATAAGGATTCTAAAAATGACACCAGCGAGTGAAGAGGATAACAAGCTAATCATCGACATGCTGAGCGAGTCGGTGGGTAACCTGCGCAGAACGGTGGAAGACCTCGCTGATGTCAACCACGACATGGAATTTGCTAAAGAGCCTGAGCGTGTAAACTTCGAAAATGTAATAGAAGACGCCAAGCTTGCGCTAAGGGATAAGATAGCGGAGTCCAACGCAAAAATAAGTACCCAAATTGGGGTAACAGAAATCAGCTTTTCCCGAAAGAACATAAGAAGTATCATCTACAATCTGCTCTCGAACGCCATCAAGTACAGAAAGCCAGATAGCGAACCCGTGGTTACCATTTCTACAGAGAATTCTGGGGAACAAATTATGCTAAAAGTGAGTGACAACGGCTTGGGTATAGCGGAAGACAAGCAGCAGGACATCTTTAACCGCTACACCAGGCTGCATACCGATGTTGAGGGTACTGGCGTTGGTCTGTTCATCGTCAAAGGAATGGTGGAATCCATGGGCGGCAGGATTGAGGTAAAAAGCAAAGAGGGCAAGGGAACATCCTTCATGGTATACTTTAATAACTGAAATAAACTGTGCGAAAATTGGTACATTATTTTGTGTGCCAAACAACAGCGTGCTTTTGTGTCTGCCTTAGTTCCTGCACCCTTTTGTTCAGATTCTCTCTGGTGTAGGCGGTTTCTGTAGCCATCTCAGGTTGTTTCTTGGAAAAATAGTCCAGATATAGCAGGCACTGGCTAACCTCACCAGCACCCAATTTGCGAACATCTACTTGTCTGATATAGTCATATAAGTTATCCATGTACAATTTTACGAAATCAGCAGGTTTTGCGGATATTTATAAATACTGAAACTTTAACAGATTAATACTTAAATGTTTGTAATAAATATTTATGCGTAATATACTGATGCCAGGTCAGTAAGCTCTGTTTTAATTTTCAGGATGTAGCATTTTAGTGGTGTTGTTACTAAATATCTTATGTCTTGATACAAGGGCATTAGAAAGTAGCTGAATTCAAAGGGCTAATAAGAAAGTGGAAGTATGCGACCGCATACTTCCACTTTCTTACAAGATTATCAAATCTATATCCACAGTCTATGATTAATAGATGACTTAACTCTCTTCTAACAACACAGCACAAATCTTCTCTTTTCTTCGACCTTTCATCCAGGTTTTAAAGCCGTTTAGCGAATTGTGTAAGCCTTGTAGTATTAAGCTGCTCCTGGGCTATGATTTCGTCTGCTATCCAAGCTTCTGTAATTGTATCTGCTTTATGAAGAAGGTGGTATTCGGTGTATGAAATTAACCCGAAACCCTGTTCATGGCACTCATTCAAATACGACCTGTATAATCTATCAAATTCTAAGTCATTAGATGCATTATCTACTTGTTGTAGTTCCTCAAAATTAACTTCGTATTTACTTTTCATGATTTATAATGTTTAAGTACAAGCATTATAAACCAGAAAAGGGTTTTGTTTTAAATCAGCATCATTTTTTTTCATAGCTGATATATTAGAGCATATTTAAATTTTAGAAAGGGGTAAAAAAGTGCGAGTCAGTCCGTAAGCTAAAAGTGACCAAACTGTAAAGCTTATGGAATCTCACTATAAGAGACTAACTGACTCGTAATGGGAAGTGGTGTGGCAATCGCTGCCTGTAGAAAGGAAACGTCTATACAGCCTTCGGGTTATAGTAGATGCTATTTTTTATGTTCTTCGTGTGGGCAGCCAGTGGCGGAACCTTCCAGAGAGCTTTCCTAAATGGGAGTTGGTATATTACTACTTCCGCAAATGGCAGGCAGACGGCACGCTGGAGAGATTAAACTTCTCGCTCAACATCAAGGAGCGCGAAAGGCAGGGCAAAGTAAATCCGCCAAGCCTGATGAACATTGACTCACAGTCTGTTAAGGCGGCTCCCTTTGTGTCTGAACAGACAGGCGTGGACGGTAACAAGAAGATCAGCGGGCGCAAGCGGCACATGATCACTGACACACTGGGGCTGGTGTGGGGCGTGGTAGTGCATAGTGCCAATAAGGCCGACGGCGCTCTGGCCGAGCGGGTGGTGGCCCCGCCTGCACCGGATGGGGANAGGCTTCGTGCCTGGTGGTTTGGAGGTGGGTCACGGAGCGGGCTTTCGGCATGTTCAACTTCTTCCGCAGGCTGGATAAGGACCACGAAAAGACACCTGAAAGTGCTCAAAGTTGGGTACTGTGGCATAATTGTCAAATCATATTAACTAGAATAAGTTAATTGTCAGATACTTAAAATTTAAACATGCTCTTAGAACCTATGGTTGTAGATTGAATTAATGAATAATTATTATCTTTATACAAGACACTATACCTTCTGAATATAATATTTCTAAGTGTGAGGAAGGAAATAGTAACAACAATACGCACTTACTATACAACATTTAGACGATTTGTTGTATAGTAAGCTGATTACTGCAAGATATTTTACTGATTTTGAATTTGTTAGCGAGGAAGTTTCTAACAAAAATGCGCACCCGAGAGGATTCGAACCTTTAGAAAGTATAAAGTAAAGCCTCTCAATAGCTTATGCGAGCTTATTTTAGTGCTTTGGCTAAGTTGAACCTGGACTTGCAATGTTTTACTGGAGACTTTTCAGGCAGCCACAGCTTGGTTGTACAGCAGGTTTCATACTGGCAGGGAGTCTGGTAGCCAAGGGCTGAGTGTCTTCATTTCCGGTTATAGAAACTTTCGATATACTCAAACACAGCCAGCCGGACCTGCTGCCTGG
>NZ_JAJJWI010000056.1 GCF_020907275.1 Pontibacter silvestris | reverse complement strand
GTTGTGCAACAGCCACGGCGGTTTTCCGGGACAAGACACACTGGGCAAAACCAGAGTAATGACTATTAATTAACGTGAACTCGGGAATTAAACCATATTTAAATAATTGATTTACGGTAGGTTATACAGAAGATTGATCATTAAGTAATTGTGAGTATCATATCATATATCTGCATTTTTAGGTTGTATTCCCCGATATAGAAGAATACATCAACCGATATTTATATTAAGAGCTCTGGAAATTTTCAAAGATTAATTCCCGAGTTCACGTTATGATAAGTGTCATGGTAAAAAGATTGTAATAGGTTTTAAAACAGTTTCTTATAAGATTAGCCTTGGAGGAATAAAACTTTCAACTCTCCCAAAAAAAGGGGCGCGATTAGGTGAGTCTATCGTGCTGCTGCTGATTCAGACGCCTGTTGAATATCATGTGTCTTTATAAGGCAGCTTTACCAGGGCGTCAACTATTCGCTCAATCCAGCCGGGCATCAGGCTGGAGACCATGCCGCTGACCATGGCGCCACCCATGTGGAAAAACACTGACTTCCTGTAATTCCTTTCCTCTTCTATCTCCCCCTCGCGAAAGTTCCCGGTGCTGGAAGGGTTATTGTCCTTTATAATCAGGTTGTTGATAAGCCAGCTACCCGTATTTAAGAAAAAGCCGGGATTCTCCGGGTCTTCCTTATCAATCAGCTGGATGTCCAAGTCGTCGTAAAGGAAGCGGATCTGCCCCTTTGCTATATGTTCTGTTGCCCTCACAGCAAAATCTGCCTTATTAATGCGGCCGCTTTCCATGCGAATTAACATGACCTGCTCAAATAGCGGATTAAAAGCCTCGAACTTCATCGGCTCCAGCGAGCCCTCATAAGTATACAGGTCCTCGGGGTGATCCATGTAGAACTCGAACTTAACCCTCAGTATGCTCTCGCCCATTAAGTTGGTGCTTGCTTCGGCAGTCATCGTATTCTGCTCTCTAATCTGCAGCGAGTCATTGGTGATGTTGGTAACCAGCAATACCGTTTCATCCAGGGTAAGTACTCCAGGTTCTGTGCCGTCAGCTGATATCTCTGAATACACTATCTTACCACCTAATGCAGTCACGGTATCTATCTGAACCAGGAACTCCACATTCTTTAGCATCGTTTGAAGCGTGAAGGGCTGCCTTCCCGGGTCTGCTTCTACCCTGTTGTCCCTGAAGATGTCTATCTCCAGGTTGCTAAGCTGGATTTTTGAGGCAATTATCTCCTGATTGTTAAACAAGGCATCCAACCTGAAGCCCTCCATCTGAATGTTCGGGATTTTCAGATCGATGCGGTCTGCTGTATATTCAAGTTTATCCTGGTATTCATCGATCTCGAAAAGCGGCACCAACCGCACACTATCAATGGTAAGCGTCTGGCTGTTCAGTTCTGTTCTTACTCCTCCAATCCGAAAGGCATATAAGCTGTCTGGGGTAATGAAGGCATACTCCTGTACCAATATTCCTATATCATCCACTTCAAACATTTCCAGCGGGTCGGGGGCTTCCAGTGAAGCGAGCCTTAGTTCCTCTACAACCACAGATACATGCTCCAGCGTGTGGCTTCTTTGTATGGTGTCCTTCAATATGTTAAGCTTAAACCTGCCATCCTCTACACGGATGCGGCCCACCCGAAAGGTCTCTACAAATTCGCTTACCTGCTGCATGGCCTTATTTTCACCATTGTCTCCTGCCGCCCCGGCCAGTGCTGTGCCTGATGTGTTTTCTGTGTCTTCTTCCTGCCCTCCATTCTCTTCATCAGTATCATTGCCTTCACTTGCGTCCGCTTCTTCTTCTGAACGTTCCTCTACTACGTTCCGGTCCTGTAATATCGCCACCTCTGGCTCCGTTAATATCACCTCTGCCATGGTGTAACGGCCCGTTTCATAGGAGCGAATGAGGTCGAAGCCTGTCATCTGGAATTTATTTGCTGCTATATCGAACAGGTTGCTGCTAGTCTTCTCAAAGTTTTCCTCTTTTATCCTTTCATGCGCCTCTTTATCTGAGGTAACCTCAAACAAACGCGCAGTGAGTACCTGTTTGCTGCTGGAATACGCCAGACTGTCCAGTGTAATGGTGTAGACGCTATCGGGGGTCTGGTAGGTAAAATCGCTTGCCGTCAGGGCCAATTCTTCCATAGGCAGGGCATTGTCCAGGTCTGAGAGCGCCTCGGGGCTAAGATGCAGCGCTGTTACTGTGACGGAGGCATGTTCAAGCTTCTGCGTGCGGAATATATCTTCGCGCTTTTCCCGGTAGGTAAAGGTGCCGTCTTCCAGGTGGATGGCATTAACAGTAACAGGGTCGAAAAAACTGAATAACATAGCTGTAGCCTGCCCCTGCTCATTTCCTGAGGCCTCTACATCCCTGTCCATCGTAACAACAACGTCAGGCTGGCTGAGGGTCATCTGGTCGATAGCCATGCTGCCACTGTTCATGGCCCGGATAACATTCAGCCCGGTGACCCGGAACAGGGGTGCGGAAAAATCGAACAGGCTCTGGCTGGCATCATCAGCGCGTTTGAGTTTGTCGTCTTGCTCGGTATCGGCAGTTAGTTCAATGGATCTTGCGGTAAGCTCCTCACTCCTGGTGGAGTAACGGAACCTGCCAAGCGAAAAGGTCTGGGCATTATCCGGTATCCAGTGTTTGTAACTGCGCCCTGACAAAACGATAGCATGCAGCGGGAGCCGGGGCTCCTGCTCATAAACGAACAGGGAGTCTATGTGTAGCCCTGTGAGGGTGAGGGCACCTTCTTCCAGTTCCTGGCTAAGGGTGATATCGCCATTTTTTATATGCTGGGTATAATAGGCATCCTGCAGGCGTATTTGCCTAACCTTTAGCTCATCTATAAAACCAGAAAACTGCTCATACGCATTCTGCAATACCACTTCCAGATCTGGTGCCGGCACTGTTTCAAAATTAGTGACATCAAGTGCCGGCTTAAGAAGTTCGGCGCTCCCAATATCCAGCATCTTTGTCTGAAAGGCCTGGAGCAGATCCATATCGTCTATGCGCAAGCCAGGGGATTTGAAATCAAACACGAAAGACCCGGCATTGCCGCTGGTTTTCAAACTGTCATTTTTACTCCTATCACCTTTTACACTGATGGAATCAACATGCAGGTACTTCTCCCGGCTCGACAGTTCCAGCCTCGCCACATCGTACGTATAAGGTGTTTGAGGGGGCCTGTAGCGGTAGCCCTCCGCAGTAACCAGAAAGCCCTGAACAGGCAGGCTGTCTCTTGAGGTGAAGATCGTAGCGGAGTCAAGCTGCACATCCTGCAGGCTCACATTCAGCTTATCCAAGTACTGTACTGTTTTAACTTCCTGCAGCTTCGTGCGGTACACCAGGCGTGCATCTGCCAGGTGCACTTCTTCCAGGCCTATAGCCTTCAGATAGTCAGATGCCTGCCCGTAAAGCTGGTGCAGGTCCAGCGTTGCGGTATCGGCAGCAATATAGGGGTTCTCTAACATCTCAAGCTCCGTGTTCTCTAACGTTAAACGCCCCATTTGCAGCTGTTTTGTACGATAGGCCTCCACTATATCGAAGCCATCTAATTGCAGTCGGGGTACAAGCAATCCAAACAACATCTGGCTGGCATCTTCGGCGCTCAGGGCCATATTGGCTTCATGGTCCGCTGTTACCCTGAAACCCTCCAGCTGTAGCTGCCCGGCTTCCGAAGAGTAGCTGAACAGATTAAACGTTATGTTATAGACGCTGTCGGGCATGTAGAAAGCATAGTCCCTTAGCTCTAACTGAATATCATCTGCATCAAAAATCTGAGTGTAGTCATCCTGGTTAAGCAAGTCCAGTTCCAGTGCCAGAACACGCAGCGACAGGTGCGGCACTTCGTGTACAGGCTTTTCCGGCGCTCCCCAAAAATATTGATGAACAGTAGCTTCGGGGATGTCTATTTCTCCGATTTCAACGGATTCTACAAAATCTGTTAAAGCGCCGCCATTATTTTGCTCTTCTTCGGCATCCTCCTTCTCTACACTTTTATCTACCAGAACGGTTATTTCGGGGCTGTCCATAAACACAGTGCCAATGCTTAGCTGCTGTCTGAAAATGGCGTCTATCAGGTTGATGCCAGAAATGGTAAACTTCTGCGTTTCCAGCTCAACAAGCATGGGGCTGGCCTCTCCGGCTTCGCGCTGCTGCCGGTGCACGGCCGAGTCGGGAGATAAACGGATGTCTTTTAAGTTGACTGTTGTGGCAAGCAGGTTAATATCTATGTCCTCAAGATCGAGTTTGTATAAGCCATCTGTATTTTCTGTCACCTGCTTTTTGAGAAAGCTTTCTGCATAAGGCTCCAGTACGGTCAGCAGTAATATAGTCAGGATAAGAACCAGGCCTAACACACACGCTGATACAATACCTGCAATCTTTAGTACTTTTCGGCCAAGGCTTGTCTTTTCTGATGATGACATCGGTATAAGTAATATTCAATTTTGAAAAACAGGAGAAACTTATGCTGCCCCTTTGCTTGAGTCTACGCATTAATGAATGGTCATAGGGTTTATTTGGGATATTTATCTGTGTACCCTATATCAACTTACGCGAAGTTCAGGCATAGGATAATAAAGAAAGACTGCAAGCGCCGGGAAGGCTGCCCGGGGCCATGCAGGCTTCTAAGATGAACTAATTTGCTGGAGGCATGCGGCACGAAAAAGGCAAGCTGGTAAGCAATAATTATCGCTTAAGATACAGTTGGCATAAATTAACACCTATGGTACTAGCTGAAATCTACTCCAATGAATTTGCAAAGGTTGAGGTGAACCTTGAACACAAATTTATTCAGGTGACCTGGTTGCAGCACACCAGCGGCACTCCTGCCAGAGAAGTGTTAGAAGTAGCTCTACAATTTGCCCGCGGAGAAGGTCTTACTAATTGGCTACATGACATGCGCAAGATAGACTACATCACCCTGGCTGGTCAAAGCTGGACAGCAAATGAATTCTTTGCCGCTTTTGATTATGAATTACACCACCGGCTAGCTTGGGTAGCAAGCCCAAAAAGCATAGACATGGTCCCTGATGCTCTAATTCAGGAAGCAATTCGGCAGAATCCTGTGCTGGCGAAAATCGTTGAGATGAGAGTATTTTTGGACATGGAAACAGCTGAATATTGGTTGTCTCAGTAGTGTTCTTGCTCAGGCTAACAAGTGTATTTTAAGCCCTTTGCTACTTTCCACTTGCATCTTACCAAAACCGACTTTGTTGTACATAATCGTCGTTATACGGTAGCCGGTTAGCAAACCTCCTGCAAACCAAGCCTAACGCACAGCAAACTTCTGGGAGCAAACGCAAAGCAAACCGCCGCAGCACTTGTGAGGAATATTGATCTCAAAATTCCCCGGTATTTTGGGATGGAAGGAGGCCACCAGGAAATGGTGGCCGGAGCCTGTTATGCCGGTGCCATGGTTAGCATGCCTTTTCCTTGATCGACAAAGATTGATAGTAACATGTTGCTAAATATATTGGTGCAAACTAATTTATTTAGTAGTATTGTTTTGTATAAACTAACAAAATAAACCTATGAAACTCATCGAAAAGCTTTTGAAGGAGATAGAGGAAGAAGGGCAGAAAACCCGCAAAATGCTGGCCATCGTGCCTGACGACAAATACGATTGGCAGCCTCACCCCAAGAGCATGCCTGTTAAAGACCTGGCACTGCACATTGCCGATTTGCCCACCTGGATAACCTTGGCTGTTACAACCGATGAACTCGACTTTGCTGCCAGCCCCTATAATCCAGGTAATGTAACTAACACAGAGGGGCTCTTGACGCTGTTCGAGAAGAACCTGGCAAAGGCGAAAGCATATATGTGTCAGCTCCCCTGTAAATAGAAC
>NZ_JAJJWI010000055.1 GCF_020907275.1 Pontibacter silvestris | reverse complement strand
TGCAATCTGCTATACCAGCACGTTGGCAATAATGTTAAAGTATGAAATTAGAAGCATTTGAGTTTAAGAATAGGTGGTGGGTGTTTGTGATAGCTATCGCTCTACAAGTAATGCTTTTTTTATCTTGTTTTTACTTATATGCTACATTTTTTGATTTACCCAATAAAGGTGCTTTTTATTTAACATTTCTACTATTTCTAATACTGTCATCTATATTAATCCGAGCCATAGCCAAAAAATATAGATTCATTAGTATAGGGCAACTAACATTGATTGACGATTACCTTTTGCAAAGTAAGACCAAAATCAAACTACCAATTTCAAACTCAACTGAATTGAAAGTAAACTATGCTGGTGACAAGTATTGGAAGTCAAGTTTTAAGCCATTGATGTTGTATAAGCAATTACTTAGGTACGACCACTTATTCGGTACTTCAGGCTTGAAGGAAAGCTTTGATTATATTGAAGCCAATGGTAAAAGGATCTATATAAAAATAAAGAATGAAGCAGATAAAAAAGCTTTCTTTGAACTTATTGAAAAGCTTCAGCAACTAAATCCAGACTTGGAAAAGTCTATAGAATAACTTTTGCCAACCACGTGTATACTCTATGCTTGGCTACGCCTCGCACATCGTCTACACCACCCCGTTGCCAATAATTGGAAGTATGAATAATGCCGCAATTTACCTACTGGCCCTTTTGATGATGATAATCAGCTCATGTAGCTTGGATATGTCAGAAAGTGAAGTGTACCAAATATTGAATCAGGTAATTGCAGACAATAAACTGCAGGTTAACAGAGTCTGTCAAGACTTCAAAAGCCTGCATCTCAAAAATGAATACAAAGAAGTGTTTTCACAGGACCTTGAGTTTATAAAGAATCAGAAAGAGCAGTTCTCTGATTTAAAGGTTAAGCCCAATAAACTCAAATACTATAACGAAAGAACTGGCAACTATGACTTCATTGAAGTTGACACAACCTGCAGCGAAGGCTTTATCTATCATATTTCATTACCTATAGTCTCCGAAGACAGGCAAAAAGTGTTGATTGAGTTTAACCAAGATTGTAATTGCCTATTAGGTGGGCAAGGTGGCAAAGAACTTTATGTAAGAAGGAACGGACGCTGGGAGAAAGAAAAGTCATTTGACAGGTGGATTAGTCTGGAAGGGGCGCTTTAAAAAACAACAGTTGGCAATCGAGTAGACGGCCCCGCCAGCGATAGCTGACGGGGTGCGCCTCTCACACCACCGAACGTACGGGTCGCGTATTCGGCGGTTCGCTAAGCATAGCACAGTCGCTCTTTACACCGGCTGCACCTTCGTCTGAGTTTAAGGCAAGGCTAGCAAACTATAACGTTTGAACCTCCTTGCCGAATTTACGACGACTTAGCGTTCGGCCCTTCATCATCCTGTGAGACCTCCGTAGCGCTTACGGCTCGTTTCCAGATGACTACTATGGCTTCTGCTGGCTTCTTGGCGNTCGCACTCTCGTGCTCAAGAGTATTCGTCAGTTCAGGCTTTTGCAGTCCTGCTTCCTTCAGACTAACCCTCACGAGTTGCGCCCTTGCAGCTTGCTTATCGGCTTCACCAAATGCCGATAAGGGATTTGCACCCTCTGGATAATCTGAGTATATTTCATAAGAAATAAAACTCGCGCCATGCTGGGCGCACACAAGGCATATAAGCCATACTTCGGCTACGCCTCGTCCGCCTTCTATACAAGCCGTTGTGAAATATAAAAATCATGAAAAAGGTCTTCTTGCGAGTCTGCTGATTACAATGATATTAGGAACCTCTTTCAGCCAGTCGAAGAGAAAGAAGAATCACTTTTCACTAATAGTTGGTAGCTGCTTTAAATCTGATACTGTAGATGTAAGCATAAATGGGCAGAAGCTTGTAAGAAATGAAGTTGTTGAATCAAATTTCTCAACAGGTATAACCCAGTTATCCGTCTACCAAAATGATAAGGGTCTTTGGGTTCTAAAAAAAAATAAAAGAACGAATCTTGGCAGACTGGACGTGAATAAAACCTTTGCTGTTGACATCAAAATAAATGGGGTGACAACGTCTAAAAGTGTAGATTTAAGGAAGGGACGGATTCTTATTCTCGATAACTGCTATGCTGAATCTAAGGCAGGTAAGCCAGAAAGAACAGTAACTGTCCAGCAGCATAAGAGAACAGTAGTGCTGGAATAAAATTACATTTCACAACCCTGCACATAAACCAAGCTGCGGCAATGCCTTGCTCGCTTTATGTACGCGGCCGTTGGCGGTAATTAGAACGATACGACAATGAACAGAAAAATTGCAATTTTAAGAGGAATAAATGTCGGAGGAAAAAGAAAAATCCTGATGACTGAATTAAAATCTTTGTGCGATAATTTAGGATGGGAGAATGTTGGAACATACATTCAAAGCGGAAACCTGATTTTTACTTCTAACAAAACAAATACAGAATTGGAGAACAACCTTGAAAAAGCAATTACCGAGAATTTTGGATTTGATGTTCCTGTAATTGTTAGGAGTTCAAAAGAACTTCAAACTTCCATTGACAAAAATCCTTTCTTTGACGGAGATGCCAATATTGACCAATTGCATTTGACCTTCTTAAAAGAAAAGCCGATCACAGAAAATAACGAAAAAACACTGACATATAATTATGAACCCGACAAATTCAAAATTGATGGCAAAGATGTGTTCATATTTTGCAGTGGTAAATATCACCAATCAAAATTGACCAACAACTTTTTCGAGAATAAACTAAAGGTTGGAGCTACGACAAGAAATTGGAAAACTGTACTGAAATTATATGAGTTAAGTAAAAACTAAAAATTATGTACAAAAACTTAGTTGCTTCAAGCAATATCAAAATGCGGTCGACACCCGAAAAATTATGGCGTGTTTTAACTGACCCAGAAAAAATTAAAGAATATTTATTCGGGACGAAAGTGCAGACGGATTGGAAAGTGGGAAGTCAAATACTATTTCAAGGAGAATATGACGGACAACAATATACCGACAAAGGAAATGTAACTGAACGAAAAGTAAATGAGCTGCTTAAATATGATTATTGGAGCGGATTTTCAGGGTTAGAAGATAAGCCAGAAAATTATTCATTGGTAACTTATAGAATTGAAAAATTAAATGACAACGAAGTGAAATTTACTTGGCATCAACAAGGCTTTTCGAGTGAAACAGGACAAAAACATACAGAAGAAGGATTAAAAGGAATGCTTAAAAAAATTAAGGAGCTCGCTGAAAAATAACTACCGCCAATCGTGTAGACGGCCCCGCCACCGTTAGGTAGCGGGGAGCGCCTCACACACCACTGTACAAGCGGGTCTCGCATACAGCGGTTCGTTAAGTTGTGGAGCTACTTTCTTGTAGTAGTCGAGCATCGTTTCATATCCTTTTCGGACTAGTCGTTTCCCCGTTACCGTCGTTATCAAGATCGGGCTTTGAGCCACGGCCCAGCCTCCTTTCCTGGTCCTGCTCCAGGGCCGTCGCAGCGGGCGTTCACAGTGGACTCCAATAGTAGTGGTGGCAGAAGAGATTTGAAATTTGTTGAATATGCTACTCCAAAGCAGTTCTAAAACCGGGGAGCCGACAGTGCCGGTATCCTTCCCTTTTTTCTCCCCAAAGGTCATGACGTACATTGTCAAACTTAAATTTTTTATTAAATTCGGAGTTAGCCAGAACTCTCCAGGGGATGTTTATTCTGATTTATTTGCTGAAGGGAATCAGAATAGAAGTTCAGGTAATCTTGAATCTATTTATGTTTGGCAATTTGAAAGCTTAACACCTGGAGGTGCAGGGACACATAATGGAAATAATTCTATCAGAGCCTGGGTTCCATTTCTACCAAACTTGAAAGATCCTGATGGGCAAAGTGGTATGATTGTATCTGATAGCCTAGGAAGGGGCGCTGCTTATTCACGCCCTACTACATTCTTTTTTTATGATTTATGGGAAAATGATTGGAATACCGACATTCGTAATTCAAAATATAACATACGGCGGCAGTTTTACTATAATAATCCTGCATCGGCATATTTTGGGCAGCTGGTAGAAAAAAGGGTTACCCAAGAGGATACAATGCGAAATGTGTATCCATACCTACGTAAATTAGAAGGTGAACCTTTTAATGGAAATAATGCATCGGGTCGAACAGCAAAAGACTTTATTGTTTATAGATTAGCAGAAACTTATTTATTAAGGGCTGAGGCTTATTTCAGGAAAGGAGATTTAGAAAATGCTGCTGAAGATATCAATGCTGTTAGGCTACGAGCAAATGCTATACCTATTACAGCACCTCAAGTTACGCTGGATTACATTCTGGATGAACGAGCTAGAAAGGTTATCACAGAAGAGCCGAGGCGACGTACTTTGATTAGAGTAGGTAAACATGTCGAGAGAACTCGGAAATATAATAGCAGAGAAGACACCCGCTCTACAATCCAAGACTTTCATGAATTTTACCCAATACCACAATCTGCTATTGATGCAAATTTTTCGACTGACCTTGCTCAAAATGAAGGTTATTAATATTATTTAAAACTATCTAATGAAAAAGCATTTTTCACTTGCAGTTATATTTGGCGTAAGTTTCATGTCGTGTTTGAATGCACAATCTTCTTGGTCTAAAGTTAGAGAGGAATTAGTTTTCGAAAATCCACCATTTCAGCAATGCCATGCTTCAACAATGGTTGAGACTTCAGGAGGTAAAATTCTATTAGCTTGTTTTGGTGGATCGCAGGAAGGTAAGCCTGATGTTGATATATGGCTAACAAGCATTAACAATAAAGGTGTAATCTCAGAACCTAAAAATGTTGCTACTGGTATTGTGAATGACTCCCTGCGGTACCCAACTTGGAACCCCGTGCTTTTTAAAGCACGGGAGGGTAAGTTATTCTTGTTTTACAAGGTTGGACCAAATCCCCGGGAATGGTGGGGTATGGTGAAAACATCTGAAAACAACGGCAGAACCTGGTCAGCTGCCCGACAATTACCTGAAAATATTCTTGGACCTATAAAAAACAAGCCAGTACAATTAGCCGATGGCACCATTTTATCTCCTTCAAGTATTGAGGAGAGTACAGAACGGTGGAAAGTACATATTGAAAAGTCTTCTGATCTTGGCCAAACCTGGCAGATGATCCCTGTCGATCATAATTCTGAATTTGATGTTATTCAACCAAGTATTCTTATTTATCCTGACGATCGGATTCAGATTTTATGTAGAAGTAAACAAGGTTATGTAGTTAAGGCATGGTCAACAGATGGAGGTAACAGCTGGGGTGAGCTATCTAATACATCCTTGTTGAATCCAAATTCTGGTACCGATGCGGTTACTTTAAAAGATGACTCCCAACTTATTGTTTATAACCCTGATGTTCCAGGCAAGGAATGGTTTAACGGTAGGGGGAAATTACGAGTTGCCAGATCTGTTGATGGCCAGGTATGGAAAGATATTGTTACGCTTGAAGATGGCACAACTGAAGAATATAGTTATCCAGCCATTATTCAAACCAAGGACGGGCTTGTTCATATAAGCTATACGTACGATAGAAAAAATATTAAGCACGTTGTTTTAAAGCCAAACCTCAATTGAGGTTTGGCTTTAAAACAACGTGCACCCACCCTCCATTTAAACTGTTTCTCATCATGTAGGGATAATTTAGTATGTCAAAAATATTAGTAACCAAATTATTAAGTTTTACCTTTTAAACTATAATCGAGGGGCAGCTTAAAGCTTTTATGTTCTTATTAATTTCGCCAATAAACTAAAGTTGTCCCAAATTTAGGGTTCACACCATAAGGTAAATTATAAGACTTAAAAATTTCAGTCGTTTCCTTTGGCTGTCATGTTACTTAACTATTGGTTTTACTGCCAATACGCTATAAATTTAGACACTTTGAGGCAGCATACCGCACCGCTGATTGCTCCAGTATTTACCTGCTTTACATAATGTAAGTTATGGGAGAAAGGGCTCTCATCCGCTGGAATCGAAGGGTCCCGTTTT
>NZ_JAJJWI010000054.1 GCF_020907275.1 Pontibacter silvestris | reverse complement strand
TGTTTGTTGTATCGGAAATAGAGGGATTTTTGAGACAAATGCGGAAGAGGTAACGGCTTGTACATGAGATGAGATGAGCAGGGCGTAGCCGAAGCTTTGCTCATGTGCTTTTAAGAACCATCCGCCAATCCAATCATTCAGTGGCCATGCAAAAGCAGCATGAACCAAGCTAGAAAGAAAGAAAACTCCCCCACCTGTGTGCAGCCCCGCAACACGGCATCTTAGTGGAACTTCTGATTCCTGCCCCCAGAAAAAGAGGGTGTGTTCCACCATTGTCACTGGGTTAGCACAGGGATAATTACACTCGATGGGATCTATGTTTATTTATCTGATTATATTTGATCTGGCATTTGCAAACCCTGGTAGCCTAGTCAATGCAGAGCATACTGCTCTTCATGGGTAGGAGGACACGGAATCAAGCAAAAAACAGGTTTTTCCTGCCAAACTTATCACGGACTAAAATAGTATGCTTTTCTGCTACGCACTCACATGAATGAAAAAAGAACTTAAAAACGTCTTTGGCAAAGTCTTTATCACCGTTACTGTAGACGATCTGAACAAGTGGGTTCATACAAACTGGGTCGGATACCTGACGCGGGAAAATGTAAAGGCTGGCGCCCTGGCCTACATCGATGTGGTAAGGGAGTGCGGGTTTAGCTGTGTTCTTAACGACACAAGCGGCGTGATAGGCGGCTGGGATCATTCCCTTGATTGGGTTGTGAATGAGTGGTCTCCTCAGGCCGCCAGTGCCGGCATAAAGCACTTTGCTCTCATCACCACACCCGAGTCTTTCGCTGAAACCACCGCATCCAGCTTCTACTCCAGCATAAAGGCCTTTGAGGTAAGGGTATTTGGTAAGGCAGCTAGTGCTGAGGACTGGCTGCGCCAGTATTCTTTGAAGGTAATATAGGAATAAGAATCAATGATCAAGGAGTCTATTAAGAATAGATAATGGAACAGCAGGTTGAGCTAAAAAAGGTATACGGCGATGTGTTTTTCACTGCCGCAAGGATAAAGGGCGACTCCATCATCTACTCGCGTTGGTTTGGGGTCCAGTCGGTGGAAACCGTGAAGGAGGGCGGCTATAAATTACTGGAAATGATCAAGGAGAAGCCGTGCTCTAAGCTGTTGAACAGCAACAAAGAAGTTGTCGGCTCCTGGGATATGGCCCTCGAGTGGGCGGAAAGCGTGTGGACCCCTGAAATGAAAAAGGCGGGTTTGCGCTACCTGGCACAGGTGGTTCCATCCAGCATTTATGCCACCCTAACCATTGAAAGCCTGATACATCGTATCGATAAAGTGTTGGAGATAAGAACCTTCAAGGAGGAATCGGATGCAGAAGAGTGGCTGCTCTCTGTTGAGTGATACCAGGTGCTTAGTCCTGAAATGTGCCGTATCAGAAAAGGGCGGAATAATGGTATTCTGCATTAAATAACTCCAGTACTCTAAATAACATCAGTTATTGGGTGATAGGTCCTGCCAGCCTGTTGCAACCGACTACGCCCAGCGCTAAGCCAGCCTAAACTGCACTGGCCCCTATGCCGGAATATTTACGGAGTTTTCATCGAAATTCGAATGTGGCTCAGTGTCCTTAAAGCTATCGGCAAGTCCGCCTGTAGTAGTGCCATGGCACACGCAACCAAAGCCATAGAAAGAAAGCTGGGTAACAAGCCGCAGGGATTGTGGACGGGCGGTAAAAGAGAAAGCACTTGCTTCTGCATGTGCCTCAGTAGACTAATCTAGCTTTATGCGCAAGAATACCTTGCATTCTCTGCCCTGAAACAAAAGCTAAGAGATATAAAAATTAAATAACGCATGAGATCTGCAGCTAGCCGGAACAGGATGCATGTGGTAAATGATACCGTTACGCTGCCTTAAAGCACAGGGTAGGGAGGTTTATCGTCTACAGGAAAGGTAACCTCAAGGCTCAGAACGTGCTGATGGAGTATGTTCCGCGTAAAATGAAGTGGTACACGAAAGAGGAGGTGGAGCTGACAAATACGGTGGCGAAGGCACATGTCGCACCAGTCGCTGTCATGCTGACCTCCTCCGAGAGGGCTGTGTCCGTCCCGTACCCGACAAAGGGCTACATGGTCAAGCCCCTGACCCCAACACAGATAGCCTATCTCGTCGACTTGTTAGCAGAGATAGGCTGACACTACCGGCATAGCTTGTTCACCGAAAACCTGAGAGGGCTGTCCCGCAGATCCCCGCAAGACTGCGGAAAAGTGTTTCTACCTGTGCAGGCCTTATACAGATAACACTTTTTATGCCGGAAACGCTCAGTAGAAAAGGATGTATGTTAAAAGTACAGTTACTGAGCCGCATATTCCTTCAATCGTAGTTTAAACAAGGTACCTGTTCCTTCTTCACTTTCCACTGTGATGCTTCCCCCATTATTCTCGACGATACGCTTCACAATGTAAAGCCCTACTCCGCTACCTGCCACATGGGAGTGCATGCGCTTGAAGAGCTGAAATACTCTTTCTCTTTTAGACTCCGGTATACCAAGCCCATTATCTTTCAGGGTAAAACAGAAATCTCCCGCCTCTTGCCAGGCATCAATCTCTATGCAGGGCTTCCGCGACGGCGAACGGTACTTGATGGCATTACTGACCAAGTTATAAATCACGCTTGTCAGGTTCTTCTTCGGAAACCTGAGTGTAGGCTGTGCACCTGTGATGATTTTAATGCTCGCTCCCGACTCACTGATCTCACGCTCCAGCAGCTGCGTCACCTCGTCCACTATTGCCCCGAAATTTACCTGATCAGCCTCTTGTTCAAAGCTTCGCTGTATCCGGGATACTTCGGTGAGATCCTCCACTGTCTGCTTGAACCTCTCTATCGAACGCTTGATGTGCTCCAGCTCCATTTCCACTTTCGCACTTTCGGCACCGAGCTCGCTTTCTAGCGAGGACACGAGCCCCTCTATGTTCAGAATAGGTGACTTGAGATCATGGGAGGCTGTGTAGATAAAAATATCCAGGTCTGCGTTGACACGGGACAGGTTGGAATTCAGCTTTTCCAGCTCCTCCAGGTGAGCCTGCGTTCGCTGCCGCGCCACCACTGAGTCTGTAATGTCATCCAGCACCACCAGCTTGAAGTTGGAGGATGACTCCATGTCGATCGGTGCAGCCGACAACTCCAGGTATTTTACGGTTTCAGTTTCGTTGATTTCGATAACGTGCTTTTCTCCGCTAATGTGTCCATCTTGTAAAAAGCTTGTCATTTCAGACTGTGCCTGTTCCGGAAAAAGACTTGACAGGGCTACGTCGAGCACCTCCTTCTCTGACATGTTGAGGGTATTGAGGGCATAGTTATTCATGCTGAACACGGTACCGCTTCCTGAGATGAGCACAGCTCCAATAGGGGCCTCCTGCAAAGCTTTCGCTGTAAAATCCGACCGAACCCTGTCGGGTGACTTATGCGCGAACTGCTGCCCTGAAACCGTGATGCTTTTCATTTTGGCAAAGCTCCTTCGCTGGGCCGTACGCTGCACGGCGTCCTCCAGAATGGGTGCCATACGCTGCGCGGCGTCCTCCAGAATGGGTGCCATACGCTGCGCATTCCCATTGGAAACGCACTGTACCGTCGGCCCTACAAAAGGCGAGAACTGGAGAGCCTGCTTGATCTTTAAATGACTGCTATTGTCATTTATCAGCAGGATGGATATATTTCTATCGCATGCGAACGCATCCTGCGCAAAGCGAATGGGATTGGCTACTTCCTCGCCGATCAGTACAGCCTGGTATTGCTGAAGACTTTTGCAGACCTCCTTGAAGCTATCGGTGAAGCACTCGGTGAATTGAGCGGCTTTGAAATCAACAGTGTTCCGAAGCAGCTCCAGAGTTGTCCGGTGCAGACCAATATGTACGATGCTGTGGGTCATAAGCTGCCGTTAGCTATCCAATACCGGCTGCTCCAGCAGGGCTCGCCCCAGCCAGGTGTACAACATATCCGTTGTTGGTCCCATTACATGGGAAGCGCGCGCATCGCGCAGCAGCACATCCATGCGGGAGCTGTGGCTGTAGGCAATGCCGCCCATCAGGCTCATAGCCTCGTTGACCACCTCAACGCAGCAATTGGCCACCTCCGCTTTAGAGGCAAGAATAGGCAGTACCGCCGTCGGGTCCCCGCCGTCGCCTTCACGGGTTGCGTGGTGAAGCAACTGCCTGGTTCTCTCGATCCTCGCCCACAGCATGCCCAAGCGGTGCTGCAGCAACTGGTTCTGGCTTAGGGTGGTGCCACTGTGCGTGTAGGCCCTGCCGATCAGGTGCTGCCTGGCCTCGTTGAAAGCGGCCTGCGCTATGCCTAGGTAAGTCCCTGACATAGCTGTCAGGAAATAAGGGGCCACCACCTGAAATATGTACCACAGCTGGTCCCCTACTTCGCCCAGCAGGTTTTGAGCGGGCACTTTGATGTCCTTGAGAACAAGGGTTTTTGACGAGTTGCCCCTCATGCCGAGACCTGACCAGTCAGGCCCCCACTCTAACCCGGCTGTATCATTTCGCAGAACGAAACAGGAGAATTCATCGCGTGCCGCCTCCGGGTCCACCCCGGCAGTTGAGATGACATAGGAATCCGCTTTGCTGCCGTTGGTCACGAAGCTTTTGCTGCCGTTTAACAAAAACTCATTGCCGGAAAGCGCCAGTAGCTGGGTCTGCGGGAAATAGAAATGGGCTCCCGTGCCCGGCTCACTAAGGGCTAGTGTCGTAAGGTGCCTTCCTTGGGCTATGGGCTTCAAGAACTCTTCTTTCTGCTGCTCCGTCGCCTTGGCGCCGATCACAGCAGCCCCTACGCAATGCATGCCGTAGCACAGCGCTGCAGACCCCGAAACCTGGCCTAGTATTTCGCAGGCACGGGCAATGGCATGCAGGCCCTGCCCATGGCCACCAAGGTCTTTAGCGACAACTAACCCTCCTAAACCAGCGTTCTGAAGCGCTTGAATGCTGGCTTCAGGCCACTTACTCTTTTCATCAATGGCCCCGGCCTCATCTTTAACTGTACTGTTTGCAATCTGCTTTATACGGGATAGAATCTCCTGTAAATCCATATACTGGTGTATTTCTGCAATTGTAGCTGTTGCGCTTGGTTTTGTGCTTTACAATAACTAGCGACATTAAAGTATAAATGGCAATTCACGCTGCAACATATTCATTGCGGCCTTGATAGCGACTGATGGTCGGTTTTAACAAAATGACCGCACACTTCATGAAATAGCACTTTTAACAGGTGCCTGACTACAAAGATAGCTAAACATAACCACTTACCCTTACAGGTTTAATTTAATTTCAAGATAAATCCAAAGCAACAGCACCTAAGAGCGGGCTTTTAGATATAGCAAAGACAAAAGCGGATTGTGCAGATGAGGGGGCTGGCTATCTGCATGTTCGGACCTTCCCTGCAGGTGACACAACTCTCTGGTAAGCCAGCCCCCTCATCTGCGAAACTAAAACTTCGCATCTGCCACTTCTTTTACCAGTCCCCTGCATAGGTCAGGTCGATGGCCATGCGTTTGAAGCAGGCATTAAATACGTGTTCGCTCATAACAATCCAAGATAACTGTTAATCGAAGCTGCCCTTCAGTCAAAGGCAACAAGTTTACAAACGAAGTGCGCTTTTGGGTTGCAAGGACGATTTCTAAAAGAATGCACCTGCCTTCGATAAGGTAAGGGAAACGGCGATACAGTGAAAAGGGTACAACGCTAATTTGATGATCTAATCCAGATATAATTTGACAAGTTTCCAATCTCATAAAACGACCTTTTTTGAAGGATGAAGAGATAAAGTCATCATTGTAGTTGAGGTGCAGCAAGATCAACACGAACACCAACAACGTTGCAACAACAGGCTGTACAGTATAGGCAGTATATTGAGTAGAGGAATCCCCCCGTTGCTGCAAAACCACCCAAAACAACGCTTAGAGTTAACTTTTGTCTGTTCTAAAGAGCCTTACAAAGCTGCACCTGTCTTTGTGGGACACGTTGTTGCTGCTGCTGCACTCCTTGTTGTTGCAACGTTTGCCTCGTCCTGGAAAAAGTTGAC
>NZ_JAJJWI010000053.1 GCF_020907275.1 Pontibacter silvestris | reverse complement strand
TTATCTGTGGAGCCATCGTCTACCACCACTATCTCTACTGGTGCATAGCCCTGCTCCCGCACGCTCTCAATGGCTTCTGAGAGAAAATGAGCGTGGTTATAGCAAGGTATGATTACTGATACCAATGGAGCTTCTGCTGACTTTTTTCTTTCCATTGATTTAATAGTTTTTCGTTATTGCGCTTCGTCCGACTTCTGTTGTTAAAGTAATACCTGACGCCTGACCAAAGCCCTGTTATTTCAGACTTTAGAAGACCGTAGCGTAGTTCGTATTTAGGAAAACCTCTGACAACCATCTTCAAATACCAAACAGGCAGCACCCAAAATAAATAGCGATTGTAGCCAGCAGTTTTGCACATACTTTGCTGAATCAGGGCTGCTGCTGCATGACCACGCATGTAACTGAACATCTGCTTGTTTAAGTCCTTAAGGTCTTTGCGGTGTTTATGGAAAACTACTGCTCTTGGGTTATACTTTATAGTGTATCCACGCATTAGTATTCTAAACCACATTTCAGAGTCTCCGTTACACCCGGCAGCACCTACATCCAACAGCTCATCGAAATACCCGACTTCCTCTACCACAGATTTGCGGAAAGCCATATTAGCCCCGGCTCCGATTTCCCATATAGGCGGCCCATGGTTTAATGTTGCCTCGAAATAGGCTTTGTCATACACCTTATCCACATAACCCCTGTTAAAACTCCACCACTTCTCAAACAAATACTGCGCCTCAGTGCTTAGGTCTGATGCTATAACCAAGCCTGTCATAGCTGCTATAGATGGATCTTTAAAACCCTCCCATACTTTGTACACCCACAAAGGGTCTACCAGCACATCATCATCCACGAAAGCAACTATAGGAGCTTTTGCGTTTACAACTCCGGTGTTTCTGGCAATATCTAGCCCAGGTCTTGGCTCCATAATATACCTTACACCATTATGTTTCTGAACCACCTGTAGGGTAGAAGTATCAGTAGGAGCATTATCTATAACTACGATTTCTTCGGGTACACATGTCAGGTTTTCCAGGTTATGCAGGCACTGGTCCAGGTCAGCGGAACGGTTGCGGGTACAGATAACAACAGAAACAGGTACACTGGCAGGTACTGAATCAGCAACATAAGACGCAAATAGGCTTTCCATCCACTTACGCCACTCTGTTAGCTCCTGATTATGCAGTAAGCGTTGCCATTCTTTTATTGACTCAGGTTTATCTTTAGCATAGAAGCGAATAGTTGGTAAAATTATCTCTTCGAGCCTTTTAAGATATTCTTTTCCTGTAAGGGTTTGATCTGATGATATAAACAACTCCCCGAGTGCTACCTCTTTCCACCAAAAAACAAGATAATAGCCTTGCCCATTGGTGCGTTGCTCTGGAAATGCCAGTTGTTTATCTAAATAAACATGATTTATTTGGTATGAGTGATGAGCCTGCATAAGCGGGGGTAAACAAAATATTATTGAAGAACCATTTCTGACTGCCTGATTTCAAAAGGGAACCGCGGCCTGACTGCGCCCTGCCATTTACCATACCAGTTTGTATCGCCTCTGTAATCTGCGACATCAAATGAAAGGCATTCTTCCAGATAAAATAATTTTACTGAAGCATCTTTCACTACCATAAGAGAAAGATAATAAGAACCATCGTTTAGGAAGTTCCCAGGAATTTTGCACTCGCCTTCCACCAGACCTTTTTGGCAAAGCATTGTGGTGGAAGGTACATCAAAAACGCACTCGCCACCATAGTTAAATAAGTCCATTCCCATGTTCAGGACCACATTATCCTGCATGTTCCAAAACTTGAACCGAACGGTTAAGGGTGTTCGAATATCTATGGGATCATTTTCATCCTCTAGATGTGGTACAAGCTCAATGGACTTAAACCTTATCCATTCATTTCCTGGTGCCTCCTCTGGATTATCCCAACTTTCATTCATTTTATAGTGCTGAAGGCCTGCCAGATATTTATTAACAACTGCTGACGCTGCTCCAATTTCTCTCATGTGCCCTTTCTCCAGCCACAGCGCCTTGTCGCAAAGGTTGTTAACAGCCTGCATGGTGTGGCTCACAAATAGTACTGTTCTACCATCTTTCTGAGATACATCCCGCATTTTACCCAGGCACTTCTTCTGGAAGTCTGCATCACCTACAGCTAATACTTCATCTACTATAAGAATATCTGGCTCCAGGTGTGCCGCCACGGCAAAAGCCAAGCGCACATACATACCAGAAGAGTAACGTTTTACAGGTGTGTCAATAAATTTTTCAACTCCCGAAAAAGCAACAATTTCATCGAACTTGCTACGAATTTCATTCTTGCTCATACCCAAAATGTAGCCGCTGGTAAAAATATTCTCTCTACCTGTCAATTCAGGGTGAAAACCTGTTCCAACTTCCAGCAAGCTACTTACTTTACCTCTGCCTTTTACGTTGCCTCTGGTAGGCCTCACAATGCGCGAAAGAATTTTAAGCAACGTTGATTTGCCAGAGCCATTGCTACCGATAATTCCCCAAGCTTCCCCCTGTTTTATCTCAAAGCTCACATTCTGTAAAGCCCAGATAACATCTTTATGATGAGCACCCTCATGCCCCTGTAACTGAAAAAACGGATTTTCTTTTTTGAGTACAGCCGTTGTCCACCAATGCTGCAGGTCCTGGCGAAGAGAGCCAGTACCAATGGTGCCGAGGCGATACATTTTGGATAAGTTTTCTACTTCTATTACGATGTCTGCCATGCTTGAACTAAACTACATCTATTAGTTTGTCACCTTGCTTGTTAAATACTAGTAAGGCTGAAAACAACAAGACTATTGCAAATAAGGCACTATAGGCCAACTGAATAACTGTTACGGTACCCTCCCCAAACAAAGACAGGCGAAATAACTCGAATAACGGTGTTAGTGGGTTTAGCTGTACTAGCCACTGTGCCCAAGCAGCTTTTTCAGAGATAAATGCAACAGGGTATATAACAGGTGTCAGGAACATGAACAGCCGCAGGCCCAGGTTAACAAAGTTTATCAGGTCGCGGTATTTGGCTGTCAGCACAGAAAAAATAAGGCCTAAGCCCAAACCTATGGTACCTACCAAAAAGATAGCAATAGGCAAAGCGAATATCCACGGCTGAAACCTAAGCTCAAAGCCCTGAAATAACCAATAGTAAACAGTACCTAATACCAACAGCAACAGCTGCATCAAAAAACGCAGAAAGTGTGTACTTAAAGCTGAAATAGGCATTAAAATACGAGGGAAATAAACTTTACTAAAAACGTGTGCATGCTCCTTAAAGGTAAAAGCTGTACCTCCAAAGCTATCGTTAAAGAAATTCCAGAGCACAATACCCGAAAAGTAAAATAAGACAGCAGGCACATTACCTGTTGAGATTCCAACCAGCTTGTAAAAAACGACAATATAAGTAACCAGAGTAAAAATTGGCTGAATCAGTATCCAGACGGGTCCCAGAACTGTCTGCTGGTAATTTAATAAAAAGTCGCGCCTCACATGATTTGCCACCAGATGCCGATAAGCCCACAGTTCAGGCAAACTCCACCCCCAGTAGCTTGTTTTAGATCCTATTTCCCAATCCCACTTTCGTTCATTTGTTGACATACTATGCTTATTTTACCTAAAAAGTAATAATAAATACTAAAATTATAAAAAATAATTAAAAGATATCTTTAAACCAAAATGTACCACCTAACTCTTAACTCATTAATATGTCTCAAATTTTTAACAAAATTAGGCAAAAATATACATTATAAACTCCGTTCAGGAATAATCAGACATGGATTACAATTTCTTTCAAAAAATGTTACACTTATGCTCCTTATTTTGCACAACTGAAATGAGAACTTAATGAACCTCATTGATCAAAACAGGACAATAAAATAATTATTTATTACCTGTTCCATGTGAGCAAAGTTATCAGCACAACTATAAACTGTCTCTTTATTAACTCATTAAGAGTTATAACTTACTTTAATCTGCATTTGGAGTTTTGACTCTTAAATCAGTAAAATACTCTCAAGGAAACAGCTGTTATTGCACTACTTACACCACCTAAATGGGTACTATTCAGAATTTCATTCCTAGCTTTATTTACTACCACCAAGCTTTAACTTTTTACTCCTGAACTTTTAATCATTAGCCCCTGAATTATCTAACTGGCTTTTAAAAGCACTTAACACATCACTGGTAATCTTATCAACAAACTCTAACAAGCTTCCTACCTGATCAGTATCAGCTTTTTTCCTTGCTATGTCTTCTATTTTCCGTAAGGCTTCGGTAGCATCTTTAATTTTAATGTTCCCATAAGTTGACTTAAGTCTATGAGCCGTTAGAGCTACTACGCCCCAATTTTTCTTATGAAACGCATCTGTAAGTTCAGCTAGTTGATCAGGTACCGTATCAATAAATAACTTCTGCATCTTCCTAATAAACAAGGCATCATCTGCCAAATCACCTAGCCCGGTGAAATCGAATAAGGGTTGTTCTTTACCTTCATCCACCATATTGTACGGCTGAACTGCTCCAGTTTCCTGGCCAACATTAGCAGCAATAATATGTTGCAGTTCTGACTCATGGCAAGGTCTGAACAGGAAGTCAGAAAAGCCAAGCTGTTGATATTTCTCTCCTTCATAACTTCTTGCATTGGCAGTAAAAGCAACAATTGGCACGCTTTGGTTAGGATTACTCTCACTTCTGATCCTAAATGTCACTTCTATGCCATCCATTCTGGGCATTTGTATATCCATTAAAATAAGATCATATTCTTTTTCTTTAGCCTTTGTCAGAGCTTCTTCACCATCATAAGCTAAATCAACATCAATCTCCCAAGATTGTAGCATAGACATAGCGAGCAGCTGGTTGATACGGCTGTCTTCAGCTAAAAGAACTCTTAGCCCCTTTAATTTATCTGTAGGGATAGGTTGTTCCTTCTCACCTGACACGGCGGCTTTATCACTTACAACATAGGGCAGGTTAAAACAAAAGCTTTTACTTTGTTCCGAAAGGTCACTCTCCTGCCACATTCGCCCTCCCTGAAGCTCAATTAAATTTTTGCATAAAGTAAGCCCACGCGCTGTATCACCATAAAGCTGTGCAAAACTATTCTCACATTGCCCTAAAACTTGCAGCTTACTTTCATCCAGGGTCTCACTTGAACTTTTCACGCAAAACTCCACAAAAATCACTTTGCCTTGCCTCTCTTTAACACTTGCTGTTATGTGCACCTTGCCCCTTTCAGCCAGTGTTATTGCATGATTAGTAACGATGAATAACACTTGGCTTAATCTATACGGGTCTCCCTCCACTAACGGAATAAGATCATCAGATGGCTCCTTTAGATTCAATAGAACTCCAAGCTCCTCTGCTCTTGCCTTCAATGCTGTTTTAGCGTCATTCAAAATAGAAGTAATTAAAAAAGGCTGTACAACCAGATTTATTTTCCCTGATTCCAGACTAGCATGATCAAGAATGTTGTCTGGAACTGACAGCAAGTTATCTGCAATAGACAGTATCATATTAAGCCCCTCTTCCTGCTCCTGCGCTAAGGAGTTCTTTTTCATAGACTGAGCCAATTCTGTAATTGCATTAACGGGAGTTCTGATCTCGCTACTCATGTTTGCCAGAAAAATTTCCTTGTTCTTTTCTGAGTCTTCTGCTAACTGAACGGCTTTCTTTAAGGGAGTTATATCAGAAGAAATAGTAAGTACATACAGAGAACCATCTGGCTGCGTGAGTATTTTTTTTGTGGTACTAAACCACTGTTTATCTCCATTCTCCAGTTTATATAGTTCTTCGAACGTTACGGCTTCAGCTAATTTTGATCTGATAATTTCAAGGTCTCTTTCATAAGAGTAATCAATATCTATTGAACCTTTGCTTAATAAAGCGTCAGCTGTTTGTCCATGTAATTTTGCAAACGCATTATTTACCAGCACAAACTTTCCATGCTCGTTTCTTATGTATATTGGATTGGGAGATGAATCTATTATTTGCCTTGAGAATTCCATTTTACGCTTCGTATTGCTGCTTTACTATAATCTGCACCTACTTCCCTGCCAGCTTTCTGTCTGAAGAAACAACTCCACCGAGATAAGTGAACATTATATCACTCTGTTTACGAAAATTTACGGTATATAGATATATAAATATATATACTAAGCAGCATCTTGGTAAAATAATTTCCTTACAAGAACGATTATAATGAACGAGTGCTAATATATTTAAGTTTAGTGCAATTTATAGTTGACATAATAGTTGTTTGAGCTTATGTCTTCTATTCATATAGACTGTTTATTAGTTGATACTCTTAAGAGCAGCATGAATAGATGCGCTGCACCAATTGCTCTGACAAACAGAGCGTAAGTTCAAAGGAGAGCCCATTCGAATCTAAGGAGCGGTTTGGGAACAACATTGGTAACTAGATGTACAAAGGAAGTACTTATTGATAAAGGAATTAAGCAGAGAAAAGCTACAGCAGATACGGCTCAAGACAATTAATTATCGACAGAGACCAGTTTGCTATGAGAAAATACCTTTTGCTTTCACTGATTAAGTAATATTGATGCCAGCCTTACAATTTAAGTATCTAATATTACTAAAAATGTAAGGATGAACTGTTCTTGCAGAAGCTAATAGAAATCTTACGCTTCAACCCTTTTTAAAGAGCAGGAGGGACACTAACAGTACTTTAACTATCCTTGATATATCATAGATCAAAAGGGTGTTTCTTTG
>NZ_JAJJWI010000052.1 GCF_020907275.1 Pontibacter silvestris | reverse complement strand
CACACCACACCGTTGCTGCTTACTGGTGCTCCACCATCATTACTAATGGTACCTCCACTTCGGGCAGAGGTGCTTGTAATCTGATCTACCAGCGGGTTAGTCTCCACTGTAGGCAGAAGCAGAGTCATGAAGCTTTCTTCATTATCAGCATATACTATCCCTATACTATTTTCGGCATAAGCACGGACAAAATATTGCTGCCCGGGGTTAAGACCTGTCATACTACTACTGAAGCTGCCTTCATCAGCTTGTATCGTTCTATTTGTGCTAGGCACTGCTGTAGGGTCAAAGCCTGAGACAGTACTCCACACCAAGCCAGTGCGTAACAAAGGTGATCCACCATTATCGCTCACATCCCCTCCGCTCATTGCCGTCGTCAGTAGTATATCGGCAACGGCACGCGTCTTCAGGGTAGGCGGCACTGGTGGTGCCGTCACTAGGCTGTCCAGGCTACCGTAGGCTGTGCCTGTCTTGTTGGTAGCATAGGCCCGGACGTAGTATTTCGTGTTGCCTAAAAGGTCTGTCAACTGATGAACGAACTCACCAATACCGGTTCCGCTTGTAGTGCTACCAGTGGCATTTTGCAGGTTCAGGTTCATGGAGGTACTCCACACAAGGCCGCTCTTTGTAACCGGTGTACCGCCGTCTGAAACAATGAGCCCTCCGCCTGTGGCTTTCGAACTAGACACATTGCTTGGCTTACTCGTCACCACAGTCGGATAAGTATAGGTTTTGAAAATAACCTGGTTACCATACGCTACTCCAGCTCCATTCCTGGCAAAGGCCCGAACATAATAAATCTGGTTAGGTACCAGCCCCGTCATACTGACGCTAAAATATCCAGTACCATATCCGCTTACCGGACTTTCGGCATAACTGTCGGCAATGGTAGGCATGTTGTTCACGCTCCAGCACACACCTCGCGAAGAAATGGTATCTCCGCCATGGCTGGAGATGTACCCTTGCCCCACAGCACTGGTGGCCCCTATGTTTACCACGCTATAGGTAGTAAGTGTAGCTAAGTCTGGTGCGGACGTTGTAAATTCCACATTGTCGCCGTAAGCTGTACCTACGCTGTTAGTCGCATAAGCTCTCACATAATAGGTTGTGTTAGCCATTAACCCAGTAAGACTGCTGACAAAAGAATCAGAACCAGACCCACCAGATTTGATATTACCTGTTTCCAGTGTCGGATCAGGGTTTGTACTCCATACCACACCTTTGCTGTAAACCCACTCCCGGCCATCATCGGTAATACTGCCACCACTACTGGCTGTAGTGCTGGTAATCTCCACTACCTCAGGATATGTCACGACCTGGGGCCGTGCGGCTGTAGTAAAGCTAATCGTATCGCCATAGGACGTACCAAAACTGTTAGTAGCATAGGCTCTTACATAATACATGGTACCTGGCTCAAGCCCTGTTAGATTACTGTAATAAAGCCCCACCCCCCTCTGGGTCTCAGACACCAGGTGCGTTATTTTATTTTCTGCTGGCACCAACTCAGGATCAAAAACCGGATCAGTACTCCAGACAATGCCCCGCTCTGTCACTTTAGAGACTCCTGTACTGGTTATTTCTCCCCCACTTACAGCAGTCATACCTTTGATACTACTGGCCGGGAGTGTGGTGAGAGTAGGGAGTGAAGTGGTGAGAAAGCTTGTTTCTGAGCTATAAGTGACACCAACTCTGTTCTTGGCGTAGGCCCGGACGTAGTAGAGTGTGCCCGGCTGGAGGTTAATGAGTTCGCTGGCAAAAGTACCTATATCAGAGGGATTTACCACTGTAGAAGCATTGTGAATGATATCAGGGTTATCATAACTCCAATCTGTAATTTTGAGGGTACTCCAGGCCACTCCCCGCTCCTCTACTTCTGCTCCGCCATTATTAAGAATGGTTACTTCAGTTTTTGCCGAAGTGTCTGTAATATCATAAATATTGATGGTTGGTGCACTCAGCACCGGAGGCGTGGCTGCAAGTGTCTGGAACACCTCAAGTTGCCCATAGGCTACGCCAATTATGTTGCGTGCATATGCCCGGACATAATAAGTGGTGCCTTCAATAAGGTTGGTCAGGCGAGTAGGAAACAAACCTGGCCCTGAACCGTCACGTGTTTTGATGGCGGCAGGGTCTACTACAAGAGCTACCGTATCCAGCAGCGGATCTTGGGTAGTGCTCCACACTATTCCACGCTCCGTTACACTGGCACCTCCTGTGCTGGGAATGTCGCCCCCGGTACTGGCACTAATAGGTGTTCGTTCTGTGCCTGGCAGGGTGATAATGGTTGGTACAGAGGCCGCCGCAGTCTTAAAAGTCTGAACATCACCATACGCTATACCGGAGCTATTTACGGCATAAGCCCGGACATAGTAGGTGGTGCTGGCTGTAAGGTTTTTCAGCGTGCTCGGAAAAGTAAAAGGAAACGTAATCTGCCCGGTTACCTTTTCGCGCGTTTTAGTGCTAAGAGTAGTATCAGGCAGAGGATTATTTGTTGTATTCCATACTACTCCCTGTAATGTAACTGGTGAGCCTCCGTCACTGCTGATCAGGGCTCCACTGTTTGCCTGTGTATTGGTAAAGTCGGCAATGGCCAGTGTGCTTACTACTGGTGTACAGCCCACCTCCAGCCAGACGCTGCCGTTGTAGTAGCGGATGGCCCGTGAAGTAGCATTAATGTAAATAGCCCCGGAAGAAAGTCCGATAGGTGCCGGGTCACTGGCTAGCATGGGCAATCGGGAAATCTTCAGAGAACTGTTTGCAGAAAAACCGCTACTTTGCGTAATGGCACTGCTGATACCCTTTAGCTGAGATAGCCTGCTCCAGCCTGTGCCTGTCTGTATCTTCAAGGCACTCTCTGCTCTCGAAAAATACAAAGAACCTGACTCAGCAGTACCAGTTGGCTCCGCCTCCAGCACTGGCAGGTACGGAATACCCTCCTGAACAGCAAAGGAGTGCGCCGAGGCACTTCCCACAAAGCTGCCTGTGCACAGCCCGTCCCACACACTGCCTGTATATACCAGCGGGCGTTTTTCGGAGGGACTATATATGAGCATCCCCGGCGAGGGAGAAACAATGGTGGAAGGCTCAACAGAAGGCAAATGAGGAACCCCGCTTATAACACGAAAATACCCCTGACCATATGACAGAGGCATCCCTAAAAACAATAAAAGCAGGGATAACAGGCAAACTTTTGATAATAGTATTTTCACAATACCAGTAATTTTATTTGTAGCGAACTCACAGTTCTCAATCTTTCCGCTTCAGCTCTTTTCACTTCGACAAGTAAAACTTAATTACCAAAGCCTTCAATAATACTCTCATGTTGACGTGGGTCAGCAATATGATTAAAACTCCTTCTCTACTGATTGCTCAACACTTTAATGCAGAGAAAATAAGGCTTTTTGAATCTTCTTATTTCAGCTTTTTAAGAATGTCGTTTATTTGCTGCTGCTGATTATTTAGAAGAGCTTTCAGTTGATCAATTTCCTCTTGTTGCTGTTTTAGCTGATTTTGCTGTTCTTTTACAGCCTCTATTAACACAGCTGACAATTGAGTATAGTCTACTTTAAGAAAACCATCTGGCCCCTGACTAACCATGCCCGGGTAAACTTTCTGCAGTTCCTGTGCTATTACTCCAACCTTAGGCCCGGATGCATATTTTTTCTGATCGATATACTCGAACTGAACCCCACGTAGCTGATTTATATTTTGCAACGCATGGCTCAATGTTTCGATGTTTGTTTTAAGGCGCTGATCAGAGGGCGTAAAAAAGTTACCGTTTACTGTTAGGTCCTGCCCAAAGCTGGCATTCCCAGAAGCCTCAAAGGCTAAACCATCCCCTGCATCGCCGTCATTACTAACAGTAAAGTTCCCTACACGCAGGTTTTCAGTAGCTGTGTGATTTCCCAGGTTATCTTTTGCTGCTGAGGCTGCTGCATCTACATATGCTTTGGTGGCAGCATCCTGCGGGTTGGCAGGATCAGGTAAATCTGTGATAGTGTAAGCTGACCCATTGCTGTTCATTACTATATTAGCAGCAGCAGTACCAAAGCCACTAAGCGGAATATTGCCTTTGTCTAACTTACTATCCGTAACCTTTCCTTCACTAATGGTAAGCTGACCAGTATTGTCAACTGTGGCATCACCAGATAAGGCCACAGGGGTTGCAATATCAGACGCATTGCCTATATAAAGCTGCCCGTTTGCCAGACCTCTTACAGCTTCCCAGTCTGATCCGTTGTATACATAAAGCTGGTTATTACTCGTATTATAATAAGTATCTCCTGTGTTAACTGTGGTTTCAGGATCGGTTGGGTCTGGCAGAGTTGGCCCGTTTGGCACGGTAGAACCACCTACACTAGTCTTATCTACTAAAACAGGTACACCATTGGCATCAGTCACAAACACTTTTTCCTTATCGGCTGCTCCGTTGGTTCCTAATTTTGCCAGAGTTACGCTAGCATCCTGAATTTTGTCTGTGGTTACAGCAGCGTCAGCAATGGAGGCAACTCCTGTATTACTAAGGGTTACATCTCCTGTCATGGTAACAGGTGTGGCCTTATTTGCAGTGTTACCCACCAGAATAGAACCATCTGCCAGGCCAATGGAGTTTGCATCCGCTATTTTTGTATCCACATAATACTTATTGGCAGCATCATCCAGGTTGGTTGGAGTGGCCAGTTTAGTGATCCTGAAGGTACCTAAGGAGACGTTATCTGTGGCTGCTCCAAAACCGCTAAGCGGAATAGTGTTTTTTGCCACTGCTTCCGCTATACCTTCCGTGTTACCTACATATAACTGATCTTTTGCCAACGCTTTGATGGCTTCCCACGAGGTGCCATTATATATATAGAGTTGATTGTTGGCAGTGTTGAAAAAAGTATCACCCGGATTTAACTTACTATCTGGGTCTGCCGGGTCCGGCAATGTTCCACCCACTGGCGTGCCAGAGCCAAAGGTGCTTCTGTCTATCAACGTTGGCACGCCACTCGCATCAGTTACATAGACTTTGTCTGGCTCTGCTGTTGCCAGCTTTGCCAGTGTCACGCTTCCATCCTGAAGCTTTTCTTTTGTAACAGCAGCATCAGATAGCTTATTTGTACTAACGGCAGCATCCGTAATGGTAGCTACGCCCGTATTACTCAACTCAACGTCACCACTCAATTTAACGGCAGCAGCCTTATTGGCAGCATCTCCTACCAACACATTACCGTCTGTCAGCATAATTCTATCAGTAGTTATACTCAACGTATCAACATAATTCTTATTTGCTGCATCCTGAGGGCTGGTTGGCGTTTCCAGATCGTTTATTTTTTGGCCTCCTAATGAAACAGGTGCAGTAGCCGCACCAAAACCACTAAGCGGAATTGCACCCTTATCAGTTCCTAAAGCTACACCATTTGCATCGCCTACATACAACTGCCCGTCACCTAATGTATTATCCATCGGAACCCAAGAGGTGCCGTTATAGACATAGGACCTGTTCTCTGTTGTGTTATAATAAATGTCTCCAGCGCTAAGGCTCTCATCTCCCGGAGCAGGTAAGGTGCTGCCACTTTTTGGAGCCTTAACATCTACATAAGCCTTTGTGGCTGCATCCTGTTTTGCTGTTGGGTCGGCCAGGTTCGTTATTTTCTGACTACCTAAAGAAACTGAGTCTGTGGCTTCACCAAACCCGCTAAGGGGTATTGCACTCTTATCTGTAGCTGTGGCAATACCATTTGCATCGCCTACGTAGAGCTGTCCGTCACCCAATACATTATCCATTGGCACCCAAGAGGTGCCATTATATAAGTACAGACGGTTATCACTGGTGTTAAAGAAGGTATCTCCGGGTTTAGCTTCATCCGTTCCTGGCAATGTTCCACCTGGTGCCAACCCTCCTCCAATGTTCACCCAGTTGTTACTAGCGTCATACATGTAGAGCTTATTTTCTCCTTCTACATAAAACACATCTCCATATTTTGGTAAAGTTGGCAAAGAGGAAACTTCTGCAGGTCTTACCCATGCTGAACCATCATATGTATAAATATTATAGCTATCAAAGTACTTCCTTACTAAATCTCCTTTGTTTGCTGGGGATATTGTTCCAAGATCCATCGCATAGGAAACAGGTATGGAGGATTCTACAACCTGTTTCCATCCAGAAGATGTTAATTTGTATATTTTAGAATCTCCTGAATATAAAACCACATCTCCTTCAGCAACTGTTACTGTTGGCAACGTTGTTCCCGAATTATATTCTGGTATCTCAGCGTCAATTGATAAAGTGGCAGAGTTCAAAGTGTACACCATTACGCTTTGAGGAGCATCGTTAGTAAGCAACGGAAATCCTTTAGAAGAAGGACGATATACAGTTCCTTGTCCAAAAGCAGGTGCTGAACTATCATTTAAGTTTTTAATTTTTGCTGTGATTGTAGTTCCACTCGCACTTACTTCAAGTAACTCAAAAGTATTTCCATTTAGGTCTATAATTCTATCTCCTACGATAACATCTGCAGCATTAAACACACCGCTTCCATCCGTAAAAGAACCTGTTATGGATGACTCTGCGTTTCCTGTATAATTCACATTTGTTATGCTGATCCGGCCATTAAACTGTTTTAATGTTTGTGCCTTCCCATTAAAAGCAGCAAGAAGTAAACTGAAACACAGGAATAATAACTTACATTTATCCATCAAATCATTGATTAAAATCTAAGCATCACATAAAAGCCTTCTGGCTGATTATGAGAGCTTAACCCATTTACAGTGAAACTTAGTTTACCCGAAGAGAAGCCAGTAACGACGAATTGTGTACTACTATTCCCCATATTATGAACAGGATGAACAGGAGGATTAACTAATGCTATGTCTGCTAGAGTTACAATGGGTATCACAACATTATCAACACTTGTATTAATAATTTGAGTGGTCGAATTGTCTGTTACTTCAAAAAGTAGATCAGTATTATTTCCTATAGCTGCATAAGAAGTAGTAATTTTCATATACTGAACAAACACTCCATCGGGTATAACTATTGATACCTTATTCCCAGATAAAGTACAAGTCACTCCAGGACCAGTTGCCCTAACAAAGAATTTAGTGTTACCGCCCGGATGATAAACCTGCATAGCGCCACCTCCGCCACCAGCTGCTGGCTCCTGCCATGTGGCGGCTGTACCAGTGGAATTAACTGTTAAAACCTTATTGGCATCAGCTGTTGTGATATCTGCAATTTTGTCAAGTTTTGTTTTATCGGCTGGGAGCATTAAACTAGCATTTGTAGTTGATCCTGCAGGAATAGTGGCATCATTTCCGGTGTCAGAGGTTACAATACCCTGCGTTGCGGAAGCGGTATAAGCAAGATTAGTGGCACCGCCTGGCAATGTTACCCAGGCACCGTCACCACGAAGATATGTAGTAGCATCAGGTGTACCGGTACCTAATATACCTCTTACCTGTGCAGCGTTAAGGGCAACAGGAGCAGCAGATGATGTCATGTTATTACCCAAAATGGAATTTGCATTGATATTAGCCAAAGTTGCTGTAGGTGTTCCCCAGGTTCCGTCACCTCGAAGATAAGTTGAACTACTGAGCGTTCCAGATGCACTGATAGCTCCTACAGGTACCGTATT
>NZ_JAJJWI010000051.1 GCF_020907275.1 Pontibacter silvestris | reverse complement strand
AGGAGAACGCAGGGCTGTCGGCGGCGCGCAATACCGGCGTACAACGTAGTACCGGTGAGTTTCTTGTTTTCCTGGATGCTGACGACTGGCTTACGCCGGGTTCTATAGAGCGTAACCTGGTGCACCTGCTAAGCAATGAGAAGCTAGCTTTTGTCTCTGGAGCGCATTATAAAGTGTTTAAAGATGGTACGATAAAGGAAGAGATTCAGCATGTAAAATCAGATCATTACTGCAATCTGCTAAGGCGAAATTATATCGGCATGCACTCTTCGGTTCTCTTCAGGCGATGGGTGTTTGATGAATTTTTGTATGATACCAGCTTACGATCCTGCGAAGATTATGATCTGTACCTGAGAGTCGCCCGAAAGTATCCGGTGTATCATCATACAGAGAAAATAGGAGCTTATCGAATACTCTCTGATAGTATGTCTTCTAATTTACCCCGAATGTTGGCTACAGCGCTAAAGGTGTTAGACCATCAGAAAAGCAGCCTACATTCAGAAGCTGAAAAAGAAGCTTATAAGGCAGGAAAAGCTTTCTGGACTAACTACTATTGCACGCAGCTGCATCAGAATCTTGTTGCTAAAAGAACGCGTCCTTCTAAAGCAGCTCTTGATATGTTGTTCGCCTATGAACCGGAACTTGGGCGAGAGTTTGTTTCAAAGAACAGGTTGTATCTGTTGTTAAAGGGCAGTAACAGAATGCACATGCTAAAATACTTGTTAAACAATAAAAGGCAAAACTAGTTGCCTATCAAGCTTAATATGAGCTTCTAATGTAATAGGTAAAATAAGAAAACCTTTGAAAAAGTATCTGCACTATATCCGGAAGAAGTACTTTGCACCTCAGGCGATGGTGCTGATGTATCATAGTATTGCGGAACCGGAATCTGACGTGTGGGACATAGCCGTGAGCCCAGCCAATTTTGAGCAGCAGTTGCAGGAGCTTAAAAAAGCAGGCAATGTTGTGCCTTTAAAAGAACTCACAGACGGAGTTTACAATAAGTCGCTTAAGAATAACAGTATAGCTATTACTTTTGATGATGGTTATGTAGACAACTTCAGTACAGCAAAACCATTGTTGGAGAAGTATAATTTACCAGCCACTTTTTTCATAGCTTCTGGTTACCTGGGCCAGGCGCGGGAGTTTTGGTGGGATGAACTGGAGCACCTTATTCTTTTCACGGAACAATTGCCCCTCGCTATTACTATCACAATCAACAATATTTTAGTTGAAGTTTCTCTCGATGAAGAAGCAACGTTAAATAAAGTGCTGTGGCAAAAGCATAAAGTTTGGAAAGCCTTTGTAGAGAAGCCTGCCAGCAAGCGGTGCCGCTTATATCTAGAGCTTTGGCAACAATTAAAGGCCTTACCAGAGGATGAGCTGCTGCAGCACTTGCAGTCCATCAGGAGCTGGGCAGGTGTGGCAAGGTCTGTACGAACTGGTGCTATAAGTATGGCAGTAGAGCAGTTGCAGGAACTAGAGCAACACACTTTGTTTGATATTGGGGCTCACACAGTTACTCATCCAGCTTTGGCGCTTCATAAACGAGCGTACCAACGGCAGGAACTGCTTTTAAACAAGTCGTTTTTAGAGAAAACATTAAATCAAACTATTGAGTTGCTAGCCTATCCTTATGGCAGCTACAATGGTTATAGTATGGCAGAGGCTTATGAAGCCGGTTTCAAAGCGGCTTTCACTACAGAAGGGAAAGTTATTTCAGAAGGAGATCATCCTTATAGTTTAGCACGTTTCCAGGTGAAGAACTGGACTGGAGCAGAGTTCAAACAACAGCTTCAGCTATGGAAAAGTAAAAAGCTTGCTGCTGAAGCTGCTGTTTAAAGTAACTCTTAAGCTATGATATTTCCTTTCTTCATTTCTTTAACGGCATAGTCGCAGGCACGTGCCGTTAAGGCCATATAAGTAAGCGATGGATTTTGGCAGGCAGATGAGGTCATACAAGAACCGTCTGTTACAAAAACGTTTGGTACATCGTGCATCTGGTTAAATGCATTCAGAACAGACGTTTTCGGATCACGGCCCATACGGGCTGTGCCCATTTCATGAATAGCCATACCCGGATAAGAGCCGTTGTCAAAAGGCGTAACATATTTTAAGCCTGCCGCTTCCAACATTTCGGCGGCGTCATTCATCATGTCTTTCCTCATCTTCTTCTCATTTTCTTTGAACTCGGCATCAAATGCAAGGGTAGGCTGTCCCCATTTATTTTTTACATCCTTGTTCAGGACTACCTTATTTTCATAGTACGGCAGACATTCGCCATAGCCAATTAAACCTAATTTCCAGGCTCCGGGAGTAGTAAGCCATTCTTTGAAACCTGCTCCCATACCTGGTGCCGAAGTGCCTCGTGCCCAGCTTTCGCGGCTGGCACCGCCCTCATAACCGAATCCGCGAACGTAGTCTCTCTTATCGTTGCCTATATTGCGGAACCTCGGAATATAAATGCCGTTAGGTCGCCTGCCAGAGTAATACATATCATTGAAGCCTTCCACGTTACCGGCTGCCCCAACACGGAAGTGGTGGTCCATCAGGTTGTGGCCTAACTGCCCACTGGAGTTGCCCAAGCCATTAGGAAAACGATTGGAGGTGGAGTTTAATAGTATAAAAGCTGAGCCTATCGTTGAAGCATTCACAAAAACAATAGAAGCATAATATTCTACCATGTCACTGGTTTCGGTGTCTATTACTTTTACACCGGTGGCTTTACCTTTTTGCTCATCATAAATAACTGAATCAACGATAGCATTAGGGCGCAGTGTTAAATTGCCTGTTGCCATAGCGGCTGGCAATGTAGAGGACTGAGTGCTAAAGTAACCGCCAAAAGGGCAGCCACGGTTGCACATATCACGGTACTGGCAGGTGCCACGCCCTTTAAGGGCTTGTGTCAGGTTTGCTGTGCGGCCAATAATCATGTGGCGCTGCCCTTGATACTTTTTTGCTATCCCTTCCTTTACGTGTTTCTCCACACAATACATTTCCATAGGTGGCTGATACTGTCCGTCTGGTAAGTGCGGAAGGCCATCTTTATTGCCGGATATACCTACAAATCTTTCCACATAATCATACCAGGGAGCTATGTCTTTGTACCGGATGGGCCAGTCTACGGCAACACCCTCTTTTAAATTAGCTTCAAAGTCTAAATCGCTGAGGCGGTATGTTTGCCTGCCCCACATAATGGACTTGCCCCCAACAATATCGCTGCGGTACCAGTCAAAACGTTTTGATTCAGTATAAGGATTTTCCTTATCGTTAATCCAGAAGCTCTCATTCTGCTCAGTATAAGGATAATCTCTGATTAAGTAGGGGTGTGATTTGCGCTGTGCTTCTGTCAAGTGGCCACGATGAGTAAACTCCCAAGGGTGTTTCATGGCATTAGTATAGTCCTTTACATGCTCCACATTTTTCCCTCTGTCGAGCATCAGCACCTTAAGTCCTTTTTCGGTAAGTTCTTTGGCAGCCCAGCCACCGCTAATACCAGACCCAATTACAATGGCGTCATATGTGTTCTGGGCTTTTGCTTTGCCGTTAATATTCATGAGGCTAGTATTGTTGAAGTAGGAACGTGTTATATTACTGCCCAGGCTTTCTGACCCGGCTTAAGTGGTTCGGAACCTCGGAAATGACCTGGAACTGCTTCATAAGCTAAGGCTTTTGTAGCGCCGATTTCAGAGGTAAAGTAGCCTGCAATTGTCAACTCCTTAATGATGGCAAAAAAAGGAAGTTCCGGCTCTTGTTCTTTTTCTGCCTGTGTTGCAGCCTGGGCTCTTGCTTTCTCCTGTCTTTCCAGCGAAGCATTAGAGCTTGCTTCTTCCAGTGTTAGTAATGTTAGCTGCTGGTTTTGGTCGCATTCTAAAAAGCTGCGGTCATACTTTTTTTCGGCTGTTTGTTCTAGTTCATTCAGGCCATTAAGAAAACGTTTCCTATCAGCCTCTGTGTAGCAATCAGCTAGCATCAGCATAATAAACTCCGGTACTTTCGCTTCCTTGGCCCCAGGAGTGTCGGTCGCAGGAATAATCAGTTCTGCAATTTCTGCTATCAACTCCTTTTGCTCCTCAGTATAAAGGACAGACACCCTATCGGAACTAGTGGTTGTGCAACCATTAAGCAAGCTAAAAAGCAAGGGTGCAGAAATGGAGGTGCCCATCAGCGCTCCAATCTTATATACAGCTTCTCTTCTTTTCATTGATTATTCTTTGAAGCATTAGCAGGTATAACTTATTGTATAGCTACTATAGTTCATCTCTTGTAAAGGAACGCAAAAGCTTACCGATAAAAAGGTAATTTTAACAGCTATTTAATTTGAGCCAGAGGCAATTCCCTTTTTTAATTCCGGAGATACTAAATCAGGGTCCGTATCTGTATGCTCCTGTACCTGTTCCTGCATAGCAGGAGTTACTTTACGGGGAGCTGTATACATGAAGAAACGTTTCAGGTTATTTACAGGTCTTTCGAGTAAATGCCAAGAAAGAGCGGCTAACACAATAGAAACAATCATGTAGAAAAAGAAGCTTACAGTTGGTATTGCTATAACATTCACAATATCGCTAATGTCTAAACCAAACCGATAGTTAAGCACAGCGGCGATTTTGTTTAAGGCTTTCCAAAAAATGAAAGCGGCAAAAATGTGATACAGGTATATGCCATAACTGATCTTTGCCAGGTATAGGACCACTTTATTTTCCAGGAACCTACCAACAACATTGTTAAAGCCTTTATTTGCGCCTTCTATAACAACCATGGCAATAAGGGCAATGTAGAGCCTATCGTACACAATGGCCAGAAACGGATACCCCGAAAAAAGAGAAATTATGTACAGAGGAGAAGCAATAAGCAGTAACTTAAACAGCACTGGTGCACAGGTTTTGCCATTAATGTGCTGGTATGCTAAAAGTGCCCCTAAGCCAAAGCCATCAATGCAGGTGGGCATCAATACCTGCAGTGTTATAATCTCATCCGGGCTGCCCATAAGCAGGTAAAGAACTGCCCTCGAAATTACTCCGGAAATTACTACTAGGTACAAAACCTTAAGCAGGTATTTTTCAGGTGTAAAAATTATTACCCAGGGCCATATTAAATAAAACTGCTCTTCAACTGCCAGAGTCCACAAATGTGGGGTTAGCTCACCCCATTCCTGCGTAAAATAAATATCAAAATTAGAAAGGTACAGGAAGAAAGAAGCAGCATTATCTCTTACATGTTGCCCTGCATAAGGAAGGAGAACCAGAATAAGGAGATAGAAGTAATATGCCGGGAATATCCGTAATGTGCGCCTTAATAAAAATACCGATGCCAGTTGAAAGTCTGTATACTTTCCTTCCTGTACACGCCTTTTGCTGCTCAACAGAATTTTTGTAATAAGGTAACTGCTGAGTACAAAAAAGAAAACCAGAAATATGGCCAGGTTTATTATTCCTCCTACCCACTGAAACATTGGAAGGTAGTGATAAATTAGAACAAAAAGCACGGCACAAAATCGTAGGCCATCTAACTGAGGCTTATACTCTATTATTGAAGAAGGCTTTTGTACGTTAGTCACGGTGTCTCAGTGTAATCGATTTGCAACATAAAATAACCACAAAACATTATTAATTCAAAAGTATGTGAAATATTTTGCGTTAAATTTGAAACTATTGTAGAAATATCTAGCTATAGACATATATTAGCTAATCTATTTTATGTCTATACTTAAATGTAGTGTTTTCTGTTGCTGAATATTGAATATATTTATAGGGATATACGTATATAAAGTGTGGAGAGCACCTGATCTGAATCTCAAAAGCATTAAGCAATATTTGTTAATCTGATTTGTGCCCAGGTATGAGTGGTGAGTTCTACATAATTCTGGTGCAATTAAAAATTGTGTAGTAATAGGTTAAAGTATATCATTTTTTAGAATTTTAAATTTATGATGGCTAGAATTCCATCGTCTCCTCCTTCTATTAAACCTTTACCTCAGTCTAAAAACCGGCCGCTATGGTCTGTTATGATTCCGGTATATAACTGCTCTCAATACCTTACTGAAACCTTAGAGGGGGTTCTAAGGCAAGGTATTCCGGAAAAGGTAATGCAGATAGAGGTAATTGATGATGCCAGTACCGATGCTGATGTGGCAGAGATAGTGGAGCGTATTGGTAAAGGTAGGGTTAAGTACTTTCGCCAATCAGAAAATGTGGGAAGCCTTCGGAATTTCGAAACCTGTATAAACCGTGCCCAAGGTGAACTTGTCCATATACTACATGGCGATGATAGGGTTTTAGATGGATATTATGAAAAAGTCGGAAAACTCTTCCAACAGTATCCAGAGGCAGGTGCCGCCTTCTGCAGGTATAACTACATAGACGAAACAGGAAAGTTGATGTACCCGCAAAGGCCAGAGGTTACCCAGGAGGGGCTTTTGCATGACTGGCTTATTAAACTGGCAGAGTATCAGCGTGTGCAGTATGTGGCAATAGCAGTGCGCCGGGAGGTATATGAGAAACTTGGTGGCTTTTTTGGGCTGACTTACGGGGAGGACTGGGAAATGTGGGTTCGCATTGCTAAATACTATCCGCTGGCTTATACGCCTGAGATACTGGCCGAATACAGGAAGCATGAAAGCTCAATTTCTGGGCAGAAGTTTATTACAGGGGAGAACCTGACAGATATTATTCGGGCCATGGAGCTAATTCAGACACACTTACCTGAAAGCAAAAGAGAGATCATTTTCAGAAGGTCAAATAAGTTTTATGCGCATTATGGTGTCAGAGTTGCAAACCGGCTTTGGCATGATTTGCATAATAAGCAAGCTGTAAACGCTCAGATAAAACAAGTCCTTAAGATGCACAAAGATCCTCTTCTATTCTGGAAGATAGCTAAAATACGCATCAAGGTTCTGCTGAACAGAGCTTAGCAGCTTATATGTGAAGCGTGCCTTTATGTAATAATAGTTTGCCTTTTTCTAAAAGGTTCATGCATTTAATGCCAACATCCACTATACTAACTCTTGCTGCTATAAATGCTTTTACTACTTGTTTATTAATGCTGATATAACTGAAGTAAGTATAAGTATAACTAAAGTATTTTATAGAAAGACATATTTTCTATAGCTTTGTTGTTCGGACTTTTTGCAAAGCTAAGGTTCATTGAAAATATCCTTAAATAACCGTATGTAGAGTTACTATGATGTATAACTATTTACGTTATTCTTTATGTTTCTAGTAAAGAATAAGCTGCTTTATTAAAAAAAATGAGAACGTTTTAATTTAAAGAAACAAAATTTGATAGTGCTTAGTATGATAAGGAACAATTTGGTAAAATTCTAGATGATTGAATTTTAATATAGAAGTCTGTTATGTTACTTGTTGGCCTGTAATGGAATGAAAAAGCTTGATGAGATAATATGTATAATGCTACTTGCTGTACCTGATTGCAGTAGCTAATCACTATCAGACAGAATTTAAACCCTCAGCACCAAATAACGGTACTCTAACCAATAAAGGTATTGTTTTAATTAGTAGACCACCTTCTAACGGGTTCTTCAGAATGAATGCACCTGTTCTTTCATCACTCCATGGATAGAGCTGATATTTTTAATAATACCATAGAGCATTTTGACAGTAATTCTATGATGACAGAAAGTACAACCTCCAAATATCTCGATGGATTTCCTCTTGTGAATTTTAACAAGTACAGCATTGAGACACTAAACCTTCTAGAGTCTTCCGTAAATCAATATACGAAAGAACAGGAGGCTGAACGTGTTCCGCTGGAAAAACATAATGATAAAGAACCAGAACTTCGTGTATATGTTAATCCCTCCTCTGCCTCGAGTGAAATGGGTACAGAACGTGCTGGGAGTTTATGGCTTGAGAC
>NZ_JAJJWI010000050.1 GCF_020907275.1 Pontibacter silvestris | reverse complement strand
CAGATAAGCGTAGGTTCTCGTTTATACCGTAGTTAGCGGGTATAACAAGTAAGAAAACAAAGCACTTAAGAGTAATTGAACAGAGTTAATAAACTAATAACAGCTTTATATGCGGCTGAACAAAAGAATATGCAGTATTCAGGCGGAAAGGCTCGTTTGTTTATAGCTAAACTTGTTTTTTGCTTGTTGATATGGATATGGCTTCTCCCTTTATTGGGGATCTTGGAAAACAACCTTGGATTGATTGAAATAAGTTTTCACAAACCAAGACACCGCATAGGTTATCTGCCTGTCTTGCTGGTATTGTATTTTATACTTAGTTATTTCACTCTAAGAGTAGAAGATGCGGATAAATATTTGAGGGAAAGTGAAAATAAGGCTGAAATGAAGAGTTACAGAAAGTGGTTTGTAGCCTTGATAGCCATTGGTTTTACGTTTTTGATTGTCGTGGCGAAGTTTAATCAAGGTAATCCACTGTCAGACTAAGTTTACATTAAGAATTAAATCCGCTAACAAGGTATATAAGCCACACTACGGCTATGCCTCGTTCGCCTTCTATACAAGCCGTTAGCTAATATTTATTAATATGAATTTGTTCGAAGAACTAAGTCTCTTTACCAAGTCAGCTTTAGTGCTTGGGGTTGCACTTTTAACCTATGGCTTTTTGAGTCAACTTATACCGATCGACTTCTTTTGGGAGGCTAAAACAATTGGATGGCTGCTATTCTTAGCTGGTCTAATAGGCTTGCTAGTACATAACATGGCGAAGAGGAAGGAGGCAGGGAAGAAAGTACTTTGGAACAAGATTGGCATTGGGGCAATAAGCTTTATCCTTCTTGTACAGACATCAATGCTCGTAATTATGCCTAATACTAAAGCTTACCAGACGGCAAAAGATCACCTCTTGCGCAGCGAGCACATAAAAAGGGAAGTAGGAGAAATAAAGGGATTTGGATTTACACCGACAGGAGGTATCGCAGTTCAGAATGATTCGAATGGAGAGACTGGTAGCGCTAACGTTGAACTGACTATTAAGGGTGACAAAGCCTTCAAGAGTGTAACAGTTCATGTTTTCAAAGACTACGGCAAGGACTGGGAAGTAGTAGGGATTGAATAGGCTGTACCTATTCATGCTGATGATGATGACTAGCTTTGACTTTCAATATTTACAAGGGAATGGATGTATTTTACACAAGATAGAATGGGATGTATACAACAAAGTTGTTTTCACAGCAGCAGTAGATGAGCAGCTGGGTCAGGAGGAGTTACTGTTGACCAAAAGAAGAAGAGCAAAGTTTAGAGCAAGGGTTGGAACAATCCAAATAAATGGGGGCGCACTTGGTTCTCTTTCTTTAAAGGAGGCAGCCATAGGCTTGGGTTTTAGGAAGGTTGGGACCGTAGGTACAGGCAGTAGCTCCCAGCAAAAAAGAATAATGTGCCCCCATTGTGGGGTCATTCAAAAGCTTAAAACTGAATGGCAAACATGTGAGAGTTGTAACAAGAAGTTCTACCTCTTTGACGATAACTGGTAAAATAAAACATTGGCTAACAAGGCACAGGCTCCATACTTGGCTACGCCTCGTCCGGTGCCTGTCCTAATCCGTTGTAGCTAAGCTTAAAAATGAAAATGAACGCAAAAGACAAACAAAAGGAATTTATAAAGACTTACCTGAAGCCAAAACTCAAAGAAGAAGGTTATAACACAGCTGGACAGAACTGGTGGAAAAACAAAGGCGACTTTTTTATTACTATCAATTTACAGAACTCTCAATGGAATAGTGTTGAGAGTTTAAGCTTCTGTTTCAATATAGGAGTTGCTTTGACAGAGAAAATCAAAGACCCAGAAAAGAAAAAAGCAACTTACTACGACGCTGGAGCAGCAATCCGTGAAGACGGTTTTCTACCCGATGAAAGAAAGAAGCATAAGTATAGAAAAGAAAGCTGGTTGGGGTATATCATAACCAACGACACAGACCTTGAGGACTTTTCCAGAGAATTAAAGATTGACTTTGAAGAAGCCATTTTACCAAAACTGAATAATTTAGATTCTTTAGAAGACTGCCTAAGTTTCTTCAAACAATTTGGCTTCTGGGGTGAGAATCTCAAAAAGCAAATAGAAGAAATTAGCAAAACATAAAAAAGCCTACCTACAACATTGTGCATAAGCCATGCTACGGCCGACGGCCTTGCACGTCTCATGCACTAGACGTTAGGGGGCATAAAAATCAATTTATATGATTGACGGGAATAATATAATATACCACTACATCCAGAAGACCCTTTTGTCAGATAACGCGAATGATAAGTTTTCAAAAGAACTTATAGAAAGACTAATTATTGATTTATCAATTTGGTTTCCTCCCAATGTTTATCAAGAATTACCACTCCTTCTTCCTTATGTGATTAGAGATGCTTCGTGTAGACAAAAACAAGCGAATGGAAAACATGAGTGGGGTTTTTCAAATACTAAGGGGTTTCTTCGTGACGACAATTCATTGATTAAAGGCATTATTAGTCCACTTCAAGTAAAGAGTAATAAAATTAAAGAATATAATAATAAGAAATTAAGTGTAGGGTTTGTTGCTAGCCATATTTGGAGAAAATTGAAGGGTAAGGATTTTTTAGCTTCAACTTTTGAAAAGACAAATTCTTTTGTTCCTAATCTTGTATGGCTGCCAAAACAAATATCAAAATTGACTGATAGGGAGGGCAGCTATGCCCAACAGATTTTACAGGCTCTTTCCTACAAAATTTATTTTAATAATACACTAACTGATTTTACTAAAGAAATTTGGCAGCATCTAGAAGTCCCTTCTGTTCCAGCAGTTGACAATATAGACATAAATAAATTGAACTACTTTATAGCACCTGATATTTGGATTGAAAAAAAGAAAACTATGCTTAAAAAAGAAATTAATATTATTTTACAAACATTAGATTCTAATAACAATAACACTACTAAAGTTAAATGCTCATCCTATTTACCAAGTTTAGTTGAAAGAATTGAAGATAATGAAAAAGGCAAATTTAAAGATTGGCTAAATTCAAACCTAAAACAAATAAATTAGAATAACGCCCCCTAATCGTGTAGACGGCCCCGCCACCGTTAGGTAGCGGGGAGCGCCTCACACACCACTGTACAAGCGGGTCTCGTATACAGCGGTTCGTTGAGTTGTGGAGCTACTTTCCTGTAGTAGTTGAGCAAAGATTCGTACCCCCTGCGGACAAGCCGTTTCACCGTTACCGTCGTTATCAGGATCGGGCTTTGAGCCACGTCCCAGCCTCCTTTCCTGGTCCTGCTCCAGGCATAGGCCTGCCACTTGGGGACAATGGGATTTATAGAAAGAAATTATAATGACATACCTATAGACAAACAAAGGATAAAAGAACTGTCAAATCGCATTGAAGAAATAAGAGCAGAACTGTAACCCGAAGGCCAGCAGGTAATGCACCTCCTGTCTGGTATAGAGGCTAGTGTGTTCCATACAGCAAAAGGTATCTGTGCCAGCCTCGCAGCCGTGCTGCTTGAGCTATACCTTCATGCGCATGAAACCACTGAGGTTGTTGTTGAGCTTGTGGCAGAGCTGCCTGCCGTTCCTGGAGTCAATCAGGCATACATTCAGACTGTCTTTCGATACATCAATGCCCAGAACAAAAGGGGACTTGTGAATATATAACCTTTTCCATATATTATGAAAAATGTGCAAGCTGTGAATCGAAACTTTTATAATGGGCCTAAAAGTGTCCCTAAAATCTATATGACCCTTGCCTGCGGGTTTAAAATAAAAGCAGCCAGACTGAATCGGACTATAGATTGATTACAGCTTTGTTAGCGAGTAAGGCATTGGCTGCTTCTTCAGGTATAATCAACCAATTAAATTTAAACAATATGTCAAGAAAAACTATTTATCAAGCAGTTTTGTCAACTGAACCTTTTTTAGTGAGTGAATTTATTGATTTCGAAAAGGCAAGTCGAACTGATTGTAGTTTCATTATAAAGAAATTGTTCTCGCATACTCATACAACTTATAGTGACAATAAATACGAAATTTACAATTACTCTATTTTAAACAAAGACCAAGAAGTTGTTTCAGTTGAGAATAACGAGTGGAAAATAGAGGAAGTGTATGACGGTTATTTTGGTAAACAAACGAGACAAAATGGGAATAATACATTTATCCGTTGGTCTGCATGGAATAATTATTTGATTTCTGACCCAAATGGTGAGCTTCGCAGAATTATGTTTGTGAATCCAAAAGAAGCTTTAGAGCATCTTTCTATTTTAAGTCAATTTCAAAGTTGGGCAGATTATGAAATAGAAAATCGACAGGTGATGCTCTAAACGATTAACTGAAATAGTATAAAATTACTACTCCTAATCGAGGTACTGTCTTAAAAAAAGCGAGTGATGTTATAGAATTATTTTAATAACTTGATCTTAGCGAAAAGAGAGCTTCAGGCGATTCGTTGCACGGAAGTTCATCTTGTGTAGCCCCGGCAATAGCCGGGGAAGCTTACATTAGCAGTCCTTTTCACCTTTTCATCATGCGGTGACAAGGACGAGGACCCACAGCCGAAAACAAATAAAGAGCTTCTTACTGCCAAAACATGGAAGGTTTCCAAAATAAAGGGAGACGGCATTGATATCACCAGTTCAAGTAATGCGGGTGTGGTTACCATCCGAAACACACGTACTAAGTTCAATTCAGATGGCACCTATACTCAAATCACTTCTTGCTTTAGCGGAAGCGGTGTTTGGGAGTTCGCCAACAGTGAAAGTGTATGTACCCCTTTTTCGAACAGCTTGAATGAGACTTCTCTCAATATTTACAATAGTCAGGATGTAAGCTGACATTCTCTATTTAACATTTTTCTTTCGTAATCACCTCCATGGTTTAGTGAGAGGTGATTACGAAAGAAAAAATGAACCTGTAAGCCTATTGCTGCTAAGATTAGCAGTAGTGTAAGGTCAAGTAGTGGTAATTACTCAATGTTTGAGCTGTGCCAGCATATCAGCAAAGCAAAAATGATTGGCTTGATGGCCAAGTCATTTTTGAATGAGTGTAACTTACTGCTTTACTACTAAACTTACCTTTGCCCTTTTAGCGCTCCCAGCTCTTTATGATGTAGTTATTCTCCATTAGCTTTTTTTCTGCTCCACCGTTGGCAGGCCTAAGCCATACTTCGGATCTAAAACGGCAAATCATCAGGCTCATCATTCAGCCGGATGACTTCTCTGTAAGACGTCTCCTCCTGTACTGTCCAATACGGTTCTCCTCTTGAGTAGCTGTCATAAGTCTCCCCCAGGAAGACGCCAGTAACATTATTTGCGCCCAATTCTATTAGCTTGTTAGCATTTTGCACAAAGGAGCCGCCCGAGGTCTTTACGTCATCAAATAAGATCACATTTTTGCCAGCGAACACAGGCGCGTTATAAAGCAGGTTCTCTGTCTTATCAACACCGACAACACCCTTCAAAGCTTCCTTGTCAAAGTTGACCTCAATTGCGCTGTATCCGTTCTTAACCCCCAAATATTCTGAGACCAAGCTGCAGAAACTGAGAAAGCGGCATTTATTCCTGCTCTCAGTCGATGCAGGAATGATACTGAACACGGTGTTAGCCTCAGACCAGTCCTGATACTCGCTGGAGAACTCTCCATAAAGGGCACTAGCTACTAAAAGGGCGATCTCGCTGGAGTTATAGCCATCTTTGAAAGCATATATTAACCTCCTGATATTCTCCACCTCCGCAGGAACCTCTCTATATCGATTCTTCGGATAATAATCAAGAAGAGAATAGTAAGCGAAGCCCCTCTTCGTGTTTCTATTCTTGAACTCTGAAGATAATTCAACCCATGAGATGTCCTTTCCCCGCTGCATGTCCAGTGCTGGGTCGGATGAGAAGATTTTCCCATACTCAGCCCAAAGACTTTCATGAATTTCTGAATCCTCAACTGGTTTTGCAATGTCAAAGCTATACAGCGCCTTAAGCTCAGCATTCTCCTTAGCTTCCTTTCCTCTTGCTGTAGTTTTCTTTACATCTGGCTTGTTACCTTTTGCAGGAGTTCTCTTTATATCTGTTTTCTTGTCTTTTTCTTCTTTTAGAGGCTCCTCCCCTTTTTCCTGTACATAGTTATTTGCTCCGCTTTTCCAGTAACTGGGAGTTACCTGCTCCCTCATAGGGTTTGCAACAGCAGTAGCTCTGGGAGTTTCATGGTTAATGTGCTGAGCATTTTTCTTATATTCCTTTCTTCTTTCGACTTCCAGGTTTTTCTTTACTTCCCTAGTTTCCTTCCCCACCGCAGCCCTTTTACTGTCTCTGTTGGCGTTCCAATCCTTAAAACGTTGCCTCTCTGTAGTTGCCCTATGTTTTCCTCTGCTATCCTTGATGGCGAAATAGAAAAGCAACAACATAATGAGCATAATGAAAGCTACTGCTAAAATCCCTCCCATGGCTATTGTCTAAACTTCAGATGGAGATGTTATGAGATGGTTTAGCATTTCTAAGGCACTGCTGACGGTTATACAAGGCATAGCCATAGTAAGCTCCTTTGCATTGACACACCCCCATAGGCAGGCAACTGGGGTAACGCCTGCTGCTTTGTAAGCAGCCAAATCGTTCACAGTGTCTCCAAGGCCAAAGGATTCGGAGGGAGTCCCTCCAGCTAGCTTTAGGGCCAGTAGCACGGGGTCAGGGTTAGGTTTGCGTCTGGAGGTATCGTGATATCCTACCACTGCGTCAGCCTTTATTCCTAGGGAAGATAGGGCCAGCTCACAGTACTTCCTTGGAGAGTTCGTCACAACCGCTATTCTATATCCCTTGCTTCTGCCCTTTTCGAGCAGGTCCAGCATTCCTGGGTAAATTTTTATTCGGTGCAGGGAAGCATAAACAGAGGACCAGTTACGGGCTCTTCTTAGAGGTTCCAGTGCGCTTGTGTCGGCAATGGTTTGGTCAAAGTCGAAGATAAGTGTTTTCATGAGAATAGAGTAAGTTGTGCTTTTGACGAGGTACTGCCCAGTTCAGGATCGGAAGAGTTACCGCTATTTCTACCCTGGCTCAGCAACTTCTCAATATAAGCTTGGATGGCTGCCGGACTGTCCAGGGGGACCGCCTTGCTTTCCTCCACCAGCATCCTATTGCCCTGGAATTTATCATGTGTTTCAAAGCCGCCCTTGCTTTTCATGTGTGAGTACATGCAGGCTACTGGTCTGCTTTCCTTTAGTGCAAACCCCACCGTGTGCAGCGTTCCGCCTTTCACGCCTGTCTCCAGCACGACAACCCCGCGGCTTAGGCCGCTCTGAAGCCGGTCCCTGTCCACAAACGTGCTCCTGTGGGGATCCTTACCGAAATGTAGTTCACTCAACAAAAGCCCTTCGCATTCTAATATTTTATTTGCCAACTCCTTGTTTTCCCTAGGGTAGATCGAGTGCAGCCCCCCAGCCATAACGGCAACGGTCGGTTTCTTGACATCGACAGAAGCTCTGTGGCCGATCGTGTCACACCCAAGCGCAAGACCACTGACCACAGTAAAACCAGCATCTACAAAGTAAGATGAAAGCTTGGGACCAGCCGCCAAAGCATGCTCTGACGGTTCCCTTGTGCCGATAATGGCGACAGTGGGTGCCTGGAGTGAGGCTATGTTCCCCTTGCAGTGCAGAAGCAGAGGCAGGTTTTTTATCGTTGCCAGTAGCCGGGGGAACGTGGAGTCATTGAAGGAGAGTATCTTTATTCCGTGCCTGTCAGACTGCTCGATGATATGCTCACTGGCTGCGATGGCCAAAGAGAGGTTGTCCAGCGTAGGTAACTGCAGCCTCTTATAATATTTTCGTACCTCCTCAAGGAGATCCAGTATCTCTGCTTCCCTATAAGGTAAAGCGAGTTTGTTGGAGACAAGGTAATCGTTGATTGCTAGGATGGCAGACTTGCCCACACCTGATAGCTGTTCAAGTAAAAGGATTTGCTTTGCTGATAACATATATTAGGATAATCCTTTAGCTGTTTTGGCTCTCAGCTTCTCTAAAGAAGAGGCGCTTCCCACCTTATCACAAGAAAAAGGTTTAGCATTGTGATTAAAGATTCAATATATAATTTTCAGTATAAAAAATTCCTTTTTTTATACTGAAAACACAACTTTATTCCTTTTGAAAAAGGATATATGTGTAAGACATAAAATCATGTTCCCTGGAATTCCTAGAATGGCTTCTTGTGCGGAAAGATGGGTCTGGATAAGTTTCCGAAGTACCAGCAACTCCTAAGCTTTATCTATAACAGATTTTATGTAAAGTAGAAGCTGCTTCTCCTTGCTACATAGTAGGATGTCAGCCATATTTTACTAATATTTTTAATAAATTATTTTATACAATAAATAAAATTTCTCTAAAGCTGCATAATAGCTAATTAATTTAACAATAAAAGCTCCTGCAACATGAATCGAGAAACACTACTGACATGCAAGCCTCATGCTCACGCTGGATCAACTTAACAAGTCTATGGGAAAGGGAACGGTGAAGGTGGCTGCTGAAGGGGTGAGCCATACTTGGGAGCCTAAAGCGGAATACGTCCCCCCATGCTATACAACAAGGATTGAGGATGTGTTGAAAGTTCGGTGAGATTTCGGTAGAGAATGCTTATCTTGAACACCGAACCGAAACGGCCTTTCTTAAGGCTGCACCATAAATAAAAAGTTTATATGATCACCGTGAAGCACCCTGTAGAGGAATGCAACATCAGCCAGGAGAAGTTCCTGGCCGCCTGCCCCGCAGAGGAGCACCGCTACCATGAGCTGGTGTTCACGGTGGGTAACATCTCCTACCGGTACCATCATGAGGCAAGGGAGTACTCCCCCGACCTGGAAGACTATCAGGAGTGGCTGGAGGGCCTGCCGGAGAATGTTCGCAGGGGAATGGAGCAGCTGGGCTTTGAGGGCTGCAGGAGTGTGCTTTCCTTCACACGCTATGGAGTTGCTACCTTTGACTGGAGA
>NZ_JAJJWI010000005.1 GCF_020907275.1 Pontibacter silvestris | reverse complement strand
TTTACACAGTTCTTGAGATACTGCCGAAAAAACGGCAGATAACAAGAATAACTATCTTGTTGATAACTGAAGTGAGGTTACTTAACTTTCATTTATAATATCACAACTCTCACACAGCCAAACGTTCTATAGCTGCTGCAGCTTTGCATTAAGCTTATAACGCTTGCCTTTCTTAGTTCTAAGTGTAATCACCTGATCCCTATAGCGAATACGGCAGTTGTTTCCCAGCTTTGAAAGTATGTTAACTTGCTTTAACGCGCCATCTTCCCAATCAATATCTACCTCGAAGCCTCCGCGTGCCACTATGCCATGTATGTAGCCTTGTTTCCAGGCTTCAGGTAGTGCCGGTAGCAGTTCAACTTCACCAGCATGACTTTGTAGCAGCATTTCTGTGATACCTGCAGTAGCACCGAAATTTCCGTCTATCTGAAATGGCGGATGCGTATCAAAAAGGTTGGGCAAAGTAGACTTCTGCAGCAAAGCCACCAAGTTTTCATAAGCTGCTTCACCATCATGTAATCGTGCGAAAAAGTTTATAATCCAGGCGCGGCTCCAGCCAGTGTGACCTCCTCCGTGCGAAAGGCGGTAATTTAAAGTTTTACGGGCTGCCTCCATTAGCTCTGGGCTCTTCTGTTTCGTAATCTGCCGGCCAGGGTGCAATGCAAACAGGTGCGAGATGTGGCGGTGTCCTGGTTCAGGCTCCTCAAACTCTTCAGTCCATTCCATTATGCGTCCATCGCTGCCAACTTTAGTAGGTGTCAGACGCTGCAGAATACCTTCAAGATGCTTTCTCAATGCTGCATCTACATTTAACACCTTACTTGCCTCAATTGTATTCTGCAGGAGGTCGCGCATAATCATGTGGTCCATTGTAGGGCCCATAACCATGGTAGCAATTTCACCATTAGGAGTTTTAAAAGTATTCTCAGGTGAAATAGACGGACCAGATACTAATTTTTTCGTTTTAGGATCTTCCACCAGCCAGTTAGCACAGAACTCTGCCGCATCTTTCATTACTGGATAGCCTAAGTCCTTCAAGTACTTTTTATCTTCTGTAAACAAGTAATGCTCCCACGAATGCTGTGCACACCACGCCATTCCCATAGGCCACATGGCCCATTGAGGTTCTCCATAAGTTTCAGTAAAAAACCAGGGGTCAGAAGTAAAGTGCGCAACAGTTCCATTTATGCCGTACATCTCTTGTGCAGTTTTACGGGCATCTGGTCTTAAAGCATTCAGGAAATTCAGAAAAGGTAAATGCATCTCTGAAAGGTTCGTAACCTCTGCTGGCCAGTAATTCATCTGGATGTTTATATTGATATGGTAATCTGCACTCCAGGGAGGCGTAAGCCCATCAGCCCAAATCCCCTGCAGGTTAGCTGGCAAGCCTCCAGGTCGTGAACTGCTAATTAAAAGATATCGCCCAAACTGATAGTATAGCTTAATCAACTGCGGATCAGTAGTGCCATTTTTCATAGCGGCCAATCGCTCATCTGTTGGTGCTTTGGAGGCATTCGTAGCTCCTAAGTCAAAGTTCACTCTATTAAAATACTTCTGGTAATCAGCAATATGATCAGCCTTAAGAGCATCATAATCTTTTTTAACAGCAGCAGTTAATTGTGCTTCAGACGTTATCAAAGGATTATCTCCTCTATAATCGGTTGCAGCAGTAAGAAGCAATGTTACAGTGTTTCCTTTATGTACAGCAATGCTATCACCTGCAACTTGCACAGTCCCTCCATCATGTAGTACTTTAACCCTTGCTACCATTCTAACTCCTACTCCATCGCCAACATGTTCACTCATGATGATTTCATTACCCATAACCTCAACTTTAGCCTTATTTCCTGGCCGGGTTAACGTCAGGTTAAAAGAAAGAGAGGCAGGCTTATCGGCTGAAAGCCTCACTACCAGCGCCTGGTCTGACGCACTGGAAAATATCTCACGTGTAAAAGACACATTCCCTGCTCTGTAACTTACCTTAGCCACAGCGGTGTTTAAGTCAAGCTCCCGTTTATAATTTGTTATGTTCTGAGAGATTTCACCAAAGTTCAGAAGTAAATCACCTAAAGTTTGATAGGAGCTGGAAACGCTTTTGTCACCCATCATTTTCTCTTTGGCTAACTCCTGCGCTTCTGCATATTTACCGGAAAAAAGTAAGGCTCGCACTTCAGGTAAGGCTTCACGTGCTTCAGGGTTTACAAAATCAGCAGGTTTACCAGTCCATACTGTTTCTTCGTTTAGCTGAAATCTTTCCGATGCTATACCACCGAAAACCATTGCTCCCAGCCTCCCATTGCCTACCGGTAGTGCCTCGTTCCATTCAGAAGCAGGTTTGCTAAACCACAGGTTAAGGTCATGCTGACTAGGTTGCTGATTGTGTTGCCCGTTTATATGGAAGGCAAGAAATATAAACAATAGAGATAACAAGAGTTGCTTTACAGAAGGCTTTATCTGATACATGAAAGATTCAAATTGTTTAACTAACGCTAGTAAAGATAAAGAAACAAATCTATCAAAATATATTCAACTAATTATTAAAACTGTACATTATATACATAAAGCTATGTAATGTACAGTAGAAAAACATAAGCATCATGACGTGCGACATAAGCTTTTTAAGACATCTTTCACCTAAGCAACGTCCTTTATTGGTGATGGCTGGCATTTTACTTTCCTATCACTTCTTCCTAAGTGTATGGAATTATTTGCCGCTTTAGATTTAGCCCTGATTAAGACTGGCACTAAGGACAAGTTAAAATCTGAAATACTTTTTCTAAAGACACCCCTTCAATCAGACGATAATACAGCTCTATAAAGAAGTAATGTGTATTATCGTTTTTAATGCTTATTTTAGATAAACCTAATCTAAAATTATTACCGACAATGTTTAAGAAAACTTTCACCTCTTCATGTCTGGCAGCTTTGCTATCCGTTCAGGCTTTTGCTCAGGTAAGCCCAGAATGGCCATCTGTATTTAAGAAAATAAACACAGAAGTACAAAATAACTCTAAGGCGTACAGCACCCTTAAAACAGCCAGCGAAACCATTGGTCACCGGCTTACAGGTTCAGAGAATGGCAAAGAAGCAGAAGAATATGCCTATAACCTGTTAAAGTCTTATGGCTTCAGTGATGTGCGCTACCAGCCTTTTGAAGTGGAGAGTTGGAGCCGCGGAGACTTAAGTTTTAAAATTGGTCCTGATGCCTCACATTTACAAACTGTTAAGTCTGTATCACTGGCACACTCACCCACTAAAATAGAGATGACCGCAGACATAGTAGATATGGGTAATGGCCTTGAAGCTGACTATCAGGCAAATCCTGGTGCAGTTAAAGACAAGATCGCTTTAGTGTATCTCGGTGTACTTCCTGGCTCACCGGAAGGCACACACACATTGCACCGTTCTGAGAAAGCAGCTATTGCCATAAAATACGACGCAAAAGGCATCATTATCATCAATACCGTTGATGGCGGTACTTTATTGACAGGCACTGCTTCAGTAACTGGTAAGCTTATTCCTATTCCAGCCATATGTATAGGTAAAGAAGATGGATTACGGCTTAAAGAGCAGTTAAAAAGTGGTCCTCTGAAGGCTCAGATCAATATGAGCAATTTTTCCGGAATCATAAAAGCCCGTAATGTAATTGCCACACTAAAAGGCAAATCACTACCAAACGAGAAGGTTGTCGTTGGCGGCCACTTGGATAGCTGGGACTTGGCTACCGGGGCTATTGATAATGGTATTGGTTCTTTTTCGGTTATAGATATGGCGCGTACGTTTCAGGCGCTTAAACTAAAGCCTAAGCGCACCATTGAGTTTGTTCTTTTTATGGGCGAAGAAGAGGGATTACTAGGTTCTAAAGCTTATGTAAAAGAGGCTATAAAAGACAAATCTATCAATAAACTGGCCTTTATGCTGAATTATGATATGACGAATGATCCTAAAGGCTATAGTGCCAGCAACGAGATGTGTAAGCCCTTATTTCAGTCTATAGGTGCCATCACTGCTCAAATAGACACAACCTTTAAAAACAGCTTTAGTTCCCGTGCCGGGCTGCATTCCGATCATCAGCCATTCATGCTACATGGTATTCCTACAGGGGGTTCTTTCGGAGGAAAGTTACCCAATAATGGCAGGGACTGCTACCATGCCGACTGCGACTCTTTTGATCAGGTTGATGAAACTGGTTTGAAGAACACAGTGCGCTTTAGCAGCATGCTGTTATATGGGTTGGCTGACGCCTCCAGTATACCCGCCAAACGTTTAAATGATGAAGAAACAAAAGCTTTCTTACTTAAAAATAACCTGGAAGAACCGCTGAAAATTGCCGGCGAGTGGCGCTGGGCTGATTAAGAAAACATAAAAAAACACCAGACAAGGATGCACCTGCTTATAGGTAGCAATATGTTTGGTGTTTTTTATGTAAGTAATTGCAGCTCTTATTCTTTTGAAGCTAGCTGAATTAAATGGAAACTACAATTTTGCCAAAATGAGAGCCGCTACTCATAAAGTTCAGCGCATCCTTAACCTCATCAAAAGTAAAAGTTTTGCCAATAACAGGTTTTACCTGATTTGCGGCAAAAGCTTTAAATATTTCTGTCAGCATTTCAGCACTGCCGACATAAATACCTTGCAGGTTCGTCATGGTTAACGGTGATATAAATATATTGTCTGTCTGCCCAGGTGCTCCTCCTCCTACGGCACCAATTATGTAAATACTACCTCCCGGCTTTATTGCTTTCAGAGACTTGTTTAATGTACCAGGGCCACCGACTTCCAATATAAAATCTACCCCCTCTCCACCAGTGCATTCTAAAGCTATTTCATCCCATTCAGGAGTTTCTTTATAATTGATGAGGTAATCAGCACCAAGTTCTCTGGCCTGATCCAGTTTCTCATTACTGCTGGAGGTAACTATAACTTTTGCTCCAAAAAGTTTTGCAATCTGTAAGCCGAAAACAGATACGCCACCAGTACCTTGCACCAGGACTGTGTCTCCGGCTTTGATGCTGCCCTTTACAACCAGTGCATGCCATGCCGTAACACCTGCGCACGGAAACGTAGCAGCTTCTTCAAAAGAAAGTTTATCAGGGATTTTTACGACTGCATTCTCATCAAAAACCACATACTCTGCTAATATACCATCTGTACTACCACCCAAAGAACGTGCTGTCTTTTGCTTTGAAAAAGCCCCGCCATGCCAGTCCGGAAAAAAGTTTACAGACACTCGGTCTCCTGGCTTCACTTTTTTAACACTTTGCCCCACTTCTGTTACAACACCGGCCCCGTCGCTGAAAGGAATTAAAGGAAGCTGCTCGCCAGGATAACTGAAGCCTCCTGCTGCCACTGCTGTGTCACGGTAGTTTAAAGAAGCAGCTTTCATCTGAATCTTTACTTCATTGTCCTTGACTACTGGCTCATCATAATCTCCAAGTTTTAAGTTATTCAATCCTTTTGGTGCATGAAGTTTATATGCTCTCATTATGTTATTGCTTTTAGTTTATTAAATCGTCTTTTTTGAGATCAGCTTACTTGAACAGTTTGCTTTATTACACTTTTACGTAAGGAACCTTTAAAGTTTATTGTCGCAAAACCTGCCTAAGCATTCAAAAGCAGAACAATAAATTCTAATCCATGTTGAAACATATTTATTTTAACTATTCTTATTATTTTTAGAACATTTTAATATATTTGTGAATAGTTATATTAAAATTTAGTTACTAAACCATACAACTTTTTAGGCATCATTTTACATGATGGGCATTTATGAATGAGAAGCTAAATGTTTTGGTCAATTTCTTTGAAGCAAATGATATAGCTCACAGGAGCCAGATTATCAAATATAATACAGATGTACTTTATCCGAGAAATTTCAAGCTTCTTGAGGATACAGCAATCAACATCAGGTTCAACGACAGTAACAGGTCTTTTCTGCACTTTCTGTCTCTTTACTCTGTTCAAAAATTAGCCGAAAAAATAAAGGTCGACTTAACAAGATGTAATCTGTTCAATCAACAACTGAAGACAGTTTATGTACCGCAGAAACTGTTAGAAAACAAGGCACTATTTTTTTCCCATGGATTTTTCCCTGCTGGTATAAGGAGAAGAGGAATACCGGTTTTAACAAATACCGGCTTTATGACAAATGAGTACGAAGGCATTTACAATGATGACGAAAGATGGCATGAGGTAAACCAGATATGCAAAATGAGCTCACAGTCTACCTTTATAACCTTTAGTTCTAATAACGCCATTGAAAGATTCTGTTCTTTTGCTCCTTACATGAAGTATAAAGTAAAACTGGCGCCTTTTCTGATTCCAAAGATAGGTAAGCTTACCGAAGATGAGATGTATAACAAGCACTTTGGCAAAGTTTTAAAGATATGTTTTGTAGGTATTGATGGTAAAAGAAAAGGACTGTCTAATGTTTTAGCTGCTATCAGAAACATTTATCAGCGTGACAACAACTTATTTACGAATTGCGAATTCAGCTTTGTTACCCGTGACCCTGTTGTACTCCCACAGAGCATAAATTATAAACACTATAAATACCTTGCTAATGCCAGCGTATTAAAATTATTGCGTGAATCAGCCATCTTCTATATGCCTACTTTAAAAGATGCCTATGGCTTAGTGTACCTGGAAGCCATGGGAAATGGTTGCGCTGTACTTTGCGACAATGAGATGCCCAGAATGGAAATCTTTGATCAAAGCCTTGCTCATTTTACAGATCCTAATTCCTTAAGCCAGATTGAATTGGGGCTGATGAGGCTTATCAGCGATAAGGTCTACAGATTCGAGATGGCTACCAAATCTTATATGCGTTTTAGCAAGCATTATTCATTTGAAACAGTTAGCAGTTACTACAAAGACTTATTCCAGGAAACAGTAGATGCTGAACACTTTTTCGTAAATACTAAACACCGACTTATAGCCTGATAGGCTGCATGTTTAGAACTCCTTTTACAAAGCTTAAATCAAACCTATAAAATGGCAGGCTTGCTTAGTCACAAATCAAGAACTAAACCCTACCAAGCAAGTAGCTACCAGAACTTCAGCGTATGCCAAAAAAGCACTTAAACGTCTGCTATGTTATCTATAGCGAAGAAATCTGGAGTCCTTTACTTAAAAGACAGGTTTTGGAGTTGTTGCAGGCAACTGCAAAATCTGACATGAGCTTAAAAATCCGGTTATTATACATCTTTCCCTGGTACTGGAAATTCATAAAGAGAAGAGAGATCAAAGCTTTCGTAAAGAAGTTCGATACAGCACCTATTGAGCTAAAGTTTCTTCCGGTACCGTTTCCGTTTCCTTTTCCATACTTTTCACCGAAGTACGTTAAAGGGCTTGGCTTCAGACCTTACGAGGCAGACTCATCTTACTTTTTTTGGGTTGTAAAACTTTTGGTTTTACCTCTTTTACTGAAATATGCTTTTATAGATAGATTTAAAGTTTTCCATTGCAGAAGTTATCCTTCGTCTGCTATTCTTCTTCTCCTAAAAAAAATCAGTAAAAAAGTAAAGTTAGTTTTTGATCCTCGCTCAGACTATCCAGAGGAAAATCTTCTGCAGAGTTCCTGGACAAGAGACAGCCATGCCTTTAAGTTCTGGAAAAGCCAGGAAAAGAAGTTACTGCAAGGTTCATCCTTAACTATATGCATATCTGATTATTATCAACAGCATTATCAGAACTGCTATACTGACTTTAAGTTTAAAGTTGTACCGAACAACGTTGATTGTTCAAACTTTAAATTCGATGCTGTTGCCAGAGAACATATCCGAAACAAACACAGCTTTGGCAGTAAGATTATTTTTTGTTACCTCGGAAGCATGAGCATCGGTGGCTGGCATTGTCCGTACCTGTATGCTGAGTTAATTAAGAACTATAGAGCGATAAAGAACAAACATGCATTCCTGTTTCTGATTCCCCAAAGTTCCAAGATACACCTAGAAAAGGCATTTAGAGAAAATGATATCGATAGCAGCGAATACCTGGTTATCAGTCCGGAATACCATGAGGTACCAAACTACCTTTCTGCTGCAGACTATGGCCTGATCTACCTAAAAAGAGAGAAAATAGCACTTGGCACTAAGGTAGTAGAATATAACGCTACAGGTTTGCCAGTACTTGTAAACAGTAATGTGATTAGTGCAGCAGGTTATGTTCAGAAACATAAAACAGGCTTAGTGATTAACATAGCCTTGGGAGACTTAGATAAAGATAAAACACCTATAGACAACATTGATTTTGCAAAACTAGAGGTAATATTCACAAGAGAAAGAATAGCAAAGACAGCTGTTTCGCTTTTTTCAAATGAAAAGATAGCCTCTGAATATGCTCAGATTTATCAGGATTTAGCAAATTAGTTTAGAATTTTGCAAAGCGACACCCTTTGGCTAGCATTTCATTTATAGCAGTTTTAAAGGGTGAAAATGTCTGCTCACAATCATGCATCAGAACTACTTCGTTCGAGGAAGTAAACGTAACACCATATTTTTCTTCAGGTACTACTCCTCTGCAGTCAAAAGGATTCTCTGAAAAAAGCCTAGCCAGCACATCTGCTTCACTTTTAATATCGAACATTCCGCTTGATCTTTTCAGGCACCATTCCATTACATCCAGTGTCCAGTGTACGTCGCGTTCTTTTGCTAGATAGTTTTTGTAATACCCATAAGATACACCTGGTGCCATAATGTTTGTATAACCAAGTTCAGTCAGGCTCTTCTGAATCTTTCTTTTCTTCAGCCTTTTTCGGGGATCTGTACCTCTGGTAAAAACCTGCCCAAGCATACCATCACCTTTATCTCCATAAGGAAACCTGAAATACTTTTTGTCCCGCGCAACTCCTGCTCTGTTATAAAGCTTCTCCAGCAAAAGGTGCGTCTTCCGAATTTCTTTAGAAGCTTCGCGTAAAGAAATCTTTGAAAAAGCTTTGTGCGAATAAGAGTGGTTACCAAGTATAAACCCCATCGAGAGAGCTTTTATAGCTAAGTCCTCCTGTTTAGCAAGTTCTTTTCCGATACAGAAAATAATACACCTGATATCTTTCTTTTTAAGGAAAAAGAGCATTTCCTCCGATGTTCTGGAAGGGAAATCATCAATTGTAAGGTACAACTCTTTTTTCATGCGGAACAGTCAAACTTTAAATAATTAAAATATCTGCAAGATAATATATTAATATTTAAAGCTATTTATCAGGATAAAATTCTTACTCTAATTCCTGAACATGGATTTTAAATACATTGCTCAGCATGTTCAAGTAGAAAAATCAGCGTTTTCAATAAAACTGAAATGCAATGACAATTGTCATTTTGGTGCTTGATATACCTCATTTCTCTACAGAACCATCACTCCTACCTTGTGAACTTAATCACTCTCATAACTATGCAACCTAACATGCATCATACATTCCATATTCCAGTCATGGGGCTGGCTTTCTCTGTTGACTCTCCCTTGAAAGTGGCACAGTATGGCATTTCCTCTACACTTTCTCTTAGCGATGATACTCTATTGGAGCAGATGCGGGAACACTACAGCCAGCTGAATAGCAAGCCTTACGTTCCCATAGCCACTCATGAGGAAGATTACAGAGCTAAGCGTGTAACTGCTTATCTGAACATGGTAGATGAACTGGTAAAGCAGCAAATAGCTGACATAAAAGGCGAAGAATTTGAGCCTGAATCCAGGTTAACAAAATACTTTACCATACTTCCTGATACCTCTCCTCTTCGAGCACTTTATCAGCAGATGCTAGTACAGGAAGATTCTGCTCAAAAACAGAAGTTACAACAGGAGCTACGCCAAGCCGTTGTGCCAGGCAGTATTGATGTAAACATTATGACAAAGCTGGATAAAACAAATTATGCAAAGAACGGTGAAGCATTGCCTCCAGAATATTCTGATGCCCTGGCTGCTCTGCGGGGCTTCGCCAACAGCAACGTGCATTCTTCTATGGTGTTTTCCGCCGGCTTTAATATGCGCCTGTATAGTTATTTAGAGCAGTTTCCCGTGTTTGTTCCTGATAATGAAGGCAACATAGCTAAAAAGATTATTATCAAAGTAAGCGACTATCGCTCGGCTTTAGTACAAGGTAAGATACTGGCAAAAAAAGGAATCTGGGTATCAGAATTCAGAGTTGAATCTGGTTTAAACTGTGGAGGACATGCTTTTGCCACGGATGGCTACTTATTAGGCCCTATTTTAGAGGAGTTCAAACAAAACAGAGAAGCCATGCAGATGGAGCTCTACAGCATATTTTGTGCTGCACTGGCTGGCAAAGGAGTGCATGTGCCACGTTCAGTACCAGATATGCGCGTTACTGTACAAGGAGGCATCGGTACAGCTAATGAGCAAGAGTTTCTGCTGCAATATTATAAAGTAGATGCGACAGGCTGGGGTACGCCTTTCTTATTAGTTCCAGAAGCAACTACCGTAGATCAGGAAACACTTGCAAAGCTTTTGACAGCAACAGAAAAGGACCTGTTTCTAAGCTCTATTTCGCCACTTGGTGTACCCTTCAATAGCCTGCGAGGCACCAGCAACGAAGAACTAAAGAACTACAGAATAGACAGAGGTAAACCTGGCAGCCCTTGTGTGAAAAAACATCTTGTATCTAATTCAGAATTTACAACAGAACCAATATGTACGGCATCCAGAAAATATCAGCGGCTAAAGCTTGAGCAACTTGCAAAGCAGGGACTGCCTCAGGATGAATACAAAGCAGAAGAAGCAAAAGTGCTGGTTAAGGAGTGCCTTTGCGAAGGTTTAGCCAACACTGTACTTGTAAAGCTCGGGATCGGGATTAGCCAAAAACAAACATCCAAAGGTGTTACGATATGTCCTGGGCCAAACCTAGCTTACTTCACAGGCATATTTAAACTACAGGAGATGGTTGATCATATTTATGGCCGTTTTAATGTGCTGAATCAGACTTATCGTCCGCACATGTTTGTGAACGAACTGAAGATGTACATAGACTACTGGAAGAATCAAAAAGCTGAGCAACTTAATACTCTAACTGATAAGCAGCACAAATACCTCCAGAACTTTTGGCAGGAGCTTATGAAAGGTATTTCTTATTATAAAGGAATAGCCTCTAAGGTATATGCTGATAACCTGGAGAAGCAGGTATTATTTATAGATGAGTTATTGGAAGCGGAAGACCAACTTCTGTTTTCTAAACTGGAAAAGCTAACATCAGCTTAAGATACTCTTTGCCTTTTAAGACTTTATTTGTTAGCTAAGAGACAAGTAATTCTACTCCTATCCCTCGCTATATCTTTCCTAGGTACTTTTAAATGCTTAAGAAGGAACAGCAGGGGATTTTTTATAAGAATGCAGAACCCATGATTACAGGTTGTCTTTAAACTTACTTAGTTACCCTTAGTATTATAAAGTAAAAAGGGCTTAGCAAAATGCTAAGCCCTTCTTCTAATATATTGCTAGTAAATTACTTTACTTTGTCAACAATGCTTTTGAAAGCTTCTGGATGATTCATCGCCAGGTCAGCAAGTACTTTGCGGTTCAGGTCGATGTTAGCCTTTTTAAGGGCACCCATTAGCTGAGAATAAGATAAGCCATGCTCACGAGCACCTGCATTAATACGCTGAATCCACAACGCACGGAAATCTCTCTTCTTAACTTTTCTATCACGGTAAGCATAAACTAAGCCTTTTTCTACCGCGTTTTTCGCAACTGTCCAAACATTCTTGCGACGGCCAAAGTAACCTTTGGCCAATTTCATTACTTTTTTTCTTCTGTGTCGTGCTGCAACGACATTTACCGATCTAGGCATTTTTTAAAAGTTTTAGCGACTGGTGATTCAAATAATCTTTTTAAAGACCAGGCACTGGGTTCGTACTGTATTAACCTTACTAACTTTAGAAGTTAGATTTTAAGCATAAATTTCACGTTTGCTTCGTCAGCAGAGCTAACAAGGCCAGTGTGTGTCAAATTACGCTTTTGCTTTGTCGTTTTCTTAGTCAGGATATGGCTTTTAAAAGCGTGCTTACGCTTAATTTTGCCAGAACCTGTCAAAGAGAAACGCTTCTTTGCACCAGATTTAGTTTTAACTTTTGGCATGGGTATATAAATTATTAAACAAATTACTTTTTAGAAGCAGCAGGTGCTACCTTAGGAGAAAGAATTAAAAACATTCTTTTCCCTTCCAACTTAGGTAACTGCTCAACTTTAGCAAGGTCCTCAAGTGCCTGGGCAAATTTAAGTAACAGGATTTCTCCTCTTTCCTTAAAAACAATAGATCTACCCACAAAGTGAACGTAAGACTTCACCTTATAACCACTTTCCAGAAAACCCTGGGCATGTTTCAGCTTAAACTCAAAATCGTGGTCATCTGTATTCGGACCGAAACGGATCTCTTTGATTACCACTTTCTGAGCCTTCGCTTTCATTTCCCGCGTCTTTTTCTTCTGCTCGTATTTAAATTTCGAGTAGTCGATAATACGGCAAACGGGTGGATTTGCAGTTGGCGAAATCTCTACCAGGTCTAGATTTTGCTCGTTGGCCATTTGCTGGGCTTGCCTTGTAGGGTAAACCCCCTGCTCTACATTGTCACCAACCACCCTTACCTCTCTGGCAGTTATTTTATCATTGACTTTGTATGGCTCCTCCACCTTTCCGCGTGGGATATAGCGCCTGTTTTGCGTAGCTATAGTTGTACCTCCTTAAGTTTTAATTATTACAATTAAGTTGCGAATATCGCAATTTATCTATCAAGAAAAAAATATCTTCTTTAATTATTGAGTAATGCAGCTATTTTAGATTTAAATAAGCTGATATACTCTTCCACTAACATGCTGCCTAAATCGCCTTCACCATGTTTACGTACTGATACGGCTCCATTCTCCTGCTCTTTCTCTCCTACAATCAGCATGTATGGCACTTTACGAACTTCAGCGTCACGTATTTTACGTCCAATCTTCTCATCGCGGTTATCTACATAACCTCTTATATCCTCCTGCGCCAATCGGTCATATACCTGTTGTGCAAAATCGTGATATTTTTCAGAGATCGGAAGTATAGCAAATTGCTCCGGGCTCAGCCACAGTGGAAAATTACCGCCACAATGTTCTATCAGTACGGCAACAAAGCGCTCTAAAGAACCAAATGGCGCACGGTGAATCATTACCGGGCGATGTTTTTGATTATCAGCACCAATGTATTCCAACTGGAACCTTTCTGGTAACTGGTAATCTACCTGAATAGTTCCAAGCTGCCATTTACGGCCAAGGGCATCCTTTACCATAAAGTCAAGCTTTGGTCCGTAAAACGCAGCCTCACCCAATTCGGTTACAGTTCTTAACCCTTTCTCTTCGGCTGCCTCTATAATAGCACGCTCTGCCTTGTCCCATGCTTCGTCTCCGCCAATGTACTTTTGCTTGTTTTCTGGGTCACGCAGGGATATTTGTGCTGTATAGTCATCAAAACCTAACGCTTTAAACACATACAACACCAGGTCAATTACTTTTGTAAATTCATCTTTCACCTGGTCCGGGCGGCAAAAAATATGAGCATCATCCTGTGTAAAGCCACGAACACGAGTCAGGCCATGCAGCTCACCACTTTGCTCATAACGATACACAGTTCCAAACTCAGCCAGGCGCACCGGTAGCTCTTTATAAGAGCGCGGACGAGTTTTATATATCTCACAGTGGTGAGGGCAGTTCATTGGCTTCAGAAAGAACTCTTCACCTTCGTTTGGTGTCTTAATTGGCTGAAACGAATCTGCACCGTATTTCTCATAGTGGCCGGATGTAACATACAGCTCTTTGCTGGCTATATGAGGCGTTACTACTGGCTGGTATCCGGCACGCGTCTGCGCTTTACGCATAAACTGCTCTAAGCGCTCACGTAACAGTGTGCCTTTTGGCAACCACAATGGCAAGCCCATTCCCACCTTCTCAGAGAAGGCAAACAGTTCCAGTTCCTTACCCAATTTACGGTGGTCACGTTTCTTAGCCTCTTCCAAGCGCTCCAGGTACTCTGTCAGCTCTTTCTGTTTTGGGAATGTAACGCCATATATGCGGGTTAGCTGTTTGCTGTTTTCGTCGCCACGCCAGTACGCACCAGCCACATTCATAATTTTAGCAGCTTTAATAATGCTAGTATTAGGGATGTGTGGCCCACGGCAAAGGTCTACAAACTTTCCTTGCTCATAAAATGTGATAGTGCCATCCGCCAGATCTTTTATCAGGTCCAGCTTGTACTCATCACCTTTCTCTGTAAAGTAATCTACTGCCTCTGCCTTCGAAACTTCTCTGCGGGTAAACTCACTCTTATTGCGGGCAAGTTCCAGCATTTTTTGCTCCACTTTGGCAAAGTCATCCTGAGAAAACTGTTGTTCTCCAAGATCCACATCATAATAGAACCCATTCTCTACAGGAGGGCCAATACCAAATTTTATACCCGGATACAGTTCTTCCAGTGCCTCAGCCAGCAAGTGTGCAGATGAGTGCCAGAAAGTATTTTTACCTAAATCATCATTCCAGGTGAGAAGCTGTACCGTTGCATCCTGGTTTATAGGGCGGCTAAGGTCCCAGACAGTATCATTAACTTTGGCAGCAAGTACATTACGGGCTAAGCCTTCACTTATGCTCTGTGCAATCTCAAGGCTTGTTACGCCTTGTTCATATTGGCGTACAGAGCCATCTGGCAGTGTGATGTTGATCATTATTATCTTATTGTCTATTGTTCTTCACTTGTAACCTGACGCACCTTGGTACTATCAGGTTTTGGTCTACTCAATTTATACTTCAGACGGCTTATGCTTTCATAGGCAAAAGTATAGCTGGGTTCTATGTTCACTAATCGATGGTACTGAGCAAGCGAATTTGCATATTGGCCTGTACGCTCATAGCTACTGGCAAGGGTTGTCATATACTTTGGCCTGTTTATATAGACTTTACTAACGACCTTCTCCAGGTGTGCTATGGCTGCAGCATTGTCTCCCTGGCTATGGCGCATAATACCGAGCTGATAATTAGCTCCCTGTAACGTATCATTCACTGACAGAGCTTTAACAAAATACTGCTGAGCACTGTCCGGTTTTTGCGCTGAAAGATAACTTAAGCCTTTATAATAAAGGACCTGCCCATCATTAGGGGCTAGTTTAATAGCTCCATTTATATAAGTCCCTGCTATGGCAAAATCATCCTGCGCAATATAGATACCTGCCAGCTCGCGCTGAGGCTCCATAAAAGAGGAAGCATTTTCCAGGGCTTGTTTATAATAATGTTCAGCCCTTGCCGTGTCTCCTGTAGCTGCCAGCACCCTTCCTTTATAATAGAAGGCAAATTCATCTGCAGGAGATAGCTCCTGAGCTTTATTCAAGTACACCAACGCTTTCTGATAATCCCGACGCTGAAGGTACATCTCCCCCAAAAGCACATATAAAGACGAGCTCTGGTAAGAATTACGCTCTGCCCGTAAGGCAAGAGGCAATGCTTCGCCTTCTCGCCCCATCACCCGCAACACCTGTGCTTTCACAAAGAGGCTGGCAGGTTCATTTTTTGTCAGTTTAACAGCTCTGTCTGCGTCCTGCAACGCCTGATCTAACTCTCCTCGTCGCAATAGCACCACTGCTCGCCTGGCATAAAGACTACCGTCGCGCTTCGACTTAGCAATAGCTGCACTTAAATTTTCCAGTTGCGATTCTACATTATTAGAAACCTGCTGCAGATTTACCATACGCTCCTGATCGCCCTTATCTGTATTACAAGAGACAAATATAACAGATAGTAACAGCACCAACATTTTGTAAATTCGCCCTACCATCTTTTCAATCTAAATTTCTGCAAAATACCGGCTTTTACTATATAAGCGCTAAATTAAGATAATTTCTATTAATAGAATACTGTATCCCTTCCCTGAATCAATAACTAATTAAAATCAAAAAGCCTGCTTCCTTGCGGTGGCAGGCTTTTTGATTTTAAAAGATATCTTCTAATTATTAAGATGTTCCTTTAACATAATCTTGCAACGCCTGCTTAGCTCTAGCTCGTTCTTTGTATCAAGGTTAACAGTTAGAGCTTTTTCTAAAGTCGTGATGCAGGATTGCGTTTCATTCATATCCTGATAAATACAGGCAAGGTCGTAATAATATCTAATATAAGTGGGATTATAAGCAATAGCGTTATTGAGGGCTTCAACAGCATGCTGGTTAGTGGCTTCTTCACAAAGACCATCAAAAAAAACCTTTGCAGCAATTTTTTCCGCAAAATTAAGGTTTGCCATTTTATAATACCAGCGCCCTAACAAATACCAGGCACCATCATGATGGCTGTTGCATGCCAAAGCAGCATCTATAAAAGGTTTTGCATCATGAATACTACTAAGGCGTTCCTTTGGGCCAGCAACCATGGCATAAGCGTACATTGACATAGCCATTACAAAATTAGACTCAGCGTCAGTTGAATTAATACTGTAAGCACGCCGGGCATAGTTCTTGGCCTTTTCAAAGTGCTGCAGCTTACTCGTTTCATCACTGTAACGATCGCCAATGCGGCAATGTAACAAACTTGCTTTACAAAGTGCTTCGTAGCTATCTGCAGACAAAGCTAATACCTTCTCATACAAATGAAGAGCTTCATTGTCTTTATGGCTGCTCAACAGCTGTTCTGCACGTTGCAGCAGCAACTCATTTTCTGAGTTGTCTGCTGCTGTACAAACAGACTGAAATGCACAACACATGCAAACTATAAACAAAACGCTATAAAGTCTCTTCATAATCATTCCACACCTTAACCTAAGGATAAAAAAAGACTTTTGCAAGTACTCAGCCTACTTTAGAAAATGTTTAGCTGCTTCTTTTTCTTAAGGGCTTCTTTAGCCCTTTCAATGTCTTCACTAACATCTACGTTTTCCTCCTTAAGATGTTGAGTACCACTAGACAAGACAGCCTCTGCCGCCAGTTCTTTTAACTCTGCAGGCACTGATACAGGCTCTTTCTTTGAAACAGCAGTTCTTTTGGCTTTGGGCTTTTCATCCTGCAGCTCAATTACCTCCTGCTTTGGTACATCTACCTCCAGAATTTTATAATAGTTGAGCTTATTCCCCATAGCTTTCCATCCCTTCACATCCATAAACTCGCTGAGCAGCAGTTTCTCTGATTCTTTCTCTCCACGGATAGAACGTTTGAACTTAATGTTAGCCAGCGGCTCAGGATGCGTAGAAACAGCCTCCAGCCTTGAACCTTTGGTTTCCGGTATAAATGGGAATTTTTTACCTACCGTAGAAGTCTCCACTTTGAAACGTTTCAGGTAGTACGTTTTATTATCTCCCTCATAATAAATAGCGGAAATAACCAGCTCCGGATCAAACTTCTGCAGCACTTTGATTTTTTCTACCGCATAATGGTTCGTCAGGTCAAAGGATGTCATCTCATAGGTGCCGTCATCATAGATTACCAGGATGGTATCATCTGTATTGAAAGAACCTAAATACCGCCCCCTGCCTTCGGTGTTCAGTCTACCAATAACTTCATCATAAGAAATTTCACGGCCTCCCAATGTAGAATCGCCCAAGCTTTTCTGCACGACTTTTTTCACCGGATACTTCGTTACGATATTACCGTTCGAACCTTTGCCTTTAATCATCAAATCTGCAAAGTCAAAATCAAAGACCTTGTTACGGGCCGAAGCAGCAGGCGTAAGTGTTACTGTTACCACCTCAGACTCTGAATTAGGGTTAGCTGTCAGGTAATGAACCTTAGAACCTTTCTCGCCTTTAGTAAGGTCATATTCTTTATCTCTGGTGATGGACTTAACAGAGAAGCGCTTGGCATAAGATACGCCAGATTTACCATCCGCATAGATCATGTTGTACACCATGTGCTCGTCGTTCTTGTTGTAAACGCCAGCCATAATAATATCTTTCCCCACAAAGGTTTTGTCGGCCACCTTGGTTACCATGAACTTACCATCTTTGCGGAACACGATGATGTCGTCCATGTCTGAGCAATCGCACACAAACTCATCTTTGCGGAGGCTTGTTCCGATAAAGCCATCTTTGGCATTCATGTAAAGCTTCTGGTTCGCAATAGCAACGTTCTGCGCATTGATCACATCAAAAGTCTTGACCTGTGTACGACGTTCTTTACCCTGTCCGTACTTTTTCATCAAGCCTTCAAAGTATGCAATTGCATAGCGAATTAGGTTAGCTAAGTGGTCGTCCACCTCAGCCATCTCTTCTTCCAGCTTCCTGATATATTCATCAGCTTTAAAAGAGTCATACTTCGATATGCGTTTAATTTTGATCTCTGTCAGTCGGATAATATCATCTTCGGTTACCTCACGGCGAAGCAAAGGCTTGAATGGGTCTAAACCTGTATCGATTGCATTCAACACAGCTTCCCATGTCTCACACTCTTCAATATCGCGATAGATACGATTTTCGATAAATATTTTCTCCAGCGAGGAATGATGCCATTTATCTTCCAGCTCTCCTTTACGAATCTCCAGCTCGCGCTTCAGCAGGTCTACTGTTTTAAAAGTAGAAATACGCAGTAATTCATCCACACTCATAAAGTGCGGCTTGTCTTCTATAATGACACAGGTGTTTGGAGAAATTGAGACTTCACAATCAGTAAAAGCATACAGCGCATCTATTGTTAGATCCGGTGACACGCCGGGAGGCAACTGTACATGTATCTCTACATTAGCCGCCGTGTTGTCCACCACCTTCTTGATTTTGATCTTATTGTTCTCACTCGCTTTCACAATAGAATCCATCAATCCGGTTGTGGTAATGCCATAAGGCACATCGCGGATAATTAGCAGCGTCTTATCTACTTTTTCGATAGTGGCACGAACGCGTATTTTACCACCCCGCGCACCACCGTTATAGTTCGTTACATCTACCTGTCCTCCATTCGGGAAGTCTGGCAGTAGTAGTGTTTGACGCCCTTTCAGCACATCAATAGAACCTTTGATCAGCTCCCTGAAGTTATGCGGCATTACTTTGGTAGATAAACCTACGGCAATACCTTCCACACCCTGCGCCAGCAGCAGCGGGAACTTAACAGGTAAAGTAACCGGCTCGTTTTTACGCCCATCGTAAGACAGCTGCCACTGCGTTGTCTGCGGGTTAAACACAACATCTAAAGCAAATTTAGAAAGTCGTGCCTCAATGTAACGGGAAGCTGCTGCACTGTCACCCGTACGTACATCACCCCAGTTACCCTGTGTTTCAATTAAAAGGTCTTTCTGCCCTAAACCCACAATAGCATCACCAATAGAGGCATCGCCGTGTGGGTGGTACTGCATGGTCTGCCCTATGACGTTGGCTACTTTGTTAAAGCGACCATCGTCCATTTCTTTCATGGCGTGCAGGATGCGGCGCTGCACCGGTTTCAGACCATCTTCAATGGCTGGCACCGCACGCTCCAGAATTACATAAGAAGCATAATCGAGGAACCAGTTTTCGTACAGACCAGAAACAGGTGTTACGTTATGGATGACTTCTTCTTCGCCATCGGTAAACTGTACGCCCTGCTCTTCTTCTCCTTCGTGATGGTGCAATTCTTCGTTTAAATCTTCGTTATGCATATACTTCCTCTACTATGTCTTTTTCAATCTTCAAATTATCGATAATGAACTGCTGACGGTCAGGCGTGTTCTTGCCCATGTAGTAGCTCAGAATCTTTTGTATAGTGGTATCCTTGTGCAGGATAACAGGCTTTAGTTTAATGTTTTCGCCGATAAATTTACCGAACTCGTCTGGTGAAATTTCTCCCAAACCTTTAAAGCGGGTAATCTCTGGTTTCTTGCCCAATTTGTTCATGGCTTCCTGCTTCTCGGTTTCGTTGTAGCAGTAAATGGTTTCCTTCTTGTTGCGTACACGGAAAAGCGGAGTTTCCAGAATATACACATGGCCGTTACGCACCAGGTCAGGGAAAAACTGCAGAAAGAACGTCAGCAACAGCAGGCGAATGTGCATACCGTCCACGTCGGCATCGGTAGCAATTACCACGCGGTTGTAACGCAGACCTTCCAGACCTTCTTCAATGTTCAGCGCGTGCTGCAACAGGTTAAACTCCTCGTTCTCGTACACCACTTTTTTCTTCAGGCCAAAGCAGTTCAGCGGCTTACCACGCAAACTGAACACCGCCTCGGTATCCACATTGCGCGACTTAGTGATAGAACCACTTGCTGAGTCACCCTCTGTGATAAAAAGTGTAGAAAGCAAAGAGTTCTCGTGCTTGTCTTCGTTGAAGTGCAGACGGCAGTCGCGCAACTTGCGGTTGTGCAGGTTTGCTTTTTTAGCACGCTGGTTGGCCAACTTCTTCACACCTGCCATGTCCTTACGCTCACGCTCACTCTGCTCGATTCGCTTTTTCAGCGCCTCAGCAGTAGCAGGATTCTTGTGCAGGTAATTGTCGAGGTGCTCACGCACAAAATCGTTGATGTAACCACGCACAGTCGGACCGTCTGGGCCCATATCAATAGAACCTAACTTGGTTTTTGTCTGCGACTCGAACACGGGTTCCTGCACACGCAACGAGATCGCACCTATAATAGAGGCACGAATATCAGCTGCATCATAGTCTTTTTTATAATGCTCCCGAACCGTTTTCACCACCGCCTCACGGAAAGCCGCCAGGTGTGTTCCGCCCATTGTCGTATACTGGCCGTTCACGAAGGAATAGTATTCCTCACCATAGTCATTGCCGTGCGTAAGGGCAAGTTCAATGTCTGTTCCTTTCAGGTGGATGATCGGGTAGCGCATGTTCTCCTCGTCAGCCTTGTTACGGAGCAGGTCCAGCAGGCCATTCTCTGAGAAGTATTTCTTACCGTTAAAATTAATGGTAAGGCCGGAGTTAAGGTAGGCATAATTCCATACCTGGTTCTCGAGGTAATCGAGGTTGAACTGGAAGTTTTTGAAAATGGTATCGTCTGGCGTGAAAACCGTAAGCGTACCGTTGCGCTGAGAAGTTTCCTGCAAGTTAGAATCAAGCGTCAGCACGCCGCGCTCAAACTCAGCTGCCTTCATCTGTCCGTCGCGTACAGACTGAATACGGAAGTGGCTCGAAAGGGCATTTACAGCCTTTGTACCCACACCGTTCAGACCTACTGACTTCTGGAAAGCCTTGCTGTCGTACTTACCACCCGTGTTTATCTTACTCACGCAGTCGATCACCTTGCCCAGCGGAATTCCACGGCCATAGTCGCGCACCTGTACCTTGTGGTCTGAAATCTTGATCTCAATGGTTTTACCGAAACCCATCACGTGTTCATCAATGGAGTTGTCGATTACCTCTTTTACCAAAATGTAAATACCGTCATCGGCCGAAGAGCCGTCTCCCAGCTTGCCGATGTACATACCAGGGCGCAACCTGATGTGCTCGCGCGGCTCCAGCGAGCGAATGCTGTCTTCGTTGTAATTATGGTCTAACTCTGCCATTATTTAAGCGTAAGTGTATTTGTTTCGATAGAATCAATCGGAAATATAGAAAAAATAGAAGACACATGGCACAATTAAGTTTTAACACCATGTCTTGCTGCAAAGTAAATCTTTTTTTACTAAAACTATTAGTTAAATCAGAAATGTAAATTGCAGCTTTAAACTTCTCTTTTTTATACAACTAAAAAAATACAAGGCTAGTTCATCTAAAACAGCTTTTTTAAACATATACTACAGCTAAAATATTTAGCATTTTTACATTAAAAAAAGATTATATTTGTACAGCAATAATACTGCCTAAACATGCAGAAAATGTTCCTGCATGTTTAGGCAGCTCTTTATTTGAAAAATGTTTTATGGAGATAAAGTTACCCAATTATTTAAAATACATCCTTATATTATTAGGGGTGTACCTGCTTATATGGCTTCTGCAAGCTTTTCAGTCCCTTTTGGTGCCATTAGCTTTCTCGCTTCTGTTTGCCCTCCTGCTTTTGCCCCTTAATCGCAAGATGGAGCGCGTGAAGATACCCCGCCCGCTGGCTATCATTATTAGTATCATATTGATTGTTGTAGTGCTGGGGCTGCTGATCTGGTTCCTGTCTACCCAGATAATGAGCCTGACGAGTGAACTACAAACAATCGGCAACAATATAACCGACCTGATTGAGCAAGTGCAGCTGTTTATGTTAGATAATTTTGGCATACAACCCACAAATAAAACAGACTTGGTGCGCAATGCTATAACCAGCCTGCAGGACATTGCCGGCACCTTTCTGGGAAATACTATTTCAATGACCACCGGTTTAATTGCAGCTCTTACAGTAGTTCCTATTTATGTTTTCTGCCTGCTCTACTACCGTGATCACCTGGAGAAGTTTCTTTTCATGCTCATTACCAGAGATCGTCGCGATAATATGGTGCAGACCCTGCATCTTATACAACGCGTGGCTCAAAGCTATATTTCTGGGCTGATGATTGTTATTGTGGTAGTGTCGTTACTCAACTCTGCAGGATTGTTTATATTAGGTGTGAAGTACGCGCTTTTCTTTGGTGTTTTTGCCTCTATCCTGACCATTATTCCTTATATCGGCATCCTGATCGGTTCTTTACTGCCTGCACTTTTCACACTCGCTACAACCGGACATCTGATTGATGCCGTTTTGGTTATCGGCGTGTTTGTTTTTGTGCAGTTTCTGGAGGGTAATTTTATAACGCCATATGTGGTCGGCTCTAAAGTCAGTATAAATCCTTTTGCAGCAATTGTGGCCTTACTGTTAGGCGGCGCCTTGTGGGGAGCAGCAGGAATGATTCTGGCTTTACCCGGTATTGCCATTCTGAAAGTAATCTTTGATTCTTATGAGCCACTGGTACCACTAGGCTTCCTGCTGGCAGATATAGATGACGTAAAGCCCAAAAAGCGTGGCAAAGTCAGCAAATGGTTCTCGTCCATCTGGAAAGGAGAGGCTAAGGGTGAAAGAAACCAGTAATTACTAAAACCGACAGGTTACTAACTATGTTTGCAAATATTGTAGTGCTAAGCAAGTTTGAAACGTATTACTAAAAATATTGGTTTATAGTATAGCACCTGTTATAACTCCAGTTGCTGTATTTAAAGCACTAAAAAGACAATAGCTTGTACGCCATAGTAGACATTGAGACCACAGGTAGCCAACCTGCTCAAGACAAGATAACTGAAATTGCTATATTCATACACGATGGGCAGCAGATAGTTGACAAGTATAACACACTTATCAACCCGCAGCGGTCTATCCCCTTTTTTATTTCGCAGCTCACGGGCATAACGGATGATATGGTGCAGGACGCGCCTAAGTTCTATGAGGTGGCAAAGGATATTGTAAAGTTTACCGAAGGCATGGTGTTTGTAGCGCATAATGTCCGCTTCGATTACTCATTCATCAAAAAAGAGTTTGCTGACCTTGGCTTTAACTTTCAGCGCAAGACTCTTTGCACCGTTCGCTTAAGCCGCTCACTAATACCTGGTCTGCCTTCTTATAGTCTTGGGAAGCTCTGCAAGAGCATAAATATTGATCTACAGTTACGCCATCGTGCTATAGGCGATGCAGAGGCTACTGCCAAGTTGTTCGACAAGCTGATTAAGATAAACAGACCTGTTATAGATGGTAACCAGCAGATGGCAGAGCAACCTGCACAACAGATGCTGAAGCAGGAAATCAAAACTTCGTTACTGCCACCTAACATCAGAAAAGAACAAGTAGATGCTTTGCCAACGACACCAGGCGTTTATTACTTCCATAATGAGCAAGGTGAAGTGATTTATGTAGGTAAGAGCAAAAACATCCGTAAGCGCATTATTCAGCACTTTAACATCGATTATAAAAGCCGCAAGTCACTGGATTTCAAGAACCAGATTTCAGACATTACTTATGAGCAAATGGGTAATGAACTGGTGGCGCTTCTGTTTGAGTCGGCAGAGATAAAGCGCATGAAGCCACATTATAACCGGCAACAGCGACGCTCTGTGTTCAACACCGGAATATTTATGTATGAAGACGGCAATGGTTACAAACGCCTGACATTCGGAAGCGTGAACAAAGCGGATAACATCAGCATGACACCGCTTATCGCACTAACCAACCAGTTTAAGGCAAAAGGCTTTCTTTTTCATAAGGTAGCGAAGTATAACCTCTGCCAGAAATTGTGTGATTTGTATAAAACCAACGGAGCCTGTTTCGATTACCAGGTACACCAGTGCAATGGCGCCTGCATCGGCCAAGAGAGCCCTGAAGAATATAATGCCCGCGTAGACCAGGCCGTTGAATCCTTCTCGTATGAGCATGACAGCTTTGTAATTATCGGCAAGGGTCGTGAGTATGGAGAGAAGTCAGTGGTAGTAGTAGAGAATGGCACTTACTTAGGCTTTGGATTTATGGATGAGTTCTTCTCTGCACAAAGTATTGACGATTTCAAAAGCGTGATAAAACGTTATAACGATAATAAAGATGTGCAGCAGATTATCAGGAGCCACATGCGCGGCACCCATAAAGAAAAGTTAATTGTGTTTGATTAAAATCACAGAACCTCATTAAAAAGAAAACCCGGCCAAAGTGCCGGGTTTCTTTTTGTATTGTATTTTTATACCAAAGCAGTCCTACTGCTTCAGAACTCGAATAGTCTTGCTACCGTACTTGCTGCTTACTTTCAGGTAGTTCACCCCTTTGTTCAGCTTGATTTGTCTAATATCAAGGTCCAGGTTACCATTCTTAATGAAGTGAGACTTTCTGTACACCTCCTTACCCAGCATATTATAGAAAGCAACTTCTACATCGCAATCCTCTAACTTATCAAAAATAATGTTCAGGTAATCTGTAGCAGGGTTAGGATAAGCAATGATAGAAAGAACAAGTTCTTTCAGGTCAACCTTCTCAACCGGAACAGGATTACCCTCACAGGTAGTAACGTCGCCATTTCCTAAGGTTGCTCCTAAGCGAAGAAGTGCTGGTACGGCATATTCTGAAATGCATAGGGTTTTACCTTTACCAGACTTTCCGGAAGGGTTATAATATACCTGTACTTTAGGATTCTTAGCACTTCCACAGCTTACGTCTACGACACATACCTGTACAGAATCTGTAAAAGAAACTCCTCTGGCATCAGTAACAGTAAGTGTATAAACTGTTGTCTCATCAGGGCAAACCTGTACCGACTCTCCTATTTCGCCGGTGCTCCAGGTATAAGTGTAGCCGGGAGCGCCACCTGTCGCCGCAGTAGCTGTAAGTGTAGCGCAGGCAGCAGGAGAATAACCGCGGTAAACCACCTGGTTAGGACCAGCATCAACCACAAGAGGCGCTGTCAGTTCATAACGCGTCACGACAGGTAAGTGGTCGGATGTGGTGTTAGCATAGTTACTGATATAAGAGAAAGGAACAACCAACGTAGCAGAACCTTCAAGGTAATTATCATAAAGCTCATCACTGACCGTCTGATGGTCAATGACATTATCTTGGGTGATGAATGAACGCAAGCCGGCCTCACTTAATGCAGCTGTCACTACCCTGAAGTCTTCTGCTTCCACAAACGCACTATAAGTTGAAGCTCCTCCTCCAATAGACTCATCCACATCATCATTATAATCGCCTAGTATAATAATGTTGGCGTTAGGATAATACTGATCTAACGTGTCTCTCAAAGCCTGCACATCAAACCTTCTTCTGAGCAGGTCTGAACTTCCTGAGCCTGATTTGGCATGGATATTCACAAGTTGGAATCTTTCTGTAACGCCTTCCACCATAGCATCCACGGTAATCATAAAAGGCAAACGCCCACTAGACCAAAAAGAAGACGGATCGCCTGTAGGATAGTTGTTCAAGGCAGTGCTGTAACCCGTACGGGCAGAGTCATACATTGCTTCGAAAAGTACTCTTGCATCAACAAAAGTAACAACCTCCGGGTTATATAAGAAGCAAACCTTCTGTTCAGGGAAAGTCGGATCCGGCCCATTGAAAGAATAAGAGAAACGATCAGAGCAAACACGCTCATAGCCCAAGCTATCTGCCAGTTGCTGCAGCAGGTTCTCATCAGATATTTCCTGAACAGCAATAATGTCTGCATTAACGCTATCGATAAGTCTGGTAGCGTTCTGTAGTTGTTGCTGCACGTCATCAGGCCCAAAGGTTGCTATAGTAGACCCAAAGAACTCCATATTCCAGGTCATTACATCAAGCGTGGTATTAATAGGAATATCTGTTCCTTCCGGGGTGTATTCCGGTGCACCAGGTAAATCTTCTATAAAGCGAGGCAGAATTTGTAATGTGCCTCTGAAGCTACCTAAAACGCCTGTAACTGTCACCGCAGAATCCGGCACTTCGTGCCCTACCAGGCTCTCTACATCACCATCAATCCGGAACTCTAATGTGCCGGTACCATCAGTAATGCCATAGTTACTTTCCGGGAAAAGCAAGCCTCTTGTATCTGTAAAAGAAACATTAGGTACAGTAATTAACTGCCCCTCAAGCGCTGGAGTAATTTCAGAGATGCTTACCTCTAAAGGCGCAACAGGATTTGTAGCAACGCCAAAGCTCTCTACGTTAGTCACATCGACTAACTGCACCATCTGGTTATAAACACCCACAGAGGCTGTTACCTGTATAGAATCACCTATACTGAAAGCACCCGGCCCGTGTAGTTGGTAATCGAAAACGGGAATACCACCTGTGCTGTCCTGCAGATAAGCCGGGCCGCCTAGTTCGTTGGCTGCCGTTAATGTTCCGCTTACTATTACCTGCGAGTTAAGCGGCAAAGCTCTTGCTTCTGCAATAGTAACTTCCTGTGGCTCCGGACTCGGCTCTGGTTCTGTAGTACCGCCACCAAAATCCTGCCCAACATTCAGTGTACCAAACGTACTGGTAGTTGGACCGGTCCATGTAAAGTTCTCATAGGTAAATCCGGCACCAGTAAGCTGCAAAGAATAGCCTACAGGACTTGAGCTGGCTTCCTGAACTCCTATATCTGTACTGGCAAGACCATCAGCAGGGCCATCAACAGCAGTAAAGCTACCTTCATAGCTTAAAAACTGCACAACCTCGCCATCAGCATTGACCAATGCTACACCGTCTGGGGCACCATTTTGCAAGCCATTGGCAGGATAAGTAACCGCTATAAAGCCAAAACCATTGGTTTGGTCAGGAATAGTACCTGTAAGTGTTTGGGTATTATAAGCGGTACCGTTTCCACCGTTGTACAAAACCAAGCTCCAGCCCGAAAGATCTGTACCTGCACGCCCGGCTAGTTCAACAGCTTCGCCTGTATCGGTACCTTCATTATCATAATGGATTTCGTTGATAAACACGATATCCTGCAAAGGCAGAAATACCTGGCTATTGTTTAGAGTATTGTAAGTTGCTGCAACATCGGCAACCCAGGTAAAATCTTCATAAGCAGAGCCTGTACCAGTTAGTTGTAAAGAGAACCCTACAGGAGAGCTTGCCCCCTCTTCGATGCCTATATCAGTACTGGTTAAACCAGCAGCAGGACCATTGGTAGCAGCAAATGAACCTTCGTAGCTTATGAACTGAAGAACATTTCCTTCCGCATCAACAAGGGCAACACCATCCGGTGCACCATTCTGTAAACCTGAAATAGAGAAGAATACAGTACCAAACCCGGATTGCTGGTCAGGAATGGTACCAGATAAAGTTAGCGCACTATAAGCAGCACCATTATTGCCATTGTAAGGTACAAGCTGCCAACCGGTAAGGTCGGTGCCGGCAAGGCCAGCTACTTCTACTCCCTCTCCTTCATCTGTACCTGTATTGTCATAATGTATTTCATTGATGAAAACGATCATTGTGGCTGGTTCTGGATTTGGCTCCGGTTCTGGTTCTGGTTCAGGATCAGGATCAGTTCCTCCCCCTCCTGTTCCTGTAACCTGACCTGTGTTAACTGCGCCAAAAGTGCTTTCAGCCTCAGAAGCCCATGTAAAATCAGCATACACACTGCCAGCACCAGTTAACTGCAGTGAAAAGCCTGCAGGAGTTGTTCCTCCTTCACTTACACCAATGTCTGTACTGGTTAAACCGTCAGCAGGTCCGCCCACTGCCGTAAAAACGCCTTCATAGCTTAAAAACTGAATTACTGCCCCGTCGGCATTAACCAAAGCTACACCGTCAGGGGCTCCGTTCTGAATGCCACTGATAGAGACCTGCAAAAAGCCGTAACCACCACTCTGGTCTGCAATTACTCCTTGCAATGGTGTGGTATTATAAACACCGCCATTGTTGCCATTGTACAATACAAGGCTCCAGCCAGACAAATCAGTACCTGCAGGAGCTGCTACCTCAACGGCTTCATTGGCATCAGTGCTTTCGTTGTCGTAGTGTATTTCATTAATAAAGATGCTTTGCCCAACTGCCGGACCTGCCATTCCCAGGCACAACATTAGGCAACAGACAAACAAAGAATGTAATAAATGCTTCATAGGTAGACTTTAAGTGATGAAAAAAATAAATACAAATTTATCACGTTAAACGTAAAAGCTTATCCAAAGTAATGTTATTTTATCTTTATCATATACAACTAAAACAGGACATTTAACCATAGTTATCCCAATAAAAGCAGACTTATAGCACCTTAAGCAGAGCTTTGATAGTTAGCATCATTTTTTGTTGAAAATCTTGGTTTTAGAGTGGTTATAGTATTTCTGAAACACAGTTTCTGGAATATTGAAGCTATTAATGATTTTTATCATCAGAAAAAAAGGTGCTATAAAAGCACCCTTCATCTAAAGAACTTATCAATAATTCAATCAAAAAGTCATAATATTAATAAATACTTAAGAAGTAATTGCTAAATTATTATATTGTTACGTACACACTGAATACCAACAACACATCACTTTAATGTACATTACTTATGGATGCCGGGTCACTTGCCGAAATTTCTAATGGGGTGTTTAACCAATACCCCATCAACTCAAATTTTCTGGACGAAGTTATCAGTAAAGAGGGTGCTGCAAGCCCTCATTATACAGAAGTACTAAAGCAATTTTCCAGCTTCAGGGCTGAAGACTTTAAAGAGCTAAATGAGCAGGCGAAGCTATCTTTTTTTTAATAAGGGCGTTACGTTTGAAGTATATTCAGACAAAACCAAAGGAGTTGAGCACATTTTCCCGTTTGACCTATGCCAAAGCAATGCTGGTGTAAATCCGGTTGGTAATATTTATAACCACATATCCGGAACAGACTTAATAAAACACAGTGATGGCTAATATTATGTGTGGAAGATAATGTAAGATGCCCCTCCCGGATAAGCTATGTGCTCTCTAACCGGGAAGCCATGAAGCGTACGCTCTTCCCTGGCGCGGCTTTGACCCAACCAACAATATATTTGCAGACATCAACCATATTAAAGCTGCTCATGGAACGAACTATAATGACTGCAGCTCTCTTAAAGGCATTTTAAAAACAATTGGCAGCCACCAGACAACTTATGGTATATATGTTATCCAAAACCTTATAGCAGAAGCAGCACAATAAGTCTTTGTAAACCAGGGTGGGTTCAAATTTATTGATTCTCCATCACCAAGACATAAGAATTCATATGAAGAACGAAATTGAAAAAGTTTCAGCAAAGGAAGAAATTTTACTAGAGTATCATGTGCGGCTGGAACAGGTAAAAGCTTGTTGTTAATAGTCTTTAAAACTAAGTATAGCACTAAAACAAAAAAGCACCCCACAAAGCAGGGCACCTTTCCAAGCTATGAAAACAAACTTAATAATTCAAAATAAAGCAACATCTATAACAAATACAATAAAAAGTATTCCTTTTTATTAATGCCAAATCCTATAAAATTTAGCTTTACATTTGCTAATCTGATGTTGTCACTGCTTCTACCTCTGTACCAAGCCGTAGTACTTTATTATACTTCTAGTTTATCTTACCCTCAACAGTTCATATAGTGCCATATCATTCCCTCCTTTCTTCTGAATACACCTCTGCCTAAAGCAGCTCTTGGCATACATTAAGACCGAAGCTGTGTAAAGATACGAAACAGCTAAACCTAACAGCTACAAGTCTGGATAAACAGCTTATATGTGTCGGTGAATTGATGTTAAGATTACCCTCACCTATCAAAAATTATCAAAAGTCAGCTTCTTATCCTCCTGCCTGGCAAACGCATAAGGTTTATAAGACTCTGTAGCATTAATCTATACAAAAAACTCATTCACCGACACATCTTTCCTTAAGACATCAGTTTTGCCAAAATTGTAATCCTAGAACAGTATTTGAAAATAAACTTTGTAGAAATATGGAAAGAAAAAGCTTCCTTAAAAGCTTGCTACTTGGTGCAGTATCGGCTCCGGTATTGCTTACCGCCTGCGACAAGGAGGATACCGTTACTCCAGCAGAAGGCTCATCAGACACTGGCTCAGGTTCCGGAACGGGTACAAACTCCGGCAGCTGCACCGTGGCACCAACCGAAACAGAAGGGCCTTTCCCGACAAAAAGCCCGGCCTCTTATGTAAGGAGTGATATAACAGATGGACGTACAGGCTATAAAATGACAGCCAATATTACCATTGGCAACACCAATAACAATTGTACCAGCCTTGAGGGAGCCATTGTAGATATCTGGCATTGCGACGCAGAAGGAAATTACTCGGAATATGGAGGAACGAACATGCAGTCTTCCAATTACCAATCTGTACACTTTTTGCGTGGAAGGCAGGTGACAGATGCGAATGGACTTGTAAGCTTTACAACCATATTTCCGGGTTGGTACCAAGGTCGTGCGACGCATATTCATGTTCACATCTATGACGCAAGCGGGAAATCGCTAAAAGTAACACAAATAGCTTTTCCGGAAGGCTCTGGTACAGCGCTGGCTGCTGTTAATGGCTATGATAAAGGCATGTCTGGTTATACCTATAACAGCAGGGACAATGTATTTAGTGACGATACCACAGGGATACAAATAGCAACAGTTACCGGTAACACAACTGATGGGTTTGAACTTTCCATACAGCTTAATGTCGCAGCTTAATCTTTATACCCTAACTCCACCATCAGGCACTAAAGCAAAACTCTAGTGCCTGATAACATACTGCAAAACTATGCTCCCTCGCACCATTACCTTATGTTACAGAAAAGTAATAGACGCTACCTCTACTAAACCCTGGGAAAAACTTGTTTTTGAAGACAGCTACATGGAGTTTAAGATGCAGGCTCAGCTTTATAACCAAAACCAGAAATACCATTCATTTGCAGAGCTACTGCAAATGGTGCCGGGAGCTTCTCAACTTCACTTCTTAGTTAGTGCAGCAGTAATTGGTTACCTGCAGCAGTTAAACGAAACAGTACCCGACATTGTCAATAACTTAGGGAAGCATTTTCTGAAGTTTAACCAATACCAGTTCGAAATTATCAACTCTGACCTGCAGGACAAGTCAAAGCACCAGATTGCCTTTAACTTTTATTCAGAGCCCTTGCTCTGGCACGATACCGTTGGAAACTACCTTTTGGTTTCGGCCAAATCACAAGTAGCAGCAGAAGAAGTAATAACTAACCTATTTCAATTGCAGCCTTATGTAAACATTCACTCACTGCACAACTAATCTTAAGATGATAAAGCAAGTTCCAGGAAGAATTTATTTAGCAGATCAGCGTGGCATAACTGAAACGGCTCTGTTCAGAAGACGCTGTACATTTAATTTTGGCAAATTCCAAAATGAACACAAGGTCCCATTCGGTAACCTACACGTTCTGAACGAAGAAACACTGGCTGGTTCACAGCGTGTGGACTTTGAGGTGGAGCAGGATTCGCATGTTATAATAATACCCGTTACAGGTGCAGTTGATTTTGTAGTTTCTGGAAATATATTAACCGTAGACGTAGAAGAAATTCTGGTTTGCCACCTTCCGGCAATGAGTAGCTTTTGCTTAACTAACCCTTATCAAAATAATACTGATACATTTTTGCAGCTATGGATAAAAGCCGCGCTACCAATTAGCTCACCAGCCCATCAGCATTTTGTGTTTGATTTTAACTCAATTGAAAACAAGCTTGCAAAGATTATACCAGAAGAAGCAGACTCCCAGTACAGGTTACCGCTATCGTTAAGCATTGGGCGTTTTACAGGGCGGCACGAGGCTATGTATAGTTTAAAAAGCACCCATTCGTTATTTTATGCTTATGCTATTGCCGGTGTTTTTGAGATGGAAGGCAGACTACTACATGAAGGAGATGGTTTAGCCCTATGGGGTACTGATAATGTTGAACTGGAAGCATTAAGCAACAACGCACTGATACTGACATTGGAACTGCAGGAGAGTAACAGTTAAACATTAAAGTATCCTTTAGAACATTAATATCTTGTTTAGCATAAACTCATACTATCAACATTACATAGTAATAAAGTGATTCCTAGTTTTTATGTAATGTAACTTGCAGATGTTGCGGTGCTGCACGAGCAGATAGAAGATTGCTTCAGCTATACAGTACCAAAAAGAAAAACGAGTCCTCGTGAATTTGGAGCACACCAACATTACTTATAAAACATTAGGATCAAAACTCAGCGGATAAGAGACAACTACGGCAGCAAAAGCAAACAAGTTTAGAATTACACTTTCTATTAAAGCACAAGCTACCCTATCAACCTGCGCCTAACACTTCTTCCAATCCTGAATAAAGTTACTATAAGAGTTACTTATAGGCAGCTCTTTCCCGGATGACAGGAGAGCTTTCCGGTTTTGTATTGATACTACTTTATCGACTGGCACTGTAAAGCTACGGTGTATTCTCCTGAACCTACCAGCCGGCAACTTCTCCAGCACTTTTTTCATGGACATTAAGGACAGGACAGCTCTTCCTTCTGCTACGTGAATTTTAATATAGTCCTCCAGACTCTCAATGTATTCAATATTGTTCAGCTCAATTTTAACCAAGCGATACTCAGAGTAGACATAGAGGCTATCACCAGCCTCTTCCCTGGGCGTTTTTTTATACTCCACATAATCTATCGCCTTCCGGACAGCTTTAGAAAAACGATCAAAGTCTATAGGTTTTAGCAGATAGTCCAGCGCCTGCAGTTCAAATCCTTCATAGGCAAAGCTTTTATAGGCAGTAGTAAAAATAACAAGTGGCTTATCCTTCAGAGAACGCACCAGGTCAATTCCAGAAATATCTGGCATATTAACATCTACCAAAAGTATATCAATGCTTGTATTATTCAAAAATTCCGAAGCAGCAATAGCATCTTCAAATGTTTGTACTAGTTCAAGAGCCGGGATCCTGCTTATGTATTCATTAATTATTTTCAAGGCCAGTGGCTCATCATCCACTGCAACACACCTAAGAGCCATAGTTACTTTTGTTGATTTAATTTATAAAAAGTTGAAAGTAAGTTTATTGATATCATTAAATCTATTTAGCTCCATACTATCCTACCTCTAACTGAAGCTGAACAGTGAAGAACCCATTTTCAGTATTTATTTCCAGTTGATGTTTACCAGGATAAAGATGCCTCAATCGTTCTTTTGTGTTAGCAATACCAATGCCTGTCCGCTCGTTGCTTCTGTTATTTACAAAGATTCTGTTCTGGCAATAGAAGCTAATTGAGTCGGCTTTTGATATTATTTTTATAGTGATAGGAGAATCATAATGGCTGCTGATACCATGTTTAAAAACATTTTCTACAAAAGTCATTAAAAGCAGTGGCGCTATTTGTTTGTTTTTCAGTTGGCCACTCACCGTAAAATTTACCTGTACTTTTTCTCCTAATCGCAGGCGCTGCAGGTCTATAAAATCGCTTAAACAGGCAACCTCACCTGCCAGAGAACCATACTCTTCACTTACCTCATCTGTCACATAACGCATAATGTTAGAGAGTTTCATAATAGAAGCTGCTGTATTATCATCGTGAGTCACGGCCAGAGAATAAATGTTATTCAAAGTGTTAAACAGGAAATGTGGGTTAACCTGAGCCTTTAAGGTAGATAACTCAGCGTTTGCTTTGTCTGCCTCTGCCCTAATAGCCCTTTTCTCAGTCATCCGCAAATGCCGGGTGCTTTCTAAGGCAAGGCTCAGTGCCATTACCATGACAAATAATAAAATACTGACAATATCAATTTGAACATTGAAGTCTGGCGGAGGCATACCCTGCGGCCCTCTTCTTGGAGGGGGCACAGGGTATGCCATTTTATCTGTATTATGAGGTCGGTGCACATCCATCTCGCGTGGTGGACCAGGATTACCGGCAGCAGGCCTATGTATACTTCGGGCAATCAGGTTGTCGAAAGGCCTCAGAAAAAAAACAGCTATAAAAAGCACCAGTATCACAGCGGCATAAGACACATACTTCTTCTGAAAGAAAAAGTATGGTACCAGCAAATAGGTATGAAAGTAAAAGAGAAAGATATAACAACCGTAAAACTTCCAGTATGCAGGTGAACTTAATACTAAAACAAGTTGCTCTTTACCTGCCTCATGGCTAAGAAAAAACACCGGCAGGCACATGAACAATGTCCAGCCTATAATATGTGTAACAACAGAGAATGCTTTGGAACGAAACATCCCCCAAATATCACTTTTCATAAAGGAAAAGAATAGAGGTACCGATCTTTAACTCTTTTGTATAGATAAGCGTGATAAGAGAAAAAAATTAAGATCATAAAGGTTTTAGCTAACTCTTCATGAAGTATTTCATGGTCTATAAATAAGAGTTATTCCAACTACAGTTTTTAACAGAACAATAGAGAAGAATGGTTGTTATAGCCATTCTTCTCTATTGTTCTGTTAGCCGTTCGGAGGGGGCGGAGTTCCTCCACCTGGAGGAGGGCCTGGGAAATTTTTGCCAGGTGTAGCAGGCGCACTGCCACTGCTAAAGTTACGGAGGTTGTAGGTAAAGGTCAGCATAAAATAACGCTGCAAGGCACTGGCCTGCACATCTTCCACATATTGGGCTGAAAGGTTGCGCTGTACACTTACGTTTTGCTTCAAAAGGTCATTCACACTTAAGCTTATCTCACCCTGCTCGTTTTTAAACAGCTTTTTACTAACACTCATATTCCATAGCAGGTAGCTGTTATCATACCCGGCGGATAAACCTGAATTCAACTGATGGTTCAGTTCTGTTCGGTATACTAAACCTTTCCAGAATATCCAGTTGTACTTCAGGCTAGTGTTCTGAAGAAAGTAGTTGCTGTTTTGCTCAGGCTGCAATGAGTATTTTACAATGTTATAAGTGGAGTTGGTAGATACGGTAAAATCTATTTTCTCACTAATATTACTGCTGAGCGTAATTCCCAAACCAAAATTAGGCGAAGAGGTATAGTTTAGCTCCCCATTATTTAACCCTGGTGTACGGGTATACCCAATGTTACCATGTACCCCGATATTTGAGCTTATAAAGTTTACGGGCTTTCCGTAATGAAAGAATGAACGAACGTTCCAGTAGCCATCCAGGTTAACAGACTGTGTTAACTGCTGCCCTTCTTCCAGTACAACTCCACTGCTCAGTGTTACGTCTCCGTTTGTTGCCCTGGTAATGCTGTTAGCAATGTAGTCCTGTGTAATGTTACCAAAGAAGCCAATAAAGAACACACGATTTGTTTCCATATCGAAGTTCCTGTAACCGGTTCTAAAGGAATGCTGATAACTCTGCTTTAAACTGGCATTACCTGAACTTAACTGTAGCGGGTTTGTATTATCTATTACTCCCTGCAACTGATCAACAGAAGGTGCATTAGTGCTGGTTGTATAATTAAAGTCAAAGCTCCTCGTTTTAGAAAAGTTGTAATTAGCCTGTACCGAAGGGAGAACGTTTGTAAAGGTACGTTTCAAGTCCATATCAGATGGGAAAGTCTGGTCACTCTGCAATTCAGCTGACTGATACTTTGCATCGGCCCTTAGTCTCAGCTTTTCAAAGCTATACTGATAACCAAGCCCAGTACGTTGTGTTAAGTACTCGCTGTTGAATACATTGCTGAGGGTAGTGTCTAACAGGCTGTAGCTTTGTGATTGCTCAGAATAGTTATAAGTTTTTTTATCGGAGTCGTTTAACTGATTACCTATATTGTACTGCAACTGCAACTGACCGTGCTGCCCAACCGGCTCTGTATAAGACACATCACCTGACCAGGTATACCCGCTTCTATCCAGCAGCGTGTATTGGTTACGATTATCGGCATCCCTGTTCCCTCTGTAGTAAATGGTGTTCGATAACAATGAGCTTTCGCCATCTGTACCGCTAAGGCCTGTCGTTAAGCTGGTTGATATTGTACGTCCTGCTTTACCAAATTTGTGACTAAAATAAATGTTGTTATTAAACGTATAACTTGATTTATCTGATGAGGTATTGTTTTCAGTCTCGTTGATGGCTCCATTGTTATTGATAGTGTTACCCGTTACAGCTGTAACAGCATCATTATCACTCAGTGTAAAGCTAGGGGTGATCAGGAGCCGGTTATTATCGTTGATGTTGTAGTCGAAACGGAAGTTAAATTTATGATCCGTCGTAGTAGTGTTACTATACTGATTTTCGGTATACACCTGCCCTGAGTCAGTGGGCAATATATAGTTTTGCCGCCTCAACTGGTTATTTTCTATCTGACGTTGAGTAAAGTTGTAATTACCGCTTACTTCAATTTTCTTACCCCAAGTATCGCTATAGTTCAGACCTAACGTGTTGGTAGAAATAAGACCGGTTGTAGTACCACCACCAGAAGGCGGACGTCGTCCTCTCATGCCTCCTCCGGGTGTTTCTCCTACCGAAAAGTCCAGCATGTTGATATTATTGGTAAGGCCGGTTACAGTAAAGCGGCTGTCGCCGTTAAAAAAGTTTACGCTGGCACCAATCATGTACCTGTCATCGGTTCCATAGCCAGCAGACATTTTACCAAACTGTCCTACTCTGCGGTCTGCTTTTGTAACTATGTTAATTGTTTTATCGCGATTACCGTCATCCACACCTGTCAGTTCTGCCTGATCGCTTTTCTTGTCGAATATCTGGATATTTTCAATCACATCAGCAGGCAGGTTCCGGAGAGCTGTACTGGCATCGTCTCCAAAGAAACGTTTACCGTCCACCAAAACCTGCTTCACATCCTGCCCCTGTGCTTGTATGGCACCGTCCTGAATCGTAATACCAGGCATCTTCTGCACCAGGTCCTCTGCACTGGCATCAGGAGCTGTTTTAAAAGCCCCGGCGTTGTACTGAGTCGTGTCCCCTTTCTGCTCTCCCAATGGTACACGTCCTATTACCTGTACTTCCTTTATGGTTGTGCTACTCTCCTCCAAAGTTAAAGTGCCCAAATTTAAAGCGCCATCCTGCACCTTTACTTCCTGCGAAAGTGTTTTAAACCCAAGAAAGTTTACCTCTACTTTGTACTGCCCCGGAGCAACATTTTCAAATCTGAATATTCCCTCCATATCGGTAGCAACACCTTTTTGAAGTGCGTTTGCATTATTGGTAAGCACCACACTCGCACCAGGTAATACTGTTTTATCCTGAGCACTTTGTACTGTACCATAAACCGCAACGCCTTGTGCATAAGCTTTACCGAAGCTCACTAAAGCAATTAATAAAAATAGCCATTTAGGCACTACTTTTAATTTATTCATTCCTAATTATGATTTACGCAATGAGAAAACTCCTTGCAAAGACTTGTTCTACAAAGGTTATCCTTTCAGGAAAAGGTAGCTAAAGAAAAGTAAGTGAGACGGACAAAGAGAAAGGTAAAACGGCCTAAAAGCCACTAAGTAAAGCCTTAGCTATAATGCGTACAGCACAATTTTCAGCTACTGTTATACAAAAGGTTGCTTTATTCTCAAATGTTGAATGGAAATGGCTCTGTTTAAAAACTAGTTTTTATTTCAATCACAAGACCAGCTCCTTTAAACAAAAATATTGTTGTACCTGAAAAGCGAGCGCCTGTATTTTGATATCAGTATGTATCAAAATACAGGCGCTCGTACAAAATCAATCTTAAGCCAGTAAAGCTATAGCAGCCGCAGCATTGTTTTAGTTATTCTTATCAGCATAACCAAACACCTTCTGCAAAAGTGGAGAAGTTCTGGCACTGGCATCCTGCCTAATTTTTAACTCTTCTTTAGCAATCTCCACAAATAGTCCATCAATAGCCTTTTGAGTTACATAGTTAGTTAAGTCAGGATCTACCTTTTTTACCAATGGCACTTTATTGTAGGCATTAGTTGCCTCACCCCAATACGTTGTTGCATTTGCCTTGTCCAGACTGGTCTGAATGATTGGCTTAAACTTTTCGCGAAGCTGATCACTTGTTGCACTTTTAAAGTAGTTGGTAGCAGCATCTGTTTCTTTTCCAAGCAGAATGTTTGAAGCTTCAGACAAAGACATTTGCTCGATAGCCGACACAAAAATAGGTTTGGCTTCCTGGGCTGCATCCTCAGCAGCCCTGTTTAACGATAAAATAACATTATCACATAACTGATTTAAGCCCAGACCTCTTAAAGTCTTCTCCATTTTTTGTGCTTCCGAAGGAAAAAGAATCTTAACAGAAGGGTTACCTAAAAAGCCATTTGCAACAGAAAGTCGGTCTGTACCAGCTGAAACGCCTTTTTCCAGTGCCTCTTTTATTCCTAGCCCTATTTCCGAAGAGCTGGGATTAGATACTTTACTGATGATACTGGAAATCTGGCTGTATGCCTGCAACTGGCTTAATAACAGAATAGAGAAAGTAAGTAATACTAATCTTGTACTTCGCATTTTTTTATTTTTAGTTATGATATTCTTAAAAGCTAACCTGAAATAATGTTTACAATAAACCTTGTACATAATCAGGTCAGCTTAATTAAGTTTAACAAATTTTTCAGTGAAAACATGGTGTTCATCCTCTAACCGAACGATATAAACTCCAGGCGCTAAACCAGACAATTTTACTTCACTGCTATACTGCCCTCTGCTGTTCAGCTCCATATTTAAAGATCGTACTTTATGTCCTATTATGTCATATATAGCTCCACTTATTTTATCCAAAGAGCTTGGTGAAGTATAATCAACTATCACATAATTAGCAGGAGCTGGGTTAGGGTATAATGTTAAAGAACGAATAACTTCAGGCTCCTCTACAAAAATATAAACTGAGTCTGAAGTAACAGAACATCCATTCTGTGTAACTGATACGGCATAGTAACCTGCTCTGGTAGCTATCAGCGTGGACGCAGTTGCATCGGCAATGGTTGCACCATTGAGCAGCCATTGATTACCTGTGCTGCTGCTGGACGTTAACAAGGTTGTATCCTGTACTGTTATAGTTGGCTTTGTTAACACAGAAGCAGTTACTTCAACAGCGTTTGAAGCCCTAAATTCGCATATGCCATTCGATACCAGAACAGTATAGTTCCCGGACTGCGTTGCGGTGAAGACAGGTTGATCTGCACCATTGACAGGTACCCCGTCTTTTTGCCACTGATAAGTAACACCAGGTAATTCAGCTACAGATAACTCTACAGCATCTCCCTCGCAAAAAGTTGTGGCACTGCCAGCACTTATAGTTGCCTGTACTTCATCTACTGGTTGCGCCGTTACGGCTACTCTTTCACTGGGACAATCAAGCGCCTTTACTTTTAGATCATACAAATAGTAGTAAGCTGAGGTTAAGGTATCACCATCATACAAAGCACCTGTCAGTGAAATTATATTTGGTATGGTAAAAGGAAAGCCACTGACGTTTACATTGCTCCTGAAAATAGTGGCTCCGTCCTGGTAAGTCATTCGAATATGATAATTACCTGCCTCCGGTATTTTCAGGTTTAAAGGATACATAGCTCCTGTATCGTTTACATCATCCACTGCATCTGTAGCAGACGGCTCCGTACGGGTAGCTTGCACATCAATAGTGGCACTGGCTATAATACTGTCATTAGCAGTTTCCACGGTAAAGGTCAACTTACCCGGATAACCAATATACAACCTGGCGCTATCCAGTTCCAGCGGAACATCAGTTGTAATGAGAGGCATGGGTACATAGCCACCACCGTAACTTCCTCCTCCAAAAGCCGTTTTTGCAGTTGGCCCAAGGCTGCCTGTAAACTCATTAAAGGCTACATAATAAGTCTCATTGGCAGGCATGGTGCTGGTAGAAGTGTTGTTTCCTGCAGCTACCAGATTACCACCTGTAGCGCTATCATACCAATAAGCTGTTCCGGCTCCGTTCGCGTACAGGTTAATGTTACTGGCATTACAGCTATAGGCCTGCGCCTCCGGAGCAACCGTTTGCGGAGCAATTGTCACGGAGGTAGTGTAGGTATTATTGCCTGCAACCTGGTCGTTTGCGAGTTCTGTGGTTAATAAAACAATATACGTTTCGCCCGCTGTAGCTGTAAAAGTACCTTCTAAACTCAACTCTGCCTCTTGCTTAGTTTCTAAAGTATTAGTGTAAGTACCAGATAAAGTAGCTAATTCCTGACTGGCCTGTATTACCACTGCTGTAACTTTAATGTTAGTGATACTGCTACTGCCGTAGTTTCTGATTTTTACTTTTACTGTTTGAGGCCCCGCACAGGTACTGGAGTCAGGTAACACAAGCGACACAGGTCCAGCATCTGTAACCGGATCAATTACTTTGATACTGTAGTCCTGAGTTTCCCCATTTTCATATGCTCCACAGGCTTTTACATCATCTGCATCATCCGTTTCAGTGCATACAATTCTCATCCTGGTAAAGGTATTTACATTGATATTTGCAGGTACCACAACATTGGCTGTGAAAGTTCCATTTCCAGCTATCACTCCTGAGGTAGCAACTAATTCATCTGCATCGTCAAAATCGAAATCATTGTTCCAGTCAATAAACACTTTTACTAATTTGTCTGCATTGCTACTGCATGTACCAAGGCTAACGCTTAAAGGATAGGCAGTACTACTTCCTACTACCAGAGTTGCCTGTTGATCTGTAAAATCAGAATAAGTAGTACAAACGTTGTCTGTAATACTACTATTGATCTCACCCAACGTAACCTTCGTGATACGAGCTCCCTGATCTGAATTTGGACTGGATACACAATAGGTACCACCTCCTATTCCACTTAAGATGAGCGAATAAACCTGAGAACTGTTTGTTAAGGTTCCTTTATGCTTTACCGTCAGCTCATAGGTTTTTCCTGCCACAGGATTCCTAATAAGTACCTGCTCAACATTGTCTATGGTATTATCGCCGGTAGAGGCTGCTGATTTTGGCTGTGCCGGGTTCAGCACCCAAGGTAACCAGGTGTTATCACTATCTGAAATTTGTAAATCTAAATCATTCACTAAGCTTGGGGTTCGATTATTAACTACTTCATCATCAATGTTAAGTGGTGTAGCTTCCGGATCTGTCCAGCTTAAGGTAGCAACTATTGGGCCTGTTCCAGAGGCAACAACCGTTGCCGTATAGCTCTCGCCCTGGTTTATGATTCGCTCTGTCATAAGGTTCGTTTTGTCGCTGTTAGTGACAACCGATGCAGCCCTGGCTGTATTCAATAAGCCCCATCCAAAGCTATAATCCGGTCCTGGTGCATTGCCTGCTTCATCGGCTGTGTGAATAGCCAGGCCCTTTAAGGTAGAAGCCCGCATAAAGCTGCCCTCGTTAAGCTTCGCGTAGTGCTCCTGCAATAAAAGCAAAGAGCCTGTCACGTTAGGGGCTGCCATAGAAGTACCACTGTAAGAGGCATAAGCATCATCGGAAGTGGCAACAGATGAAAAAACATTTACACCGTCACCAACCAGATCGGGTTTAATACGACCATCGTCTGTAGGCCCCCAGTTACTGAAATAAGCACTCTCAACGTCTGTTGTTGTTTGATACCCTCCTACAATAGCGGAAACGGCACCAATCGTTAAGACATTTTTAGCTACTCCGTTACCAGTCAGCAAGTCATAATCTTCCTGCTTGCGCCTTGCTACAGTACTTGTTCTGTTGGTAAACCCTAAATAATAGGATGACCCATCTGTAGGTCCGCTCTCAGTTCTGTCGTTTCCTGCTGCCACCACCATTAAGTATCCCGGTGCATTATAAGCCAGCCGGTCTATCTGCCTGGCCTCATCATCATAATAACCAAAACGGTAATCTTCATAAGCATCAATGTCAGTATCACCATGCCACTCCCATTTTATGCTGCCTGTTCGATCTGAATTATAAACCCAGCCAACATATCCTAAGCCATAAGAATGATTAGAAAGTAACATACCAGCCGCAGCTGCTGTAGTTGCCTCCGATATATCACTGTTCCAGTCCCAGGCTTTGAGATTGGAATTATAGGCCATGCCCTTAGCACGGGCGTTTACACCTGCTCCTATCATAATACCCGCCACATGCGTCGGGTGGTCCTGATCTTCTAGAGAAGTTACCGTTACCCGATCCTGCTGCGTGACTCTGCCTGTAAGTTCCCGATGCGTTGCACGAACAGAACTACCATCCCAAATGCCCAGCTTGCCGGAAACTGCCGAACTGCTCCCATCTAACTCTAAACCTAAAGAGCCTCCCTGCCAAAGCTGATCTGTACTGGTAGTGGAAGCCGCATCTGCGGCTGAGATAGTTATAGTGCTGCCTTCAGAGCTACTGTAGGTAGTATAGTATTTTGGTTTACCTGTCTTATAAAAGCCTTGAAGCTCTGTAACCTTACCTTTTGCGTCTGACTTTTTAATAGGATAGCCGTTCTTAAGTGCAAACCGTTTCGCCTTCCGATGCTCCTTTTTATAGCTTTTTTGATAGCTATTGGCATCTTTCTTAAGTAAATGGGTGTTGATTTTTACAGGTAGACGACTCGTGTCATCCATTAAACGTAAACGTGTGTTGTCCTGAGCATAAGCCTGTAGACACTGCAGGCCCAGTACAAGTACAATCAGCCCCAAACGATATAATTTCATAACCTTGCTTATCAGGCTTTATAAATTTTAATATATTCCAGTTTTGTCTTTAACTAAGTTCTGAAGGAAGTATCAATCAGGCAATTGAAAAACAGGTGAAGCGGACAATCTCTATTTTGAGCTATTCAAATTATCACCTCAATGGAACGAGGTAAAGAAAGAACATGCATCGTCACACTACGATAGAGGCAGGTTACCCAGCAGCAGCCTTAGCACTCAAGGCTAATTAAAAGCATATCCTGCTATTGCCTTTCACGGTGCTAACCAGCTAACCAATTTAAAAAACTTGAGCTTTTAGCTTTACTTACTATAACGTCATCCTGAAAAGGAACTGTAAGATTTACAACTAATTTTCGTCCAAAGTAATGTGAGGCTTCTCTAACAGCTTCATGGTTTACCAGGTGCTGCCTGTTAGCACGGAAAAACGGTGTCCCCAGTATATCCTCCAACTCATCCAATGTATGATTAACGATGTAACTTCTTTGGTCAAAACAGACAGCCCGGGTAATCTGGTTATCAACATAACAAATAGCTATTTCTTTTACTGGAAGAGGAATAATTTTATCCCTCTGATAAACCAATATGGAGCCTTTCTTACGGGCTAATTTGTTTTCAAATAATTCATAAAGGTCTTTGTACGACGTGTCTTTTTGAGAAAGCCTTTGCTGCAACTGCTTAATCTTATGAATAGTAGCATTGATAGAAGCTGTAGTAAAAGGCTTTAATATATAATCGATACCGTTTGCCTTAAATGCTTCCAGGGCATACTCATCGTAAGCGGTACAGAATACAACCGGTGTGGTTGTATTGATAGCCTTAAAAATCTCAAAGCTTAATCCATCTCCTAACTGTATATCCGAAAAAATAAGGTCAGGGAACGCATTGTCTTTAAAATAACTGATGGCATTTTTTACAGACGTAAGCACTGCTTCAATCTGAATAGATTTATCTACCTGCAGTAAAGTATCAGACAGGTCTTCTGCCGTTAACGGCTCATCTTCAATTATAACTACTTTCAACTTTCCAGTACTTTAAGTTCAACCGAGAAGAAGTTCTCAGAATTCATGATATTTATTTCATCACCTGAAATCACTTTGTAGCGCTCTGACAGATTCCTTAACCCAATACCAGAAGAGGACTCATTTATGCGCTTCGGTTTTTTGTTATTTTTAATAATAATACTGTCTTCACCCGTGTAGGAGATCCATATTGTAAGAGGCTCCTCTGTTGTTAAGGAGTTATGTTTTATAGCATTCTCAGCCAATAACTGCAACGAAAACACAGGCAGATATCCTGACTTCTTTATATCCTCTGGTATATTTATTTTATAAACAAAGGCATCTTTAAAGCGTACTTTCTGCATCTCCAGGTAATCAATGCACAGCTTCAGTTCCTCCTGCAAGGCAATTGTATTCTGGTTATTTGCTGTTATAGAGGAGCGCAGGAACTCAGACAGCCTTATCAGGTAATCTTCAGCCTCCTGAGGTTGTTTTTTTATCAGTGACTTTAATATGTTAAGCGAGTTGAACAGGAAATGGGGCTGCAACTGATGCTTTAAATGCTGATGCTGAGCAATTATGCTGTTCATCTTCAGTTCTGTATTCTCCAATTCAACCAGTGCTTTTTTCCGCTGCAACACAACCAAGTCAAGAATTATCAAGACAATGGTATTATTCGTAATGCCAGCAATAAAGGGGAAAAACAACTGTCTGCCATGTCTTGGGTCTGGAACAAACATGGTCAGAACCAAGTAATAAGCCGTCACTAAGCCAAACATGACTGCATAGCTTATAACATAGCGTATGATATTCATTGTTTGCTCTTTTGCCTTGATATTTCTTAGCCTGGAATAGATAAAAATGTTCATCATCCACAGGCAAAGCATTAAAGCTGTAGTTACAACAATGCTGGAAGTCAGATTTACCGGAGGGTGTTCTCGCATTACCCCATGCAAAGCATGTGGTGGGGGCGGTGGAGGTGGTGCTATAAAAGACAAATGCGAAGAAATCAGCATTGGCAAAACACTAAACACTCCAAAGAAAACAGAAGTTATCAAAGCTACTATAAATAGCTCCCTGTTATAATTGCTTGATTTATTCATAACAGTAAAAAAAAGCCTTCTTAGAGAATAGCTTTCCTATCTTTAGCCTGACAGATTGTACAGCTATATTTTCTAAATTTAAAATATACACTTATTCTAAGTTATTTAATAATTCATTACAGAAACCAAAAGAGGCACAATATATAAAATTTTAAGGATACATCACTTTAAGCCATCAAAAAAAACAAGTGAAAGCTTTTTTATAAAAGCCTGCTTAACCTAACTAAATAAGAAGTATTACTAGCCAAAGCAGTGCGATGTATCAGTCTTTTGGTGAGGTTAAATGTGAGGGCAAGAGGCGAAAGAACTACATTATAGTTCTTATGAATTAAAGAAGAAGTTCATACACTGTCAGACTTCCTGGAAACCTTTTACTGTACAACCTGATGATCTTAAAAGGCAAAAGCAGTTTCAGCCACTACTTCTGTAGTGGCTGAAACTGCTGGTTACAATTAATCTTCAGTAAGAAGAGTTGGATCAAATTTCCACAGGTCATCATAGCGGTAGCTACCACTGTTACCTGTTGTTATATAACCATAGTTACCTATGGCAAAACCTACGGCTGCTTCTCGTGCACTACCTTCAAAAGAATACTTCTGTGTCCAAAGATCTCCTAAATCATTATATTCCCACACTTCAGTAAGGGCTGAACCATTGGTACCAGTACACAAATAAGCTTTACCATTCAGCGTAAACGTAACTGCCAAGGCTCTGGAAGAAGGATAAGCATCTTCGTCCTCACGATCATCTTCATTCAACGCTTTCAGTCTTGTCCAAGTATCAGTGGCAGGATCGTATTGCAGGAAGTCAGACTCATACAGGCCATTGTTAACACCGCCGCCAACATAACCTTTACCGTTCAAGGTGAAAGCAAAACCATTCAGCCGCTTAGAGCCACCTAAACCCACTTTTTCTGTCCAAGTGGCTGTTGCAGGGTCATATTGCCAGAAATCTTTCAGATAATTTCCATCATAACCGGCACCAACATAGCCCTTTTCCTCCAGAGACAGGGCAATAGATCCATAACGGGCTGAGCCAGGGAAGTCAGCAATTTGTGTCCAGGTATCAGCTTCGGGATCATACTCCCAGAAATCTTTCAGGTAGTTTAAGCCATCATAACCTGTACCTACGTACCCTTTTCCGTTAGCAGTAAAGCTTACAGCTGCACTTCTAGCTGTGCCTGGAAACTCTGCCTTTTTAGTCCAGGAGCTTTTGGATGCATCATATTCCCAAAAATCTTTTAATCTGTTTTTGCCGTCGTAGCCTGTACCAACATAGGCCTTCTCCCCAATAACAAAGGAGACGGCACCACTGCGTGCCACACCGGCAAAATCTGACTCTTTTGTATAAGCACCCAGCAGATCTTCATCTTCATCGCTATCGCACGAGGTAAAGGCGCTTATCATTAATAAGGATAGTGCTAAACGTAATAATAGGCACTTGTTTAAGAGGTTCTTCATAAAACTGTTGTAAATAATTATTAATTGTTGTTCAGTAAAGTATAGTAAAGCTTTAATTTAACTCTGCTTGTGTGGCCTGACCCTCCTACCACTATGCGATCAACTGACTGAGTGAAAGAATCTGACGAAGGAGCCAGTAGTATTGCCCTTCCGGAAGTTTCAGTTTCCTCGAACAGTTCAGAGAAGTACTCTGTAATACCAAACTGATAAGTTGAGGCCATGTCATATTCTTCATCTGCCTGATAGGTGGCCGTCTGTTGCGTGGTAGAGTAATCCATGTAAAGTGGGCTCAGCGGCACATTGGTTTTATCTGTTTCATACAGGGCCAACGTAGTAGGAAGCAGGTAAGGGTATCTGTTTGTGTTCACAACAGGTACCACTTGCAGTACCGCCATGTTTATCATTTTAGAATTAATGGCTTTTTGCAAGTCCTCTAGATACGGAAACTCTAGCTTAATCATCAGTCCTGTACCTGACTGTGCAATTCCAACACTAGAAGAAGCACTACTGGAAAGAGGCTCCCCTCCCCGCTCCAGACCCGCTAACACCGACTGGCTATAGTCGCCGGTAAGCTGGTTGTACTGATTGATGGACGCCAAAGGAAAATCGTGATAAAGACTCTCAACAATTCCGCCTGATGTCTCTTTATAATACAATCTGATAAATGCATTGCTTAGATTAAAGCCTATAATTGAACCACTTTCACCAGAGGCAGCAGGGTTTATCTTTATCCCTTTAAAATAGTCCATAAAGTTATTAGAAATAGTCAGCTTACTGTCATTCGCCTTCTTCAGGCTCATCCAGTCTGTACCTAATGCATCAGGCAAAGAAATCATTAGGCTGTCCGTTCTGCTCGGCCTTGGCTGGAAAGCATATACACTTAATGGTTGCTCTTCTGCCTTAAGTTGGCTCGTGTTATAGAGCGCTGAGCTACTGTAGAAATAAGACTGTGGTTCTTCTGTGCCCACGTAAGGAGGAAGAGAGAGCAAACTAACTTCTTCTAATAACTTGTGTACTTCAATTGTCAGCCATTGGGCAGTGTCTCCATAACTGTAGCCAGAATAAGGCATAATCAGTTTTATAGAGTCATATTCAGCATCATCCTCAACAGTCCAGCTGTCGCCCAACTCTACTTGTGCATAAGAGCTGGCAGTTGTCTTACCCATTAACTCATCCTGAAACTGCCCCACTAACATGGTACCGCTTCCGGATGTAACAATCGAGTCCAGTAAAACAGTGGAGACATTAACCGTAACAGTATCTGTGTATAATGTTTGAAGCGTATTGTCTTCTAGTTCCAAGCCCACATCGTTAGGGTTTTCACAGGAATAAAAAGCCCCTGCCAGCAGTAAAAGAAACAGGGCTTTAAGATAATTATTAGTAGATGAACACATGTTTTTTTATTGAATCAGTAAGGCAAATTTTACCCTTATAGCCTGACCTTACAATCAAAAGAAAGATGAAGCGGACAAAATGCTGACTGAAATAGACAGTCTTCTCCATGAACAGTACATCAATTGTTATAGAACCTCAAACTATTGCTTGAACACTCCCTTCTTTGCTCCGTATATCCTGTACACTTTAAACCTAACTATGGAACCTAACATTATACATGATGAGAATGATCTGCGATTTTATGCAGACCTCGGAGAAGATCAGGCCGAGCTTACCTATACCTATCCAGAAGACGGCGTAATGGACTTTGACCATACATTTGTGCCTGAAAAAAGTCGCGGAAAGGGAATGGCAGACAAACTGGTAAAAGCAGGGTTGGATTATGTCCGGGAAAAGAATTACAAATTTATTCCTTCCTGCCCTGTAGTAGAGGCTTATGCCAAACGGCACCCGGAGTATAACGACCTGATGACCTGAAACAGGTGACTTGTAAGCGTTACCTTAGAAAGCAACTGGAACATTTTCGTTCATTAAGCATTAGTAGTGGAAATAACAGAATGCCATGGTAAAGAAACGCATGGAACCATTGCCTCTTTTTCACATAGGATAAATACGTAAGCAAGGATTCGTGATAAGTTTAGACAAATCAACTGACATCCTTTCCAAAATATTAAAATCGGTAGGCTGGTTAAAGTTTGCCCATCAAAATTTTGACTATTCATAAACAGAATAAACTATGCCCAACCTTTTCAGCCCACTAAAGATCAAAAATATAGAGTTAAAGAACAGAATTGTTGTTTCTCCCATGTGCCAGTACTCCAGCGAAGATGGCTTTGCGAACGACTGGCATTTGGTACATTTAGGAAGCAGGGCAGTAGGAGGTGCCAGCCTTATAATATTTGAAGCTACAGCCGTATCTCCAGAGGGAAGGATTACCCCTGATGACCTTGGCATCTGGAAAGCCGAACACGTTGAGGGTATTAAACGCATTACCTCTTTTATAGAAGCACATGGCACTGTTCCGGGTGTGCAGCTGGGGCATGCAGGTAGAAAAGCAAGCCACCGCAGCCCCTGGAAAGGAGGTACAGCTATCACAGAAGAAGAAGATGGCTGGCAAACAGTAGCTCCCAGTGCTATTCCTTTTATCGAATCAGAACCGAAACCGCTGGAACTTGATGCGGAAGGTATACAGAAAGTAATTGCTGATTTTAAAGCGGCAGCTAAACGTTCTCTGGAAGCCGGATTTAAAGTTATAGAACTGCATGCTGCCCATGGTTACCTGCTCCACGAGTTTTACTCGCCGCTGAGCAACCAGAGAACCGACAACTATGGCGGCTCTTTCGAAAACAGAATTCGCCTGCTACTGGAAGTAATAGAGAGTGTTCAGGAAGTATGGCCTGTCGAGTACCCGCTTCTGGTAAGGATATCTGCTACCGATTGGACGGAAGGAGGCTGGACAGGAGAAGACTCTGTAGCCTTAGCCAATGTACTAAAAGATAAGGGCGTTGACTTGATTGATTGTTCAACAGGCGGTAATGTTCCACATGCCAAAATTCCTGTAGGACCAGGTTATCAGGTAGAATTTGCAGAAAGCATAAAAAAGGAAACAGGTATGCCAACAGGAGCCGTAGGCATGATAACATCACCGGAACAGGCTGAAGATATTATCACCACCGGAAAAGCAGACCTGGTGCTTTTGGCAAGAGAGTTTCTTAGAGAACCTTACTTCCCGCTAAAAGCTGCACAGGAGTTGAACCATGACATTACCTGGCCACTACAATATGAGAGAGCAAAGCCACGGCGTTAAACTACAACAATACGACGTGCTAAAAGAAACATAAGCCAACATACCATCTTAAGATATGATTCTAAAGAATCAGGATGTAATATTGGAGAGATAAGATTATCTTTCTAATATTAGGAAGTTATTATACATTTGCTCATCATGAAAACTATCGCACTAATTGCCCACGACAAGAAGAAAAACGACCTTTTAAATTGGGCGAAGGAAAACCATGCAAAACTAAGTGAGCATGACCTTATCGGAACATCAAATACAGCTCGTTTGATAAGTGATTTGATCGATTTAAAAGTAACTGGCTTTGGTCATGGCCCAAGTGGAGGAGATATATTGCTGGCTGCTAAAATTCTACAGGGAGAAGTAGACAAAATCATTTTTTTTATAGACGCTGAAACACCACAGGGGCATGAACATGATATCCAGACGCTTATCCGTACGGCTGTGATAAATAACATCCCTATTGCTCTTAATCGTGCTTCTGCCGATTTGATTGTATGTGACGAATAAGTAAAAGCAACTACCCACCTCATTATTAAGCGTAATGGCTTAGCCACAAAACAGCTAAGCCATTAACGCTTTGTTTTTCATCAGCTCTTTAAATTCAAAAAAAAGCAATCTTCCTCAGTACCTGCAGGCACAGACTCTCCCTACCCCTCAGAAGCTTAATTCCTCCATCAAAATTCGTCGCCCCCCCCCCTCTCCCATTACTCCCTGTCCACAAAAACTATTCGTTTGCAGAGGCTTAGCGCTTGTTAGTATAGTTCACGAATATTCTACATTTTATCAGCGTAAATTAGCAATGTCTTCTAACAAGAACCAGACTTTTGAAGACATCGCAACCATAATCCATAAAAATAAAACCATGAAAAAAATAATCGTTTACCTATTGACAGCAGTGCTGCTGGTAGGCTCAGGTACAACCTTAGAGGCACAAAACAAAAAAGACATCACAACTTCAGAAGCCAATAAGCTTCTTCAGAAAACCATTGGCAACTGGCGAATAAGTTCTTATGAATGGCAGCCTGAAACTCAGAAATTTGTAGAGACAACTGGCAACGCATCTTTTAATAAGGCTTACCAGGGAAACTATATCAAGGAGCAATTTGAAATAAAAAAAACTGATGGAAGCATCGTAACAGGTGAAGGCTTTTTACGATATTCAGAAACCAGCAAGCGCTTTGAGTTTGTTCAGCTGGACGATGAGGGGGAAAGTATTGTTTTAATGGTAGGAGAATGGCGCCCTGAGTACAATTTATTAACCCTATCATCTGTAAAGGAAACAGAAAGCTTTGCAATAGGCAACAGCAATGTTGCTCATTGGCAGTATTTTTTCCTGGAAGATGGCTCAATAAAGAAAATTGTAAGAAAGCCTAATGCGAAAGGGCTTTACGTTATAACTGCTACTAACCATTACGTACCTGCCAACACTGCAGGGTTGTAAAAGCATACTGTAGTTTACCTATAAAGCCCTGTACTATGCGAGAGCATGGTACAGGGCTTTTGCTTTTTCAACATTTTAAACACAAAGCTCCTTAAGCTACATTAAGGCTTCCTGCTGAAAGGTTTATATCCTGATAAAATATCTACCGTACATTAAAACTTCTTAAATTATGAATGCTGTACAGTTAACTCCAGAACTATTCTTAAACAAGAATATACTATGAATGAAGAGAAAAAAGAACATCTTTGGTGGCAAAACGGAATTTTTTATCAGATCTATCCCCGCTCGTATCAGGACAGCAACAGTGACGGCGTAGGCGACCTTAACGGCATTATAAAACGGCTTGACCACCTGAAGTGGTTAGGTATAAGTGCTGTATGGATTTCACCAATCTATCCATCTCCTATGGCTGATTTTGGCTATGATATATCTGATTATACAGGCATTCACCCGCTGTTCGGCTCCATGAATGATTTTGACAAGTTGTTAGAAGAAATTCATGTGCGGGACATGAAGTTAATATTAGACCTGGTACCAAACCATACCTCTGACCAGCACCCGTGGTTCCAGGAGTCAAAGTCCTCGCGCGATAACCCGAAACGGGACTGGTACATCTGGCACGATGCTAAGCCTGATGGATCAGAGCCAAACAACTGGCTGGCTTCGTTCGGTGGCAGTGCCTGGGAATGGGATGAGCAAACGCAACAGTATTATTACCATGCTTTTCTGAAGGAGCAACCCGACCTGAACTGGCGTAATCCAGAGGTACAAAAAGCAATGATGGATGTTATGCGTTTCTGGTTAGACAAAGGTGTAGACGGTTTTAGGGTAGACGTGATGTGGCACATGATTAAGGACAACCAGTTTCGTGATAACCCTATTAACCCTGATTATGAATCGCACATGGCAACTTATGATCAGCTGTTACCGGTTTATTCTACAGATCAGCCGGAAGTTCATGAGATTGTGCGCATGATGCGTGAAGTGCTGGACAGCTATGATGAACGCATGATGATTGGTGAAATCTACCTACCTATTCAAAAACTGGTAACTTATTATGGTGTAGACAATAAAGGAGCACATCTGCCTTTTAACTTTATGCTGATATCTACACCTTGGGAAGCAAAAAAGCTGGCCTCTGCCATTGATCAATATGAAGGTGCGCTGCCAGAAGAAGGGTGGCCTAACTGGGTGTTAAGTAACCATGACCAGCCCCGCATTACCAGCCGTGTAGGTATGTCTCAGGCAAGAGTGGCTGCTATGCTGCTGCTTACGTTGCGCGGCACTCCCACTATATACTATGGCGACGAGATTGGTATGCGAGATGTTCCGATTCCGTTTGATGAAGTACAGGACCCACAGGGCCTTAACATGCCAGATAAAAACTTAAGCCGTGACCCTGCACGAACACCTATGCAATGGGACAATACTGACAATGGAGGTTTTACAGATGCCAAGCCATGGCTAAGACTGGCAGACAACTTCCGCCGCGAAAATGTTAAAGTACAGAAAGAAGACACTTTCTCAATGCTATCACTCTACAAGCGCCTCATAGAGTTACGTCAGCAGGAACCATCGCTTCATGTCGGTGATTACAGTCCTATATATTCTGACAACCAAATGCTGGCTTTTACCAGGCACGCCAAAGGGCACCAACAATATATGGTGGTACTAAACCTGAGCCACAGGCCATGCTATTTTAAGCCTAAACATTTCTCTTTTAAAGGCACTGTGGTATTAGCTACATTTCCTGAGCGTGAAGGCACTGTTTACAGCAACACGATCAGTTTAGGCGGAGATGAAGGCATATTGCTTCGGCTAGACGATTAACAACTCAGGCGAACCATAAAGTATCTTTAGCTAAATAGCAGCCGTAGCATCAACCTTTACAGCTACTTAAAGTATAAGCTTAAGTGTAAATACGATCCGTATTTATACTTATTTTTTTTTAAAAATGCCTTAAAGATTAGCTACAACTATAAATGAAGAAAGTTGGTGCAGAGTATCAGGAAGATGGACATTGTGCTTTTACTGTTTGGGCACCCCAGAAAGAATCTATGACACTGCATCTGATCCACCCAAAGGAACATAAGGTGGAGATGCAAAAAGATAAATATGGCTATTTTAAAGTTGAATTAACTGACATACAACCTGGTACAAAGTACTTCTTTATGCCTGATGGAGAAACAGACTATCCTGACCCAGCGTCAAACTACCAGCCTGAGGACGTGCACGGGCCATCACAGGTAGTTAACCACAGCGCCTATGCCTGGCAGGATACAAACTGGCGGGGCCTTCCTTTTAAAGATCTCGTGTTATATGAACTCCATGTAGGTACTTTTACGAAGGAAGGCACGTTTGAGGCGATTATTCCCTTGCTGAATGATATTGCCGAAACGGGTATAAACGCCATTGAATTATTGCCCGTGTCGCAGTTTCCGGGAAACCGGAACTGGGGCTATGATGGTGTTTACCCCTATGCCGTACAGGCATCTTACGGAGGCCCTGATAGCCTGAAAAAACTCGTTGATGCCTGCCATACCAGCGGCATTGCCGTTTTCCTGGATGTAGTATATAATCACCTTGGGCCTGAGGGAAACTACTTTGCCAAATATGGCCCCTACTTCACTGATCAGTATTGTACCCCCTGGGGAGATGCCTTGAATTTTGATGGAGCGTGGTCAGATGGTGTCCGGGAGTATTTTTCAAACAACCCGCTGTATTGGTTCGAGCATTATCATCTGGATGGGTTACGATTGGATGCTATTCACACCGTTTATGATACCGGGGCTGTTTGCTTTTGGGAGTTGACCCATAACAAAAAAGAAGAGCTGGAACAAAAACTAGGCCGTCCCCTACACATGATTGCTGAAAGTGACCTTAACAGCCCTAAAGTAGTTAAAGCACCAGAGGTGGGTGGTTATGGTTTTACAGCTCAGTGGCTGGACGATTTTCATCATGCCCTCTATGTATTGCTCCATCAGGAAGGACAAAAATATTATGAAGATTTCGGGCAGATGGAGCAGCTGGCAAAAGCTTATACCGACGGTTTTGTGCACAGTGGGGAATATGTTGGCTTCCGGAAAAGAAAACATGGGGCCTCTTCGGTTGGCGTGCCAAGCGACAAGTTTGTTGTGTTTACCCAAAACCACGACCAGGTGGGCAATCATGTCGGAAGCCTGAGACTATCTTCTCTGATTGATTTTGAGCGGCTAAAGTTAGGAGCCGCGGCTATCATACTGGCACCATATGTTCCGATGCTTTTTATGGGTGATGAATATGCCGAAGAAGCACCTTTTTACTATTTTATAAGTCACTCTGACACAGATTTGATTAAGGCCGTAAAGAGGAATTTGCAGACTTTAACTGGAATGCTGAACCACCAGACCCGCAGGCAGAAGAAACCTTTAACAAATCTAAACTACAATGGCAGAAGAGAAAAGAAGGTAAGCATCGTATCATGCTACAGTGGTACAAAGAACTTATTCGGCTACGCCGCACAGAGCCTGTGCTACAGAACTTTGCTAAGTCTGGTGTTAGAGTAGACCCATTGGGTCAGAATGGCTTTGTGTTACATAGGCAAAGCAGCGATGGCCAGCAGCACATCTTTTGCCTCTTTAATCTCTCTGAGCAAACACAGACACACACTTTACCTAACCTGGCTTTAAAATGGGGAAAAGTGCTGGATTCTAAAGAAAGCAACTGGCTGGAAAACGATAAAGAACAAGAAATGTTACTGCCAAAACAAGCTCAGGCAGGTGAAGAACTAAAACTACCACCTTTAAGTGTTGCTATATATAAAGAAGCACAATAGTAAAAGAGGGCAGTACTTAAGTACTGCCCTCTTTTACTATTAACATTGTTTCAGCTATGATGCATCTTTAAATATCACATTTAAAATATGCTTCATCATAACCAGGAGCTGGCTTATCGGCTACCCTTACGATACGGTCCAGGCGCACCTCCTCTCCTGTTGCCAGACGCAGGTATGCAGCATCATCCTTTTCAAACACTTCTTTCATAACTGCTGTTACATTCAGAAGCTCTCGTAGATCAGTAAAATACTGCACACGCACAAAAGCTTTTTTTGCAGCCAGTTCCTCTAACATTTCCCGATAACTACTATCTATTGGTTTATAAGATATTTCCATTTCCTATTTTTCTAATAAATTCAAATCACTTATACGATCCTCCACACAAAATAAACAAGGCCAGCCAGTCCTGCTAAGTTTATGCTGCTAATACTGCTAATGTATACATCATTACAAAATTGGCAAAACCTATTGTAACAATCTTATACTTAACAAGATAGAGATAGGCAACGAAAGAACCAGAAACTTAGCTAATGTTTTTTTGAGTTCTGGTAAAAATACACGATAGCATATAAACATAAAACAACACAAAAGCTGATTTCCACAATAAGCTTCTTAAAGAAGGGAAAAGAGATTTAACTTGCGGGTTATAATATTTCTTAGCATTATTTTGAAGATAACTTGATAAATTAGCCATAGCATTTTACGAATTAGGTATCAATATATTATTTGCCTTTAATTATATTCGCTCTTCCCTAAATACCTAAACTAACTCAACTCTATTTAATGGCTCGATTTCCTTGTTTACTAATCTCTTTAATCTCCCTTTTTTCAGCTTTTGTTCTTCAGGCACAAAATACCAACGGCACCGTTTATTTACTTAAGCCAGACAGAGTTTTTGATGGTGAACAAATGCATGATGGCTGGCAGGTTCTGGTTAAGAATAACCGTATAGAAGCGGTTGGTAACATACAGCAAGTTCCGGCTAGTGCACAGGTTATTGATTTAGCTGGCACCACCTTACTGCCCGGGCTTATTGAAGGACACAGCCATTTGTTTCTTCACCCTTACAACGAAACGCCCTGGAATGACCAGGTATTAAAAGAATCCAGAACCGAACGTATCGCCAGAGCTACAGTACATGCGCAGAAAACATTGATGGCTGGTTTTACCACAGTTCGCGATTTAGGTACCGAAGGAGCAGGATACGACGATGTAGGGCTTAAACAAGCCATTGAGAAAAAAGTGATTCCGGGGCCACGAATGCTGATAGCCACCCGTGCCATTGTAGCGTCTGGTAGCTATGGCCCTAAAGAATTAAGCTACGACATAGAAACGCCCATTGGGGCAGCTGTAGCAGACGGCACAGACGCTTTGATTAAAGAAGTACGCACCCAGATTGGTAAAGGCGCTGATCTGATAAAGGTATATGCAGACTACCGTTGGGGTCTTAATGGCACTGCGCAGCCTACCTTTACAGAAGAAGAACTGAGAAGAATAGTGGAAGTAGCGGCCAGTAGTGGACGGCCTGTCGTAGCCCATGCCTCTACTGCAGAAGGTATGCGCAGGGCCATTATGGCAGGAGTCTCTACTATTGAACATGGCGATGACGCTACACCTGAAATTTTCCGCCTGATGAAGAAAAATAAGGTGGCCCTTTGCCCTACGCTGGCTGCAGGCGATGCCATTTCACAATACCGTGGCTGGAGAAAAGGTTCAGAAGAAGAACCGGAGCGTATCCAGGCTAAACGAAAAAACTTTACAGCAGCTCTAGACGCTGGAATAACCATTTTAATGGGTGGTGATGTGGGGGTATTCTCTCATGGCGACAATGCCCATGAAATGGAAATGATGGTAGATTTCGGTATGAAGCCGATTGATGTGCTTAGGGCTGCCACCGCTGTAAACGCTGATGCTTTTAAAGTAAGCGACAAAATAGGCCGCATAAAGCAGGGGCTGTTGGCTGACATTATAGCCGTAGAAGGTAACCCTACTACCTCTATTTCACAGGTTCGACAAGTGAGGCTTGTGATGAAGGATGGAGAAATAGTGAAAAACTAAACTCTTAACTTAAGCTTTATAAAAAACACACGAGCAGCCTATGTAGCGTAGGCTGCTCGTGTGTTTTTCTCGATTTTAAAGCCGATATTATTCCTGACAATGCAGGATGGAGAACAATCAGCAACGAAGAGAAAGTCTATACCGGGCATGCAGCTGGTAAAATCACGATCAACATACTTGAAGCTGACCCGGTGGAGCGGGAGAAGCTACGTGTAAGTTTTGGTGAATCTCATCGAACACTGATACGCCACTTTCGCCATGAAATAGGCCATTATTACTGGCAACTGCTGGTGCAGAATAAAGAGGAAGCTGCCTTTAAAAGTATATTCGGAGATCATGAAAATCCGCTTTACCGCAATGCAATGGCGCAATACTCCTAAACCAGACTGGCAAAACAGCTATATCAGTGCCTACGCCACCATGCACCCCTGGGAGGACTTTGCTGAAACCTGGGGCACCGTACTTGATACGGCAAAGAATGTTAACCTGCTGTAACAAAACAATGATGACCCGGAAGACAGTCAGTTCATCCAGATGGTATCACAATACTTACAGATTGGGATAAAAGTAAACGAACTTAACCGCGAACTTGGGTTGACCGACCTTTTGCCTGAGGTTTTTTTCTCCTCCCGTTTTGTAAAAGCTTCGCCACATTCACCGCCTCATCAAGAACGCCAAATATTATGTAAAGCCGATTGCTTACTAAGCAGGAACACGGCAGCTAAACTTTGCTACAGTAGCTGTATTTAATTTACTGCAGCAACAGCACCTTAAATATCAGTTTTATAAACAACAAGACTGATATTACCCAACATCTGGCATATCGCGCGAAGCTTCTTATCTTTGTTTTATATCCTGATTCTGCCTGAAAGAGCACAGAAAACAATTATAAACACAAACTATGAACGAAGAAGTAAGGGCTTTAGAGCCAAAGGCATTATGGAATAACTTTGCCGACCTTAATGCTGTACCAAGACCATCTAAAAAGGAAGAAAGAGTTATTAAGTTCATCAAAAGCTTTGGTGAAAAGCTGGGGCTGGAAACAACTGAAGATCAAACAGGCAATGTGATTATAAAAAAGCCCGCTTCGGCAGGCTATGAGGATCGGCAGACGATAGTTATGCAGAGCCACCTCGACATGGTGCACCAAAAAAATGCCGCCACTAATTTTGACTTTAGCACACAAGGGATTGAAATGTATGTCGATGGTGATTGGGTAAAAGCAAAGGGCACTACACTTGGTGCCGACAATGGCATTGGTGTTGCCTCTATTATGACTATACTTGCCTCTACAGACATAGCGCACCCTCCTATAGAGGCACTTTTTACGGTAGATGAGGAAACAGGCATGACAGGAGCTATGGGCTTGAAAGGAGGCATGTTAGATGCCACAATCATGTTGAACCTCGATACTGAAGATGATAGAGAGTTAACCATAGGATGTGCCGGAGGCGTGGACGTTACAGCTACAGGCACTTACACAGAAGAAGTCCTGGACGCTAATTACACAGCTTACAAAATGACTCTTAATGGTTTAACCGGCGGCCACTCCGGTATGGACATTCACTTGGGCAGAGGCAATGCCAATAAGCTAATGAACAGACTGCTATATCTGGCTTCCACCCAATTTGGTTTACGAGTGTCTTCTATTGATGGTGGAGGCTTGCGAAACGCTATTCCCAGAGAGTCTTTTGCTATAGTGGCTGTTCCGTCTGATAAAGATGATGCCTTTAAAACCTTTGTAGAAGAAACCACAACGGTACTACAAAAAGAACACCGTACGACAGATCCTAATCTACAGGTGATAATAGAAGCTACAGAGGCACCAGCCAAAGTACTCACCACTGGTTTTCAGGATAAGCTACTGCGTGCTGTTTATGCCTGCCCCAATGGCATTTACCGTCTCAGCCCGGATATAGAAAGCCTGGTACAGACATCTAATAACGTAGCACGTGTGCTGGTACAGAATGGAGAGTCTACAATTATGTGCCTTACCCGCAGCTCTGTAGACAGCGAGAAAATGGATTTAGCACAGGCTATACAAGCTGTCTTTGAACTGGCTGGTGCCAATGTAACGCTAAGTGGCTCATATCCTGGCTGGGCTCCGGCACCGGGAGCAGCTATTGTACAAGTCATGAGTGACCTGTATAAAGAATTGTTTTCCGATGAACCGTTGGTAAATGCCTGCCACGCTGGTTTAGAATGCGGTATACTCGGTGCAAATTACCCTGAAATGGAAATGATTTCTTTCGGTCCAAACATTCGGGGTGCTCACTCTCCAGACGAAAAGGTAGCGGTTAGTTCGGTACAGAAGTACTGGAACTTTCTGTTAGAAACTTTAAAACATATTCCTGTAAAAGCTTAACAGCAGTTTTATCTAAGAAATAACTTGACAAACAGAAAGCCTGTTCATATTTGAACAGGCTTTCTGTTTTATGCTCCCCTTACGCTTGATTAAAGCAACAGCTCAATTGTATAAAATTAGTGGCTCTAGGCTCAGCGCATCTATAACATAACATCAACAAGCTTATCAAACAGCTAGAATCCTGTTATAATCTTGCTTTGTTATATGTTACTATTGCGCCTTTTCATTTTGATCTAATAATAGTTCATCTTATAATAAAACGGCATATTTTGATCTCAAAAACTGTTTTTTAATGTTATAACAGATGTTACTTTAAAAGGTAATATTTCCTGTGAAACAGGTTTAATATAGTGCAATTTTATAACAATATATATACAAAATTTAATATAACCGATTTCGTCATCTAAAATCACCGCATGAAAAAACTTTTACCTTCTTTTTCAAAACTGGCACTTGCCGCCGTGTTACTTTTAGGCAGCTACGACTCTTTTAGCCAGGGCATAAGCCCCAAAAAAAAGTATTTTTTAGAAAAGAAAGCTGTACCACAGGCAGCCGTAAATCATTTGAGAAGTAACAAGCTTAAGCTGAATTTATCAGATGCAGATCTTACTGAGTTAAAGCTGTCAGATGAAGCGCTTACTCGCCATAGTGGCATGAGGCACCTTTACCTGCAGCAAGCTTACCAGGGGATAGAAATCTATGGCGCAGTTACCAACATCAACATTTCAAGAGACAATCAGGTTGTTAGCATGGGAAACAGGTTCCATAGAGAGCTAAGTAAAAAGGTTAAGTCAACTGCCCCGCAACTTGCTGCTGAGGCTGCAGTAGCCGCCGCAGCAAAGCATCTTAATCTTTCTATAAAGGAGTCTCTCTCTGTAAAAGAAAGAGGACACAGCCAGAATAAAGAAGTCTTATTCACCACAGGCGGTATTTCACTCGAGCCAATTCCTGCCAAACTAGTGTACCAACCTATGGAAGACGGAAGCCTAGTTTTGGCTTGGGAAATATCTATTTATGAACTTGATGCACTTAACTGGTGGAACATTCGGGTTGATGCCAATACTGGAAAAGTACTAGATAAAGATAATATGGTAGTACACTGCCAGTTCGATAACAATGGAGCAAATGATATAGCACTTCATTCGAGCCACAGCCACACAGTAGAGGCCAACACCACGGCGGCGTCTTCTGCGGCATTTTCTTCTAATGCATATAATGTTTTTGCGCTTCCGTCTGAAAGCCCCAGCCACGGGCCACGAATTTATGTGACTACTGATGCAGCCGACAAAGCTGCCTCTCCTTATGGTTGGCATACGACGCAGGAATCTAAAAATCCGGAATTTACCATTACCCGAGGTAACAACGTTCATGCCTATGAAGACCCTGACAACAACAACAATAGGTATAACAACAATTACAGTCCTGACGGAGGATCGTCGTTGTTGTTTGACTACCCGGTTGATTTTAAAAAGCAACCGGAAAATTATCGCGATGCAGCTGTAGCAAACCTGTTTTACACGAACAACATCATGCATGATGTATGGTATCAGTATGGCTTCGATGAAGCCAGCGGTAACTTTCAGGTAAACAATTACGGACGTGGTGGTGCTGGAGGCGACTATGTAATGGCAGAGGCACAGGACAGCAGAAACATTACGAGTACCCGTAATAACGCGAACTTTTCTACACCAAGAGATGGCTCAAGACCACGTATGCAAATGTACCTGTGGAGCGGTAGTCCTGATGCAGATATGTTTCGTGTTACTTCTCCGGCAACCATAGCAGGCAGCTATCCTACTTTAGAAGCAGCCTTCGGAAAACCACTGTCTCCTACACCTGTTACTGGTAAACTTGTGCTGGCAAACGAGCAGGCAGGCTGTTCTGCTTTCTCAAATGCTGATGCTATTAAGGGAAACATTGCTGTAGTTTACAGAGGTACCTGTGCATTTGTAGACAAGGTGCAGTTTGCTGAGGCAGCAGGCGCTATTGCCGTAGTAGTAGTTAATAATTCTCCCGGCGCTCCCATTACCATGGGCGGCACTCCAACTAAAGAGATCAACATTTCATCTGTCATGATCAGCCAAGAGGATGGCACAGTTGTGCGTGCTTTACTAGATGAAGCTAAAGATGTTATTGTTTCTCTTAAAAATGATGGTTCAAGCCCTGAAATTGATGGGGACTTTGATAATGGAATTATTGCACACGAATATGGACATGGTATCTCCATCCGCTTAACAGGTGGCCCGAACAATGTTGCCTGCTTAAATAACGCAGAGCAGGGTGGCGAAGGCTGGAGCGACTGGTTTGGCTTAATGATAACTATGCAACCTGGTGATAAAAGTGAAAAAGCAAGAGGTATCGGTACATATGCACAAGGCCAATCAACTACAGGGCAGGGCATCAGGCCTGCTCCTTACTCTACAAGCTTTGCTATAAACAGTTATACTTATGGCGCTACCAACAACACTAGCTTGGCAGCCCCGCATGGTGTAGGCTTTGTATGGGCAACAATGCTTTGGGATTTAACCTGGGCTATGGTAGACCAATATGGTTTTGATAAAGATGTGTACTATGGCAAAGGTGGTAATAACATGGCCATGCAATTGGTAATTGATGGTTTAAAACTACAACCATGCAGCCCTGGTTTTGTAGATGCACGCGATGCTATTTTAGCTGCTGACGTACAAAATTATGGAGGTGCTAACCAGGAACTAATCTGGAAAGTTTTTGCAAACAGAGGCCTTGGCTACAGCGCTGACCAAGGCTCAAGCGCTAGTAGAACAGATCAGCTTGAGGCTTTTGACTTACCACCAGTTTACGCATGCAATGCACCTGTTATTACTGTAAAGCCAACTTCTAATGTATTTACAGGAGGAGATGTGAACACTATCTACTTAGGCTATGGCGCTCAAAGTGTACAACTAGAGGCCAGCGGTAGCAACAGCTACAGCTGGAGTCCTGCCAATGGATTAAGTAATACAAATGTTGCCAATCCTGTTTTCACGCCTAAAGCAGCAGGTAGCTACAACCTTACAGTAACCGCAACAAACACTGAAGATTGTTCAAAATCAGCCACTGTAACTATTACTGTAATTGATGTACGTTGCGGTAAGAAAAACGACAAAGTGCTGGTATGCCACAACGGCAAGAGCAACTGTATTTCTTCAAGTGCTGTAGCTGCACACCTGACACATGGCGATGTATTGGGAGACTGCAACTCCAGTATAGCTACAGCCGGGTTCAGTGACTTAAGCGATGAATCTGTTGCAGATGGCTTATTACTTACTGCCTATCCTAACCCTGCTGGCTCATATACAAACTTAGAATTCACTATGGTTCAGGATGGTAAATTTAAGCTCGAGATTCGGGATATTAGAGGTGCTGTAGTGTCTGTGCTAACTGAAGACGAAGGAAAAGCAGGAGAATCGTACTCTTACACCTTCGACAGAGGCAATCTGGCAGGGGGCATTTATATTGCTAGGTTAGTTACAGATCATGACATTAAATTTGTAAAGATTGTGCTTGATAAATAGCCATAACCCATGTATAAAAGAAAAGAGCGATATCGCTCTTTTCTTTTATACATGGGTTGATTGAAAAAAATTAGATGCTCAGGCTGTACAAGAACGCCCTTGAACAGCTTTGCTTCACCATATATTATTAATACATCTTATCATAATACTCATGCGCCATGCGATCAGAGTTAAAGTGTGGCAGTACATCCCGCATACTGTTTTTCATAATAGTGGTCCACCTTTGTTTGTCATGGTAATAAGTAGGAACAATCTCATCTTCCAGAATATGCATCATATTGTGGTAATCCTCTTCATCCTGTAAGTTCTCGGAGCGCGAAGTATCTGCCACCGGAATAACAAAACTATTTTCTCCATGCCGCGCAAACTCAGGCAACCAACCGTCCCGCACCGAAAAGTTAATAGCTCCATTCATAGCAGCTGTCATACCGCTGGTACCGGAAGCTTCCCTCGGGCGCCGTGGTGTGTTTAGCCAGATATCAGCTCCACATTTGAGCTTTTTAGACAAAGCAATCTCATAACCGGTAAGCACTGCAAAGTTTTCCCGTCTATAAGAAATGCGCACTAAGTCGTTAAAGGTTTTTACAGCTCCAGTGTCAAAAGGATATGGTTTGCCTGCCCAAATAAACTGCACAGGCTGCTCTTTACGGCCTATGATACTTAGGAAGCGCTCCAGGTCGCGGAGCAGCAGGTCTGCCCGTTTATAAGCTGCAAAACGCCTTGCCCACACCACCGTCAGTACATCCGGTCTAAAAATTTTACCTGTCTGGTCAGCCACAATCTCAAATAGCTGCTCTTTCATTTCAGCTTTACGATGCGTCAGCAGCTCATCATTATTGTGGTTCAGAGCCTGCTCCATTACATCATCCATCCAGAAAAGCTTATTCTGAGCATTTGTAATGGCTTTTATCTCACATACCCTATCATTTCCGTACCACATACTTCTGGACACCTCCCCATGAAGCTGCGACACGCCATTCGCCACTTTGGATAACCGCAGGGCGGCAAGAGTATAGTTTAAGGTTTGCCCATACATACCGGTAATTTCCCGGGCCTCATCAAACGAGACAGAACTAAAGAAGCCCATTCGATTCAGCAGGTTAATATCATGTTCTTCGTTACCGGCTTTTTCAGGAGTATGGGTAGTAAAAACCATGCGTTTCCTGACCTCATTAGCCGTACCAAACTTATCGTAAAGATGAAAAGCCAGTGGAAGCGCATGACCTTCGTTCATGTGATAAGTTTCTGCTCCCCCTAACGCATCTACAACTTTAGCTCCGCCAACGCCTAATACTATGCTCTGGGCAATTCTGGCCATTGGCTCCGGGTCATATAACCTGTGCGTAATGGTGCGCCCCAAATGATCATTTTCAGGAATATCGGTTGTTAATAAATAAAGTGGCACTGTTCCAAAAACTTCTGGTTTAAGCACCATTGCTTTTACAAAAACAGGATGATTATTAACTATAATCCGAACAGTAATACCACTATCCTCCAAAAAAGTATAGAACTTCTTCTGAAACAACACTCCCATTGTCTGATCATCATTCCGGACCTGGTCATAGTACCCGTTCTTCCAGAGAATACCGATGCCAATCATATTCTGGCGAAGGTCATAGGCGCTGCGCATATGCGACCCCGCCAAAAAGCCAAGCCCTCCGGAATAAATCTTAAGGGCCTGATGAATGCCATACTCCATACAGAAGTACGCTACACGCTTGTTATATTTCTCGTTGATCTCGTAGGGATGATACCATCTATCGTAGTTCGCCATATACTTTATTCAATAAATTAAACTCAACCTTACATCAGGTTTGAGCAAGGTTATAAAAACTTTATTTATTTAAACACTCTTCCTGTAACTTTAAACTAGTTCCACAGAAGTAACCCATCTCATTAACTTCTGGCACAGATATGTAGTATTTAAGTATAACTACTTTTTAGTACCATTAAACTACTATATGAATTTACTTTAGGCTTATAGTCCTTTTTACAAGATAGGGTTTTAGAGTTTCAAACATTTATAAACATTTATAAACATTTATAAACATCTATAAATCAATATATTAAGCATATGTTTTAGTTTATACTCCTGAAGAACTTCACCCGAAGTAGGTTATTCTTTTCATAGAAGCATTCTAAAAGCAAGACTTAGCCGCTACCAGTTTAAACAAGTATTCGTAAGGAACATTTTATCTTCATTCCATTACATTATAAAAAATTTATTACATTGTAGAGTAAATCACTGTTACAACAATAGGTAAAAAGTAAACTGGTTACAGTGTTTTAACTATTGCCTTTGTAAGCTATTTAGAATTAAAGTATTAAAACCGTGTATCAGGCAGACATAAACGCTATTATAGAGTTTCTGAAAAAACAGCTACAGCCGACTACTACTACACAGGGTATGGACTGGCTGGACAAAAAGCTTGAGCTGCTAAATTCTTCAGGTGCCCGAGATAAAGATCTGTATCTAGCTTTCAGTGCTACACCTCGTTTTGTAGGCAAAAATAAGCTCCAACTATCAAAGGCAGATGTACAACAAGCCAATGATCTCAGAACTGGCTTTAACCCCAGCAGCTGGACATCTGACCAAACAGCACGAACTCTTCTCCTGCTCTCTTTGCCACATTCTGATGCTGAGGCCTTTCAACAGAAAATCGAGAAGCTTTTCGATACAGCCGATATGGGGGAGCAGGTGGCTTTATACGGGAGTCTGCCGCTATTGCCACACCCTGAGCTGTTTAAGCCCCGGGCTTCAGAAGGAGTTCGCACCAACATAGGTTCTGTGTTTGAGGCTGTAGTACTGGACAATCCTTTTTCTGCTGATTACATGGAGGAAGATGCCTGGAATCAGCTTGTTCTAAAGACGATTTTTGTTGGCAAACCCATTAACCAGATTTACGGCATAGACAGGCGCAGCAATTCGAAATTAGCTCATATGCTTTCTGATTATGCACATGAGCGATGGGCAGCAGGCCGTTCTGTAACTCCGGAACTGTGGCGCCCTGTTGGTCCTTTTATAGATGCAACTATCCTGAAAGACATCAAAAAGCTTTTTTCTCTCCCGGAAGAGGTACAGCATGAAGCGGCAGCTCTAGCCTGTGTGCAAAGCAACTTTGCACCTGCAATTGCGCTTTTAAATGAGCATCCGGATTTAAAAACAAGAATAGAGGCTGACGAACTTAACTGGCAACAGATTAGTGACAAGGCTTTAGCACTTAATTAGAACACCCTTAATCTAAAAAAACATGAATACGTACAACCTAATGCTGATCGATCCTCACGTTCACATGACCTCCCGCACTACCGACGATTATGAGCGCATGCGGCAGGCTGGCATTATGGCTATTATAGAGCCTGCTTTCTGGCTGGGACAACCGCGTACAGAGGCCGGAGCATTTAAAGATTATTTTAGTAGCCTTGTTGGTTGGGAGCGTTTCAGGGCCAGCCAGTTTGGTATTAAGCATTACTGCACTATAGGCCTAAACTCTAAAGAAGCTAACAACGAAGCACTAGCCGAGCAGGTAATGGAGCTGCTGCCTTTATTTGTTTGTAAAGAAGGTGTAGTTGGCGTTGGTGAAATTGGCTACGACGACCAAACGGTAGCCGAAGACAAGTATTACAGGCTGCAACTGGAACTGGCAAAAGAGGTAAACCTGCCTGTGCAAATCCATACACCTCACCGCGACAAGAAAGCCGGCACGATCCGCAGTATGGAGGTAAGCCTGGAACATGGTATAGCGCCTGACATGGTGATAGTAGACCATAATAATGAAGAAACAGTTAAAGATGTTTTGGACAGAGGATTCTGGGCAGCCTTCACTATTTATCCAAACACTAAAATGGGTAATGAACGCATGGTGGAAATAGTGAAGCAGTATGGTTCAGAACGTATTATGGTGAACAGTGCTGCCGACTGGGGCATTAGTGATGCCTTGTCAGTACCTAAAACTGCCTCTTTGATGTTAGAACGAGGTATTTCGCTGGAGGATGTACGCAAGGTATGTTATCAGAATGCCTTAGGTGCTTTTGGCAAAAGCGGTCAGATGCATGAGTCTGACTGGTTAGCGGCTTCCCCTATTGATCAGCGAGAGAAATTCTCCGGGAGTTCTGTGCTTCGTGGTGGACAAACACCAGTTGTAGGAGAGAAAATAATACCTAGTGGGGAGTTAGATTCAAACATAGTACGTTAATGACCAGACTCAGTGCTTACCTACGGCTTATGCGCCCGGCCAATATTGTAACGGCTGTTGCCGACATAATGCTGGGTTTTGCGGCTTCAGGAGCTCTCTTACCGTTTACAAATACAGGCAACAGTTTATCTGGTATTAACCTGCAACCGCTTTTCTGGCTCATCCTTGCCACAATAGGCTTGTATGGCGGGGGAGTTGTATTCAATGATGTTTTTGATGCGGAACTGGACCGCGTAGAGCGTCCGGAAAGGCCGATACCAAGCGGCAAAGCTTCTTTGGCCGGAGCCTCTCTTTTAGGCTTTGCACTTTTAGCTGGCGGCGTACTCGCAGCATGGCATGTCTCCCTATTTAGTGCCACCATAGCCTTGGGTGTGGCACTACTTGCTTTGCTTTACGATTGGAAAGGGAAACATAACTCTATTCTGGGTCCTGTTAATATGGGTGCCTGCCGTGGTGGAAACCTGTTGTTAGGTATAAGTGCCATTCCTGACATGGTAGACCAGCTTTGGTTTATATCACTTATTCCGATTGTCTATATCTCCGCAATCACAATGATTAGCCGTGGCGAAGTGCATGGCGGAAATCCAGCCGCACTAAAAGGTGCTGTATTCTTATACCTGACAGTTTTCTGCGGCATTGTGTCACTAACATTCCTGCCACAGTTTAATGTATTGTACAGCATTCCATTCCTGCTGTTATTTGGCTACCTCATATTTCCGCCACTTATTAAAGCCTTGCCTGCCAAAGAGCCAAAGCTGATTATGAAAGCTGTAAAAGCCGGTGTGGTAGCACTAATCGTAATGGATGCCAGTATAGCAGCTGGCTTTGCTGGTTGGCAATATGGCTTAGTTGTGCTCCTGTTGTTACCTGTTTCTATTTTTATAGCTAAAAACTTTGCTGTTACCTGATCTTACAGGCAGTAGATAATTATACTGTTGAATGAGCTGTTAGTAGCACAACAACCATTACGTAATAAATAAAGAAAAAATAGTACAATAACAACCAGTTATTTTAGTAACTTTATTTGCTTGATAATTTAAAACAAACATTAAGGTTGCCCCAAGGATTATGAGAACAATACAACAGTCGTTCGCAGTGCAGTTTAAATATGGGGTTTATTTCACTGAAAAGCTCTTTAACCCAAGTAACACAGTCCTGCTTGATGTACTAAAACAGGATAAAAGTGAAGGAGCACGCAAAGTTTTTTTTGTTGTAGATAGTGGCGTAGCCGAGGCGCATCCGTGTCTGATACAAAACATTATAGGCTATACAAATCATCATAAAGATGATATCCTGCTTTTGACTGAGCCATTGGTGATAACAGGAGGTGAAGAAGCAAAAAACAATATAGACCTGCTACAGGAATTGCTCGAGGCTGTTAACGCCCATGGCATCTGCCGGCATTCTTATTTCATTGCTATTGGTGGTGGCGCTGTGTTAGACATGGCTGGCTTTGCGGCAGCCATTGCGCATCGGGGCATTCGCCATATTCGCATACCTACCACTGTCTTGTCTCAGGATGACTCAGCTGTAGGAGTTAAAAACAGCTTTAACTCCTTTGGCAAAAAAAACTTTCTCGGCACTTTTGCCCCACCTTTTGCCGTAATAAACGATAGTGATTTCCTGCTGACGCTTGATGACCGTGACTGGCGTGCAGGCATATCGGAGGCTATAAAAGTAGCTTTGATTAAAGATGCTTCTTTTTATGAGGCTATCAAAGCCGATGCTATTAAATTAGCCCATCGTGACATGCCGGCTATGCAGCAGCTGATTCACCGTTGCGCGGAAATGCACGTGCAGCATATTGGTGGTGCAGATCCCTTTGAAACAGGCTCTTCCCGTCCGCTTGACTTTGGCCACTGGGCAGCACACAAACTGGAGCAACTGACAAACTATAGCCTGCGGCATGGCGAAGCCGTAGCCATTGGCATTGCCATAGATGTAATTTACTCCCGCTTAAAAGGTATGTTAAGTGCTGCCGAATGTGAAGATATACTGGACTTGATGGAAAAACTAGGCTTTGAACTGTATGTGCCGGAACTGTTGCATCAGGATAATACATCAGGTAAGCTAAGTGTCATCAAAGGGCTAAATGAATTCAGAGAGCATCTTGGTGGCCAATTAACCATTATGTTGTTAACCAAAATAGGGCAAGGTGTAGAAGTACATGAAATGGACGAAGCACTTGTCATGCAATCAATAGAGTTGCTACAGAAACGCTACCAAGCACAGCTGCTTACGCAGGCATAGTTAATAAAAGCCTGTATTTAGTTAAAGGCGCGCTTTCCGCATCATCAGATTAAAATAAATTATGTATCTGGACCAAGGATATCATTTAACCTATTGCACCAACATTCACCCTGGTGAAACCTGGGAAGCAGTTTTTCAAACACTGGAACACTACCTTCCCCAGCTAAAGCAGAAATTATCGCCTGATAAACCTTTTGGTGTTGGCCTTCGCCTTTCTAACCAGGCTAGTGCAGACATTCTGGAAGCAAATAAGCTACAGGAGTTTAAGCAATGGTTACAGGAACAGGATCTCTATGTGTTTACCATGAACGGCTTTCCGTACGGAGGCTTTCATCAACAAGTCGTAAAAGACGAGGTACATCAACCTGATTGGACAACCAGGCAACGCTTAGACTATACAGTTAGGTTGGCCCATATACTGGCAGAATTATTACCAACTGGCATGGAAGGAGGCATTTCAACCTCTCCCCTCTCCTATAAGCCCTGGCTTGATTCAGACACAAAGACGAACGAGGTATTTGCCGTAGCCACAAACCACCTGGTAGAGCTGGTAGAAGAACTTCTCAGGTTAAAAAGAGAAACCGGGAGAACAATTCATATTGATATAGAGCCAGAACCGGACGGACTGTTAGAGAACAGCAATGAAGTAATAAATTACTACAAAAACTGGCTGTTACCTATAGGTATAAAACAACTACAGGAGCGTCTGAATTTAGCAGAAACCAAAGCTAAAGAGGCAATTTACGCTCATCTGCAGCTTTGCTACGATGTTTGCCATTTTGCATTGGCTTACGAAAATCATGCGGAGGCATTGCATAAATTAAAGGGATCAGGTATCAGAATAGGCAAAGTTCAATTAAGTGCTGCTTTAAAAGTCTTGCTTTCAAGTGATATTAAAACCAGAACAAAGCTGGCGGAAAGACTGGAGCAGTTTGCAGAATCAACGTACCTGCACCAAGTGCTGGAGCGCAATACGGATGGCACCATAACCCAATACCCTGACTTGGCTGTAGCTTTACCGCATATCCAAAAACCAGAAGCTGTTGAATGGCGCACGCACTTCCACGTGCCACTGTTCACGCAGACATACAATGAGTTGCAATCGACGCAAGATGATATAGTAGAAGTACTCAGGCTGTTACAACAGGAACATTTTACCCAGCACCTGGAGGTAGAAACGTATACATGGGGGGTGTTGCCTGATGTTTTAAAGAAAGACTTGTCAGAATCCGTTCAGCGTGAACTGGAGTGGGTGATCTCAACAATAAATAATTTAAGAAATGCAGAAAACAGTAGTACTGGACGTAGTAGGACTGACACAGTCGCTCATTGGTAAAAACACTCCTTTCCTGGCTAAATGGACACAGGAGGCTCAAGGAACTACCATTCAGCCAGTTGTGCCTGCCGTTACCTGTACAGCCCATGCAACCTACCTTACAGGCAAATGGCCCAAAGAACATGGCATCATAGCTAATGGCTGGTACTTTCGGGATGAGGATGAAGTAAAGCTGTGGCGCCAGTCTAATAAGTTGATACAGTCTCCTAAAATATGGGATATAGCTAAAGCAGCGGATCCTGATTTTACCGTTGCCAATATGGGCTGGTGGTACAACATGAACACCAAAGCTGATTACACGCTCACACCTCGTCCGCAGTATTTGGCAGATGGTCGAAAACTACCCGACTGCTACACCCAACCGGCTGACTTGCGTGACAAGCTACAGGGGCAGTTGGGAACATTTCCTCTCTTTAATTATTGGGGCCCGAAAACTTCTATTAAATCAAGCAAATGGATAGCCGACGCGTCCAAGATAACAGACGACCTGTACAACCCGACACTGACGCTCATCTACCTGCCTCACCTGGACTACAACCTGCAACGCCTGGGCCCTGACCAGAATGCCCCGCGTTTAGCCAAAGACCTGAGAGAAATAGATGCTGTATGCGCCGATCTTATTAAGTTTTATGAAGCCAGAGGGGCACAGGTAATTTTACTGTCTGAGTATGGTATTTCCAGTGTAAACAACCCGGTGCACATTAACCGTGTGCTGCGCAGGAACGGCTACATTGCTGTGCGAAATGAACGGGATACAGAGTTGCTGGATACAGCTATGAGTGAAGCTTTTGCCGTATCTGACCACCAGATAGCGCATGTGTATATACAGGACCAGAGTAAAATCGCTGAAGTAAAAAAACTGCTTCAGCAGGTAGAGGGCATACAGGAAGTGCTGGAGGGTGATGAGCGAAATATATATAACCTGGCACATGAACGATGCGGCGAACTAGTATGCATTGCTGATAATAACTCCTGGTTCACCTATTATTTCTGGCTGAATGATAAAATGGCTCCCGATTATGCCCGCATGGTGGATATTCATAAAAAGCCTGGCTATGATCCCGTAGAGATGTTTACAGATCCTGACATCAAAATGCTGATTCCATTGGTGGCCGGGAAAGTACTTAAGAAAAAGTTAGGCTTCCGAATGGTGATGGATATTATTCCATTGGACGCTACCCTTATTAAGGGATCCCATGGACATGTGCCAGAAGACAAAGCAGAATGGCCGATACTGTTTACTAAAAATCTAAACCAAACATTGCCTCAGGCTCCGCAGGCAACAGATGTGTTTAGTATCATACTTTCTCATCTACAGCTTCCTGTTCCTAAGCAAGAACTTATTGCATAACCAGAAAGAGGCTGCTATTCAGATGGCAGCCTCTTTCTGGTTAAATAGAACATTTAAATCAAGAGATATTAAGCATTATCATTTCACAATATCAAAATGATAAATTCTTAACTTAAAGGGAATTCATAATATTCTCGATAGGAGTCTCCCCTATGAAAGATTTCTCTAAGTGTCCGTTATCGGAGTAAACATAGAGCGAAGGAGTAGGAATAGCTCCAAAGTTATTGAAGATATCGTTCGCAGTTGCTTGCACAAAATGAACATTGTTTTCTCCATGTAGCTTATAATCTTTAGCAAACTGGCTTAACTTATCCATTTCAGCGTCGGATATAAAATAGAGATCATACTTTTTAAAAGACGATAAATGCTCACTAATCTCCTTTGCCTCCCGCTGGCAATGATCGCAATCTGGCTGAAAAACCACTAGCACAACATTGCTTTCCAGATCATGCGCCACAATTTTAGAGCCATCAAGACGGGTTAACTGTATCCATGGGATGTTGTTTGTGGCAGTCTCCTTAGGAGTTGACACTGATTTAGCTTCACTTTTTGAGAACTTACCTAAGCCATAAAAAGCTCCTGCACCTATAAGCACTGCAGCAATAAGTATTATTAAAATCCTTTTCATTATCTAATTCAACTTCTATAATATTCAAGCGAAAGTTTTACTGTCTGATTTTGCTTTCCTTAACAAGGGTACATCCTGTTATGCTGGCTACAGTTCTTGTTGCTATAACTAAAAATTTTTAAGAAATTTTAAATTAAGCCTTATAGTACAGTTTAACAAGTTTATGATCCTGAATTGCTCACTTCAACAATCTTTTGTTAAATATAATTACATATATAGATCTTAATCAGTTTCTACTGCACCTTCTTTAGTAAATTTTATAAAACTTTTTGTTAATTATATAACACCTCCTGCCGATTCCGTTATACCTTTGTAGCAAGAGAAACCAAACTAATGAAGCTTTTCCGCCAGATCATATTGCTAACCTTAACACTGCTGGTGCTTGTCTCCTCGACAGGTGTATCGGTGGGTATGCATTTATGTGGTGGAGAATTGCGCGACATTACCTTTTTGGGAAAGCCGGAAGAATGCCCTATGGCACAAAAGCAGGAAAAGCTTCCTCCATGCCATAGCCCTAAGCAAAAAGACAATAGCTGCTGCGAAGACCATAAACTTGTAGTAGAGCGCCTGGATGTTGCATCTGATACTAAGTTTATCAACCTTCATTCTCTTGACATTAAATTTATAGCTGCTGTAAGAGTCGTGCTTGTACAGTTGTTTGCTCCTGAGCCTGCTCTTAAACCCACTTACGCACTTTACTCCTCTCCGCCACTGGCACGCGACATACCTGTGCTGGTGCAGTCCTTTCTTCTTTAACCTTACTGTGTGGCTAGTTCAGCGTATGGCTGCTGTGGCGTTGTGTACTTCAGGTAACACAAACACACCATCAGCCATCAGTTCTGGCTCATATTTCTTTTACCACAAACGCTGTGCGGTTTAGTTTTATTCCTGTTAAGGTTAATATTCTATTTCATGATTGAGAAGTTAATATCCGTTTCGCTCCGAAACCGGGTAATGGTGTTGCTTATAGCTGCTTTTCTATTTGCCTGGGGCTTGTATTCTGTACAGACCAATAAAGTAGACGCAATTCCCGATTTGTCCGAAAACCAAGTAATTGTTTTTACAGAATGGATGGGGCGCAGTCCGCAACTGATAGAGGACCAAATTACCTATCCGCTTGTAACTAACCTACAGGGCCTCCCACAGGTAAAATATGTGCGCGGAACTTCTATGTTCGGCATGAGCTTTATCTATGTTATTTTCGATGATGACACGGATGTATATTGGGCACGTGAGCGGGTACTGGAAAGGCTTAGTTCCGTTGGCAACACATTACCGGATGATGCTACCCCTACACTTGGACCAGATGGCACCGGTGTTGGCCATATACTCTGGTACACCTTAGATGCCCCTGGCATGGACCTGGGCGAACAGCGGGCCATACAGGACTGGTACGTGAAGTTTGGGCTACAAAATGTAGAAGGAGTCAGTGAAGTAGCCTCTTTCGGAGGCTTTCAGAAGCAATACCAGATCACGCTGGACCCAAATAAACTAACTTATTACAACCTGTCCATCCCCCAGGTAATACAGGCTGTTCGTGCAAATAACAACGAGTCGGGAGGCCGCAAATTCGAACTCAGCGACATTGGCTACATTATTAAAACAACAGGCTATCTCGAATCAGCAGAACAGATAGAAAATATTGCAGTTGTTACGAATAACACCATTCCTGTGCGTGTAAAAGATGTTGCCTCAGTACAAATGACAGGCGAAAGCCGCCTGGGTATCTTTGACCTGAATGCTACAGGCGAGGCCGTTGGTGGCATTGTAGTGATGCGCTATGGTGAAAACGCTGCAGAGGTGATCAAGAATGTAAAAGATAAAATGGAAGAGGTATCCAAAGGTTTACCGAAAGGAGCAAAATTCAACATTGTTTACGACCGTAGCGGCCTCATTAATGAATCCATCAACTCAGTCAGAAATACATTAATAGAAGAGATGATTATAGCTTCTGTTGTTGTGTTTCTCTTTCTGTTCCACTGGCGCAGTGCGCTTATTATCATGATTCAGTTACCGCTTTCTGTTGCCATCGGGTTCATACTACTTAATGCTTTTGGCATCTCCTCAAACATTATGTCCCTTACAGGTATTGCCTTGTCTATAGGTGTAATTGTGGATGATGCCATTGTGATGGTAGAGAATGCATACCGGCATCTGGCGGAGGCGAATAATTAGTTTTGAACATGAAGCTAACAAAGCAACAAAGACTCGATATAATAGCAAAGGCCAGCAAACAGGTAGGCCCCAGTGTGTTCTGGAGCACGATCATAGTGATTACCTCTTTCCTGCCGGTGTTTCTGTTAACCGGTCAGGAGGGTAAACTATTCAGCCCGCTGGCCTGGACAAAGACTTTTATTCTGATAGTGGATGCCATTGTGGCCATTACCTTAACACCAGTGCTTATCTCCTTCTTTCTGAAAGGAAAGCTGAAGGCTGATAATGTCAATCCGATAAACCGGGGATTAGAGCGGGTGTACGGGCCAGTGCTGAAATGGTGTCTGAAGTGGCGTAAAACAACAATTGGTATAAACCTCTTAGCATTATTTGTTGCGATACCTATGCTCCTTAACCTTGGTACTGAGTTTATGCCGCCCCTGGATGAAAGTTCTATTCTGTTTATGCCCGTTACACTGCCGGATATTTCAAATACTGAGGCAAAGCGTATTCTGCAAGTGCAAGATAAAATAATTAAGTCTGTGCCTGAAGTAGAGCAGGTTTTAGGGAAAGCAGGCAGAGCAAGTACAGCTACAGACAATTCCCCTATCAGCATGATTGAAACCATTATTATGCTAAAACCCCGATCAGAATGGCGGGAAGGCATGACCAAAGAAGCCATCATCAAGGAACTGGATGCCAAACTGCAGATTCCGGGGGTGGTAAATGGATGGACACAACCAATCATTAACCGCATTAATATGCTTGCCACCGGTATACGCACTGATGTAGGGGTGAAAGTGTATGGGCAGAATCTTGATTCTATCAGTGCTGTGTCGGACAAAGTACGAGACGCATTAAATGGCGTACCAGGCGTGAAAGATCTTTATGTAGAACCTGTAACAGGAGGCAAATACCTGGAAATCGACATCAATAGGGAAGCCTTAGGTCGCTATGGCCTATCGGTTGATGATGTAAACATGATCGTGGAATCGGCTTTGGGAGGTATGCCTATTGGTAATACCATTGAAGGACGTCAGCGTTTTGCCATTAATGTGCGTCTGGCACAGGAGTACCGGAACAGTATAGGGCGTATTCAACGCATCCCGATTCAGACGGCTACAACTGGTACCATTCCCTTATCTTCTGTCGCTACCATTAGGTTTGCAGATGGCCCGCCCATGATCAACTCAGAAAATGCACAGCTACGTGGAGCAGTGCTTTTCAACGTGCGGGACCGGGACCTGGGGAGTACTGTGGAAGATGCCATGCAAAAGATAAATGCAGAGGTAACAGGTATTCCTGATGGTTACTATTTAGAGTGGAGCGGGCAGTGGGAAAATCAGGTTCGGGCCAACCAAACGCTGACAATTATTATTCCACTGGTACTTGCAATCATCTTCCTTATCCTGTATTTCACTTTTAAATCTTTAAAGGAGGCTTTCCTGAACCTTATTACCATTCCTTTTGCGCTTGTAGGCGGTGTGTACATCGTGTACATATATGGAGTGAATTTATCGGTGGCGGTGGCAGTAGGTTTTATTGCCCTTTTTGGTTTAGCTATTGAAACAGCCATGGTAATGGTGGTTTATCTAAATGAGGCGATGAAGGAACTGGTAGATCAGAAGGGGAATTCCAGCGAGACCATTACAAAACAGGATATCAGAGATTTTGTTTTCAGAGGTGCAGCCAAGCGCCTTCGCCCTAAAATCATGACTGTATCAGTAGCGCTGTTTGGGCTGATACCAGTGCTTTGGGCAACAGGCGTAGGCACAGATGTTATGCTACCCATAGTACTGCCTATGATAGGCGGGGTGTTTACTTCTTCCATCCACATTCTGCTGGTTACCCCGGTAGTTTTTGAAATGACAAAAGAATACGAGCTTAAAAAGCACGGAAAACTGGAGATATATGATGTTAAGCATTAATAATATAAGCACCTCTCATCCTAAAAGAGCAAAAAGTGCATTTATGCTGCTCCTATTCAGCTTATGGCTGCATACAGTTGAGCATGTAGCAGCACAAAACCAGCCTCTAAGCCTTGATAGCGTATTACATCAGATTGCAGTGAATAACCCTATGCTGCAGCAGTATAATACACGTTCAAAAGCAATGGATGCCTATGCAGAAGGTGCTACAGGCTGGATGGCTCCTATGGTGGGAGGAGGTGTGTTCATGCTACCTTACCCAGGCCAGAACACCATGGGTGATGCTAGAGAAGGTTCTGTGATGCTATCTGCAGAACAGGCCATACCTAACCCCGCTAAACAACGGGCAAGCCAAACATACCTCAATTCTCGGGCTTCTATAGAAGAAGAGAAACAGGCTGTTACCTATAATCAGCTTCGCGCTCAGGCAAAGGCTACCTATTATAGCTGGGTAGTGCAGGAGCGGAAAATGGCAGTACTAAAAGAAAATGAACGCATTATGGAGTTCATGCTGAAATTGGCCCGAATCCGCTACCCATACAGCCAGGGTAAGTTAGGCAGTATCTATAAAGCAGAAGCCAGACTACACGAAGTAGAGAATATGCAGCTGATGACAGCCAATGAGATTGTTCAAAAGAACGTACAGCTCAATACGCTTATGAACCTGCCCAAAGAGCAACGCTTTACCATAGATACGCTTGTTACAATACCTGCGCCTGTCGTTTTAACCGCTGATTCCGTTTACCTTAACAATGCCCGGAGTGATATCCGTCAATTGGACAGAACAATAGAATCCATGCGGCTGAACGCGCAGCTAGAGAACCTGGAACGCAAACCTGACTTCCGTCTCCGCTTCGACCATATGACACCCCTGAACACCAGCATGCCAAACCAGTTCACAGCTATGGGTATGGTTTCTATTCCGATAGCTCCCTGGTCTTCTAAAATGTACAAAGCCAATGTAAAGGCTATGAACCTGGAGATTGAGGCGATGCAACAGGAACGCGAGTCAATCTTAAATGAAGCTCTGGGGATGATCCGGGAAATGGCTTTAGAAGTGAACACTAAACGGGAACAGGTAGGGAACTACAAAAGCAAAATTCTGCCGGCCCTGAAGAAAAACTACGATGTGACCATGCTGGCTTATGAGCAAAACAACGCTGAACTACCCGATGTTATTGACGCTTGGGAAGCCCTGAACATGGCCCAAATGGAGTACCTGAATAACCTGGAGCAACTCTACCTGATAGTTGTAAAATATGAAAAAGAATTAGAGAAATAAGAATGGATGAGTTTTTAATAGTAGATAATAGGCCCCTGATAATCCAGCGCTTATTTAATTGTTCACTCATCAAACTATTCAGCATTAGATAATGAAACGATACATATATATACTCTCAGCTCTTTTGTTCCTGTTAGTTGCAGCGGCCTGTAATGAGCAATCGCATAAGCACGCCGAAGAGGAGAAAACAACCTACACCTGCCCTATGCATCCGCAGGTTGTGCAGCAAGAGCCTGGCTCATGCCCTATCTGTGGTATGGATCTGGTGGAGCAAATAGCCAAAGGTGAGTCTATAGAGGTCACAGATGACCTTGCATTTCTGCTTCAGCCTACCAATAGCACCGTTGTATCCTCTATTGCTACTGTTACCCCTGAGTATAAGGCAGTACAGGCGACAATGGAAATGGAAGGAGTTATTACGTATGACCCAAACCGTGTGAATACTGTACCTGCAAAAATAGCTGGTCGTGTGGAGCAATTATTTGTACAATACAACTATCAACCTATCAGTAAAGGACAAAAGCTAATGGAAATTTACAGTCCTGAACTGGTAACGGCACAACAGGAACTACTGTACCTTCAACAATCAGCACCTGAAGATAAGCAATTAGTAGAAGCAGCAAGGCAAAAGCTGCGCCTTTTAGGAGCCACCGATATACAGATTAACCACCTGATCCGTACAGGAAAAGCAAGCTATACTTTTGCCGTCTACAGTCCTTACAGTGGCTATGCTGTCGGGCTCAGCGCTACAGTTCCGGGAAAAACACCGGGCATGACGAATAATGCAATGGTTACGGGTGGAGGAAGTGCTATGAATAGTAGTGGAGGCGGCAACAGCATGAGCAAGCAAGCTACACGAACATCATCCGTAATTGCCACAACTGAGCAGGATATTGAGCTTAGAGAGGGAATGTATGTGAGCACAGGCCAGCCATTATTACGAGTGGTTAATACAGACCAGTTGTGGGCAGAGTTTAGTACACCCGCTGCGGGTATCAGTGCTCTATCCGAAGGTACACCTGTTATTATTACGTTTCCGCAATTGCCTAATGACTCACTGAAAGCTCAAGTAGATTTTATTCAGCCTTTTTATCAGGGAGGGGAAAACTTTGCCACTGTCAGAGTATATCTGCCAGGCCAGCAAAAGCTAGCCAGAGTAGGCCAGCTAATTACTGCCCATGCTACCTACACTCCCCCCCCGGCACTATGGATACCCAGAGCAGCCGTTCTTGACATAGGTACCAGATCAGTAGCTTTTAAAAAAGTAAATGGTGCTTTTCAGCCTATTGCTGTAACAGTTGGTACAAAACAGGGAGATCAGATTCAAATAACAGAAGGTTTGCAAGCAACGGATGCTATTGCTTCTAATGCACAGTTCCTGGTAGATAGCGAAAGCTTTATAAAAGTAAATGAATGAGTTGGATTGATAGCTGTGAAGAAAGAGTCATTCATTCAACTAATCAACATTAGATTATGAAACGATACCTGAACATTTTAATATTCTTCCTGCTGTTGCTATCAGCAGTGGCCTGTAAAGAGCAGCCGCAGGAGCATGTCAGAGAAGAAACAAGCACCTACACCTGTCCTATGCACCCGCAGGTAGTACAGCATGAACCTGGCTCCTGTCCTATTTGTGGTATGGACCTGGTGCCTGTGGCTCAATCAGAGAAACAAGACGGAGAAGTAATGTTAAGTGATAGCCAGATAGCCTTGGCGAATATCAGTACACAGCCGGTAAAATATGATGCCGTAGGCAATAGTACTATACTTACGGGGCAGCTTGTGCTCGACGAGACGGAGACGGACGTAATCAGCAGCCGTGCTGCAGGTCGTGTAGAGCGTCTGTATATAAAGGAAACCGGACAGGCAGTAAAAAAGGGGCAACCACTTTATGAGTTATATAGTGAAGAGTTGCTTATGCTACAACAAGAGTACCTACTGGCGTTAAAGCAATACCAGGAATTAGGAAACCAGGAGCCTCGTTTAGCTTCTTTTATGCAAGCAGCTAAAGAAAAGCTGCTGCTTTATGGTTTAACTAAAAGTCAATTAAACCAGCTAGCTAAGAACGGCAACATGAATGCTCGCGTTACTTTTGTAGCTCCTGCCTCAGGCATAATAACGGATGTAACTGCAGCTGAAGGCCAATATATAGCTGAGGGAAGCTTGCTGTACAGGCTCGGAAAGCTTAACAGGATTTGGGTAGAGGCAGAACTGTATCCGCAGGAAATTACCAATATAAACGTTGGTGATGAGATACAGGTAGCTGTACAAGGATCCCCGCAGGAACCTGTTACAGCTGAAGTTTCTTTTATCAGTCCCGAGTACAGGCAAGGAAGTCAGGTAACAATATTACGTGCTGAACTACCTAACCCGGAGGGACAGTACCTGCCAGGCATGCAGGCTAATATCACCCTTAGTAGCCTAAATGGTTCAACTCTTGCTGTACCAACTGATGCTGTTATACGGGATGCTGCAGGGAACCATGTGTGGGTTCAAACTGGCAAAGACACCTTTAAAGCACGTATGGTGCGCCTGGGAGAAGAAAGCTTTGACACAGTAGCCATTTTAAGTGGCCTAAAGGAGAATGAGAAAGTAGTAACCTCCGGTGCTTACCTTCTCTACAGTGAATTCGTTTTAAAGAAAGGAAGTGATCCAATGGCTAGCCATGACCATTAACATCAATCAGCAGTATGAGAATCCTGTAGCTCCTGTTGAGAATAACAGTAGATATTGATAAATCAGAAATAATTAAATTTACAACCACAAACCATTATTGATCATGACAACAAATCCATTCAAAAGATCTGTATTAACAACAGCAACAATAGCGATATTTTTATTTGCATCCTGCTCTGAAAATTCGCAGCAGGACACAACGGCAAGCGTTGAGACAGAACAACAAGAGGAGGAAATGACAAGTAACGTTGTTGTTGAAACGCCTGACTTTACTTCGGTAGCTGAACCTATCAACACACATATTTCACAGTTGGTAGATGAGTACCTTAAAGTGAAGGATGCTCTTGTTTCAGCTGATGCTAAGGCTGCACAAGAAGCTGCTAACTTAGTTTTAAGTGCCGCTCAGTCTATGCCTGTAGCCACGCTAGTAGGCGACCATAAAGCTTATGCAGAAGAGAAAGTAGAAGAGGTAAAACAAAGTGCTTCTAAAATAGCCAATGCCAACGACATAGCTGCTCAGCGTGAGAACCTTGAGCTTCTTTCTGAAGCCACTTTCTCCCTGGCCAAAGCTTATGGTGCAAATGAAAGAACTTTGTACTACCAGCACTGCCCAATGGCCCAAAACAATGAGGGGGGGTACTGGATGAGTGCAAGCAAAGAAATTGAAAACCCATATTTTGGTGATGCTATGCGGGAGTGTGGCAGTACTGAAGAAGTATTGAATTAGTATTTCAAATAACGCCTCTGATACAGCCCTAAGTAGCAGTTCGTGTTACTTAGGGCTGTATGTTTTTTATGAAGCCGCAGGTGTAGCGCTTACTACACCTGCGGCTTTTATTTTTACTGCTGATTAGGCTCATACTTTCTTTGCGTTAGGCGGCTAAAACTAACACAACCTTAGCTAAAGGTACACTGGCACTTCATTTTAAAGCTTCGTCTAGTAAATTCTTTGGTTTGTGGGCAATAGCTACCTGTTTATATAGTACTTGATTTGCTCAGGCAACTCCTCCCGCTTGTCTCCCATCTTTCGGTTACTGTAGTAATAAAGTGCTTTAAGAACATTGTAAGGGCTTTTGAATGAAAATAGCTCAACCTAAGGAGACACAAAAGTATCAGAAATGAGCTATTAAAGCTTCTGTCTTAGCCTAACAAGAATTCATAGACAAAATACGGATGTTTGTATAATATACGATTTTTGAAACCAACAGTACCTTGCATTGCAAAGTACTATATAATAATTTTGAAACACTGATTAACACTTACCACACACGCTAAACAAAATAAAACTATGAGAAAATCGTACACTTCCCTCCTTATGCTTTTCTGTATGTTAAGCATTTCCTTATCAAGCTTCGCTCAGACAGCAGGTATGCTGAGCGGTACATTGATAGATGAAAAAGAACAGGCCGTAGGCTTTGCAAACGTAGCCGTTGTGCAAGCAGCCAGTTCATCTGTTGTAACTGGAGCCATTGCCGATATGGACGGCCACTTTGAGATAAAAGCTCCAGCTAAAGGAAAGTATTACCTTAAACTGAGTGGTTTAGGATATGAACAAACCCAAACAGAGCCTTTTGAGGTGACAGACGAAAAGTTCGCAAAGAATTTTGGTACACTACGACTTAAAACTGATGCAAAAACTCTCAGTGAGGTTACTGTTCAGGCGATGCGCCCTACTATCACCACGCACCCTGACAAGATGGTAGTTAGTGTAGAAGGAACTGCTCTGGCCGGAGGCAGTACTGCTTACGAGGTGCTGGAAAAATCTCCAGGCGTTTGGATAGACCAGGACGGAAACATTAAGCTTAATGGTAAGGCTGGCGTTCAGATCATGATCAATGGAAAACAGTCTTACCTGTCTGGCAAAGACCTGCAGAACCTGCTGCAAAGTATGTCTGCAGAAAACATCAAAGATCTGGAAGTTATCACTAATCCATCATCAAAATATGATGCAGAAGGGGCATCTGGTATCATCAACATAAACCTTAAAAAGAACATTGACTTCGGTCTGAATGGTAGTGTTTATGCAGGTTACCAATATAACAAGTTAAGCACTTATACATCAGGAGCAAGTGCTAATTACAAAAACGGCAAATGGAATTCGTCTGCCAGTCTGGATGTAGCCAAACGCATGCGTTACCGTGATATGGACATGTACAGAGTGTTCAATAATGAAGGCAGAAAGAGCTACTTTGAGCAGGATGGCTATGAAGAAAATGAACGCTTTGCTCCCAACATACGCCTTAACACAGACTATGACATTAACGATAAACATAGCGTTGGTGCCCAAACCAGCCTTTATTATTCGAAATCTGATCAGACATTTTACACTGATTCTTACCTGCGTGATTTTAACCCTAGAAAAAATGTTTTTGTGCGAGCTGAAAACGGAGCTAAAGGTGACTATTTTAATGGTACCTTCAACCTGCACTATATGGGTAAGCTTGATACAACTGGCACCACCTTATCAGCAGATATAGATTATGCTAATATCAGCAGCGACGACGACTCCAGGTTCTTTAACAAACGCGACAGCCTTAACTATAGTCCTCCGGTTCGAGTTAACGAGTTGCTCACAAGCACCAACCCTACCACCTATAGCATTTACTCAGCTAAAGTAGACTTTACAAAAAAATTAGGCAAAACTGGTAAACTTGAACTGGGGGCCAAAGGCAGCCATGTAACGTCTGACAACGAGCTTCTTTTCTACGAAGTAGAAGATACACGAGAAATGCTGGATGATAAGAGAAGCAACCACTTCATTTACAAAGAAAATATTTATGCCGCTTACGCAAACTACTCCACAAGTTTTGGTAAGAAGTGGAGCCTGCAGGCTGGTTTGCGTGCAGAGCAAACAGAGTCTGAAGGTTATTCTGTTACTAACGACGAGACAACAGACAGAAGCTACCTAAACTTATTCCCAAGTGTGTTTGTGCAACAGAAAGTGAATGATAACTATGAGATCGGGTACAAGTACAGCCGCAGAATAAACAGACCTTACTACGAAAACCTTAACCCTTTCATCTTCTATCTCGACCCGTACACCTGGGCACAAGGCAACCCTTACCTGAGACCGCAATACACCAATTCTTTTGAGCTGACACACACTTTAAAACAGTCTTATAATCTGGTGCTAGGTTACTCAGTTACCGAAGATTTTATAGCAGAAGTACCTATGCAAAACGAAGAAGATAACACAACAGTTTTTCAGCAACAGAATGTAGATAACTTCGAGAACCTTAGTGCAACTTTGGTGGCCCCGATTAAAATCTCATCTAAATGGGATATGAATAACAACGCGACCTTAACCTACCAACGCTATAAAAATAAGTTTAACACCGAATCTGTTCTAAACGATCAGCTTAGCTTTATGGCTAACTCAACCCAGAATATACAATTACCTGCTGGCATCAAAATGGAAATAAACGCTGGCTATCAGGGTCCTGCAGTATATGGTCTGTATAAAGTAGAAGACAACTGGTGGGTAGATTCAGGGTTTAAGCGCTCATTTATGAATGATAAACTGGATCTAAGCCTAAGCTTTACTGATATTTTCAAAAGCCGCATACTAGTTGTCAATACCAACATAGAAGGAAACATTAACAACATAGACCAGTACCAGGGGGCAAGAAGTGTGAGAGTGAATATTCGGTACAGGTTTAACAAAGGCAAAGACTTCGAAGCTAAGAAACGAGATGTAAATCTTGAGGAACTGAACAGAACAGGAAATTAGCGTGTAAATAGTTTATCTTTAAAGGCAGTCTGTTTATGCAGACTGCTTTTTTTGTATCATCTCATCCTGAAACAAGTTATCACTTTAATATTCTGTGTTGATCTCAGGCAAAAGGGGGTTTACATTTTTCATAAAGCAGAAGAGCAGGAAGGTGAGCGTGTTTATTTCTGATAATAATAAGTTTAACATGCGTAGCCCCCGAATGCTTCACAATGTTATTGAGGCTCTCCTGTACAATCAGGTATAGGTCTCATCATTTTTTGGATAATATAATCTAGGTCATCTACCTCAGCAGAAACTACTATTCCACTTGCATCTGCCACTGCATCAGCTAAACTGTAAATAGACTGCGTCAGGCTTTGCATATCCAACTGTTATAAAAAGGCATTGACTTTGATTCCTGCCAACAATATCTCCTAAATAGTTAAAGTCTACACTAGTCTTTGCCTGTAGGTCTTACAGATCAACGTACACGATGCTTCATTCTATCAATGCCTTTCCTTCTACAAACGGGAACGAGCTCCATTTCAAGGTTTAACTCTATAATAAATAACCTTTTACATTCTATGAAGTTTAAAATAAGAAGCTGTAAAAAAAACTTCATACATGAAAGCAATCATATTACCAAAACCGGGAGGCGTTGAAAACTTCCAGATAAAAGAGATTGAAAAGCCAGTACCACAGAAAAACGAAGTGTTGGTAAAGGTAAAGGCGATTAGCATAAACCCGGTAGATACTAAAACTCGGGAAGGCAAAGCAGCATACGATTCTTTGAAAGACAATAATCCACTGATTCTGGGTTGGGACATCTCAGGTGAGGTAGAGGCTGTAGGCGACGAAGTGGAGTACTTTAAAGCGGGCGATGAAGTGTTTGGAATGGTCAACTTTCCTGGGCATGGCAAGGCATACGCCGAATATGTGACTGCCCCTGAAGGCCACCTGGCACATAAGCCAGCCCAGGTCTCTTTTGAAGAGGCCGCTGCCACTACACTGGCGGCACTTACTGCCTGGCAGGTACTGGTGCATGAGGCAGATGTTCAGCCGGGGCAACGGGTGCTTATTCATGCAGCGGCAGGCGGTGTGGGCCATTTTGCTGTGCAGATTGCCAAGTACTTTCAAGCTTACGTAATAGGAACAGCATCCGCACAAAACCACGATTTTCTAAAATCAATAGGCGTTGATGAGCCAATTGACTATAAAAATCAGAACGTGGAGGATGTGGTAAAAGATGTGGATGTGGTGCTTGACTCTCTGGGAGAGGAAAACACTCGTAAATCATTGAAAACAATGAAAGACGGTGGCAAAATCATCTCCATTTTAAGAGGAGCTACAGACGAGGTAAAGGCAGAGGCAAAGAAGCGAAATATTCAGGCAAAAAACCATAGCGTTAAATCAAGTGGAGAAGACGAAACACAATTGGCGGAGCTTCTGATGTCAGGTAAAATAAAACCCTACATAGCTCAAACTTATGGTTTTGAAGATATAGCTGATGCACATGAGAAAGTAGCTAGCAGAACCACGAACGGCAAAGTGATTATACGTGTAAGTTAAGTAGTAGTAGTATAGAAGAGGTAACAGAATACTAGCAAGGTGTAAAGGTTTCATGGGTTTTACCCTTACTTCCTTTACACGCATAGTAGAAAAAGCTAAAACAGTTTATAGCAATGTCATTTTCTGTACCAAAATAGTAAACAGCTACTAAACAGGCAGCTCTATAGCTGCCTGTTTAGTAGCTGTTTACTATTTTGGTACAGGTGCATTAGCTGCTATTAGTTTTTGCTCTTTCAGCTCAATCCAAAAATTCGCAGGTATTTTCACGTTCATAGATTCAACATTTGCTTTGGCTTGTTTGGCATAACGTGTACCAGGAATTACAGCCGAAACTGTAGCAGGGGCACCGGAAAACTGAAGTGCGGCGGTACGTAAATCAATACCATGTTTCTGAGCTATTTTTGTCATGCGCGCCCGTTTTTCTTTGTACCCCTCGGGAATTTTCTCGCTATAATCATACCGGTCTATACCAGCCAGAAAACCGGAGTTTAGCGGGGCTCCAACTATGATAGAAACATCATGTTTGTCACATGCCGGAAACAGGCGGTTAAGAGCATCCTCATGATACATCAGAGAGTATTGGGTTGCTGAAAGAAAGATATCTGGGTCGGCCACTTCCAGCGTGCGTAGTATTGGATCAATGGTATTTACACCTAAACCCCAAGCTTTAATCAGGCCTTCTTCTCGCATTCGTGTTAACTCTGGCATTGCACCACTCCGGGCAATTTTAAAGTATTCTGTCCAGTTTTCCCCCATGTCCTCATTATCAGGAGATAGATCATGGATAAAAACAATGTCTATGCTTTCGATTCCCAACCGTTGCAGACTATCTTCTATCGAACGCCTTACCCCTGCTGCACTATAGTCATATTCATAAGTAAAAGGAGATGGTTCTTGCCACATAGTCTCCGGAATGTCTTTCGTGGGCTTAAGCAATCGACCAACTTTCGTTGACAATACATACTCTTCACGCTTTTTATTATGAAGAAAATGTCCAAAGCGGCGTTCACTAAGGCCTAGCCCATACCAGGGCGAGGTGTCAAAGTAACGAACTCCTGCAGCCCAGGCTCCCTCCATAGCTTCCTGTGCCTGCTCATCAGTAGTTGGCCGGAAAGCGTTGCCGATGGCTACCCCGCCTAAACCGAAAGGCTGGGAAGGCTGAAACTGGTAAGCTCCTGAAGATTTACCTTTTGTTTGTGTACCAAGCATCTTTTCACCGTTAGAATAATCAGCGGAGGCACCAAAAGCCGGAATTATAGGAGCCAAGCCGGCTACTGCCGCTCCTTTTATACCTGTAGAAATAAAATTACGTCGTGTGGTCATAGGTAAAATATCTGATAGCAAAGCACTGTAGCACTTACTACTTCTTCTTATTTATAAAATTCTGGTAATGGGTTAAGGGAAGTATTCTGCCTCTGATGCCAATAAGGATAAATAGTAGGAACTTCACTGGCAGCATCCAGTTTTTTTACCTGCTCAGTGTTAAGGTTCCAGCCCACGGCATCCAGGTTTTGTTTTAGCTGTTCTTCGTTACGGGCACCAATAACAATACTAGAGACAGTTGGGCGCTGCAACAGCCAGTTAAGTGCTACCTGGGCAAGTGTTTTGCCTGTTTCGGCAGCTACTTCATCCATAGCATCTATGGTGTTGTAAAACACTTCTTCGTTTACAACTGCTTCGGGTACAGGACTGCCTCCTTGCGCTACGCGGCTATCTTGTGGCAAGGGTTGGTTACGTCGGTACTTACCACCCAACCTGCCAGCAGACAACGGTGACCAAATAATTCCGCCCACATTCTGATCAATCCCCAGCGGCATCAGTTCCCATTCATATTCCCGGTTGGCCAGTGAGTAGTACACCTGGTGAGCCACATAGCGGCTCCAGCCATACTTTTCCGATATGGACAAAGACTTCATCAGATGCCAGCCAGAAAAGTTAGAGGCGGCAATGTAGCGGATTTTCCCGCTTTGTACTAGATCATCCAGAGTTCGCAAGGTTTCTTCTATCGGCGTGTTGCCATCGAAACCGTGCATATGGTAAATATCAATGTAATCTGTTTTAAGGCGTTTCAGGCTGCCTTCTACCTGCTTTGTTAAATGAAAGCGGGATGATCCCTGGTTATTAGGCCCTTGCCCGAAAGGAAAAGTCCCTTTTGTTGAAATAAGCACTTTATCACGCTGCCCCTCCAGGGCTTTACCTAATATCTCTTCAGAAAGTCCCTCTGAATAAATATCTGCCGTGTCAAAAAAATTAACCCCAGCATCCATACAAAGGTTAACCATACGAGTGGCTTCCTCTACCTGGGTACTGCCCCAGGCTTTGAAGAAATCGTTGCCACCTCCGAATGTGGCTGTACCAAAACTGAGCACCGGCACCTGCAATCCAGATGCTCCTAGTTGTCTGTATTCCATTTCTTTTATTGTTATAATTGTCATTTAAGAAACGATATATACTTTTATTGGTTAGCCAGGAAAATGAAAACCAGTAATGCCTATATAAGTTTTCAGGAGTTGGCACAAGACTTTTTAAATTCATTTTACCTGTCTGTTACAAACTGAGAGTGTTTAATATTATTTATCAGTTTATTGAAGCTAATAATGAACGTATCTATCACCAGATATGTAGTAGGTGTATAATTAACAATACAATATGAATAACGGAACAGTAAAATTCTTTAATGACCTGAAAGGGTTCGGGTTCATCAAAGAAACAAATTCAGATCAGGAGTACTTCGTACACGTATCAGGACTGGTACACGAGATCCAACAAAATGACGAAGTAACTTTTGACCTGCAGGATGGAAGAAAAGGCTTAAACGCGATTAACGTAAAACGCGCTTAGTTTTAGTATATAAGAGTCGTTTATGAGAAAGCCTTACATTCCGTAAGGCTTTTTTTTATCTCCCAAGGCTACTAAAGCATAGGTTTACTCAGCTATGAAAACCGCTTTCAGAAGTAGCGCCCCACCTGTTTATCTTCAATTCCTATTGCTCATTTAGTTGAGAAAGTTCCTGATTAACCAATATATTGGAGACCTTACCTACGGGTTAATACGCTTATCAATTAAGTTAGCGTGACTCTCACTAACGCTTTTATCTGTACCTTTGCGGAGCAATCTCTTCTTTTATGACACGAAAGGAATACGTTTCCCTCATTCTGATATTAGGTACTCTTACTGCTCTGGGCCCTTTTTCTATAGATATGTATTTGCCTGGTTTCCCAGCCATTGCTAAAGATCTTAGAACTACCGTTGCAGAAGTTTCCCTGTCCTTATCCAGCTTTTTTATTGGTATATCAGCTGGCCAGTTGCTCTATGGTCCTCTGATGGATCGTTTTGGCAGAAAAAGACCGCTTTATATTGGCCTTGCCGGCTACATGGTAGCCTCCGTAGCCTGTGCTTTTGCGACCTCAATAGAGGCACTGATTGTACTGCGATTTATCCAGGCGGTTTGTAGCTGTGCTGCTGCAGTGGCATCTGTAGCCATGGTGCGGGATCTGTTTCCGATAGAGGACAATGCAAAGGTATTTTCGTTGCTGATGCTGGTAGTAGGAGTTTCTCCAATGATTGCACCAACAGTTGGGGGCTATGTAACGGCCGGTTTTGGTTGGGAAGCAGTATTTCTAATTCTGGCAGGTATGGCGGCTGTTATATTGGTTGCAGTTTACTTTGGCTTACCTGAGAGCAGCAAGCCTGACCCAAGCTATTCCCTTAAGCCCAGGCCAATCCTTTCAAAATTTTTAATGGTTATTAAAGAACCACAGTTTTATACATATGCATTATCGGGGGCCGTTTCTTTTGCAGGCTTGCTGGCTTATGTCTCTGGTTCCCCGCTGCTGTTTATGGAGATCTTTCAGGTAAATGAAAAGGAATATGGCTGGATTTTCGCATTCCTCTCTATTGGTTTAATTAGTGCCAGCCAAGTGAACAGTATCATGCTTCGTAGGTATCGAAGTGAGCAGATAATAATTACAGCGCTAGTTTGTCAGTTATTTATTGGATCAGTTTTGTTAGTGGGTACTATGTTTGGTTGGCTGGGACTGTTTTCGACTATCGCCTGTATTTTTCTCTTTCTATGCTGCCTTGGCTTTACTTTCCCGAATGCTTCTGCACTGTCGTTGGCACCCTTCACTAAAAACGCAGGAAGTGCATCTGCTCTGATGGGTGCCACACAAATGGGAGTAGGTGCCCTGGCCACAGTAATTCTCAGTATCTTTAGTAATCACTCAGCCGTACCAATGGCTGGCGTAATGGCCGCATCAGCTCTTATATCCCTGCTAATATTGTTACTTGGCCAGAAGATTATTAAAGCAAGAGGTTTACAATACGAGGTAAATAATTCTGCTGCTGGTGCTATCCATTAATCGTATAGTCTTAAATGGTTCATTCTTTGGCCTTAAAGCAGCTTTAACTATTTTTCTCCTGCCATCGAATAATCATATATTGCTACTCAATCTTAATGAATAAAACCCAGTTGTTTGTAAAAAGTAAAAAAGCCTCTGCTTTTTATTAGCCTGCACCTCCAGATTACATATAATGTGATCATGCAAGGTTATACGTTGGGAATGATAGTTGTGGGTTATTAGTTGAGTCGTACATTAACAGCCTTTAAAACCAAAATATTGCTAGTAACAATTTCAGATGAATTTTATTACAAATGGAAGAAGCACAAAATAAACGGGATAAAGACAGTATCTTACAATTATACAACAAAGTGTTGCCAGCATTGGCAGAACATATCAACCAAAATTTAACTGAAGTTATCCCTTTGTTTCATGATTATTTGTTGGAGAGGCTGGTAGACACGTGGACAAAGTCTCCTGATGCAAGCAATGAAACTCCTATTAGCATTGAAAATGGTAATGTGCAGCAGATGGGTTTGAGGCTCCGCCTGGAAGGTTTCCAAAGAGCAGGTGTACCTCCCTTTGATGTCACAAAAGACCTTCTTTTCAAGTTAATGCTTACTACTTATGAAGTGGGGCCTAACAAAAATAATGTTTGGGCAGAAAAGCAATATTACGAGGCATGGACTCCAAGAGAAACTGAGGATATTGCGCAAAAGTGGTCTGAGGAATTAATTGGTGAAATTATGCAGCGCCTGGAGAGTCTGACATAACAGCTCTTCTTCTTTTTTTAGATCTCACAGACAGGATAAATCTTTAGAAGCTACCAAACTAACACCAACTAAAATAGTTAGTTTAAGAACTGACAAAGAAAGTATCTTCAAATAGTTAGCCCCATAAGAAGATACTTTATAAGAAGATACTTTTTTACCGTTGGTAATAAGATGCTATATTTGAATAGACATTACTGGAAAAGCAGGTATGGTAACAACTATTTATTGCTTTATACTTTCTCGAAAACCAGTCGATAATGATCCATAACCTCTAGTTCGAAACACACCCGATTAGGACTTATACGAAATACCTCTATCTGATTTCTTAATTCTTTATTTGTTAAATATTTAGGTAGAAGCGACAGGTATAGCCAATACTTCCTGAGGTTGAACTTTCGGAACCTTTTACGCCACTGACCAATGGTTTCTATATAGTCTAAGCGGCCACTGCTTTGTGAAATCAACTTAAAACCAGGTGCAGCATTTCTGATCACCATTTCAGGTCCATAAGGAAGCCAGGAGCCGGGGAATTCCTTTATCATCAGGGCCAGCACATGTTCCGCAGATCCTCTTCTGGCATCAACTGAAACATCTTCAAAAGCAGGCATATTTTTACTGAAAGTCATGGTTTGCATATAAAACCGTCCCCCTTTCGGCAATAAATCATACAACGATTTGAAGAAGTCGCTATATACTTTCTCCTGCTTTCCTGCCTGCCATTCTTCAATAGAACAGAAATGCTCTAAGCCACCAATACAGACAATCGCATCGAACTGTCCAAAATCTTCCGGCTTTACGTAACGGCAGTCTTTCACTATTACATCAAGTCCATTCTTTTGGCATGCTTTAGCCTGCCCTTCAGATAATGTTAGCCCAATGCTTTGTGCTTGTCTTTCCTGAGTAATATAGGAAGAAAAAGGGCCCCAGCCACAGCCCATATCCAGTACTTTACTACCTTTTCCAATATGAAGGCTATCAGCTATGAACTTATGCTTTGCCCGCTGCGCCTCTTCTAAGGACATAGAGAAATCCCCATCATATTTGGCACCACTATAATCTGCTGATTCCCCCAAGCTTAAACGGAACAACTCATCAATAGTGGTATAAGTAAAATCTAGATCTGTTTTGCTGGCCATAGTCTAGTCTAACATTAATGTTTTAGTAATATACATAAATATCTGAAAATTAAACATAACGTTTCCTTTTATTCTGATAAAGCTGAGAATAACAACAGTGGGATGTTTGCTTCAGTTATTTATAGTCTTTTGTTATAACAAGGGGAGCTTATCATTAATTAAAAGCTTGGCTACAGCTGTTATGTTAGTGATAAGCTCCCCTTGTTAGCTTGTATTGCGGCAACTAACTTTCACCTGCATGAACTGTAATTCTTTATTAATGTAAACAAGCAGCTAGCCTATTTGCAAACCTTACTATTGCTTAGACTCCTTCTAGAAAACTTCTAAACCTTTTATTCCCTGGACTGATTAAAAGAAAGATTTTCAGAAAAGAAGTTTACCATTTTCGTTTCAATACGTTCTGCCACACGGTTTATATGGTCACCTTCATATTCTTCATAGAAATATTTGATACCGTAGTTGTCCAGTATCTTATCCAGTTCCTGAATACTTGCGGCAATACCTTTATCCTCTGAACCGGCATCAAAAGCAATAGCGTTAAGCTTTCTGATATTGAAGATATGCTGATCAATTGTAGCCAATGGCCTGTTAGCCGTCCACTTTGCCATCACAAAGGGTTGAACTTTCCCATTCTCGATGGGTAGATCAATAAAGAAAGGTGACTTTGAAGGATTTGGAGACCAGGCAGCAGCCGAGGCAAACAATATCTTGGTAAAGAAGTCAGCTTTACCAAGATCAGCTGGCGTTTGGACTGCCTCTAAACGTGCTATAAAAGCTGAGTCCTGCGGCATATTCTTATCCGGCGCAAGGCAACAAGGGCTTAGCAGGTACAGTGCCGAAAAGATTTCAGGATACTTCTGACCGATACGCATAGCGCCATAACCACCCATAGAATGACCAGCCAACCCACGGCTTGTTGCCTTTGGAATAGTGCGGTAGTGGCTGTCTATATACGCAACAAGTTCTTTAGCCACAAAATTTTCCCAATTACCAATAGTAACTGAGTTAGAATACATACTGCCCTGGAAGCGGGTAAACGCATTAGGCGTTACTACTATCATTTCCTTCACATTATCTCCTGTAAATGCCTTGTTCAGCACATCCGGCAGGTTCATCCAATGCGGTTCGAAACCATATAATTTAGCATCGCTATCGGTAAAGCCATGCAACAAATACACTACCGGGTAACGCCGTTTCCTGTCTTTTTTGTAGCTCGGAGGCAGGTATATAGAAACGTTCCGGTCAGGAGAATCTCCTGATAAGTTTCCTTCCAATCCCTTTCCATGCACTTTTATTCGCTCTACTGTACCTTGTTGGTTCCGGCTTTCCTGACTGTGTGCTGAAAATGCTAGTAAGCAGCAGAATGTAATAACTAAACTGTTCTGAAGTGTTCTTTTAATCATGTTTATGAAAGTTTAGACTAAGATAAGCAATGTTTATTCTTATTTCCAGCTAAAACAGTAAGCACAGTATATTACTTCACAGAATCACAAGCTTCCATAAAAGCTATTAATTATGTCAGTTACTGGAGCTATAAAATTATCATCCTTCCAATAATCAGAATGGCTAAAGGGCGTCCAGCCTGTGTTTATTTCTATGTCTTCAGACACAACATCATCATAAGCGTTTTGGAAGCCCTGGCTCAGTGGTTTTAATGGCCAACCAAGAATATCATCTCTGTCATAGTAGTTGTACCATTTAAACAAATCGTTTGGCTTATGTATTGCTTCTATTTTCTCTAAACCTGAAACAAAAAGAGGAATGTTACACCCAGACGTAATCATCAACCTGGCAGTACTTAACTTCTGAAATTCACTTGGTTGCCGACCTTGCCAAATACCTTTCTTATGCTGAGCATCCCATATGTAGTTAGAGATGATCTGGCAACCTAAAGAATGGGCTATGATGACTACTGGTTGATCCTGGTCTCCTAACTCAATACGCAAGGCATCTAATTGCCTAAGAATAGTATGTTGTATTCTCCTGTAAGAGCTTTCCTTCTCATCTGGCCTGAACTCAGAAGTGGCTGCGTCACTTAAAAAGTTAAGGAGGAACTTGCGCAGCCATTGCTGATCTAAAGGCCTGCCACTCTTCAACATATTCTCCCACACTTTATCCTGGTGAGCCTGGAAACCTCCATGATACCATATTGATTTAAAACAAAGGTTTCGAATTATCTCACCAGATAACTTTTCATATAGATTATTTTGTAAAGCACTGGCATAATCCGGGTTTTGATTGCCCATGCCATGTATTGTTATCACTCCAAACTTCTTCGACATTAATAGTTGGCTTTATTTATCTTAGGGATTTAACGTGTCTAAAAACAAAAAAACTGTTTATTCTGCCCAAAGCGTTACAAAAAGGTCATTATATCCGGGCCTCGCTCCTAGCAAGGCTTAATTACTCCAAGCATCGATGGAAAAGTTACCATAAGCGTTACGCATTGTCTCCTATTGCTTTAGCTTATCTTTAAATCCACTCCCCTTTTACAAGCTTGCGCCAGAAGATTCTAATAAACACCATCAACATTCAAAAAAGCTACCACAGGAACCAAAGGACTTTACCAAAGGGTTAAAAGATGTAATCACTTTTTATTACTTTCACGAGCTTCCATTAAGGCCAAGTGTATGAATCAATTTATATCTAAAGAGGCATCTCTACAGTTGCTCCGGAATATTGAAAGCTCCTCTTTCCCATTTGTGTATGATTATGAGAAGCACAGGATGCTGATTATGGATGAGCAGGGAAATGACCTGATATATTTCAGGTTGCCTATTGTGCTTCCTCCTCCCTCTCAGGCAGAAGATCAGGTCAATTATGTTATATTACTGGTACAGTCAGGTAACTGTGCTATGGGTTATTTTGAGAACGGCCTTAACTTAGATCATAAAGTATTCCGGTCTTACATGGTGCGCAAGAAGCAGGGCAAGAGCCAGATTAAGCATCTGAAAACGAAGGGCAAATCCAGGGCTGGCTCACGAGTGCGCTTAGGTGAAACGGTTGAATTCTTTGAAAACATAAATGAGCGGCTGCAAGAATATTTTGAGGAGCATGAGATTAACCGCATTGCCATGAGTTGTTCTAAAATTCTTATACCTTACCTATTTAACTCAAAGGTCTCAACACCTTTTGATAAAAGAGATGATCGGATTTTTAAAATCCCCAAGCATGTTCATACCCCTATTTATGAAGTTATGATGGATGTACATAAATTTCTGCTGAAAGGAGAGCTTGTTTATGAAGCCGTTCACCAGGCAATTATCGACGAATTGGTGGATGAGGACATGAAATTGAGATAAGATGAACTGTATAAGAAAAGCTCCTAAAAGTTAAAGAAAGGAAACAGGGAACTATAAACATCAGAATTAGTACAATTAATAAAAGAAGTACAGCCGCATGGAAAACAAAGATCTGGAAAACTGGAACGAAGAGAGATATAAAGAACTGAACACCTACTTCCGCATTAAAATTGAGCTTTTGCTGCGCACGAACCCACACCTGAAGGACCAAATGCAACAGGGACATAACTTGAAGCTTAATGACTTGGTAATGCAATTATCTGAAGAAGACAAGCAGCGTTGGGAGGAGTTTATTGTACTCGATAAAATAAAGCTAGAGGTAGACATGTGGAATCACTTAAACGGAACTGGCCCCGGCTACCAGCCCGGCATAGGATTTATAAACCCGGAAGACACCACTTGGTAGAGATTTGGGTGCATTAAACAGTACATAGGAAAAGCTTTCGTACTCTTATCCAGAAATAGAAATAACACGAAAAAAGTACAGCTAAGCTCTTCCTCTTTTTAGCTCCAGCACTGTTACCTCTGGCCATATGCCTACTCTGCCTGTAAAACCAATAAAGCCGAAACCACGGTTTACATAAAGCATTCTGTTGTTCTCCTCGGCCAGGCCAGCCCAGTGCTTGTAGCGGTACTGTACCGGGCTCCATTTAAAAATAGGTGTCTCCACACCGAACTGCATGCCGTGCGTGTGTCCGGAAAGCGTCAGGTGTACACGGGTAGGATGCACCTTTACAATCTCTTCCCAATGCGATGGGTCATGCGACAGCAGAATCTTAAAGGCATTTTCATCCACACCTTCCAGTGCCTTATCAAGGTCGCCTTTCTGAATAAATCCCGTGCCCCAGTTCTCTACGCCAATCAATGCCAGGTGCTGCCCGTCTTTCTCAATATTTACGTTCTCATCGAGCAGTAGCCGATAACCCAGTTCTTCGTGATGCTGCTTTAGCTTTACCATATTGGCCTCCTGTGCCTCATCGGTAGGCCATTCGTGGTACATGCCGTAGTCGTGGTTTCCAAGTATGGAGAACTGCCCGTAAGGAGCCTGAATCTGTCCGAAGTTATCGATGTAGGGTACTATTTCAGGCGCAAGGTTATTTACAAGGTCTCCGGTGAAAACAAACATATCAGAGTTTTGAGACTTTACTAGCTCAATACCACGTTGTACGGCCTCGGCATCATCAAAGCTACCAGAGTGTATATCAGAAATTTGTGTAATGGTAAAGCCGTCAAACGCTTCCGGAAGATCATCAAAATATAAAGTGTGACGGTGTACTGTATAGTCGTATTTACCTTTTGTTACACCATATACAAAAGAAGCAAACGGAATACTGGCCATTAAAAGGCCTGCCTGGCTCACAAACTTCCTACGTTCCGGCAAAAGCGGTTCATGTGCTGGCTCCTTTCCTTTCTGATGCCGGAAGAAGCGGAAAACAGCTACCACCGTCCGGTAAATATCTTCTCCGAAGAGCACAGTTATAAAAACCAGTTTTGTTACAAATAACATCAGAAAAGCATTAATCATCCATTGTATGAAAGGCGTTGTCTGATCATTTGAAAAGCGTACATAAACAGTGTAGGCAAAACATATCGTAAACCAGATAAAAAAGAACCAGTAAGCCCACTGTACCAGCATTCGCAACCGCTTTGAGCGCCAGCCTGCTACTAGTGTTTTAATACCCTGGAATACATACCAGTCCATAAAAAGGGATATTACTCCCATAATTAAAATAATGCGTTGCATTTTTATATTTTGTGTATCAGACTAAATTATTACTCTGCCTGTAGCCGAATTATATGCATGAGTGGTTGTAGCATAAATAACAATTAGGTAACGACACATCAGAGAAATAAGATGTATAAAACTAATATATAAGCTTTGCCAAGTTATGTTATAGATATATCTGCACACGGTTTTTATAAGATGAATCTAGAGACATAAACATTTCGTTTGCAAAACTATTATAAACTCGGGCTAACAAAATTTACCTGTTCCTTTATCTTAAAGCTTTAAAAAGTAAAAGAGACAGCAACTTTATAAATGGTTGCTGTCTCTTTTCTTACATAACTAAAACGGATATTAGCTTGTTTGCTCGACCTCCTGATTCATCACATAAAGTGTGCGTGTTGGGTAAGCAATCTCTACACCCATTTTCTCAAACTCCTGGTAAATCCCCAGATTAATGGCCTGCTGTATATCCATGTAAACATTGTAGTCTGAACTCAATACATAGTAAACAATCTCAAAATCGAGGCTGGAATCACCAAAAGAGGCAAAGTGCGCGCGGTCAAACTCAACAGGGCTCTGCGCTAGTACAATAGATTTCAGCACCGCAGGAATAGCGGCCAGTTGCTCATAGGTGGTTTGGTAAAGCACCCCTACTTTAAACAGCACCCTGCGCCGCTGCATGCGCTTATAGTTATGAATACGGGAAGTTGTAAGGTCACTGTTAGAAAAAACAAGCTGTTCTCCTGAAAGGCTTTTAACACGTGTTGTTTTGATACCGATGTACTCTACAACTCCCATTTTATCGTCGATGATAATAAAGTCGCCGATCTCAAAGGGCCTGTCGAAAAAGATAACAAAGTAGTTAAAAAGGTCACCTAAAATACTCTGGGCAGCCAGTGCTATGGCAATACCACCAATACCAAGACCAGCTATTACAGTTGTAACGTCGTAACCGAGGTTATCGAACAGAAAAACAAGTCCTAAAAACCAAATAAAGATGTTGATGATGAGCATTACACCCTGCATCTGCTTCACTTTCTCTTCTCCGTTACTCTGCGTTCTTACAAAGGACTGCAACAGTAACAGAATAGTGGAAGAAACAAACCGGATAGCCAGAACAGTGATAGCAATAGTAACAGCTATCCTTAATATATTATGAAGCCTTGTAGCAAGCGTAAGGTAATTAAGGCCCAGGTAAACAACAGTAATATACAAAGCAGGAACACCATAGCGGTCTAAACTGTCTACCACATAGTTATCAAAATTAGTAGCAGTATTTTCTGTCCATTTTCTTATCCTGGCTAGAACAATATGTTTAAAGCTCCTCACCACCAATAGCCCTACTAAAATAAATACTAACGCAATAAGGTATTCCTGCACTGTGTTGTGCCAAAAAGTTCTCGCTAGTATGTCATTAATCTGATCCATTCTTTTTTATAAGTTGTTAATGAGAGTTTAAATTAATCATGAAAAGCCAATTAAACCAGACATTATAGTTTATAAGCTATATCATCAACCTTGCTGAAGCAAGAGGCTTCAGCTTAAAATTGGCGCAAAAAGCCGTTATGGTTAACTTTTCTATAGCGGTTTGTACGGCTTAAAAAGTGTCAGGATATTATTCTGATCGGAGAATATTCAAAACAAGGTTTTATTTCTGAGGAAGACAGAGGAGTAAATGAGTGCCTTTAGACAGTGGTGTTGGGTTAACTATAAAAAGTTTTAGCTACTGAGGAAGTAAAAGAAAATACGAATGAAGGACGCTGCAGTGAAAACCAATAGCCTGCTGAATTGATGTTACTTTATCAAAATAGAATTTATCAGATAAGTGAAACATCCAGCTTTCTTAGTCTGCTAGTTTAAGGTCGAGCTTGGTAAGCAAATTTAGAAACAACTCAGACTTTTTATCCAATGTTTTCAGGCCTTCATGTGCCTCCTCAATGTTGCCGCCTTTGTACAGGTCGAACAGTTGCAGGGCTAGTGAATTTAACTCCCGTTGTACTTTTGCCAGTTCTTTCATTTCGGGTTCATGCTCGTACCTTACAAACCCAATGGTATCAAACCATAGTCCTATAGGACCAGTACGGGAGAAAAAAGCAGCATCATAGTTCCCTCCGTAAAGCACAGAACGTACCTTGGATTTAAACAGAATATGTTTAATTCTGATTTGCTGGAAATCTACCTGTGCTAGATTCATTTAATGATATTCCCTTCAACTTTATAGTAATTCATTGTTACTATTATAAATTACCTAGCTCCTCAAGCTTACGTCGGTAGCTTACCTGCTCCGTTACCTCTGCTCCAAATACTATAATTCCTGTAATCTTGTCGTCTTCATATAATGGCTGGTAAATCAGATCAAAATAAACATCTTCCAACTCCCCTGAACCTTTGCGATCGAGCTTAATCAAAATTTCTTCTGCTATAAAAGCTTCTCCTGACTGATAAACATTATCCAGTATATCTATAAAACCCTGTTCTACTACTTCAGGTAGTGCCTCAGCTACCGTTTTGTGTAACAGCTCCCTGTTAGGGAAAAGGTTCTGGTAGTAAGGGTTTACCAACTGATATAAATGCTTAGGTCCCTGAAGGATACAAAACACAGCAGGAGCCTGCATTATAAGCCTCTCCAGCACCTTGCGTTCTGACTCTGCTTTTCGGTAAGCTTCCTGTACCTGGTCCGATAAATGCGACATTTGCTCGTTCACCATTAAAAGCTCTTCTACCATTTGTCTGGTATCATGTATATCAATAGAGCTTCCTACCCACATCAGCACCTTACCTTCTTCGTCCAACATGGGCATACCACGGCCAAGGTGCCAGCGGTAGTTACCTTCTTTATCCTTGATGCGCATTTCTGCCTGAAACATGATGCCATTTTTAAATGCCTCATGCCAGCGTTCTAATGCATTTGTTAGGTCATTAGGATGTATAAGTTCGCCCCAGCCCGTTTCTATCAATTCTTTAACCTCCTTTCCTGTATAATTTACCCAGCGTTGATTAAAGTAATTGGCCTCTCCTTTATAGTTATTAGTATGAATTAGTAAAGGCATAGCCTCGGCCATGAACCTGAATTTGTCTTCACTTTCAGATAGAGCTTTTTTCGCTAACTCTCTTTCAGTTACGTCTGATGTTTTCTGAAAAATGTATAAAACGTTCCCTTCATTATCGAGCACAGGCGTATGCGAAGCTTCCCAATAACGAATCTCAAAACCTCCTCCTTGCGACTTTGGTTTGGGTATGTCATACTGAAGCACATCCAGATAATCTACCTTCTTTCCATAAAGGGCATTATCCAAGGACTTACGCAGCAGGTACTCGTTTTTAGATACAGTACTACCAGGATTATCCGGAAAAGCTTCTAAAAAATTCATTCCAATCAGATCTTCCCTGGTCTGTAAACTAACCCGAAGGTACGCATCTGTAGCAGCAAGCACTGTATAATCAGGCGAAAGCACAACAATAGTTTCAGGAACTTCTGAAAAAAGCTTTTGGAAATCCATAGTTTGTCAGTAAAGGTAACTAAACAGTAAGGTCAGCTATGTCAGCAACTTATCAAATTAGATTTTCAACTGCTGTAATTATCATTAAAAGCTATTTTAATCTTACTAAATGCAAATATGCAGCATTTTATTCTTAAATATTAGATTTTAATAATATTTAATTTCACACTAAAACTACAATAAGGGCTACAGGAATGAATGAGTAAGAACATAAGTAGTGGTGGGCTATAAACCAAGCAACTAGGTAAAGCAGGACATTAAGCAAGAAAACTTGTACAAGTATAGGGCCACCTTAACAGGTGGCCCCTACAGTTAGTATTTAGCTACTGCCTGCTTTTTACCATTGCTGATGTACGGAGGCTCTAATGTATTTATCATATACCTCCTGCACCCCCTGCATTTGCTTCTGCGAAAGAGCGGGCAGTTCAGCTGCTTTTAAGTTAGATTCAATTTGTTCTTCCTTGGAGGCCCCTGGTATAACCGTGCTTACTTCCGGGAACATCAGAACCCAGCGCAGCGCCCAGGCAGCCAGTGGTTCCTGACCAGGAAAAATTCTTTTGAGTTCTTCCACAGCTTCAAGTCCCAAATCAAAATCAACACCCGAGAACGTTTCGCCTTTATCAAAGGCTTCCCCATTTCTGTTAAAGTTCCGGTGATCTTCAGGATTGAAGGTAGTCTGAGAACTCATTTTACCAGTAAGCAAACCACTCGCTAATGGTACACGGGCAATTATTCCGATATTATTTTCTTTTGCTCTGGCAAACAACTCCTCACTTGGCTTTAGGCGGAACATGTTAAAGATTACCTGTACGGTTGTTACGTTTGGGTATTTCATAGCCATTAGTGCTTCATCAACCAGTTCCACACTCACACCCAAGTTTCTGATTTTTCCTTGCTCCTTTAAGCGTTCAAAAGCCTCAAAAATTTCAGGACGTGAATATACTTCAGTTGGCGGGCAGTGTAACTGAATCAGGTCTATAGTATCTGTTTTCATGTTGCGCAGGCTTTGTTCTACATAGCCTGCCAGTTTTTCAGGAGTATAACCTTCTGCCGTATGAGGCTGTATCTGCCGCCCGCATTTAGTAGCCACATACACCTGCTCGCTTCTACTCTTCACCACCTTTGCTACGGCTGCTTCGCTGTCTCCTTCACTATACACATCTGCGGTATCAATAAAATTAACACCAGCATCTATCGCTTTATTAATGATACGTTCTGCGTTCTCTTCATTGAACGGTTCGCCCCATCGGCCACCTACCTGCCAAGTACCTAACGATACCTCTGATATTTCAAATCCTGTTTTTCCTAGTTTTCTGTATTGCATGGTTCAATTAATATGTTTGCTACCAAAGCAGCGTTTGTTCTTTATTGTAATCTTTCCGGCTATTTAGCTTTTACCGTGTTTGTACTGTTAAGTTCAAGCAAGATATCTACCGATGCTGTTCATACACGATAGGTCTTACCGCCCGTCTTAAGGCATCTATCTCATCTTCGCTAAGCGGTTTTGCATTTGCCACCTGAATAGCGTCCTGCAATTGCTCACTTGTTCTGATTCCTAAAACAGATGAAGTTACAGCCCGATGATGCAACACATATCGGACTGCAACCTCAGCAGTAGTACGAGAAGTGCCTGCCACAGACTGCACAGCTTCTGCGGCTTTTCTTACTTCATCTTCAGAAAAAGTTAAGTATTGTTTTGGTGGCTTATTAACCAAAAGCCCTTGTGTATAGCTGCCTCTGGTTAGCACACTGATGTTATTTTCCTGTAACAAATCCAGAGAAGTTTCTTCAGGCCGACGGTCCAGGAGGCTGTACTGCATCATATTGCTGACGATGTTAGAGCGCTTAACATACTCTCTAATTACATTTGGCCTTATAGAAGAGATGCCATACTGCCTTATCTTACCCTGATGTTTCAGTTGTTCAAAAGCTTCAATGGTCTCCTCTATCGGATCATCTAAAGTACCACCATGTAACTGGTATAAATCTATATAATCAGTTTGCAGGCGTTTAAGGCTTTCTTCCACTGCTTGTAGTATGTAGCTTTTAGATGGGTTCCAATTCCAGCCACTCCCGTCGCTGCGCCATTGGTTTCCAACTTTAGTGGCTATCACTACCTTATCCCGAATAGCTTTAAAAGCCTTGCCTAGGGTTAGTTCATTTTCACCTTTTTGGTATAGGTCAGCTGTATCGAAGTAGTTGATACCGTTGTCAAAGGCTGTGTGAAGCAATTTGGCATTTGCCTCGTGGTCTTCCCCAAGCGACATACAGCCAAAGCTTACTTCACTTATTTTTATATCTGATTTTCCGAGCTGATTATATTTCATAGTCTGTGTTATAGTACGTGTTTCTCCTAAATTAGAAAGCAAAGAAAGTTAATCCAAAACTGCTCCTGGAATAAAGTGCTAGGCTAACCTACTGACACGTTATGTTTGTACAACTCCTCGTTCTTGAAAGGCACTAAAGCCAGTACAACAGCCTGCTCATACAACTGCTTACGGTCTACTACATTATCTGTTAATATACCAATGGCGCCTCCCTCCTTTTTAGAATCTTTGCGGTTAAAAACCATGTCATCAGCTGTGCCTAATTCTATTCCCTGCTCCACCAGGTTAGTTACGGCCTGAGGCAGGAAGAAGGTACCAGAACGTGCTTTCCCTATCATACTTCCTGACCGGACAACAATCCAGGCAAAAGCTGCCAGTTCATTACCCATACGCGCTACTCCTCCTTCTATCCCTATCCAGAGATCAGCTTCTGGTTCTGCCTCATGAGCGTTGTTCACTCTGTTCAAAGCACCAGTTAATGTTTCATTGTCTGACATAGGTTGGTCTGCCACTCCAGACGGAACCGATATGTATTTAACATAATAATTACACTTTGGAAACAACTGCTTTATCCCATCTATAGCAGCATTAACTTTAACAGGATTTGTAGATGCCACCACAATGGTTAACTTTTTGCCATTCATGATTAATATGTTGGTTTTGTGATACAAGTCCTTAAAACAAGAAAGCAAGTTTTAACTAAGCTCTGAAGAAACCAAAGTTTCGCAGACTTATTTAAAACTTGCTAAACTCATGCTGATGAAACTCAGCTAGTTTGTACTTATTTTTTTAGATCCGTCTTCAACCTTACCAGACCTAACCTGTATTTATGCAAATGTACCCAATGAGGCCACATAATCTTTGCTGCCATCGGTAACCCAGGAGTCTAACTGTGCCGGGTCCTTCATTTGTTGCCCGCGATGCCTTGGCACTACGACATAACCGCATTTAAGATCAGTTAAAGCAGTCATGTCAGTCCATAGCTTTTCAATCTGTGCCACCGGGTAAATATCTTCCTGCCCATGCCCCCAACGATATTTCACATCTTTTATGGTAACGTAGGTTGGAATACGATGCGCCACACTTCTTACTGCTTTTGCCAATTGCGTTTCATCCATCTGCTGTAGTTCCTGGCGGTTAATACCGAACAGTTTTAACAGCGGGTCAATCTGAATCCAAGTAGTGTTGGAGTTGTAGTAGCTAAGGTTCAGTTCATCTTCCTCACGTGGTTGTGCCAGCCCTTCCAGCAGACGCAAATGTCCATTCACCCTTGCTAACCCGCCACCTCTGTCTTCTATGCGACGCGGTATCACCTCAAAAGTAAGTACATTACCAGAGTCTAAATGATGCCCTAAGGCATTAGGATCTACATCGGCTCCTAATGTATCAATGTTGTGCAGCATAATAGTCTCCAGTTGTGGGTGCTCCCGCAACAGCTTTGCTAAAGTGCCATTGCGCAACAGGTTAGAAACCTCGTACCAGTGACCGAGCGGCGAGAAGCGTTGTGCAGCAATGTTGTCTACATAGTCTGTACCTTCGCCTTTCGACTTGGCCCAGTTGATCATACTGCGGCGCACGGCATCGCGCACTTTCTGCTTGTTCTCGTCCAGGGTTTCCTGTGGCATTTCTTCCCACATAAAACGCAGGTCTCGCTCCATCGGTACAAAACGCTGCCCTATAGAACGCCCTGCAGAAAGATAGGTAGCTCCATCATAGCCAAAGTTATTGGCCTGCTCCAGCTTTTTGCGGATAGGATCGTGCGTTAGGTAACTGGTGGCTACAATGTGTGGAATAGTTGCACCATACTTTTCTGCGACTTTACGCGTTTTTGCCAGGTGAATCTCCAGGAAACTGCGGTGCTTACCTTCGATTTCAACAAAAGGATTGAGCGCTTTAATTACACCAGCTCCTTTAGTCCAGCGGCTACCTACGCCTGCAGCAAGGCTCATTACACCTACCTTACCAGCTTTTATGGCCTCCTCTCCTGCTTTTGTGGCTCCATCGGCTAATGCATCCAGTTTTACAACATCTTCTGGTCCTACATCCTCAATAGAAGTTTCTGCGGCCAGACGGTTACGGGAAAGTCCAATGCGTCCTTTTTGCAACTGTTCCCTTATTTCTTCATGCTGAATGTAGTCAAAGCCATTGTCTTTTTTTACCTTTTCAGCTTTCTCATCCTCAGCACTTTTATTGCCACTGGTAGTAGGATCAGAAACTTTAAACAAGTTACTGATAATGGTCCTTAGTAGCGGGTAAGCGAGGTTGTTCTTTTCGCAGTAAGTCGTAAAGTAATCAATTTCTGCCCTTCGTATATAAGAAATAGAGCTTGGCTCTTTTCGAACCAGTTCCGAAACATGAATAGCATAGTACTGTTCCGGCATCAGTGCTTCATTTCCCTCTTGCAGCGTAGCCCATGTTCCCCTGTTGTTAATGCTCCAGTTATAAACTACTGGTTCCATAGCAAATGGCAGTGAGTCAGAAAGCTCGTTTTTAGTTTTCCGAAGGATATCCAGCACGCCCATCTTGTATTCTTCGTAACGCTCCGGATTTACGAACATGCCCATACCACCGCCAGACATACCACCCAGCATCAGAAAGCCATAATAATCATCCCCAAATTGCTTTTTGGCTTTGGCAATGATCTGTTCAGTAAAGTAAGTAGAAGCCCAGGGTATAATCTCCTTGATGGAGTGCTGCCAGTTTTGTGCCGTGTTTGCCGCTATTTTCTTAACATCACCTTCTTTTATAGCCTCCAGTATATTATCAAACACCTCATTTGTTCTTTGGCGAGCTACCCACTCCTTCTCGCCACGCAGCAGGTATTTCTCTGTCACCATCTCTAGGATCGGACCAACGTTAGAAGCCATACCACCGTGCATTAGCACGAGTGAATTCATGATTTTTTCGCCAATTTCCGGGTGTACTTCTTCACCCTGCAGCACACGGTGGCGCGGCAGTAAAGTACCTCTGCTGATACCGTATTCCGGATCGCCCTCTTCGGCAAAAGTGCCCTGAATAGCTTTGATACCCGGCCATACACCGCCAGAATCCTGCCAGCCACCTCCTGAACCACCAATCCATTCTCCTAATATAGCTCGCGAAGCCACCAAACGTCTTTCACTTTCAAGTAGGCCTCCCTCCAGATTCTGCGTCTGCCCAGTGGCACGCATCAGCAAACTGATAATAGAGCCCAACAAATTAGTAGATACTGCGAAACGGGAACCTTTTGGAATATCATTTACTTTCGTAACCAATTCTATACCCATACCAGGTCCTACAATACGAGCCAGTATTTCGGGCAAGGATTGATTTGTACCTTCAAATGACGGAGGAATAAGCCCAGACGCAATGACTCCGGCCTTCACTAAGCTTAGATAGTCGTTTCCGAAGTTAAACAGGTCTGCCAGGTCATGTACATCTTTGGTCGTGTTAAGGTCAATGCTGGTTAAGCGCAATACTGGATCGGGTATAACACGCAGGTAACTGTGCAAGGGTGGACGGATATCCTTATCCCGGCCATAAACCCCCAAATCAATTGACAGGTTGATAACCCTTGCTCCTTCCGGATAATCCATTCCCAGAAAAAAAATGTCGGACCAGCCACTGTGGGTTAAATCCATCCGCACAGAAGTGTTCTCGTGCAGGATAGGGTAAAACAGCGAGTTTTCAGGTCGTTGTAACAGCTTTGAATGAATACGTATAGGATGTTCTTCCTGATGCCCTACCCGAAACATCCACTGGTTTCCTTTACTGGAGCGTACGCTTTTTCGTACTTGGTCTGCCAGTATCTGGAAGGATAAATGATGATAACTCTCCGCCAGTGCACTAAACAAAGTAGCATTAGGGCCATGTTTATCCAGCTCTTTCAGGAAAGTAGCAATGGCATGCTCAAACCGCCGGGCCAGCAAATCTTCAAAACCTGTATAAGATATTTTCCCGATAGAAGGAGTTTCCTTTGTCTCCATCAGAAAAAAACGGAAGCCGGCATAAAGGAAAAGTATAGCCCTTACTTTATCATATAAGTTGGGGGTAGACTTTCGAAAGCTATCCAGTTCACGTAACGCAGCAAGTAACTCTTTGGCAGTTAGTTTCTGACTGATCTGGTAAAATGACCGGTTACGTTTAGCAGTATCTGTAGAGGTAATGGTTTCTATAAAAACATTCATGTTGCCTTGTCCTCTTAGCAATATTAGGGGAGCCTCTAGATGCTAAAATGTCATCCAAAGAGGCTTTTTATACAGTTATTAAGCTTTCTTAGAATTTCGGGTATTAGCCTCGGCCAGTAATTCCACCATAGTAGACAAAGTCTCGTCGTGGGCTTCTCCTGCTAAACCTAAAGCAATCTGGGCACGCAGCAAACCGTGCTTTCGACTTAAGTCATATCTGTTCCCTTTAACTTCCAGGGCCAGGTAACGTTCGGTTTCTGCCAGTTCCTGTAAGGCAGGAGTAAGCAAGATATTATTACCGTCCATGTCTATCTGCTTTTTCAGAATATCAAATACAGCTGGTGTAAGCACGTGCATGCCAAAAAAGCAGAGGTAATAGCCTACTCTTAAACCAGGCGTTTGCAATTCCAGCTCAGCAGTACTTAAAGAAGGCTTCTCAATTATTTTATCGATCTGATAAACGCCTCTGGTATTAGGCTCCTGCTTGCCGGTAAGCGTACCATAGCGACTTATCTGATGTTCATTGGTGGGATTTACGGCAGACACAGAGCAGTTTTCCTGAGAAGCAAGCTCAATAAGTTGGGCAGCACAACGCTTTTCAGCCAGATCAGACACATACAGGTAATCTCCTAACAATAAGAGAAAAGGTTCATTGTTCACAAACTCTCTGGCACAGTACACAGCGTGGCCGTAACCAAGTGGCTCCTGCTGTTCTGTAAACTGAATACGGCTGATTAAATGATCCATTTTCTCCGCCTCTTTTCTGGCCCAATCTACATCTTTGAAAGACTTAACTAAATTATCTCGTAAAGAATGAAAAGCATTGATGTATCTTTCTCCATCACCCGGGGCACAAACGACACAAATTTCCTCTATACCACTGGCAAAGGCTTCTTCAGCAATAACCTGTATAACGGGTTTGTATAATCCATCAACATCAATAGCCGGAAGCATGGCTTTTTGAATAGTATCAGCAACCGGATATAATCGTTCGCCGCGAGCGGCAGCGGTAATCACTGCTTTTTTTATTTTCATCTTATATAGGTGATATTTCAGAACTTAAATATATAATTTTTAAGATAAAATTGTATCATATTTCATTGCTAATTTTAGTCAAGAAAGAGCTTTCCACCTGTTTATGCCTCGACAAAAGTTCCCAATAAACAGCTAAGACATTAATTATTAGGCAATATTAAATTCACCTTTATCTTACAGATATTCACAGAGAAATGGTGAAAATTGACTTTTATTCCTCAATTATAGCTGTACAACTTTTTCACTTTTTAGCTCAATAACTACCGAATCCGAATAATTGGCAATGTTAAAAGACTGTACCAATTCGCGGCTATGCATAAGTTATTTGAACAACTTAAGCCTTTTGATTATATATATTTATATGAATATTCTGCCTGATACGTACCAGCTGAACAATAGTTATGCTTTATGGCAAAGCCAGTTTTGTCCCTATCTGCTGTGTTATAAACATTGGCTACTGATAACATTGACTCTTAATATGTTATAAACTTCAGATTGGCTTAAAAAATATCAGAACGTAAAAGTGCGGATTCAAACTAATAGGAAAAGCCTACTATGAGTGAATGTAAGGCTTTAAAAGAAGAAACCTTCAAGTTAGTTTTATACCTGAAAAAATGAGCCTTTTGTCGTTTGTTATGCTATAGTAGAACAAACGACAAAAGGCTATCTACTACTTTACTTACTATTTTAAAGACAGAGACTTCGTAATTCCCATCTCCAGCCCTCTTAGCTCGGCAAGGCCACGTAGCCTACCAATAGCTGAATAACCGGGGTTTGTTATTTTGTGCAGGTCGTCAAGCATCTGGTGACCGTGGTCCGGGCGCATGGGTATGTTTATACTTCTCCTTTGCATGAGCTCGACCAGTTCTTTCATAACAGCAAACATATCTACATCTCCCTCCAGATGATTCGCTTCGTAGAAGTCACCGTGCTCATTTCTATGTGTGCTGCGAAGGTGAATAAAATTAATACGCTCCCCGAACTGCCTTACCATAGCAGGCAAATTATTATCTGGTCTTACTCCAAAAGATCCTGTACAGAAGCACAGTCCATTATTAAGAGAAGGAACAGCTTCTATTAAGTCCTCTATATCAGCAGCAGTACTTACGACCCGGGGCAAACCTAAAATACTGTAAGGCGGGTCATCCGGGTGTATCACCAGCTTAACACCTACTTCCTCTGCAACTGGCACAACCTGTTGCAGAAAGTATATCAGGTGCTGCCGAAGTTTAGTGGCATCTATACCGTCATAGGTATCTAATGCCTGCTGAAACTGCTCCAGCGTAAAGCTTTCTTCGCTTCCAGGTAAGCCTGCAATAATATTTCGCTGCAACAGAAATTTCTCTTCTTCCCTCATGCCTCCAAAATGCTCTTTTGCCCTTTGTAACTCCTGCTCTGTATAGTCTTTCTCTGCTCCTTTTCTTTTCAGCATAAAGACATCAAAAGCAATAAAAGCAGCTTTTTCGAACCGTAAAGCTTTGGAACCATCTTCCATAGTAAAGCTAAGGTCAGTTCTGGTCCAGTCCAGCACTGGCATAAAGTTGTAGGTAACAATGTAGATACCACAGGACGCCAGGTTGCGAATAGACTGCTTATAGTTATTTATATATTGCTGATAGTTACCTACCTGTGTTTTAATGGCCTCATGTACTGGCACACTCTCCACCACACTCCATTGCAGCCCGGCAGCTGCTATTATATCTTTTCTTTTCTGAATTTCCTCAACACTCCACACCTCCCCGTTCGGAATATGATGCAGGGCCGAAACAACATCCGTAGCGCCTGCTTGTTTCACATCCTGCAACGAAACAGGATCTTTAGGGCCGTACCATCTCCAGCTTTGTAATAAGGGCATGTTTTTTTCTTAAGTAGTTTTGTTTTTCTCTAAATTAACACGGTCATGATACTGGTTTTAGCTTGTTCATTCTGCTTTGAACTTTAACAAAGTTCTGTACTTCGTATAACTGTAGCGTAAGAATCACACACCGCTAAAAGCATTGAAACCACCATCTACAAGAATTGTCTCTCCGCTTACAAAGCCTGAGGCATCGCTCAGGAGGTAAATCAGAGAACCTGTTAACTCTTCTGGAACTCCGAACCGATGGTAGGGAGTATGCGCTATAAACTTTTTAGCTCTGTCGGTGTGGGTTCCATCTTCATTTAGTAAAAGAGTTCTGTTCTGCTCTGTCAGGAACACCCCTGGAGCAATGGCGTTCATGCGAATTCCTCCTCCATAGCGTAACCCCAGTTCCACTGCCATCCATTGCGTGTAAGCCTCCACTGCTTTCTTAGCCATAGTATAACCTAATACCTTTGTAAGTGGCCGTTGCGCAGTTAAAGAAGACATGTTTACAATAGACCCTTTGCCTTTTTCCGCCATCACTCTACCAAAAACGTTGGTTGGAATCAGCGTTCCGAACAGGTTAAGGTCTACTACATTTCTGGTATCCTCTACACTCAGGTCGAACAGGTTTTGCTCTGTTGATACAACAGCTCCAGGCATGTTGCCTCCGGCTCCGTTTACAAGACCATCTATCGTACCCCAGGTATTTAGAATCTCTTCTTTGGCAGCCTGCATTTTAGCTTCATCCAGCACATCACCTAATATTGCGATGGCCTCTCCACCTGCTTTTTTTATTGCTGCAACCCGCTCCTCAGCCCGCTCTTTGTTTCTACCCAGAATTACTACTTTAGCACCAGCACTGGCTACAGCAAGCGACAAAGCTTCTCCTAAAACACCAGTAGCTCCTGTAATAACGACTACTTTGTTTTCTAATGAAAATTGTTCTAATCCCCTCATTTGTAACCTGCTAATAATATAATTGATAGATAAAACTTATACGGCTAACTTTCGCCCATGGGTTTGCCTATGGTAGCCAGTATTCCTCCATCAACGTACAATATCTGCCCATTTACAAAGTCACTCGCTTTAGAAGCCAAGAACACCGTAGCACCGCCTAAGTCATCCGGGTCCCCCCACTTACCTGCAGGGGTTCGGTTATTAATAAACTCAAAAAACGGATTACCGTCTACCCTGATAGGTGCTGTCTGGCTGGTGGCAAAATAACCTGGCCCTATTCCGTTTGCCTGAATGTTATGTTTAGCCCACTCTGTCGCCATATTTTTGGTAAGCATTTTAAGCCCTCCCTTGGCAGCTGCATAAGCACCTACATTCTGGCGGCCCAGTTCGCTCATCATAGAGCAAACGTTTATGATTTTGCCCTGCTGGCGTTCTATCATCCCTTTTATGACTGCCTGCGTTACAATAAAAGGCGAAGTCAGGTCTACGTTTATTACTTCCTGCCAATCCATCAGGCTCATCTCTGCTAAAGGAATGCGTTTAATAATACCGGCATTGTTCACCAGAATATCAATAGGCCCTACCTCTTGCTCAATCTGCACCACCTGCTCCGTTACCTGCTGCTGATTAGTTACATCGCACAGATAGCCGTATGCTTTAATGCCGTGGCTTTCGTACTCCTGCACGGCTTTTTCTACTTTTTCCTGGGATGAATTACCATTAACTACAATTGTAGCACCAGCCTGCCCCAATGCTTTAGCCATAGCCATTCCCAAACCATGTGTACCACCCGTTACCCAGGCTACTTTACCAGTAAGGTCGAATTGTTTTAAGATCATCTTGCTGATTATTTATCGTAGTTCAGTAATTTTTCTTATATCCATGTCGCCATAGTCGAGGTTCTCCCCGGCCATACCCCAGATAAAGGTATAATTAGATGTACCAGAGCCCGCATGAATAGACCAGGGAGGAGAAATAACAGCTTGTTCGTTCTGCATCCAGATGTGGCGTGTTTCGGTAGGCTCACCCATGAAATGTGATACCGACTGCCCTTCCGGCACATCAAAATAAAGGTACACTTCCATGCGACGGTCGTGTGAGTGTGCAGGCATGGTGTTCCATACGCTTCCGGTCTTAAGCTCCGTCATGCCCATTTGTAACTGACAGGTTTCTATCACTCCGGCTATCAACAGCTTTGTAATTGTTCTGGCATTAGCTGTCTCCAGACTACCTAGCTCTACTACTTCTGCTTCGTTTCGGGTTACTTTTTTACAAGGATAAGCATGATGGGCAGGAGCAGAGTTAATGTAAAACTTAGCCGGGTTCTGTGCATCTGCGCTGGAGAAGACAACTTCTTTTGTGCCTTTACCTAAGTATAAAGCCTCCTTATTTTGCAGCTCGTATGCTGTTCCGTCAGCCACGATAGTACCTGTGCCACCAATATTAATAATACCCATCTCTCTCCTTTCCAGAAAATAAGAAGCTTTGAGCGGGTCTATAGACTCCAGCGTAACTGACTTTTGCACTGGCATTGTGCCGCCAGCAATGTAACGGTCGTAGTGAGTGTATGTCAGCTGTATTTCATCAGCCTTGAATACTTCTTCTATTAAGAAGTTCTTTCTCAGAGCTTCTGTGTCCATTGCCTTTGTCTCCTGCGGACTTACGGCATAACGTACATCATAATTCATAGTTTTTTATATGTTTTAATGGTTTTTTCTGCAAACGTTTGCAGTTACTGTATAAAAAAAAGCATTATCTACTATGCCTTAAAAGAATTTCATCTTACGAGTTATCTTAAGACCTTAATTTCATAATTATTATTTACAAAGACAACAAACGTTAGCCGTATTTTAAGCGCCACTAGAAGTTCTCTTTACCAAATCTACCGGGGTAGTAAGTGATATAAAGTTTCTGCCAGGCATGGTTTTCTGCTGAATAAGATCCATAACTAAGGCTGCTGCCTGTGTGCCCACCTCCAAAGGAAACTGCTCTACAGAGGTAATAGCAGGGTCTATAATCTGGGTACGGGGATCGTTAGAATATCCTGCAACTTTAAGTACTTCCGGAACTTTGATTTGCTTTGCTTTCGCATGCTCCACCACTGCTATGGCAGATGTGTCGTTGCAGGCAAAAACTGCATCCGGGTAAGGTGCCTGCGCAAACAAGATGTCACAATCTTTTAGAGCGTTTCCTTTGCTGAGTTCGTGAAAAAAAATAATCTGCTCGTCTACCGCCACCGCATACTTCTTCAATGCATTTTGATATCCTGCATAACGATCCTGATACAGATTAGAAGTTAAAGGCCCACAGATAAAAGCAATACGCCGACAGCCCTGTTCCAGCAGATGTAAGGTCGTCTGATACCCTCCTTGGTAATCATCACCTTGTATTTTATGTGCAGGATAATTTCTGGGTATTCTGTCAAAAAAGACCAGGGGAATGTTCCGCCGGGAAAAAATATCAAAGTGTGAGAAGTCTTCGGTAGATAAGGTTGCAGATACAATAAGTCCATCTACCCTGGAAGCATACATTGCGTTTACCAGTTCTTTCTCCAGTACCTGCGAATCGTTGGATTGGCAAACCATAAGATTATAGCCAAACTCATGCAGCTTGTTTTGAATAGCTGTAATAACAGACGACAAAAAGAACATAGAAATTCTGGGCACAATCAGCCCAATAATGTTGGACTTGCTGGTACGCAAGTTCGCCGCAAGCGCGTTGCGCCTGTAGTCCAGCTTTTCCACAGCCTCTCTCACCCGCTGCTTTGTTTCCTGGCTTATATGCGGATGGTCGTTTAAAGCCCTGGAAACAGTGGAGGCGGAAAGGCCAAGCGCTACTGCTATGTCTTTAATAGTATGTTGAGACCGGTTTGACATGTTGCTTTCATCTGCAAACGATTGCAGTAAGAGTAAGTTTAAATATTTCTTCGTTAAAAGCAAGTCAGTAGAGAAACCTACACTATATTTCTTTATATTATTATGGTATATATAGCTATTCGCCAGCAGGCTCCACCTGTACATGCGATAGATGTAATAACAATACTACAATGGCAGAAAAACTCAGCACCGACAGGTTGTTATTAAATCCATTAGATATTAATGACATCGACTTTATTTATGAACTGGTTAACTTACCGGATTGGATACGGTTTATTGGAAATAGAAATGTAAACTCTAAAGATGATGCGAAAGCATATATCAAAAAAATAGTTGGTAGTGCCAGTACTCAATATTGGGTGGTAAGGTTAAAAGGGGAGCAAAAGGCCCTGGGGATTGTTACTTTTATTAAACGTGATTATCTGGAGCATCATGATATTGGCTTTGGTTTTTTACCTCAATCCAGAAACAAAGGCTATGCTTACGAAGCAACAACAGCTGTATTGGCTCATGTAAGAAAAGAAGCATCTCATACTCTTATTTTGGCTACTGCTATAAAAGAGAACATAAGTTCTATCCGTTTGTTAGAAAAGTTAGGATTTCAGTTTGAGAAGGAAATCCTAATTCAGGATAAACATTTACAGTTATTTTCTACCGCTGCCGATTTAAAGTTTGGATAAGGTAATGTAGAGTGAAGCAATGCTCAACAGATAGTTTTAAAGTGTAAACAGGCAATAGTGTAACAAATACTATGGCTCTAGCCATCAAGCTTACTCACAAAAAAGGCAAGAAGTAGAATTTATCTACCCCTTGCCCTCTTATTGTTTCTGTAGTAAAAGTTATTACTCCTCTCCGTAGCTCCTTATAAACTTGCGTCCTGCCCTATCTCCTTTTCTAACAAAAGGCCGGATAATTAAGCGTGTACCTCGTTCATAAGTAAACAAACGATATAGCCAGTTGCTGATAACGACTAGTTTATTACGGAAACCAACCAAGTACATAATGTGTACGAATAACCAAATTATCCACGCAAAGAACCCACCAAAGTGCATATTTCCTGGTAAGTCGGCAACGGCACGGCTTCGCCCTATAATAGCCAAAGATCCTTTATCGAAATACTCAAATGGCTTCAGAGGCTCTTTAGTTAAAATACGCTTTAAATTTTTAGCCAGGTGCTGGCCTTGCTGAATGGCTGGCTGCGCAACTCCCGGGTGACCTTTAGGGAACTTCTCAGTTTTCATGTAGGCGATGTCTCCAATTGCGAAGATATCTGGGTACCCTATAATCTGGCTAAACTCATTCACCAGAATACGTCCACGCTCAACGGTTTCTTCCGGAATACCGTCGATTAAAGCACCTGCTACTCCGGCTGCCCATATTAGGGTATGCGCTTTAATTTGCTCTCCGCTTTTAAACGTTGCTATGCTTCCGTCGTAGCTTTGTACCAATGTCTGCAATTTAACTACAATACCCATTTTCTCCAGGTATTTTAAAGTTTTGGCGCTAGACTCTGGTGCCATTGGCGGCAGCACTCTATCCATACCTTCTACCAGGTAGATATTCATTTTGGTGAAATCCAGCCCAGGGTAGTCTGTTGGAAGAATGTATTTACGCATTTCAGCCAAAGCCCCTGCTAGTTCTACACCAGTAGGTCCACCGCCAACAATCACAAAGTTTAGCAGGCTTTGTCTTGTTTCCGGATCTTTGGTCATGCTAGCCTGCTCAAAACACTGCAATAACTGGCTACGCAGGTTTAACGCTTCAGGAATTTGTTTTAGAGGGAAAGAGTTTTTCTTTATTTCCTCATTACCAAAATAATTTGGCTTGGTACCCGTAGCTATTACAAGGTAATCATAAGGCAGGTCACCAATCAGTGTTGATACAGTTTTAGTAGCGGGGTTTACACCTGTTACACGCACTAAACGGAAGTGGAAATCTTCATAATCATCACTTCCAAACATCTTTCTGAGAGGTTCTGCAATAGAGTCCGGCTCTAAGCCTGCTGTAGCCACTTGGTACAATAGCGGCCAGAAACCGTGGTAGTTTTGCTTATCGAACATAACCACCTGGAAATCTTTATTAGAGAGTTTCTTAGCGAGGTTAATTCCTCCAAATCCTCCACCAATAATGACAACCCGAGGTTTAGTGGTGTTAGGAATGTTAAGCGATAGCTTATCAAATTCGAGCATAATTATATATTTATTAAAAGCATTGCAACAGCAGGGCAATCGGTTAGACTTTTCTTGCCTCGGGTTGCTTCAGTAGTATGTATACGCAAAAGTGTTATTGGCAAATAACGAAACATTTAAAGCTTAGTTTCTGGTACTAAGGCACTAGCCATGCTAAAGCACAAAATTCACATAATGATAAAATGCCCCTCTCAGATAAAGCAGCACAATAACCAGCATTTAAGCAGAAGGATTACATCACTTTGCTGATCCACTCAAACGTTTAAGCTATGTCTTTACAATATCAGTGTGTTATCCTCCTAAATCTCGTGCGAAAATAAACAAGATTACTTAATTTCACTAATCCTGAGTTTCTGATAGTTCAAAAGCCTTAGCCAGTAAGCGGTAGCAGGAAATACGATCTTCCAGTTCAGGTGCAATATTAACAGCCATAACTTCATCAATATCATACTCTTGCGCCATTTGCGTAAACTTAGCTTTTACCTGTTCCGGGGTGCCTATTATAAACCGCTGCCTGATACGGTTAAGCCGCTCCAACTCTGCTGGGGAATAGGTGGTGTCTTTTATCTCGTCATAAGAGACTGCGACAAACCTGCCGCGTGTTTCTAACTGCAGAAAGCGATACTCAGCAACAGCCTGTATTTGTTTCACCTTCTCTTTATCTTCAGAGCAAAAAGTAAAGACGGCTACATTTGCCTGTGGCTCCTGTTGGTTTTCAGATGGCTTAAAGCTTGCCTTATACCTTTTAACTGCCTCTGGCCCACCATTTGGATTGATAAAATGTGCAAAGGAGAAAGCCATGCCAAAGTGTGCGGCAAATAACCCGCTTTGGCCGCTGGAACTTAATACCCATAACTCCGGAACACCTGCAGTAACTGGGGTAACTGTTACTCTTGCCTGAAAACTTCCTGGCTCATGAGAGTTGTTAAGGTAGTTTTGCAGGTCTGATAGCTGCTCAATAAACTCCTGTTCATTAAAGGTATTGTTAGGGTTCAATAGACCTGCTGTTAAACGGTCTCCGCCCGGAGCACGTCCCACACCAAGATCTACCCTACCTGGAGCAAGCGCTTCCAGCATCCGGAAGTTCTCAGCTACTTTTAACGCACTATAATGAGGCAGCATCACACCTCCGGATCCTAACCTGATATGTTTCGTATGCCCTGCCAGATAAGCCAGCAGAACTTCTGGTGTTGAGCCAGCCACAGGAGCCATATTATGATGCTCCGACACCCAAAAACGATGAAAGCCTAGTTTATCAGCCAGCTTAGCCAGTTCAACAGTATATTGTATGGCTTCTCCGGCGGTCTTACCTTTCGGGATGTGAGATTGATCCAGTACACTAATACGCATGATTTATATTGAGCTTCCGTTGAAAGCCTGTTTTTCCTGAAGTAGGCTATGTAAACTTACCTTACTAGAAGCTGCTTTAACAAGCCATATACCATTAGCATCAACTTAATAAGACAAGCTTGCTCATTTACGCTAAGTTCTTCCTTAATGCATCTATTAATAACCTAAGTAAACATAGCTTTAGCAATTCATCGTTTACGTTAAATAACAATTCCAGCCCATAATCAGGCTGGAATTGTTGAAAAACTCTTTCATATTAGATAGCACACTGTACACTACTTTCTCAAAATTAAAGTACTGAAGGCTGATAGTTTTACTTCACTTTTACTTTGGCTGGAATCTTTGTTCTTGAAATATACCGTGTTGTAGTCTGTTAAGTCAGCAGGAACAGAAACACTTATCTCATTATCAGAAAGGTTATGCAACACCAGTAGTGCCTCCTCCTGATATTCTCTTCGGAAAGCAGCCACTTTTTCGTTCCCTACGTCTACAGGTTGAAGATCGCCATAAGTCAAGGCCTTGCTGTTGTTTCTTAAGTGGATGAAGGTTTTGTAGTGATTCAACATGGAGTTTTTATCCTCTGATTGCTGAGATGCTGGGGTAACAGTCTGCGCTGTGCTAAACTTAGGTTCAACCCAATTTGCCCGACAATCGTCCTCGGCATTGGCATTCCAGATAAAAGGCTCCCGAATAAACTCATCCGGCTTTTTGCCTTTCATACCTATTTCTTCGCCAAAATATAAATAAGGTGAACCAGGCAACGTCAGAAGCAAGGCTGCTGCCATCTTTGCTTTATTCTCATTGTCATTTACCTCACTCATGATGCGGTTCTGGTCGTGGTTTGTCAGAAAAGTGGCATCCACAAAGTCAGGGTTAACGCTTTCATAAAACTCCCGGATTCTCTTGTGGTTGATAATAAGGGAATCTACTTTCCCTTTGTTAACTACATTTGTGATGGCATAGCCCATGTCAAAATTAAACAGGGCGTGCAGGCCCTTCATATAAGGAGCCACTGTTTCTGCATCAGCCCATACCTCCCCTACCAGGTACACATCTTCTTTCGCTTTCTGCATTTCATTTTTAAAATCAACCCACCACTGGTGATTATCTTTCGGTCTATCGTCGGGGAAAATATGGCGGGCTGCATCCAATCTAAACCCATCAACGTCAAACTCATTTAACCAATACCGGCCAATGCTAAATACCTCTTCCCGTAGCTTTGGATTGTCGTAGTTCAGGTCTGGCATGCCACCGTAAAAGTAGCCGTAGTACAGGTAATCGCTGCCTTCTACTTGGTGCCAGCGATTTACGTTGTCTGAGTCTCCTGCTATAATCTCCCCTGCTTTCTGTGTTTGCGGATCATCTTTATGGGCCCAAACATAATAATCGCGGTAAGGGCTGTTTTTATCGCTCATGGCGCTTTTAAACCAGGGATGCTCGCTGCTGGAGTGGTTCAGTACCAGGTCTATCACCACCTTAATATTCCGCTTGTGCGCTTCGGCCACAAACTCCTTAAAATCTTCCTTGGTGCCATAATCAGGGTGTACGCCATAGTAGTCTGTTACATCGTATTTGTGGTAAGACGGCGACGGACTCATTGGCATCAGCCATACTGCTTCAACACCTAAGTTTTTTATGTAATCTAATTTTGAAGTCATGCCTTTGATATCTCCGATGCCGTCGTTATCAGAGTCACAAAAGGACTGCACAAAGATTTCGTACGTAATGCCCCGGGGCCAGGCACTTGCTTTGGCAGGCTCACTGCTTGCTTCTTTAGAGGTACTGCATCCGGTAAAGACATAGACCGACAACAGTAATAGATATAGAAAATTAATCTTTCTCATGAGTTTAAACTTAACGTTGATAACAGGTTTACAGGAAGAGACAAAAGAAAAAGTGAAGACAGAAGAGCCCACTGCAAGTTGTTCATAGATTTTTGCACAGATCTTCCCCAATGCCTTTACATTGTACTTTCTCTCCCCCTAAATGAGTATTAGTGATTTAATTCTGAAATAAGACAAGCATGGAAACGGGAGGCACTTCTACTTTGCCACTAACTTTTTCTTTTCTATTCAGGCTGATATCCTGCCCTACTACGGCAATCGCCCAATCTCCTGTTACAGGTACAGTAGCAGCCGAAGTATTGGCGTTATAGTAAACCAGTATGTTCTTCCAGTTGTCTTGGTTTGCATGGTCTTTAAGCATGTAGCCAATAAGGCCCGGCTTTGTGACCACAAACTCCAGGTGCTGCTTCAGCATGTCAGCAGAAGGCATTCTAAAAGCAGGATGGGCTTTCCGAAGCGCAATTAATCCCTTGTAATAGTTGAATACATCCTGATGCTGTGTTTTCCAGCTCCAGTCTATCTGGTTAACTTCATCTGATTTGTTATAGCTGTTATGCTCTCCGTTTTTCGTGCGTAACATTTCTGCACCTGCATGCAGAAAAGGGATTCCTTGTGAGGTAAGCACTACGGCATTGGCTAATTGGTGCATCTTCTGAAGTTGCTCTGCAGAGGCTTTCTTATTAGATACCTTTAGCTTGTCATATAGCGTCTGGTTGTCGTGGCACGACACGTATGACACCGACTGCCATGGTTCGTTGGCCCAGGCCTTTTTAGAGTAATCGAGCTTTTTGACATTTACCTGCGGATGGTTTATACTGCCAACCACGCCAAATTTTACTGCCTCTTCCGTGCCTTTGGCACCACTTACAAACCCTGTTGACTCTTCCTCAAAAACAGAGCCTTTTAACCCGTCCCGTATGTCATCGCTGAATGCAGCTACATCTTTTAGTTTGGTGGTATTTGTCTTCAATGCTCTGATGCTATCCGGTAAAGGACTTTCGCCTGCTGTCCATCCCTCCCCATACACTATAATGTCAGGGTTAATTTTCTTCAGCTCCTTTGCCAGTAGGTTCATGGTTTCAATGTCATGAATACCCATCAGGTCGAACCGGAAGCCATCCAAATGGTACTCCTTTGCCCAAAACTTACAGGACTCAATCATAAACCGGCGCATCATGGCACGTTCACTGGCTGTTTCGTTTCCACAGGCACTGGCATCCGACCAGCTACCATCTTCTTTCTGCCTGTAATAGTAGCCGGGTACCTCCAGATTAAAGTTTGAGCCTTCGGTTAAGCCGGTGTGGTTATACACCACATCCAGTATCACACCTAAACCATTATTGTGGAAGCCTTTTACCATTTGCTTGAACTCTTTAATTCGAACTTCTGCATGGTAAGGATCAGTGGCATAAGAACCTTCAGGCACATTATAGTTCTGCGGATCATAGCCCCAGTTATATTCAGGTTTATCCAGGGCAGTTTCGTCTATAGACCGGTGGTCGAATGATGGAAGCAAATGCACATGCGTTACGCCCAACTCCTTTATGTGATCAATACCTGTTGCCAGACCTGCGCTATTCGTGGTGCCCTCATCTATCAGCCCCAAAAACTTGCCAGGTTTGCTGCTTCCACTGTTTTTGCTTACTGATAGGTCCCGTACATGCAGCTCATAAAGTATAACGTCATTGGGTGATGAAATAGCAGGGTCTTTGTCGTTTTCCCAATTTTCAGGGTTCGTAGTTGCCAGGTCCAGCACCATAGCCCTTTTTCCATTTACACCAACAGCAGTGGCATAAATACCGGGTGTTTCCTCCAGCCACTTACCGCCTTGTTTTACCTGATAAGTGTAGTAATGGCCCTGCAAATCGCCTTTAACAGCAAGCTGCCATAAGCCATTCTTCTCCTTTTTAAGCTGATGCTTTTTAAAAGGCTTTTCGTCGCCATTACCATACTTATAAAGGTTTATTACCACCTCATCTGCCACAGGTGACCATAGCTTAAAAACTGTTTTTTGAAGTGTATATTCCAGCCACAGGTTTGCATCTGTGAGAGGATAATTATCATAATCAGGATGTATAGCTGGTGCAAAGGCCATAGAAACCAGTGTTAGTAACATAAAAAGTGGCATGCTATACCTTTTATTCATTATCATAAAATAAGTTTCAGCTAATGATGTTCATTTAAGTTTCGATGCAATTACCACTTCCTATTCTTGTCCGTCTAATTCTATGTGGTATGCCTGAAAAAGCATAAGCACCCACAGGGCTTTTATGAACCCTATGAATGCTTATGCTTTATTTATTTAGAAACTGACAGAGAACCTATCATTATTGTTCTTCAGAACAACACTCTTCACTTTATAGCCTTCTACCGGGTTAGAGACACCTTGCGGATCGAAACGGGTAATCGGGGTAAGGTGAGAAATAAAGTCATCTTTCAGTGCTGTGTTTTTGCCGTCTACCTTCACTCTGGAAGTGTTGCCAAACCCATGCAGTACCAGTTTAACATTATTGAATTTAGACTTAAAATCACCTTCTGCTTTATCGAAAGTAATAGTCTTTCTTCTTGGGTCGTAATTGATGCTACGCTTATAGAAGTCGCCTTTCTCGTAGTCATAGCTTTCGCCATCATCTTCATAGTAAACAAAAGAGTTGGCTATATTTCCCTGGTACACATGTATTGTAAGCGTATCAGTAGGCTGCTCAGCAGTAGACTGCACCAGTGATTGCATTGGAATAATGCTGCTCTCTTTCACAAATACCGGCAGTTTATTATATTCTAACTGAATAATCTTCTCCTGGTTACCGTTGGTCACTTCTCCAGTGTATAAGTTATACCATCGGCTGCCTTTCGGGAAGTAAACTTCACCAAAGCTTTCCTGGCTGGTGAACGGTGCTACCATCAGCGCCTCCCCGAACTGGTACTGGTTCTGATACTGCCCCGCATATACCTGCGGTTCGTGTGTATAATCAATCGCCAGCGTACGCATTACCGGGTGGCCAGTCTGTGTTGCCTCGTAGAAAGTAGAATATAGGTAAGGCAATAGTCTGTAGCGCAGGTTTACAAAGTTTCTGGAGATTTCCAGCACTTCTTCCCCATAAGTCCATGGCTCAGATGATTTAGTATTAACAGCAGCGTGGTTTCGGAAGTAAGGCGTAAAAGCACCAATCTGCATCCAGCGAGCAAACAAGCCGATAGTTGGGTTTCCTGTAAAACCACCAATGTCCATACCAGTAAAGGCTACACCGCTAACTCCAAGACTGTTCAGCAGGCGCACGCCCAGCAGCATGTGGTCATCTTCTGACCTGTTGTCTCCGGTCCAGATGGCGGTGTACCGTTGTAAACCAGCGTAACCTGCACGAGTCAGCATAAATGGCCGTTTATTGTTAGCTGTCTGGCGGTAGCCTTCGTAACTGGACCGGGCCATCTGCATGCCGTACACGTTATGACCTTCTTTGTTGGTGGTTAGATGTCCGTCATAATCAAACAACACATTGTTGGGCATCTTGTTTCCCCAGGTGGCAATCTCGTTCATGTCGTTCCAGATACCAGACACACCATCGTTCACGTAAGTTTTAATTTCATTTCTCCACCAGCTACGTCCTTTTTCGCTTGTAAAGTCAGGAAAGTGCGTCCAGCCTGGCCAAACCTGCCCTGTATAATATTCGCCATCCACATACTTTAGGAAAATGTCGCTTTGCTTACCTCTTTCATAAGCACCGTAACCCTCTTCTTCTTTAATACCCGGATCTACAATAACCGTAGTCTTAAAGCCAAGCTTATTTAACTCGTCTGTCATTTTCTTAGGATCTCCGAAGCGATTCTTATCCCAGGTAAACAGTTTGTAGGCATCCATATAGTGGATATCCAGTGTTATGCCATCAGCAGGTATTTTTTTTTCACGAAGCGTGTGGGCAATGCGCAGCACCTCCGTTTCAGGGTAATAAGAGTAGCGGTTCTGCTGATAGCCTAAGCTCCATAACGGAGGCATGTTCATACGGCCTGTAAGAGCAGTATAAGATGTAATAATATCAGCAACATTAGTGTGGTAGATAAAATAGTAATCCATTTCACCGCCATGCGCCCCAAAAGAAGAAAAACGCTTGTTGCTGGCTCCAAAGTTAAAATCGCTCTGGTAAGTATTATCTAGAAAGATACCGTAGTTAAGGCCACTGTGAATCCCAATATAAAAAGGAATAGTTGAGTATATAGGATCCTGATCAACACGATAGCCAAAAGTATCTGAATTCCAGTTAGTATACGCACTACCTCTTCTGTCTAGGGCACCTGTTTTCTCACCCAAGCCTATAAAACGCTCGCCTTCCTGCATGTGCTTATAGGTCGTTACCTCTTCTCCTATCCACGAAGTAGTGAGGCCGCTTTCATCCTGGTTGATAACTTTACCATCACGTGTATAAAAGGCAATGGAGTAAGGGTTCTTCTGTATTCTTGCCTGAAGAGAGTCCGTGATAATGGTAACCTGGTTATTGTCCTGAGTTATGTTCACTTTTGTCTGTTGCGGCTCACCTACAACGGCATAAGAGAAATTCTCCGGCAGCGGCTTTTTATCCATGCGCACCTGAACAATGTTCGGGCTATAAACAGAAATAGCAATGTGGGCATTCTCATCGGTAGTAATGTTTACATTCTGTCCGTTAATGTTCACAGCATTTACTTTTCCGACAGGCTTCACAGGCCCAGACTGTGCCTGTACAGAAAAGCTACACACTGAAAGACTTAGAAAGACTAGTAGTGGTTTAAAGGGTATTTTCATTTTTATCTGCTAGTATTTAATTAGGTGTGATTGGTTAGGTAATTTTAATATCAACCCGGCCCAAGATGAACCGGGCTGATATAAGCAAAAGGCAGTTAGCAAAGCATCTGCTCTAGGTGCTTTACTAACTACCTCTAATAGTTAGAGCCTTCTCAGGCTATATCTATAGTTGCCTGGTACACTTAAGTCTAAGGTAACTTCGTATGTTCCTGCTTCAGAAACAGAAATATTATTATCTTCCTCAGTATCCAGTAACAAATCCTCATTAACGTCACCGTAGGCTATAGCCCAGTCATTGTTTGCTCTGAACTTAAGCTCTCCGGCTGACAACTCAAGTGTTGCCGACCATACTCCGGTAGCAGGATCATAAACCAGGTTTTGGTCAGCTGCATCCCAACCGCCAGCAGTGGCATCTCCTGTTACACCCCAGGTAGTATTAGTAGCAGACCACGTGTTTTCATTCAGATCAACCTGTAGCAGGTAGTACCCGGCATCATTAACTTTCAAGTTAGATTCGCCTCCTTCTACTATTTCCCCAGATGTTCCGTTACCGACGTCGCCATAGGCTACATCCCAGGATGCCTCAGGTGTAATTTTAAATTCGTTAACAGCATCAGGGAAATAGAAATACCCTTCGTACACCTGGTCATCATTTACAGAAGCTACTGTTCCGGCTGTTGCAGGATCCCAGCCCTGGTAGCTGCCAGGCACGAACAAAGACGGATATTCTATGATAGCAAAGTATGGTGTAACCGTAAGGGTGATGGGGCTGGAGTAAAGTGGCTCAACTGTAGAAGCAACGTTAGATTCTACGCGTACTTCTATCTCTGCTGCAGTACCAGCGGTTAAGCCTAACTGGTTAGCTACCGTGTTTAAGCGCTGAACTGTTAATGTACTCTCTCTGCCTTCACCAACAGAAAGCTCCACCGGGTTTGCAAAGTCAGTGCTTTGAACAGCAAACTGCAACGAGTAATCAACAGCAGCTTTGAAACCATATGCAGGTGCTGTCCAGGTAAAGGTAACGGCATCTTCTGCCTCTTCTTCGCTGTTAAGCACTACCTCTGATGCCGATGCAGTTAGTTCTGGTGATGCACCAACATTCAGGTACACTCTGTCCTCATCTTTCTCGCAAGAGAATAAAGCCAGCGAGCAGACACATAGAATAAGTATTTGTTTTAGCCAGATTTTCATATGCAATTTTGTTATGAATGTGACCACCAGAGATGATGACTGTGTAACAACAGCTTCTCTACTGATGAAACTATTAATATCCATTATTTTGGTCCAGGTTAGGATTTGCTGATAAATCTGAAGTTGGTAATGGGTACAATGTTCTGAAGCCCTCTACTTCTCTACCTTCCTGCACACCACCTTTCCAGGCCCATGTATAGTCGCCAGAAGTAAACTCATTAAAGCGGATCAGATCCATGCGTCGGTGCCCTTCCCAGTAAAGCTCTCTGCCCCTTTCGTTCAGAATGAAGTCCAGAGTTAACTGGCTGCCTGAAATGTTACCGGCTGTACTGCCATAGGCGCGTTCACGTAGCAGGTTAACATAGCTTAAGGCTGTGCTTCTGTCTCCTCCGGCTCCACCTCTCAGTACAGCTTCTGCATACATCAAGTACACATCAGCCAGCCGGAACATAGGAAAGTCTGTATCAGGAAAGTCACCAGATTGGTCTGAACCTGCTTCACCAGCAGCGGTTATATTCTTAAACTTAGTTATGGCATATCCTTGGGTAAAGGTAGATATGTTGTTTATCTCAAGGCTTTGTCCTTCAGTGTAGAACATAGCTCGTTCGTCTATATCAGTATTCTGGAAAAGACCAATAAACTCTTTTGTGGTGCGAAGACCAGCCCAACCACTGTTAATGCCAAATTCACTTGGGTTCATGCTACCACCCACTGCACCATGAATCAGGAAGGTTGTACCGCCCCATGTACGCGTATTTTGCCCATCAAAAGCAACTGGCAAAATAACCTCCTGGCGTGCTGTATGGTTATCTGCCAGGAAAAGGTCCTGATAGTTTGGCACTAAAGAATAGCCAGCGTCTATTACTTTCTTGCTGTAGGTTACAGCATCTGTATATCTGTTTTGCCCGGTATAAACCTCAGCATTCAAATACAGTTTTGTAAGCACAGTCCATGCGGCAGCTTTATCGGCACGGGCATATTCATTCTGCCTCGCTTCTACCAACTCAGGCTCAACTGCCAGCAACTCCGACTCTACGTAATTAAATAAGTCGCTTCTGTTGATTTGCTCCGGGAAAAAGGCTCCTACTGCATCCTCTTCTGTTACGAAAGGCACGTTACCAAACAAATCCAGTGCATGCCAATAGCTCATGGCACGCAGAAAACGAACTTCTGCCCTGAATGTCTTCGCTTCTTCCAGATTCGCTCCTGTAATGCCATTCTCACTTAACTTTGCATCTGTGGTATTGCGCAGAAATTCGTTGCAAAGGGCAATCTGGAAATAAATCCTGTCATATATCATGCGGATGTACTCGTTACTCGATGACCAGTCCATGTCGTGCAAGTCGAACAGTGTGCCATCGTTCCAGGCAATAACAGCCTCATCAGTAGGCAGTTCCTGTAAAGACCAGTAAGCTCTGATATAATTAGATTTCCCTTCATCAAACCCGCTTACATCTGGTGAGCCATCGGGGCCCGACTGGCCTGTTAAGGCATACCCAGCATAAATTTTGGCCAGAATGGATTTATAGTTGCTAAAATCCTGGTACACTGTTGCAGAAGTAATCTCATACTTTGGTGCCAAGTCCAGGTCATCAGTACAAGAGGCAACAGACATAGCTATTGCTCCTGTAAAAAGCATTTTCTTTATGTAATTCATTTTCTTTTCTTCTTAGAGATTAACTTAAAAGCTAACATTTGCACCCAATGAGAACACACGTGGTCTTGGATAGAAGTTATTATCTATACCTCCCCCAATTTCAGGATCAAGTCCAGAGTATTTTGTAATCACAAACACATTCTGTACACTCGCTGTCAGGCGCAGGTTTGCTTTGTCTCTTATCATTCCAAAATCGTAACCCAGGTTCAGGTTGTCCATGCGAAGGAAAGAGGCATTTTCTACATAGTAGTCTGACAAATACTGTGGGTCTTGGAAGTTAGTCTCCAGTACATTTGTCGACATGTTACTCAGATAAGTGCCGTTGGAGATGTTCCGGTAAGTGCCATTGTTGGAATAGATGTTATTGTAAACATAATTTCCCAGGTTGGCTCGCAGCACAAATGAAAGGCTCCAGTTTTTGTAAGCCATATCAGAGTTGAAACCTAAGTAAACGTTTGCCTGAGGAGACTTATAACGATACAAATCCTGTTCGTTTATCACACCATCTTCATTCAAATCCTCATACAAACCCTCGATAGGGTTATTATTCTCATCATACACCTGCTTATATACATAATAACTAAAAGGTGTGTAACCTACAGAATGTATTTGCACTGTGGTACCTGTTCCTCCGGAAATACCTCCTTTCAGTGTACCTGGCACATCAGGATCATCCACGTTGCTCAATCTTGTAATGGTAACATCGTTATAAGTACCATTTACACCTACATTCCAGCTAAAATTTTCTGTCTCAAAAGCTCTGTAGTTTATGGCTACTTCCAAACCTTTTGACTCTAAATCACCGACATTCGTGTTAATTCCGTTTGTCAGGTTTGTTCCGGCAGCAGGAGTAATAAAAGACAACAGATCCTTCGTTTTCTTAAAATAATAATCTATACTACCGTTAATTTTACCGTTCAGGAAACCATAGTCTAAGCCAATATTAAACTGTTCCGTTTCCTCCCATTTGATGTTTTCATCATACCCGGCAGGGCGCAGCGTCAGGTAGTACTGATCTCCGAATGGGTACATTGCTGTATTGGTACTATAAGTATAGCGCGCCAGGTAAGGGTAATAATCCCCGATATCCTGCTGACCAGTTACACCATAACCAGCTCTCAGCTTAAGCTCCGATAACACATTTACGTTTTTAAGGAACTCCTCCTGACTGATGTTCCAGGCTAAAGCCAATGAAGGAAAAGTACCCCATTTGTTGTTGGGACTAAACCTGGAAGAGCCGTCTCTACGGATATTAGCAGTTAACAAATACCGGTTCTTAAAGGAGTAGTTTATCCTTCCGAACACACCAATCAACGTGTTCTCATTCTGAGTAGGATATGGTGCGGCCGGCGTATAAACGTCTCCACTTGCCGTCAGCACCGGAAAAGAAGGGTTTTTAATAAGGAAATTCTGGTAAGAGTAACCTGCCGTAACATCAATCCGGCTATCAATACCTGAAAGTTCCTTTGCATAGTTAAAGTAGAAGTCCAGCAACTTGTTACTATTTGTCTGCTCGTATTCTGTATAGCTACCGCCCTGGTTATAAACAGAGGCTGCGGTTACAGGCAAGGTGGTGGAGCCTTCTCCTTCAGAAACATCATACCCTAAGTTTAAGTTAGCTCGCAGCTCAGGCAGGAAATGAAACTTGTAGTCTAGCTGAATGTTTCCTATGCTTCTTTTTACTCGACCTTTGTCGTTGCGCTGCTCCAGCATGCTCAGCGGGTTACGAGGTGCCAGCGTACTAGGAGTACCATTTGGCTCCGTCCATTCAAAGTAATTACCAAAGCTATTTTCCTCAACACGAGCTGGTTGAGTCGGGTCAAACACCACCGCTGCACCAATAGCACCTTGGTCTGCATAACGGCTATTCGAAAGAGAACCTTTTACATTTAGATTTACTTTCAGGTGATCGTCCAAAAAAGTTGGATTAAGGCTTAAAGCTGCAGAACTTCTTTCCAATTTAGAAGTTTTCAGAATCCCCTCCTGGTTCAAATAACCAACAGAAACGCGATAAGGCAAAGATTTATAAGCACCGCTCACAGACAGGTTATTATCTGTCGTAAAAGCATCCTGAAAAATCAGGTCCTGCCAGTCAGTATTAGCGTCACCTAATAAGTTGGCATTGTCGCCATTGCCCCTGTTATCATTCACTACCTGACGAAACTCATCTGCCGAAAGAACATCAATTGTTTTCTTTACTTTAGACAGAGAGGCTATGGTATTAAAGTTTACACGCAGCTTCTCTCCTGCCTTTCCCTTTTTAGTAGTGATGATGATGACACCGTTAGACGCACGGGAACCATATATAGCCGTAGCAGATGCGTCTTTGAGCACATTAAAAGACTCAATATCGTTCGGGTTAATGAGCGTTAGCGGATTTGGAGCACCTGAAATTTCGTTGTTATCTACTGGCACACCATCAATTACAATAAGCGGATCGTTACTGGCATCTAAAGAAGCCCCCCCACGAATGCGAATTGAACTACCAGAACCCGGTGCGCCACCATTAGACGTAATCTGAACACCAGACACTTTACCCATTATCAGTTGCTCAGGAGTAGTAACCTGTCCTTTCTGAAAATCCTTTTCAGATACTGCCACGACAGAACCTGTTAAATCACTCCTCTTCTGGGTACCATAACCTACTACCACCACTTCTTCCAAAGCTTTGGCATCAGTTAAAAGTTGTGTATTAATTGTTGAGCGTCCGTTTACAGGTACTTCCTGTGTCTGATAACCTATAAACGAGAAAATAAGAGTGCCTCCCTCCTGAGAAACAGGAATAGTATAGCTTCCGTCTATGCTTGTTGCTGTACCAATGGTGGTGCCTTTTAGCTGCACGGTCACCCCAGGAAGCCCCTCGCCATTTTCGTCTGTAACTACACCTCGTACAGTAGGACTATTTTGTGCCAGCACCGGCACAGACAGAAGCAGGAAAACAAATAGCAGAGAAAAAAGGCTGGTATATCTTTTGGCAGGAGGAAGCACCTTTCCTGAAAGATAATACGAACAGGGAGTTATCCGCTGTAGCCATTGAAATACAATTCTCTTCATGATAAATGAATTAGAGTGAATATTTAATTTCTATAAATACCCTCACTTAAAGCGCTGAAGTGAGTGGGGTTTTGAACTATAACTAACACTATAAACTAACCAGTAAATTCTGCTGAACACGATTAAGCGCTCAGCCAACGTAGGGTCTCAAAACTTTTTGAAGTCATATAAACAAAAACAGTTTATTCATCAGATACTAACTAACCATTGCATTACAAATGAACGGGTGTTAGTAAGCAACAGCAATAAATACATGTCAAGTATAGAAAATAATAAGCCATATACACTAATAAATACTTAATAATAAGCTAGTTATTACATATTACAGCATAAAGAAATATAACCAAAATATGAGGGTATAAATGATTAAAAACAGGACAAACACAGGGCAGCTGTAGGTGCTACCACTCTTGCTGTTATTGTCTCTCTCTTAAATAATGTTCGAATGGTGCAATCAAAATCACTTATGAGAAGCAGAAATAATACCTGATACATATAGACCAGAAGCAACCGTAGCACTGTAGCAATATGATAGCTGCCATTGCTGCAAGAGGTCAATCTTAACATTGAAGTATGCTGTAAATCGGGGAAAGAGCAGGACTAGTTGGCTAGTAATAAAATGATCTGAGACGCTAGAACATGAATGGCATACTTTTATAAATCAGCTAGTGTTATGGAAACTAAAAAGCTTTGATTTCCATTATCTTCTTTTCGAACTCCTCATTAGGAAGTATTGACCTGTTCTTTACTCTTGTCTTATAGGTGTAAATTGTATTAACAGAATACTCCAGAATTCTTGCTATCTGCTCATGATCATGTATCCCGATACGAATAAGCGCAAAAATTCTTAGTTCAATATTTAAGGTGTCTTTGTCTTTCAGTATGATCTTGTCTTCTTCGTTAAAATAAGAATTGAAAGCCGTAACGAAGTTAGGAAATAGTTTAACGAATATTTTATCAAAGCTCAGGTATAAAGCTTCGCGTTCTTTCTTTACATTAATGGACTTCATAACATGATTTATCTCATCATATTTCTTAGTCATTAACTTCTTATCCAGTGACTTTTTAAACTTTTCCATCTTGTCGATGTACTCAGAATAAACATGGAAAGAGTAGCCTATATATTCTTCCTTTATCAGGTTAGCTTCAATTAAATGATCATTAATCTCCTGCAGGTTATTATTAGCCTCCGTAATTGTTCTTTTCGCCTGTTTCAGTTGTTTAACCTGCCTGAATATGATTATAGCAAAAGCAACTACCAATACCGACAGAATAGTAACAGCAGTAGCATACAAGAACAGGCGCTTCCTTTGCCCCTCCACTGTGGTCAGCCTTTCACCTTCAATAATGGGAAGAATAGCAGCTACCTGAATTTGCCGCTGCCTTGCACCATAAAAGGTAGCATCTTCGAGAGCCTCTTTTATATAGGTATAAGCCCTGGATTCATCTCCATTGTTGTAAAGTAGTTCTGCCAGGTACATTAATGCAACAGTTTCCCTGGTAGATGATTTGATATCTGCAATGGATGCTCTCGCCATAAAATCAATAGCTTTGTCTGTCTCTCCTGTTTCTTTGTAAATGATACCGAGAGAAGCAGCCGCAATAGCATATTGATGATAAGAAGGGTTGAGTTTATCCAGAATCAGTTGAAAATCATTTGCTGCATTCTTATAATTCTTAGTTTTCATGTTCCGCAATCCTCTTAAGGAGAGGAACTGTAAGGTATTTCTTTCACTAAGCGCAATGGCTGAGTCCAGAAACCTGTTGCCTCTTTCTATGTACATGTCAGCATAATATATGTCCATGTTATAATTGGCAAGGTCGTAGTAAGCACGTGCTTTTAAAGCGTAATAGTCTATCCTTAAACTATCCGGCACCTGCCCCAGATTTATAGTGTTTAACGAGTCCAATGTCTCTTTGAACATTCCGGAGGACAGCAGGATGAAGCTTAGTTTTAACTTGGCATAAGTTATTTTATTGGGATCGTTCAGTTGCCTCGCTTTCACCTGAAGGTTTTGGGCATACGTAAATGCTGAATCATATTTAAAGGATTGATACTCGTAATAGAGCTTATTAAATACATCAAACTGCTGCTCAGGAGAAACTTCTTCTTTAAGCTCCGATTTGAGCTTCTTTATTCTCTCTTTCTTTTGTTTGATATATACTTCTTTATTTTCAATCGTGTGGCTAAGCTCATTGAGCAAGCTATCAGTACCAGATACACAAAATGCTGATCCAGCTTGGAGCAAGAGTATCAGTAAGAAAAAGACAAACTTCATATAGTTGTATTAACAAAGCGATTAGCACCTTAAAGCTAACCCCTTATAAGAATAATATTATAAACCCCTGCTCTGGCTTTAAACAGAATTAGTTCTTTGATATTGCTTTCAAAAGAGGTTTATCTTGCATCAGGTTATGTTATGATTAGTATCTACCTCAGCTCCTACAGTAGGCATATCAATGGTAAATAAAGAAAACAGAAGTGTTTTTTACAAGCCAAAGCTTTGCTCGCATTAAAACATCAAATGCTATAAGAGCTTTACTAAACTTTTCTTGTGTGTTTTTTATTGTTCAGTCTCTTTTAAAAATCAGCATATACTGCAAAAACTAACAAGTGATAGCACACAAAGATAATAATATTTTTATTTCATTTACTTTGTAAAGTCTGTTGTTTAAAGCCTCCGCTCTTATAAAGAAGATAAACAATAATGTTTTTTTGTACCTGGACAATACTTACCAAAAACTTTTAACCTAATTAACGTTTATACATATAATCTTATGTGGCGACAAAATTAACATTGCTTCATCACAATATAAGATCTTCCTTAGATTTCATTTATAGACATTTTTGCATAAATTCGCTTCCGGTAATTGACACAAAACGGACATAAACCCATATACACATGTCAGATTTCGCTGAAATTAATTTAGACGGTAAGTCCTACAAGATGCCTCTTGTTGTAGGAACCGAAGATGAAAAAGCTATTGATATATCCAAATTGCGATCAGAATCCGGCTTTGTTACTCTGGATCCTGGCTACAAAAATACAGGAGCTACTCAAAGCGCCATCACTTTCCTGGATGGAGAAGAGGGAATCCTTCGTTACAGAGGTTATCCTATAGAGCAACTTGCAGAAAAGTCCAGTTTTATAGAAGTTGCTTACCTGCTGATTTACGGTTCTCTTCCTACAGCTCAGGAACTGGAAGATTTCAGCAACAGGATTAAAAGACATACTTTGGTTAACGAAGATATGCGCAAAATTCTGGATGGCTTTCCATATACTGCACACCCAATGGGTATCCTTTCAGCTCTTGTTAGTTCTCTTACAGCGTTCTACCCTGAGTCGCTTAACCCTAACCAGACAAAAGACGAAGTTGACCTGACTATTGTCCGTTTATTGGCTAAAATTTCAACCATAGCGGCCTGGTCTTATAAAAACTCTATCGGACACCCGGTAATTTATCCAAAGAACAGCCTGGATTACTGCTCAAACTTCATGCACATGATGTTTGCATATCCTACTGAGACTTATGAGGTAAATCCGATTGTTATAGATGCCCTGAATAAGCTGCTTATTCTGCACGCTGACCACGAGCAAAACTGCTCTACTTCTACAGTACGCCTTGTGGGTTCTGCTAACGCCAGCCTGTACTCTTCTGTGTCTGCTGGCATCAGTGCACTTTGGGGTCCCCTGCACGGAGGTGCTAACCAGGCTGTAATCGAAATGCTGGAGGAAATTAAAGCTGACGGTGGAGACTCTAAGAAGTTCATAGCAAAAGCTAAAGACAAAAATGATCCGTTCCGTTTGATGGGCTTCGGTCACCGTGTGTACAAAAACTTTGACCCACGTGCTAAAATTATTAAAAAATCTGCTGATGATGTACTTTCTGCCCTAGGCATTAAAGATCCGATCCTGGACATCGCAAAAGAACTGGAAGAGGCAGCACTTACGGATCCTTACTTTGTAGATCGTAAGCTTTACCCTAACGTAGACTTCTATTCAGGCATCATTTACCAAGCTCTAGGCATTCCTACAAACATGTTTACTGTTATGTTTGCCCTTGGCCGTATGCCAGGCTGGATTGCACAGTGGAAAGAACTTCGTGAGAACAAGGAGCCTATTGGTCGTCCGCGTCAGATTTATGTTGGTGAGAAAGAACGTGATTACGTTTCTATTGAGAAAAGATAGTTTTTAAAAGATATAAGAAGCAAGGAAGACACAGATACGGGTCAACTTGCTTCTTACCTATAACAGAAGGGCCAGCTATATTTGCAATAGCTGGCCCTTCTGTTATTTATGTATTTATGATAATATTATCAATATAAGCAAATCCCATCCTTTCGCTTTATCAACTAAAGCACCTGCATTTCAATTCGTCGGTTCTGGCTACGCTTCTCTTCAGAAGTATTAGGCTGGACAGGCTTGCTTTCTCCGTACCCTTTGGACCGGATGCGCTCATTGCCAATACCGTTGCTGGTGATATAGTCAGCTACAGACTTTGCCCTTCTTTCTGATAATACCTGATTATCTCTGCCTGACCCAACATCATCGGTATGTCCTGATATTTCAATCTTTACTTCCTTGTTCTGTCGCAGGAAAGTAATCACTTTGTCTAACTCAGTTTTAGAGTTCCTGCCAAGTTCATATTTTCCGGTGTCAAAAAACAGGTTGCTCAGTACAACAGCAGCACCAGATTTAATAGGTTTCAGGTAAACATCAAGTGCAACAGGTGTTAAGGCTTTATTGGATGTATAGTCAAAGCTAAGGCTGTTGGTTAAATGTTTTGGAGCACTTACATATAAAGCGTATTGTTTCCCCTCAGTTAGCACAACGGTATATTCTCCTGATATTCTGTCGGACTTTACCTGTTGCAGCAGCGAATCAACTGTTACATCGTAAAGCTGCACGACTGCCTCCAGCGGCTTTTTAGTATCCGCATCAAAAACCCGCCCCTGCGCATAAGTGCTGTTACTTTTGCTCTTCCAAACAACCGGCACATCAAAGCTATAGAGTTGTATAGTGGCTGCCCCGGCATCTGTTACCTCCTGTCGTGAGTAGTATCCTGTTCTATTATCCGGCGTGATAAAAAGAGAACCTTCGTCAGCATGTGTGTTCAGCGGGTAGCCCATATTTTTTGGATCTTCCCAATGCTTTCCTTTTACCAGGGAAGACATAAAAACATCAAGGCCGCCTAAGCCCTGATGGCCATCACTTACAAAGTACAGCGTATTGCCACTTACATGTATAAAAGGGGCCATATCACGACCTTTAGAGTTGATGGATTCTCCTAAATTTACAGGTTGAAGCCATGAGCTATCGTCATTCCGATAAGTAACCCATATATCTTCCTTGCCTACCCCTCCGGCACGTGTAGAGGTAAAATATAACGTTCGTCCATCTGCTGAAAGGCTTGGCTGTGACTCCCAAGCAGTAGAATTAACTGTTACCCCCATATTTTTAGGAACACTCCACTCATTACCTGTTCTAAATGAGATATAGAGATCGCAATCGCCTTGGGTATCTGCTCTGTTACAGGAGGTAAACACCAATGTTTTACCATCACCGGAAATAGTAGCAGCCCCTTCATTTGCCGCTGAGTTTATTGCTTCTGAAATAGAGACAGGTAGCTGCCACTCACCCTCCTGCCATTGGCTTACATAAATGTTTTCGTCCTGCTCTGGTCTGGTGCCTGCACGGGCAGTATAAATAAACTGGCGCTGATCAGCTGTAGTGGAAGGGAAATACTGCAAGCCAAACTTATTAATTGCGTCAGGCATCCGTACAGGACTAAAATCTACCGGGTGTTGCATAGCTTCCTGGGCAAACTCAATCGTTTTAAGCTGCTGCCTGGCAAAATCAACCAACCGGGCATTCTTAGTCTTAGATTTCAGGAAAGCTTCAAAATTCTCTCTGGCTTTACTATATTCACCTCTTTCAAAATAGAGGTCCGCCAAATCGAAATAGCTGTTTACGTAAGCTGGGCTATAGGGCAACAGCGAGAGGCCTTTCTGCAGGTTTTCATAAGTAGCAGCCTTACGCCCCATCATTCTATTCAGGTGAGCCGCTTTCAGATAGGCTTCTCCAAAGTTCGGGTCTTTCTCTACCGCATCTGCCAAGGTATTTAAGGCACGGTCAAAATCACGGGCTTTAACATATTCCTCAGCCTTATAATACAAACTTTCTGCCTTCCTGGAGTTGGTGCTTAAGGCTTTAGATTGGGATAAACTGGTATAAGATGTAAGGCAGGTCAGCAGTAAAGCATAGAATAATTTTGTATACATAATCAGTGTTATGGAATATCCATGTACTTGTGAGTCTGCAAAGACACACGCCATTTAGGGTTATTTTTAACGTACTCAACTATAAGTGGTGTTATTTGGCTGGCCTTGCTCCACTCCGGTTGCAGGTAAAGCTTTGTATGCTCCCCAACCTTACTGGCATGTTCTTCAGCCCAGGCAAAATCGCTCTTGTTAAAAATAATGATTTTTAACTCATGCGCATACGGATACACTGAAGCATCAGGTGCTTTAAACTTCTTCGGCGAAAGGCACACCCAATCCCAACGGCCACTTAAAGGATATGCTCCTGAAGTTTCTACCAACGTCCTGATACCGCGCTCCTGTAACAGCTCTGTTAATGGACTAAGGTTGTACAGCAAAGGTTCACCACCAGTTATCACAACCGTTTTACCTGGGTACTGATCTGCCATCTGCACTATTTCTTCGATACGCGTTAAAGGGTGCTCCTCTGCATCCCATGATTCTTTTACATCACACCAGTGGCAACCAACGTCGCAACCGCCTAAACGAATAAAATAAGCGGCAACACCTGTATTGCCACCCTCACCCTGTATGGTATAAAACGCTTCCATCAATGGTAGTTCGCTGCCGTCTTTCGGCACGGTATGTATGGAAGCTTTTTTTATTTCTTTTGTTGACTCCAAAATAATTATGCTAAGGCAGCAGCCACATTGGCTCTGTGCCTGTTTTTATATAATTCAACACCTGCCAACTTAATTTTAATGTTAACAGAATTTGCAAAGTTAGTTAAAATTGTAAACAAGCATGGTAGCTTATTCTGTTCCGTTTTACACTGCTTTACAATAGTTTTAGCATTGATTTCATAAAAAAGCAAACAAATTCTTGCTTCAGAACTAAATAGTCCCAATATTGAACCATCAAAGTCATGAAAAGCAAAAAAACAATATCACCCAAGACAACAACTTCTATGAAGAAAAAGATAGCTATGTCTATTGGTGTAAGTACAGCGTTTGGCTTTGGTTCTACATGCTCAATCATTATTACCCCTCTGGGGGTTTAATGCACATATCGTCCACTCTGTACCTGCTATCTGGCTTTTTCAGCCTTATTCAAGCATTTTCGTTTAATCAATTTTAATCTTAAAACCATTCATAATGCTGGTTTTGAAATTTGGTGGCACATCTGTTGCCAACTCCGATGCTATACTAAAAATAGCCTCCATCCTGAAAGATAAAAACTACCCTAAAAACATGCTGGTGGTGGTATCAGCCATGTCCGGGGTAACAGATATGCTGATAAACTGTTTCCAAAAAGCTGCCGCACACGATGAGTCTTACCAGGATGTAATTCAGCAGCTTGAGGTTAAGCACATGGATGCCATAGAGCAGTTGGTTCCTATTAATTTCCAGATCGACATTAAGGGCAGGATTAAAATGATTCTTCGGGAGCTGGAAGACATGAGCAAAGGCGTGTACCTGCTCGATGAGATAAGTGACAGCATTCAGGCTCGTGTAATAGGTTATGGTGAGATTCTTTCATCTGCCATAGTTTCTGTAGCTTTCCAGTACCACGACCTGCCAAACGTGCTGATCGACAGCCGGGACTTTATTTTGACTGATGAAAATTACCTGAATGCTAAAGTAGACCTGAAAAAGTCTTACAACAGGATAAAAGAACAATTACCAAAAGCCAAACTAATTATAGCGCCTGGGTTTGTTGCCCGATCCGAAAAAGGCAAAGCAACTGTGCTGGGGAGAGGAGGTTCCGACTACAGTGCCTCTATTTATGCCGCTGCCATGCAGGCCGAAATGCTTGAAATATGGTCTGATGTAGATGGCATGTATACCACCGACCCGAGAAAGGCAAAATCAGCTTACTCTATAAAGGAACTAAGTTACCAGGAAGCTATGGAGCTGGCTTTTTTTGGCGCAAAGGTACTTTACCCTCCTACTATTGCTCCTTTGGTTGCTGCAAAGATACCACTGGTGCTTAAGAACACCTTCAACCCAGCGCATAAAGGCACTCTAATATCTGACAACCCTGCTCCAAGCAAGCATGTTATAAAAGGCGTTTCCTGCATAGATAATATTGCAATGCTTACCTTAAGCGGCAGCGGCATGATTGGTGTGCCTGGTATTGCCATGCGTATGTTTAAAGCAGTGGCAACTGAAAACATAAACATCTACTTTATCACCCAGTCATCATCAGAACAAAGTATCACAATAGGTTTGGCAGAGAGTGACGGAAAAAAAGCAGTGCAGGCATTAACGTCAGAGTTTACAGATGAACTGGCTTCCGTAGATCTGGACCCTCTCACTTTGGAGGCTCCTATGAGCATAGTGGCACTGGTAGGAAATGGCATGATCAAGCAACCAGGTATAGCAGGAACTGTTTTCTCTATTCTGGGTAAAAACAATGTTAATATCAGAGCTATAGCCCAGGGTGCCACTGAACGAAACATTTCTATCGTGGTAAAAGCAGATGACTCGCACAAGGCAGTTAACTTATTGCATGACAGCTTCTTTCTACCTCAAAATAAAAATGCAGCCATTGCAATGGCATAAATAATAATATCATGACTAATAATGAATTTGTTAAAGCTTATGCCCCTGCTACCGTAGCCAATGTTTGCTGTGGTTTCGATGTACTGGGCTTTGCTTTAGATTACCCAGGAGATGAAGTATGGGCTAGAAGAAGCAACGCTCCTGGTATTAGAATAACAGATATAAAAGGAATTGGAGGCCTTTCTGCAGACCCTGCTGAAAACGTTATTGGCGTAGTGGCTCAGAAAATGCTGACAGAACTTGGTATTACGCATGGTCTAGAACTACAACTGCACAAGGGAATGCCTGTAGGTAGTGGCATGGGAAGCAGTGCAGCCAGTTCAGCGGCAGCGGCCTTTGCTGTAAACGAGGTACTAGGAAAGCCTTTTACCACGGAGGAATTAGTAGTTTACGCCATGGAGGGAGAACGTAAAGCATCAGGTTCTGCCCATGCCGACAATGTAGCTCCTTCCCTTTTAGGAGGCTTTGTGCTGATTAGAGACTACGATCCTTTGGATGTAGTGCCACTTGGTACTCCTGTAGATCTTTACTGCACAATTATTTATCCGCAGATTGAGCTAAAAACCTCACTGGCCAGAAGTATCCTGAAAAAAGAGATTCCAATGAAAAAAGGAATACGGCAATGGGGTAACCTGGCTGGCCTGATGGCAGGCTTACTGAAGGGAGACTATGGCCTGATTGGGCGCAGCCTTCATGATGAAATTTTTGAACCAGAGCGTTCCATCCTGATCCCGCTGTTTAAGCAGACAAAAGAAGCAGCTTTATCTGCTGGTGCTTTAGGCTGTGGCATATCAGGTTCCGGCCCCTCAATTTTCGCGCTTTCGGCTACAGCAGAGCAGGCTGAGGAAGTAAAACTTGCGATGCAGCAAACTTACGCAGAAAGCGGTATCGAAATAAAAACATATGTATCAAAAGTGCCTGAACAAGGGGCACGTGTTATAGAGCAACCCATACTACAACCTGTTCAAGCATGAAATTTTACAGCACCAACCGCCAATCTCCGAAAATAACTTTTAAAGAGGCGGTAATCAAAGGTTTACCGCAGGATAAAGGATTATTCTTTCCAGAGCAGGTCCCTGTTCTGCCAGCCTCATTCTTCGAAGCTTTGCCAGACATGGCGCTCCCAGAAATTGCCATACAGGTTCTGAGCGCTTACACAGCACCAGACATTGAGCAGGAAGCTCTTCGTGAAATTTGTGATGAAGTGTTTACTTTCTCTATTCCATTGGTTAAGGTGGAAGATGAGGTGTATACACTGGAGCTTTTCCATGGCCCTACCTGTGCCTTTAAAGATATAGGAGCCCGGTTTATGTCGCGCTGTCTGCAGACATTTGCTGAAAAAGGTAAGCCGGTAACTGTGCTGGTTGCAACCTCCGGAGATACGGGTAGTGCTGTTGCCAATGGTTTTTTAGGTGTCGAGAACATTGAAGTGGTTATTCTGTACCCGAAAGGAGGCGTAAGTGATATTCAGGAAATGCAGTTTACCACTTTGGGGCAGAACATAAGAGCCGTAGCAGTTGAAGGCATGTTCGATGATTGCCAGGCATTGGTGAAGCAGGCTTTTGCTGATGAAGAACTGGCTAAAGAAATGCAGCTATCTTCGGCCAACTCAATTAATGTGGCTCGTTGGTTACCACAAATGGTATATTATTTCCATGCCTGGGGCCAGTGGAAAAAACAACACCCGACACAAACAGAAGTAACTATAGCTGTACCGAGCGGCAACTTTGGCAACCTGGCAGCAGGACTTTTGGCCAGGCAAATGGGGTTGCCTGTAACCTACTTTGTTGCGGCTACCAATATGAATAAAATAGTACCTGATTATTTAGAATCCGGTGTATATACTCCTGCACCATCTGTTGCCACCATTGCCAACGCCATGGACGTAGGAAGCCCGAATAATTTTCCTCGCATCCTAGAGATGTTTGAGCAGCAACATACAGCAATGCAAGATGTTGTTAAAGGCTTCTGGGCAGATGACGACTCAATTAAAGCTGTCATAAAACAAGTAAACGAACAGAAGGGATACCTGTTGGACCCACACGGAGCTATTAGTTACCTGAGCCTGAAGCAGTATCTTCCAAAACTAAAAACCTCTGGCATCTTCTTAGAAACAGCTCACCCGGCTAAATTTAAGGGATCTATTGATGCGGTAACTGGAGGTGATATTGATCTGCCTGAACAGCTGAAAGCTTTCCAGAACAGAGCAAAACAAGTGGTTAGCATCAAGAATGATTTCAAAGACCTAAGTGCTGTGCTTCAGCAGCAAAATGAAGTTAGTGCTTAGTCACAACAAGTATTATAATAAACAAAAGGGGCTGTACAGTTTAAACTGGACAGCCCCTTCATTTAGTTGAAGTTCGTACTACCTAAGCATACACTTCTTTCTTCGAAGCACTCAAGGTATTTTTCAGTAACATGGCAATTGTCAATGGTCCTACTCCGCCTGGTACTGGCGTAATGTAGCTGCATTTAGGAGCCACGGCATCAAAGTCAACATCTCCTCTTAAACGGAAGCCTGACTTTCGGCTGGCATCAGGAACGCGGGTTGTTCCAACATCAATTACCACAGCACCCTCTTTTACCATATCCTCTGTTATAAGTCCCGGTATACCAACAGCCACAATAACAATATCTGCCTGCCGTGTATGATAGGCCAAATCCTGTGTATAGCGATGGCACAGGGTAACAGTACAGTTACCTGGAGAGGCATTTTTAGACATTAAGATACTCATTGGAGACCCCACAATATTGCTGCGACCTACCACCACACAATGCTTACCAAAAGTTTCAATTTCGTAGCGCTGTAGCAACTGCAGGATACCAGCAGGAGTAGCAGGCAAATAAGCAGGTAAACCAGCTACCATCCGGCCAACGTTTATCGGGTGAAAGCCATCCACATCTTTCTTAGGATCAACTGCCTCCAACACTTTTTCTGTATCAATGTGCTTTGGCAGTGGCAACTGAACAATGAACCCATCAACTTCCTCGTCCTCATTCAGTTCCTTAATTTTATTAAGCAGATCTTCTTCCGTAATAGTGTCTTCATAATGGAAAAGTGAAGACACAAAGCCGACGCGTTCGCAGGCCAATACTTTGTTGTTTACATAAGTCACAGAGCCTCCATCGTTACCAACAAGTATAGCGGCTAAGTGTGGAATTTTACTACCATCAGCTTTTAATGCAGTTACCTCGGCAGCAATTTCGTCTTGAATGGCTTCGGATGTTTTTTTACCGTCAAGCAGGGTCATTTTCAAAGTATGGATTAAGATGTTAGATATTGGATATTGGATGCTAGAGCTTTGGATACTGTTTAATTTAAAACAAGGATTGTATCTTACCTCCAGACGATATATACAGGATTTTTAAGCTCTCTTAATGTTTAATATTTAAATAAAGCTTTTAGTTTGCGCCTGGCTAAAAGCAACAAGCCCCGACACGCAGAGGCACGTTCGGGGCTTGTAACTTAGGTTTAGTCGAGTTTAAGCACGGCTAAGAAGGCTTCCTGTGGAATTTCCACATTACCTACCTGGCGCATGCGTTTCTTACCTTTCTTCTGTTTCTCAAGTAGTTTACGCTTACGGGAAATATCACCGCCGTAGCACTTGGCCAACACGTTTTTACGCATTGCTTTTACCGTTTCACGAGCAATGATTTTCTGCCCGATAGCAGCCTGAATGGCAATTTCAAACATCTGGCGGGGCAGCAGTTCACGTAGCTTCTCGCACAGGCGCTTGCCCCAGTCATAAGCTTTATCGCGGTGAACAATAGCAGAAAGTGCATCTACCTTCTCCCCGTTCAGCATTATATCCAGCTTCACCATTGTAGAAGCCCTGAAGCCAATCAGTTCATAATCAAGGGAAGCGTAACCACGCGAAATAGTTTTCAGCTTATCAAAGAAGTCGAACACGATCTCAGCCAATGGCATTTCAAACGTCATCTCCACCCGATCGCTGGTCAGATATGTCTGGTTTTTCAGAATACCACGCTTGTCCATACATAAGGTGATGATTGGCCCAACAAACTCAGATTTAGAAATGATCTGGGCTTTAATGAACGGTTCCTCAATATGGTCAATGTAGTTCGGCTCGGGCATCTCAGACGGTGCATTTACTTTCACCATCTGTTCTTTCGTGGTATAAGCATGAAATTGTACCGATGGCACAGTAGTAATAACTGTCATATCGAATTCACGCTCCAACCGTTCCTGCACAATTTCCATGTGCAGCATACCCAAGAAACCGCAGCGAAAACCAAACCCAAGCGCAGCAGAAGTCTCTGGTTCCCATACCAGTGATGCATCATTTAACTGCAGTTTCTCCATAGAGGCACGCAGTTCTTCATATTCGCTCGTCTCTACCGGGTAAATACCGGCAAACACCATTGGTTTCACATCCTCAAACCCCTGAATACCTTTGGCAGGGCGATTAACGTGCGTGATGGTATCTCCTACTTTAACTTCTTTAGCATTCTTTATCCCCGAAATCAGGTACCCCACATTACCCGCACCCATTTCAGTACGACTCTCCTGGTTTAGTTTCAGTACACCTATTTCATCAGCTTCATAAGTTTTGCCTGTGTTGATGAACTTCACTTTATCACCTTTGCGTAAGGTTCCGTTAAAGACCCTGAAATAAACTTCAATGCCTCTGAAGGAGTTAAACACGGAGTCAAATATCAATGCCTGAAGCGGCTCTTCCGGATCTCCTTTAGGAGCAGGAATACGCTCGCATATAGCATTCAAGATATCCTCTATACCAATACCTGCTTTACCGGAAGCATGAATAATATCTTCCTTATCGCAGCCAATTAAATCAATAATCTGGTCAGACACTTCCTCAGGCATGGCATGTGGCAGGTCAATCTTATTCAGCACAGGTATAATCTCCAGGTCATTACCAATAGCCAGGTATAGGTTAGAAATGGTTTGTGCTTCAATACCTTGCGAAGAGTCAACAATCAATAAGGCACCTTCACAGGCCGCAATAGAACGGGATACTTCATAAGAAAAGTCCACGTGGCCTGGTGTGTCAATCAGGTTCAGTACATAGTCTTCCCCTTTGTAATGGTAGTTCATCTGGATAGCGTGACTCTTGATAGTGATACCACGCTCACGCTCCAGGTCCATATTGTCCAGCAATTGGTTTTGCATCTCTCGCTCCGCTACCGTTTGAGTATACTCTAACAAACGGTCTGCCAGGGTACTTTTACCATGGTCTATGTGGGCGATGATACAGAAATTACGAATATTCTTCATATAGTAGTTATACGGAATACAAAGTTAAGAATATTCTGATCAAAATAATTGATTTACCCTGCTACATCCTCTACAATTTAGTATTACGCAGTTATTTTTAAATTTTATTGATCTTGTACCTTATCTTTTGGGATTTTTGTCCAATACTTTTATATTAGTAAGTCCTATCATTTCCTGCAGAAAGTAAATCGAAAAGTTTAAAGCTTAAAAACTTCATCTCGCACATAATTGTGCTCTGATAAAAATTCCTGCTTATGCTTAAAAAGGTTACCAAAGCTTCTCCTGATAACAATGAATCTCAAAAATTGAAAGATGTAGAAAAAGAGCTTGCTTTACTTCAGGAAAAATGTGCTTTTCTTGAAAGAGTGGTGCATGAGGTACCTGCCAATATCTATATATCCGATTTAGAGAAAGGCCTAGTGTGGTGCAATAAAACTAACGAAGAAACCTTAGGATATACTCTGAGTGACATCCTGAAGATGGGTGGCTTACAATATTTTAAGGAGGTTGTTCATCCAGAGGATCAAAATGTACCGGATGACAGTGTAGATCATTACCAGCACTTTACCGGAGCAGAATACGGCGGCATATTCCGGGCAAAGCATAAAGACCAGGACAATTACAGGTGGTTCGTAGGCTGGGCGAAGGCATATAATACAGACGACAAGGGCAATGTAAAGGAGTTGCTTTGTGTTGACGTAGACATGAGCCCGCAGATGAACACTGAAAAGCAATTAATTGAAGCCCTCCGTGAAAATTTAAAACTAAAGAACAAATTACTCTTTAAAAGTCTACGAAAGAGAGAGCTGGAAATACTTAACCTTATCTGTAAAGGGATGAGTACAAAAAATATTGCAGATAAGCTTTTCTTAAGCCTGCATACAGTAACAACACACCGCCGAAACATTCAGAAAAAGCTGGGCACATCTAATGTGGCCGATTTAGTTTCTCTGGCTAAAGAAACAGGATTAGGCTAACCATACACACTGTTGTAGCTGTTTATAAGTTCAGCAGCTTATTCCCGTTTTTAGGCAGCAATGATTTTAAGCCAGCAAAAAAACCTAAACTCTCTACTCTATTCAAAATCCACTCAATCCAAATCTATTTGCGTATATTTAAACGTTAGTTAGTTTAAGATTATTCGCATTCATATGCAAACGCAGCAAATAGAAACTTATAAGCCTGTAAATCATGTTCGTGTCGTTACAGCAGCTTCGCTATTCGACGGCCACGACGCTTCCATCAATATTATGCGGCGTATTATTCAGGCTTCTGGCGCTGAAGTAATTCACCTAGGACATAACAGGGCCGTACAGGAAATTGTCGATTGTGCCATTCAGGAAGATGCACAGGCCATTGCCATTACCTCTTACCAAGGCGGCCACCTGGAGTACTTTAAATATATGTACGACTTGCTACAGGAGCGCAGCAGTGGCCACATCAGGATATTTGGAGGTGGCGGTGGTGTTATTCTGCCGGATGAGGTGGAAGAGTTACAGGCCTATGGAATTTCGCGCATCTACTCCCCTGACGACGGGCGGGCAATGGGACTGCAAGGCATGATAAATGATATGCTACAGAAGTGCGATTTTCCGACAGGTAAAAACCTGAATGGAGAACCAAAGCACCTGAAGGAAAAAGATCCCAAAGCCATAGCTAGGCTTATATCTGCTGCAGAGAACTTTCCAGAAGACACTAAAAGCATATTGCAGCAGATAAAAGAGCAGGCGCAAACAGTAGCTACTCCTGTGCTGGGTATAACTGGCACAGGCGGTGCCGGTAAGTCCTCTTTAGTAGATGAGCTGGTGCGGCGTTTCCTGCTGGATTTCCCTGATAAGAACATAGCAATTATTTCAGTTGATCCCTCAAAGCGCAAAACAGGTGGCGCTTTGCTTGGCGACAGAATACGCATGAATGCCATCTCTAGTGACAGAGTGTATATGCGTTCGCTTGCTACCCGCCAGAGTAACCTTGCTCTCAGCAAATATGTGCAGGATGCGGTAGACATTGTAAAAGCTGCCTCTTTTGACCTGATTATATTAGAGACATCCGGCATAGGCCAGTCTGACACAGAAATTACAGAGCATTCTGATGTAAGCCTTTATGTAATGACACCGGAATTTGGAGCCGCCACGCAGCTTGAAAAAATCGACATGCTCGATTTTGCCGATATTATTGCCCTTAACAAATTCGATAAGCGAGGGGCTCTGGATGCCTTGCGTGATGTAAAAAAACAATACAAGCGCAATCACCATTTGTGGGACGTAAGCGACGAGGAAGTTCCTGTTTTTGGCACCATTGCCTCCCAGTTCAACGACCCGGGCATGAACCACCTTTACAGAGCCATTATGGCTACAGTAACAGAGAGAACAGGTATTACCTTCAAATCAAAACTGCAGGCAACAAACGAAATGTCTGAGAAGGTGTTTATTATCCCTACAAGCCGAACACGCTACCTTTCTGAAATCTCCGAAACCATTCGCAGCTACGACAAATGGAGCAAAGAACAAGCAGAGATCGCTCAGAAGTTATATAGTATTCGTAAATCGATTGAGGCTGTACAGGGGCTGGAAATAGAAGATAAAGATCGCCTGGTTAAGCAGTTGGAGGAAGCTTATGCCGAGGTAGAACTGAACCTGGATGGGCAGAATAAGAAGATACTGGAGAACTGGAAAGAGAAAGTACAGGCATATAAGAATGAGTTCTACATCTTTAAAGTCCGTGATAAAGAGATTAAAATAAAGACACATACAACGTCTCTGTCGCAGCTACAGATACCTAAGATTTCTTTACCACGCTATGAAGCATGGGGTGATCTGCTGAAATGGAACCTGCAGGAGAATGTTCCGGGGGAGTTCCCCTACACAGCAGGCGTGTTCCCTTTTAAAAGAGAAGGAGAAGACCCTACCCGTATGTTTGCCGGTGAAGGCGGCCCGGAACGTACCAACCGTCGCTTCCACTACGTAAGCTTGGGTATGCCTGCCAAGCGCTTGTCCACGGCTTTTGACTCTGTTACGCTTTACGGAGAGGACCCTGACTACCGACCAGACATTTATGGTAAGATTGGTAACTCCGGTGTAAGCGTCTGCTGCCTCGACAATGCCAAAAAGCTTTACTCAGGCTTCAACTTAGCAGATCCCATGACTTCGGTTTCCATGACCATCAATGGTCCTGCAGCTATACTCACTGCTTTCTTTATGATTGCAGCTATAGACCAGCAATGCGAACTATATATTAAGGAGCATGGCTTGGAGGAAGAAATAAAGGCTAAAATAGAAGCTATATATAAAGAAAAAGGAGTAATCCGCCCACAGTACCAGGGTGCATTGCCTGAGGGTAACAATGGTTTAGGATTAATGTTATTAGGCGTTACCGGCGACCTTGTTTTGCCTGCTGATGTATATGCCCAAATAAAAGAACGTACACTGGCAGCTGTGCGCGGTACTGTGCAGGCAGACATTCTGAAAGAGGATCAGGCACAGAACACCTGTATATTCTCAACAGAGTTCTCCTTACGTTTAATGGGTGACGTACAACAGTACTTCATAGACCATAGCGTACGTAACTTCTATTCTGTATCTATCTCTGGCTATCATATTGCTGAGGCTGGTGCCAACCCTATCTCACAGTTGGCCTTTACGCTGGCAAATGGCTTTACCTTTGTAGAATACTACATAAGCCGGGGCATGAACATTAATAAGTTTGCTTCGAATCTGAGCTTCTTTTTCTCAAATGGTATTGACCCAGAATATGCCGTAATTGGCCGTGTGGCACGTCGCATCTGGGCCAAAGCTATGAAGCAAAAGTACGGTGCAGATGCACGTTCCCAAATGTTGAAATATCATATTCAGACATCCGGCCGCTCTTTGCACGCACAGGAAATAGACTTTAATGATATTCGTACTACGTTGCAGGCTCTTTACGCTATTTATGACAACTGTAATTCCCTGCACACCAATGCCTACGATGAGGCTATCACCACTCCTACCGAGGCCTCTGTACGACGCGCCATGGCGATTCAATTGATAATCAACCGTGAGTTAGGCCTATCGAAAAACGAGAACCCGTTGCAGGGCTCTTTTATTATAGAAGAGCTGACAGACCTTGTTGAAGAGGCTGTACTGATGGAGTTTGATCGTATTACTGAACGAGGAGGTGTTTTAGGTGCTATGGAAACCATGTATCAGCGTGGCAAAATTCAGGAAGAAAGCCTTTACTATGAGACACTAAAGCACTCAGGTAAATACCCGATCATAGGCGTAAATACCTTCCTTTCATCTAAGGGCTCTCCTACTGTTGTTCCGACAGAGGTAATTCGTGCTACAGAAGAAGAGAAGAAATACCAGATTCATATGGTTCAGGCATTACAGAAAGGTAATGCAGATAAGTCTGAAGAACAACTGAAGCGCCTGCAACAAGTAGCCATCAACAACGGGAACATCTTTGAGGAACTGATGGAAACGGTAAAAATCTGCTCCCTTGGTCAAATTACGAATGCCTTATTTGAAGTTGGTGGTCAGTACCGCAGAAATATGTAATATTGGTTTTAGCTAATACGCTTGAATTTAAATAATTATTTAATTAAATAAAACAACACATTATCTTACATCCCGTATTTAGGTACTTCTAAAAAACTTTTAGCTGAATACGTATATGGAAACATCATTTACAAGTTCTTTCCTTCTTTTAGGATCAACTTTGCTGTTACTTGGGGCTATTGCTTTCATTTATATAGCTAATTCCTTAAAAAACGAAGAAGTAAACATTGATCTTTCTGATGAAGATGATAACGTCTATCTATAATCCCTAAGAGCAAAAGCTTCTTCCACAGTTTTCAAAGAAAAAACCATGTAAGAAGCCTTCATAAAACATACTTATTGAACAGCAAAGCGCCCTTGCTCACCACTACTGGTAAACAAGGGCCCTTTGCTGTTCAACCTCAATGACTTTAATTTAACACATAGTTCTGGTTAAATTCGGTTGTGCTTCCTTTAGCATTACGTGTAAAGTAAATGTCTTTAAAGCTAAGCGTTTTACCTGGCTCTACGCGTCGGAATACCTTATCTGGTGTAATGTCTTTGAGTGATTTAAAACCACAAGCTTCCATTACCTCCATAGTCGATTTTAGGGTATTGCGGTGGAAATTAGCCACACGCACACGTTTATCGGCTACATCTAAGCCATCATAAAGGCTTTTATCCTGCGTAGCAATGCCTACAGGGCATCGGCCTGAGTCACACTGCAAGGCCTGAATACAGCCTAAGGCAAACATCATTCCGCGAGCACTATAACACATGTCAGCACCTAAGGCTACAGCCTTAATAATATCAACACCTGTTATGATTTTACCGGCAGCCATCAGTTTTATCTGGTCACGCAACCCGTATTTTTTAAGCATGTTATGCACAAAAGCTAATGCATCATAAAGGGGCATACCTAAGCTGTCTGTAAATTCTAAAGGGGCCGCACCTGTACCACCCTCTGCACCATCTATTGTGATGAAGTCCGGGTAGAGTTGGTTGTGCATCATCTCTTGGCAAATACGCTCAAACTCCTGCTTATTACCAATACACAGCTTAATTCCAATCGGCTTGCCTCCAGACAACACACGAAGTTTCTCTATATACAGCAGCAGGGTAAACTGATCAGTAAAAGCAGAGTGAGCAGGTGGAGAAACCACAGTCGTATAAGGTTCAACTTGGCGAATGGCAGCAATTTCAGGAGTGTTTTTAGCACCAGGCAATATACCTCCATGCCCAGGTTTTGCACCTTGAGATATTTTAATCTCAACCATCTTAATGTTAGGGTGCATTACCTGTTGTGCAAACCGCTCTTCAGAAAAATTACCGTGGTTATCGCGGCACCCAAAGTTGCCTGTACCAATCTGCCAGATCAGGTCGCCCCCTTCCTCCAAGTGAAAAGGACTAATGCCTCCCTCGCCCGTATTATGCGCAAAGCCACCTAGTTTAGCACCACCATTCAGCGCTTTCATGGCTGTTTTGCTCAGGGAGCCATAGCTCATGGCAGATATGTTATAAATACTGCAGTTATATGGTTTAGCACAACGGTTACTTCCCACTGTAACACGTAAAGCATCTTCTTTTACATGCACCGGGAACATACTATGTGCTATCCATTCAAAGCCTGGCTCTTGGCTGTTGCTCTGCATACCGAAAGGAACTGTTTCGCGCACATTCTTGGCTCGCTGGTATACAATAGAGCGCTGGCGTCTGCTGAAAGGCTTTCCGTCCAGGTCAGACTCAAAGAAATACTGCCTGATTTCTGGTCTGAAGCTTTCGAAAATATAACGCAGATGGCCAACAATTGGGTAGTTGCGAAGAATGGTGTGCCGCCCCTGACACAGGTCTCTGAAATATACTATATGCAAGGGCACTATAGCCAGTAACAGCCATAGCATCTGTTTATCAAAAACAGAGAAGAAGAAAGTAATTAGATAAGACGCGATAAAGACATACCCTATAGTTTGTCTGACGCTAACTTTACTTGCCATATAAAATTTGATTGTACATTAAGTATTAAGCAGGCAAAAGAGTGAAAACACTCTTGCCATTATGTTTCATGATTAGGATAAATCTTGTATAGTTAACCTGAGATGGGAAGTGGAAAAAGACAACAACTGTTCAGCCCAACACCTATATAAATTCTGTTCATAACATCTAATGAACTAATTGGCAAATCCGGATTCTTCATTAAAAACAATGGGCTAAAAAGCTATCTGTCTATAATTTTGAGGCAAAGTTAGAATAAAGTTTTCTGAAAAACCTAAATCATTTTAAAAAATGGCAACAAAAGCATTTCCAGTAAAAATGATATTATTTTTTTATCAAAAAGATAAGCTTAAAAATGTAATATTGCTATTATTAAATAAGATTCATTTCTTACTATATCAGTTTTCTACAGAAGATAATAATCAGGTAATACAAACATTATTTTTTGATAATAGTCAGCCAGAACTAAGGGTGTTTTTTGTGCGTTTAACGATTGTTAGCTTTATTTAAATCTTAATGCATATGAAAGCCATTACGAAACTCTCATCGCTTTTCCTATTAGGAACTACTGTAGGTATACTTATGAAAAACTGGCTGTCTTACAGCAACCTTCAACAGGAAGATGATTATCATCTTTATCTATAATAAACAGAAATAAAAATGGCCACCTCTTATTTAAAGAAGCAGCCATTTTGTCTTAAGCTTATTTTATACTTGTGTCTGATGTTCTAGTGAACATCGGTTGGGACATTCGCATTCTTTTTAAACTTCTGCAGGTAAAGTAGCGGGATAGAAAATAGCATGATCAGTCCTGCTACCCAATAAGCATCAGTATAGGTCAGTAAGACTGTTTGCCTTGTTACCATACCCTCAATTGCTTTATAAGCCGCTGTCTTTGCATCAAGTAAAGTATATCCTTTAGACACAAAATTCTGCACTAGTCCGTTAAACCGGTTTACAAAGGCTGTGTTATATTCGTTTATGTTTACCAACAGGTTATTACGGTGCATTCCCTGGCGCACGTGTATAAGCGTAGTTAAGGCCGCGATACCAAACGAACCTCCTAACTGGCGGCTCATATTGTTTAAGCCTGTACCCTGCCCTATCTCTTTGCCTTGCAGGTCTTGAATGGCAAGTGTTGTAAGCGGCACGAACAATAAAGCCATACCTACACCCCGTATGGCCAAAGGCCAGAAGAAATCGCCTGTGCCAGACACTAAGGTAGAGTTACTGAGCATCCAGGAGAAGATAAAGAACAACAGCATGCCGACTGTGGCCATAAATTGAGCGGGCACTCCTCTCTGGAGCATTTTACCCACAAAAGGCATCATAACAATGGTAAACAAACCACCAGGCAGCAGAATCATACCGCTTTGCTGGGCTGTAAAACCCAGCAGGTTCTGGCAGAATATCGGGAATACGAACATAGAACCATACAAACCAAAACCCAGCACAAAAGAAGTAAACATACCAATGGCAAAACTCCTGTGCCGCAAAATGTTCAGGTTAACGATAGGGTGTTCGGTCGTAAGCTCACGCCATACAAACAGCAGCCCCCCAATAACAGCCGCAACAGCCAGCACTACAATATAAGTTGTTTCGAACCAGTCTTCAGACTCTCCTTTTTCCAGCAAGGTCTGTAAACAGCCTACGGCAACAGCCAGTAAACCAATTCCCCACCAGTCAATCGGGTTACCTTTTGGCTCCTTAGGCGTTGGCTTTACAAAGAAATATGTAGCAAAGGCGGCCATAATTCCAACCGGAATGTTTACATAAAAGATCCAGGGCCAAGAGTAGTTATCTGTGATATAGCCACCAATGGTTGGGCCTAATGTTGGGCCTACCACAGCTCCTAATCCAAACAGTGCTGTAGCAGTACCCACTTGTTCACGAGGCCATGTTTCCAGTAGAATGGACTGTGCCGTAGACAACAAACCACCTCCGGCTAAACCTTGTAGAATCCGGAACAGTACCAGCTCATCAAAATTGGCCGCATTACCACACAAAAAGGAGGAAACGGTAAACAAAATGATGGAGGCCATGAAGTATGTTTTCCTGCCGAAGCGGCCTCCCAGCCACCCCGACATTGGAAGAACAATTACGTTGGCCACAGCATAGCCAGTTACTACCCAGGCAATATCTTCCAGTGTCGCTCCCAGGTTACCCTGAATCTGCGGCATGGCGACGTTTACGATAGTGGTGTCAATCAGCTCCAGTAACGAAGCTGTGATCACTGTAATCGTAATTGCCCACTTTTTAAATCCTGTTTCAGCCATAACTTTACCCCTCTTTGGTCAGCACAGAAACTTTTACGCTCATACCAGGGCGCAGCTTCTTCATGATTTCTTCGTTTGCATTTATTTTAATTTTAACTGGGACACGCTGTACTACTTTCACGAAGTTACCTGTGGCATTGTCTGGAGGCAGTAACGAGAACTTGGCACCAGTAGCGGGTGAGAAGTTGTAGATCTCACCATTAAGAACCTGATCAGGGAAAGCATCTACTACAATATCCACTTTCTGTCCTTCACGCAGGTTTTCAAGTTGTGTTTCTTTGAAGTTAGCAGTTACATACAGGCTGTTGTCGTTCACGATAGAGAACAATGTCTGACCTGGCTGTACCAGCTGGCCTACCTGCACGTTCTTTTTAGAAGTGATACCACTTGCTGGAGCAGATAGTGTGGTATAAGACAGCTGTAGTTTAGCAAAATCAACATCAGCCTGGCGCTGGTCAACACCTACATTGGCTACTGTTAATTGTGAGCGTGTAGTGCCTACTTGCTCTAAAGCTGCTCTATACTGATCTTGTGCGGCTGTAAGAGCAGCCTTAGCTACATCCCTTTCAGCTTTAGCCTGGTCAAATTGTTGTTGGGTTATTGAGCCATCTTTAACAAGATTCTCATAACGGGCAAAGTCTTGATTGGCTTGCCATAACCTAACCTTAGCTGACTCAATGTTAGCCTTGGCAGTAGTAGCATTGGCAGCAGTGGCAGTAATTTGGGCCTGCGACACATTAATTCCGGCACTGGCTCCTTTCTGTGCAGCAAGTGCCTGCTCCAATTTAATCTGATAATCACGGTCATCCAGCTTTACCAGCAACTGTCCCTGGTCAACATGCTGGTTTTCTTCAAACATGATGGTATCGACATAACCGCCCACACGTGCTACCACAGGGCTAATGTCTCCATCAATCTGAGCATCGTCTGTGTCTTCGTGCTTGCTAAAGTATAAGTACTCCTTAACACCAAAGATCCCACCTACAACAATGATGATAGCTAGTATGATAGGAATTACTATGTTAGACTTTTTCTTTCCGGTTTCCATTCTGTGTTTACTGTTATTGTTATTTTGTTATTGTTCCTGTTGATTTTAATAAGGTGTAATAAGCTATTTCGGCATCTGCCTTAGCTAATTCCAGGTTAATAAGTGACTGGAAAAGTTGTGTTTCGGCATCAATACGATCCGTGGCTGATGCTACTTTGTTCTGATACTGCGACTCCAGCATGCGGTCATTTTCTCTGGCCTGTGCGATGGATGTTTCCAGTATCCTGATTCTATCCAGCGCTTTCTGGTAGTTCTGGTAACTCTGGTTTACTTCAGACTTCACATTATCAACTGCTAAATCCTTGTTAATATCCAGCTGTGAACGTTGAATTTTCGCTTCGCTTATCTTGTTTTTATTCATCCAAAGTCCATCGAAGTTCCAGGCTACTGTTACACCCGCTGCTATCGGAGCCAAATAATTATAAGACCCAGGAATAAGCTTGCCATTAGGGTTCAGGTAGTAAGCATCTGCCACAGCTAAAACAGAAGGCATCATTTCTCCTTTAATAGACTTAATGCTATTATCTGCCACTATTTTATGTATATCGAGCGCTTTGATTTCACTGCGTTGTGTTAAGGCTGTATCTATAAAAGCAGTAAGCGGAGCTAACAGTTCTTCAGGAGTGCCAAGTTCATTTACAACTATGTCTGTACTCTCTGGCAACCCAATCATTAAGTTCAGGTTATAAACTACCACTTTGCGGTTTGTCTCTAGGTCAACAGCAGAAAGTTCAATATTGCTGCGTTGTAACTGAAAGCGCAATACATCGTTTTTAGTAACCAAACCTTGTTCAAAGAACCTCTGAGCTCTCTTTATTTGCTGATCAACAGACTCCAGGTTTTGCTCTACCACTTTTTTGCTTTGCTGTAACTTATATAAGTTGAAGTAAGCATTGGCAATATTGAACACAACATTTTCTTTGTCTTTGTCAGCATCTAACTTTGCCACTTGTGTCAACAAGTCCGTTGACTGTTTGGCATAACGCAACCGATTTCCTCCAAATATTACTTCCTGTAAAGAGAAAGTACCTATAAAGGCATCAGCTCTTCTTGGCAGATGAAATGGTTCCGCCTCCTTAGACATCTGGAAAGTGGTGGTTGGTATTTCAGCGTGGTTATAAGTATAACTTACACTACCAGTTGGCAAAGCTTGGTCTTTTACCTGATGATATTGCGCTATCGCTTGGTCTATCTTTGTCTGCGACAGCTTTAACTCCTTGCTGTTTTGCAGCCCAAGATTTATTGCCTCCTGCAAAGTAATATTTTTAGCTCCCTGAGCCGAAGCCGCACTTGTTGCAAGCAGGCATAACACCATAAAGGTGATTTTCTGTAGATAGCTGCCAGTTTTTATGTACAGCAGCTGCTTTAAATAACTAGTTTTGGGGATCATTATTCAATAAAAAGGCTTGTAAATATTCGTGAACAAATTTTTTGATGCGAAGTTTGATTTCTTTCTCCATTACATCCTGATCCTGAAAATCCTTTTTCAGTAACCTTGACGAAATTTGTGGAGAGTTTACAATAAAGTATTTAGTACCTAATATACTGGCGATAACCATCTCAACATCCACGTGGCGAAAGGCTCCATTCTGAATACCTTCTTCCACAATATCTTTTAGAGCATTTATATTTTTAAGTATATTATCCGAGATAAAATCAGCCATATCGGAACGTTGTGTTAAAGAAACCTCTCGATAGATAATCCGGTGAAAAGAGTTGTTCTCCATTACCCTATCCAGATAAAGGTCAATGGCTTGCTTCAGTTTCTCCCAAGACGGAATATTCAGTTCCTTTACTTCCACCAGTGAGTTTCGCATACCAGTAATGCGACGTTCCAGCACAGCTTTCATTAAACCGTCTTTTGAACCAAAGTAATAATTAATCATTGCCATATTCACACCAGCCTCTTGGGCTAAATGGCGGGTTGAAGCACCTTCGTAGCCTAACTCTGCAAACACTTTCTCCGCGATGCTTAGAATATGTTCTTTTTTATCTTCTTTATTTTTCTCTGTCATAACCCTCATTGCGCTGCAAAATTAATCAATCGATTGATTAAAAAACAAATCTATTCCTAAAAGAATTTCCAAAGACCTGATTTTCATGAATATTTTTTAAAAAATTGGAGCCGTGAGCTTTCTTTGAAATAAGATAATAACAGCTACAGCTTTATCTAAAAAAGCACGGCTATTCCTTGCGTAGAACCTGAAACAAAACTGTTGTCTTACTAAAAGTGTGCTCATGCTGACCAAGGCAACAAGGTTAATCAACAACTCTAGTCGCTAGTTTTCGTTCTGAACAAAATGCGTAGCTTTGCAACTTAGCGTTGCCTGGCAACGCATTTTGTTTTCATAGTACCTTCAGGTGCGCAAACCAATCATTATGGAATTAAACAATTTAAAAGACAAGATTAGCTACATTATAGGCCGTGACATGGCCTCAAACCTAAGAAAACAAGGCATTGACATTGAAGCAGAGCCTTTTATCCAGGGTATGAAAGAAGTGTTAGCCGGTAAACCATCTTCTTTGTCAAATGCTGATATTCAGCAGGCTATGATGGCATTGCAACAGGAATTGGGGCAGAAACAAAACGCTCAGGGCGGTGAAAACAAAAAAGCCGGTGAGGAATTTTTAGCGGCTAACAAAAATAAAGAGGGTGTTAAGACATTGCCTAGCGGTTTGCAGTATGAAGTGTTAAGCGAAGGCTCAGGTAAGTCACCTTCTAAGAATGATCAGGTAACTACCCATTACCACGGTACTCTAATAGATGGAACTGTATTTGACTCTAGCTACGAACGTGGCCAGCCTGCCACTTTTCCGGTTAACGGTGTAATTGCCGGCTGGACAGAAGCTTTGCAGCTGATGAAAGAAGGAGCCAAATGGAGACTATATGTTCCGTCTGATCTAGCTTATGGCTCACAGGGAGCTGGTGATGTAATAGGCCCTAATACTACCCTTATTTTTGATGTAGAACTTATCTCTGTTCATTAAGGTACAATACTTTGATAACAGGTATATCATAAAGCGGCTTTTCTTTGTTTACAAGGAGGAGCCGCTTCTCGTTTCTGATGCTTCAGGCGCTTTTGTTTAGCCTGGACATTTCATCAAGCCATCTCTTGCCTGCTTCCTGATATAGGAAGTGGTTTATAATTAGAAAATTCTCGTTATACATTAATTCATCCCCCTGCAACTCGCTTACAAGGTTCTGAAAAGTGTCAACAGGCTGTATAATGGCAACAAAAATATCCTCATTCAGAAAACGTAAAGCCTTTGAAAAAATATTAGTAAACACCCAACGTCGATCTTTTCCTTTGATAAACTCCCTTTTAGTTAAGTCTAACACCCACTTATTAGGTTTGTACATATGTACCAGGTCTAGCACCAGCTTATATCCATCACGTATTTCTTTAGAGGTGACATCTCCTTCCCAACCAATAACTAATGTGCTGGTCTCCACCTGGTATTCAATATAAAGCTTATCCTGAAGTGCCTGGTTCAGCCCAGTTACTTCTTTTCGGTTATACCATTCTTCTACTATCATCTCACTCCTCCCCACTGACTTGTTTTGTAGTTCATATTACCCTTTAGTAGCTTTAAACAAAACCTATAATTTAGTTATGCTTTCGGAATATCAAAATATCTCTATATTGCAGAAAGAAGCTTAAACAGGCTTTACTTCACTTCCTTTTTTATAATTCTTTCTTTGATAAAGCTTACTTACGAATTCTTTACAATAACGTAACATTATTTATAATATTTTATATAAAAAAAATATAGCAAAACATAAGTATTAAAAGGGAGAACAAATAGTTTCTTCAGCCGTTCTTTAATCATCAAACGTTTATAAAAACAACTATTTGTATGGGAAACAACCATAACGAAGGAAAGAAATTCTTAGACAGTGTCCACCAGTATTTTGATCACGCAGCCAGCTTTTCACGCTTAGACTCTGGCATTTTAGCACAGATAAAAGCTTGTAACAGTGTCTACAAAGTATCTTTTCCTGTTGAAATAGAGGGTAGAATAGAGGTTATAGAAGGAATAAGAGTACAGCACAGCCACCACAAGCTTCCTTCTAAAGGCGGTATACGCTATAGTATGCAGGTAGATGAGGACGAGGTAAAAGCCCTCGCTTCTCTTATGACTTTTAAGTGTGCGGTGGTAGATGTGCCATTTGGTGGTGCTAAAGGAGGTGTAAAAATAAACCCCCGCACAAGTTCCGTTAAAACACTTGAGAAAGTAACACGCCGATACGCAACCGAACTCATCCGAAAGAACCTGATTGGGCCGGGCATAGATGTACCGGCACCAGATTATGGAACGGGTAGCCGAGAAATGGCCTGGATAGCTGATACTTATCAGGCACTGAAATACGGCGAAACCAATGCATTAGGCTGCGTTACCGGTAAACCTGTGGGGCAGGGAGGTATAAGAGGCCGTGCCGAAGCAACTGGTTTAGGGGTTTACTACGGTATTCGGGAAGCTCTGGAAGACACTGACCTGCTTAAAAAAGCCGGCCTCGAAGGTGGCTCGATGGAGGGAAAACGTATTATTGTGCAGGGGCTGGGTAACGTAGGTTACCATGCAGCTTATTTCTGCCAGCAGGATGGCGGTGTTATTGTCGGTATTGCAGAACGCGAAGGAGGTATATATGACCCTAATGGCATTGATGTACAGGATGCGTATAAGCATCGCAGCACAAATGGCTCTATCTTAAACTATAAGAACGCTAAAAACATTGAGAACTCACTGGAGTTGCTGGAAATGGATTGTGATATACTAATTCCGGCAGCACTTGAAAACCAGATACACAGCGGCAATGCTGGCAATATCAAAGCTAAAATAGTGGCCGAGGGAGCTAACGGACCTATTACCCGTGAAGCTGATCAGATACTGGTAGCAAAAGGTATTATTGTTCTGCCCGACCTTTACCTGAATGCAGGTGGTGTAACGGTGTCTTATTTTGAGTGGTTAAAGAACCTGTCAAATGTACGGTTTGGCCGCATCGGCAAAAGAGCAGAAGAAGCGAACTTCCGTCGCATTGTAAATGCCATTGAAACAGCAACAGGTAAAAGTATAACAGCCCAGGAAAGAGCCTTCCTGATTCATGGTTCTGACGAGGTAGACCTTGTACGTTCTGGCCTGGAAGACACAATGATAAATGCTTATCACGAAATACGCGATGTAATGGTACAGAAGCAAATTCCTGACCTGCGTACTGCAGCCTTCTTAACTGCCATAGAAAAGATTGGCGTAAGCTACGAAGCATTGGGCATTTTCCCTTGATCTGACTGTTATCTTTCAAAGAAAGCCCGGTTGCAAAATGATGCTGCAACCGGGCTTTTTCTCTTTATCAGGCTCTAATAAAACGGTGAGACAATGCAATTACTCACATCAGGCTCACCATTGTTAAAGTTTGTCTGTGTCTATATATTATTTAGCTCTAGCCACTTTTCCAAAATTTCCTGTTGTTGTGGTGTTGGGTTTGGTACACGTTCAAAAGTGTAACGCACTGACTCATCTTTCACCATAGGCACCTGAAGTGTCATAAGCTGGCCATCACGCACAACCTCCACTTTAAGGGTTTCTCCTACCTCGCGATCAGTTACAAATTGTTCTAAATTGCTACCAGCACGGTTTCCATTTATGGCAACAATCTCGTCATTCACATTAATGCCACCATTCCAGGCACTGGAACCACGCTCAACAGAACGAACAATAACTTTACCATCGGCAACTGCTGTAGAAGCACCCCAACTGGCCGTGTTACGACCTTCATTCAGGTTTACCAAGCGCAAGCCAGCTGCATCAAAATACGCATTATAATCAGGTGTTTTAGTGCCGTTCACATAGTCCCTGAAGAAAGCATCAAAGTTATGACCAGCCGTTTTCTCCAGCCCTTCCTTAAACTCCTGCTCCGTAAACCCTCTTTTCAGTTTTTTGTAGTAACGGTTGTACATGTAGCGCATGGCATCATCCAGGCTCTTCTCACCGTTAGTGCTCTTCATTATGTCCATGTTAAGCAACTGGCCAAGCACACCTCCTTTAGTATAGTAAGAAACCTCTGCATTATTGGAGTTCTCATTACGGCGGTAGTACTTAATCCAGGCATCAAAGCTGGCTTCCGAAACAGTTTGAACTTTATTTCCTGGAGTGTTCTCCACTGAATTGATACTACCGGCGATAATACCTAAATAACGCTCAGGGGATATTAAATTAGTGCGGCGTACAATAAGATCATCGTAGAAACTGGTAATACCCTCCGATACCCAAAGAAGTGTCGTGTAGTTTTCTTCATTATAGTTGAAAGGCCCGAGAGCCATAGGACGCAACCTTTTTACATTCCATAGGTGAAAATATTCATGAGCCACTAAAGACATAAAGCCTGAGTAGCCTTTCTCGGTGCCATAGTTCCAGCGGGAAGTTTGTAAGGTAGTAGAGTTCAGGTGCTCCAAACCGCCGCCGCCACGGTTCAGGTTATGGACAATAAATACATAACGCTCCACAGGCAGTTCACCCATAACTGAAGCGGCCTCTTCTGTTACTTTCTTCATATCAGCTAGCAAACGCTCTTCGTCGTAGTTTGCCTCGCCGTACATAGCAACTTCGTGAGGTACTCCTGAGGATGTAAAATGCAATACTTTATGGTTGCCGATTTCTAGCGGAGAGTCTGCCAGGATATCGTAGTTAGGGAACGTGTAGGTGAACTTACCCGTACTTTTAAGCCCTGTAGAAATAGTGTTCCATTCTTTGTAAGGTTTCACGACAAGGGTACCACTCAAGTCCTGATATCCTTCGGGATACATAAAAATACTTGTTCCATTCAGGTAACCATGAGAGGTATCTAAAAAACTGGTGCGCACGCTCAACTCATAAGCATACACATCGTAGCTGGCACGTACGAGGTCAGCTTTATTACTGTACACGCGCCAGGTGTTCTTGTCTATTTTTTCAGAACGAAGGCTATTACCAGCATTATCTGTGGCCCGGAAGCTTTCAACGTTTTTGGCAAACTCCCGAACCAGGTAAGAACCCGGTGCCCACACAGGCATGGTAAAATCAACGTAATTCTTTTTTATACCGGAAAGCTCTGCTTCTACTTTAAAGTAGTGCGTATGTGGCTCTGGCATCGAAAGAGTGTAACGCAACTCAGCTGCCAACACAGCCGCCACGTTACTTAGACATAAAAATGCAATAAGAAAGAGTGAATGTGCAAATTGCTTTTGTTTGAGCATATGGAAGGTTTAGATTTAGTTTAAGCTTTGGCATTTTACAATAAATTACCAGCTTTTCAAAATCTGTACTACAAGCACCAAGTTAAAGGCATCTGCTATCTAAAAACTCTTTTTGCTGTTTAAGCACATCTTAGAGAGCTGGAATCAAGCCAGGATATAGCATTTTCCACCTCATAAAAAGTATTCATAATAATAAAAGAGTTATAGCTCTGCAGGCCATAAAAGCCAGCTTCGCTCAACAAATGCTTGTAGCACTGCTCTGACAGCACAATGGCTACAAAGTTATCAGAGCCTAGCATCATCATCATCTTTGGAAACAGCTCAGCATGCAGCCATGTCTCTTCTTCCTCGCTCAGTTTTCCTATCTTTTTGAAGTCAAGCACCCATTGCTTTATGTGGTTTTCTTTTGCAAACTGTAGTGCCTCCAAAAGACTCTTACGAAACTCTTCTGACTGAAGCTCCGCAAAGCACTCTAAATAAAGTCTGTTTTCATGCGCTTCACTTGAAACACTGAAAGATTTTCTTGCACAAATCATCTTCTTTAGTCTCCTTATAGAATGATATACGTCAAATATATATATTTTTTAAGATACTATTTAATTTAAGCCTCAAAATGTTTCATTATTTTTATTTTAATTGTAAACAGCATCATAATAATGGCGAACGTATGTATATAAGGTGTAAATATATGTTACCAAAATCATACTTTAACCTTTTCCTTACATCAGAAATTAATTAGTGCCGCTTATTGTTTAGAGCCTTTACAACGCAATTAGAAAGTATCTAATATATATTTATACAAATATTATTATATATAAATAATTAATCAAGCTATAATGAAAAAATTATTGTTCCTGGTATTATCCCCCCTATCATTAATGTCTGGTTCGCTGATAAAAAAGCAGGTTAAGACCCCTATACCAGACCACCTCGTCCATACCCGAACAATAATTCATACAGATACATCAACTTCAGCACTTCAGCCAGTCAACACTAAGAGGCTTTATCAGCATAATAAAAGGAAAGACATTGTAACTTATGCCATGAGTATGATAGGAAGGCCTTATGTTTATGCTGGCATTACCCCGAAAGGTTTTGATTGCTCTGGTTTCATCACTTATGTTTACAAAACCTACGGCCTTAGTCTACCTCACTCATCAGCCATGCAGGCAAAAGAAGGGCAGTCTGTAAAAAGGCAGGAGGCAAAGCCTGGGGACATTGTAATATTTACCGGTACTAACTCGAGCATAAGAAAACCGGGGCATGTAGGCATAGTTATCTCCTCTCCTGGCGACACTATATCTTTTGTTCACGCTTCCTCTAACGGTGGTGTTAAAGTAAGCAAAGTTAAAGGCACAGGTTATGAAAAGCGCTTTATGGAAGTGCGAGGTGTTTTATAATAACTAAAGCTGCTTTTCTGGCAGAATGAGCTTAATGTTGCTTAAGATATAACTGTTGCGCTTTTTCTCGTAAACAGAACCATTACCACACGGGCGAACGTGCCCTAATTAAAAAACGATAAACGTCATGGTACATCCTTACATTATAAACCTAATAAATTCTGTTGTATTAATAACAGCAGGTCTAGCTGCTTATTTTCTGATACCAGCCCAGCCAACAATTGTATTAATCGCACCAGCCTTTGGTGTGTTGCTTATAGCCTTTACAAATTCTTTAAAGAAGCATAATTGGTTTGTGTTCAACTCCGTTACTGCTCTCACGCTTCTTTTCGGAGCATTGGCCATCATGCGTTTATATTATGGTGCTCCTGATATAAGATACAACAGTGCCTTTACACTTATTGCTGCCATAAGCTGCTTTGTGGCTGTGTTATTTTATATAGGCTCTTTTTCAAGAGAAAGGCGGTTAAGGAACAACAGTATTTATAAGGAAGATATATAGGAGAGTAAAAAAGAAAATGCCTGATGTAGCCCGTCAAGTTACATCAGGCATTAAAAAAAATCCTTCTTAATCTTAATAAGCGGCGCACTGTTGTTCAGCGGCACCAATACAAAGATCAAAGGTAATAATCACTGCATAAGCAGTAAGGTACTGCTTACTAAGCTAGTTCACTATTAAGGTGAACAAAATTACCTGTGCTTACTAAGACGACTGATGGATTAGACATAGCACCTCCTTTCTCTTTAGTCCAACATAAACTCTAAAACTCCGGTCTTCTTTCAGACCATCTGATTTAAAGCTGTAGCACTCGCTACTACTGATATCTAAAGATAAATTATGCACAAATAGTTCACAAGCATAACAAGATATTTTTTATACTTTTCTTGCAGCTTCTTTACCAGCCTTGATTAAAGAATGGGCTTACAGGAACAAAAAAAGCACATTCAACCTTTTAAACACCTATGAATCAGCACGATAAAATTGCATTTAATATATTTTACAAAAACCTGAACTTTGTGTAGTATAAAATTAGTGTAAATATTTAGTCTATAAGTAAAAGGTAATCAACAACATGCACAAGATTTTGTTCTAAGCACATTTTTAAGTTGTCTCAGCTTTATTATCATGTTGCTTAACTGCATATTTTACTCTGGAATAGATAAAAACTGTTTTCTCTCGCTAACAAATAAAAGAATAGTTACTATATTACAGTATCCACAGGACAATTTTTAATTTATGAAAAAGCCCTTATTGTTATTTTTTACACTCTTACTTATTACTGCTAGCACATGGGCTCAGAGCCTGTCTCCCATTGGCACCTGGACCAACCAGGACGGAAAAGGCAAATTTGAGATCTACAAGTGCGGCGATAAGCTTTGTGGCAGGATCGCTTCTATAAAGGAGCCTAACCTTAATGGTAAACCCAAGACTGATGTTAATAACCCGGAAGCAAAGTTGCGCTCCCGCCCTTTGGTTGGACTAGAGTTTATGAAAGGTTTTGAATATGTTGATAATAACAAGTGGGACGATGGCACCATTTATGACCCGGAAAGTGGCAAAACCTACTCCTGCTATATGAAGATGATTAATAAAAATAAAATGGAGGTAAAAGGTTATTTAGGTATCTCTTTAATTGGCCGCACCCAGACTTGGACGAGAGTTGAGTAAGTTGCTCCTATAAACAAAAAATGCCTGTCTCTATAAATAGAAACGGGCATCTTTTGTTGCTTTTACCAGTTTAGCCCAAACAGATACTCTCTATAATCAACAGCCAGTTTCTTAACTATCTGTTAAGAAACCTGAAGTATCTTATATGCCTTATCTCTAAATACAAATGTATCTCCTGCTGCTCTACCTGCCATGGCCTTATATAACGGAGACATGGCTGAAATGGCATAAAAAGATTCTCCGTCAATTTTCATTTCACCTAAGCTTACTCCTATAAAATAGTTTTGCAGTTCTGTTTGAACGACTGCACCAGGAGACACTTCGCTGTTTTGCTTTGTAGCATTTATACGACGCAAAAGTGCCATGGTCGTCATAAGGTCGTCTAACTGCCGAGCGTACATATCACGCTGAATCTGACAGTTTTCACGAAAAGACTCAAATTTATCTTCCATTGCTCCTTGTGATTCATTTGCGCTCTGCTGTGCATCTTCCATAGCGTCTTTAGCGGCTTTTATTTGTACGTTAAGTACCTTCATACACTCCTGTAGCAACCGCCTTTTTGTTTCGAGTTCTTGTGTTAGCGTTTCCATTGATGTCTCTTTAGTGCCAATTGTCTCTACACTGCCTCTGGCTCGTCGGCAACTTTGAAACATGGCTTTTCATAACTTTATTTTGATACTATTATTATATCTCCTTATAATAATTATAAGGCGAATGGTGCGTAATAAACCAATTAAAGTGCAAAATGTTTATAGTGGGCCACTAAAAGCGGTTAAACGGATTTTTATACCGATAGTTTGGCTTAGAGCATGGCAAGAATAACTTTAAATGAGAAAATAACTTTTTTGCAACCTGACAGGGCTATATTCTAAAAACCAGTTTCTAAAAATTACCACTTAAGTACTACTTATTACTATAAGCTGTTCCAGCTCAGCATTAGCAGTAAATTATACTTTTTATATATAACAATAATCATATAAAGCAACAACCACTAGCTCTTAAAAAGAAAAGTATTATGAAAACAACCGATACATGCCCATTTATTGTATTATAAAATTTTCTAAAAATAAGAGTGCGCTTCTTTATATTGAGATTTTCACAGATAATATTATTAAATTTAAATAGCCAAAGAAGTTCCTCTTATCCCAAATATGAACTACGCTTATGCTTAAACGCTTCCTCTTTCTGTTAGCAGGTATAATTCTGTGTTTTAACGCTTATGCTACCCATATTGTAGGTGGTGAGTTTGAACTGGAACATCTGCAAGAGTATAATTACAGGCTCACCCTAAACCTCTATTTCGATGATGTTAATGGCAACCCTGGTGCACTTGACCAACTGATTACAGTTAATGTTTTTGAAAAAGGCTCAAACAGGCTAATGCTGACGCAGGACATGACTATTAAGTCACAGTCTTATGTAAATTATACTAATATAGACTGTGCCATAGGTAGTCTGCGAACACGAAAAATAGTTTACTATGAAACTATAAACCTCTCCCCCAGAAGATATAATCACTCTCAGGGTTACTATGTTACCTGGGAACGCTGCTGCCGAAACAATACCATAAATAATATTGTGTCTCCGGGGGCTGCAGCGCAAACATTTTACATGGAGTTTCCTCCTGTAGTTAAGAATGGGGATTTTTTTAATAACTCCTCTCCAAAGTTATTTCCACCACTAAACGACTATGCCTGCGTGGGTGAACTATTTTACTTTGACTTTAACGGAACAGACCCAGACGGAGACTCTCTTGTTTATGATATGGTAACACCTTTAAACGGTTACACCTCCACCGCTATGCCTGCCTATAACTACTATGACACGCCAGGAACAGCACCTTATCCTGAGATAAGGTGGCTATCGGGCTATAGCGAAAACACCCAGATTCAGGGTTCCCCTCCTATCAATATTGATGCACAGACCGGCAGGCTTATAATGCGTCCTCAAAGCAAAGGCTTGTTTGTATTTGGTATCAGATGCCAGGAATTCAGGAATGGGCAAAAAATAGGAGAAGTACGTCGCGACTTTCAGGTACTGGTACTTGAGTGCGCCACAAACAGCAGCCCTGAAGTTATGGCCAGGGCGCAAGGAACTACTGACCTTTATAAGGACACAGACGTCATGCGCATTGACGCTACAGGCAACCGTTGTGTTGAAGTGATGTTCACAGATGTTGACCCAAATGAGTTTCTGTCTCTTAAAACCTTACCAGAAAACTTCTCCAGTTCTGACTATACTTTTCAGGGTATAACGCAAGGTAACATTAACCAACCAGGCGCAGCAAACGACACTCTTAAAGCCACAATTTGCTTTGCTGAATGTTTCGATACAGGAGGTAAAGTGTTTAAGCTAAACCTGATAGCCCAGGACGATGGCTGTAGTCTGCCTCGTCAGGATACCCTGCAGCTCAGCTTTACAATTGACCCCATACCAGACACTCCTCCCGGCGTTTCACTATCGACCCCAACACGTGTGTTTGAAGTAACAGAGGGAGATGTACTAAGTTTTGATGTTACTGGCTTTGACAACGATGGCCACGATATAACCTTAACAGCAACAGGCCAGAATTTTGACTTGGGAAGCCAGAACATTATTTTCCCAAGCCAGACCAAGCCAGGAGAAGTTACTTCTAATTTCTCCTGGAACATAAACTGTGCGACCGTACAACAGGAATCCTATCTGGTGGAGTTTAAAGCTACTTCCATGGTCTGCGGAGAAGAAGTTAGCAAAACAGAGCTTGTGGAGGTACGAACCATCTATAACAACAATGCGCCTGTCATAAGCACAGATCAGGAAATACTGGTAATTGAACTAGGCTTAGACGAACTTTTTGAAGCAAGTATATTTGGCAATGATACCGATATGAACGGGCTTACACTTTCTGCCGCTGGCGAAGGCTTTGAGTTGTCCGATTTGGGTATGAATTTTACCAGCACAGGAAGCAACGGTGAAGCAACAGGCCTGTTTAGCTGGAATGCAGTATGTCTTGCGGCAACAAATGGTGTAGCGCGTGTTACCTTTACTCTTGCAGAAGATGCATGCGTACCCTCCCCTAACCAGGCCATTACCATGGAGTTTCATGTGAAGGATGTTAATGACGCTCCGGTTATTTCCACTGACCAGAAGGTACTAACTTTTGAACTGGACCTGAACCAGCCTTTTGAAGCCAAGCTTTTTGGTGAAGATATAAACCTGAACCCGCTTAACCTGTGGCTGGAAGGAGACGGTTTTGATACGGAGGCTATGGGCATGACCTTTACCAGCACTAATGGCAACGGCAAAGCAGAAGGTGTATTTAACTGGGTAGCAAACTGTGAGGCGTTTCAACGTGGCAATATCAAAGTTAATTTCAAACTCAGGGAAGATGCCTGTTCTCCTTTTCCTGATGAGGTAATAACTATGGAGTTTAAAGTGGTGGTACCGGAGTTAAAAGACTTTGTGCCAGCTAACATTTTTACACCTAACGGAGATGGCCTGAACGATTACTTTGAAATACCAGAATTACCTTTAGAGTTTTGTACAGCCTCTTTTTCAAATATTACCATATTTAACAGATGGGGAAAAGAAGTTTTCAGGAGTGATGATAACAAGTTTAAGTGGGACGGGAAGGGTGTAAATGACGGGGTTTACTTTTATGTTATAGACTTCAGGAGCAGCCAGTATAAAGGCACTGTAACAATAGTACATTAACAGCCTTGAGATCAAACATCTGATTCTGGGCTACAATTATCTCAAATAATCAAGGATGGAAGATAAGATAACTCTACTGGCATATCTTAATGCAAAACAATAATTTAAAAAACCATTAATTTAATCCAATTAACAGAAAAGGCAGAACAAGTAAGGTTATAACCAATACTTCTTCTGCCTTTTCTGTTAATTGACCAGCAATAATCAGGCCATAAAGAGGAATACGATATATAGCCCCATCCACAGGAAGTCCATAAAGTGCCAATAGCTGCACAACATAGAAAGTTGCAGGCGGCGAAAAGGATCTCTAATAAAGATCAACGTCCTGACACCATCAGCGGCAACATGAGCTGTTTTAAAGAACAGGAACGATAAGAAAATAATGCCTCCAAGTAAATGCAATACATGCAGCGCCGAAATTAAGTACAAATAAGTACCTGAGGCCTTGCCCGTAAAACTTACACCTGTTCTAGACATCTCGTTCCAGCCAAGAAATTGCGCTCCGACAAACAGCAAGCCCAGCCCGAGCGTAAAACCCAGGTACTTTACCATTTTCCTGAGCTTTTCCTTTTTATAAATGCGCGGAACCTTACTTATAGTATAGCTGCTGATAAGTAGCAAGATAGTACTAACATTAAAAAACTTTGGAAGCTTAAAGTTTTCACCATCAAAACCACCTGTTCTTACAAATGCGACTAAAAGTATCGTAAAAAGTATCCCAATCCCGATCATGCTCAGGTACAGTAGCATCCGGATTGGGTGCATTTTCTCGATCTTGCCAAAAGCCGAGAGTTGCTTATGATCAACCTTATTTTTTTTATCTGAATCCATCCTAGCTTCAATAAGCGGCACGGAAATATGCGTATGCCTTTGTGTTATAAATCTATCAAAATCAAGTTTTTACTTCTATTCTGTATACCTTGTGAACCTATCTATAGTTTTAAATTTTCAGCAATAAATTTATTCTTAATAAAGCTATATTCCTTAAAGTAGAGGCATTTTTTTTGAACATTCCAGCTTTTACCTCTAATAAAAGTATCTTTAAAAAGTAACACTCCTAACAATTACCTTTACCCTTTGTTTTGCGTTAGTATAGAATGCATTCATAATAACTGCACATGAAAAACGCTATACAAAACACACTTTGCATATTCAGCACCCTGCTTTTATTTTTTATTTGCCATCAAACGCAGGCTCAATCCAGAGTATCAGCATACACAGGCAGCAACACTATAATCGTCAATCTGGAGGGTAAAACAGGCCCCTATCAGTATTCGTCTAAAGATCTTTTGGTGCGCTATAACAAAGCCACACAAAAAATAGAATGTGTCCTTAACCTTGGTTCTCTCTATCCTACCAATGAAAACGTACCTCCAACTATGGCTTATGACGTTCTCTATGGTGCAAAGTACCCTGACTTAGTTCTTCTGATAGATGCACCCGCTGAAAAAGCCAATGCCAGCAACAACACCAACATCTATCCAGAATCTTTAGGCAAAAAAACCTCTATCAGCTTACAGGGCATTACGAACCAGACTGTTATTCCGGTGCTGTTTACACCAGACAGGAACACCATTTTCTTCAGCACAAATTTCGACCTGATGTTAGATAACTTCCAGGCAAGTATACCGGCTAAGTACCTTCCTATTTTAACAGGTCGAATCCAGATCTTTATTAACAACGCTAAATGGACTGATATTGAATCCCAATAAGTAACAAAAATTTGTTCTGTCGCAGTTTACCCTTACTAACGTTACATTTGGTGTAATATGTTTTGAGTTTAACTGTTTTCGTTCAGGCCTTTTTAATCATTTTTGTTTGATGCTGTACTTCCTAAATACTAGGTCTGTAGCTATATTTGTTAGTCATGTATACCAGCAAAAGATAACGTTATGAAAGCTGCCTTACGAATGCTGTTCTTCGCTACTGCTTTATATAGTTGCAACCAAACTAAACCCATCTCCGAGGTTACTGAAACTACTACAGGAGAGACCCGAACTGTAGGGAATACCTTTGGTTCTCCTTTTTCTGAAAGCAACCCAATATCTATTTCAATGTTACAGCAGGCTATTGCAGGCAAAGACTCTGTACAGGCTACTGTGAGTGCCGAAATAGTAGAAAGCTGCCAGGCAAAAGGCTGTTGGGCAGATGTAAAGTTACCTGATAACCGAACCATGAAAGTCACTTTTAGGGACTATGCTTTCTTTTTACCTGTAGAAGACCTAAAAGGACGTACGGTTGTTTTTAGTGGCACTGCAAAAAAAGAAGTAGTGTCAGTAGATGCGCAACGCCATTATGCACAGGATGCTGGCAAACCAGCAGCTGAGATTGCAGCTATTACACAGCCAAAAGAAGAACTGCATTTTGTTGCTGATGGAATAGTTTTAAAGTAATCCTTACATTATAATAATTTGCTACTAGGCCGAAAAGAGATGAAAAGAACAGATTTGTTTACTGAAAGATTGAAGCTAAGATTGATCGATATGTCAGACGTAGTTTCTGTTCATCAACTACACTCATTACCTGAAACAGATATGTTCAACACATTAGGAATTCCGAAAAATATTAGTGAAACGCATTCAGTTATAGAGCCCTGGGTGCAGGATAATCAGCAACAAGAGATTACAAATTATACTTTTGCTATCGAGCAAAACAAAGGCAACCAATTTATAGGGTTGATTGCTTTAAAACTGAGAAGCAGGAAGTATAACAGAGCAGAGGTATGGTATAAACTACATTCAGCTTACTGGGGCAAAGGATTCGGCACAGAAGCATTAAGCAGAATACTGGACTTCGGATTTAATGACCTGAAACTACATAGAATAGAGGCTGGATGCGCTGTTGACAATATTGGCTCTAGTAGAGTACTAGAGAAAGCCGGAATGACAAAAGAAGGAAGAAAAAGGCAGGTCCTTCCTCTAAAGTCAGGTTGGGCTGATAATTTTGAATATGCCATCCTTGAAACTGATAAAAGAATGTATCATCCGCATACAGTTAAAACCGAAAAAGCAGTCTGACTTAACAGATAGCCCTGTAAATAACTTCATGTAATGTTGCAGCTATCATATTGTTGCTTCATCAGCTTTACGCCAGTCAGGCCCTCGTTAATTAAAAGTTCTGCAGCATTACTATATCTTCTTTCGTAACTACACGGGCATTTGCTATTTTTACGCAAGAACAAACAGCATAAGATGGCATTAGAGAAAGACCCGGCTGAAGAGATCCTGAAGCTGACCGAACGTATAAACTTCCTTAATTATCAATATTACCAGAACAGTATTTCAGAAGTATCAGACTTCGAGTTTGATATGTTGCTGAAACAGCTTCAGCAACTGGAAGAGCAGTATCCGGAACTGCGTTCACCTAATTCACCTACACAGCGGGTGGGAGGTACTGTTACAAAAAACTTTAAAACAGTTTACCACAAATACCCGATGCTCTCGCTCGCTAACACCTACTCAGAAGAAGATTTGCGAGAATTTGACAAACGTGTTCGCAAAGTTGTGGGCGATGAGGTAGAGTATGTTTGTGAGCAGAAGTTTGATGGTGTAGCCATTAGTTTAACCTACGAAAACGGTTCATTTATACAGGGTGCCACCAGAGGCGATGGCACAAGAGGAGACGATATATCCAATAACGTACGCACTATTAGAGATGTACCTTTGCAAGTGCATGGCGAGGGCTTTCCTGATCTTTTTGAGGTTCGTGGCGAAGTATTTATGCCCTTGCAGGTATTTGAGCAGCTAAATGCTGAACGCGAAGAAGCAGGGGAACAGTTACTGGCAAACCCTAGAAACGCAGCCTCAGGCACCCTGAAACAGCAGGATTCTTCTATTGTAGCCAGTCGTAAGTTAGGTTGCTTTTCTTACAGCTTTCATTGTAACCAAAGCCCTTTCGATACACATTCGGAAAGTTTGCAGGCCATTCAGAAATGGGGATTTCAGGTATCGGAAACATGGCGCAAATGTAGTTCTGTCGAAGAAGTACTGGCTTATGTTAATGAGTGGGAATCCAAACGTTTTGAACTGCCTATTGCCACCGACGGTATCGTGGTAAAGGTTAACAGCTATGCATTGCAGGAGGAACTGGGATTTACCTCGAAAGTTCCTCGTTGGGCTATTGCCTATAAATTCCCGGCCATGAGTGTGGCTACACAACTGCTGGGCATACAATACCAGGTGGGAAGAACCGGAGCCGTTACACCCGTTGCCCTATTAGAGCCAGTTTCGTTAGCAGGTACAGTTGTAAAAAGAGCTTCCGTACATAATGCCAACGAAATACAGCGCTTGGACCTGCGCTTAAAAGATGTTGTGTTTGTAGAGAAAGGTGGTGAAATAATTCCTAAAATTACCGGTGTAGATTTCAGCAAGCGCCCGGCAGACAGTACACCAATAGAATACCCCACCCATTGCCCTGCCTGCAGTACCCCTCTTGTCCGTACAGAAGGCGAAGCTCATTTTTATTGCCCGAACGAAGAAGGCTGTCCTCCACAAATAAAGGCAAAACTAGAGCATTTCATCTCTCGCAAAGCCATGAACATTGATGGACTTGGTCCGGAAACTGTGGATCAACTTTATAATGTAGGCTTAGTTCAAAATGTTGCTGACCTGTACGACCTTCAGTTTGAACAGCTAGTAGGGCTAGAGAGAATGGGTGAAAAATCTGCCAACAATATTCTGAAAAGCTTGGAGAAATCAAAGGAAGCACCTTATGACCGTGTGCTTTTTGCTCTTGGCATCCGCTTTGTAGGTAGCACTGTCGCCAAAAAGCTGGCAGAGCAATTGCCAGATATGGAAGCTTTACGCGGTGCCAGTTACGAAGAATTAGTTGCAGTAAATGAAATCGGTGATCGAATTGCTAGTTCTATTATCGACTACTTCAAGAACCCGGACCATGTGGAGCTAGTAGAGCGTCTAAAAACAGCTGGGCTTAACTTTAAAGCTGAAGTAACCCCCCCCCCCTTGGAAAGCGATAAACTGTCGGGGCAGACATTTGTTATTTCCGGTGTGTTTGAAAGCGTAAGCCGTGAGGAACTGCAGCAGCTTATTCAAAGCCATGGTGGTAAAGTGGTCAGTTCTATATCAGCAAAGCTTTCCTACTTGGTAGCTGGCGATAAAATGGGACCATCTAAACTGGAAAAAGCTAATAAGCTTGGAATTAAAATACTTTCAGAAGAACAGTTTCTGGAGATGATCGGGTAACAAATATTTAGGGTGTAGGAGAAAATTCCTATACCCTAAGCTTCCCAGTTAGCACTATTTAAAACAGGTGCCTACACTTTTCGTTTACCTGTGTCTAAAAGAATCCTGCACTTATACCGATGTTTATCCTCTAAAACTCCGGTTTAATAGTTACAAATTCACTTTTTGTAGATACATAGCATCATTGCATATGCTAAATGCTATATTTTGTCTATATTTATAGTTAAAATATTAGTAGCCATAGCTTTATATTAAATACCCGAAACCGCCTGAATATATTGCAGATATTGTACCCATGAGTTTCACTTTACCTGAGATTGAAATGCGAAAAAGCTATCAGATAGCGTTACACGTTATTGGCTGGCTGGCCTTTGGTACGTGGGTATTTTACTTCTTGCATGGCAATCGTACCTTAAGCTTTAATAAGATACTGGATGTACTGGTTGGCCTTGGCTTTGGCTTGCTTACCTTTTACTTTAATTGGTACGTGCTCATTCCGAAGTTTCTGGCTGCTAACCGTATACTGGCGTACATTGCATCTGTACTGGCTACGCTCACAGCTATTGCTGTTATACGCTCTCCACTGGACTTTTATGTTTTCAGGCAGTTTAACCCTGGCATGGATGAGCCTTATAATGTGGAACACTTACTGGCATATATGATGGGTGGCTTAGTGGTTGTGTTTATAAGTTCTGCCATAAAAGTAACAGGAAACTATATTAAGAACGAGCGCCAGAATAAAGAACTGGAAAAACAGAAGCTAGTGGCTGAACTGGGCTATCTCAAATCACAGGTAAACCCCCATTTCTTGTTTAACACCCTTAATAATATATATTCACTGGCTTATAAACAATCGCCAGAAACACCAGATGCCATTATGAAGCTTTCCTTGCTGATGCGTTACATGTTGTATGAGAGTAACGATACACTGGTATGTTTAAAAAAGGAAGTAGATCACTTACATAATTTCATAGACCTACAGAAGCTGCGACTCAGGGAGCAAACCAGCATAAAGTTTACTATTGAAGGAGACCTGGAAGGGAAAGAAATAGCTCCTATGATGCTGATGACGCTGGTGGAAAACGCCTTTAAACATGGCTTGGTCAGCAAAAATGAAATAGGGATTGTCATGAACCTGGTTGTTGGAGAAAATTATCTGCAATTCAGCACGATCAACAACATCAGCACACATAAGAAGAAAGAATATGGGGGTATCGGTTTAAAGAACCTTAGGCGGCGCCTTAACTTGCTATACCCTCAAAAGCATAACCTTACTTTAGAAGAAAAGGATGGTACTTTCTTCGCAACTCTTAAAATCCATTTCTACCCAAACAACATATAAAACTATGACTATAAAATGCCTTGCCGTAGACGATGAACCGCTGGCGCTGGATATAATTGAAAGCTATGTAAGCAAACTTCCCTTTCTGCAGTTGGTTAAAACCTGTTCCAGTGCCACAGAGGCTATGCAAGTGCTTCAGGAAGAGCAGGTAGACCTTATGTTTCTGGACATTGAAATGCCGGAACTGACAGGAATTCAGTTTCTGAACATTCTGAAAAATCAGCCGCTGATTATCTTTACCACAGCCTATCCAGACTATGCACTGGAGGGTTTTAACCAGGATGCAGTAGATTACCTCCTAAAACCTATTCCATTCGATAGGTTTGTTAAAGCTGTTACAAAAGCACAGGAACGACTACACAGAAACGCCAAAACTTCTGAGGCTCCAACTGCTGCTGTAGTCCCACCACCTGCCCCTGCTGCCGAACATGACTTTATGTTTGTGAAAGCAGACTACAAAACCATACGAGTTGATTTTAAAGACATTCTTTGGATTGAAGGGCTAAAAGATTACATCATTATTCAGACCAAAGACCAGAAAATAATAACCTTGCTCTCCATGAACAAGATGATGGAAAAACTCCCGAAATCCCAGTTTCTAAGAGTTCATCGTTCTTTTATAGTATCGCTGCAAAAAATAGACAGTATTGAAAAAAGCAGAATCCGCATTGGCACAAAGGAAATTCCAATTGGCGAAGTTTATAAAGACCTTTTCCTGAAATGGGTAGAGGAAAACAACATTCAGTAAAAGTGGTTTTATAATTGTTTAAAGCTTCTTTAACTGCTTTAAACACACTAATCTCTCCACTTGTGTTCCTAACTATTCAGTAACACAAGTTTCATTTTCAGTTAAAAAGTGCAAACTTGCAGCTTCAAAGAGCGGTAGCTTTCCGCTTTAGTTTATTAAGCATGATACAAGAGAGATTGAAAGGGACAGGTGTTGCACTTGTAACGCCTTTTAAGGAAGATTTATCTGTAGACTTCGAAGGTCTGCGTAAGTTACTCGACTTCACACTAGATGGAGGAGTAAATTATTTAGTGGTGAATGGCACCACAGCCGAGTCGGCTACTACTACTGCTGCTGAAAAAGCAGAAATATTACGCTTTGTAAAACAACACGTAAACGGTCATGTACCATTGGTATACGGATTTGGCGGAAACTACACACAGCATGTAGTAGACTCTATTCGCGATATTGACCTGAATGGTGTTGCAGCTATACTTTCTGTTAGCCCTTACTACAATAAGCCTTCTCAGCAGGGAATTTACCAGCATTACATCCAAATTGCCGATGCCTCGCCAGTGCCTGTTATACTTTATAATGTACCTGGCCGCACAGGCAGTAACATAACGGCTGACACAACATTAAAGCTGGCTTTGCACAAAAACATTGTCGCTGTAAAAGAAGCCTCCGGTAACATGGAACAATGTATGCAGATTGCCAAGCACAAGTCAGAGGATTTCCTGCTGATTAGTGGTGATGACCTGTTAACGGTGCCCATGGTATGCTTTGGAGCTGCAGGGGCGATTTCTGTTATAGCCAATGCCTTTCCGGAAAAATTCAGCCGTATGGTGCAACTGGCACTAGAGCATAATTTTAAGGAAGCTACAACCCTGCTTTATGACATTATAGACATTAACCCGCTAATGTACGAAGAAAGTAACCCTGTTGGTGTAAAGGCTGTACTACAACACCTAGGAGTATGCTCTGCTGCCGTAAGATTACCATTGGCAGAGGCCACTGCTGGTTTAAAAGATAAAATTTATAAGCTACTATAACAATAGAGGCAAAGTACGGTGAAAGCCAAGTATTAAGTACTTGGCTTTTGTTTTATTGTAAAACTGTTTAAACTAAAACGTATATACGCTGTATCTAAGGCTATGCACCAACTGCGTCACCTTATTCTGTTTCTTCTTATATCTTTGGCAGGCTGCCATAGTAAGCCTGATGCACCTCAGGCGCCACTAACAGATCACTCGCACATGATAGACACGTCTGCTGTTGCCAACGAAGAAGCTGACACCTCAGGCCTGTACTCTATTCAGGACACAACGGCAGTAGCAGAATTTGTTGTTGATACAACTAACCTTACTCCTGAGCCTAACAACCCAATCAAAATTTTACTGGAAGGGCTTTATCATAAAGAGGAAGTCTGGAAGGGCGCAGAAGATAAACAATGGTTTGGCTTGTTTGACAAGAACGGTAGTTATGAGCTGCGCCCAACTTCGCTGAAGGTTGAGCCAGCCTTTGACCCAGCAGTAGATGCAACCAGGGTAACAGAAGAGGGTAGCAAACTTATATCAGGAAGGCAGGTAGTCGGAGCAGATACAAGCACAATGGTCTTTATCACTGGTCTGACAAACATAGAACCTGGGACGGTAGACACTGCCGCATTCGACAAAAACGTTATTCCCATAAATAAAGAAGCTGTACTTTCTTTTAAAGGTAAAGAATATCGTATTGAGGCTTTTGGCGACAGCACCTTACTTGAAACAGGAGATTATAGCTATAAGAACTATGGCTGGCGCATTTCAGGTCCGAAAAAAGGTAGGCTGCTGAAACAAGTTCTTTCTAAAGATGAAGAATTCCAGCAGTCTACCTACATCTTATACTGGGCTGGCGACATAGACCGTGATGGCATTCCTGACCTGATAGCAGAACTCTCTAATCATTACAACACAACAAGAACTGCACTGTTTTTATCTTCAAAAGCAGAAAAAGGAAAGCTGTATAAAAAAGTGGCTGTGTTTGACACCAAGAGTAAATAGCGCCTCTTTTATCTAGGCTGTACTCAGCAAAAAATATTCTACCTCTCTCCAATTGCTTTACCGGAAATATTGCTATTCCTTTGCTAGCATGAAACGCGTTGGCTTAAGCACACACCTTAAAGTTAGCATGCTGCTCGCAGCATTGCTTTGCCTGGTTATGGCTATAGCCACACCTGTTAAGGCTAGCTCCTGTGCTACAGCACCAGCCACTGTGGCACACACAGCAAGCGACCAGCTACCTTTTACTGTTATAGCTGGTGAAACAGTTTCTACACCCGCTCTGATAACATTACAGGCTGAGAAAGCACTGCTTTTACAGGTTATAGCAGCTGTTCTTAACCAATTGTACCCGCAATCAGGCGCAGAACAATTACCTAATCCACTATCTTTCTCCAGAGCTGTTACAGCACATTTCACTGCTCTGACCAAAGGGCCTTAAATTATTATCTCCTTATTTTGATGCCTGTGTATGATCTCTTCCTGAGGTTTGATACTATTTTGTTACCTATACAGGAAATGAATACATCTAATACCTATCGGTAAATTCAGCCGCCGGCATGGTCTAAGCTCACATACATATTATTACAAATCATGGAGATTTTTCAGTACCTGATTGATTTCATACTACATATAGATCAGCACCTGATCGAGCTTCTGCAGACTTATGAGGGATGGATGTACCTCATTCTTTTCCTGATTGTTTTCTGCGAAACAGGGTTAGTAGTAACACCTTTCCTGCCCGGAGACTCTTTGTTGTTTGCCTTAGGTGCCCTGGCAGCCATTCCATCTTCCGGATTAAACCTGCTACTGATTTTGGCAATACTTTGTATAGCAGCCATTCTGGGAGATTCTTTTAACTATTTAACAGGAAGTATGCTAGGCAACAGAATCTATAAAAAGAACTACTGGTTTATGAGGCAAGCACACATTAACCAGACACAGCGCTTTTACGATCGGTACGGCGGGCGTACCATTATCTACGCCCGGTTTGTGCCCATTGTGCGCACCTTAGCACCATTTGTGGCCGGTGTGGGTAAAATGAACTACCGGAATTTCCTGTATTATAACATTGCAGGTGCGCTGGCATGGGTTTTAATTTTCACCCTTGCAGGTTATTTGTTTGGAAACATTCCGGCTATAAAACAAAACTTTTCTCTGCTTATACTAGGCATTATTGCTCTTTCTATAGCCCCACCTGTAATTGGCCTGGCTAAACGCCAACTACAGTTAAGAAGGAGTAACGGAAGCAGTAGCCTGAAATAAACAACACTATTACCTATTATTTTATTACTCTGCTTAAATGAGTTTACAACATAAAACCGCAAGTGTTTCTTCTGCTGGTTTATTGATTTCTCTAGGCATTATATACGGTGACATAGGCACATCACCGCTGTATGTGATGAAAGCAATAATTGGAGAGGGTTCTATTTCTGCATTGCTAGTTTATGGCGGCATTTCCTGTGTGTTCTGGACTTTGACACTGCAAACGACTATCAAGTATGTCATGCTTACGTTACAGGCCGACAATAATGGCGAAGGAGGCATCTTTTCCCTTTTCGCCCTTATACGTCGTAGAGCGTCCTGGCTAATTATTCCAGCTATGTTAGGTGGTAGCGCCTTACTGGCAGATGGAATTATTACGCCACCTATTTCAGTGTCATCGGCCATAGAGGGCTTGCGCATACTCTACCCTTCTGTACCTACAGTACCTATTGTGTTGGCTATACTTACCATACTTTTCCTGATGCAGAAGTTTGGTACCGAAATAGTAGGAAAAGCGTTTGGCCCAATCATGTTCCTGTGGTTTGCCATGCTGGGTTTTCTTGGTGCTCTGTCAGTTTTAGATCATCCTGAAATTCTGCAAGCTTTAAACCCCCGTTATGCTTACAACTTACTGGTGAATGACCCGAATGGCTTCTGGCTTTTAGGCGCAGTTTTCCTTTGTACAACAGGCGCTGAAGCACTTTACTCAGACCTTGGCCACTGCGGAAAGCAAAATATTCGCATAAGCTGGTTCTTTGTTAAAACCTGCCTACTACTAAACTATCTGGGGCAGGGTGCCTGGCTGATGACCAGAACAGGTAGTACACTAACAGAAAACCCTTTCTATGGCATTATGCCAAGCTGGTTTCTGCTTTTAGGTGTCATCATAGCCACCATTGCTGCTATCATAGCCAGTCAGGCACTGATAACTGGATCATTTACACTTATCAGCGAAGCTATTCGCCTTAACTTATGGCCAAAGGTAAAGCTGGTTTATCCTACGAATCAAAAGGGCCAACTTTATGTACCTAGTGTAAACTGGTTACTTTGGCTGGGCTGTATGGGAGTGGTGCTTTACTTTAGAGAGTCGGAACAAATGGAAGCAGCTTATGGACTGGCTATAACGTTGGCAATGCTGTCTACCACTATCCTAATGAGCTATTACCTGTACTTAAAGTACAAGTCAGGTATTATGGTGGTGTTGTTCCTGATTCTGTACATCAGCATTGAAGGAGCCTTTATGATAGCTAACCTAAGCAAGTTCCCGCATGGGGGTTGGGTATCGCTGCTTATTGCGGGCGTACTTGTTACTGTTATGTACATCTGGATAAACGCTTACCACATTAAGCGAAGCTTAACAGAATATGTACGCCTGAAAGATTATATGCCTGCGTTAAAAGAGCTAAGCAAGGATGAAACAATACCTAAATATACTACACACCTGGTATTTATGACCAGCGCCCCTAACCAGAAAGAAATTGAAGCTAAAATTATATACTCAATCTTTCAGAAAAGGCCTAAGCGCGCAGACATATACTGGTTCATCCATGTGGAAACGACAGACGAGCCTTACACAATGGAATACACCGTACAAACCCTCGAAGAGCAGGATGTTATACGAATCAACTTTAAACTTGGCTTTAGAGTAGAACAGCGCATTAACATGTTTTTTAAAAAAGTGGTTGAAGAACTCGTAGAAAATGGTGAGGTTGACATCACCAGTAGGTACTATTCACTAAATAAACAGCACTTGATAGGTGATTTCAGGTTTGTCGTTCTTGAAAAGTTTCTATCTTTCGACAATGATTTGCCTCTTAAGAAGCGCCTTATCATGGAGTGGTACTTTAACATCAAAGAATTTACCAGCTCCGAAAGTAAGTGGTTTGGGTTGGACTCTAGTTCAGTGAAGGTAGAAAAGGTGCCTCTTGTAATTATGCCAGCTCAACTTCCTCAGTTAAAAAGGGTAATGGTTTAATTTTTAAAAACTGGTATGGCTTTAACTCAACAAAAACTTCAAGAGCAGTTCTCTGTTCGAAACATTCTATTGCCTCTGGTTTTAGGCCTGGGTGTTATTGGTTATATGCTGTACCAGCACAATGAACCTGGAAACTGGCAGACTCTCCTGCATGCCAGCCCCTTTTGGATTAGCATGGCGCTGTTTGTACTGTTTGTCCGCGATTTTGGCTATATGTACCGGATCCGTCATATTACAGACAAAGCCTTGAGCTGGCGGCAGAGCTTTCATGTTATTATGCTGTGGGAGTTTGCCTCCTGCATGTTGCCATCTGTAGTGGGTGGCTCTACAGTAGCCACTTATATCCTTTACAAGGAAAAAATCCCATTAGGAAAATCGTTGGCTCAAGTAATGGTTACAGCCATGCTGGATAATTTTTACTTTATTCTGGCTGTACCCTTAGTGCTTATATTTACACAAGGGCAGTTTCTGCCAGAAATGATTGGCCTAAGCGATACCCTTCGCCATAGCTTAAGTGTAGCTTTTGTTATCAGCTATGTAATGGTAGCATTATATGCTTCTATCATGTTTTACGCCCTGTTCATGAACCCAAGAGGCATTAAACACCTTTTGCTGCGCATAGGCAGGTTAAAACCTTTCAGAAGATGGAGTGAATCACTGTTCCGCCATGCCAACGAACTGCTGATCGCTTCCAAGCACCTGCGCCATAAAAGTAGCTCCTACTGGTGGCGCGCCATCATTTCTACTATGTTTGTCTGGACGGCTCGGTACATCATAATCGGATGTCTGATAGCTGCATTCACACATTTAAACCTGTACGACCACTTACTGATCTTCTCCAGAAACCTGATATATAAAATCGTTTTGTTTGTATCCATAACACCAGGTGCCGCAGGCATAGCCGAGTTAGCTTTCCCGGCTTTCTTTGGATCTTTTGTAGGGGGGCTTACAACTATTGTAGTACTGTTTTACCGCCTGCTGACACATTACCTTTACCTGGTAGTAGGAGCAATTATTTTTCCGCGCTGGATGGCAAATGTATTTAAACACAGCTTTGCAGGCGAACAGGAACAAAATATTGTTCCTGTTTTAACCGAACATACTATTCCACTTAAACCAATGGCTGTACAGCAGCCGATTTATGAGCAGATTGCTTAAGAACCTTGTTAGAAGAAAAAGTGCGACGGCACTACTTACTGATTTTAGAGAAGACGGACATGTGGCAGGCACTGACCTGCTGCGCACCCTGCGTCTGAAAGATTTAGTGGCTTTTGGCATTGCCGCCATTATCGGAGCTGGCATTTTTAGTACCATTGGCAATGCCAGTGCAGCAGGTGGGCCAGGTGTCTCTTTGTTATTTATTTTTACTGCAATAGCCTGTGGCTTTTCTGCCCTTTGCTATGCTCAGTTCGCCTCTACCGTTCCGGTAGCTGGTAGTGCCTATACGTATGCTTACACCTCTTTTGGAGAACTGGTAGCCTGGATTATTGGCTGGGATTTATTAATGGAATATGCCATCGGCAACATTGCGGTAGCTATTTCATGGTCAGATTACTTTACGGCTGTACTGAATGGTATTGGGCTGGCAATACCAGAGTACCTCACAATGGACTACCTTAGTGCCTCACGTGGCTATGTACATGCCCTTGAACTAATAGCACAGGGTCATGTACTATCTGCATTGCCAGGCAACCTGCAAAGTGCTTACCTGGCCTGGCAGGCTGCCCCAACGCTTGGGGGAGTCAAACTGATAGCTGATATACCTGCCCTGGGCATAACCGTATTGATTACGTACCTGGTGTACATCGGTATCAAAGAGTCGAAGCGTACAGCAAACCTACTGGTACTCCTGAAGCTGATTGTTATTTTTATTGTAATAAGTGTGGGTGCCTTTTACGTTAGCCCTGCAAACTGGACTCCTTTTGCCCCAAATGGTATCTCAGGAATAATGAAAGGCGTATCGGCTGTGTTCTTTGCCTATATCGGTTTCGATGCCATATCCACCACTGCTGAAGAATGTGAGAATCCGCAACGTGACCTGCCCCGAGCCATGATTTATGCTCTTATACTTTGTACTGTGTTGTATGTGGTATTAGCACTGATTCTGACCGGAATGGTACCTTATAATGAACTGGCAGTGGGCGACCCGCTAACCTATGTGTTTTCTAGGGTTAACCAGGATGCCATTGCAGGTATAGTGGCAGTTAGTGCTATTGTAGCGATGGCCAGTGTGCTGCTGGTGTTTCAGTACGGGCAGCCTCGTATCTGGATGACGATGAGCCGTGACGGGCTTCTGCCAGCGGTGTTTTCGCGCATCCACCCAAAGCACAGAACACCTTCTTTTGCCACTATTGTAACAGGTTGTGTAGTAGCTATTCCAGCTTTGTTTATGAACCTGACAGAGGTAACAGATTTAACCAGTATAGGTACTCTTTTTGCATTTGTATTAGTATGTGGAGGTATACTGGTACAAGAACAGCACCTGGAAGTGCCGACTTCACAGAAAGCTTTTAAAGTGCCTTATATCAATGGGAAGTTCATATTGCCGTTACTCATTATAGCCGGGCTGGTTTTACTTATCCTTTACAATGGTACAACAGGCATAGCACATTTTTTTAGTATAGAAGACGGAAGTGCCACTGGTTGGGATGTGTTTAAACATAAGATTCCGCTAATGGGATTCATCTTGGTTATAGTTGTTATGACGGTGCTGACTTTTACCCGAAACCTGTCGCTGATTCCTGTATTGGGATTGCTTACTAACCTTTACCTGATGACGGAATTAGGCATTACTAACTGGAGCCGTTTTCTGATCTGGCTGGTACTGGGCCTGGTTATTTATTTCTCCTATGGATATAAAAACAGTAAGTTAGCTACAACGAAAGAAGCTGCTGTAAGCGGAAAATAAATTCATGGAAAACAGAAAGAATATAGCCGTTGTTGTCGCCACACTTGTGTGGCTGGCTGTGCTATGCTTTTCTGTTTTCTATAAAGCACAACAATTAGCCGTAGCACCAGTTTATACTACGGCTACTTCTGAGGAGCACCTGGAACAGGAGTATAACAGCTTTGCTACAGCCTGGTCAGAAGAAGTGACAGAGCATGGCTCTGCAACAAATACCATCAGTTACAGCTTATCTACTGTTCTTTTAGCTTGCGGTTTTGTATTATGTTTTTATGAACGCGACGCAAAAAAGGTTCTCCGTTCTGCCGTCAGCCTTTCTTCTATTTCTCTCTGCTGTAAGATTCTCCCCAACGGCCCCTAGTTTAGGTTAGTTTTGTTGATTTGCTTGTACACTGTGCAAGCCTCTATTCTGGCAGTTCATTTCTTAATGAACTGCCAGACCTTTTGTTCCCTAATCATCAAACTAAAGCTAAACAATTAATGTCTAAAAATATTTTTACGACAAAGTCCATCGATAAACTCATTATAGAGTCTGAAAGCGGAGAGCATGGCCTCAAACGTACACTGTCGGCCTCTAACTTGACCATGCTTGGTATTGGCGCTATTATCGGTGCTGGTATATTCGTGCTTACAGGCACTGCCGCAGCAAATGCTGCCGGTCCAGCCATTGTACTCTCTTTTATTGTAGCCGGACTAGGCTGTTTATTTGCAGGCTTATGCTATGCAGAGTTTGCATCCATGATTCCGATAGCAGGAAGTGCCTACACTTACGGCTATGCTACCTTAGGCGAGTTCATCGCCTGGATTATTGGGTGGGACCTTATTCTGGAGTATTTATTCGGGGCAGCCACAGTTGCTGTTGGCTGGAGTGGTAACTTCGTTAGTTTACTTAAATCTGTAGGTATTGTCGTGCCAGTTGCTATTGCCAGTGCTCCTCTCGCTTACGACGGAAGCACATTCACTGCCACAGGTGCGGTTATAAATTTGCCGGCCATCATTCTTATACTGGTAATGACGGGACTGCTAGTCATTGGTATTCAAGAGTCTGCCAAGTTTAATAACATTATAGTCTTTGTTAAGATTGCCATTGTTTTACTGGTAATCGGTTTTGGCTTTAAGTATGTAAATACAGCTAACTGGGAGCCTTTTATTCCTGCCCGTGAGATTTTGGCCGATGGTGGAGCACGCTATGGCTGGCAAGGCATTATACAAGGTGCCGCTGTCGTATTCTTTTCCTATATAGGTTTTGATGCCGTTAGTACTGCCGCACAGGAAGCAAAGAACCCGCAACGCGATATGCCTGTTGGTATGCTGGCCTCTCTAGGTATCTGCACGATACTGTATATCTTAATGTCACTGGTATTAACAGGCCTCACTTCTTATAAAAATCTTAATGTACCAGATCCGGTATTAGTAGCGCTTTCAGCAGCCGGACCTGCACTAAAGTGGCTGTTCTTTTTTACAGGTATTGGTGCTGTAGCAGGGCTGGCCTCTGTAGTACTGGTAATGCTAATGGGGCAACCCCGCATATTTTATGCGATGTCCCGCGACGGTTTACTGCCTGCAGTTTTTGGTAAAGTTCATCCGAAGTTTAATACACCTTATGTAACCACTATAGTTACAGGTATTATAGCTGCTCTTGTTGCTGGTATATTTCCGATAGGTTTACTGGGTGAGTTGGTAAGTATAGGCACTTTATTAGCCTTTGTGATTGTCTGTGCAGGCATTATTCTGCTTCGCCGGACAAGCCCTCACCTGAACCGCCCTTTCAAAACTCCATTTGTGCCTCTGGTACCTGTTCTTGGAATCCTGATATGTGGCTACATGATGCTTAACCTGGGCTTCGACACCTGGTTACGCCTGATTATCTGGATGGCTATTGGTATAATAGTGTACTTTACTTACGGGCGCCACCACAGTAAACTGCAAAAACAGAAAGAGCAGGCCCCTAAAGCAGTCATGAGCTAAACTAACCAAAAATTTAGCAGCATATTATAGGTCATCAATATTACTGTTTAAAGGGAATATCCTGTTTATGTATAGCTATGCTCCTTAGTAAAGCAAGGTTAATAGTTGTTCTATTATAGCAAAGCTTATCCAGTTTAGCTGATAATCAGCTATATATAAACAGCCCTTTATTACAGCATTTTGTTTAAAGTTAAAACGATAATAAATCAATTTAAACTGATGAAGCAAAAGCCTGCAGCTGAATGCAACGATAACTACCTTTCAAACACATCAAAAAAATCATCCTTAAAGAACATTTTATGAAATTAGTTGACTACATCGTCTTCTTAGTCTACTTTGTTATAGTAGCTACTTATGGCACCTACATTTACCGAAAGAAAAGAACAGAAGAAGTTGATTCAAAAGATTATTTCCTGGCAGAAGGTACACTAACTTGGTGGGCAATTGGTGCATCGTTAATTGCCTCCAACATCTCTGCCGAGCAATTTATTGGTATGTCTGGTTCTGGTTTTGCCATGGGCCTTGCCATTTCCTCTTATGAGTGGATGGCTTCTGTGACACTAGTAATAGTAGCTGTTTTCTTTATTCCGATCTATTTAAAGAATAACATCTATACTATGCCTCAGTTTCTCTCGCAGCGGTACAACTCTACCGTAAGTACTATCATGGCAGTATTCTGGCTGCTGGTATACGTATTGGTTAACCTTACTTCAATTCTTTACCTTGGAGCTCTGGCAATAGAAACTGTTTCCGGTATAGACTTCACAATATGCTTGTACGGCTTGGCACTCTTTGCCATCGTTATAGCCTTAGGTGGTATGAAAGTAATTGGCTACACCGACGTTTTCCAGGTACTGGTGCTGACCTGCGGCGGGCTTGCTACCACTTACCTGGCACTAGACCTGGTTGCTTCCCAATTTGGTGGTTCCGGTATAATGTATGGTCTTGAGGTAATACAGCAGAAAGCAGTGTCGCATTTGCACATGATACTGGACGAGGGACAGTTAATGATGCCGGACGGTATGGGAGGCACCCGCGATGCTTACATGGATTTACCATCCATTTCTGTATTGATCGGGGGCATGTGGATTGTTAACCTGAATTACTGGGGCTGTAACCAGTATATTACACAACGAGCCTTGGGCGCAGATCTGAAAACTGCCCGAACAGGTATTCTGTTTGCTGCGTTTTTGAAACTGCTTATGCCAATTATAGTAGTTCTGCCAGGTATAGCTGCTTATGTACTGTTTAAGGATGGTCTTTTTCAGAAGGAAATGATGAACGAAGCAGGTAACATCAAACCCGACCATGCTTATCCGGTACTGCTTAACTTACTGCCAAACGGTTTAAAAGGTCTGTCGTTTGCAGCTCTTACGGCTGCTATAGTTGCTTCACTGGCTGGTAAAGCAAACAGTATATCAACCATTTTCACGCTGGACATCTACAAGAAATTCTTCAACCAGAAAGCCAGTGAAAAGAACCTCGTGAACGTAGGCAAGATTACGGTAGTGGTTGCATCGTTTATTGCTATTGTTGTAGCTCCGTCATTAAGAAATCTGGATCAGGGGTTTCAGTATATACAGGAATACACTGGCTTTATATCTCCGGGGGTGTTTGCTATTTTCTTACTGGGCTTTTTCTGGAAACGCACTACTTCCTTAGCCGCCATGGTAGCTGCTGTGTTAACTATTCCTTTGTCTACGTTCCTAAAATTTCAGTTTGCAGAGGTTCCGTTCCTTAACCGTATGGGAATAGTTTTTCTTGTTCTGACAGCTTTGATGATTGTGGTAACACTACTGGAAACCAAAAGCAAGTACAATACGAAAGGCCTGGAAATAGATGCCTCTATGTTTAAACCTACTGTCTCTTTTATAATAGGTTCCATCATAATTGTGGGGGTTATTTCAGCACTTTACATTAGGTTCTGGTAAGAATCTGCTATCAATAGACAGAAGCCATTTGCAGTACGCGCACTGCAAATGGCTTCTGTCTATTGATAAGTTTGTGAAGGCTCCTATTGAAGTCTCACCTATTATTCGCCCCTCTTTACAAATCGTACAACATGTGGGCCTGCATCAGTATAAAGCCGGAGAATGTACATACCTTCCGGCAGCGAAGATACATCGCAGGACACTTCACTGTCTGTTGCTTGTTCAATAACATTACTTACCATGACTGATCCGGCTGAATTAAATATTTCATACCGTTGCAGTTCCTGCTTTGCCAGACCATCAATTGTCAGAACATCTACTGCAGGGTTAGGGAAAGCTTTCAAAGCAAGGGACTGGCTACCCTCACTGCTCACGCTGATGACAGATGATTTTGTAACCGTACCATCGAAATCTACCTGCTCCAGCAGGTAATATACATCTCCCCGTGGTGTATTTTTATCTGAAAAGGAATACTTATGTGCTATTGCTGTGGTTCCGTACCCATCAATCTTACCAATCTTTTTAAAGCTAAAAGCATCTGTACTTCTGGTAATATTGAAGTGGCTATTGTTGGTTTCTGTAGCCGTTTTCCATTCCAACGCTACTGTTCCACCAGATCCAGCTTGGGCTCTGAAGTAAACCAGTTCAACAGGAAATGGTGACTCTGTTGAAAAACTGGCGGGGTTACCTTTAGCTGCATTTACATTATAGCGCACATTTTCGTTGGTATTATTTAATTCATAAACCCTTACCCAATAGTCCAGCCCCAAACCTAAACCTGTTACTGTTACGCTGTTTCCGTTACCTCTATATACAACCTGTTCACCACTTCTTTTAGCATCATAATCATTATTAGCAATAGAAATATCTGTGCCTTCTGTTGGGTTAGTAAATTCTTCAGAGGTATTAATTTTTACTAATCTACCCGTTCCACTACCGTTTGTCCAGGTTATTGTCAGTGTCCCTCCATCAATATTACTGAAGGTGATATCAGATGCTTGCTTTTCAGGAGCAGCAGGTGATGTTATAAAGTATAAGTTGTCCTCTGCATAAGAAGTACCTTCACTGTTGGTGGCATAAGCACGCACATAATACAGAGTGTTCTGCTCCAGGTTAGTAATGTTGCTAACGAAAGTATCAGCATCTGATTCACTTATTAGTACATTATCATCTAAAGTAGGTCCTGGTTGTGTACTCCAGACTATACCCTGGGCAGTGATTGCTGCCCCTCCAGTGGAAACAACTTCACCTCCTGTAACAGCAGTGCGCGCAGTTACTTCAGATGGATCTATGGTTGAAAGAACAGGTGTAGATACAACACCTGTACCACTTACAGGTATCTGCTTACTAACTGTACCTGAACCACTGGCGACTGTCACGTTCCCATTATAAGTTTGTGCCGACATCGGTTTAAACCTAATGGCTACTTCTGCATCAATTTCTCCGTCTGATAACGCTAGTGTGACGGGGTTACTGGTATAGGTTTCTGTTGCCTCCGTATAAATTTCAAACCCTGCCGGAGGCGTGACAGTGACATTATCCGTTAATCCATTGCCAGTAACTCTAAAAACCTGTCCTTCTGATTCACGCCCTATGGCCTCCTCTCCAAAAGATAAACTAGCTGGCGTTACATTTAAAGCAGGAGAGGTTGTAACAGTTATGTTGTTGATCTGCATCCTGGGACGGCTACCTGAACCTGAGAGACCAGCTGTAACCAGGTAAAACCTTATTCGGGCATTACTACTTCCATTTAAACTTTCAGGCAACGGTACATTTATTATTTCTCCATTTTCAGGAGAGTTATTTGTGATTGTAACTTCAGAACCTGGCAGATCAACAAACTCACCTGATCCACCATAAGCCTGTATTTTAAATATGGATTGTCTGTTTCCTGATGTGGGCCCGTTATTTAAGGAACTCCAGTTTAAAGAGATGGTGCCTGCTGTAGTGTCAGAAAAATCAAGATACAGATCGAAAGCAGCAGCTCCTCTGGCAGGGTTTGAGGATGTTTCGCCTGTGGCTAACATTACTATTGCATGAGTTCCACTAGCAGCTTTCCGCATGCCCGGAGAAAAGGTGTTAGATGCAAAAACGTCATTTTGATTAGGTGCAACAGGGAGAGCAGTTAGTGGCTCTGTTGCCACTCCGAATCTTTCGGCTCCCGAACCACCTTCAAAGTTGTTGCCCCAGTTGCTAATTCCGCTAAAGTTTTCGAAGTAAGTGCCACTTCTCATCGGGAATGGCTCTGGCTGTCTTTCTTCTTGCCCAAGAGCAGCTCCAGGAAGTATGACAAGTAAAAACAATACTATCTTAAATAAACTTACTTCATAAACATTTGAGTACTTATGGTACAATTTCTTCATAATACAAGCCGTTTGTTAGTTAACCTTAACACACTACTTATATTTGAAACTGATTTTATTTCAGCTAGTTACAAATTAAACTACAATAACAGGTATTACTTACTTAGCTGCAACCTCTTATAGATATTATACTATTTTATATTATACAAATATTTTATATACACATATAAAATATAAGAGCTACTCCATGTTTAGAATAGCTTTCTCAAAGAAGTAGTAAACAAACCCTTACTTTACAACAACCTGTTCTGCCTGATGATAAAGTTTCTTTTTTAGCCAAAAGGCAACATTAACCAATAAGATAAGTGCTGGCACTTCAACCAGTGGCCCAACCACACCGGCAAAGGCCTGACCAGAATTCAGCCCAAATATACCTATGGCTACTGCAATGGCTAATTCAAAGTTGTTACCTGCAGCAGTAAACGAGATAGCAGCGTTTTGTGAATAATCAGCACCAACTGCTTTACCAGCAAAAAAACTAAGCAGGAACATAACGGCAAAGTAGATGACTAATGGCAGAGCGATCAGCAGTACATCAAAAGGTATGTTAACTATGGTATTTCCCTTTAAACTGAACATAACCATAATAGTGCATAAAAGGGCTACTAGCGTAACAGGGCTTATAGCTGGTACAAACTTATGCTGATACCACTCCTCCCCTTTCAGGCGACGCAGCACGAGGCGCGACAGGAAACCAGCCAGAAAAGGAACTCCTAAATATAAGGCTACACTTTGTGCTACTTCTCCCATGCTAATACGTACCACTTCACCCTCTATACCAAAAAAAGGAGGCAACACGGTAATAAACAACCAGGCATACAGACTATAAAACAACACCTGAAAAACGCTGTTAAAAGCTACCAATCCGGCAGCATACTCCCTGTCTCCCTCTGCCAGCTCATTCCACACTATAACCATGGCAATACAACGGGCAATACCAATCATGATAAGGCCAACCATGTACTCCGGGTGTTCCCGTAGGAACAGGATAGACAGTAAGAACATTAACACAGGTCCGACTATCCAATTCAGCAACAGCGATACTGACAGCACTTTTATGTTCCTAAAAACTTTACCAAGTTGTTCATAGCGAACTTTAGCCAAAGGCGGGTACATCATTAGTATTAATCCGATTGCTATAGGAATGTTAGTTGTACCACTCTGAAAGGTATTGACAAAACCTTCCACTGCAGGCACAAAATATCCGAAAGCCACTCCTACACCCATTGCTACAAAGATCCACAACGTCAGGTAACGGTCCAGGAAAGAAAGCTTTTTCCTGTTTATAGTAGAGTTACAATTGTTTCGACTCATCAATAAAAATTTAAACTTTAAAAGTACAGCATGCTTCTTATATCCTGTTTGATCAGCCACTAATAAGCTGTTCGCAACATACTGGCAAACGCGTTGGGTAGCGGACTATCTTCTATAGCTTTGGCAGCTTTTTCTATATCGTACTTTACTCGGATAAACTCCACTTTAATACTCTCTGCCTCAGAGGCAGAGCTATTCTCATCGAGAGTAAGAAGTACATAACAGGCACGCGTATCACCGTCTTTTGGCTTACCTACAGAACCGAGGTTAATAGCATGTCTATATTTCACCTGCCCTTCTTGTTCATAAGCAAGCCAACGATGGAAAGGTTTATGCGTGTGGCCAAACAGCATTATATCTGCACCTGCCTCCTCCATAATTCGTTGGAGGCTTTTCTCCGGCCGGTTTTCGAACAGGTATTCATTAATTTTACGGGGACTGCCGTGAACCATCAGCACACGAAGTTCTTCTCCTCCATTCATCTCAAAGCTGAGGCACATATGGCGCGGCAGCATACGGAGATAAGCCCTGTTGTCCGGAGAAATAATAAGATTTGTATAAGCTATTGACTGACTTCCTCTGACTTTATCTTCATCTGTTTTATAGGCACAGCCACAGTCATCACTATTAAGGCCTACTCCCTCTTCATAATTACCCGCCAAGGTTGGAATATGACGCTGCCGGATAGCTTCTACCACTTCATTTGCCCATATATTGTAACCTACTAAATCTCCAAGGCAATAGACAAAGTCAGGCTTTTGCTGATCTATGTCGGCTAACACAGCTTCTAAAGCAGGCAAATTAGCATGTATATCACTAAAGAAAGCAATCTTCATGAGTTATCACTGAATGGTTTATAGAGGCTGCTGAAACACCCTCTACTGGCTAAATGTGCTAAATTCGCTTCACAAGAAACAATAGTTTAAACAGCTAACAAGGTAGCAACACTTATGCTTTTAATTTATAAATCAATAACCTCTAACAACATCCACTGCCTGGAGGGCAGCTGGCTCCTTCTTCCCCATCTGAAAGCTGAACCATAGGCTTCTCCTGCTCTGCAGGCATACAACAGGTAATAGCATCTGTAAGCTCATAATGAGGGTCATTGAACTCAGCATCTTCATAAAAATAATAGACTTCCCATTGTACGCCATCCGGATCATCAACCCAGAATTTATCCTGAACAGCGTAGCAACAAGCAGTACCAATTTCTTCTTTTGATACCAAACCTTTCTCTTTAGCAATACCAAGGCGTTCCTCCAACTCCTGCTTCGTTTCTACCTGAAAGCCAAGGTGTCCGAAATTCTGCTGCACCCGCTCCGCGTTCTCTACAAAAGAGATGATTAACGCAGGCTTATCTAATACATACTTAACATAGCGAGGCTTTACCTTAGCTGGCTCCTGCCCAAAAAAATCAGTATAGAAATTGGTGGTCTTGCTGAGATTAGCCACATACAGACTCACATGCATTCTCGGAAAAAATGTTGAACTCATAGCTTTAAAGACATTTATATTAAGACATCAACTAACAGCCACAACTGCTACAGCTGCTTTGGATATTATTCAGAAAGTTTCCTAATGATTGCGTGGCTGCATCAAATTTCTCCTGATTTATGCAATAACAGACAGTAAGACCATCTATTTCTCCCTGTATAAGACCCGCGTTCTTTAGCTCCTGTAAATGTTGCGACACAGTAGTGCGACTCAAGGGTAAAGCATTGGATATATCGCCTGAAATACACGTTTTTACCTGGGCAAGATGTTGTAAAATGGCAACACGTGCCGGGTGTGATAAAACTTTTGCAAGCTGCGCTACCTCCTGCTGCTCCAGGTTAAATTCTGTTGATTTAGTATAAGCCATTATCTTACAATGTAGTATAACGCAAACATACGACATAGTTATAAAAAAGGCAACTACCATAAAGTTTTTTCTTGGATGGTATAAACAGCAAAAGTCGCACAGTTCCCTCTGCTGCGGCTTTTGCTGTTCTCTTATGCTAAACTATAATCCTTCAGGGTATTTTATTATGACGCCCTTACCTTTTTTACTTCCTTCGCTGGCAATATACATTTCGCCTTTGTTGCTAAAGGTTAGCCCCTCTGGCTGGGGCAATTGTTTCTTGTCCAGGTTAGCCAGCTTATGCACCTGCCCCTGCTCATTTATTATAAGGATCAGGTGGTTTTCTGCATCAAGTAAATATATTTCACCTGTTACAGGATGCTTTTCTATAGATGAAGGCTGTAGAAAAGCATATTTATTGCCTTTTTTAGACTTAGCAGTAAGCTGTTCCTGTGCCAGTGATATTTTTACAACAGGTTGTGCTGTCATTTTTTTATCAGCTAAAGAGAAAGCATAAATTGCTTTGTTGTCGCCGAGGCTTTTATCAAATCCCTTACACGCTATCAGCAAACGATTGTTGGCTTTATCATACGCCAAGCCCTCTGTGTCTTGTGTGTCAGCTAAGTTAGATTTATGTAGCGTTACTTTGCGACTATCACTCTTGAAGTTGGCTATCTCATAAATAGCGCCATCGCTTCGCAACACATAAGCCGTATTCCCAACCACAGAAATACCTTCATAATCACCAGGGCCAGCAAATTCTATTTTACGATCTACTGCCTTTGTTTTAAGGTTATAAAGGTAGACTGCTCCCTCTTCGTCCTGTACACAAGCTATTATTTCGCCCTGTAGCATGGCAATGGAAGACACTTCACGTAGTTCAGTAGGTAGCTCCCACTGGGTTTCAGTCGCTTCTTTGTCAATAGATTGGCGGCTTATGCTATTCACCAATATAGTTCTGTCAGAAGCTGTATTTGCTACAGCAGCTTCTTGCTGCTGCCCCAGCAGTTTACCTGATTCGCTGAAGTTTAGGATAAACTCATCGTCGTCCTTTTCCAGCTCAATGCTATAGCTACTCTCTCCGTTTTGTTGTATGCGATGCGCCTCTTCTATTTTGTGTGAGGCATACTGCTCCTGCAGTACATGGAGTACCTGTTCTGGTAAATACTGCTCTTCAATTTCTTCGGTAAGCATTATTAATTCACCGCCAGCAGTAAACACTGCCGTTCGTTCCCGACCACTTATCTCGAACTCAGCTTCATAGTTACCCTGCTCATCATCCCACTCCGCATTTTCTACAGCAGGAAACAGCTCTGTAAGTTTTTCTTTTACCGCTTCAGGCGTCTGTTCTTTACCCCAACTGGTATCACATGCACTGCCTCCGCCTAGAATAACAGCAAAAGCAAGTGCATTTATTATCTGCTTTTTCATCAGTTACATGTTTAGTTAAAATATAAAGCTACGGCCGCATTCTGTTGATATCTTGAAGCTGTTATTTATACCGCTCCGCACTAAGCCTGATGCAAACGCTATGCATACCATCAGCATAATCATATGATGCCTTCATTCTATATACGTCACATATTTTTTTTACCAGAGCCAGGCCAACTCCTAAGGAACCAGATGCTCCTTTGCTACTCATAAAGCGCCTAAAAAGCTCCTCTGGCGGCCCCTGAAGCTCCTCCCCTGTGTTTTTTATACAAAGCTCATCTTTTGCAAGAATCACCTGAATGGTACCTCCTTTATAATTATGACGGATGGAATTAATCAGTAGATTTGACAGTAACACTTCAGCCAGCCCACGGTTCATATATACATACACTGGCTCCAGTTGAGATGGCAATAATGTTAAGTCCTGCATCAGCACCATCTCCTGAAACTGCTCCAACTGCTCTTCCAGTAACTCTTGAAACGGCACTGGCTCCTGCTCTCTGAACTCTCTGTTTTCGATACGAGTCAGCAGGATCAGGGACTTATTAAGGCGTGCCAGCCGGCTTACAGAGGCATAAGTCTCTTCCAGCATTCTAGCCTGATGTGGCGTAAGGTTTTCGGACTGCATAAATAGTTCCAGCTTACTATTCACTATGGCTAAGGGTGTTTGTATTTCATGAGAAGCATTTTCGGTGAACTCCTTCAGATTCAGATAATCGTTGTTGATTTTCTGCATCATGGCCTCCAGTACTTCCTTCAGTTCCTGAAATTCTTTGGTGCTGGAGTTTTTGAGCTTTAACGGCTCATGCTGTGAAGGACTATAGCGCTTAATTTTGCTTAAGGTATTGTAAAAGTGGCGCCAGGTATATTTGTTGATGACATAGTTTACAGCTACTAAACCGAGTAGCAGCAACAGGAATATCCATCCCATTGCCAGCATTGTACTCTCAAACAGGTCCTGGAAATCTATCAATGACTTTAAAATGGTGTATTCGTAAGGCTTACCATTCTGGCGGGCAGTAAAAGTTAGGCGCCGGAAGGGAATATATTCTTCATCGTAGCTACTATAGATTAGCGTATCAGCCAAGTCTTCTATTACAAGATTCTCTTCGTTTGCCTCACGCACTATAATCGCTTCCGATATGCCAGAGGTAACATTCGGCAACCTGTTATGTTGCCGGATAAACGCAATAATATTCTCTTTGTCTGTGAACAACTGGTCGTCCACCTCATCGTAAATCTCTACCTGCATTATTTTATAGAAGCTGATGCTCCCCACCAGGAACACCACTAATGACACCATCAGGTAATAGAGACTTGTTTTTGTAAGTACCCGCATTAACAGCTAAACTTATAGCCCAGTCCGTACACTGTCTGAATATAATCTTCGCTACCGGCATCAATAAGTTTGCGGCGAAGGTTCTTTATGTGCGTATACACGAAATCCAGTGAATCCAAGGCTTCAATATGATCTCCCCATAAATGCTCAGCAATAGAGTCTTTGGTTACGACCCTGTTGCGGTTAGAAAGCAGGTACAGCAATAAATCGAATTCTTTTTTTGTCAGGGTAAGCTTTCTGCCCTCTATCGAAGCTTCAGCAGAGTCCGGAAATATCTCCAGTAGCCCAACCCGCACTACTTTCTGCCCATTAAAATTTCGCCGCCTGATTACTGACTTTAGCCTTGCATTAAGTTCTGACAGATGAAATGGTTTAGTCAGATAATCATCTGCGCCTATTTCCAATCCTGATATTTTATCATCTAAAGCATTTTTAGCAGAGATAATGATAATGCCCGTTTCAGGACTGTTCTCCTTTAATAAACGCACAATATCCAAGCCACTACCTCCAGGCAAAGTTAAATCAACTATCACGCAGGCGTAGCTGAAATCAGCTGCTTTTAAGCTTGCTGTTTTATAATCTTCAGCTGATTCACACACATATCCTTCCTGCCGCAGGTAATCTACCATCGACTCATTAAGAGCGTGTTCGTCTTCTATCAATAATATCTTCATTCTATCTGTCTTACAAAAACAAGAATAGCAACAGATTCTGAAGCTATTCTGTTGCTATTCTGTATTAGTACTCTTACCTGAATAACCACGACATTAAGGTAGCAACTATTCAGCAGCTCAGTTAAGGAAACGTAGTAATATTCAGGTCGTCAGAAGTATTAAAATACAAAGAAGCCGTAGTGGTAGCTACGGCTTCTAAATGGAGAATATAGTCTGTTGCTAGTACACTAGCACTATCGGTTATAGCCACCAAAGTAGCCATAATAGTTATCGCTTCTGTCATCCAGGCCATTATGATCATTACCAAACTCACGGAAGTCATTTACACTACCGTACCCCATATCGTGTCGGTAACCATGATTGCCACGGCTGTCAAAATCGCGGTACATGTCTCCCTCTTCCGGATTGTCGTAGTTGGGGTTATAACCTTGGCTATAGCTGTACCTTGTAGTACGGTTTGCATAAGGTCCTTCTGAATAAGGAAATTTACGTATGGTATCCAGATCGTTTTCAGACCCATAAGGCAAGCCATAATTTTCTTCGCGCGGAACGCCAGTATAGTTAGTAGTATCGTACATCTGGTTGTAATAGTCCTCTCTCATTCCACGCTCTCCGCCTCGCTGGCCATACTGCTGGCTTTTCTGAATGCGGTAAGGTTCTTCTCTGTCACGGTTTCTGTCTGTCCAGCGCCCGCGCTCAGAATCATTTCCTCTAAAATTATGGTCCCTGCTTTGCGGGTTCTGGTCTTGAAAGCGGCGACTAAATTCGCCGTAATTTGAATTTCTGTCATTTCTCATAGCTCTTTATATTTATAAAGCGACACGAGGCACAAAGCCTTGTGCCGCTTTGTTTAACATTGCCTTAAGTATTTTAGCCCCTGCGATTTCTGTCGCTGTCATAGCGATCATTTCTCTGGTCGCTGCGGCCATTCCACTTTTCAAGGTTGCTGTAGTAGCTATCTTCCCCAAAGTGGGATCTGTCCTGATTGTAGTTTCTGCCAGAGAAGCCTGTACTGTAGTCGTTATCATACATATTATTGCCATGCTCATATCTTCGATAAGATTCGTAGTCACCACGGGATGACCTGCCCATAAATCTATCGTCTCTGTTATCTCTACGTCGCACATCATGGCCAAAGCGTTCATCTGCCAGTCCCAGATGGCCCCATGGCTCCTCTTTCTTCCTTAGGTCATCATAATCTCTGTTACTATAATCGGCTCGTGCTTCATAATGGCCGCCTGAGTGGTAGCCATCTTCAGGGATATAACTCATTCCGTAAGGGTTATCTTCACTTTCGCGGCCACGGCTATAATCTTCGCCTGCATAGTAAGCTCCCCCGGCCTGGAAACGGCCTTGCGGGTACATCTTTCCATGATCTGCATTTGAATTAAAGCTTAAATCGTCACCATATTGGCTTGCTCTGTTATTTCCATAGCCACGATTAAAGTGAGAGTCTCTTACATAGTTACCGCGGTCAGAGTTCTGACCGTGATGGTGACCATGCAACCAACGAGGATCTCTTTCTTCATCTCTATTTCTGTCGTCACGATAATCGTCTCTTCTGTTATCTCTCATAGTTATTAGGTTTTGGGTCTAAACATGTTTACACACTTGTTTACGGCAATAGGCCGCTGTAGGGTTAAAAAAAGGCTTATTTGGATATACATAAACCTCATTTGATAACCATCGTTAAAAAGTATGAACTAAAGGCTTATAATTATGGAAACAAATAATTGGTATAACAGAGAATATAGAGATAGAAATTTTAGAAACAGAAACGACAGAAATTATCATGATCGCTATCAAAACGACGATCGCTCTATAGACAGAGATGCTTATAGAGGCGCTTACCGTCTGGATGATGACAGCAGTGACCGGAACAAAACTACTTATAATGGTTCTGAAAGACGCAATGACAGCGGCAGACACCTTAACAGATATAACCAACTGACATACGAGCAGGACGAGCAAAACCAAAATTCTAATCAGGATTATGGTTACCGCCAGGACTGGAACAACAGTTACCGCAACAATCGTAACGACAGAGACTATAACTACAACTTTGGTGATAATCGCCATGAATACCGCCAGGGAGACTATGACCGCCATTGGGACGAGCAATACCGCCCAAGCAGCGGTGGCTATGGCACCCGGTTTGGGGGCGACCGCAATAATTTTGATGCTGACTATGGCCCGGATCATTTCAAAGGTAGCCGCGACGAGAACTACGGCAACACTGCCGGGTCATTGAGTTGGGGTTATAACGGCATAGATAATTACGACCCGGACTATAACCGTAGCTATAATCCTCTTACAGGAAGACAAAGCTATCATGGAGACTATAGCACCCGTCATCCAGACAGGGGCCGTTCAGGCAGAAACGGCAATAATGATGATCGTTACTAAAATACCTGTTGGAAACAAACTTTTAACATCCATTAAAGAGCAGAATTATGAAATCGAACGATAGAGATAGAAAAAACGATAAGCTTAAAGACGAAAACTTTAATAACACCATAAACGAAGGCAACAGTGTGCCTAACATTCATCCTGTACAAGCCGATGAGATTGTTGATAATGATGATATCATCAATGGCGAGGTAGGTGGTGCACCAGTACAGAAAAGCGGTAGCAGAGGCAGTGCCGATGTACAGGATGGTGGCCAGGATACAGGAAGCAGCGCTGGTAGTCACTAACTAACAAAGACTATTCGTTTTTTGGTATTAAGAATGAGCATCTTCTTAGCTAAACCAGTTTTAAAATTAAAGAGGCAACTATTATGGTTGCCTCTTTAATTTTAAATACGATACACATATTTTCTAATCTGTTGTAGAAATACCAGTAGTACCGCTGGCAGTAGTAGCACCGGTAGTACCCGTAGTAGTGCCCGGATTCATAGTACCTGTTGTAGTACCTATTGTGTCACCACCTGTAGAAATGGTGTCTGTATCACTTATTGTACCCCCGGTTGACGCACCACCAATATCTAGCCCACCAGTAGTTGTACCTTCCAAATCTTCTTCAGCTGCTCCTGTTCCTGTTCTGTTATTATCACCATCTCCGCACGAAGTCAGGGTAATTGCCGAAGCAAAAGACAGAACGGTTATGATGGAAGCAAAATTCATCTTCATAGTTTTGATATTTAGTTTTAACAATTCTCACTTTTACGCGAGTTTATTTTGCTAGTTAAGGCAGTACTTATCTCTCCCCGGTACTTTACATAATAAAAAAGACTTATTTAAAGCCCTGTAGTTGTTCCGGTTGTAGTACCAGTTGTATCTGAAGAGGTAGTTGCACCTGTAGTGTCTACATAAGTACTGCCGGTTGTATCAAGCTCGACTCCTATTGTTGGCTGATCCACAGTTGTGTCTGAAACATCCGCATTATTCTCCCCAGACTCTGTGGCTCCTCCACACGATGTAAACAGCAACTGAGAACTCAACAAGCTTAACACCAATAAAGGCATCCAATTCTTTTTCATAGCGATGATATTAAATTGATTAATAATGTTAGTTCTACGAGAGTATTAAAAAACTGAACGATCCAAAACGGAAAACGCTAAAGCTAAAGTAATTTAAAAATAACTGTAGCCCTGAAACAGATCGAGCTTCTGCTCTGAAAGAATAAACTTATGCGATTTGCCTTTATGCTTCTGTAGTCTATAGACTGTAAAGCAGTTTAAACATAAAAAAGCTCCAGCTATCATGATAGCTGGAGCTTTTTTATCCTCTAGTGAGGAATATTGCCTTAGTAGAGGAAGGCTTTATTTTAGGTGTTTCTAGCTTATTGCAGCTCTTCCTGTTCCATATACTCCCACATGGCATCTTCACTAGCTCCGGTACGGGCAGCATATATTAACATAGTTGTATATACACCTATAAGAAGAAAACTAAGTGGAATGGAAAAGACAAACGAAACTATCAAGGTTTTTAACGGATCTGGCTTTGACTTCATTTTGGTAGAAGCGTACCAAAAGAAAAGAATATTGAAAATTCCAGAAATGGCTACAAAGTTAATGACATCCAGCATTGGCCTAAAAGTTGATTACAGGTTTTCTTACTTCAAGAAATATGCCAATCCGGAATCAGATATTTCCTTTTCGTATTTAACCTAAAAATGCAATTATTAAAAAAGTTTTGTATATCCTTAAATATTATAATGCAAATTTAGTCTCTTCATTTAAGTAAGCAAGACTATCTCAAAAAACTTTTTAAAAAAGAAGCAAGATGTGTTTTATATAAAAAAGCATCTATATACCAATATGTTATTTATTTCACAAAAGCATCTCAGCACCTAAAATCCACATAACCTTTTATAATCACATTCATCCTATAAATAAAATAATACAATTTTTAAAAATTACATTATTTTAAATTATAATTTATATATACCAATAAAACATTAGATAATCTATGAATTATAAAAGTAAGTTAAAGCAACAACTTACTATTTAGATAATTATAAATGTACATTATATATTATTAAAAAATCTGTCTGTGACAATGGTAGCACAAAACAAGAAATACAGTAGCCTTCAATAAGCCCAATTAGCATTTACCAACACAATTCAAGCACACGCATCTCTTGCCCAATTATTAGTATAAGTTATAAAAAACCATTTTTATAACTTATATTTTAAAAATTACTATTGCTTACCATTATTTTTTTATATAAATTGTAACAAAACAACAGGTGAAATAACAAAAGCAAAATTACACCTACTTAGCTGGCAAGATATTTCTTTATATAACTTATAACATCTTTGATAATCTAACACCACAAACACCTTTTGTATGGCAGGTATCTCTCGTCGTGACTTTTTGTCGAAAGCCTCATTAATTGCCGGTTCCAGTTATCCAGCTATGATTGCGCTTGGTCTGTTAAAATCTGCCCCAGCAGAAGCATTTAATTTAGAAGGAAAGGGCACAGGCAAGCATGTTGTTATTCTAGGGGCTGGCCTTGCCGGAATGGCAGCAGCTTATGAGCTAAAGAAGCTGGGCTATAAATGCACTATTCTGGAAGCCAGAGATCGTTCCGGAGGAAGAGTCTGGACAGTGAGAAATAACACACGTGAAACAGAGTTAGATGGCTCTGAGCAAGTAGCGAAACTGGACGAGGGCCTCTATTTTAACGCTGGAGCTGCCCGTATTCCCCACCATCATGAGCTTTCGATGCACTACTGCCGTGAGCTAGGCGTACCACTGGAAACCTACAATAACATAAACGAAGCGGGCTTTATTTACAACGACGGCCAGGGGGCTTTAGCTAATAAGCGTGTCCGAATCAGGGAAATCCACAACGATATGAGGGGCTACACCAATGAACTCCTTGCAAAAGCAGTTGACCAGAACGCGCTGGATTTACCGATGACAACGGAAGACAAAGAAACACTGATTGAATATCTTCGCGCTGAAGGAGAACTTAACCCTGACAAGCTTTATAAAGGAACATCCCGCAGAGGGTATGTTGTCCCACCTGGCGCTGGCGACATAGCCGGTAAGTTAGCCGACCCTTTTGAGTTGATGGATATCATAAAGTCAGGTCTGATCGGGCCATCGTTTTATAACATAGGCGATTACATATTCGAACAGCAAATGACAATGCTACAGCCTGTGGGAGGCATGGACCAGATTTCCAAAGCTTTTGAACGCCAGGTGGGCAAGGATATTCAGTTTAAATCAGAAGTTCGTGAGATACGCAAAACAACAGACGGAGTGCGTATTGTTTATGCCGATAAAGGAGGCAACACAAAAGAAGTTCAAGGAGATTATTGTATCTGTACCATTCCGCTACCAGTTCTCTCTAACATTACAACTGATTTTTCCTCCGCTGTCCAACGTGCTGTAGACAATGTATCTTATCATCAGGCTGGAAAAATAGGGCTGCAGTTTAAGCGCCGTTTCTGGGAAGAAGATGATCATATTTATGGCGGAATATCCCGCACAAACATGGATATACACCAGATCTTCTACCCGTCCAATGACTTCTTATCTAAAAAAGGCACTTTGGTTGGCTACTATAACTTTGGAGACAAAGCCGAGAAAGTAGGCAACCTGTCATTGGCTGATCGTGAAAAACTGGCTTTGAAACAAGGAAGTAAAATACACCCACAGTACATAAAAGAATTTGAATCTTCTTTCTCACTAGCTTGGCACAAGATCAGGTACAGCCAAGGAGCTTTCGCTACCTATACAACAGAATCAAGAGAAAGATACTACCCTGTATTATTACAACCAGACGGCCCGGTACACTTTGCGGGCGAGCATACTACCTACCTTACTGCCTGGATGGCAGGTGCGTTTGAATCAGCCAGGCGCTCCGTAAAAAATATACACGATCGCGTTATGGCCACACAACAAGCACAGGTTGAGCTTAAGAATTAAGCCATGACCAAAAACATCTGTTAAACCCAGACTCACTTTACCTACCTTTTCATATACCCTTAGTTGTCTTAAGAATACGCTTCTAACTAAAACAATTATATGAACCTTAAAGCTTTACTAACATGGCAAAAGAAATGAACAGAAGGGATTGGATCAGGTCTAGTGCGCTGATCACAGCCGGCTTATATTCAGCTGGCGTATCAAACTGGGCTTCAGCTGCTCCATCCCCTATTGTAGCTCCGCCTAAAGTTGATATAGACCGTGTACTGGCTGATCTTCCGCAGATGAAGGCCAGGCTTACCTCTAACGAGAATCCATACGGTCCCTCTGAGAAAGCTAAAAAGGCACTCATTGAGGCCGTTAATGAAAGCTGCAGGTACCCAAGAGAACGCGTAAAAGCCCTTCAGGAGGCCATTGCGAAAGAAGAGGGTGTATCAGAGGAAAACATTTTGCTTGGCGCCGGATCAAGTGAACTGTTATTGGCTGCAGCGCTTAATTACTCCCGTAAATCAGGCTCCTTTATTCTATCGGCCGACCCTACCTATGCTTCTCTTGTTCGTGCTGCCGTTGATGTTGGTTCAGGATGGGAAAAAGTGCCTCTTACCAACGACTTTGCGCATGACCTGAATGCGATGGAGAAAAAGGTAAATGATGACATAAGTTTGGTTTATATAGTAAACCCTAATAACCCCACTGCCACACTTACACCAACAGACAAACTCCGCGCTTTCTGTGAGACAGTTTCTAAACGTAAACCTATATTTATAGACGAGGCCTATATAGATTATGTAGAAAATCCGAAGGCCCAAACCATGGTTGACTGTGTTCGTAAAGGCCAGAACGTGATTATAGCACGTACCTTCTCTAAAGTACATGGTTTTGCAGGGCTACGGGTTGGTTATGTTATTGCCCAACCTGATACGATAAAGGAACTGAGAAAGTATACTAACGGAGCAGGTAATATAAGCGCTACTTCAGCCAGTGCTGCACTTGCTAGTCTGCAGGATAAGGAATTTACCAAATACTGTGTTCAAAAGAACCAGGAAGCGAAAGATTTCACTTATGCTATACTTAAGAAAGAAGGTTATACCCCACTCACTTCGCATACCAACTTTGTTATGTTCCCGATTAAAATGGACGGGAAAAAGTTTACAGAAGAAATGCTTAAGAGAGGAGTCGGGTTGCGTAACTGGGAGTTTTATGACCAACATTGGTGCCGTGTTAGCATGGGCACAATGGACGACATGCAGCTTTTTGCTAATGCTTTCAAACAACTGTCTTAAAACCTGAACTTCTCAGTATTTAAGAATAGCGTCATTAAAACTATATATTTACCTGTCATCTCATAGTATCTGGAGATAATACTAAAGCCCTTTTCCCGCAACAGGAGAAGGGCTTTCTTTTTCTTAACTAATCAACTTTCTTTGATAACACTTTATGATATTATACGGAAGCAATTACACCTACTGGTAACACAAGACCAACATTATATAATTTTAAGTAATAACAGAACAAAATCCAGAGTAATAATCAAATAAATCAATAAGATTTAGTCAAATATTAAGACTCAAGAGAGATAGGTTTTAAACTAAAAAGAAAAGGCACCAGGTAAAAACCTGCTGCCTTTTTAAGGTGAATAGAAGTTAGATTGATTAGAATAAAGTTAGATTAGATTAAGACTGTGTTTAGTTAGTTAGTTTCAAGGTGTAATAATTTTATTTGTCAAGTACAACAGTGCCATTTATGAGGTAGTTACCAGCTTCTGTTTCAAGATTATACACTTTCTTAACTTGCTGGTTGTTAGCGAAAACATGTGCAACTCTGTATTCTCTAAAGCCATGCATAGAGTTACTATAATAATAAAGCACATCGCCCTCTTTAATCTGGCCTACCTCTTTTTTTCCTACTTTAGTGTAAAGCGGGTGATTATTAGTGGCTTCAATTTCAACTAGCCCTGAAGGAGAGTAAGCATCTACAGAAGCAAAAATTTCTTCTACCGGAGCTAAAAGAAGCTTCGTAACCTGAATACCTTCCTTACGATAATGCACCTGTACATCAGACACGGTTGTCTCATTCCTTCCTTGGCTAGCAGCACTATAAGCCATTACCTTGTCTCCTGCCTCTATTTGCTCAATTGGCTTTTGAGTACCGTCAGCCAGTGCAACAAGAGCACCTGCCGGAAAACAGAAATCATAGTGATCATCTTCCTGAGCTACAGGATTCTTGCCTTGGTTCGCATGCTCTTTGGAATACTCTCTGGATAGGGCAAAAGTAAGCGTAGAAAGGAAACCGTTCTCCTGCTCTCCGTTATGCTTCAGTTCATCAATATAAAAATCCCACACATTTTTTTCTGCCTTAGGACCCGGAATACAAACTTTTATGGTCTTCCCGCTTTTGGGAGTAGTATACATGGCCATAGTGCCTACTTCATCTCTGTTAGCACCTTTCAGCATCTTATAGAAGTAAATTCGCCTTTCAACTCCATCGCTGTAGTTAAAAACGTATGGTTTTGTCTCTCTGTCTAAAACATATGAGTTCTCAAACTTTATATAGGTGTCTTCTTCAACATTACCTATAGTATAAGCAACAAACTTCTTATAATCATCTAAGGTAAAGGAAACCGCTTCTCCTTGTCCAAACCCATCTTTAGCAGCAAACAATGTCAATACAAGAGCAATTACTCCAATTCTCATAGCAGAAGCTCTATTTAAAGACCTAAATATTAAATAATAAAGTTTAGTAGTTCTTAAGTTCATAAGCATTTGTTTTTAGCAAGAGTGTTAAGTATTTTCCACTAAGGCAATATTAATACTAAAAGATCATAACATCAACTAATATACCCTTATTTTTTTATACCCTATATCATAAATTATATAGTTTATTTACCAATCAGGCTATATAAAACATGGGGGTAATCAGCAAAACAACATTAAATCCCTTATACAGCTCATACACTACCCACACAAACATATATTTTAAACAAAAAAGCCACTATTATTATTTATTCACTAAAAAAACAACGCTATTTATGAAAATAAAATAATAAATATCTTGCTTTTATAAAAACAACAACTTATTATTGATAAAAGATCAAAAAAGAGGTACTCTAAAACTCGTATTGAATAATATTTAGAAACCTTATACCACGCATCATTCTTATACCACAGGTACCCTTAGTACTCGACATCTACAATTACACATTTTAACCATTAATTTTAACTGTTTTCCTTATGAAGAAAGCTTTACTAGCAGTATTGGTTATTTGGCTATTACATAGTAGTTATGCAATAGCCCAGAACAGAGTAGTCTCAGGAAAGGTAACCTCCAAAGATGATGGCTCCCCGCTTCCAGGAGTAAGCGTAGCCTTAAAAGGAACTGGCACAGGGTCAGTCACAGATATTGATGGTATTTATAAACTCTCTGTTCCTGAGGAGGGCGGTACTTTAGTTTTTTCCTTTATAGGCATGCTACAACAGGAAATTCCCATAGATAACAGGTCAGAGATAAATGTGGGCATGGCCACAGATTCTAAACAGCTTTCTGAGGTCGTCATAACTGCCTTTGGTATTGAAAGGGAGAAGAAAGCGCTGGGATACACTGTACAAGAGGTAAGTGGAGAAAAGCTGGCTGAGGTAAAAACTTCTAACGTGGTCAACAATCTGTCAGGCCGGGTAGCTGGCGTACAGGTCAGCAGTAATGGCGGACCAGGTAGCAGTTCCAACATTGTTATCAGAGGTATGGGTTCAGTTAGCCGCAACAACCAACCTTTGGTGGTAGTTGATGGCGTACCCATTCAGCAATCTAACAACAATCGGTATGGTGGAGGTATTTCGGAAGTTAACCCAGAAAACATTGCTTCCATGTCTATATTAAAAGGGCCAAATGCTGCTGCCTTATATGGTTCACGAGCTGCCAATGGTGTTATTTTGATCACCACTAAAAATGGATCGGGTACCGAAGGTATAGGCGTTGAAATAAGCTCCAGTGCCACCTTCGAGAGGCCACTGGTTAAACCCGACTTTCAGAACATCTATGGCGGCGGCAACGGGTACCGCACCTGGTACAACAATGGCCGAAGCGGTGCCATTACAGATCCACTTGAGATTGAGCAGTATCGCGCGGCTTATGGCCCCGATGCCCCTTTAACCGGAACAGCAGGTACAGATGAAAGCTGGGGAGCCCCTATGGATGGCCGCCTCGTACGCCAATGGTGGACAGGAACAGACGTAGCTCCTTTAACTCCACAACCGGATAACTGGGATGAATACTGGGAAACTGGCAGTACTTATTTTAACTCGGTAGCACTTACCGGAAGTAACGATAAAGGCAGCTTTCGCTTATCAGGTGGTCGCTTAGACCAAAAAGGCATTATGTATAATAATGATTACAAGCGTAACAACATAAACCTTAATTCAGCTTATAATATTACCCCCAAATTAAAAGCTGTCGTAAGCGGAGAATATATCCAATCTGAATCAGATAACCGTTCCTACCAATCCGGGCAACAGTTTATCTGGTCGCATCGCCATGTATCCTGGGATCAGATAAAGAACTGGCGTGATTATGTTGATACGCATATTCAGAAAGAAGGCGATAATTTACCTCCAAACTGGCAGCACACGTTCTTCACAAACCCTTTCTATACACAGGAGTTTCTGCCAAATAGCAATAACAAAGACAGGCTTCGAGGCAATGTTTCATTAACTTATTCTTTTAATGACAAGTTAAGTTTGATGGTAAGAAGCGGTACCGACTTCTGGACTGACACCAGGATCAATGTTAACAACTGGGAAAGAATATCCAACAGCACCCAATTATATGGAGCTTACAGTGAAGAGGTGCTCCGGAATCAGGAAACCAACCACGACATGATTCTATCTTATCAGCAGGATTTTACTCCGGATTTTTCATTTAACGCACAGGCAGGTGGTGTATACCGTAAAAATTATTATAAGAGAAACTATGCTGCCGTAACACAATTGGTTATTGACGGATTGTACACGCTTAACAACAATGCTGTTCCAAACACAAACGAAAGTGCTGTTGAAGAGTTTAATGTACAAAGCCTTTTTGCGGCTGCTCAGTTTGGTTTCCGCAACTCCCTGTTCCTTGATGTGACCAGCCGAAACGATTGGTCCAGCACGCTTCCTACCAATAACAACTCTTTCTTTTACCCTTCTGTGTCCTTAAGTGCGGTAGTAACAGAACTACTGAACCTGAACAGCAACATAGTGTCATTTGCCAAAGTAAGGGCAAGCTGGGCACAGGTTGGAAACGATGCTGACCCCTATCAACTCTACCAGCTTTACGATGCTAAAACACCTTGGGATGGCTCTTTACCTAGCTTTGGCGAAAGCACTGACATCAATAACACAAACCTGAAACCTGAAATTACTACCGGTACGGAATACGGAGTAGATGTCAGGTTCCTAAACGGAAGAATTGGCCTGGATGCAACCTATTATACTAAAAGCACAAAAGACCAGATTCTTGGGGTAGAAATATCTAAAGCCAGCGGCTATAACCGCCGCTTTCTGAATGCTGGTGAAGTTACAAACAAAGGAGTAGAAGTAATGCTGACTGGTACACCAGTGCAGTTAGGCAACAGCTTTCAATGGGATATATCTTTAAACTATGCCCGCAACCGTAGCAAAGTGGTAGAATTAGCCGAAGGTCTAACAACTTATACGCTTTATTCTACACGGGGCATGTCATCAGAAGCGCGTGTGGGGCAGCCTTACGGCACCTTTTATGGCACCGCCTTCCTCAGATCACCAGACGGGCAGATTGTTTATAAAGACGGACTGCCTCAGGTAGCACCCGGGCAGCAAGTGTTAGGCAGCATTCAACCCGATTGGATAGGAGGCATCTCTAACTCTATTACTTTCAAGGGAATTACTTTAAGCGCTTTAATCGACATCAAAAAAGGTGGGGACATTTTTGATGAAGGAACCGGAACAGCCCGCTGGACTGGCCAGTATGCCGAAACCGCTGTAGGACGCGAAGAAGGCGTAATTGGCAAAGGAGTTAAAAACATTGGCACAGATGAAGCTCCTGTATATGTACCAAACGATGTGATTGCTGATGCCAAGCTTTTCTATAGCTATAATAACCCGCGCACTTACCATGAGTCAGCCGTGATTGATGCCAGTTATGTGAAACTGCGGGAAGTAAGCTTGGGCTATCAGTTACCTTCTTTCCTGACTGACAAAATTAAAGCTCAATCGGCCAGAATATCTTTTGTAGGCAGAAACTTAGCCATTCTGTTCAAAAACAATCCACACATTGACCCAGAAGTAGATTCGCAAGGTGGCAATGCCCAAGGCTTTACTTATGGGCAGTTACCAAACAGCCGAAGCATGGGAGTAAGCCTGGATATCCGGTTCTAGTTAAACACATCAATTTCTTATTTTAATCAGGATCATCAATATGAAAATATATACTAAAATAGTTGCAACAATTTTTATAACAGCTGGAGCTTTTGCGGTAAGCTCCTGTACAGATGACTTCGAGCAAATGAACACCAGCCCCAACAAACCAAATGCGGTAAGCTCGGCAGTTCTTTTGCCTGCTGGCATAGAGTCAAGCGTAGACCGTTACTGGGGGCACCGCGACCGTTTCGAACGCATAAACCTAGATGGCGGAATGCTGTGGGTGCAGTACCTGGCTCGAAATATCTACTCTGATGAGGGAGATAACTATAATATGAGCCCAGCTTATTACACAAACAACTGGAAAGGCTTTTACAACGATGCCTTGTTAAACTTTCAGCGCATAATCGTGCAGTCGGGCCCCGAAGGAACTGCTCCCAACACTAATTATGAAGGCGTTGGCCTTGTGATGCGTTCCTGGGTGTTTTCAGTATTAACAGATTTATATGGTGCCATACCTTACACCGAGGCCTTACAAGGCACGGAAGCAGAACCTATCTATACTCCCAAGTATGATTCACAGGAAGAGGTGTATGCTGGCTTACTGAATGACCTGAAGCTGGCAAATGAGAAATTAACAGTAGGCGGCCCGGCTATAAGCGGAGATATTTTGTTCGACGGCGACATTCTCCGCTGGAAAAAATTTGCAAACTCCTTAAGACTAAAACTAGCTAACCGGCAGGCTGTTAAAAAACCAACAGAGTCGAGAGCAGTAATGGCTGAAATATTAGGCGACCCAGCCACTTACCCCATCTTTAGCAGCAATGAAGATTTTGCTGCGCTTCACCACACCAGTGTCAGACCCAGCAACAACGAATGGCATGAGGTTATGATTCAGGATGGCCGTACCGACTGGAACCTTAGTAAAACACTGGTAGACAAATTACAGGATCTTGATGACCCTCGACTGGAAGTGTATGGCGAAGCGGTAGGTGGAGAGTATATCGGTGTGCCAAATGGCTTGCCTGATGCCATAGCTACCACCTATCTGGCTAGCAGTGCTAAGCTTGGCACTTATTTTACAGAACCGACTACGCCCAGCGTTATCATGACCTATTCTGAACTGCTGTTTATATTGGCTGAAGCTGCTCTGGATGGCGATATTTCCGGCGATGCGCAGGAGTACTATGAACAAGCCATTGCTGCCTCTTTTGACCAGTATGGCTTAACCATGCCAAGCGATTACGTAACGGCAGCCGGCTCTGCTACCAAAGAAAACATCCTGACCCAAAAGTGGATCGCTTTGTTTGGGCAAGGAGTTGAAGCCTGGACAGAATATCGCAGAACAGGCTATCCTGTTTTACCAGCACCTGATACCAGAGCCATCTTCATGAACGACGGTGTGCTACCAACACGCCTGCAGTATCCTTCTTCAGAATATTCTTTAAACGCAACGCAGCTGGAACAAGGTATCACGCTGAACAGTGGAGCAGACGACAAGAAGACTAAAATGTGGTGGGTCGAATAATCAGCAAAGCTTAAGAATGTTTTTTATTTAAAATTATAAAGAGATGAAAATCAAACATACAAATAAAATATTTGCCGCCCTGTTTACTTTGAGCTTTTTCCTGATGAGCTGCGACAAAGAGGAAAGTATGGTCGTAGATCGTGTAGAGTCTCCTGTATTAATAACTATCTCAGGCACATCTTTTTTAGCAAGTGAGCCTGTAAACGTGACAGCCACTGTGTATGAACTGGACAAAAGCGGCATTTTAGATCATACAGTAGGCATTGACTCTATACCTGTCTCAAACCTTCCTTTAAAAATAATAGCCAACGGTATGGCTATGGGTGATTTAACAACCGATGCCGCAGGGAAAGTAAACCTTACCAAAACCTGGGCAGAACTAGGCTTTTCTTCTCCCCAGGCAGGAAACGCAGTAAACCTGGAGTGGTCAGGAAGCTACCAGGGACAAGCTTTTACAAAGCTATCTAAAGTTCAGGTAAAGGAGGAGTAATTCCCATAAACAGGAGCGTTAGAAAGAATTACAGAGCTTTCTTTTTAAATCCCCGGCATCAGGACTGGCACTCGCTATGGGTGCCAGTCCTGTCCCATAACTTAATACTCACTTTATCTTTACCCACTACTACCTATGAACCAAAACATTACGAAAAACAGAAGAAGCTTTGTAAAAAAGTTTGGTAGCATGGCTGGTATGCTAGCAATGTCACCTAGTCTTTCAACACTGGCAAATGAGTTAAATTTTTCAGTTCCCAGCCTCTCTCCAGATGAGGATGCCACTACCAATGAGGATTATTGGGGATGGGTACAGCAGGCTTATTCTGTCTCTCCTAATGTTATTAATCTCAACAATGGTGGTGTAAGCCCTCAGCCGATTGTAGTACAGGATGCGCTGGATAGGTACAACCGCTTAAGCAACGAGGCTCCCTCTTACTACATGTGGCGCACGTTAGATGAAGGCCGGGAATCCTTGCGCATAAAACTAGCCGACCTGGCAGGCTGCTCACCTGAAGAAATAGCTATCAACCGTAACTCATCGGAGGCACTTGAAACCGTCATTTTTGGGCTTAACCTTCAAAAAGGAGATGAAGTAGTACTCACCAAGCAGGATTACCCAAACATGATAAATGCCTGGCGGCAGCGGGAGAAGCGGGAAGGAATCGTGCTTAAGTTTATTAATTTAGATTTACCTATTGAGGATAACAAACTGATTGTAAACATATATAAAGAAGCATTTACAAGCAACACCAAAGTAGTGATGATCACGCACCTGATAAACTGGTCAGGGCAAATCATGCCTGCAGCCCTTATCAGCCAGGCAGCTAAAAAGCACAACCCAAACATAGACGTGGTAATTGATGCGGCACATTCCTTTGCCCATATTAACTACAAAATTCCGGAATTGGGAGGTGACTACTTAGGCACCAGTTTACATAAATGGCTCTCGGCTCCCTTTGGTACTGGCATGCTGTACATCCGGAAAGAAAAGATTAAAAATATTTGGCCTATGTTTGCCGCAAACGCCCCCCAGAGCAGCGACATCAGAAAGTTTGAGTCGCTAGGGACCCGTTCCTTTCCTACTGAAATGGCCACAGGACATGCTGTAAATTTCCATAACGCTATAGGCAGTGACCGTAAAGAGAAACGGCTGCATTATCTTAAAAACTATTGGATGGAAAAGTGCCTGAACATTCCTGGCTTTAGTACACAAACATCTCTGAAGCCTGAATTTTCCGGAGCCATCGCTACTTTTCTGATCAAAGGCATGGCACCTGGGCAGATAGGCAGTGAACTATTCAAAAGATCCAGGATACACACCACAAGCGTTGAATGGGAAAATATAAAAGGGGTACGCGTAACGCCTCACGTATACACACCGCTAAAAGACCTGGACAGGTTAGTTGATACAATACACGCCATAGCGAAAGAACAGCCTTCTAACACAAGTATGAACTAAATCTTACTCAATCCTACTAATACCCGACATTATTATAATATTCACAACAGCAATCTGATTAACAAAATGAAAGCCAAGTAAAATATTAATATTTAATAAGGCCATTTTTTAAAATAAAAATATAATTATGTTTCATTAATTAAAAATAATCAATATTATTACTTTATCTAACGGCAGCTATAGTATTTGAACAAATACTATAGCTGTGCAATTATTTATACCCTTACTAACTTTTATTTTCACCTTACTACTAACTAAATTACATGAAGAAAGCTTTACTAGTCGTAATGGCTATTTGGTTACTGCACTGTACGTATGCAGTAGCTCAAAGCCGGACAGTTACCGGCAAGGTTTCCTCTACAGAGGATGGTTCGGCTCTACCTGGAGTCAGTGTTGCTTTAAAAGGTACAACAACAGGTACAATTACTAACATTGACGGCAACTTTAACCTTACAGTACCTGCCGAAGGTGGCACCTTGGTTTTCTCTTTTATTGGAATGCTACAGCAGGAAGTTCCTATCGGAAACCAGTCAAGCTTCGACGTTGCCATGGCCCCGGACTCAAAGCAACTATCAGAAGTAGTGGTAACAGCCTTAGGTAGGGAGGTAGAGAAAAAATCCTTGGGCTATGCTGTACAGGAAGTAAGCGGCGAAGACTTGAACGAGGCCCGAACACCTAACCTGCTTAACGCTATGTCTGGTAAAGTAGCAGGTGTACAGGTAACAAGCACCAATGGAGCTCCGGGTTCATCTTCTCGTGTTACTATTCGTGGCTCCAGCTCGATTGGCAGCAATAACCAGCCTTTATTTGTGGTGGACGGTGTACCAATAGATAACGGCAACTACAATTCTACTACTTCTATAGACTACGGAAACGGAGCTGCAGCCATTAACCCGGACGATATTGCCTCTATGAGTGTGCTGAAAGGCCCTGCAGCAGCGGCACTTTATGGCTCTCGTGGGGCCAACGGTGTTATCCTGATCACGACTAAAAACGGCAAAGGCACAAAAGGCATTGGCGTATCTGTAAACTCTAACACCAGCTTTGAAACACCTTTCCGTCTTCCTGACTTCCAGGACTCTTACGGGCAAGGCACGAAAGGCGACTTTAAGTATGTAGATGGCAAAGGCGGCGGTGTTGGTGATGGGGTTGACGAAAGCTGGGGACCTGCCCTGGATGGCCGCTTAATTGAACAGTTCGACTCCCCGCTGGATGAAAACGGCAACCGAATCCCAACACCTTGGGTAGCTCACCCGGACAACTGGAAGAATTTCTATGAAACTGGCAAAACCTTCACAAACAACATAGCTATTACCGGAGGAAGTGAAAAAGCAGATTTCAGACTTTCTTTAACGAATCTGGAGTCAACGGGTATTCTGCCTAACACCAACTACGACCGAAACACCATCTCGCTTAATGCCGGGTATCAGGTTACTCCTAAACTATCGGTACGGGCCATAGGCAACTACGTAAAAGACGGCAGCGATAACAGACAGAACTGGGGCTTGTATTCCATCTGGTTCGGCAGGCAAGTAGACATCAGCAAGTTGGAAAACTACTTGTTACCAGGCAGCATAGACCAGTACAACTGGAACTACAACTACTGGAGCAACCCTTACTACGCGCTGTATGAAAGCACGCGTGCAAACGACAAAGATCGTTTATACGGCAACCTGACCTTAAACTATAAATTTACGCCTTGGCTGGATTTAATGGTTCGCACAGGTACCGACTTTTCGGAAGACAGACGTAAAACCAAAGGTGCACGGTTTAATGCAACGCGATTTGGCAACTATGGCGAAGAGCAGATATTTGTAGAAGAAAACAACTCCGACTTCCTGCTTAACTTCAACAAAGATGTTTCTTCTGATTTTAACTTAACAGCTAGCGTAGGCGGCAACCACCGTACAAACTATTATCAGCGAAACTATATGTATGCCTCTGAGCTGGCTATACCTAATGTTTACAACCTGGGTAACTCCCGCCAGCGTCCTACTGCTGAAAACAGCTCAACACAGAAAGAAGTAAACAGCTTATACGGTTCAACTCAACTGGCATTCCGTAACTACCTGTTTCTTGATGTAACAGCACGTAACGACTGGTCCAGTACATTGCCTTCAAATAACAACTCTTACTTCTACCCTTCTGCCTCAGTTAGTGCTGTACTTTCTGATATGTTAAACTTCCAGCCAAGCTGGCTTTCGTTTGCTAAAGTTCGTGCAGGTGTGGCAAAGGTAGGTAATGATACCGATCCTTACAGACTGATGCAAACCTTCAACTTTGAACCAGCATGGGGCAGCACGCCATCAGTTTCAGAAAACAACACCTTACTGTCTCCTGACCTGAAGCCAGAAATTACAACATCTTTTGAGACAGGCTTTGACATCCGCTTTTTTAATGATCGTTTAGGTATTGATTTCACCTATTACGACCAGACATCTAAAAACCAGATCCTGAATGTTAATATCTCCAATGCTTCTGGTTTTAGCGCAAAACTGTTGAACGCAGGTAAACTTACCAACAAAGGGATAGAGCTACAGCTTAATGCCACCCCTGTTAAACTGGCAAATGGTTTCCAGTGGGACTTGGGTTTAAACTATGCCCGCAACAGAAACAAAGTTGTTGAGTTGGCAGATGGTCTGGTTACTTACCAGCTAGGAACCATCAGAGGTATGGGCATTGAGGCTCGTGTTGGCGAAGCTTACGGAGCATTCTTTGGCAGCCAGTTCTTACGCGCCCCGGATGGACAGATTGTTTATAGTAATGGGTTACCTGAGCGTGCTGCAGATCGCACCATACTTGGCAACGTAACACCAGACTGGACAGGAGGCATCGCCAACACATTCAGCTATAAAGGCTTTACCCTTTATTCTTTAGTAGATGTAAAATGGGGCGGAGACATTTTTTCGCAGACTGTTAATATTGGGCGCTACACAGGCGTGATGGAAGAAACAACACGAGGCCGTGAAGAAGGCATCGTAGGAGAAGGTGTGATGAACGTCGGTACAGCAGAAAACCCACAGTATGTACCAAATGACGTGCGGGTATCATCGGAGCAGTGGCACCATGCCTATTATGCCCTTACCAATAATGAAGTAGCTATTTTTGATGGTACCTATGTAAAGCTGCGCGAAGCAAGGCTAAGCTACACATTGCCTAATGGGTTATTTGGCAAGCTTCCTTTCAGAGATGTGAACCTGGCTATTGTTGGCCGTAACCTGCTGCTGCTACACAGCAACGTGCCGCACATCGACCCTGAGTCCAGCTACAACGGCAGCGAAAGCAATGTGCAGGGTGTAGAAAGCGGCCAGATCCTTTCTACCAGAAGCCTTGGCTTTAACATCAATTTCAAGCTCTAGTTTTAAATTACAACTCGCATCAAAATGAAAAAATTTCGCATTCCAAAATATATCCCGGCACTACTCTTAACCTGCCTCCTTTCCACAGCCTGTGACAAGGATTTTGAGGAAGTTAACGCCAACCCCAACGCACCCGAAACTGTAACACCAGATTTGCTGCTGCCACACGGAATTGAAAGTGCAGTAGATCTGTATTGGGGGTCTGGCGTAACCAGCCTTGGAGCCGATGTTGGCAACTTGTATGCACAGTATTGGGCTCGCATTCAGTACACCGATGTTGACCGTTATGTGATTTCTCAGGATGTGGTGGACGACAGCTGGCGAGACTTTTACATTGAGTCTTTGGCAGATTTCCAGAGAGTTTATGAACTGGGACAGGAGTCGGGCAACGCCAACTACACAGCTATTGCCATGATTATGAGGTCCTGGGTATTTTCGCTTCTTACCGACATCTACGGAGATATTCCTTATACTGAGGCAGTGCAAGGGCTGGACAACAACCTGGCTCCGGCTTATGATGCTCAAAAAGATGTTTATGCGGGCATGATAGCCGACCTTAAAGCCGCCAACGACATGATACAAGTAAACGGATCATCTGTAAGCGGCGACATTCTCTTTAACGGCCAGATGCTCAAATGGAAGAAATTTGCCAACTCTCTAAGCTTGCGTCTGCTTAACCGCATGCTGGGCAAAGCCGACTCCCCTATTGACGCAGCAGCTGAAATGGAGCGTATTCTAAGCAACCCAACACAGTATCCTGTTATGTCCAGCAATGCTGATATTACAGCTTTACAATACCTGGCGGCTCAGCCTAACAACAACCCCATCAACCAGAACAGAATTTCGCGCGACGATCACAGAGTAAGTGCAACATTGGTTGATAAACTAAAGTCTTTAGGTGATGAGCGCCTTGCTGTTTATGCTGATGTTCCTCAGGATGGTGGCGACTATAAAGGCATTCCAAACGGGTTACAAGCCAGTGATGCCAATGCCTTAGGTTTAAGTAAAACATCTAAAGTTGGCGCTTACTTTACAGCAGCTACTGCACCAGCGGTGTTAATGTCTTATGCCGAACTATTGCTTATCAAAGCTGAAGCGGCCTATAAGGGCGTAGCAGCTGCCGGTGATCCTGCACAAAATTACACTGATGGTATCAAAGCATCTTTCCAGCAATATGGCCTAACAGCCGATGATGCTTACTTAGCCACAACAGCCTATAAAGGTGGCACAGAAGGCTACCAACAGATTATGGAACAAAAATGGATAGCCTTATACGGTCAGGGCCTTGAAGCTTGGACAGAACAGCGCCGTACAGGTGTTCCTGCTTTGGTTGCTCCTGCAGCAAGCACCAACGGGGGCATCATCCCGACACGGCTTCCTTATCCATCTTCTGAAGAATCATTGAACTACGTGCATTTCAGAGAAGCGTTAGACCAGCAGAATGGTGATAACGATATGAAGCTAAAGCTATGGTGGGCTAAGTAGCTAATAAGCGCAACAGGTTTAAATAAGTCATCTGGTAGCTCTAACTACCAGATGACTTTATATTTTCAACTACACTAAGAGCATCCGTATGATACGTCGATCGATTTTAATTGCCAACTGCTTAGGTTTACTTAGTTTGGCTTCCATCAGCAGCTATGGGCAAACAACTAATGACGAAGCACTTCGTCGTAAAGCACAGAAAATACATGAGAAAGCACTTACCATAGATACCCATGGTGATGTGCCTACTTATATGCAGTCTCACACAGATTTTAACATAGCAGAAGAGCATGATGCCCACGAAACCGGCTCCAGAATTGATTTTCCGCGTATGAAGCAAGGCGGACTGGATGCCATGTTTTTTGCCGTGTACCTGGGGCAGGGCGAACGCTCAGAAAAAGGATATGCCGATGCAAAAGAGTATGCCTTAAAACTATTTGACAGCATACATCAATCTGTAAATGACAATCCTGAACTGGCTGAGTTGGCAACCTCTCCCGAAGATGCTTACCGGATTGTAAAAAAGGAAAAGCGGGCGGTATTCATTGGCATAGAAAACGGCTGGCCACTCGGCAAAGACCTATCGCTGTTGCAAACTTACTACGACTTAGGAGCCCGCTATATAACATTGGCTCATTCTTCTAACAACGACATAGCCGACTCGTCTACAGACCCTGATGGGCCGGAACACAATGGACTAAGTTCTTTTGGAGAACAGGTAGTAGCAGAAATGAATAAGTTAGGAATGATGGTAGACATTTCCCACGTTTCTGATTCTACTTTTTATGATGTTATCAAGCTTTCTAAAGCTCCGGTGATAGCTTCCCATTCTTCTGCCCGAGCCTTAAGTGATCACCCACGTAACATGACAGATGATATGATAAAAGCCTTGGCTAAAAACGGAGGCGTGATTCAGATGAACATGCTTAGTGGGTACTTAATCAAGCCTGCTCCAAATCCAGAGCGTGATGCTGCCATGCAAGCGTTGCGGGAAAAGTACGGCAATAGATCTTCCTTAACCGAAGAAGAGCAAAAGCAAAGGGCTGCTGAGTTCAGCGAGATCAGGCATAAGTACCCGCAGGAACTGGCTACACTGGAGCAGGTAGTCGACCATATCGATCATATTGTACAGTTGGTAGGTATAGACCACGTTGGCATTGGTGCAGACTTAGATGGCGGCGGCGGTGTTGAAGGCATGTACGATGTAAGTGAAATGGGCAACGTAACACTGGAACTGGTAAAGCGAGGTTATTCGGCCAAAGACATCCAAAAGGTGTGGAGTGGAAACCTGTTCAGAGTGATGAAAAATGTAGAGAAAGTAGCGATGCAACTAAACGAGCAAGCCGCTGAAAATGGCACTGGTTCCCTTAGCAGGAGCTTTGACTAAGCTTGATTTAGGAGTTATCTCTAAGCTTCCGCTGAAAACCGTACCTATGGCAACTTTGATGCAACAAGCTTTTCAACCTCCGCCTGATCAACTCTGATTTTAAACAGGCTCATGTATAAGCAAGAAGGCTGCAAAGTAACGTTTGCAGCCTTCTTGCTTATACATGAGCCTTCACCTCCTATTCCACTACTGCGATCACCGAAATTTCTACATTAGCACCGCCCGGCAAATCAGCTACCTGAACTGTTTCACGGGCAGGGGGATCAGCTGTAAAATACTTCCCGTAGATTTCATTTACTTTGGAGAACTGAGAAATATCTTTCATATAGATAGTAGTCTTTACTACATTGTTGAAATCCAACCCAGCCGCTTTTAGAATTGCCTGCAGATTTTCCATTACCTGTTTGGCTTCAGCTTCGAAGCTTTCTGTTACCAACTGCCGTGTTTCAGGGTTAGCCCCCACCTGGCCAGCTACAAATAAAAATCCCTTTGCCAACACACCTTGGCTGTACGGTCCTATAGGTTGGGGAGCCTGCTCTGATTTAATAATTCTTTTGGCGGGCTCCTTTTGTTTGATTTTGCTCTGTGCAAAGGAGGCAGAAGAAAGTAGCAGACACATAAGCAGAAGAGAGAAAGCAGAACGCATTGTTTCCTGTTAGTTTAGTTTCTGAATAATAAAAAGACCTTTATGCAATATAAGCATCTGTTTATATAACTGCTACTGTACAAGCACCTGTTTCTGAAGCTTCCATTAAATAGCTCGAGAAACACCTCTAACTTTGGGTAAGTAGAAGAACTATGTTTTATCCGTAGAAATAATTAAAGTTAAAATACTTATACTACTTAACGTCGTACTATCCTCTGTGCCTTTGCATAAGCCATGAAGAACGTTCATGTTCCCTAACATCATCTGAAGCAAGGCTATGTTGAGTAAAGGCATTTAAAAATTAAAAAAAGAGTTAATGAAAGAACCTGTTAAAAGTCGGGATAGGATAGTACAACAAGCCCAACAGATGTTCTTTACCCAGGGCTACAGTAAGATACTGATGACAGAACTGGCCCGCCAGTTAGGAATGAGCAAAAAAACATTGTACCAGCATTTTAAGAGTAAGGAGGAGTTACTTTGTGTTGTTATCAGAGAATATAATGCAGAGATACAGGAAATGGCTGCTGGTATAATGAAAGAAGAGATGCTCTCTTATCCTGAAAAAATAAGTAAAATATTTACTCTTGCTGGCATCAGAATGCTTGAGATTTCTCCATCTTTTGTGGAAGATGTAAAGAGGAATGCTCCGGTCGCCTGGGAGCTCATGCAGAAACTCAAAGCTGAATCTGCTTTCCTGCGTTTTAGTGTCTTGCTTGATGAGGGAGTGCGCGATGGGTGTATACGAAATGATATAAACCAACCTCTTACTGTACTGCTTTATGCTTGTGCCTTAGAAAAAATGTTTGATCCTGATTTTGTCCGCCAAATTCCTGAAGAGCTGTTACAAGAATTACCTGATTCACCCGCCGCTGTATTTGAAGGGATTACAAAAGTCCTTTTCAATGGTATACTGGATAAGCCCCATACCATATAAACAGTTTCATAAAAAAGAAGCCACTGAACTTGCTCATCAGTGGCTTCTTTTTTGTTTAAACTAACTACCTTTACAGGCTCATCTCCAGTATCTTCTCTACATCTTCTGCCTGAATATCGGCTCGTTCGCCCAGGTTTTTCACGCCTCTTTTCTGAAAACGATCTACGATTTCTTTAATGGTGTCCCTATTTACATCGTAATCTTTCAGCTTTGTTGGTATCTCCAGGGATTCAAAGAAGTTAACTGTAGCCTGAACAGTTGCTTCTATCCTTTCAGCTTCGTTACCCTCTGTAATATTCCAGATGCGCTCGCCGTACTGCAACAGTTTCTCTTTTTTTGCCTCGCTCTTGTAACGCAGCAAAGATGGCAGTACTATAGCTAAGGTACGCGCATGATCTATGCCATGCAGGGCCGTTAGCTCGTGTCCAATCATGTGTGTAGCCCAGTCTGCAGGTACACCTGTGCTAATCAGTCCATTTAGTGCCATCGTGGCCGACCACATAAAGTTAGCCATTGCATCGTAATCAGAAGGATTCTTGAGGACTTTTGGCCCCTCCTCTATCAATGTTAGCAGAATACCCTCTGCTATACGATCCTGCAATGGAGCGTTAACAGGGTAGGTCAGGTACTGCTCCATTACGTGTGTAAAGGCATCGGCAATACCATTACTGATCTGGCGTGGAGGCAAGGTGAAGCAGGTCTCAGGGTCAAGCACTGAAAACCTGGGGAACGTAAAAGGGCTACCAAAAGAAAGCTTCTCTTTTGTTTCTACGCGGGTAATCACGGCTCCGGAGTTCATTTCAGAGCCAGTAGCAGGCAATGTAAGCACGGCACCGAATGGTACAGCTGCTGTTGCTTTGTAGGTTGCTTTCTCTGATAACAGCTTCCATGGGTCTCCATGTTCGAACTTCATAGCAGCTGCAATAAACTTTGTTCCGTCCAGTACTGAGCCTCCTCCAACAGAAAGTATGAAATCAATGTTTTGCTCCTGCCCCAGCTTTACAGCCTTCATAAGGGTTTCGTAATGAGGGTTTGGCTCTATACCACCAAACTCCACAACTGTGTTATTACTTAGCGCTGCCAGTACCTGGTCATAAACGCCATTCTTTTTAATACTTCCTCCACCATAGGTCATTAGCACACGGGCTCCTTTAGGTACCTCATTAGCAAGCTCTGCAATTTGGCCTTTCCCAAAAATGATCTTAACAGGATTATAAAATTTAAAATTATTCATCTGTTTGTAAACTTTAAATTATTAAGATGCTACTGCCACTTGTAACAATAACTAAACTGACAGCAGATATTTGTATATACAATTGTTACGCAAAAATAGGCATCCGGAAGAGGAATAAAAATTAGTTACAACAATTATCTGCAAACTTATTCTTCGCCTGGGTCTGCTACGTGTACTAATTGCTTACCTGTGTTTTCGCCTTTAAACAAGCCCAGAAATGCATCTGGTATCTGGTCAAAACCATCTGTAATAGTCTGTTCATACTGTAGCTTTCCATCTTTTACCCAAGCAGCCAACTCTTTTACGCCCTGTCTAAAATCACTGGCGTAGTCGCCCACAATAAAGCCTTTCATAAGCGATTTGGTTCTTAACAGGATTGGTTCAACACGAGGCCCTGTTGGTTGTGTGGTAGTATTGTAAAGAGAAATCTGGCCACAAACAGCAATTCGGGCAAAGTTGTTGAGCAGCGGATAAACTGCATCAGAGATTTCTCCGCCCACATTATCAAAGTAGATGTCTACCCCATCCGGGCAGGCAGCTTCCAGAGCCGCTGCTATGTTATCTGTGGTTTTGTAGTTGATGGCTTCGTCAAAGCCCAGTTTACCTTGCAAGTACTTCATTTTATCATCTGATCCGGCAATACCGACTACACGGCAGCCTTTAATTTTAGCAATCTGCCCGACTACGGTACCTACTGCACCTGCTGCCCCGGATACCACTACTGTTTCACCTTCTTTAGGGTCGCCGATGCGCAGCAAGCCAAAATATGCCGTAAGCCCGGGCATACCCAATACACCTAGGTAATACCCAAGTGGTGCCAGGTCCGGATCTATTACATTCAGGCCTTTGCCCTGAGAGATGCTGTAGGTTTGCCAGGGCAGGCGCCCCTCCACTATGGTTCCTTTTTTATACTGATTATTCCGGCTCTCTACCACCTCTGCCACAATGCCTCCCATTATAGGCTCATGCACTTTATAAGGTGCCGCATACGATTTTGCATCGCTCATACGACCACGCATATACGGGTCTACAGAAACATAAAGAGCTTTTAACAGCACCTCTCCCTCCTGTAGCTCTGGCAAGTCTTCTTCTGTAAATTTAAAGTTTTCCTGCGTCGGCATGCCTTGTGGGCGGCTGTTCAGTAAAATGCTTCTTGTTTTCATAATTTGCTTATTGATAACTATAGTTACACGCAGAACCAGCAACATGAGTTATATTAAAGAAGTCATGAAGCAAGAAGCCAGGCTTCTTGCAAATTTGTTATTGAAACGTAAAGCCGGAATAGCGACCCTAAGCAAGTAGCTATTCCGGCTTTACGTTTCGTACGCCAACGCATTTTATAAATTGCCAGCCTTAAAGCTTATTTATTAATGTAGGTGCTTGATTTGACTTTTTTAGCTACAACAGTGTACTCTCTGGCCTCTTTTCCGTTTTCTGCTATAACAGTGTATGTTACCGGCTTCTTAAAGCTATGAACGGTTTCGCCACTTTGCTGCACAACGCCATTTACTCTAACCGTAGCACCATCTGCTACCTTAAATACGGGAGCCAGTTTCTTAAGCTTAGCACCCTTAGGAGCATAAACCACAATGGCATTGTCATTGATAGTAGTACTGTCACTATTGGAAGTTCTAAAAGAATAGATTTCAGTTACATCACTTAACCTTCTGGGTTTTCCTGTTATTACGCCATCGTACATGTTTACCATCTCGTCCAGGAAAACGGCTGCGGTATCTTCGTAAAATCTAACAAAGTCATCAGCTTCTTTATGCCTTGGGTAAGGTGCAAAGTGGTGTTTGGTATGTCCGTTTCGCCAGGTAGCCAGAAAAGCAATACGGCTTGCTTTGGGGCTGGCCTGTATAGTATTTAGTATCGTTTGTGTGTAGAAATTATCTATTTCCAACATATCTGTACCATCGTCGTTCAATCTGTCGCCAAACTCGGTTAGCGCTGCTATTTTACCTCTTTCATCCGCATATTCCACTATACCAGCCAAACCCTGCTGAAACTTCTCTCTGGTAGCTGCTGTACTGTCTCCGAAATAGTAATCTACTCCAAACATATCTACATAGTCATCTCCCGGGTAAATCTCCATGTAATCTGATTTCTTCTGAATCGGCCCCAGGTCAGGAGAATAAGCATAGATCAGATTATGCACGTTCAGGGTATCCCGCAGGTAACGTACTGTAAACTTCCAGATGTCATTGTATTCTTCTGTGCTGGCGTGTGGCTTTCCCCACCAGAACCAGCTACCATTATGCTCATGAAAAGGTCTGAAAATAACAGGAACAGCTTCTCCGTTCCTGCCCCGGAGGCTTTTCATATAAAAGGCCAGTTTATTTAGATTGTCCTTATACCATTCATGGTGCTTGCCTCCCGGAGAAATAGATTTCACCACATTATATTCTGGTTTGATCTCGTTCCAGTAGAACGTGTTATTGACCGGGTCGCGCATGTGCCAGCAAAAAGTAACCACTCCTCCCCAGTTATAAGCTTTTACCATCTGGTTAAAGTTGTCAGGTATTTCATACAGTTCTTCACTGGCTATTTCGCTTACATCTTCACTAAACAAGGCCGGATGAGAACCTGTCACCTCTTTTACATCTGATTTCTCGCCTGTCCCATCGTCGTGCCAGTTAGTGCTATCGGCATTTATACCATAAGCCGTTGCATCGTGCATGCCAAACAGATAGTTATGATTGCTACTTAACTTCCCCAGGTTTTTATAAAGGTAAACGGTTTCTTTTGTAGCTTTTGAGTCAACTAAAGGGTTATCAGAAAGCTTAACAGAAGCCTCTATCAGCACAAGCTTATCTGCTACACTGTAAGCAGCAGAATCTAGCTGCTTCTGTTCCAAGCTGCTAACTTTAGCCAGTAAAACCTTTGCGCTATTAATAGACTTTTGAATGATTTCTTTAGATCCGTTGGGATATTCTCCCTCGCCAATACCCTCTTTGATATGATTTTTTAGGCTTATAGCAGAACGGATAGCTCTTGAAAGATTAGTAGTGTCGGTAGGTGATACATAATAATCACTTCCGTAGGAGCTATAGGCCCACAAAAGTGTAAGCGTAAAAAGTATTTTTTCCATGGGTAAAGTTTCTGTTTAATGAATAAGGATACAGAAAATAAAGAAATCTTAAAACTTGACTGTATCAGATAAGAGCACAGCAGTAAGGTCCGTACAAACATTTGCTAAAAATGGTCAACTATTTACATGCTGCGTACAAGGGCCTTCTTTATCCTGTCCTGCTAAAGCAAGAAAGGCTTCTCTCTAGAGAAGCCTTTCTTGCTGATAAGTAACATGAAGTTAGATAACCTCTAACGCTTTAGGCAGCTTAAAATTCTGCGCTCCTTTGTAGGTTTGTAAAAACAGTGCCAGCTTATCCATTGTTTCATTCAGTTCCTCCACTGTAGGCAGGTACACCACCCGGAAGTGATCAGGCTTGCGCCAGTTAAAGCCACTCCCCTGCACCAGTAGTACCCGTTGCTCACACAGGAAATCAAGCACAAACTGCTGGTCATCCAAGATATTATATTTCTTTACATCAATCTTGGGAAACATGTAAAAAGCACCCTTTGGCTTTACACAGGTAATTCCCGGAATAGATGTTAATTTTTCGTAACACATGTCGCGCTGGCGGCGTAATCTGCCGTTTGGCAACACCAGGTCGTTTATACTCTGGTAGCCTCCCAGCGCTGTCTGAATGGCAAACTGAGAGGGCGCATTGCTGCATAGGCGCATACTGGCCAAGGCATTCAAACCTTCTATATAAGATCTGGCATCACCTTTTTTCCCGCTGATAACTACCCAACCTGCACGGAAACCAGCCGCCCGGTAATTTTTAGACAAGCCACTAAAAGTTAGAAACAAGGTATCGTCCGAAAGTGCAGCCGTTGAGTAATGTGCTGTGTCATCATACAAAATCTTGTCATAGATCTCATCCGAAAACACAATAAGCTTATGCTTTTCAGCGAGTCGTACTATTTTTTCCAACACGTCAGACGGATAAACAGCACCTGTAGGATTATTGGGGTTGATAACGACAATACCCTTTGTGCGGCTTGTTACTTTACGCTCCATATCTTCCAGGTCCGGGTACCAGTCTGACTGCTCATCGCAAAAGTAGTGCACCGCCTTTCCCCCGGATAGCGTTACCGAGGCTGTCCAAAGTGGGTAGTCAGGAGAGGGAACAAGTATTTCATCACCTGTATTTAATAACGCCTGCATGGCCAGTAAAATCAGCTCACTAACCCCATTACCAATAATAATGTCATCAATATTTACATTGCGGATGGCTTTGCTCTGGGCGTAATGCATAATGGCTTTGCGGGCAGCAAAAAGGCCTTTAGAATCTGTATAACCCTGCGCATTGCGCAGGTTCAGTATTATATCATGAATAATCTCATCAGGTGTGTCAAAACCGAAAGGTGCCGGATTCCCAATGTTCAACTTTGTAACTTTGTACCCCTGACGCTCTAGCTCCTGTGCTTTTTCAAAAATTGGCCCGCGGATTTCGTAAAATACGTTATCCAGCCGTGTGCTCCGCTGTATCATATAAATGAAGTTTCCCAAAAATAGTGATTTGGGGCACTCCACCAACAGCAAGAGTATAAATTGTGTTTCAAAAAGCAGGAAATTATATAAAACGATGCTTTTTACAGTAAGGTCATAAAAAAGCACGTGCTATATTTAATATAGCACGTGCTTTTTTATTTATTCATCCACAGATGCTTACATGGCATCTGTTATTGCTTTAAGGTCGCGGGCTTCCTGCAAATGTTGTTGTAAAATAGGCAAGCCAGTTTCTGCAAACGCTCTGAGTTCGTCATCATCTAACTCGTTAGTTGCTCTTTCGTAAAGCTCCACGGCTTCTTCGTGTGCCTGCACCTGTGAGTCTGCAAAATCTTTATCAAACTCTACACCATCTTTACCTGCCAGCCTGTCTCTGATAGCTCTTTTTTCTTCTGTTAAGGCGGTGGGCATAGTAATGTTCTTTTCATCTGCCAACGTACTAAGAAGCGTGTTTGTCTGCATGTGATCGTCTACTATCATTTGCCCGAAGTCTACTACCATAGAAGTCTCGGATTTGTCTACAGCCATCTGCCCTGTCTGGATTTCGAACATGTCTGTTACAGCAGCTTGCTGTACAAATTCTTCCGCACTTAGGTTCAGTCCAATATCACCGTCATCATCATCACAAGAAGTTACAGCCACAAGAGATACCAACAATGCAAATATTTTCCAACTTTCAAATACTGTTTTTTTCATAATTCAATTTTTAAGTTTGTGATAGTATAAATAGCTAAAGTGTTCGGAGTTTGGATAATGGGAATCGCTCTGCTGTCTTGATCTTTCTCTCTTGTTCCGCTTGATGTATAAACGGGCACAACCTTCTCTCGTTACCCGAATAAATACGTAATTTACTTATCTGAATATTCATTTATAATAAAAGTCTATACCTGAATAAAAGCTACAGTTACTGTAAACTACTTGAGAATTATGACCTCCACTACCATAACTAAAAGCACAGCAAGCTAACTGGTGAGTCGGTATTCGGTAAATTATAAGAACAAAAAAAAGTACAAATACATAAAACCATCATAAAGGCTTCATTCCTGAAAACCAGTACAAAACGGTATTTATTGATAAACGTGTCCGATAGAGTTAAACTAAACAGAAGCTTTTAGTAACGGATTATCCTAAAGGCTCCCAGCTAGGTTGAGAATCATTACTTTAGGGTTGCCAGAATGAACCAGGTTCAGAAAGGATGGGGTAAACTTCATAGCCACTGCCCTGCTTCAAACGTACCAGGTACAGGTAATCAAACCCTTCAGCCACAGTTGGTATCTGCAGCTTCTTATGTGTACCATAAATGCCTCTATCTGGCACCAGGAATCTACCTGTGCGTTGGCTGTTTCGTGCTAAGGCTTCTTTCACACTTGTTTCAAAATAGTATCCCGTCACCTCATAACGGGCTGCTTTGGCTAGTTCTATGTATTTTCTCCGCTCTTCTGCTGTAGGGTTTGTATTGTCTATCACAAAACGCTGTTGTGTCTTCAGGCAAGCCTGCAAAAACAGGTTCTCCCGATAGCGTGTCCGCAGCAGGTCCAGGCTAATACGGACATGTGTATTGAAGAAAAGTTCTTTATAAAAAGTTGATTTACCACTGGCTTGTATGCCACAGAAGATAATGGCCTGCATGAAGTTTACTGTCAGTTGCTACTGTTTACTACACCAGCAACAACGGGTTACATTCGTTGCCTATAGATTTATTTAAATACACAACCGCTGCCACAACTTCACAAATCAAAAAGCCTCCACAAAGTTACCCTTAGGGGCTTTGCAAAGGCTTTTTGATACTAAAGAGAAAAACCAGAGCTGTGCTATAGCATTAACTATTCGTTTCTGTTTGGTTTCCTGTTCTGCCAAAAGTATTATCCCGGCTGCTGTAGATGTTTAAGCTTTTGTAGTTCACACTATTCACTCTGGCTCCCGAAGAGCCTGCTAGTGTACCTTGTGAGCAACTTCCATTTCTTCCCTGCACATCGTTCCCACGCATGCATCCTGAACCATATCTCAGACTACCCTGTTCCATGTCGTCATTGCCTGCTCCTAGAAAATACTCGTAATCAGGTGCCGAGCCTAAACTAGCATAGCCTTTCTGTCCCCTTACTTCTTCCATGCATCATCAAGATTAAAGGTTATTTAAATAGTTATTTATGATACTACACGCAGAATTATAATACTACACGCAGAAGAATTATCTGCTTTTTAAAATCCGAATAGTAAAAGCAATTAATCTGATGCAAATGACCTATCAAGAAGAGTATACGTATTCAGCTAAAAATAGCTGTTATGGCAGGCATCATTACGACAAAAAAATTAATGATTAATATTGTACCACCAGTACATTGTACAGATTCATTCTCAGGAATTTGCTACAGGTTATAGTACAGTAATTAATCTTATCTGAATCTGTATTTTAATAAGTAAAAGGCTAAGGCAGAATGTTTGGCTTAAGCCATCGTTTATCCCTTACTATCAACTATATAAAGACAAGGCTTATTTACTGATGACCAGTAAATATACAACATTAATTATATTAAATATAATTAATTCACATCAACATAACTACAACTACTAGTTAACGAACCACTTATACAAGCAAAAGAACTTATATTGTTAGCCAACTTTGGCAGAGGTTTTGTAACCTCTACGTAGCACATTCACCTCTCCCCTTTCAAATATTTACGTCTGGCAGAAACGTGTCTTACCACATATTTTACTCTTGCTGTACAAAGTAAAGTATTGCTTTGTTTACCAAGTCCGGCTTTTCGTGGTGAAGCCAGTGTGTGGCATCTTCCAGAGCTAATAAGCGTCCGTCTTTGCACCTTATTATGCTTTGAGCTGCCATTCCTTGGTTTAGGAACTTGTCCTTTTTACCCCAGATTATTAAGGTAGGAATACTGACATCTTCATTTAAATCAAATTCACTAAGCTTATAAGCCCTGTACCAGTTTATCATGTTGGTTAAAGCTTCAGGCTGCTCCCAGGCTTCTTTGTAATGTGCCAGATCATCCTCAGAAAAGGTATTGTCATTAGCAGTAGATAGCATGCTTTTTTTCAGCATTTCATGGTCAAAAGCACCGCTAACAAACTCTGGCAGCGCAGGTAGCTGAAAAAAGCCTGTATACCAACTCATCAACATCTGTTTAGGGTTCTTTTTCAGGTTTTCCTTCATTACTGCCGGGTGCGGCATATTAAGAACAATGAGCTTTTCCAATAGCTGCGGATGCAGCATAGCTAGTGTCCAGGCCACCGCACCGCCCCAATCATGTCCCACCAGGTAAACCTTTCTGTCAGTCAGCTGCCGGATCAGAGCCACAATGTCGTCTGTCAGATTCTTGATAGTATATGATTCCACGCCGGAAGGCTTACTGCTTAAATTGTATCCTCGCTGGTCTGGTGCTACTGCCCGAAAGCCTTTTTCAGAAAAGTAGGCTAACTGCTTATTCCAGCCATACGAGAACTCAGGAAACCCATGCAGAAACAAAATAAGGTCTCCCTCAGCTTTGCCGGATTCTGCCACATGTAAGCTAATGCCATTAACGAGGTATTCTTTCTCACGCACATCCATATTTTAATTAATTGGTTTGAGTTACTTACTACGGATATCAGATAAAACAGCACTTCCTTTAAGCATGAACAACAGGTAGATGAAAACCAAAAGCTAATATTATTAGTATAATAAACTAAAAATATTAGTAAACTATATATATATTTGTCCTTTGTTAGATGAAAAAACTGGAACTATGAGAGAATCACCTTGTACATTACAAACCAACATACCTCTGCCCTTTGAGATTTTGTCGTTGCAGGAAGAAAGTGATCTGGAGCTACCGCTAATGCAGTCTTGTGTAGCAGCTGGCTTTCCCTCTCCCGCTGATAATTACCTGGAGGATCATGTAAATCTGCAGCGCCTGCTCATCAGCAATCCATCTGCTACTTACCTGGTACGGGTACGAGGTGAGTCTATGATCGATGCCAGGCTGTATGACGGAGACCTGCTAGTGGTAGACCGTTCCTTAGAGGCCCAAAGTGGGCAGGTGATTATAGGGGTAGTGGACGGAGAGTTTACAGTAAAACAGCTGGTACTCCGAGGAGATGTATTTTATCTGCAACCGGCAAACCAACAGTACCCACCTTTGAAGCTAACCGATGAAATGGATTTCAAACCCTGGGGTGTGGTGGTGTGGTCGCTGCATAAAATAAAAAGAAACCTATGAAGAAGCTATTTGCCTTGGTAGACTGTAACAACTTCTATGCCTCCTGCGAGCGGGTATTTAAGCCAAAACTAGAGGGAAAGCCCATTGTAGTGCTGTCTAACAACGATGGCTGCATTATTGCCCGCTCCGCAGAGGCTAAAGCACTGGGCATACCTATGGGGCAGCCTGAGTTTATGACACGAGAACTGGTGAAGCAGCATCATGTAAAAGTGTTTAGCAGCAATTACGCCTTGTATGGCGACATGTCAGCCAGAGTGATGCAAATACTGGCTACGTTCTCTCCTGGTATAGAAGTTTATTCTATTGATGAGGCTTTTCTTGATTTAAGTAATCTGCTCTCACAGGATTTACAGCAACATGCTATGAAACTGTGTCAAACTGTAGTTAAATGGACAGGTATACCTGTGTCTGTAGGTATAGCACCCTCTAAAACGCTGGCTAAGCTGGCAAACCGAATGACTAAAAAGTCAGGAGAAAAACAAGCGGTAGCCATACTACAGGACACGAAGGAGATAGAAGATATATTAGCCCGCACGAAAGTAGGTGATGTGTGGGGAATCGGGAAACGTAATGCACACAAGCTTGCAGGCTTTGGGATACACACTGCTCTTGATTTAGCACAGGCCTCAGATGCTTTTGTAAAAAAGCACCTGACAGTAGTAGGCCTCCGCACCGCTAAAGAATTACGAGGAGAACCATGTATAGAACTGGAGCAGACACCGGACAGCAAGCAAAACATCTGCACCTCTCGCTCTTTTGGCAACCCTACCACTAACCTGGAACATATACAGGAAGCAACAGCTTACTATGCAACACTATGTGCTGCCAAACTGCGCCGTCAGCAGAGTTGTGCCAAAGTACTTACGGTGTACCTGCAAGCTTATCCCTTCAAGAACAAACCTGCTTATTACAACAGTAAAACTATTATGCTGCCTGTAGCCACAAACAGTACCTTAGAGTTAATAAAGTATGCAAATATGGCCTTGAAGCCTCTTTACAAGAAAGGCTATCGCTACAAAAAAAGCGGCGTGATTGTATCAGAGATTTGCCCGCAGGCAAACGCACAACTCCCCCTATTAGACACAATAGACCGAAGTAAGCACCAACGCCTGATGCAGGCAGTAGACAGTATCAACAGTACCTGGGGCAGGGATACAGTTACAACCGCAGCACAAGGTGTGTATGACCAGGAGAAACGACCTAACCCCTGGGAAATGAAGAGTATGTACAGGTCAGAACGCTATACTACACACCTTAATGAACTGCTGTGCGTGCAGGCATAGTAGCTGTTGATTTATTTTCAGTTAACTTGATACAAGCTGTGAAATCAGAAGAATACTTAAAAGGCCGGGGAGCTCAGTACAACCCTGCAAACCCGTACCTGAAACAAGAGTACGTGGCAGAGCACATAGAGGGGCTGGATGAGCCTATGCTATCCAACTCTAAAACTCAATTTTTTAAAGAGCATCCGAAGAAAATAGTAAACAAAGTAGATAGCCCCGACCTTGGCTTGGGCTACTCTTTAAACCCTTACCAAGGCTGTGAACATGGCTGCATTTACTGCTATGCCCGTAACACGCACCAGTACTGGGGCTATGGTGCCGGGCTTGATTTTGAACGTAAAATCATCATCAAAGAAAATGCTCCAGAAGTACTGGCACAGCAGTTAGAAAACCAGAACTGGAAGGTAATGCCAATTATGCTGGCAGGCAACACCGACTGCTACCAACCCATAGAAGCTAAAAAACTGTTGACCAGGCGCATACTCGAAGTGCTCCTACAGTACCGCCACCCAGTTAGTATTATCACCAAAAATGCACTTATACTTCGGGATCTGGATCTGTTGCAGGAGTTAAGTAAGCTGGACCTGGTGCATGTGAATATTAGTATTACTACCCTGGAAGAGAAAGTAAGGCAAAAACTGGAGCCACGAACGGCTTCAGCAGCTAAAAGGCTGGAAGTAGTACGGCAATTAAGCACGGCAGGGTTGCCAGTAAATGTTATGGTAGCCCCTGTTATTCCGGGCCTTACCGACTCAGAAGTTCCCGCCATTATAAAAGCCGCTGCCGAAGCTGGCGCCAGCAATGCGGCTTATAATATAGTGCGCCTTAATGGTAATATCGGTCCTGTCTTCGAAGACTGGATAAAAGAGGCATTTCCAGACAGAGCAGAAAAAGTACTAAAGCAAATTGCCGACTGCCACGGTGGCCAGTTAAACGACAGCCGCTTTGGTACCCGTATGCGTGGAGAAGGACAGTTTGCAGAAACCATTGCCAAACTTTTCAGAATAAGCAGGCAAAAGTTTATGCCCAACCGCCAGATGAGGCCTTACAACTACAACCATTTCTGTACAAAAGCAGGTAAGCAATTGGGTTTGTTTTAAAAGCAAAAGCGGAGGCAGCTTTTTAGCTGTACCTCCGCTCTTGTTGTTAGTCATTAGTTTTGGACTGGCTTATAAAGCATCTTTGATTTTGTTAATCATGCCTGCGCCCATAGAGCCAGTCATTTGCTCTGTCTGAGCATGACCTCTTGGATCTGGTGGTCCTAGCTGAGGCTCGCCACCTTCTGGCATAGCACGCTTAAATTTAAATTCGCCTTTACCGTCCATAGATGGACCTGACGCCCAACGAGAATTCATCATTTCATTGGCATCATCTTCCAGGTCATTTACTTTGGTTGATACGAATGCATAGTTGAAATTTTTGTTCTCTTCAGTTTGCGGGAAGCTATTCGGAATAGGGTGTACACCATTCAGTCCGCCTAATTCTTCCAACACCGCCAGCCATTGGTTCTGGTGCATTGTATCCCGCGCAATCAGGAACGCCAGCATGTCTTTCATACCATGGTCATCAGTAGCTTCCCAAAGGCGGGTAGCCAAGGTACGTCCTGTAGACTCTGCCTGTACGTTTGCATACATGTCCGCAGCCAAATTTCCGCTACCTACTACCCAAGAGCCGTTAAAAGGTACTCCATTACTATCTACCGCCAACGCTGCCAAACCAGATGATAAAACGTGTCTTGGATTCATACCACCCATAACAGCTCCAATAACGCTATCTTTGGCCATTTCATCTTTCATAGACATTGGTGCGCCTTCCAGGTTCAGAGCGACTGCAGTAGCCAGCATTTCTATATGTGCTATTTCTTCTGTACCTGTTTCCATTAACATGTCACGGTACTTTTTAGGACCTCTGGACCCCCAGGCCTGAAATAGATATTGCAAACAAACTCTTATCTCACCTTCAATTCCCCCTATAGCTTGCTGAAGCATATTAGCAAAAGCTGGATTTGGTTTATCCACTCTTACTTTGTACTGTAATTTACCATCGTGATAAAACATAAATTTGTCTCGTTTAGATTAAACATATCAAAGGATACGCGGTAAGGCTGCAGTTGTTGTTGCAACGCCGTATTGATTTTGTCTATACAACATAGATAAAATCAATAATTAATAATCTATATAATTGAATAATAAAGTAAATATATTCAACTATTTACGCCTTAACAATTAAAGATAACAACCCAAACCAATGTAACCTCTGTTTAGCATTATAGTATGTATGCAGGGCCACATCCCACAACTCAGCACCTCTACTAATAAAGACAGACTAACACATGCAAGAAGGTACAGACGTTGTTGTCAAAAATTGGGCAGAAGCACAATCAACACTTTTTGATCATAGCTGGAACGACAAAATCCATCGGTTCAGATCTAATTATGTGTTTAGAGGCACAGGAAACATGAACTTTGACCTAAGCACAAGTATCTCCCGTTTAGGGCCACAGCACGACAAGCTGGAGCCACATATTTTACGTAACTTCAGGAAATATGCCCACAATAACGCCTCTCCTGGCGATTCCATCTGGAACTGGCTGGCAGTAGCACAGCATCATGGCCTGCCTACCCGGCTCCTGGACTGGACTTACTCTCCTTTAGTAGCACTGCACTTTGCAACGCAGGATTTGTCAAAGTATAATGAAGACGGGGCTATATGGTGTATGAATTATGTAAAGTCAAGAGAGTTTCTGCCTATGCCCCTCAAAAAAGCTTTACAGGAAGAAGGGTCAAACGTTTTTACACCAGAAGTACTGGAGCCTGTTTGCCCCTCGTTAAAAGCGTTAGCCAATTTTCAGGAAGAAGACTTTGTTTTATTTATGGAGCCTCCATCTTTGGATGCCCGCATTGTGCATCAGTATGCGCTGTTTTCTATGATGTCAGATGTAAAGGCTGAGCTTAGTAACTGGCTGCAGCGACATAAGGAATTGTATTTCCGAGTGATTATCCCGGCAGAGGTTAAGTGGGAGATACGAGACAAGTTGGATCAGGCCAATATTACAGAGCGGGTGCTAATGCCTGGGCTATCAGGGCTCAGCGAATGGTTGAAGCGGCATTATACACACATATAAATTTTTATAGCCTGTAATTTTCTGAATATGTGAACAAATAAGAAAATACGTCAGAAATAATTCCTATTTTCACTCCACGTTACACCCTTATGATTGATGTTGATGAATCTGCGTTGGCTGATTGGTAATACCTCTTACTTTAAAACAAAGAAAACACTTACCCTGCAAAAAGACAGCTTCTGGTTCTTATACAAGAAGTACAACAATATACTAAAGTCTGCTTCAGTCTTACTCTGCAGCCTGATATTGTTAAGTGCTTGTAGCCAGGAACCAGAACAGGCAGCAAAACAAGATGAAACAAGAGCAGATTCTACTTCTACAGTACAGCCATCTGCTTCTATAACTGCTCCACCAGATAGCACCACAGCACCAGTTGCTGCTGCACCTGAAAAGGCTGCTGTACCAGAAGATACCACTTGGAACTACCCGGGCCCGCGACCACTTAAAGGGGCTATACTTCCGCATAAACGTATTATAGCTTATTATGGCAACCTGCTTTCGAAGCGTATGGGCATATTAGGGGAACTGCCCCCAGAACAGATGCTGGAGAAAATGGATAATGAAATTGCCCAATGGGAAGCAGCCGATTCTCTTACACCTGTACAACCTGCGTTACATGCCATCGTCGTAACGGCACAAGGGCATCCGAGTGCTGGCGGCAAATACAGGCTGCGGATGACCAACAAAATGATTGATGATGTGCTGGAGATAGCAAAGAAACGTAATGCTATTGTTTTTCTGGATATACAGGTTGGCCAAAGCACTTTACAGGAAGAGATTCCTGCGCTGGTTCTTTACCTGCAACTGCCAAATGTGCATTTAGGTATAGACCCTGAATTTTCTATGAAAGGCGGAAATGTGCCTGGTAAGAAAATCGGAACGTATGATGCCGAAGATATTAACTATGCTGCTGATTATCTGGCACAGTTGGTAAGAGAGCATAACCTGCCACCTAAACTGTTGATTGTGCACCGTTTCACACAAGGCATGATCACAAACAGTGAGAACATAAAATTGCACCCAGAAGTACAAATTGTTATGCACATGGACGGTTGGGGCCGCCCACAGTTGAAAACCGATACCTATAGACGCTATATTCAGCAGGAACCAGTACAATTCACAGGATTTAAACTATTCTATAAAAACGATCTCAAAAATGGCTCTCGCATGATGACTCCTGAAGAGATCCTAGCCTTAGAACCTAAGCCTTTGTACATTCAATACCAGTAAGAGGAGAATTAACGCTGCTTTTTAAAAGAAACTATTCAGCCTTGCTGACAGCTTAGCCATACAGGGTTAAAGAATAATAAGTTTACTAAGAGTTAGCCGCAATAACTTTTTACAAAAAACAGGTCTGAAAAGAGTAAAAAGGTCTGAAATTTGCGTTAAGTCTATAGAGCAATCTCTCGCTATACTTTTACAGAATTTTAAAGGCATAAGAGAGCGCCAGAAACCTAGAACATGGGAATATATGACGCGGTTATTTCAGCCTTCTTTACTTAAACAGTTCGTAATCCGATTTATTCAGATCATCATCGTGTTTCCGATGGCGGTACTGCTAAGCTTTTATGTGCCACCTTATGGCTCTATGGATTATGAGCTCCACTTTATGCTGTGCCTCGTAGTAGCTACTGTTGTGTCGCTAATCATTACAAAAGTTAGCCCGAAACTTACTGTACTACTGTTTGTCGTCATACTAGGCACTTTGGTGTACAACAGCACTTTCTACGATACAAATCTGGAAGGCATTTACTCTGATTATAATGCCATGCTTGTGAACATGACAAGTAACCCACATAAGGTTTCTTACTTCAAACCAGTGCGAGGCACTTATTTTCAGGAGCACCGGGTAAAAAGTGCCGTACAGTCCACACACCCTAAGGTACGCGCCTTTGCAGTAGAAAACTCTACACGCTATTTTAATGATGAGTATTATCGCAGGTTTGGTAAAATAACCCGGTACTTCTCTTTATTTAAACATGTGCGCATGAACTGGCGGTATGTAAACGACCCATTAGGCATGGATTACTACTCTCCTCCTACAGAAAGCCTTCGCTTGCTGGCAGGTGACTGTGATGATTATTCTATTTTAATGGCCTCATCCATCATGTCTATTGGAGGTGAAGCCCGTGTCGTAATTACTACCGGGCACATGTACACAGAAGTGAAAGTAGGCACTATTGATGATTTGGAAAAAGTAAGCCTTGCTATTCGCACACTCTTCCCAGATGAAGTGAGCGGGGGGAAAATACACTTCCACGAAACAGGTGGTGAACTCTGGATTAACTTTGATTATACTGCTGGTTACCCTGGAGGCCCTTTTCTGGATCCGGAGCTTTACAGTGTAATCACCTTTAACAACTAAAAAGCAAAGCAATAAATATAGCTATAAACAGATTTTACACGTACATTATGGCAGCCGCTTGACAAGCGGCTGTTTATTTTTTAAAATTAGCCCACACAAAACAAAACGCACATATGCCCAAAATCCTGATTATTGATGATGAACGGGCCATCCGTAGCACATTAAAAGAGATTCTTGAGTTTGAAAGCTATACTGTAGATGAAGCGGAAGACGGTGAAAAAGGACTACAGCTCTTAGGCAAGTCAAAGTACGATGTGGTACTTTGTGACATTAAAATGCCTGGCATGGATGGTATCGAAGTGTTGGAAAAAGCCATGGAACAAGTACCAGACACACCATTTATTATGGTGTCTGCGCATGGCACTATAGATACAGCCGTAGAGGCCACTAAAAAGGGAGCCTATGATTTTCTGCAGAAACCACCTGACTTGAACCGCCTGCTGTTAACGGTACGCAATGCTCTGGATAAGGCTAGTTTGGTAACGGAAACAAAGATTCTGAAAAAGAAAATTTCCAAGAATTACCAGATGGTTGGCGCGTCAGAAGCATTGGGGCGGGTAAAGCAGGCCATTGAAAAAGTAGCCCCTACTGATGCCCGTGTATTGATAACAGGCCCTAACGGATCAGGCAAGGAACTGGTAGCACGCGCTTTACATGAGAACAGTAACCGCAGCAACGGTCCTTTAATTGAAGTAAACTGCGCGGCCATACCCGGCGAGCTTATCGAGAGTGAACTGTTTGGCCATGAAAAAGGCTCCTTTACGTCAGCGGTAAAGCAGCGCATTGGCAAGTTTGAGCAGGCCAACGGAGGTACTTTGTTCCTGGACGAAGTAGGCGATATGAGCCTATCGGCGCAAGCTAAGGTACTACGTGCCCTGCAGGAACACAAAATTACACGCGTAGGCGGAGATAAAGATATACAGGTAGATGTACGCGTTGTGGCTGCGACCAATAAAAACCTGCTGGAAGAAATTGAAGCAAAAAACTTCCGGGAAGACTTGTACCACCGCCTGGGCGTGATCCTGATACACGTGCCGCCTCTTAACGACCGGCGCGAAGACATACCAGACCTGGTGCAGAAGTTCCTGAACGACATTGCTAATGATTATGGCAACAAGCCTAAGACGATCACTCCTGACGCGCTGGAATATTTACAAGGACTGGATTGGAGAGGTAATGTCCGGGAGTTACGTAACGTGGTAGAGCGCCTTGTAATTATGAGCGGCCCCGAAGTAACTGCTGAAGATGCAAAGGCTTATGCCCGGCCAGTAGTAAGTTGATTAAACTAATTTCGAAAAGCCCCTCTGCTGTACAAACAACAGAGGGGCTTTTTTTAAGCTGCTGCTTTCTTCTTCAACCGACAGCAGTTCTTATATTTCTCTCCACTCCCGCACGGGCATGGCTCATTCCGGCCAATCCGTTTGCCATAGGGGTTTAGCAGCTTCCTAAAGTTAATACGAAAACGGCGCTTTAATTTCTGATGAAACACCTTAGTCAGTAATTCATATAGTTTAGGGTGCTTCTCAGCAAGTTGGTCTGGCTTCTCAAAAAAGTACTCCGTAACTACGGCAAAGAACTCAGCTTCGCTGGTAGCTCCATAACTATCAATATCGGAGTTGCCTTTGTTTATGCTTTTTATTTTGCGGTACATGAGCTCCTGCCAGGGCCTCAGCAATTCTTCCGGTAAATAAGCCTTCGGTATACCGTCTATTTCACCATCTGCCTGGTCGAGCATATGCGCAAACTCATGTATACCCACATTCTTACGATCCTGCATATCATTAAAGCCTCGCTCCAAAGCAGGTTTAGATAGTGTTACATAGTGGTCGTTCTGAAAAGGATTCACCCGCCCCAGCACCTCTGAAACAGCTTCATTATCTTTTTCTTGGTAACGTTTTATGCTACCAGGAAAAATCAGAATCTCTCCCAGGTTATTGTACTCCCAATCCTGAAACCCGAAAATAGGAATAATAGCACTGGAACCAACCAAAACTTTAGTTGTATCGTCCACCACGGTATCAATGCCTGTAATGCGTTTTTCTGCTAAGAACAGTTGCAGCATTTTCTCAAACCGCTGCTGCTCCTCCTCCTTTAGCGTATGGTAAAAGCCAACTCTGTCCTGCAAAATTTTTCGCCATTCTACAGGAAATTCCTGTGTCAGCACTTGCTTACGCCTACGCTCTTTTCGCGTAGCCCATCTGTATAAAAGAAAACAGAGCCCTCCTATAAAGACAATAAAAAATAGATACCCCATGCGCCACTTAAACGCTCATAAGCCCAGAAAGATGTTACGAAATAAGTAAATTACACCCTCTGATGTCCGAATTATCAAAACGGCCTAATACTTCGAAACTGCCATTTGCATGTACCCGGCCAATATCTTTTGTTTCTATAAAAGCACAGGAATCTATGTTGGCCAAATCGATGACATTAATGCCACCAGAGCGTAAGTCAGGCCTAATGTCAAAAGGGTCGTTAAGGTCACGCAGCAAAACACACATTGTATAACCAGGCCAGAAAATGCCCTTGCCTTTAGAGTATCCCTGCGAAAGTAATTCAGTCATTCCATATTCCGAGTGAATGGCCTCCACACTAAACCCCTGCTGCAGGTGTGCATGAAGTTCCTCTCGTGTCATTTCGCGGCGGCGGCCTTTCATACCACCTGTCTCCATTATCGTTACATCACTAAAGTCTTTCTTTCCCTGTAGCTCCTCAGCCCAGTCAAGCAAAGCATAAGAGACACCTATTAACAGCACCTTTTTGCCTTTCTGCCTTGCATGTTCCATAGCCTGTAAGAGTTTATTATGCTCCCGCAGGTAAAAGCCCTCCTCCTGCTGCCCTGTCTGCTTTATAAAATAATCTACCATCGCTACCAATGAAGAGCCCCCCTGCTCTAGGTAAGACGGTAAAAGTGCCAGCACGACATAATCCTGTAAAGGACCATAGAACTGTTCAAATATCAGTTTTGTAGTCTGCGTATACCAGCTAAGATCAGAAACTAAATGCCTGCTGCGCGTCATTTGGGTAGTGCCGCTACTATAAAAAGTTACCTCAGGCTCAAACTCTCCTGTTATTATCTCATGGCTCTTAAAGAATTCTATAGGAAGAAAAGGGATTTGCTCTAGCTTTTCTATCTGCTGTGGCTCTACCTTTAGGTATTGCAAATACAGTTTATAAACCGGATTGTGCTGAGCCTGGTAGCGAAATAAATCGAGAGCTGTAGCGTTGAAGTCTAAATGAGTATTTTGGTGTAGAAGCCGGATGTGCTGCGTCTTAAAATCCATCCAAATTATCTTATAACAATTTCTATATGTATTCGTTTGATTTAGTAAATTTAGCTTCATTTTCTGAAATCACACATGAAATATATGCTAAAGTATAGTGCACCTTTGTTGTTTCTACTATTAGCGTTCAGTTCCTGCCGTAAGGAACCGACTTATCCAGACCCGCCACAAATTGAATTCCGGCGGGTGGATCAATACACATTTGAGAAAAACAGAGTGCAACAAGACTCTCTTGTTTTAGTAATTGGTTATCAGGATGGAAACGGAGATTTAGGCCTGGCTCGTGAAGAAGGTGTAGATAGGGACCCTCCTTTTGATACTGGCTCGGAGTATGAGAATAATTTTATTGCTGAACTTCAGGTAAAGCGAAATGGACAATACGAGCCTTACTTTTCAGGAGGTTCATCGCTAAACTTTAACGGCCGTTTCCCAAGGCTTTCCAGTGACGATAGAAGCGAAGCACTGGAAGGCGAGATAAGATACTCCATCCCCAGCTTTACTTCAGATATTTTTAACCCAGGTGATACTATCCGCTTTGAGGTTTTTATTTACGACAGAGCTTTAAATAAAAGTAACACAGTAACTACAAGTGATATAATATTGTTTAGTGGTGGTGAATAACTGCTTGTTAAATTAACAGATCACTCGGTATTCTGCTATATAAGGTAGCCTAAAGAATTTACTACTAAAGTGGTAGCAGATTCTTTGGGCTTTTCTGCTTTTGTTGTTTTAGTGCATCCTGTTCCCTTACCCTTAATCAGTATACAGAATAACTGACTCCCACTTTTCTCGTCTTAAGCCCATTTGCAGCAGAACAAAAAGCATCAACCTATAAAGCTCTTGCTCCGATTATGCTACGAATGTGTTTTCAGGTATGTTAAAATATTATTTGAATAGGGCGACTTACATATTAACAACAGGTTCGAAAGCTATTAAGCTTACGCCAGATTTTCAATAAAAGTGGAATTTGTAAACCATATAATTCTTAATCCGTTATTAACATAAATTAGCAAACTTTAAAACTAACATTAAAAACTATGGATGCATCAGACGTAAAAAATAAAGTAGATAAGATTAATCCAGAACAAAAAGAAGGACCTGTAGCTACAGCTATTGAGAACCAGACAGCAAAAATACCTTCAGACGTATATTTGTGGGCTGCATTAGGTTCTATGGCAGTTTCTGCAACGCTTAAAATAATTAAAAAAGACGAGGAAGCTTTATTCGTTGGACAATGGGCTCCATCTTTTCTACTTTTAGGTGTTTATAATAAACTTGTAAAGCTACAAGGCAACGACTAATTAAGCTTAATTTTGAAGTTTAACAAATACTATAAAGTATAAAAGACAAAAAAGGAAACATTATGTTTCCTTTTTTGTCTTTTATACTTTATAGTATTTGAGGTACACGCTAGATATGATATTCTTTTGCAAAAATGTTTCTGGTTTACATAACGAGGAATGAAATGTACTGAACCACTGTTAAATTACCCCGGGTAACTCAATAGCTTCAAGAAAAGGTTCTAAACACAAGACGCTAGCAAACCCAACTACTACCGTTATCTTGCTTTTTGTAGGATCGTACCATGCCTCGGCATAAAAATCTCTCATATCATAAAGCAAAACATGATACCCACGCTCTATACGAGCAGCCAGAAATGTACCATATTTTAATACATCTGCTGCTCGTTGATCAAAAGGCTTGTATATAAACTGGTGTAAATCCATGTACATAGTATACGGCAGATATAAACCAATAGTATGCAAAACTTTAGTATAAAATCTTACAGGCAGGCTTACTAGTTATGGTTACATAAGAATATAAGTTTACTTCTGCTTGCTTATCTTATCTATATCTGATATATTTAATTTAAGTAAGAAAGGCTGTATTGCAGTTCCTTCTAACCTAAACCATTCTTTCCTTTAGAGGGAGGAGCATTAGCCCTGTGTTTGCAGGGCTTTTTGTATGTTATTTTTTCAAAGTTTCACACAAAATGTAAAACCTCAGATATCTTTTTTGCGTAAAACAGGTTATTAAATTGGTTTAGGTTAAGAAGGTAGCTTATAGCTGCCTTTTTCTTTTATGGAGGACTGCTTAAATCATACAAGTTAGAAATAACTTATACATCTTTATAAAACAAAAGGCCTGTGGTTTGTGACCACAGGCCTTTTGTTTTATAAAATTAACTCACATCAGAAAATAGCCGGATAAGTTTCAGGATCTGCCTCATGCATAATACCATATACTGCCTCAAACACATCTTCTGTATTTGGCTTAGAAAAATAGTCTCCATCTGTGGCATAGGCTGGTCGATGAGCTTGAGCTGAAAGGCACTGTGGCTTTGAATCTAAATAGCGCCACGCTTCCTGTTCGTCTATTACCTGCTGCATCATATAAGCAGTGGCTCCACCTGGTACATCTTCATCGGTAAACAACACTCGATTTGTCTTCTGGATAGAATCTGTAATAACATGCTCCAGATCAAATGGCAACAGCGTCTGCACATCAATAACTTCACAGGAAATACCAAGCTCCTCCAATTGATTGGCAGCTTCCATCACAATGCGGCACATAGAGCCATATGTCACTACAGTTACATCGGTACCACGCTTCAATATCTCAGGCACCCCTAGAGGCACTGTAAACTCACCCACATTACTAGGAATCTGCTCTTTTAAACGATAACCATTTAAGCATTCAATAATCAAAGCGGGCTCATCAGACTGTAACATGGTATTATAAAAGCCTGCTGCCTGTGTCATGTTACGTGGCACAAGCACATGCATACCTCTTATGCTATGCAAAATCATACCCATAGGAGACCCTGAGTGCCATATACCTTCCAAACGGTGCCCACGGGTACGCACAATCATAGGGGCTTTCTGGCCTCCTTTGGTACGGTACTGCAGGCTAGCCAAATCATCAGACATAATCTGAATGGCATATAGCAGGTAATCCAGGTATTGAATTTCGGCTATTGGACGCAGTCCCCGCAAGGCGGCACCAATTCCCTGTCCTATAATAGTACACTCCCGTATACCTGTATCGGTTACACGCATATCGCCGTACTTATCCTGTAAGCCGGCAAAGGCTTGGTTAACATCCCCTATATAACCAACATCTTCACCTAAAGCAAAAACCCGGGGGTCCCGCGCAAGCATCTCATCAAAGCAAGCCTGCAGCACTTCCCGTCCGTCGGCCAAACGGGAGCTTTCATTATACTCAGGCTTGATTTCTTCTACTAGTAAAGCAGACTCATCAGACTGGCTATAGAGGTAAGAGTTATATCGCTCCGCGTTTTCACCTAACACCTGCTCAATCCAGCCAACAAGCTCTCTTCTGGCCTCACTACGTTCTTTACGTGCATAACGTAAGGCTTTGCGTACGGCTTTCACCGCATCGTTTCGTATAGGGTTTGTTGTTTTGCGAAGCTCTTCGGCTATAGCTGCAATCTCTGCGGTGTGCTCACTTGACTGGGCTAAATTATCTATCAGGCGAAGTGCCTCATTATGGTCAACTTTTACATCAGCCATAAATTCATTCCAGGCATTTCCACGTGCAGTGCGAACAGCCTCTCTGGCATCAGCCTCAATTACCTCCAGTTGTACTTCAGTAGCAATCTCATTTTCAAGAATCCATTCCCGCATTTTTTTAAGGCAGTCAAATTCTGCTTCCCACACCAGTCGGTCTTTCGGCTTATAGCGTTCATGCGAGCCTGATGTGGAATGGCCTTGCGGCTGTGTCATTTCCTCTACATGTATAAGTACCGGCACATGCTCTTCCCGGCAGACACGTACAGCAGCCTCGTAAGTTTCACACAAGCTAATATAGTCCCAGCCTTTAACGCGAAAGATTTCATAGCCTTGTTCGTTCTTACTGTTACGCTGGAAACCAGACAATATTTCAGATATACTTCCTTTTGTAGTCTGGTGCTCTGAAGGCACCGAAATTCCATAGCCATCATCCCAAACAGAAACCAGCATAGGCACCTGCAACACCCCGGCTGCATTGATAGCTTCAAAAAAAGGACCTTCTGAAGTCGATGCGTTTCCTATAGTTCCAAAAGCAACCTCATTCCCATTATTGGAAAAGGTTTTCATATTATGAAGCTCAGGGTTTTGACGGTACAACTTAGAAGCATAAGCCAGCCCCACTAAACGGGGCATCTGAGCCGCCGTAGGAGAAATGTCTGCACTAGAGTTCTTTTGCTCTACCAGGTTCTTCCACTTTCCCTCCTCATCCAGTGAGCGCGTACCAAAATGCCCGTTCATTGAACGCCCAGCCGTCGAAGGGTCTTTTTCTACATCAGTATGGGCATACAGCTGTGCAAAATACTGCTGCAATGTAAGCTCACCAATGGCAAACATAAACGTCTGGTCACGGTAATAACCTGAACGCCAGTCTCCATTCCGGAAGAACTTAGCCATAGCCAATTGCGCCAGCTCTTTACCATCGCCGAAAATGCCAAACTTCGCTTTCCCCATAAATACTTCCTTCCGGCCGGTGAGGCTAGCCAGGCGGCTTTCCCATCCAATTCGGTAATCGTTGAGTATTTCTTCTGTAGTTATCTTTTGAGTAATAGATACTTCTGCAGTTTGCATGTTTCTCCGGTGTAAGCGTAGGTAGTAAGTTTTTCCAATCAAAATTACGGATTAATCCACTATTTTCAAATTTAGCGGCATCCTGACACTTATTGGCACACTTTTGGGAACTGTTGTTTTTGTAAATTTTAGTTATATTTGCCTTGTTAAGGATTGACTATATTTTCTTGTTTAATTAGTTAAATTAAGCTAAACTAGTACTTATGAATAAAAAGCTATATTTGCTTTTATTGCTTTGCTTCCTAATAGCAAGTTACAAGGTAAATGCACAAGGTAAACTTATTTACAAAAATGAGTCTCACGATTTTGGCACAATAGCAGAGGGCACTTTAGCTTCTTACGAATTTCTTGTGAAAAATGTAGGAGACCAACCGGTTATAATTGCGAATGTGCAGCCATCCTGTGGCTGCACAACCCCAGAATGGCCGAAAGACCCGATATTACCAGGTAAAATAGCGAAAATAAAAGCTATGTATAATAGCACAGGACGCCCTGGACCTTTCAATAAATCAATTACGATTACATCTAATGCAGAAACACCCAGCCATGTTTTGTACATTAAAGGAGAGGTTGGTCCAAAAGATTTAAAAACTAATTACACTGAGGAACAAAAATTAAACTCTCCTCGTTTGGCAGTTGGCAGAACCAGTTATACCTTTGGAAAACTTGAAAAAGGACAAAAAGCAATAGCCAGGTTCACCATAAAAAACAACGGCTTAAAGCCGCTAATTATCCAAGGTGTAAGATCGGCTTGTAACTGTGTCAGCTACAAAGTTTCGGAGCCAGAAATTAAAGCAGGACAGCAGGCAATTTTGGAACTAACTTACACTCCAATGCTGTTAAAAGAGCAAAACGAGGTAGTAACCGTTCTTTCAAATGATATTGTAATGCCAGGACTTAAACTCATGCTAAAAGCAGAAGTAGTAGAAAGTCTGGCTTCAAAAAATATGTTAAGGGAAGGTACACAGCCTTCACCTTTCAGATAGTTTTTTTCATAGTTTTATTTTGTACTAATGGCAGTGATTTTATCGCTGCCTTTTTTCATTTTATCCCGGCTGAATTCATTAGGCAATGTTTTTCATATTGCACTTTTTTTACTCTCTTTCTTTCTTACTCCAGGCTAGAAGAAGCCTTAAGGAATTGTGCTTTAAAATCAGGTAAGTTGTGGTATATTTGCGCTAGCATTAACATAACTCTATATTATACTGAACGACATGATTATTGGTGTTCCTAAGGAGATTAAAAATAACGAGAACCGTGTAGGTGTTACTCCTGCCGGGGTGGTAGAACTGCTACGCCATGGCCACTCTGTTTATGTACAGGCCAGTGCAGGCGAAGGCAGTGGTTTCACCGACGAAGCTTATACGCAGGCTGGTGCCACCATTCTTCCAAGTATTGAGGAAGTGTATGGCATCGCTGAAATGATCATTAAAGTAAAAGAGCCAATTGAGTCTGAGTACAGCCTTATCAAGGAAGATCAATTGTTGTTCACTTATTTCCACTTTGCCTCTTATGAGCCTCTTACACGGGCTATGATAGAGCGTAAAGCGGTTTGCCTGGCTTACGAAACAGTAGAAAGAGCAGACAGAGCCTTACCTCTTCTTATTCCTATGTCTGAGGTTGCTGGCCGTATGTCGATACAGGAAGGTGCCAAATACCTGGAGAAACCGTTGAAGGGCCGTGGTATATTATTAGGCGGTGTACCAGGTGTTCGTCCTGCTAAAGTCTTAATTCTTGGTGGTGGTGTGGTAGGAACTAATGCTGCTAAAATGGCTGCGGGTCTTGGTGCCGATGTAACCATTATAGATACAAACCTGCAGCGCCTTCGTTACCTGGATGATATTATGCCAGCGAACGTGAACACATTCATGTCTAATGAATACAACATCCGTGAACTGCTGCCTACACACGATCTTATTATCGGAGCTGTGCTTATACCAGGAGCCAAAGCTCCTCACCTGATTACACGCGATATGCTGAAAGAGATGCGACCGGGCACTGTTGTTATCGACGTAGCAGTTGACCAGGGAGGTTGTATAGAGACTTGTAAGCCAACAACGCACGAAGACCCAACTTATATTATTGACGATGTAGTACATTATTGCGTTGCTAACATGCCAGGCGCTGTACCTTACACATCTACATTGGCTCTTACCAACGCTACACTCCCCTATGCTATCCAATTGGCAAACAAGGGCTGGAAAAAAGCTTGTGCCGACAACAATGAACTAAAGAAAGGATTGAATGTAGTAAAAGGCCAAGTAGTTTACCAGGGTGTGGCCGAAGCATTTAACCTGGAATATACTGAAGTTGATAGCGTTCTGTAATAAGAACAGATCTTAATAAAGAGGGCGCCTTTTTGACAATGTCAGGAAGGCGCTCTTACTTTGCAGCACTATATAGGCTAGATTTGAGAATAGCATGAGCAGAATGATGGCTTTACAAAATTCTTCCTGTGAGAGTAAAATAAATCTGACTTGACTCAAAATGTTTAATAACACACTTAAACTGCTGCTAAAGCGCTTGGGCCTCCTGTTGGGGTTGTACACGCTGCTGCGGATAGCTTTTTATTTTTTTAATTACAAGACCTTTGCCTCTGCCGATGTAGCTACTACCTTAATGGCTTTCGTGCATGGCCTGCGTTTTGATGTAGCGGCACTTTGTATTATCAACTCTCCCTTTATCCTGCTCTCGCTCTTTCCGCATGGCAATACGGCTAATAAAACATATCAGCAGGTGCTGTTAGTACTGTTTCTGCTTCTGAATATGCCCTTTGTAGCCCTGTCGCTGGTAGATGCAGAGTTCTTTAAGTTTGTAGGCAAGCGATCTTCTAATGAAGTGTTTACTATTACAGGTGATATCCTGGATCAGCTGGGGCAACTAATTCAATACTACTTGTACCTAGTGTTGCTTTTTCTGCTGCTCGTAATGGCAGTAGCCAAAGCGTATCCAAGGCAGCGAAACTTTAACCTGAAGCAACCTCATATTCTGTGGCGCTACCTGTGCCTGTTAGTAGTGGCTGCCTTTATAGTATTGGGTATTCGTGGAGGTTTACAGTTAAAGCCGCTACGGGTAAGCCATGCTTTTGTACTGGAACCTGCCATACTGGGTCATTTAACATTGAACAGTCCTTTTACTTTCATAAAAAGCATAGGGCAGCCAAGGCTGGAGGAGAAGCATTATTTTCCCTCAGACGAAGCAACCCTTGCCGCTATGCCGTTTGATCCAAAACAGTACATGCTACAAGATAGTGTTCCTGTAAAGGAAAATATTGTGATCATTGTACTGGAAAGTTTTGCAGCAGAATATGTAGGCGCTTTAAACAATGGTAAAGGCTATACTCCTTACCTGGACTCATTGGCAGCTCATGGGCTGCTTTTCCGTAATGGTTTTGCTAACGGAAGAAAATCTATTGAGGCACTTCCGTCAGTGTTGGCTGGCTTACCCTCTCTCCTGCAGGAGCCCTATATTACCTCTTCATATCAAAGCAATACTTTATATGGTTTGGGCACAGTACTTCAAGGAGCTGGTTACCATACGGCTTTCTTTCATGGAGCAGCTAACGGAACAATGGGCTTTAACAATTTCTCGAACCTGGTAGGCATACAGGACTATTATGGTTTGGATGAGTATCCTTCAGAACGCCGAGAGCAAGACTTTGACGGACGGTGGGGTATTTTTGATGAGCCCTACTTACAACATGTAGCCAAAAAATTAACGACCTTTAAACAGCCTTTTATGGCAACCTTATTTACGCTGAGTTCGCACCACCCTTATACCATACCGGCGCAGCATAAAGGTCAGTTTCCGAAAGGAGAATTGGAAATACATGAATCTGTTGGTTATGCCGACTATGCCCTTCGGGAGTTCTTTAAAACTGCTTCTAAGCAACCGTGGTACAACAACACGCTATTCATACTTACCGCCGACCACACTCAAATGGGTAACAACCCGGCATACCAGAATGAGCCTGGCTACTTCCGGATACCAATCATGTTATTTCACCCAAACAAAAGCTTCGAAAACTTAAATCCAGAACAGGTAGTACAGCAGGCAGACATTTTTCCGACGGTAGTAGATTACCTGAATATTAAGACAAATAAGGTGCTTCCGTTCGGACAGTCTATGCTGGACACCACGGTAACGGGAAAAGCACTGTTCTACAGCGGCAACTCTTACTATATGGTACAGCAGCAGGGCGTAACAGAGCTATCAGCTGACGATCAAGTCAGATTTTACACATTTCCTGGCTTTAGTTCTGTCCCAATCCAAAGCAAAAGTACCACCTCTGAGCAACAGCTAAAAGCTTATGTGCAGTATTTAAGAAACGGGTTAATCGGTAACAAGCTATACTTTTGGCTGAATGAGTAAAGCCAATAAGAGCAACTTATAAATAGACATAATGGTAAAGGCACTCACACGTTTTCAAGCATGTAAGTGTCTTCACCATTATTTTTTAATATCAAACATATCTTATCAGAAAGCAATTCCTAAGTTAAACCCTAAGCCTCTAATACCTAAAAAAAGGACCATCAACTTTTAGGTTCGCACTGTTATCGGTAACAATGGAGCTAATATATGAAGTGTCTCCTATTACTATTAAACTATCAAGATCATCTTCTAAGTCCTACTTTTCGCTTGCGCTATGACTATCCAAGTCAGTTACTGCACTGCCATCACCTTTTAATTTACCATAGTGAGCGCCAATAATATACCAATACAGTACAACTCTTTTGGCAATCAGCCATTGAGCTCCAATCATTAAACCTCCTCCAAAGCCTTTCATAGAACTTTGAATAGGAAGAGTGTACGTTTCATAACTATAGTCAACAACTGCACCTCCATTATCATATATTTCTCTGGCTACTTCATAAGCATACTTATAGTTCTTCCGAGCATAGCCGTTGCTTCTGCTTGAAGCGTATCTTTACTTGATGCGACTAAAGAACTGGCAGCCTCCGCAACACAGGCCTGCGCAACTAAGCACAAGACAACTACAGTAGTAAAGGCATTCTTCATAAGATTGTGATTCATATCTGTTTTAACAAAGATGCATCTTCTACAAACTTGAAAAAAATACTAATTTATAGGTATTTTTCACCATTTTTACTCCTGCATTGTGTTATTCACATCTGGTTTGAAAGAGTTATGTATGTATAAAGACAAGGCTTTGATATTCTGAAGCTATTTGAGGTTCTAAGGTTTAAAAGCTGGCACTTCCTGTAGCGGGTGATACTGCTGGGCACTAAAATCAACGTGCCAGCAAAAATGCTGTAACCCGTTTGTTATCACCACATATTTAGCTTGCAATGTCTGGTTGTAAACAGATACCTGCTTTACTACCTCTTGGGTAATAGGAATATGAGCAGCTTTACATTCCACAAGTAAATGTGGCTTTCCATGATGGTCATATACGCAAAGGTCAGTACGCTTTTGAAGCCGGTTATAGGTAGTGCCACGCTCCACGCTAATAAGGCCTTTAGGGTAATGGAGGGCCTGAATCAGGTAGTGCAGAAAATGCTGCCGCACCCACTCCTCCGGCGTCAGTACCACATATTTTTTCCGTAGTTCATCAAAAATCAGGGAATTAGCGCCAGATTTCTTAATTTTGTAATCAAACGGAGGTAGATTTAACGTATCCATCCTGCTAAATTATACTTTTTTGTAGTCCGCCCTAGTAAGTGACAGCTGCCAAGGCGGCTTTTTTATATCTATTTCTTATATTGATAACATGAAGACTAAAGAAGAAATTGTAAACGACTGGCTCCCCCGTTACACCGGTGTGCCACTGGAGGAATTCGGAGAATATATACTGCTCACTAATTTTATAAATTACGTACGCATGTTTGCCGATCGTTTTGATGTGGAGCTGAAAGGTCTGGATAAACCGATGCAGACAGCGACGGCCAACAACATAACCATCGTAAACTTTGGTATGGGTAGTGCTATGGCAGCCACTGTTATGGACTTACTTTCTGCCATTAAGCCTAAAGCAGCATTATTTTTAGGTAAATGCGGTGGTTTGAAGAGAAAAACACAGATCGGAGATTTAATACTGCCTATTGCTGCCATTCGTGGCGAAGGTACCTCAGATGATTACATGCCTCCTGAAATTCCGGCACTTCCATCTTTCCGCCTGCAACGTGCTGTTTCATCTATGATAAAAAAGCATGAAATGGATTATTGGACAGGTACAGTATATACAACTAACCGTCGCGTGTGGGAGCATGACGAGGAATTTAAAGAATACCTGCGACAAATAAGAGCAATGGGCGTGGATATGGAGACAGCAACTATTTTTACGGTTGGCTTCATAAACGAAATTCCTCATGGCGCACTGCTACTCGTCTCTGATAACCCAATGATTCCGGAAGGAGTGAAAACGTCAGAGAGCGACAAGCATGTTACGGCCAATTTTGCAGAAAAACACTTAAGCATTGGTATTGATTCTTTGCTGGAGTTGATCAACTCAGGAGAATCTGTAAAACATATGCGCTTTGAATAAGCTTGCAGCTAAACTGTGAGCAGTATCAAACCCAAGATAAGGACATAGCCCGAGTTATTTTCTTACCTTGGGTTTGATGTTTAAAGCTATTAGTAAGTAGTTTGGAGAATACAGTTGTAAAAGCTATTCCCAATAATACAGCTTTAGTACATTCTCTTGTCTTGGCAGGAAGCAGAAAGGCTTTCCTTCATCCGCCTAAAATAATGCACTTAAACACCCTAAATTAATGACCAAAACATTGCGCACCTTTACTGCCGCTATATTACTAGGCAGCGCCCTTATAAGCGGCTGTACCAGCACCCAGCAAGCCGACCTTATTGTTTACAATGGTAACGTTTATACTGTAGATGATGCCTTTACTAAGGCACAAGCTTTTGCCGTAAAAGACGGTAAAATTATAGCAGTAGGCACCACGTCAGAAGTACGGGAGAAGTATAATGCCTCAGTAGAAATAGATGCTGAGGGTAAAGCTGTTTATCCTGGTCTTATAGACGCTCATTGCCACTTCTACCGCTATGGCCTTGCACTTCAGTCAGCTGATTTAGTGGGTACTGAATCTTATAAAGAAGTAGTACAGAAAGTGGTGGAGCAGCGTGAAAAATACCCTGACACAGACTGGATTACCGGGAGAGGCTGGGACCAGAACGATTGGGCAGTAAAAGAGTTCCCGACAAAAGACACCCTGGATTTACTTTTCCCTGACACACCTGTTATTCTTACACGTGTAGATGGCCATGCTGCCCTTGCCAACCAGAAAGCATTTGACCTGGCAGGCGTAACAGCAGGAACTACTCTTACAGGAGGCGTTGTGGAGGTAGAAAACGGAAAGCTGACAGGCATCCTGATTGATAATGCTGTAGACCTGATAACAGATAAAATTCCTGCACCAGATGCCGATGAACAGCGCCAGGCACTGCTAAATGCCGAACATAACTGTTTTGCCGTTGGTATTACTACGCTGGATGATGCCGGACTGGACAAAGCAACCGTAGACTTGATGGACGAACTGCAGAAGAAAGGTGACATGCAGATGCGCGTTTACGCTATGCTGAACCCATCGCAGGAAAACCAAGACTACTACTTTAAAAATGGTCCTTATAAAACAGACAGACTTAATGTAAGGTCTTTTAAAATTTATGCAGATGGTGCTTTAGGCTCAAGAGGAGCTAATTTAATAGAGCCTTACGCAGACCGAGCCGGACATCATGGTTTCCTACTGGCGTCTGAGCAAGAATTTCGGGACATAGCTGCAAAACTGTACGAGCACAACTTCCAGATGAACACGCATGCCATTGGCGACTCTGCGAACCGCTTGCTGCTTGACATTTACGGTAATCTTCTGAAAGACAAAAACGACCGCCGCTGGCGCATAGAGCATGCGCAGATAGTTAACCCTGAGGACATGGATAAGTTCGGCAGATATAACGTTATTCCTTCTGTACAGCCTACACACGCTACCTCTGATATGTATTGGGCAGGAGACCGTTTAGGAAGCGAGCGTTTGAAGCATGCTTATCCATACGAGGAATTACTGGAGCAGAATGGCTACATTCCATTAGGCAGCGATTTCCCTGTAGAAGATATTAACCCACTTTATGGTTTCCATGCGGCAGTGGCCCGACAGGATGCAAAGAACTATCCTGATGGTGGTTTCCAGATGGAGAACGCTCTGAGCCGTGAAGCAGCTTTAAGAGGTATGACCATCTGGGCTGCTAAATCAAACTTTGAGGAAAAGGAGAAAGGCAGTTTGGAGGCAGGCAAGTTTGCAGACTTCGTTATCCTGGATCAGGATATAATGACAATAGCTCCGGAACAGATGCGAAATGTAAAAGTACTGCAGACATATGTTGGCGGTAAACAAGTTTATAAGAGATAGTTTAAAAAAATCGACATCATAAAAAAACAAGAGCCACTGCAAATAACAGTGGCTCTTATTTTTTGTTTCTACAGATAAAGAGGCTTATCACCATCCATGACTTCAACTTATAATTTCGCTTGCTGTTTTCTTTTTTGGAGCTAAGTTTTTATTGTCTTTAATCAGAAATAAAAACAACAGGCCAAGTGCAAAAAAAGCCATCAACGCTAATATACTGTTACGCATAGAACCTGTTAGCTGCGCAATGGCTCCGTAAGCAAGCGTTCCAAGCACGATAGAGATTTTTTCTGTTACATCATAAAAGCTAAAGAAAGAAGCATGATCCAGGGTAGTGGCAGGAATAAGTTTAGAGTAAGTAGATCTGGCCAAGGACTGGCTGCCTCCCATAACAGTACCCACCACAGCTGCCAACACATAAAAATCAAACTGCCCCTGAATAAAATAGGCTCCCACACATATGCCTATCCACCCAATAACAGCTACCATAAGTGCTTTTATGTTGCCAAACTTATTCGACAGTGCTGCAAAGGCATAGGCACCCGCTATGGCAACTAATTGTATGATAAGAATTGTAATAATAAGCGCATCATCTGGCAAGTGCAATTCTTCTATTCCAAAAATGGTAGCCACATACATAACTGTTTGTACGCCCATGTTAAAGAAAAAGTAAGCCAGTAGAAAGCGCTTCAGCAAGGGCAGTGCCACTACCTGATTGAAGACTTTATTAAGTTCTTTAAAGCCGTTTAATATCCAGCTTCCTTTAGGCTTACGATGATACAAGTTGCCAGGCAGGTGATAAAATGTATATTGCGCAAACCCAAACCACCACACACCAGTTGTAAGAAACGCAATACGTGGAGGGAGACTTGTGTTATCAGCAGCAATTCCAAACCAGCCGGGCATCATAATCATAGCCAGGTTAAACACCAGCAGCAAAACAGAGCCTACATAGCCCATCGAAAAGCCCCGCGCACTAAGGCGATCATATTGATCCTCAGTGGCTATCTCTGGTAAGTAAGCATTGTAAAACACAATGCTGCCGCTGTACCCGATCGAAGCCAGCACAAATAAAATTACTGATATACTAAAGGTTTCCCTGGTAAAGAAATACAATCCGACACAAGACAGAGCCCCTATATAACAGAATAACTTCATGAGCAGCTTTTTGCGCCCACTGTAATCTGCAATGGCCGTTAAAAAAGGACTTAAAGCAGCTATAATCAAAAAAGAAGCTGAAACGGCATAAGAAAACAACACCGAGCTCTGTAACTGAAAGCCAAAGAAATTTACGATAGTACTTTGTGTTGCAGGGTCTGTGGCAACGGCACTATAGTATATCGGGAAAATGGTGGAGGTAATAACCAGCGAGTAAACAGAGTTGGCCCAGTCATAAAAGCACCAGGCTTTGGTTACAGTAGAATTATTCTTTTGCATTCGGAAATTTACTAAAAATCCGATTGCCTGAGATTTTCTTCTGTTGAGATTGTGTTAAATGTACAGCATCAGGAGCATTTATATTACCCTCATGATAGGATTTTAGTCGCTTACTGCCATTAGTTTTATTCAGCTTAAGCTACTAAGGTGCCGTAACCAATATTGCAACACATTTGTAAATAATAAGCTCTCTTCAACCCTGCTCTCCCAATTAAATAATTAGGTAATAATGCCATTCTTTAAGGCATACTTAATAAGGTTCGCCGTGTTTCTGGATTGCGTTTTATCCAGAATGTTTTGCCGGTGTGTTTCAATTGTCCGCTTGCTGGTAAAAAGTTTGTTAGCTATTTCGGCATTTGTATATCCCTCTGCTATTAAACTTAACACCTCTATTTCTCGTTTTGACAGGTCTTTATATTCTTTGTCATCTCCTTTCTGCTCTGCTGAAGGAAAAAGTTCCTTAGCTTGTGCTTTATCAAGTAAGAGCATGGCTATATCTGCGCAGACAAATCGTAACCCCTTAGCTACAAGCTTAATAGCTCCGCATAATTCTTCACTCCCAGCACTTTTCAGTATGAAACCCAAAGCACCTGCTGCCATCAGCCTATGCACATAACTTATGTTATTTAGCATAGTAAGTATGATTATTTTAACATCAGGATGATAAGTTCTAAGATATACTGTTGTCTCAAAACCATCTTTTTCCGGCATGTTAATATCCAGCAAAACAACATCAACTGGGGTTGTTGCTAATAATGCTATAAGTTCATTTCCATTGGAGGCCTCTCCTACAACATTTATTGTCTCCTCCATTTCAAGAAGAGCGCTTATTCCATCACGGATAATTTGGTGATCGTCTGTAAGTATAACATTTATCATGTTCTTAAAAAGGACAAGCGTGCAGACACTTATCTTTTATCAGGAAAATTTAAAAAGCTTTTTGATGTTTCTGGCTCTGTAAAGCATGTCAATATTTAACATTGAATTAAATATTAACATGCTTTACAGGTTTATTTAACGAAGTGTAAATATTAGAAATTCTTATTTAACACACGTTGCTAAATAAGAAGAAATCAATGATGTAAGTTTATTTTAAGTATTTCTCACAACCCAAACAAGTATTTATACTAGGTAAGCAGACTAATCGGTTAGTATACCTTTGACTAAAGCTACAGTTTCAGAATTGTAAATAGTAAAAGCATATTCATACTGGCCTTATTATATAAGATATTGATAAACAAGTTACTGTATATTTCTTATCTTTATAAAGACATTTAGCCGATTCACCTTTTACGAATTACTGGAAATATTGCTTTAGAAAGTTTAATTAACCTTAGCATATGCCCATAGTTACACAAAAGTTAGCGGAGAGTTTTATCGTGTTGGTGTATGGTGACTTGGATACGGAAGATACCAAAAGTATGCGGCACGCCTTTGAACAAGCCATCAGTGAAAACCACAAAAACCTGTGGGTAGACTGCAGCAGCCTGGCCACTATATCTGTTGAAGCTATGCGCATGATCTTATCATACACCAGTAAGATAGAGGCTGTTCATATAAATTTTATTTTATATAATGTTTGCCCCGTTGTACAGGAGAAGCTTGAGAACAGCGGCCTTAACAACATTTTAAAAATAGTACCTACTATAAAAGAGGCCTACATATATTGTAGGAACAGACAGGAGGTATAAACGGTAAGCATGCATGTATACACCCTGAACAAGTGCTCCATCAGATATATTAAAGTAATGTTGTTAGATGCAAAAGATGATGTTCATTTGTTTAAGCACGCTAGGACGTTCTGCTGCTTGCCTTAGGCTCGTGTAAACCTAAATCTCTGGCATACTTGAGATAGAAGAGGCGTTCACATTCATTAACATGAATCTCAGTTTAACCTTGCTTTAAATGCAGCTTCTACTAAAACAATAAAGGACTGCAGATACTACAATCCTTTATTATAATATAAATATCTATTTACTTAGCGGTTATCATCGTTTCTGTCGTAATTACCTCTTCTGTAAGAAGAGCCTCTATAGTCATCGCTACCTATGGATGAGCCATAGCCGCTTCTGTTCCTGTTATAGGAATTGTAGTCGCCTCTCCCCATAGTTCCGCTACCGTAGTTAAAGTTTCCTCCAGAGTTATTGCCACCATAGTTGTCGGAAGAAAGTCCGTAATTACTATAGTTACTATTACCTGCATACCCACCACGATTAGCAGAATAGGAACCATAATCTGAGTTGTCGCCATAGCTGCTGTTACCGCCATACGAATTGCCCCTTCCGCTGCCATAGCCTCTCTGTGAGTTACCATAGTCAGAGGAGCCATAGCCACCTCTCCTGTAAATGTCTCTGTCCGAGCCATAATTACTGTTTCCAGAACTATAACCTGAAGCTGACCCGCCATAATTACTTCCTCTGGAGCCATAATCACTGCCCATTGAACCGTAATCACCACCACTCATAGAGCCATAGTCGGAAGAACCGACATAGCGTCCGCGCGAGCTGTAGTTAGCCCCATCATAGCCAGAACCGCTGTAACCTCCTGTAGAGCCTGAGCCATAGCCTCCGGTTATATTGCTGCCTGGTGAGCCAGAGTTATTTCTGTTGGTATCGCTGGTGTAACCTCCGTCAGAGCTTGTACCAAATGATGATCCGCGACGGTAAGACTCTCCACTACGGTTACCCATAGAAGAACCATAAGAATAACTTCTGTTGTTCTGGTCGGAGCTGCCCCGGTCGGAGTTAAATGAGCCTCCTCCCCCAAAGGTATTGCCAGAGGAGCCATAGCCTGATGATCCGTAGTTTGACTGACCATAAGCAGAGCCTCCCCCGCTGTTGCTTCCACCTTCGCCATAACGTGTGCCTCCACTAAAGCTATCCATAGTACCGCGGTTTGGAGAAGAGTAATTGCGGGATGCCCCATAGCCAGTCGGGCCACTAGTACCAGCACCAGAGTTGCCTCTGTTATGTCTGTTACTGTCTTCGTTGTTTCTGTTTCTATCGTAATCTTCGTCTTCGTTACCTGTTACTCTACCCCAGGCATTACTTATTGTTTCGCCTACACGGCCAAAGAACCCTCTGTCGTTATCTGAATTATTATAGGACTCGTTGTCGCCTCTTTCATAATTATTCTGGTTGTCTCTTGCCATAGCTTTTTAAGATTTAGGGTTAAAAATTGAACGTTATACATCATTATAAACGACAGAGACTAAGTGCGGTTTAAAATTTATGTACATAAACTTCTTAATAATTAAATCAATAATTTAGTTAGCATATCTTATTAAAACTTTATTGGAGAACTTCATTACTTAATATTTTATAAACTTTTCAAAGTCGTTCTTTATATTATTAGGCCAAAGCACCTACCTCTGTTTGATAAATCCGTTTTAACACTGATTTTTAACTTCTTACATTCCATTCTTGCCTGTAGGTCCGTAAAATCTTTCTATTGATGCGTATGTAGCTCTGCAATATTGATTTTAAAGGTATCGCAGGCACTTACGTGCATAAAATATTTATCACTTACAGCTATGGAAAAATTTGCTATTGCCATACATGCAGGGGCTCAAAACATGGACAAAAAGAAGGTAAATCCTGATAAAGATAGAGCTTACCGGAATGGGCTTGAAACAGCATTACAGGCTGGGTGGGAAATATTGGCAAAAAGGGGTAGTGCGGTAGATGCCGTAGAGGCTGCTGTAAGGAGTATGGAAGAAAACCCGCTGTTTAACGCTGGCATAGGTAGTAGCTTAACTAAAGACGGCGATATAGAATTTGATGCTGCAATTATGGAAGGAAAAGGGCTGCAGGCAGGTGCTATCGGTGGTGTACACTATATCCAATATCCTATTTCATTAGCCCGTATCGTAATGGATACTTCAAAACATACTTTTCTTTCGGGAACAGGTGCAGAAGAATATGCTTTAAAATATAATTTACCTTTTAGAGCACCGGAATATTTTAAAACAGACGAAAAGGAAGAAGCATTGCAGGAGGAGCTAGCTTTAAAAAACGAACACGATACAGTAGGAGCAGTTGCCCTAGACCAGAACGGGAACCTGGCTGCTGCTACTTCCACCGGAGGACTTACCGGTCAATTAAAAGGCCGTATAGGCGACAGCCCTATACTTGGTGGAGGTACTTACGCCAACAATGAAGTTTGTGCTGTAAGTTGTACTGGAGACGGAGAGGTTATTATGCGAGGTGTGCTAGCCCATGAAGTATACGCCTTGGTAAAGTATGGCAACGAAGACATTCGAAATGCGGCACAGAAAGCCATAGAAGTTTATGATAAGAACCTGCAGGGAGATAAAGGTTTGATTGCCATAGACCCTAAGGGTAATGTCAGCCTGGCTTTTAACACCACAATGATGAAAAGAGCTTATCGTATTAACAACGGGGAAATGGTAGTAGCCCTTTGGAAAGAAGACAAAGATGGAATTAGTAATTGATAGCTAATATAAGTGGAGCCTCTTACTTGCGCATATAAGGCATCGCATCAATGAATGTATGTTCGCACACTAAAATATTGTCTGAACTTAAGATTACTAAGAGCAGATAAAGCAGATATTATGAGGCTGAGAAGTTAAAAGATAACCTTCAGGTAAAGCACTTACAGCCCTAAAAATGACTAAACACACAGAAAGACATTAGTCACGTTGAGGGTTTGAAAACTCTTTAGTTGATAATGAACTAGAAACAAAGTCTGACTGAATTCTTCTGCTGATAAACAATAAGAAGAATCTGTAGCACCTACCATTAACCTTCTGTATGTGAAAGTGGTATACGCTTTATTATGGAGCGGAAGATACACATAGGAACCTCTGGCTGGCACTATAAACATTGGATGGGCAATTTCTACCCACCTGACCTGAAGCCAAAAGATTTTACGAATCATTACATGAACTTCTTCAGGACTGTAGAGATAAACAATTCCTTTTACAAGCTTCCCTCTGCGCAGACGTTCGCTAACTGGCGGGCATCTGTACCGCCTGAATTTATATTTGCTGTAAAAGGGAGCCGCTTTATCACGCACATGAAAAAGCTAAAAGACCCGCAGCAGAGCATAGCCCGCTTTTTTGAGAATGTAAATGCACTGGAGGAGAAAACAGGCCCTATCCTTTTTCAGCTACCCCCGTTTTGGCAGGTAAACGAAGAGCGGCTGGCAAGTTTTCTGGCTGCACTCCCACCCTATTATCGCTATACCTTTGAGTTTCGTCACCCAAGTTGGTATAAACCAGAAATATTAAACTTGTTGTGCCAGCACAATGCAGCCTTTTGTATTTATGAGTTGGAGTGGCACATGTCGCCCATAGAAGTAACCGCTGATTTCGTTTATGTAAGGTTGCATGGCCCTGAGCATAAGTATTCTGGCAGCTATAGCGACGAAACATTATCATGGTGGGCAAATAACTGCCTGCAATGGCAGCAGCAAGGCCTCGATGTGTACATTTACTTCGACAATGACCAGAACGGATATGCTGCTTTCAACGCAAAAAGGCTACAGGAATTAGTACAGGAACAAAAACCATCTCTCTGACAGTTATACATTCCTATGCGTATATCACTGGCATTCTTTCACAAATACTTTGAGTATAACTGAAGAAAAGCCAGAAAGAGTTATGCAAGCTAAGCATGTGGCAGTATATTTGTCGCGACAAGTATTTTAACGTTAATTATCATATATGGAGAATATAAAAACGGATATATGCATTGTTGGAGCTGGCCCTGTGGGCCTTTTTGCTGTATTTGAAGCAGGTCTGCTGAAAATGCACTGCCACGTAGTGGATGCATTGCCAGCAGTGGGTGGCCAGCTTACTGAAATATATCCTAAGAAACCAATTTACGATATACCAGGCTATCCGGAAGTACTGGCAGGTGACCTTGTTAAAAACCTGCAAAAGCAAATCGAGCCCTTCCACCCTACATTTACCTTAGGTGAGCGCGTGGAAAACCTTGATAAGCAAGAGGATGGCTCTTTTATAGTAACAACTGTAGCAGGTACTAAAATAGCGTGTAAGGCTGTAGTTATTGCCGGTGGCTTAGGTTCTTTCGAACCACGTAAACCTGCTATCGAAAACCTTGAGGATTATGAAGGCAAAGGCGTTACCTATATGGTGCTGGACCCTGAGAAATACAGAGATAAGCGAGTAGTGTTGGCTGGTGGTGGCGACTCTGCCCTTGACTGGACAATATTTCTGGCAGATGTTTGTAAAGAACTAACACTGGTACACAGGGGTACCACATTCCGCGGCGCACCAGAATCTGCTGAAAAAGTAGCTGCGCTGGCCGAAGAAGGTAAAGTAAACCTAATGCTGAAGTCTAATGTAACAGAAGTGTTTGGTGAAGACAAGCTGGAAGCTGTTAATGTACACCTGGAGAGCGTAGTGCATCATAAAGTTGAAACTGATTACTTCATTCCGCTTTTTGGGTTAGTACCTAAGCTTGGCCCTATAGACAACTGGGGATTAGAGTTAGAGAAAAATGCTATTGTTGTAAATACAGTAGACTACTCCACCAACATACCTGGCGTATACGCTATCGGTGATATTAACACCTATCCTGGTAAGCTGAAGCTGATACTTTGTGGTTTCCATGAAGCCGCCCTGATGGCACAGAGTGCTTACAATATTGTTTACCCAGACAAGAAGTATGTACTGAAGTATACTACCGTTAACGGCATACAGGAAATATAGTAATGGAAGACGCAATAACAATATATGTTGAGCAGGACAACGGAGAAAGAGTACCTGTAGAAGCTCCCACTGACATGGGCCTGTCAGTAATGGAAATACTGAAGGCCAGTGAATATGATATACCTGCTATTTGTGGAGGTATGGCTATTTGCGCCACCTGCCATGTAGAAGTATTGGAAAGTGGAGAACTGCCAGAGCCAAGCGATGATGAGGCTTTTATGCTGGAGTCGCTTCCGCATGCTACTGAAACCAGCCGCCTATCCTGTCAGCTACGGGTAACACCTGAGTTGGATGGTTTGGTTGTACGCCTGATGCCGGAAGCATAAAAAGTACAAGTCAATTTCTAATATACAGAAAGCACCTCCCGAAATGAGGTGCTTTTTCTTTTCTTAAAAACTATACTTTAACCCTTGCCATTCCTTGATTCCCTGCCCACAGCCAAAGAGCTATTATGATGAGCTCCGCGCTACCATCCAGCATATACACATCCCAGATAACATCATTTAATGCATAATAAAAGTCGATTAAGGCCATAGCTGCGGCACCACCTATGCCTAAAATTTTCACCTCTGGTGTTACCCGCTTCTTGATGCCCGCAAAAAGCAAAACAGCTCCAATAACAGTTATTAATAGTCCTACTGTCCTTACCAGCCAAAGGTCTTCTTTAGGGCCTGTCACCCATAAGAAACTAGGCATATGTATTAAAGGCCATATACCTGTAACAGCCCAATATACTCCCTGCAATTTTGTTATTAATACAGCTTTATTCATACCCGTACTATACGCAGGCACTTCACCATCGCTACATTATTTCAGCTACGGGTTAATCTCTCCTGCTCTGGAAAACGTAAATGTTCTGAAAAAGAGACAAACTCTTAACTACAGACAAAGCATGAAAATCAAACAAAAAGAAACAATTTATGATGGGTTCTACACTTTCAGAAAACTCACCATAGAAGATAAAGGAGATACGTACGAACGAGAACAATTTGACAGTGGAGACGCAGCCGCTGCTATTGTATATGACACGGATAAGGATGAGTACATTTTTGTAAAGCAGTACCGTTATAGCGCTGAAATGGAATTATTAGAAACAGTTGCCGGGGTGGTTGAAGAAGGTGATCCGGCAAAAACAATAAGAAAAGAAATAGAAGAGGAATCGGGGTATGCCGTAGATCACCTGGAGCATGTGTGGGACTTTTTTTCTTCTCCGGGAGCATGCACTGAAAAAGTACATTTATTTTATGCAGAAGTAAGTAAAAGAAAATCAAAAGGTGGTGGTTTAGATGAGGAGCATGAGGCGATAAAAGTGATTAGCCTGAGCATGGAAGACCTGCTAACAAAAAAGTTCTTAGATGCCAAAACCATTATAGCCGTACAGTGGCTGGCAAGCCGGCATCAGGTATTTCTGAAAAGCCCGGAAGCAAAGCTTTAAAGGCAGTATCTCAAGAACTGTGT
>NZ_JAJJWI010000049.1 GCF_020907275.1 Pontibacter silvestris | reverse complement strand
TTATGCCATCATTACTTCTGAAGGACTACCTAAAAAGATTATCAAGGATTTACTTTTATTGTCCTGATCTGGTACAAAATTCCTAAAGAGGGAAGGATTTTGGGAATAGTAGGAGAGGGGGAGAATTATAAGAGGCAAAAAGATTATTATATCTAAGAGTTAGGTTTATTGTTGATAAATCAGAGATTTACGTCTTAGCAATCTGCTTATGACCGTGTAACACTTTTGTACATTTATCACAATCAAAAGGAAGAAAATTTATCTCAGCTATAAGCCACAACGCAAATCAAATAAAGAAATCATTTTATTAGTTTGAGACGCATGTCAGCAACTTTTTGATATAAATAATACACTGTGCCTTTCAGAAAAGGTTTACCCGTGCGCGTTCTATACCCTTCTTCATTTAACTCATTTGCTATCTGCTGAAACGTATACCCCTGTTTACGATAAATATGGATTAGCTTTATAGCCTGGCGATTCTGCTTATTGACGCGGGCATTTGAACAACGAACTTCTAGTCCTTTCTTTCTGGCCTCGTCATTCAGGTTCTGAGGATTTCCCAGCTTTGCTCCCTGAGCCTTCTTTACCTGCAGGGCGTCCTTAGTTCGCTTGGAAATGAGCTCGCGTTCATGCTGGGCCAGTACCGCAAAGATACCAATGGTCAGGGTGTTAGCTTCAGGCATATCGGCACAGACGAAGTCTACCCCACTGTCCCGAAGGGCAAAGATAAAGGAGGCGTTGCGGCTGAGCCGATCCAGCTTAGCTATAAGCAGTGTAGCCTGTTTCAACTTTGCAAGCTTAATGGCTAAATATAACTGCTCACGATTATTTTTACTTCCGCTTTCTACTTCCGTAAATTCTTCAATAATAGAATCTTTTTGTTTAGCATACTGGAGGACAGCCAAACGTTGTGCTTCTAAACCAAGTCCGCTATGTTCTTGAACTTTTGTAGATACACGGTAATAGGCAACAAATTTCTTCATCTCTACTCAAACATGACAAATTTACAGCTAAATAATATATTGTCAAACTTTATAAACGGACGTTTAAGAGATGTAAAATTACCGTATCTTTGCCATATATTGAAGACTCACCTCATGAAACAGGCAGAAAAACAAGATGCAGTTCTCCGGCTATACAGCCGCCGGCACCGGGAGTACCCGTGCATTAGGCTTGAGGAAATCATGCAGGTGTTAAACATCTATGAAAGCAGACAAGAGACAGAGGGTATCGCAGATAAGTTGCGCGCTGTTAACTTAGTCAATCTGGACTTATTAGAGGAGGGAGTCGCTTTGGTTCATCAAATCACCTCTAAAGGGATGGACTATTGTAAGCAGGATTCCTACAGTCCTCTAGGTCGGCCAACTGTTTTTTTAAGTTTCACCGGTAGCATACCTGCCTCTTCTATTGTATTGAACCGTGACGTTTCCGGTACTCACCAGGCGAAGGCACCCGCCCATGAAGCCGGAGGGTTGATCAGCAGGAGAACAGAAAGACTCCATAGCAACCCCGACATAGAAAGAGAAGAAAAGGAGGAGCTACTTGAATGCGTGGAGGATATGGAGGAAAAGATCAGACTTCAGAAGCCAGTGTCAAAATATCAGTGGCGTACTCTTATTAACAGTACATCCGGACAGACAGAGGCCTCGACTTTAGCTGCTCGGCTTTCCCAACTGTATGGCATCTTATCATCCTCGCCATGAAACAGTACATCGCTTACTTTAGAGTATCTACCCGAAGGCAGGGGGAAAGCGGACTAGGGATGGAGGCCCAGCAGTATGCCGTTCGAAGCTTCCTTAAAACCGAAGATACTATCTTAGAGGAGTACGTGGAGGTGGAGAGCGGCAAGCGGAATAACCGCCCTCAGCTTTTAGCTGCCATTGACCATGCCAAAAGGATCAGGGCCACGCTGCTTATAGCTAAGCTGGACCGGCTCAGCCGCAACGCCTCCTTTATCTTTGCCCTTCGGGACAGTGGGGTAGACTTCGTCTGTGCCGATATGCCAGACGCCAACACCTTAACAATAGGCATCTTCGCGGTACTGGCCCAGCACGAACGTGAATTAATCAGCTCCCGGACCAAAGCAGCGCTACAGGTGAAGAAAGCGCAGGGGGTAAAGCTGGGAAAGCCTCAGAACCTGACCAATGAAGCCAGGAAGAAAGGGGAGGAGACGCGAGTGCTGAAAGCAGTTTTGAATGAGAACAATAAAAGAGCTTCGGCCATGATCCAGTCCTGCCGAAAGCATGGGATGAACTGGTCTGAGATAGCGAGTGAGCTAAACAAGCACGGTTTCAGGGCCAGTAGGGGAGGAAGCTTTCAGGCAGTACAAGTGCAGCGCATCTTCAAAAGAACCGCATGAGCACCTACATAGGAAAAGTGCTTGCTGTAATCGGATACATAGTAATTCAGTGTACCCGGAAATGAAGGGTTCATAATAGAATTATTTTATCCTTTTACCTGCTTTTACAGAAACCTGGTAACAGAGCTTTTCAGATTACGCTTTTATTATCATGATTACACTTTTTCTTCCTTCTGTTAACGCATATATAATATTTAATAAACATTCAGATAAAGGCCTTGAACTAGTTTTGCCCTTATACTTACTAGGGTAAATAGGGTAGTGCTAGTTGAGGATGATCAGACTGTTAACAATCATTTAGTGAATGCTTCCTGGCGGTATGGTACTATCTGAATTGGCCCTGTTGCTTCTCTAACATTCAATGTTGGATCCTACAGCATTCTTTATCCTGCTTTCAATAAGCTAGGACATGAAATATCAATAAACAGGCCTAATATGATATCAAAACTACCAGTTAAGAATAGCAGAGTGGCTAAAAGGAGTTGCTCCTTAATATTATTGGCGGTACTTGGAATAGCCCCTTTAGATGGTTTTACAAAAGGAGGTAAGTACAGCATTAATTCAGGCACTTTGAGTCATAGTTTACAAAGCGAATCTGTTTCTGGCCAGGTAAAAGATGCGGCTGGACAGCCATTACCTGGTGTCTCAGTATTGATAAAAGACACTAGTACAGGAGCAGTTACAGATATTGAAGGAAGATTTACTATAAAGACTGTAGGAGTTGAAGATCCAGTACTGATTTTTTCATATATAGGCTTCGAAAATAAAGAGGTGGCTGTTAATAACAGACGTTTTGTCGATGTGCTACTGGAAGAAGACTCACATAGTTTAGAAGAAGTAGTGGTAACAGCACTCGGCATTAAAAAAGAGAAGAAAGCGATTGGTTATGCCGTGCAGGAAGTGCAGGGTGAGGAACTAGTGAAAGCTCGTGAGGGGAATGTAGTAAGTAACCTTACTGGTAAAGTAGCTGGGCTTACGATCAGGAACTCCACTGACTTGTTTCAGGATCCAGCCATCAGCCTGAGAGGAAGGAAGCCATTGATAGTTATTGACGGAGTGCCTGACCAGACAGCTGATCTATGGAAAGTCAACTCTGATGATATTGAAAGTGTTAGCGTGCTGAAAGGTTCCACAGCCTCAGCCCTTTATGGCTCTATTGGCCGCAACGGTGCTATCATGATTACGACTAAGCGGGGTAAGGGAAAAGACCTCAGCGTGGAGATAAACTCCACTACCATGTTTCAGCCAGGCTTTATCCGTATACCGGAAGTGCAGTCGACCTATGGCAGTGGTAACAACGGCAAATATGCCTATGTCGATGGCTCTGGTGGAGGAATAGAGGGGGCCGGTTGGATCTGGGGACCAAAACTGGATCAGTTGGATGCCAGTACTCCCAGTGGCTATTGGGAGACACCGCAGTATAATAGCCCCGTGGATCCAGTTACAGGTGAGCGCCAACCATTGCCCTGGATATCCCGTGGTAAAGACAACGTAAAGAACTTTTTTGATACTGGTGCCATCTCCACAAACAGTGTAAGCCTTACCAAAGGCGGTGAGAAGGGTAGTTTTAGGGCCGCCGCTTCCCACATTTACCAAAAAGGCATTGTTCCGAACACTGATTTAAACAATACATCTTTTAGCCTTTCTGGTAACTATAGCTTGTCACCAAAGTTAACCACAGATGCCCGCATCAGTTACAACAGACAATACACCGATAACTTTCCTGAAACAGGTTACGGTCCAACCAACTACTTGTACAATCTGGTGCTGTGGACAGGTGCGGATGTTGATGTAAGAGACCTGAGGAACTATTGGCTGGAAGGTAGAGAAGGAGAGCAGCAAAGGCACTACAACCAATCCTGGTATAACAATCCTTATTTTCAGGCATATGAATACCAGCGTGGTTACTATAAAGACAATACTTTTGGTGCTGTCACACTCGATTATAGAATTAGCCCTTCCTTCAGTGCCACTTACAGGACTGGCGTGAACATCTACGGCCTGTCAACAAGTACAAAGGAACCTAAAAGCTATGTGGGTTACAGTGACAAATCGAGAGGGAACTACTATTTAAGCAACCAGAGTTACATCGATGTTATTTCAGACTTGCTTGTAAAGTATGAGCATACATTCAGCAAAAACTTTTCACTGAAAGCCCAGTTGGGAGGATCAAACAATTACCAGAACCTGAAGGGCCAGTCTTTGAGTACAGATGGCTTAACCATACCGGGCTTTTACAACATAAGCAACTCAGCTAACCCGGTTCAGGGAGAGAATACCATAGAGGAGCAAAAGAAAAACAGTGTTTATGGTATTGTTGACCTGGAAGCATTTGGGGCTTTGTACCTAAGTGTTACCGGACGTAATGACTGGGTTTCCACCTTACCAGTACGGAACAACTCCTTCTTCTACCCAGCGGTTTCGGGAGCTTTGGTCGTGTCGGATTTGGTAACGATGCCCTCAGCTCTTTCTTATCTGAAGCTGCGCGGTTCCTGGTCACGTGTATCAGAGGGGCGGATTGGCGATTACCCCTACAGCCATATCGCTGCTTATGAGAATGGTGTGAAATGGAATGGTACACCCTCTTTATACTATGGAAGCAGTAACCTTAACCCTAACATCAGGCCGGAAACTTCAGATACCTGGGAAGCAGGGCTAGAGTTCAACTTGATTGATAACCGTCTTGGTTTTGATGTTACTTATTACCAGGCACGTGACTACAATAACATTACCGATATTCCGGTATCGCTGGCCAGCGGCTATACATCCAGGTTAGAAAACGGGAACGTTTACCAGCGCAAAGGAGTGGAGGTTATTGCACGTGCAACACCTGTAAAGGAAAATGACTTTAGATGGGACATTACAGCTAACTTCAGCCAGTATCGCCGCTATTTAAAAGAAATCTTCGGAGGTGCTGAAGAGCTCAACCACTTAGAAGTGGATGAGCGTACCGATAAAATCTTTGCCGCAGTATACGAGACAGATCCACAGGGAAATATTATCTACAACAGCAACGGTTTCCCTAAAACTGATCCTTTTGCCCGCTTTGTGGGCTATGACGAGCCGGATTGGACCTACGGCATAGAAAACTCCTTCACTTATAAAAACTTTAACTTAAGATTTCTGTTTGACGGACGCCTTGGCGGAAAGATTTACTCTACCACCAATCAGAAGATGTGGTGGGGAGGAACACACCCTGGAACAGTGAACCACTATCGTGACGAGGCCAACTCCGGTGAGGCAACCTATGTTGGCGAAGGTGTGGTGGTGGTAAGTGGCGATGTGAAGTACGACGGGAAAGGGAATATTGTAGAAGACACCAGAGTATTCGAGCCTAATGCCAAAGCTGTCAGTTACATCAACTACATGATCAATACCAGCAACGCGCACAATTACAACTACCATTATTATAATGAAACGTTCCTGAAACTGCGCGAGGTAACACTGACATACCAGGTGCCAGGGCAGCTGCTTGAGAAGGCTCCTATACGCGCAGCCTCTGTTTCTTTCGTTGGGCGGAACCTACTGCTTTGGTCTAAGCTTCCCAATGTAGACCCTGATACCGGGGCTGATAACCTGCAGACTCCTGCCACCCGAAGTATGGGTGTCAACATTGATCTTAAATTTTAACACTCAGGGAAATGAATAAATTGAAGATAGTTGTACTGTCACTGGCTCTTAGCTGCTTTTACTCCTGTCAGGATTTCGAGGAGCTGCAGCTCGACCCAAACAGAACAACGCAGGCCACACCTGATCTGCTGCTCACTAACCTGGAAACCAGAGCCTTCAACGAAATACAACTTTCAGCTGCTTTGGCATCGCGCTACCTGGTGAACACAGATGGCGTTTCATTAAACCAGTACTATGGGTGGCAACGGTCTGACTTTGGCAGTTATGACCATCTAAGACAAGTAGTAAAGCTGGAGGAAGAGGCTGCGCGCGTAAACAAGCCGGTTTACATGGCGCTGGCCAAATTCTTTAAATCCTACTTTATAATTGGCCTTACTCAAACCTTTGGCGATGTGCCCTATACAGAAGCGTTCAGGGGGGATGAGAATGTCTTTTCACCAACTTATGACAAGCAGGAGGGTATTTATCTGGGAGTACTGGAGGATTTGAAAGAGGCCAACGCCATGCTTGCCAATACCCAGGAAACTATTTCCGGAGACGTGATCTATAGCGGGAATTTGGAGAAGTGGCAAAAACTGGTAAACTCCTTCACGTTACGCGTACTGATGAACCTGTCTCTCAAAGAGAACAATGCTAACCTCAATGTAAAGCAGCGTTTCCAGGAAATAGTCAATGACCCGGCACAGTTTCCGATCTTTGCATCTAACAGCGACAATGCCGCTTTACCCTTCTACGATCTTGAAGATAACCGGTACCCGTACTTCAACAGCAACGATATCCAAACGGCTTATTACATGGAGGAGACTTTTGTCTCTTTACTGCAAGACCTGGAAGACCCCCGGCTTTTTGAAGTAGCAGATCGGGCACCTGATGGGGCCGCACTTCCGGCAGAGGATCCGCAAGCCTATGGAGGAGTAAAGGGAAGCGATGCACTGGATGTAAATAAGCAAAGAGTTGTAGGAGGAGAGGCTTCCAAGATAAACGCGCGCTATTACAGCAACCCGGTAAATGAACCGAGTGTAGCTCTTGGCTTTGCTGAGGTGCAGTTTATTCTGGCGGAGGCGGTTGTTAGAGGCTGGGTAAGCGGTAATGCCGAAGAGCACTACAAAAAGGGGGTAGAAGCCAGCATGCTGTTTTATGGGATTCCCCACGATAGCATTGCGGCTTATTTGGCACAGCCGGAGGTTCAACTGCAGTCAAACAACCAACTGAACACCATTTTAACGCAGAAGTATATCTCCTTTTTTATGAACTCCGGCTGGCAGCCTTTTTATGAGCAACGCCGCACCGGAATTCCTGCCTTTGATGTAAGCGGTGGCGGTATGCTGAACGATAAGCAGATTCCGAAGCGCTGGATGTATCCGGAAAGTGAGTTTAATCTGAACAGGCAAAACGTGGAGGCTGCCATTGCCAGCCAATTCCCGGAGGGAGATAACATCAACGCAACCATGTGGTTGCTTCAGCCGGAGTAAAAGCACCTAACCAAATACCCTATGAAAATCAACGGACATATATTTCTGAAAAAGCTACTGCTGATCATGTGCCTGCTGCCTGTATTAACGGCGGCACAATCTGGTAAGAAAAAAGTGGTTTTTATTATTGTGGATGGCATTCCCGCGGATGTGCTGGAGAAGCAGCATACGCCGAACATAGACCGGGTAGCTGCTGTTGGCGGGTACACACGAGCGTATGTAGGAGGAGAAAGAGGTGGCTATTCCCAAACGCCCACCATTTCGGCAGTAGGCTACAACAGCTTATTGACCGGCACATGGGTGAATAAGCATAATGTTTGGGATAATAACATTGAGGCACCTAACTACAACTACTGGAGTATCTTCAGACACTTAAAAGCACAGTACCCTGAAAAGAAGCTTGCTATATTCTCCAGCTGGCTGGACAACAGAACCAAGCTGGTAGGGGAGGGATTGTCTCAAACAGGTAATATACGGATAGATTACAAAGTAGATGGCTTGGAATTAGACACAGTGAGCTTTCCGCATGATGAAGCAAGGGACTTCATGCACCAGATAGATGAGCGTGTGGCTAATGAAGCTACTGATCACATCTGGAATCATGCACCTGATTTATCATGGGTATATTTAGAATATCCAGATGATATGGGGCATTACTATGGAGATAGCGAACAGTTAAATAAAGCGGTTGAGTATGCAGATGATCAGATTGGTCGTATATGGAAAGCCATTGAGTATAGAAAGCAAAAGCACCAGGAAGATTGGCTGCTTGTAATAACAACGGACCACGGAAGGGACAGCACAAGCGGCAGGCACCACGGTGGGCAGTCTGACAGAGAGCGAACCACCTGGATGGTAACCAATGCCCGCGACCTGAACGCGCATTTTAAGGATGGTCAGCCAGGCATTGTGGACATCATGCCTAGCATTACTCGTTTTATGGATCTTAGCATACCTCGTGAGGCACTGATGGAAACGGACGGAGTACCTTTTATAGGTGCCGTTTCTGCAGTACAGCCAACTGCTGTTTACCAGAACGGTGAAATTCAGCTAACTTGGAAAGCCTTGGAAAAGAAAGGAAAAATGAAGGTTTGGCTGGCCTCTACCAATAACTACAAGGCAGGTGGTAAAGATGAGTACAAACTCCTGAAAACCGTTCCTACAAGAAATGAGAAGGTTACCATTCCGGTTAATGGTTATAACTACTATAAAATCGTGTTAGAGGCTCCTCATAATTTTCTGAACAAATGGATAACGTTGGATATGAATGGAAGGATAGGGAATAATCAAAAGCCTAATTAGGTAACAGCCTCGTCCTGAAATCAACGGATGGAGAATGTAAGCTTCCCCGAATTTTAGGCCATTGCAAAGTAGGTTTTAAAGTTACAATTTCCTTGATTAATTTGAAATTCAGCACCTGGTGCGGGCGGTGGTGGTTGTAGTCCTCCATCCTTTCCTCGGTCTTCTGCCGCACCTCTGAAAGGGTCCTGAACACGTAAGCATCAGTAGTTCCCTCCTGACACTGCCGTTGCAGCGCTCGATATAAGCGTTTTGCATCGGCTTGCCAGGTTGAATAAAGACCAGCCTCACCTTGTTCTCTTTGCACCAGTTCTTTTTACCTCCAGGTCGCCGTAGCGCTGGCGCCACTTGTAGAAGGCTGAGGAGGTGATGCGCAACTCCCGGCACAAGTCCTGGGCGTTGCGGCCATTCTCGTGCTCCTTGATAGCCATGATGATCTGTGATTCTATAAAGCGTGTCTTTTTCACTCCATTTAAAGTTAAAGCACTTATTCAACCTTTAAATGGCCAACTTTCAGGGAAGTCTATAGTTTTTTCCAAATATTAGCACTCCATATGCCAAGGCTGTGTCCTGTTCTTGACAAATGAGAAAGGCCGAGAGGTTAGTCGAGGCTTGTAGTAGGCAGCAAATGAGAAAGGCTCCTCATCTAGAGGAGCCTTTCTCATGAAAAGCTTTCTTGTAAACTTTTCAACTTTTAGCCGTGTTTTTATACGCGCTTGCACACAAGTAGGTTGTGAAGATCTAAAAAAACAATTTAACTCTTTCAAGCCTCACAAGCTCTTTTATGATAAGTAGAAGCAGTAAGCCATAGC
>NZ_JAJJWI010000048.1 GCF_020907275.1 Pontibacter silvestris | reverse complement strand
TTACACAGTTCTTGAGATATTGCCGTTTTTTCTAATGCAGTAGAAAAGTCAAGAAAGGACTTTAGTTTAAACTTAAGATCATCTACAGTTGTACTTAAAGACCTTTCTTGACCAATGTCGCTGACAGTACGTCTCTGTGCTGTCATTTTTTATTTTCACCCACACTTACAGCTGTAGTTTCAGCTCTATAAAACCTCTACTCTCTACTGAAGCTACTCAATTGTGTAATTTCTTTTCCTGATAAAGTCTTAAAACAAGAAAGCATTTGTTCCAGCAACTAAAGGGCGGCTTTAGATAAATATAGCAAATGGCTGGTTGGTTTAATAATACTTTTAGTTAATGATTCTTTAATAATAGGTTAATATTCTCTTTACAATTAATAGGGGTGTCTTCTATTAATATTGTACTCAAGGTAACTGAGTAACATTTTTACAGAAAAGCAGCCAACTTTAGCTTAATATTTCTAATTGTAAAAGCTATTAAACTTGTTTAAGGCTTCTCTTTAACAGTATTCTTCTTACTGATTTTGCTGAATTACATGAGGTAAAAGATAGTGGACGAATACCTATGTTACCTTCTTTTTTAATTAATCTCCTAAAGCCGTAATCGGAAAAGCTATGCCACTTTCCCAGCCACCATTTCCTCTCATACCATTAGCGGCAAACGAACTGGAAGACAGCTTTAGCTTAACAGAAGTGGTAAACTCCCCGTGCAGCTTTCAGTTGCAAAATCAAAGTTGGTATTTCGCTTTACTTCTTTTTAAGGAAGAGCTTCAAACAACCCTGGCTACTATCTACATTGGTGATAAATGCTACCTACTAGAAGACATCAGCACGTTTTCTCATGCCAGCATTTGTATCAAGGGTGCGGAAACAGGACGAATCATAGGTTATATAAAGAGAGAAAGATCAAAGTTGAACGGAGGAGGTTTTTTATCTATAGGGCAAGACACTTATGGCTGGAAAACAAGGCAAATTCATGAACCTGTTATCTGGCTTATTAACCAAAAGCGGCAAAAACTATTTTCAATTGCTCGCTTCAATAATAAGGTTACTATACAAATTACCAGTGCTGGTAAAACTGATGCTGGTCTACTTCTTTTAATTGCCTTATGTTGGTATTTAATGCACCTGGAAAAGTAGAAAAGCGTTGGTAACTAATGTTGTTTAGGCAGTGCTAATGAATCAAATCAGATTATTCAGTAGTCTTAGATTCTGTTGTTAGAGTAAATAAGCAGTGCTTAAAGTTCTAAGTACTTCCTCCGAAAGGTATTCATCAGACCCAGTTTAGTAAAACTAGAACTTTAGGCTGGGTTTAAACAACCCACTTTTCTCACAATATTATCTATACCTTCAGGAGTTCGTATGCTGCTCCCAGTTAAACTATTCGACATACGTATTGAGTCACAACTATAGAGGAATGTCTGCAATAGCGCTTTAAAAAAAGAAAGTCTGCTTATTTAAATATTATAAATCAGTATAGAGCAGTCATCGTTCAGTAATATGTTTGAAAATAAATATTAAAGTTTTTTAATTTTTTTCTGATGCAGCCGTATAATCAAAGCTTCTTAGTAAGAAACACATGGTGCTTAAAAGTGTAGTATGGAGTAGTTGGACTGCGTAAGATTATCTCTCAAAAATTTTTTAGCTAAAGGATATGCCGTAAATTTGAAATAAAGAATGGCTGTAGGTGCAAACAATACAGCTACATAAATGTTGAAAAGAACGAGTTATATAAATAGTGGTAGTGCTTGCCTCTGTAATAGTACAAATTACGGCATGTTAGCCTAACAGTTTTGGTATAAGCTCTTTTCTTCTTTGGGTCTGGAAATCCAAGCAATCATTGGAATATGTAGTCTACCTGCTCCGGCTTCTGCCCCCTTGAAGTACTTCTAGCGTGCCTTTTATCGTTTACTGTGTAAAGCAAAGCACATTGGAAAGATTAACGGATTATAAGGCTCCTATGGAGCATAACGCACCTTTATTTCATGGAACACAAAGCCTCAATGGTTAATTTAACCATAGAAAAAGACTATGACTCAGAATTCTGCGGCAGTATCCCGCTCCACCTGGTAAACCTGATACAACCCCATGGCATGTTGCTGGTACTCGACAAACCAAAGCTACATATTGTACAAGCCAGTGAAAATGTGGAACAGTACCTTTCAATTCCTGTTGATGAATTACTGGAGCAGTCGTTATCGCAGTACATCTCTACAAAACAATTCGAGGAAATTCAGCAAAAAATAACGAGTCAGAGCAGCCAGGATAAAATTCCTATTAACCTTACATTATCAGTTAAAGATAAAAAGGTTGCTGTCACAGCACTTGTTCATCCGCGAGAAGAGTATGTGCTTATGGAATTAGAGGAGAACTTCTCAAACCCGGACGATAATTCTTTTATTGGGCTTTACCAGCATATTAAGTACATAACATCGCTGCTGAAGCAGGCAGGCTCTACACAGGAGACAGCTCAGATAGCAGCTACAGAAATAAAGAAGTTTACTGGTTTCGACCGGGTACTGGTATATCAGTTTGACCCTCAGTGGAATGGGATAGTAATAGCACAGGCCAAGGAAGAAGACATGGATGATTACATGGACCTGCGTTTTCCTGCTTCAGATGTTCCCAAGCAGGCCCGGGATCTATACTTTAGTAACCCATACCGGCTTATTCCCACGCGCAATTATAAACCTGTGCGGCTCATTCCGGTAGTAAACCCCATGACGAATCGTTTTACAGATTTATCTGACAGTAATTTGCGTAGTGTAGCTGCCGTGCACCTCGAGTACTTGGGTAACCTGAACATTATGGCTTCCATGTCGCTACCTCTTATTATTGATAATAAACTATGGGGACTTATTTCGTGCCACCATAAAACTGCGAAAAACCCTAGTTATGAGCTACGCTCTGCTATGGAGCTTCTTTCAGGTATTATATCGGCACAGGTGGCGTCAAAAGAAAGAGAGAATGCTATTTTGCTGAAAGCACAGCTGCGCGGCTTACATGCTCAGTTACTGGAGCAGCTGTATAATAGCCCAGGTTTTGCGGATGGCCTGTTATCTGGTGCAACAGATATTCAGAAGTTACTAAGCTTAAGCGGAGCAGCAGTTATATATGATGGAGGCATCTGGACAAGTGGGAATACCCCTGGCAAACAAGAACTAAAGGAGTTGGCTGGCTGGCTGCGAAGAAACCAGGCAGATAAGCTTTATGTAACCAGTACTTTGCCTAAAAATTATATATATAGCAAAGAGTACAAAAATAAAGCAAGTGGGCTTATAGCTCTGTCTATTAATGCAGAACAAGGCGAGTATATTTTAGGCTTCAGGCCGGAAGTACTGCAGACGGTAAACTGGGGAGGGAACCCGAACCAAGCCATACAGATGGAATCTGATGGAAAGACATACCATCCGCGTAACTCCTTTGCTACCTATCAGGAAACAGTGAAACATACTTCGCTACCCTGGCTGGCTGAAGAAGTAGAGGCAGCAGAAGCATTACGAAGTGCTGTGCTGGAAAAAATTATTAAAGAGAGATATTAATTTAAGACAGTCTTCAGAGCCAGGTTCGGCCAGTATTTTATGACTGAAACAAATAAACAAGCAGCTATACAAAATGAAAAGTTGCCACCGGCAGATCACTACCTGGTGGGAATTGGTGCGTCTGCGGGTGGTCTGGAAGCTATTCATAAGCTTTTTGATCATTTCCCGGGCAATTCCAGTTTTTCTTTTGTTATTATACAGCACTTGTCGCCAGACCATAAGAGCCTGATGGCAGAGTTGTTATCCAAGCATACCAGTATGCAGGTGCAGGAGGCTGAGGACGGCATGCGTACAAAGCCTAACTGTGTATATGTGCTACCCAGCGGTAAGCAACTGACGCTGAAAAATGGCAGGCTTCGCTTGGCCGATAAGACCCGCAACAGAGAACCTAATTTTGCCATTGATGCTTTTTTTGAGTCTCTGGCCAGAGATAGGGGGCGTTATGCCATTGCGGTGGTACTTTCTGGTACAGGTACGGACGGCACTAAAGGTATCAGGGCTATTAAAGCAGCAGGGGGCATGGTGGTGGTGCAGGAACCCGTGTCAGCGAAATTTGATGGTATGCCCAGAAGTGCTATCGATGCTGGCTTTGTTGATTTTGTGTTGCCACCTGAACGGATGCCTCAAGAAATAATCGAGTATACCCGTAAAGTTCCACTGGTGCAATCGCTTATTGAGTTTAATAAAGAAGTTGAGGATGGTGAAGTGCTACATAAGATTCTGGACCTGATTTGCACGCATACAGGCAACGACTTTAAGAACTATAAAGAGGCTACACTGTACCGAAGGATCCGCAAGCGCATGGATAACCTTAGTCTGGACAGTCTGCACAAATATTTTTTGCATATGCAAGAAAATCCTGCCGAGATAAATGTACTTTGTCAGGAGTTTTTGATTGGTGTTACGAAGTTCTTTCGTGATACAGAGGCATTTGAAATGCTTGAAGAAGAGGTTATTCCTAAAATAATAGCCAGTAAAGCACCTGATGAGCCGGTTAAAGTGTGGGTGACAGCCTGTAGCACCGGGGAAGAAGTTTATTCACTTGCTATGCTTTTCAAAGAATGCTTTGAAAGAGTTGGACTTGAGCCATTGGTAAAATTATTTGCCACTGATATAGATCAGCGTGCTATTACACATGCATCCAAAGGTATTTATCAGGCTTCTATAGCCAAAGATATTTCTCCTGATAGGTTGCAACGTTTCTTTTACCAGAAAGGGAATCGTTACATCATTAATGAAGATTTACGAAAACTGGTAATTTTTGCCCAGCATGATTTGCAGCGAGATCCGCCATTCAGTAAGATTGATCTGATCACATGCCGAAACATGCTTATTTACCTGAACCCTGGCCTGCAGAAGAAGGTATTGGGTATTTTCCCTTATGCTCTGAACCTGAATGGATTTTTGTTGTTGGGGCCTAGCGAGCACATTGGAGAACTGAAACCATTTTTCTCGGAGGAGAACAGGAAGTGGAAGCTTTACCAGAAAACCAAAGAAAGAAAGAGCATTCACCAAAACTACGGTGCAACAGAATTTACACCTACTCCATCTCCTTCAAAACAAGCAACGTTTAAAGACCTGCAACTGGCGCAGTATAACGACTCTTTTATGGATGCCGTTGCAGATGATTTTAGGGTGACGGGGCTGTATGTGGATGAAAATTACCAGTTACTGCATGGTGTTGGTGACATTAACCGCTTTTTAAAATTCCCGGACAAACGTCTGCACTTTAATCTTATAAAGATGGTGCCCGAGGAATTGGCTGTAACATTGAGTGTTGGCATACGCAAGGCTCTTAAACAAAACCACAAGGTGGTAGCCCGGCAGGTGTCGGTTCGAATGGGTAAGAAAAACCAACTGGTGCATGTTTCTGTAAGGCCTATTGTAACGGATGCCAATCAGCCGAAAGTTATCCTGGTGCTATTGCAGGAAGTAGATAAAGTTGCCCGACAACCTAAGGCCGTTGAACTGGCTACTGTTTCGGATAAGGATTACTACCTGCAGGTGGCGTCACTGGAGATGGAGTTAAAAGAAGCCCGTGAAAACCTGCACTTAGCCGTGCAGGATTTGAGCACCTCCAACGAAGAACTGCAATCCAGTAACGAAGAGCTGATGTCCTCTAACGAAGAACTACAAAGTTCTAATGAGGAAATGCAGTCGCTTAACGAGGAACTGCACACGGTTAACTCCGAGCACCAATTAAAGATAAAGGAATTACAGGAGTTGAATGAAGATCTTGATAATTATATCCGTAGCTCTAATATTGGGCAGCTGTTTGTCGATCATCATCTTGTAATCCGTAAGTTTACGCCAAGTATCAAAGACCTCATCAACATTATAGAAGGCGATGTAGGTCGCCCTATCCATCACTTGTCGCACAACTTAAAGTATACCAACTTGCTGAACGATATTAAGCAGGTTAACAATACATCGGTGGAGGTGGAGCATGAGGTTGAAACCAATGAAGGGAAGTTCTACCTCATGCGTATTATTCCTTACCTGAAGCATGATGGGAATAAGGATGGAGTGGTACTAAGCTATGTGGATGTTACAACACTTAAAGAGCTTACCAACGTAGTGCAGGGGGTACTTAATAGTTCTCTGAACAACATAATGGCCTTTCAGGCAATACGAGATGAGAAGCAGGTTATCACAGACTTTAACTGGAGCCTTCTTAATCGTAAGGCAGAAGAGTTGTTTGGTAAATCTTCTGCTCAGTTATTGGGAAACAGCATTCATGCTGAAATGCCATTCTTAAAGCAAAGCGGCTTGTTTAAGAAGTATGTGTCCGTAGTGGAGTTTGGGGTTCCTCTTCATATAGAGCTGCACCTGGATATTAATGGGCATAAAGCATGGTACGAAATAGTAGCTGTGAAAATGAGTGAGGGTGTTGCAGTAACAATGGCAGACATCACTGAAAAGAAAAACAATGAAGAGAAAGTATTACATGCATACGAAGAGCTTAAGCAGGCTGAAGAAAACCTGATTAAGCTTAACAATGAACTGGAAAAGCGGGTGGCAGACCGTACGCAGGCCCTTGCTGCCAGTGAAGAGCGTTTCAGGCTGGTGTCTATGGCTACGAATGACGTAGTTTGGGACTGGAATCTGGTAACAAACGAGGTTTGGTGGAGCGACAGCCTACGTACTGTATTGAGCTACGAAGCAAGCCAAATGGGGAATGGTGTGAACGGGTGGTTTGAAAAAATACACCCTGATGACCGCGACCGGGTTGTAAAGGGAATCAACAAAGCCATCAACTATGGTAAAGACCAGTGGTCGGATACGTATAGGGTTGCCAGGGCTGACGGTTTCTATGCTTTTGTATCGAACAGGGCTTACATTCTGCACAATGAATATCAAATACCTTATCGTGTATTAGGGTCTTTTATTGATTTGTCAGATCTGAAAGAAACACAGGAGAAACTGCAGTATACGAATGAACACTTGCTGAGAGTAATAGAGGACCTGGATACATTTGTGTATACGGCCTCTCATGATCTTAAAGCTCCTGTCGCCAATATTGAAGGCTTGCTGTTGTTATTGGAAGAACAAATAGACTCTACTGACCCACTTCCGGGCGAGCCTACCAAGCCGCTCTTTGATATGGTGAAAGATTCTATTAGCCGTTTTAAGAACGTTATAAAAGACCTGACTGACATTGCCAAAGTGCAGCGGGATGTGGATGGAGCAGCTGAAATCGTAGATCTGGAAGAGGTAATCATTAATGTAAAGTCTAACATACAGGATATGTTACAGGAGGGGCGTGCACAACTTCATACAGACTTTAAAGATGTGGCCCAGATTAACTTCTCCAGAAAGAACCTCTACAGCATTCTTTATAACCTGATAAGCAATGCCTTAAAATACCGTTCGCCAGACAGGGAGCCGGAAGTATTTATAAAAACAAAACGTTTAGATGGCCATATTCTGTTGTCTGTAGAAGATAACGGATTAGGTATGAGTGAAGATAACCTTTCCAAAATGTTTACACTATTCAAGCGCTTCCACTCGCATGTCGACGGTACTGGTATGGGGCTTTATATTGTAAAACGCATGATGGACAATTCCGGAGGTAAGATAGAAGTGGAGAGTGAGGAAGGCAAAGGGACAACGTTTACATTGTACTTTAAAGTCGATAAAGCATAAGGAAGGCTCTTGTTGCCTGTTAAGTTGCGAGATTAAAAGAGCAGCGCCTTGGCTAAGATTTAATCTTAGCCAAGGCGCTGCTCTTTTTTCATACAAATTATTAATGAGGTAATTTATTCCGGGCAACACTATAAATGTAAGTTCCGGCTATGCTTCCTGATATGGCCCAGAAACAGCAGGTTCCACAGTTGAGATCGCCAGTTGAAGTCGAAGAATGGGATATGTCTGCCAGCTCCACAGGCGGCACATATAACTTTTAAGTTAAAGACCAAATGATTTTCCGAAGAATAGTATCACTACCATTATCAGGGCAATGATGGGTCCTAAAATGTACCACGGCCATGGTTGTTTAAGTAGTTCTATTTTTAGCATAATCAAAATATGGCTGCGGATCTCTGGCAGGATCTACTAGTATTATCTCAGCTGTGTCCTCACTTAAAATGGCATACGCATAATGTGCCAATCCTTTATCTTCAAACTATTCAACTTCCATAATATCACTCCTGGTTTAATGCTTCAAGAAACATTTCTATAGCAACCTTGCTAAAGTAGGTAGTGCAAATATAAGCTTGTTAATTTATGATTACAGTGACATTAGTTAGATAAGTAATGTGCTTAACTGAACAGGTAGTAATTTACGAAGTTCATCAAAGGCATAGCGTCCCGATGTTGGCCTTATTGCTAACCTTAAACCTTTATTTATTCTGATACATTCTAATGTGTCTTTATCAACGGTAATAAATTAGAAATCCCCGGTGCCTATACAGGCACCGGGGATTTCTAAGAACTAGAAAGCCTATTTAGTTAACATGATCTTTTGTGTTAAAACTTTAGAACCAGTTACTAAACGGGTGATGTAAATTCCGTTAATAAGGCCCTCTGCTTTTAACGTGAAGCTTTTAGCTGCACCTGCTTCTACCGATCCTTGATAAAGTTCTTTTACAAGCCTTCCCTGCAAATCATACACCTGAAGAGCTGCTTCTCCACTTTCAGCAACTGTAAACGCTAAAGTAGCTTCGTTAGTGAAAGGGTTAGGATAAGCTGTTAGCTCAGCAGTCTTATTAACACTTGCAAGATTTGTGGTAGAACTGGTGTTCATTGCCAGAACTGCTTCTGTTTCTGCCACGAAAGGAGATAAACGAGAACCTGCAATAGGAGCTTCCATTGTTCCATCAGGTAATGTCCATGCTACGGCCAGGTAATCTGTATTCTTGCCTTCCTTGTGTAGTGCCTCTATATAGTAGCGCTTGTTTGCCTCCAGTTTTACTGAAGCAGATTGCTGTGAAGCATATTTGTTCCACTGGCGAGAGTTGGTGTAGCCATTTAATCCTGCAATTTTTATTTTATTGTCTGGATCATCATTTGTACTTAACCAAAGTTCACAATCATCGTCTCCAGCAATCCAAAATGTGTAGTCACCGCTTTGTGGCGGGCATACATAGCCACGGATGCGGGCACCATAGTTGTCTCCAGCGTTGCTAGGGCTTTCAAATATAGTAAGCTGGCTTGTGCTGCTTGGTGTAGTAAGTACTGGAATACTTGCTACTGTTGTGCCACTTATGTTGTTCCATTGCTCGCGCAGAATAGAGCCGGTCGCAGAGCATTGCGGTGTTGCAGCTGCTATAAGGTTATCTGCAGCGCCTACAACAAATATTGGAGTTTCAGAAACAGTCAGAGTTAGTTTGCCTCCAGCTGTTAACACCACTTCTTTCTCAAACTCTTCAGCATCATCAGCAAACCTGTAAATGGTAGCCTGTGAGGCTCCTCCTAAATCTAAAGTATAATTAGCAGTCCTTCCTACCATGTCAGGAACAGCCAGTGCAAACATCTTCTGGCCTTCAAACGCATATTCATCTACAAACGGGTCCTCAGAAAGTGTTCTTTGATAGATGAAGTCCTTAAAGACTTGTAGTTGTTTCATATATGATGCAGCAGGTCTTCTTTTATAAGTATTGGCACCATCTGGGTTGCGGATTTCTTCTATTAGGCCGCAAGCTGCATAAGTTCTGTTATCTACTATTCCTTTAGAAATATTAGATATGTAAGAACTTTCGTCATAAGTCTGGTAGAAATAAGTTTCAGCAATACCATTTCGGATATTAAAAAGGAGCGTTCTAATAGTCCAGTCGCCATGTGACTGCAGTTTTGTACGGGTAGGTGTTGCAAGGGCCTGTTGGGAACCTTCATTTACAGCATAACCTACTTCTGTAATCCAAACCGGTAGATCGTTTCCTTCTTCGGAAATGATCTGTAGGAAGTCTTTTATATTTGTTGTCATGTTGCTTAGCTCTGGAGGTAAACCGTGTGAACCATCCATATGCTGGCCGCCGCCATTATTCGCGTAAGCATGGTAATTCCAAATGTCACAGGCCATGTTTACTGTACCATCAGCTTTATAGCCTCTAATCTCTTTCCAAGCATCAATTACACCCTGAAAATAAGTAGGCCTATTATCAGCAATACCACCAGCCACAACCAACATGTTAGGGTCTGCATTTTTAACACCTACACCAGGTCCCATAGTGCCCATATGTCCATCATAGAAAACAGATAGGAGGTAAGCATATTCTCTAGGCGTCATATAGCGTCCGCGTCCGTGCCACGATGCATCTGTTTCGTTATTACATTCAATGGATTTAACGTAACCTAAACCAATTTTCTTTACCTGGTTAGATGCCACTTTAACTAAATTAGGGTCAAGGGCAGTATTAGAGCCATAGCGGGCAGCGTACTGGAAAGCAGCTTTACTAAAATAAATATAAGATTCAGGGTTTTCTCTTAATCTGGCAATGTCAGCCTGGTAGTTAGGGTCACTTGAAGACAGCTTCGTCCAGGGAGCAACTGCATATTCGTAGTTATTTTCTGTGTAGCCAAACTCTTTAATTGACCAAGGTGTCTGGTTTTTAAGGCAGGCATGAATGTCTATTCCTTCCTTTGCCAGTCTTTCGTACACCATGTCATATTTCCAGTTACCTTCAGAAGCAGGTTCAAAGGTATATTCTCCTTTTACTTTTTCAATTTTAGTCCAGTCAACATAGTCCCTGATGCCTTTAAAAGCTTTAAAAGCTTCCATTTTTGCTTCATCTACAGGTCTGCCACTCGGCTGCTGAATGTTCCAGATATAGCCGTTTGTCTTCAAAGCACTGTTAATACTGATCTCTTTGTGTTTGTAAGGAGCTGCCTGATATGGCTTCCAGCTACCAATAATTTCTATTTCACCAGGTACTACATTTACGAACTCTATCAAAATTGCGTAAATGTCTAATGGGTTTGGTAAAGCATACTCTTGCCAAGTCATGTACTTTTCTCCAGTAAACTGTGGTCCTGGCACTCTAGTCCAGTCTATACCTCCTGGTTTTGTTGCATCTCTCTTTATATAGTGGAATTTAATAGCGGGGCTAAATGTTCCTGCGCCATCATAGATGCGTAACTTATCAAGGGTCATTTCCATTTGTTCTGGAAAAGTAATCCAGATAAAGTTAGGAGAAAGTGTTGTAGACCAAGTTAAAGGAATTTTTTCGTTTAAAACTCCATCAAACAGCTTTGTATAATTCTCTTCTAAAGGCTTAGGACCAGGCAGATACATGTAGTTCAGGTTGTAGTCTGCTAATGTTAAAACACCTGATTTTTTTGATGGCTCAGGAAGGAGTGTTAGCATAGCTTCATCTTCAGGCTCTACTGTTAAAGTTCTGTCAACAGTAGAAGCAGCTAAAAAGCTAGTGCTACCAGTTTGTGATGCTGAAATTTTTGCTGTTCCTGCAGTAAGCACTGTTGCAAACCATTTACCACTAATATTTACTACAGAAGCAACAGCTGGGTCTGAGGATGCAAAAGTGATAGGAGTTATGGTGTTATTACTAATTGCTACTAATTCAAAAGGTGAATCACCGACTTTTTTTCTTGGTAAAGCATTGAAAGAAATAATAGCTTGTTGTTGAGCTACAGGAGTTGAAGCTTGTGTGGTAGGATGCCCAAACACCTGTACTTTTTGCGGGA
>NZ_JAJJWI010000047.1 GCF_020907275.1 Pontibacter silvestris | reverse complement strand
TGTCAACCTATAGCAGGACGAGACATTCATTCTCTTATTCTGTTGCTGCCACGGGTATTCCTTTTTTGCTTGTTTATTGCTTCCAGGTCTATTTCCTGAGCGGAAGCTTCCACAACTTGCTGTTGTTGTTTCGGCTCTTCCATTACCAGCTCGTAGAGGAGGCAGGAGAAGCGGAGCATCTGCTCTACCATATCGGAGGCTTTTTCCTCTGTCAGGTGTCCGTATCCTGGCGTGTTCAGTAGTTTCTGCACATGATAGGGCCTGAGCTGCTCATCTTGTTTTACTTGCTTGTATAGCCCCTCCTCCTGCAGTGCCTGTAACTGCTTTTCTGCCGGTTCTTGGTGCTTTTGTAATGCTTGTTGTTTTTGCTTTTGCTTTACATTTCCTTTTAAAGTTGTTTGATTTACGTTCACGGAGATTGTGTCAATTTCCGCACTTGCCTGAGTTCTTCAGTTAAAATGCAACTTGGATGTTTGTCCTGAGTGCTTCAGTGACTTTCAATAGAGCCATTAAGGCAGAAGTGTGGGAACACAGCTAAAGGAGGATCAGAGCCTTGTTCGCTGGGCCTCCTCGAAGGAGAGCTGTGTTCCGTTCTGCGTTTTCATGGTGATGGTGCTGTAGTCGCGTGTCCCAAGGATACGGAAAATCTCTTTTTTCTGCTTGTCCGAGAGCTGTTTGTCCACCTTCGTGATCAGGTCGGCCCTGCGCTTATTGCCTGTTTTGGAGAACTTGATGGTAAGCTCCTTTACCTCATCGTTGCGCATGGCCCTAAGCACCTCTTGTTCTTCTCTTGTCAGGATCGGTATCTTGGGCAGGAACTCGGCCTTTGTCTCGTCGTTGAGGAATTGTGAGAAATAGTGTCCCAACGGGACGTTGATGTGGGGCTCGTCAAGGTCTGGCTTGCCTTCAGGGTTTGCGTTCTGCTCCGCTTCGCTCCAGACAGTCACCCTTCCGTCACCGAAGATGTAGGTGTTGGTGTTGGAGCGGTGTTGAAAGTGGGACAGCACAATGGCGGAGAATCGGTAAGGATACAAGAGCCTTCTCAGGCTTAGGTAACCTTCTATTTGCTCAAACTCCTCATCTGTTACAGGCCGTTGCGCCTCTTTCTCTACGGCCTGTCTCAGGGCTTCCCTTTCACTGTCGGTCCACGCCCTGTTTTCCTTGATGTCCGTGTCGAAAAGGTAGTCCTTGACAGCGGCAATGGTTTCTAACGGAAGCCCGAATTTGCGAAGGTCCTTGACGATCTGCAGCCAAAGGTACTGGATGAAGTCGAAGTAGAGCTTCTTGCCGTCCTCCTCCGAGTCTGGGACAATGCCCAGGCTGCGCCAATTGTTGTGGACGCGCGAGGTGATGCCCGCATCCTTGAGGGTGAACTGCCTGCGCTGGAGGTTTTCCAGTATCTCATCAGCATAGTCAAACGGATTATCATATACTGGAATACCTAAGGCTATATGTTTTTCGTTCATGTATTTAATATTTTACGTAAATGTAACAAATTAATTTTTTGTTGTATACTTGCAGGTAAAATAAATCATCAACCAACGTGGTATGGGACAGGCGTCCCCAACAGTAATGAATAAGTGACCAACTCAAGTGATGCGCAGCCAATTAGATTGGCTATGCATCAGCTGCAACCGACCAAGATGTGTGGGAGCAGTAAGAACAAAGGCTCTCAGGAGCCTCCAACCAACAAAAAGCAACAACTGCCAGGCGCAGACAGCCTGCTGGCTGACACCAACACGCTGCAGGTGTTGCGCGAGTACTTCCCTAACTTTAAGAAGCTGGGTAAGGTCTTTGAAACAGATAATTCCAAGCGGGTAAACATTTACCTGCACAAGGGCCTGTACCTGGTGAAAGACTTCACGGGGAAAGAGTTTGGAGACGATGCCTCCCGCAACGTTCTCCAGGTACTTCAGTTTTACCACCGCTGCGACTTTAAAGAGGCGCTTGTCCTGCTTTCGGATAAGCTAGGCTATACCGCCTTCGGGCATCTGGCACCGCCACGAAAGCCGATGCCACGCCTTGCTGTTCCGAAAGAGCCAGTAAACGAGCCTGAACAAGTATATGTGGATCGCCGGCAGTGGGACAAGGTGTCCCAGCACCTCCACTCAGCTTTTCACCACTATGCCCGGTCTCTGGGTGTAACTGACGAGCACCTAAAGCGGTGGCATGTCGGTACCTCCACCAGGGCTGGGACCGTGTACACCGTCTTTGGCCATCAGAATTGGGACGGCTTCTACTTTAACCAGAAGCATTTCATCTTTTCCTCTGGCGGAAACAAGGTCATAAGCCCCTTCTACCTGAAGAATCCTGCGGGTAAAAAGTACGGGCAGTGCCTCTACGGTATTCACCTGCTGCGAGCGGGGGCTCCCGTCGTGGTGGTCGAGTCTGAAAAAACGGCTGTGCTAGGCAGCTTCTTTTATCCCCAGTTTGACTTTGTCTCCACGGGCGGTGCTGCTTCCCTAAGCAAAGAAAAACCAAAGGCCCTGCAAGGAAAATCAGGTTATGTGCTGCTTGATGCCGACCAAGCTGGCCGCTCGCTGGGCACCTGCCGGATGCTTGAAAAACACGGGCTGGATTTTATTCCGGTGGACCTGTTTCCGAACCGGGAGGATGGCTATGACCTGGCAGATGCGCTGCGGGACGGGCTGCGGGCTGACATCACCGACTGGCGCTTTCAGTTGAAGAAGGACAATGAAGGACCCGATTACAAGCTGTTTGTGAATCGTTTCCTAAGTGAGCAGGCTGCGCCGCTGGTGAATTACATACAGCACCACGGCAAGGTATTGCTCAAGGCCAGGACTGGAACAGGCAAAACCACTTTTGCCCTGGAAGAGCTTGCCCGCGGTGTCCGTGGTCGTGTCATCATTCTGGAGCCGCTCACTGTCATTGTGGATGCCATCGCCAAGAGCAAGTACGGGGAGATTGCCATCATCAAACAGGGGGCAACGTACGAAGATGTGCAGACTTCCCTGTACAGCAAAATAACGGTCTGTACCTACGATAGCTTTGCCAAGCTGCCTCCTGTGGTAGAGGATGATTTGATAATCTGTGATGAAGTGCATGAGCTGCTCTCCGGGTATGGCATGCCCGACAAGCGCTCCAAGTACGAGTACCTCTTCAGGCAGCTGTTAGCGGCAAAGAACGTGCTCTGCGTCTCGGCAACGCCTCCAGGCTTTCTGCAGGAATACGGGTTCAAATACGTGGAAGTGAAGGCCGGGCAGTCAAACAAGATACAGCTCACGCCCATCACCTACAAAGGCAAGGTTCAGCACGAGCTGGCCAAGCTGCTTCCTACCCTTGACTTTGCCAACTACCAATACCTTATCCGGCTCAACGACCTAAAGCTCATTGACCAACTAGTTGGCAGCTTCAAAGGGCTGCCGAAGGAGCAGGTGGCGGTGCTAAGTTCACATTCTAAGGGAGAAGCTGGAGGTGCCTATCAGGCCATCACAGGTTCCAAGCACATTCCGGAAGACATACGCCTCCTCTTCACCACTTCCCTCATAGACTGTGGCGTGGACTTGTACAATCAGCAGTTGCGGATCATTATGGCAGAGCATCATAACGAACATTTGAGCATTTCTAATGCCTTGCAGTTCATGGCCCGTGCCCGTAAGATGCCTTTGCTGCAGGTAACGTTGTATAAGCAAGAGCGGAAGGGAAAAGAGTATGACAGCGAGGCGGCCTATCAAGCCATCAAGAAATTTGCGCAACGGGAATGCCAGACCCTGAACCTGCTCATGACTCAATTTCAGGACCTAAGCCCTTACCTGCCAAAGGGCTCCTATTCATACAGAGAGACAGCTAAGTACTGCAGCTATAACAAGGCGACAGAATGCTATGAGGTCAATGAGCTGCTCATTCACTATGAAGTGGAGCAGGCAGCTATCCGGAGCACTGCAACAGCCGATTTCTACAGCCAGCTAAAAGAGGAAGAGCATATCCTCATGCAGAAACCTGAGCAGGTGAAGATAGAAAAGACACCGGAAACCGAGGAGCTTGACAAGGCAGCTAAAGCCACCAGGAAAAATGTTGTGGAGCAAGCTTTGACGCTTCTGGAAACATGCTGCACTACGGCTACTTTTACGGCTCTTCACCATGCCACCAGAGACCTGGAGCTTCGCAAGCAGATTGTTCGGCTAACATACGATGTGCGGCTAAGTGAAGAGGCAAGTCAGCTGCAGGAAGCACACCAGAGCCTTTTTACGGACTCGGTAGCGCTCGCTGTATTCAAAAACTACCTCAAGCTGCAGGAAAGAGACATTGTCCCAGCAGACATAGTGTCCCTGATGCGTGAGCACAGGGGAGCCAGGAAATTCGGGGACCTGCTCAACCGGCTGGATACCTGTGAAAGGATACAGCACTACGAGCGCCTTGCTCCTGCAGATAAAAGAGATGTGGAGCGGATTATGCGCCACAAGCAAGCAGTAGAAAAAACGGTTACCGAATCAACTTCTATTAATAATAAAATAGGTAATCGGGTAACCGCTGCTACCATTACCGCTGTGATGAACAGTGACCGCGACATGGCCATCAAACTCACCAAAGACAAAGCCATGCAGCTCTTTCATCTCCTTTTTGAAACAGACATGGTCGTCGTCAAGGAAAACGGTAAGACTGCCAAGTACTTTGGAATTGTGGCTGATAAAACCAAGCCGCTACATACCAGCAAAATTGCTGCGGGAGCGGGTGTGGCAAAATGAATTTAAAACCAACTAAAAATTACTAACCAAGATGAAAAAAGAAGATTTACAGGCACAAGTGCAGCAGCTGAACGAGCAAGGCCATTCCATCAGAGAAATTGCCAAAATAACAGGAATAAGCAAGTCCAGCGTAGGCAGGATGGTAAAGGAAATACAGGATTCAGGCCCTGGGACAGCTCCTGGAACGCGTCCCGCGACAGTCTTGGGAAGCCATGGCACATCGGCTGGGACAGCTTCAGCAGCTGTCCCAGCGGCAGGCCGGGACGCATCTGGGACACTTGAAAGTATCAAAAAAGGGGCTGATGCATCAGCTGAGCAGCCAAGGCAGCAGGAAAATAGCGTTTTTGAAGCGCTTTTAAGGGGGCAATATAAGTACAGCCTACATAGTAGCTATCAGGATTTCTTGTACAGTACACGCACGTTCCTTACAAATAACCTGGGGAGCGAAGAGCTGGCGCACTCGCTTATCAAAAGCAGGCAACAGCGGGTAGGCGATTTCATCCTGCGCGCCAGAAACATCTGCTCAAATTGCCAGGTCAGGTATGAAAAGCTCTTCATGGCTTACGTGTTAGGGGAGCTTCATTATTTTCTGGGACAGCAGCCGGAGTTAGAGCAGACAGAACGTGGGCTAAAGCTAAAGGCGGGAGTTGTTCTGGAACAGTTTATAAAGCAGGTAGAACCTATGGACATCTTTACTCACATGGAAGATGATTTGCCTACCTTTCCAGATACAGAGGCATGGTGACAGGAATCTATTCTGATGAAGTTTTGGCAGTAATGGAAACAACAGCGGGGGCTACTATAACGGTAGTGCCTGCTGTTTTTAAAGCTGTGGGAGGCTTGTAATAAAATAGATGGCATTAACAGGAAAAATAGAGAAACAGTAGTCGGCATAGTAGGAAACCCAAAATCAAGCGTTGGGACAGCAGTCGGGACGTGACCCATAAATGCTTTAAAAATATCCGGGACACATTTGGGACAGCAGAAGACACTGATATTAGAACAGCTTAACTTAATCCACTTTAAGGATTTAACCTTTTGCCGTTAGGACTCACGCCAGAACAGCAAAAGGGCCCGTAAATTGAAATAAGGAAATGACACAGTTTAAATTACACTCCCAATATTATCCCATAATACTGCTTAACATAAATTCGTGGTTGAGCCTCACCCCATGTAACAAGCCCTACTTCAAGTAAAGTTAAGACAGTAAGAGCTTCAGCTAACCTAAATACAGTCTTAGCCCATAATGCACTTAATGTATGGTCACAGCTTTTCCTATACTTTAGGTAAAGAGCAGCGACCATTAAATCTTAATTGTTGAGTTCGCTTTGTATCAAGTTCTATTTTAATTTATGATTCCTATTTGCTGCAACGTGTTCGTGTATACCATGTGCGAGGCCATCAGCCGAAGCATAAGGTATAAACACNCAACTCGTGAGGGTTAGTCTGAAGGAAGCAGGACTGCAAAAGCCTGAACTGACGAATACTCTTGAGCACGAGAGTGCGAAGAGAGCGCACGTAGTGCTGAATAAGAGGCAGGGAGTCGTGGGTAAGCAAGCACATCTTTGCAAAGCCCCTGGCCAACAAACGGCTCTATGTAGATGCAGCAGGATTAGGTGGAAGGATAAGCGTCTTACCTGGGGAGGTCTTGGAATAGATTCGGTTTCTATGAGCCAAGAAGTCAGCAGAGGCCATAGTAGGTAGAAGTAACGAGCTGGGAAGCCCCTGGAGGTTTCATAATCTACTGAAGGGCCGAACGTTAAGTTGCCCAAAATCCGATAGGGAGGTTCAAACGCAGGAGTTTGCTAGCCTTATCCCAAACTAGGGCAAGGGCACGGTCGGTGTAAAGAGCGGCTGTGCTATCCTTAACGAACCGCCGAATACGAGACCCGTACGTTCGGTGGTGGGAGAGCCTCACCGTGGGTGATTTTGCCCACGGCGGGCTACTCGATTAGCTGCTGCCATTTTTATTTTATTTGCAGTTTCATCATTATGTCTGTCTGCTCATCATTTCCTAGTTTGAAAATGTGCCTATCAAATTCCACAAAACCATTTTTCTCATAAAATCGAAGTGCTCTTGGGTTTTCTTCCCAAACCCCTAACCAAACATAATCCACGCCTTTGTGTTTGGATACTTCCATTGCCTTCTCATAAAGTATTTGCCCAACTTTTTTCCCGTGGAATTCCTTTAAAACATAAATGCGTTCGATTTCAAGGGTATTATCGTCCTTTATTTCAGTCTGTGATTGTCCAAAGTTGACTTTCAAATAGCCAATTACTTTATTCTCTAAAAGGGCAAAATAAAACTCAGAGTTCTTGTTGGCCAATTCGGCTCCTAGTTTTTCTGTTGAAAACCCTTCTTCCAGATAATTTTTCATATTCTCCTCGCTATTTCCAGAAGAAAATGTTTCGGAAAATGTCTGTCTGCCGATTCTCTGTAGTTGGTCTAGTTCGTTTACCGTTACTCTTCTTAATTCAATATTTTCCATTCTCGCTTAAGTATTCTCTTTATTTTTGGTTGCAGGCGGGTTAGTGTAAACAGCGTGCGTGGCCGTCGGCCGTAGCATGATGTTTACACAATGTTGCCTGCTGTTTTATACTTATTGCCGCTCAAACTTTTTAATTTCAAGATTAGGAGTTAAGCCCTCTATGTAAAATGAAGCAATTGCTCTTGCAAAATTTGGCAACATCTCGCCATCATTAGTAAGAACTATGAAAGTAAAACCTTGCTTCGGGAACCTTATAATATCGCCAAGTCCTGGCCCTCCGCTATGACCTGCGAATAATGCACCACCATCATCTTCATAAGCCCACCCTACTCTTGTAAACTCTGATTCTTTATTCCCAATACTATCCCAGCCATATATGTAGTCATGGGAGAATTCTTTTGTAAAAAGGATTTCTTTGTCAAGACCAACAGCCCAGTTTGCCATATCGCTTATAGAAGCAAAATAGCCACCTGCCGTGTAAGTGTATTGGGGGTAAATAAACTTATAAGCTTGTATCTTTCCATCTAAATCATAATATGTGGCAGCTTTCTCCTTTATGAGGCTGGTGCGCATAAACTGTCCTACCTTTTGTTCCATATCGAAGCCGCCATCTAGCATATTCAATGGGATTGTCACTTCATCTTTCAAAAGCTTCGTGAAGGGCTTACCGTAGATACCTTCCAGAATATAGCCTAAAAGCATGAAATCCAACTGGGCATAATGTTGATCCATTCCCGGTTTATACTCTAAGGTGGAGTCTTTTAAAGCATTTACAACTGTAGCGGTAGAAGAATACATATCTCCACTATATTCTCTAAGTCCGCTGGAATGGCTAATAAGGTGCTTTACCTGCAATTGATGCCAATCTTCTGGTATACTGTCCAAGAACTTACCTACATGGTCATCCAAGTTTATTTTGCCATCATACATTGCTTTTAGCAGAAGAGTAGAAGTAAGAAGTTTGGTGCTGGAAGCAATTTGGAAATTACTGTGAGGTGTTACTTTGTTATTCCACTCCAGGTTAGCAACTCCGTAACCGGAAAGCTTCAGTATTTCCCCGTTCTTCACGACAGCTACAGCCATTCCTGGTATGCCAAGAGTCTTCATCTTATCTTTTACAAAGGCATCGACTCTCTTGTTAGCAACTTTGACTTGTCCAAAACAACTAATTGTAAATAGATAGAGGAGCACGAGAATTAGGAGGTGTTTCATTCTTTAGCTTTTTGTGTTTATAATTCAAATTATGCTTAGAAATAGCAGGCAACGGCCGCGTGCATGCAGAGCCTGAAGCGTTAGCGAAGGTTGGGCATGCATTGTGTTGGCATAAGTTTTTCTTCTTATTAGCAACAGAAAGAACTTATCAATATTAAGAACTATGCAAGTACCTACTATCAGGACTTCTTTGCATAACGAAAGAAGGTCATCGTCAATGAAATTAGTATCAAAATATTTGCTACTAAATTAATGTAAGCAAGCTGGCTACTCTCAGAATTTAAATTTGAATGGTCAATCTGTCCAAAATTGAAAACCATCAAGACGAGTATAAATACGATTAAGATTAAACTTACTTTTTTCATTTTTATAATTTTTAATTAATGCCAACGGCTCGTATAGAAGGCGAACGAGGCGTAGCCGAAGTATGGCTTATATGCCTTGTTGGCACACGTTTTTCTTTTAATCGCCAATCTTCTGCAACTGTTGGTTTATAAAATAGTTGCCGTAGTACTCCTTATGTCTTATTTCTTTGTTCTGCTCAAAGTCTATAAATGCATAACAACAATGGAGGCAGCGTAAAGGATTGTAGTATGAATAATTCCCTTGACCTTTCGTAGGCTTCGGTAGCTGATTCTCCAACAACCGTAAATCTTCTTCATGAACTGCTTCTTGCAACTGCCTTGGCAAATCCTTTATTTGCTCGTAACTGACGTAAAGAGTCTGTTTGCCGTCCGATGAGTAAAAGTATTGCGCTTCAGAAAATCCAGCGTGGAAGTGCTGTAATGTAAAGCTCTTTTTGCAGTTGTCACAGATGCATATTGCCCTTACATTTAATGGTGTCACAGTTCCAGAAAAGTGCAACCCCCTTTGGAAAAGCCCAGCTCCCACAAGCTTGTTGTTCTCTGCTTCTTCAGAGGAGAGAAAGAATGGCTGAAGTCGGATGGCTTCATAGTCCTTACTCTTCCAATCTGGATAGCTTGTCCTGTCTTTTGATACTATCCCGTCAATCATTACTGCGCCATTCGTTAGAACCCTAATTGAAGAATGGAAGAATTGACCATTCAAATCTGGGTTAGAGTCAAGGGTGTCAATGTTAAATTCCCTTTTTAGTTTCTTGTTTTCAAATACTCTTATCGCTGGCATGGGAACATGAAACTCAAAAACATGAGCAAGTTCTATCTCTCTTTTGAAGAACCCATTAGAGATATAGATGTCATTGCCTTTGATTTTGACAGTTCTTTTTATCATAATTAAAATGTTTGCCAACGTTAAGCATATGGCTTGGTGGCGGTTTTCGAAGTGCTTTCCTGTCTGCCCACGCCAAACTTACTTAAATGTACAAAATTTTCCTTTACCGCTTCACCCGCCATAAGCTATATGTGGTGTTGGCAACTGCCTTTTACCATTCAACTTAGTTGCAAAGAAAGTGATTGGTTATTCAAGCGAACTTTATTCAGCAATATGAGCGCCATGCTTTTTACCGTAAATAAGATCAGGCAAAATGCAATGGAGCTTTCACCAATGATGGGAAACCTCCTACTTCATTTAGGCCAATTAGGTAAATTCAAGGTATTTGTGTTATTACTTGTACTTGATTTCATTACGCCAAACCAAAGTAAATACAAGCAAAGGCAACAGTGTTAAAAAAGCCATGTACCATAATCATAAACCACAAATCGTATTTGCGCATGACAAATATTATGGAAAAGAGAGCTGCTGTAGAGCCGGCAACAAGTTGTCCTGAAATTCCTTGTTGCATGTGCATGTATCCGAAAAAGCTAGAAATTATTAGAATATTAATGGCAAGACTGATTTTACTGTCCCCAAAGAATTTGGCGAACTGGCGCATAAGATATCCACGGAAAATAATTTCTTCTCCAAAGGCTGCTGTAACCCACACTATTAATATCCAGGTAATAGTGGTTGGAAGATTTCCTTTCAATTGGTCCATGCTTGAATAATCAATAGGAACTCCTGTGAGCATCTCGATTCCAGGAACTAGGGCAAATACATAAAAGACAAACAGCCCAAATGCTACTAAAGGGGCGATAACCAATAAGTTTTTCGCAGTGAAATTTTCACGATATAATCCAAGTGCTGAAAATGGCTTTCCCTTGTATTCAAAATAATTAGCTACAATGATTATTAAAGAGATAATTATATTTTCAAAAGCGGTTCGAGTGATTGGGCCAAAGTACATGAAACAAATGATGCTAAGGGTAACTAATGGAATTAAGGTTTGTCGTAAAGTGATTTTGTTCATTGTTTTTTGATTTTCGATTCGATACAAAGGTGAATCGACCCCCCCCCATTGTTTGCATTTTCAAAGAGCTTTGGTACGAAAACGCTTTTTTTAGGTATAAAATTTTTAGCGCAAAACCAACAGGTACGAATGCCCCTGTTTCAGGTACAAATATTAGGAGGCCAGAAGCTCCTTATCGAAGGTTTTGGAAACGGGAAGTTCCATTTGGGTAAGATATATAGAGTTTGAGTCTTTCCAGGATTTGAAATGAGAAGGATTGATAAGGTGTGAGCGGTGTACTTGAAGAAGGAAGTTAAATTCCTCTTTCAGGTTCTTTAAAGAGGTACGAATGAGCTTGGAATGAAGTGTATTGCTATTGATGTAAAAAATCTCAACGTAGTTCTGTGCATTGGACACACAGATCAATTCTGACTCCTTTATTTTTAAGATATCTAGTTTATTATCTCCCTTAATTGTCAGAATATCTTTCTTAGCAGGGATTAGTTTGATAAGATAGCTTCTGGCAATGGACAGAACAGTAAGGTTTACAATTGCCGCTTTCATCATGATTTCAGTGTTCCATTGAAGAAAAGTATAGCCCCCACTAATGAGTGGACTCTTGTACAATGCAAATGTACCTGTCATATGGATGATGTAAAAAAATAAGAGAGTGCTAAGTTCTAAGCCAAATGACCACTTCTGCAGTTTATCATAGATTGCCTTTTGGACAACAGCTATGAGGGCATATCCTAAGAAAGCGATCAAGTTGAATCCAATGCTTGATCTGATCCAAAAAAGAAATCCTGTTGTGTCATCAGTAAAGGGCCTCACAATAAACATGAAAAGAAAACCCCACAGGGCGAATAGCAAGCCCACTAGTAAGTGGTATCTGATGGATGGATTCAGTTTATTCATTTCATCTACTCTTCATTTCTAAATTTTACTACGTCAAACTTATTCTCTATAGGAATCTGGCATAGAAAATTAGATGATTCCTTTTAGTTGTAGTGTTCAGCTAATTTTATTTCGATCAGAGGCTATTTTATCGGTTGTTGCCAACGAAATGGTCTAGCAGGCGCTTTGGCTTGTTTCACTTGCTAA
>NZ_JAJJWI010000046.1 GCF_020907275.1 Pontibacter silvestris | reverse complement strand
GTTCTAAAGTTGGGGAGCCGACACTGGCATATGCCGTTAAAGACACGAACAAGGAAACTATAACTTACGAGAACAACCTGATTCGCCCTTCTGAAGGTAAAGCTCTGGGTGAAAAAGGGTTTCGCCATTACATGACAGGTTTTACAGGAGGCGCAGGATTAACTTACCCTATAGGAAGCAGAGCCCTTTCTCTTGAATTAAGGTACGAACGCAACAATGGTATATCCCAGCTACTGTTATTGAATTCGAATATCAACAATTTTAACCTGATGCTAAGTTTCGGTTTTTAAACTTTTACCCTTTATTTAGCTTAGCAGACGACTAGCTACACAAAAGAGGCAGGAGCAACGGTAAAGCTCCTGCCTCCTATGTTAAATCTACTTATATAAATATAGATAATATGGATTCCATCTTAATCTTCATCCCGATCTCCTCTTCTTAGCTCTTCTACCGAGCGCATAACCTTATCTTTCAGGCTGATCTTATATTTCTCCAGCTTATCGGCTATAGCTGCGTTGGTTGTTCCTAAAATCTGTGCCGCCAGTATGCCTGCGTTCTGTGCCCCGTTTAAAGCAACTGTAGCTACAGGTATACCTCCCGGCATCTGCAGAATAGACAACACTGAATCCCAGCCATCAATGGAATTACTTGATTTTACGGGCACACCAATAACAGGCAATGTAGTTAAGGAAGCAACCATTCCTGGTAAATGTGCAGCCCCACCGGCACCAGCAATAATTGCTTTAAGCCCTCTTTTACGGGCACTTTCGGCATAATCGATCATCCGGTGCGGCGTGCGGTGTGCCGATACAATAGTTAATTCAAAAGAAACACCCAAGTGTTCAAGAATCTCAGCCGCCGCGTCCATTACTTTCAGATCAGACTGGCTACCCATAATAATGCCTACCAAAGGTTGTGTGTTAGTTGTTTCTTCAGCCATTATAATGCTTTTACTTTAATTACATTTTTAACAGATTCTGCTCGCTGCTGCGCCTGCTCCAGGCTCTCGCCAAGCACTGTAACGTGCCCCATTTTGCGGGCAGGGCGGGTAAACTTTTTGCCGTACAGGTGAATGTATACTCCCGGCACAGCTAAAGCATCCTGCAGGCCATCGTAAGCAGCCTCTCCGTCATGTCCAGGTTCACCTAACAGATTAAGCATAACCGCTGCACTTTGTATGTCCGTAGCACCCAAAGGCAGGTTCATAATGGCACGCAGGTGCTGCTCATATTGTGAAGTAAAATTAGCTTTAATAGTGTGGTGCCCACTGTTATGAGGGCGTGGCGCCACCTCATTTACTAATATCTGTCCGTCTTTAGTCAGAAACATTTCTACAGCCAGGATACCGACCATCTCAAAAGAAGAAATAACACGCATAGCTATTTCTTTGGCTTGCTGCTGTAAGACTTCAGAAACGTTGGCAGGTGCGAAAAGCGAATCTACTAAGTTATGTTCCGGGTGAAAGCTCAGTTCCACCATCGGAAAGGCAGACACCTCGCCCTTGGCATTGCGGGCTACAATCACAGAAATCTCCTTCTCAAAATCAACCAGCTTTTCCAGTACTGATGGCTCTTCAAAAGCTTTGCCCAGGTCAGCTTCGCTAGCTAAGCGCGTTACGCCACGTCCGTCATAACCTTCTCGGCGCAGTTTCTGGAAAGCTGGCAGAAAGCTTAGATTCTCCTGCAACTCTTGCTTATCTTTCAGTATCCTGAAATCGGCGGTAGGAATGTTATGCTGCTTGTAAAATTCTTTCTGCAGTCCTTTGTCCTGAATAGTGCGTACGGTTTTGGCATCAGGATAAACCTTTACGCCTTCCTCTTCCAGTTTTTCGAGTGCATCAGCATTTACGTGCTCAATCTCAATGGTTAAAATATGGCAGTTCCTGCCAAACTCATACACAGTGTCAAAATCACGGAAGTTACCTACATAAAACTCATTGCACAAGTCCTTACACGGTGCATTCTCGTCCGGATCTAATATTAAGGTGTAGAGGTTAAAATCAAGCCCAGCCTGAAGCAGCATACGGCCTAATTGCCCGCCACCCAGAATACCTAGCTTTACTTCTCCTTTCATATTTTATAGGTATTAAATTTTCTTTACCCAAAAATAAGGATTATAATTAACCTCACAGCCCCTGCTGTAGTATTATATGGTTTAGCAGCTAATGCTTTGTTTTATATTCTATATAAGCTATATTTAGAAATACACTTTTCCCAGCCTAAATGGAAATCATACTTGCCACGCTTTCAGCTTTATTTTCTGTTGTTAATCCTTTCGGCGCTATGCCTGTGTTTCTTACCCTTACACAGGACGATACCCCTGCCCAAAGAAACCAACAAGCCCTGAAGGCCTGCCTGTACATGGTGGGTATTCTCGCTGTTTTCTTTCTGGCAGGGCAGTATGTTCTTAACTTTTTTGGAATCAGGATACATGACCTGAGAATTGCCGGAGGGCTAATGATTATGCGCGCTGGTTTTGAACTGCTAACCCCCGGAGGAAGCAAGAAAAAAATAGCACCGGATGTGGTTGAAGAAGGGCAACAGAAAGAAGATGTTTCCTTTACACCACTTGCCATGCCCATGCTCTCAGGGCCTGGCGCCATTGCAGTAAGTATCGGCTTGTTTACGACATCCCTCTCCTATTTCGATATGATCTTAATTCTGATAGGTATTATATTACTGGCGGCGGTATCTTATATTATTTTACGCTTCTCTTATCAGTTAACACGCTTTATGGGTAAGTCAGGGCTGGCTGCACTATCTCGTATTATGGGCTTTATAGTGCTTTCCATTGGGGTAAACTTTATTGTGTCTGCCCTAACGGCATTATTTTTTACTGAGAATCAGCCGTAACAACCTGAAGGTTTCGAAATTAAAGGCATAATATTCTGTGGCTTTAAGAGGCTTAACCATTTTTCAGGTTACCGAGAGCGACACTCAATTGTTCGGTTCCAGTGCCAAACGCTACGGCTACCCTGCAAAAAAATCAAATCTATTCATCCTCAGATTTTCAAATCTAAAATTCCTATCTTTGCGCCATGCAACTGAAGAATGATTTGCTTATAAGAGCTGCAAAGGGTGAGGCTGTTGAACGCACTCCTGTTTGGCTCATGCGCCAGGCTGGCCGCATTTTACCGGAGTACAGAGCTGTACGTGAAAGCCTGAGCGGTTTTAAAGAACTAGTGGAAACACCAGAACTGGCAGCAGAGGTAACTATACAACCTGTAGACATACTTGGTGTGGACGCTGCCATTATTTTCTCTGATATATTAGTGGTACCGGAAGCAATGGGCTGCACCTATGAAATGGTGGAAAAGCGCGGCCCGCTGTTTCCTAAAACTATCCGCACAGAGCAGGATATGAAAAGCTTGCGTATAGCTGACCCGCATGAACACCTGCACTATGTGTTAGATGCCATTAAAGTAACCAAGAAAGCATTAAACGGACGAGTACCTCTTATTGGTTTTGCCGGTGCTCCCTGGACAATATTGGCCTATATGGTTGAAGGCAGTGGCTCTAAAACGTTCTCGCATGCACGTGGAATGTTGTACACTAATCCTAAGCTGGCACATCAGTTGCTCCGCATGATTACTGATACCACCATCGCTTACCTGCAGGCACAGGTAGAAGCAGGCGCAAACCTGATTCAGGTATTTGACTCCTGGGCTGGAATACTATCGCCTGCACAATACCGCCTGTTTTCCTTGCCATATATCAACGAGATTTGTAATGCCATCAATAGTGTACCTGTTACGGTGTTTGCCAAAGGTGCGTTCTTTGCCCTGGAAGATTTTGCTACGCTGAACTGCGAAACCATAGGACTGGACTGGAATATGGAAATAAAAACTGCGCGGCAGCAGGTTGGACCAAATAAAACACTACAGGGCAATATGGACCCATGTCTGCTTTACAGCTCTTTTGATACCATACAACACGAAACTATTAAAATGCTGAAGGAGTTTGGGCCACAACGCCATATTGCGAATCTTGGCCACGGTGTTTACCCTGATACTGACCCGGAAAAAGTAAAATGCTTTATTCAAACTGTAAAAGAATACGGCGCTACTATTAATAGTTAGTTGTTTAACAACGAGCATAAAAAGAGAGGCTTCTTCTAAGTATTTAGAAGAAGCCTCTCTTTTTTATTGCTAAACTTTAACAGGCTTCTAATGCCGATCATCAACAGGATTATCCTACTACCAAGTGCGTTTCCGGATACTTATAATTTGTAGTAGTTGCCCTTGTACTAAGCGCCAGAGCAAGTGTAATAGTTCCTACCCTGCCGATATACATAGACAAGATAATAACACACTTACCAACATCTGATAAACCTGCCGTAATACCTGTACTAAGCCCAACAGTGGCAAAAGCAGATACCTGTTCAAAAGCAAGCCGCATAATATCAAACTGAGCATCAGAGATAGACAGAATAAAGATAAAAAGGATGTTGATCATGGCTGCAAACGTAAACACTGAAAAGGCTTTGTAAGCCACTGAGTGTGGTATAGTCCGGTGCCCTATTTCCATAAATCGTTTTCCCCGTATAGTTGTCAGCACAGCCAGAAGAATAACAGTAAAGGTTGTGGTTTTAATACCACCACCCGTTGAGCCTGGGGAAGCACCAATAAACATCAGGAAAATAAATAACATGAGCGTCGGCACAGTAAGTGCCGACATATCGACTGTATTAAAGCCTGCTGTACGGGTAGTTACAGATTGAAAGAACGACGTTACCAGCGCCTCTGCAAAATTAAGGTGCGACAACGTGTTGAAGTACTCCAGCAGGAAAAAAACTACCATACCCAATAGAATAAGGGCTGCTGAAGTATAAATGGTAATCCGGGAAAGCATTTTCCAGTTCCTCCACGGAGCACGCAAACGCATACGCATTGATCTTGGCGACAGCACATCTACAATAGTCGGAAACCCTATACCCCCCAAAATAATTAGTACCGTAATTACAATGTGAAGCAGGTAAGACACTCTGATTGGTTGAGTATATAAACCTTCCGGATACAAAGAGAAACCCGCGTTACAAAACGCAGAAATAGCATGAAAGATAGAAAAGTAGATCTTGTTTCCAAGGTTCTCGAACTCAGCCTCTGGTCCCCAGTTAAAGAAAATAAACACGGCACCTATCGACTCAATAGATAATGTCAGGAAAATCAGATTCCGCATCAGGTTCTTGGCACTGAACAACGATTCGCTGTCCAGTAACTCGTACATTGCCACGTGCTGCTTAATGCCTATACCTTGCCTCATAAGAGAAGCAAAGAAAGTAGTGAAGGTAAGTATACCTAAGCCTCCCATTTGTATAAGAATCAGCAATATGATCTGCCCGGCGAAAGTAAAATAAGTACCTGGGTCTACTACAGCCAGCCCGGTAACGCAGGAAGCGCTTGCTGCCATAAACAAGGCATCAATAAAGCGCATGCCTTCCGGGGCATTGGTCATTTTAGGAAGCATAAACAATCCGGCCCCCATCAGAATCAGCAATATAAAGCTCAGGATAAAGGTAGTGGAAGGCTGTAGTTTAACAGTTTTGAGGTACACCCTTGTCTCCACTAGTTCAATTATAAGCAGCACCAGCATGTACAACGACACAGCGACCCGGTACAGCTCCACAGAAAGCGGTATGCCCACACTTTCAAAGACATTATAAACGACAGGCACGCCAAATACATATGTGCCTAGCTGATTTATCAGAATAATGGACATAAATATGCCCTCTAACCAGGTGCGCCGCAGAAACTTGTCCCGCTCAAAAGCATAGAGTATCCGCAGCAAGTAAATGACAACAAATATCGCCAGGATAGCATCAATGGCATAGAAAAGAATACGCAATACAACCGGGCTTTCTACTACACCATGTGCATAAATCAGAAGCCCTATCGAGAGTAAAGTAAGTACATAAGTAGAGCGGCGCATAATAGTATACACCTGCATCTTACTATCGTATAAAAATCTATTGAGTGACTCTGTGTTCATGTTTGTCAAAAAGCTCAATTTGCTTCGCCTCCTCCAGCAGCTTTTGCTTGTTTACAGGAACAACGCCCACTTGCTCACACACTAATCCACCACCAAGGTTACTTAGCCCGGCAACAAAGGGCAAAGATGCTTTAAGGGCGATACATAACGCAGCAATACTTATGACAGTGTCTCCTGCTCCAGACACATCAGAAATAGACCTACGATGTGCTTCTATATAAGTTTTTTCGGCACCATCGGCTACAAAAACACCTCTTTCAGATAATGTTACAAGTACTTGGCTTGTATGTAATTGATGTTGCAGTTCTTCAACGGCCTCCTCAAAAGCCGGAAGGCTTTCATCAGCAAAGTCAAGCTTCAGCCCTTCTTTAAGCTCTTTCAGATTAGGTTTAAACAGCGTGCAACCTGTGTAACTAAGGAAATTTTTCTTTTTAGGATCAACAACAGATGGGATATTTTGCTCATTGGCCAGTTGCAGAAAACGCTGAATGTTTCTCTCTGAAAACAAGCCTTTATCGTAGTCCTCAAAAATAACGACATCAGCCTTTGCCAACAGCTTTAGGTAGCGCTCCTCCAGGTGACGCTCTTCGTGCTCTGCCAGGTTGTATTCTATCTCAGAATCTACACGCAGCAATTGCTGCGCACCAGCTATAATACGATGTTTGATAGTGGTAACGCGCTCCGGGCTTTGTACCATCCCCTCTACAGACAAGCCTTTCTCCTCCATTAACCGGAGCAGGTCGCCTCCATCTTTGTCATCGCCTATTACAGAGCAAAGTAGCGGAGTGGCTCCCATGGCCTGTACGTTCAATGCCACATTGGCAGCGCCTCCCATACGTATCTCCCGCTTCAGCACATTAACTATAGGTACAGGTGCCTCCGGCGATATGCGTGTCGACTTACCCCAGAGGTACGAGTCGATCATCACATCGCCGATAATAAGCACTTGCAAACTTTCGAAAGCAGAAAAAACGCTTTCTATACTTGAGAATTGATTCATTTAAATTATTGGAGCTTTTCCAGGCTGGATTTTATGCGGCGCAATGCTTCTGTGATTTTCTCGTCTGATGTAGCGAAAGAAAAACGAATACACTGTGGAGCACCAAAAGCTTCGCCGCTAACTCCTGCCACTAAGGCATCAGTAAGAATAAACAGGCTAAGGTCAGAAGCAGAGTTTATAGTTTGTCCATTGTAAGACTTTCCAAAGTAATAACTTACATCCGGAAAAACATAAAATGCTCCGGCCGGTACAGATGTTTTAAAACCAGGTATCTCACTGATCAGGTCCAGCACCAGGTTGCGGCGGCGCAGGTAAGCAGCAGACATCTCCAAGGCAGTTTCTTTGCCTCCTTCTAAAGCAGCTTTAGCAGCTTTCTGAGCGATTGAGTTTGTACCGGAGGTCATCTGGCTTTGCATTTTATCGCAGGCAGAGGCTATCTCTTTGTTAGCGGCAATGTAGCCAACACGCCAGCCCGTCATAGCATATCCTTTAGAAAAGCCATTAACCGTAATCACACGGTCTTTCATAAAATCGATGGCAGCCATGCTGGCATGTTTGCCGCCAAAGTTAATGTACTCATATATCTCATCTGCCATGACGTACACATTAGGGTACTTTTTCAGTACCTCTGCCAGCGCAAGCAGTTCTTCCTCATCAAGCACGGCCCCGGTAGGGTTAGATGGCGATGAGTACATGATAAGTTTAGTGTTGGAAGTAATAGCATCCTCCAGTTGCTGAGGTGTTACTTTATAGTCGTTTTCCAAGGAGCCCTGTACCTGTACCGGAACGCCTTCTGCCAATTTTACAATTTCCTCATAAGAAACCCAATAAGGAGAGAATATAACCACTTCATCGCCAGGGTTTACAAGGCAAAGCACCACGTTAGCGATGGACTGTTTCGCACCAGTAGAAACAACAATGTTGTCAATATTATAGTCCAGGTTATTATCCCGTTTCAGCTTATCGACAATTGCCTGGCGCAGGTCCGGGTAGCCTGGTACAGGCGTATAAAAAGTAAAACCATCATCAATTGCTTTCTTGGCTGCATCTTTTATGTATTGCGGCGTCTGAAAATCAGGCTCCCCAAAACTCATATTGATTACATCGTGGCCTTGCGCTGCCAACTCTCTGGCTTTTTTAGCCATAGCAATTGTCTGCGATTCCGACAGGGCAGAGATTCTGTCAGACAAAATGTTACTCACCTCTTTTACTTCAGACATGGTGCTTCTATTAATTTACCTTTCAAAGTTACTTATTATACAACATACTTCCAGCATTGAACCAATGCTTTTACTTTAAGTTGCTTAAACGGCAAATTGGGAATTTGTGGCAAAAGAGGAAAGGAAAACAGCAAGAATATAGGCAATACTAAAAAAAACTCTTACTAATTATCTAAGGATGATGAAGATCTAAAAACTATTATCATTCTTGAATACTAATTTACAACAGCATCATGAGCCAACTGAGGCAAGCCCTGAATAACATCAGGCTCGGACTATTGTTAAACACGTCCCTTTTTGCCAACAAAAAAGGACAGCCTTCAGACTGCCCCCTCTTCTAAATATTTTAAAGATTAGTTACACTTTTCCGTAAGCCGTACGCTCTACTATACTACGACCTAAGGTAATTTCATCAGTATACTCTAACTCACCTCCCACAGGTACACCACGCGCTATGGTTGTAATGCGTAAGTTCTGGTCACGGAGTTTACGGGTCAGGTAAAAGGCAGTGGTATCGCCTTCCATAGTTGGGCTAATGGCTAGTAATACCTCTTTTATCTCAGAGTTTGGCAGTCGCTCTAATAACGAGTCAATGTGCAGATCAGACGGGCCGATTCCTTCAATAGGAGAAATCACCCCTCCCAGCACATGGTACAACCCTTTGTATTGCGCCGTGTTCTCAATCGCTATTACATCGCGGATATCGCTTACTACACAGAGCAGGCTTTGCTCACGAAGCGGGTTTGCACAAATACTGCATATTTCAGTATCAGAGATATTATGGCACTGCTTACAATGTTTCACTTCGGTCCGCATCTTCACCAGCGACTCTGCCAGCGAGAACGTGTCCTCTGATTCTTCTTTTAATAAATGCAGCGCCAGCCTTAGTGCTGTTTTTCGTCCCACACCTGGCAGCTTGGCCAGTTCTTCTACAGCGTTTTCAATCAGCTTCGACGGAAAATTCATTAAGCCTCCTCTACTGTTATTGAATGTCTGCAGATAAATCCTTATCGTGCAGGGACGTGCACATACCCGACAGTTCTTCGAAAGAACCAACCTTTACAGTACATTTACCTTTATAATGGATAAGCCACGTACACTGCTCCGCTTGTTCCACCGAATGTCCGCACACTTTTATAAGCGTATTAATCACATGATCGAACGTATTAACGTCGTCGTTATATACTACAAGATTCCGTAGGTCTGTACTTTCTTCAAGTACCTCTACTTCTTCCTGGTGTAAAATTTCAGTATCCCAATTCATAATACAAAATTAAGAATTTATAAGCACATTCAGAAGGGTTTGCCTTAGTATAAAAAAACAGCAACTGAAGCTTCTTTCAGATATTCATAACAAAAAATACTGCTTTCAAATTCCGTTTTAATCACCTGTTCATATCTATTTCCAGCAGTTTCAGCTCTCTTTTCCGGAAGGCAGGATAAACATGCTTTTGCTATAACAGCACATCACTGTTAAAATACATTTTTATGATTCCCCTGTTAATTTCGCAGACATAATTCACATTTAAAGCTGCTTTTACACAATCACCCCTTTATTTTATATACCATTTATTTAAAAACCAGTAGATTCTCAATAAAATAAATTTTCTCAGACAGATTGATGAAAAGGCATAAAACAATTACTTTTGGGATACAGCATTAGCTAACGTAATGCTGAAACTTCTTTTTGCTGCTTTGATAGCGGGTTGTTTAATCTTTGATAAGCCCCAGATTTGACTAAAAAAGCAAGTGCCGCTCTGCAGCACCCGACAGGCAGAGCAGTAAACAGAAAAAAATTGTCGGACAGCAACAATGACTTAAAATATTGGCTTGCCCAGTCTCCTGAGGTTCGCCTTGCCGCCCTCGAGCAGCTACGCAGGCAGTATGACTTATTAGTAAAGATGGAGCTGACACAGGACTTTAAAGAATTTGTAAAATTGTTAAACACCTGCCATGCCGAATACATTATAGCAGGTGGCTATGCGGTGGCCCTATATGGTTACCCTCGCTATACAGGCGATATTGATATTTGGGTGAATCCCACTCCTGAAAATGCCGTTAATGTTCTTAATGCATTACAGAAGTTTGGCTGCGATGATACAGAAGTGAATTTAGAGGATTTGACAACTGCCGGTGTCGTTGTTCAACTAGGTTACCCGCCAAACCGTATAGACCTAGCCACAGGCCTGACGGGTGTTGATTTTGACTCTTGCTGGAAAAACAAAATAGAAATTCCTTATGGCGATACTATAGCTAACTTTATCAGCCTGAAAGACCTTAAACGAAACAAAAAAGCTACAGCTCGCCAACAAGACCTGCTGGACCTACAAAATCTACCGGATTAATATATGCCAGCCATTTCCCCGGCCTTTCGCCAAGCTGTACGTCAACTTTCTGATAAAGAAAAAGAGGCACTTATTTTAAAAGCAGCCCGCCGCGATGCAGAACTCTATGACATACTCTCTTTTGAACTATTAGAAGAGGTAACTTTGGAGGAGGTGCGGGAGCGTAGTGAAAATGTGATACATGAACTGCTGCTCAATGCCACTGGCCGCAGCCTGACAAAAGCAATCACCAAAGCATTACGTAAAGCCATTAAAGAAATTGCCCGTGCTAAACGCATAACCAAAGACGCTAAAACGGAAGTGGAACTGCACCTGTACACGCTTCGCCTTATTTTCAGCAACTACACCGGGCAGTTCGACAGCTATTATAAAGGCTTTTATACGGCCACGGCACGTCTGCTGTTAAGAACCATACACCTTATCCGTAAAAACCTGCACGAAGATTATCACCTGGAGTACAAAATAGAACTGGATGAGTTTCTGCGGCAAATCCACGGCAGAAAACATCCTCTTCCAGTAACTCTGCCAGAAGAGTTTGTCACAGATTAAGCAAAGCTCACTTCGTCAGTAAGGAAAGCCTCTTTGTCGAATAAACTATAATTGAGGCAATTGCCCTACCTGAATATCCTGCAACACGATTTCTGACACACTTTCCAGTTTGCCTGCCTCAAAGGCTTTATCGTAGCGCTCCAGCGGCAGAGATGTAGGAGCAGAGTAATCTATATAATCCTGAAAACGTATGCCTCCCTCTTCCCGTGCATTTACTGCCTTCCGAAAATAGCGCCCATTGTTGTCTTCCGCAATGGCATTGGCTACATATTCCAGCACATGCCGTCGTTTATGAAACCAACATACATATTCCCTATGTGCCTTACCTTCTCCTTCGGTAACAATACGCACTTTATAATATGGTTCTTCATTTACAAGAGCTTCTCCTAAATACTCTTTTTTAAGAGCAGCACTGCTCAGTCCATAAGGCAAAAGAACCAAATCTACTAACGCTTGTAGGTCAACACTGTACTCCTGCTCTTCCTTTTCAGACAGCTCCTGCTCTATGTCATTTATGGTTCTCGTAAACCCACTGTTGCGTAGCACATCGTGTACACGTTGCCCAACAGCATCTGTGGAAGTTCGGCTGTAAACAAAGGCATCATCGTGGCGTAGCAGCCGGTAAATGCTACTGCCCTGTCGAAATGTTATCACGCCCTGTTTATAGTTGTCTCCCCCATGAGCTGTAACAGCCTCTCCTATTATTTTGTGAGCATCAGGTTCTTTTTCCTGAGAACAAGCAACCAGAAAGGCAACAACAATTATTATCAGGTAGCTAAAGTTGTACTTTAAAATGGATACAAATGAAAACATGTGCCAGAAATTTGCACGAAAGTAGGCATTACTTTCAAAATATTTAACACAAATAAAAACGCTCTGTATCTGAAGCCAGACACAGAGCGTTTTTATTTGTGTTACTACCAGTTACTACTTCTGAGCAGTAAGGTCAAAAGAAACTGTAAACTCATCTTCGATAGCTTTATCGCCTAAGTTATCGAAGAAGCTGTTTGAGCCATACCGAACATCATATTTCGCACGGTCTACCGTTACATCAGCTTTAGCAGTAGCTACGTTATCATTAACAGAAACAGTAGCCGGGAAGCTTACCTTATTTGTTTTGTCTTTGATAGTGAGGTCGCCTTCTACGTTATAGTTTGGCTGTCCTGCAACGGCACCTTCAATAGGAGAAATGCTTGTGATAGTGAAAGTAGCTGTCGGATATTTCTCTACACCAAAGAAATCATCAGACTTCAGGTGGCCTACCAGTTTACCATTCTGCTCTTCATCCGTAATGTCAGTGTTTGTGATAGAGGCCATGTCAATAGTGAAAGTACCACCAGTTACTTCGCCATCAGCAACAGTCAGTTCACCACCTTGCATTTCAATGTTTCCAGAATGCTCTCCGGCTACTTTTTTACCATTCCAGGTTACCTCACTTTGGGCTGGCACTACATTGTAAACTTCTCCCTCGCCAGTAGCAGCACTAGCTTCAGTTGTTACTTCTTCTGTAGTAGCTTCGGCTGTGCTTTCGCCAGCGTTATTGTTACAAGCTGCGAATAAAAACGTTGCTGCAAATGAAGCCAGGATAGCTGTTCTTTTCATAATGATTTTTAAATTAATAGGTTAGTTGATTTTTATTTCTGTTTTATTTTCTGATTTTATCTAACAGGCTGTTTAATTGTTGCGCTTCCTTATCAGTCAGTTTAGCAATATCTGCAAAGTGCACAATTTCCTGTCTATCTATATCCTGAAGCAAATTTAGACCTTTGTCCGTTATCAGCACATCTACTG